>JACKNH010000008.1 GCA_024234975.1 Gammaproteobacteria bacterium
TGCCGCAGGGCGGAAACTGATACCCGGAAATCCGGCGCGCCGTGCGGGCCTCAGCGGTCGCGCGCGGCGCGCCAGCCGGCCGCTGCCGCTTCCTTTTCACTACAGAACCAACGTTCGCCGGCGGCGGTATTGATGCGGGTACGGGCGTAGGCCGTACTGCCGGGAAGATGAAATATTTTTTCTCCGGCGCGATTGATGTTGCCTTTGATTGTGCAAGTCTTCGACGGCGGCGATGTGTTTGCGCTTTGCGCGACCCGGCGAACTGCTGCCAGACATTCCTGCAGGGACGGCGTATCTCCCAGCGCCGGCTCGCCCCGATTGCGATGCAGCCACGGCGCAGTGGCCTTTCGATCGCGCCAGAGTCCCCGCCTGGCAGTGCGTGCGCGGTTTTCCAGTTCACAGTAGCGGGCGGCGTCCGGATGTTCGGGCAGGTAATAGCGGTACGCCCAGGCGAGGCCGCGTTCCAGCATTGCCTCATTGATATTGCCTGGCGCGCCCGTAACGATGGCGACCTGGCGCTGGTAGCGATCGGTATTCAAGAGTTGCATCGTTACTTGTGAATTGCGCAGCAGGCTGCGTAACCCGTCACGGGCGAGGTTACCGTGCCGCTGATCATGTTCCGGTGCATCGATGCCGAACAGGCGTACGCGCACTGTCCCTGGCGCCGTGACCACATCCAGCGTGTCGCCATCGTAGATTCTCGCCACGCGCCCTTCGAATGTTGCGGTGGCCTCCGTTGCTGACGTAGACAGTGCCGCAGTCAAACACAGCACAAGACACGTAGCCGTCGCCGCACGCCGCAGGGGGCCGATGTCAGGGGTGCTCAGGTGTCGTTATCCGTCAGCGACAGAGCGCTGATATCGATGCGGGCTGGCGGCACCGGCCGTGGCTCGACGAGGGTCACGCCTGGTTCGGCCAGCGTCAACGCACCGAGATCGTATTCCGGTGCTGCCACCGTGGCAGGCTCGACCAGCGTAACGCCGGGTTCGGCAAGCGAAAGATGATCTGTTGCGAACTCCGGTTTTGTCTGGGTCACAGGCTCCACCAGAATGACGCCCGGTTCCGCCAACGTCGCGCTGATGGGTTGCGGAGGCTGAGCCGTCCGTCCCGCGTCGCTGCTGGATGTGGTCTGCGCCGTAGGCTCTTGCGCCGGTGCCGTTGGTGCCGCGGCAGTGGGTGCCGCCGAAGTGGCCGGCGCCGGTGTTGATTGCGGCCGAATCAACGCAACCGCGCCGGCTTTTTGCAGCGCGGCGAGGTAGGCCTTTGCCGTGTTTTCGTCGACGCCCTTCTTTATCGTCACTTCATTGCCAGTGAACATCTGGGCGATGCGTTCGGCATTGGCATTGAACAATCGCGCAAGGTTGGCCTTCACCGTGTCGGCAGGGACGCCGGCGCTGATTTCACCGGTAAAGACAATATCGAACCTGGTGTTACTCATGAGGTTGAATTCCACGCCGCTGGATTTGTGTTTACGGACAAAGGCTAGCACATTCATTGCGTGAATGAGTTTGCACGCTTCACTCCAGCACTATGGTTTCACCTCCGAAGACGACCTTCTGGCCCGGCCTCAGCTTGGCACGTTTGCGCGTTTCGACCGTACCGTCCACGCGGACCTCACCGGCGGCAATCGCCGCATGGGCCTGGCCACCGGATTCAACCAGACCTTCCGCCTTGAGCAATTGATCGAGCTGGATGAATTCGCCGCGAATAATGAACTTCGTCGCCATCATGAATCTCAGGATCGATGTGGTTGAACAGGGCGTCGGCGCAGCAGCCATTCGAAGCCTTTGCCGGCCTCGACAACCAACAGTACCGCAAGTGCGAGCACTCCGCACAAGGCCAGTTCCCGCAGCGTCAGCGGCTGGGTCTTGAAGATGCCATTACACCACGGCAGATAAATGACCAGCAGATGCAGGGCGACCGTTGTGACGAGCGCCAGCACCATCGGCTTGTTGCTCAATGGATTCATTGTGAAGAGCGAACGCTGCTCAGAGCGGATTGACAGTGCATTCACCAATTGAGCAAGCACCAGTACTGTGAATGTCATCGTCTGCCAATGCGGTATGCCTGCGGTCGTCGCCCATGACTGAAGTCCGAGTGTGGCAGCTGCGATCAGTACGCCCACCACGATTGCGTATTGCCACAAGCCGTTGCCAAGAATGCGGCTGCTGTGCATCTGCGGCCGGCGGCGCATGATGTCCGCCTCCTCCGGTTCACTGGCGAATGCCAGTCCGGGAAGTCCATCGGTGACGAGGTTCACCCACAGGATCTGAATCGGCAACAGCGGCAATGGCAGACCAAGGAATGGCGCCACCAGCAACACCCATATCTCGCTCGAATTCGTGGTCAGCGTGTAACGGACGAACTTGCGGATGTTGGCGAATATGCGCCGACCGTGACGGACGGCGCTGACGATGGAAGAAAAGTCGTCGTCCAACAGCACCATGTCGGCGGCTTCGCGCGCGACATCGGTTCCTTTGCGTCCCATTGCGACACCGATGTCGGCATTGCGTAATGCGGGGGCATCGTTGACGCCGTCGCCGGTCATCGCCACGATTTCCCCTTTGGCCTGCAGCGCGGCGACGATGGCCAGTTTCTGTTCCGGCTCGACGCGCGCGAATACATTCACGCTGGCGATAGTGGCGTCGAATTCCGCCGGCGTCATCGCGGAGAGTTCGCGACCGGTGACCACCCGCTTGTGTTCGTTCATCAAACCCAGGCGACGCGCGATGGCGGCCGCGGTCCCCGGATGGTCGCCGGTGATCATGATGGGCCGGATGCCTGCGTGACGACACTCCTCGATAGACGAACGGGCCGACGCTCGTGGCGGATCCAGCAGTCCTGCCAGGCCCAGCAGCGTCATTGCTGCTTCATCGATACCACCATCATCGTTGCGTACCGCATCGCGACGGCATGCGAACGCCAACACGCGATAACCCTGAGCGGCCAGGTCATCCGCCTGCTGTCGCCACGCGTCGAGATCGATCGGGGTTGTCGTAGCGCCATGCAGAACTTCCGTGCACAAGCTCAACACCGTTTCAGGTGCGCCTTTGGTAAAGGCAAACAAGCGGTCCTGATGCCGGTGTAACGTCGTCATCCGCTTGCGTGAACTGTCAAACGATAACTCGGCGATCCGCGGCCAGGTTTTGTTCAGGGCAGCGCTATCAAGCCCGGCAGTGCGGGCCAGTTCGTGCAAGGCAATTTCGGTGGGATCCCCCAGCGGTTGGCCATCAGCGCCATCAGTGACGTCGTTGTTGAGCGCGGCACACAGCAACAACACATCGAACTCATCGCTGCGTGAGCCCTGTACGACGGGCAAGGTGAGCGTCTGCGAAGCCAGTACGCAGATATCGGCCTGCATCCGGTTCTCGGTCAAGGTCCCGGTCTTGTCAGAGCAGATGACGGTGACCGAGCCCAGTGCCTCAACCGCCGGCAGTCGCTTTACCAGTGCGTTTCGGCGCGCCATTTCCCGGGCACCGATGGCCAGCGTGATGGAGACCAAGGCAGGCAGCGCTTCGGGAATCGCCGCGACAGCGAGGCTGACAGCGGTGAGGAACATCAACATCGCCGGCTCGCCGCGTGTAAGGCCAAGTCCGAATACGACGCCGCAGATGAGCAGGATGGCGATCGCCAGCTGCTTGCCGAGTCCGGTCAGACTGCGTTGAATCGGCGTCTGTACCGTTACAGAGTCCTGCAACAGCCGTGCGATGCCACCGATCTCGGTTCGCATGCCGGTCGCGACAGCAATACCGCTGCCACGCCCGCGGGTGATGAACGTACTGCTGAAAACCATATCGCTTCGATCGGCAACGCCGGCGTCTGCGGCGACCACAGTGGTCGACTTCGCTGTATGAACGGACTCGCCGGTCAACGTCGATTCGTCGGCATGCAACTCTGCAGATTCCAGCAGGCGGATGTCAGCGGGCACAAATGAACCGGCCTCAAGCAATACGATGTCGCCAGGGACGAGGTCGGCTGCAGCGATGAGCTGACGCACGCCATCGCGAAGGACCAGGGCGTTGGGTACCGCGAGGGCTTTCAGAGCGTGGATTGCCCGTTGCGCCCGGTAGCTTTGGACCGCGCCAACCATGGCATTGAGCAACACGATTACGAGGATGGCAGCGGTGTCTATCAACTCACCCACGGTGCCGGCGATGCCAGCAGCCAACAGCAGGATGAGAATCATGAAATCGTGGAATTGGTCCAGAAACAGCAGCAGTGGCGACCGTGGCGGGGATTCGTCCAGCAGGTTCTGTCCGCAGCCGGACAGGCGTTCCTTGGCGTCATCATCGGTTAAGCCAAGGCCCGGATCTACGTGCAACCTGTCGGCTGCATCAGCGGTTTCCAGGGCGTGCCAGGCAGTGGTGTCTGGCTTGGAACGGCCTGTTGAATCAATCATTTCCTCGCGCGCCAATCAATTTCTTCGTGTGTAGCCGCACGGCCGGCATGGTGACATAACCCCGCTATCCGGGGTAGGCACCGCGCGCAGCGAAGACCGCGCAGAGATGCAATCGGGTAGGGCCTGAACCGTTGAGTTGGCAAATGAGAATTAGAATCAATCATTGGCTAGTGGCACTGAATTGGCGCATGTTCTATATTTTGCAGCCTGTACGGCGCCAAACGCAGTGTCGTGCTGAAAAAAATTCAAGCCTTACAAATTGGGGAGCAAGTGTTTTATGGCAACAGGTACAGTGAAGTGGTTCAACGATGCCAAGGGATTTGGATTCATCGTTCCGCAGGATGGAAGTGAAGATGTATTTGTACATTTCTCTGCGATTCAGGGGGACGGATTCAGAACACTTGCCGAAGGCGAGCAGGTGAATTACGAAGTGGAACGCGGACCAAAAGGACTGACCGCGAAAGCCGTGACCAAGTCGGCCTGAGCAGGAAGCTGATAAACGGTATTATCGAAAGCCCCGGATGCGGGGCTTTCTCTTTTCAGGGCAGTGATATTTCGATAAGTGGAGGCAGGCTCGCGGGCCAGGTCAGTAGAACAGATGTCAGATTCACGCAAGAACCAGGTGGAGGCCGGGCGCATTCAGCAACGGCTGCGGCGTAACGTCGGCAAGGCTATCGCCGATTTCAACATGATCGAGGAAGGTGACCGCATCATGGTCTGCCTTTCCGGCGGCAAGGATTCGTTCACGCTGCTGGATGTCCTGCTATCCCTGCAACGCAAGGCCCCCGTGCGCTTTGAGATCCTGGCAGTGAATCTCGACCAGAAGCAGCCCGGTTTCCCGGCGGAAATCCTGCCTGCCTATCTGGCCTCACTCGGCGTGCCGTTTCACATCATTGAGCGCGATACCTACAGTGTCGTCAAACGGGTGGTGCCGGAAACGAAAACCATGTGTGGACTGTGCTCGCGCCTGCGCCGCGGTGTTCTGTACAACTTTGCGCATGAACACGGGCTCAATAAAATCGCGCTGGGACACCATCGCGACGATATCGTCGAAACCCTGTTTCTGAACATGTTCTTCGGCAGCAAGCTGAAGGCCATGCCGCCGAAGCTGCAATCCGATGACGGCCGCAACATCGTCATCCGCCCGCTGGCCTATTGCAGCGAGAAGGACATCGAGAAATATGCCGCCGCACGCGATTTCCCCATCATTCCCTGCAACCTGTGCGGCAGCCAGGAAAACCTGCAGCGCAAGCAGATGAAACTGATGCTGAAGGAGTGGGAACGGCAGACACCGGGCCGGGTCGAGAACGTGTTCCGCGCGCTGCAGAACGTGGTGCCCTCGCATCTGGCGGACCCTGCCGTTTACGATTTCAGGCACATCGGCGCCGGCGTATCTGCGCCAATGCCGGATCTCAAGGCGTGGCTGATGAATGAGCACACCGGGCACACGGACGACGACGATGCCCGGCCAGGCGCCGTGGACGAAGTGGCGACTTCAGACATTCTCTCGATTCAGGCGTGAGCGAAGGTCGCGCTTCACAATTTTGCCAATCTGGGATTTTGGCAGACTTTCAACAAACACGATTTCCTGTGGGCGTTTGTATGACGCCAGGCGTTGCTTCGCCGCCGCGATGAGTTGATCGGCGGTCAGAGCGGAATCTGCGCGCACCACAAAAGCGACAATACTTTCACCGCGTTCATCATCCGGAACGCCGATAACCGCAACCTCGAGCACGCCTTCGATGGCGGCGAGCGCCTGTTCCACTTCAGCCGGGTAAACATTGAAACCGGAAACGATGATCATGTCCTTCTTGCGATCCACGATTCGCAAAAACCCTTCGGTATCCCTGGTCGCGATATCGCCGGTATGCAGCCATCCCTGAGCATCCAGTGTGGCTGCGGTCAGTTCGGGGCGTCGCCAGTAGCCCTGCATGACCTGTGGCCCTTGCACCCAGAGTTCTCCGGGCGCGCCATCGGGGAGTTCCTCGCCATCGCCGTCGCGGATACTGCAGGTTGTCGAAGGCAGGGGCAGACCGATGCTGCCGTTGAATTCATGCAGCGTCACCGGGTTGCAGGTCACCACCGGCGATGCTTCGGTCAGACCGTAGCCTTCGAGAATCAGACAGCCGGTAGCGTCCTGCCAGGCACGGGCGACGTCGGCCGCGATGGCCATGCCGCCTGCGCTGGTCAGTTTCAAGGCGTCAAAAGATGCACTTGTGAATGCCGGGTGCTGCAGCAGATTGCGGAACAAGGTGTTCACACCTGTCATCGCCGTGCATGGGGGATTTTGCATGGCGTGGACCACATGCGCGATGTCGCGCGGATCAGGCACCAGGTGACAGGTGCCGCCCAACCGTAGAAATACCAGCAGGCTCGCCGTCAATGCATAGATATGGTAGAGCGGCAGCGGTGTCAGCATGACTTCGCCTTCGTCCTGTACGAATCCGGCGAACCACGCGCCACACTGCAAGGTGTTGGCCACGATGTTGCCGTGGCTGAGCATCACCCCCTTGGGCGTGCCGGTGGTGCCGCCGGTGTACTGAAGCAGCGCGATATCGCTGGCAACGGGCGCGACCTCATCGAGGTCGTCAGCGGTGTACCGCGTAATACATGTTCTGAATCGATGACCGGGCGCCTGCAATTGACGCACTGCCCGACGGCCGCCTCGCAACCAATGATTGGCGCCATTCAACAACACACGCCGCACGGCATCGTGGAGATCGCCGGGCCCTGTGACAATGACCTGCGGCCGCAACCTTGCTGGCAACGCAGCGACTTTGTCGGCGAAATTTTCCATCACCACAATCACGCTGCATTCGGCGTCCTCCAGCAGTGCAGTCAACTCGTGCGCTGTATACAGCGGGTTGATGTTGACGACTGTTGCACCGGCGCGCATCGCGCCCAGCAACGCCACGGGAAATTGCAGCAGATTGGGCAGCATGATGGCGACGCGGTCGCCGGCACGAACCGAACATTCGCGCTGCAGCCAGGCCGCAAAGCGGGCACTCAGCGTATCAAACTCGGCGTAGGTCAGCGTTGCTCCGAGGCATAACAGCGCCGTGCGCGTGGGGTGCCGCTGAACGCTGTCGGCTATCAACGCCGGAATGGAGGTGAAGCGGGTGGCATCAATGGTGTGCGGGGTGGCCGGAGCATAATGCCTGGACCACGCATCAGACGCGTTGCGACTCGCCATGCCGTTCCCCCCGGGGCAATGCTGCGTGGAACAGATGATAGCGCAAGCCGGCAAAGCCGGCGTTGCCGTCAACGATATTACTGCAACAGGGATTTCAGGCTGGCGAGTGTTTTGCGGCCGGTTTCCGGCGTCCGGCTGTTGCGGTCGGTATCGCCTTCCCAGCGCAGATCGTCCTGCGGCAATTCCTTGAGGAAGCAGCTTGGTTCGCAGGTGAGATTCTTGCCGTGACGCCGCCGTGTGCGCGCCATGGTGAATGTCAGTGTTTCGCGGGCGCGGGTGATGCCGACATAGGCCAGCCTGCGTTCTTCGGTCAGATCACCTGTATCCAGGCTGGACCGGTGGGGGAGCAGGTTGTCTTCCATACCGACGATGAACACATGCGGAAACTCCAGGCCCTTGGCGGCATGCAACGTCATCAGCGCCACGCAATTGAGCTCCTCTTCGTCGCTGTTGCGCTCCGCGATATCCGAGATGACCAGCTGGTTGACGATTTGCTCGAACGTTGCGCTGCGGTCATCGCGATGGATGCGGGTCATCCAGTCGAGCAGATCGTTGACGTTCTGCAGGCGCCTGGCCGCCGCAGTCTCGTCCTCGCTGGAGTTGCGCAACCATTCCTCATAGTCGATTTCCAGCACGAGTTTGCGTGCCGTGGCCACCGGGTCTGCCGGATCGATATCGCGAACCAGGCCATCAATCCAGGCAGCGAACTCCTCGAGTTTCGCGGCTGCCCGTCCCAGATCTTCGCCTTGCGAAGGGTCACGCGCGATTTCCATCAGGCTGAGTTCTTTCGCGGCGGCGGTCTGGATCATTTTCTCCACGGTCTGCCCGCCAATCGAGCGGCGCGGCGTGTTGACGATGCGCATGAAAGCGTTGTCGTCGTCGGGGTTCACCAGCAGCCGCAGGTAGGCCATCAGATCCTTGATTTCGGCGAAATCGAAAAACGATGGGCCACCGGAAATGCGGTACGGTATCCGCCGCTCGCGCAACGCCTGCTCAAATACACGGGCTTGATGATTGCCGCGATAAAGTATCGCGAAGGCGTGATACGGTTTGCGATGAAGCAGAAACTGATGCGTGATGCTGTCGGCTACGCGCGCGGCTTCATCGAGTTCGTCGCTGCAGACCATGATACGCAGCGGATCACCGAAGCCGAGCTGGCTCCACAATGCTTTTTCAAATACGTGAGGATTGTTGGCGATGAGCTGGTTTGCGGCCTTGAGGATCGTCGCTGTGGAACGATAGTTCTGCTCCAGCTTCACCACCTTCAGCGCAGGAAAATCCTCGCGCAGGCGCACCAGATTTTCAGGTCGCGCGCCGCGCCAGGTATAGATGGACTGGTCATCGTCACCGACCGCGGTCAGATCACCATGGCCCTGGGCGAGCTGGCGTGCCAGTTCGTACTGGGCGCCATTGGTGTCCTGGTATTCGTCGATCATGATGTAGCGCAACTTGTGCTGCCAGCGTTCGAGTACCTCTGCGTTGTTCCGGAACAGCAACGTGGGTACCAGGATCAGATCATCAAAGTCGAATGCGCCGCGTGCCTTGAGTGTTTCGGCGTAACGCGTGTAGCAGCGGGCGATGACCTTGCCGAAACGATCCGCAACGGCGACACGCTCCACCTGCTCCGGCAGCAACAGGTCGGACTTCCAGTTGCTGATTTGCTGACGAATGCGCCAAAGGTCGATATCCGACGTGCCGAATTCGCGGCGGGCGATTTCAGCCAGCGCCGCTTCGGTTTCACTGTCTGAATAGATCGAGACATTGCCCCGGTAGCCGATGGCGTCCCGCTCGTCGCGGATGATGCGCAAGCCCAGCGTATGAAAGGTGGAAATCTGCGGGCCGCGTTTGCCGCCAAAGCCGAGCAGGTCGCTGACCCGGCGCCGCATTTCGCGTGCCGCCTTGTTGGTGAAGGTGATTGCCGCAATCGTATCCGCGGCCACGCCCCGGCGCTTGATGAGGTATTCGATCTTGTGGGTGATGACGCGGGTCTTGCCACTGCCTGCACCGGCCAGTACCAGTAGCGGGCTGCCAATGTGACGGACGGCTTCGAGTTGTGGCGGATTCAGCTTCGGGGCATTGGGCGGTTGTTCCATGGCGGCGCCATGTTAGCGAGCCTGTTAAGGCTCGCCAACTGGCACGTGCCCTGTGGGTAACTGTGCCGCGAAAGGTCGCGGCACAGTGTTGGTCAACGCCTGTCAATGACCCCGGTAATCCCGGCGATCATCATGGCGGCGGCCGTGGTGGTCGCGGCCACGATGCCGGCGGTCGTGATCCCGGTAACGATGGCCCGGGTAGTAACCGTAGGGACGATAAACTCGCGGACTGATATACACCGGGGCGGCGTACCGGTCGTGGTACGGCGAGATGATGATGGGCGCCGGCGTACCGATGCCTATGGCGATACTTGGGGTGACCGTGACTCGCGTGTGCGCGGACGCAGTCGTAGCGCCAAGCAGTCCGGCGGCAATGGCCGCAACAGCAATGATTTGATTGATTGTGCGCATGGTGGCTGTCTCCTGTCTTTCCAGTGCGAGTGCAGGTTATCCGGGGGGCTGTAAATCAGCGCTGAACCTCAAATTAATCGCGCCTGAACGGCCGGCGCATCGATCAAGTGTCAGCGTTTTGCCGCATCGCGGCGCCCACCCGCAACAAACGCGGTGCAAATGGCTTGATCGGGGGCGTCACTGCTATATTGGCGCGATGCTCAAATCCCGTTCGCTTGTATTGACCTTGCTGCTGGTCGTGGCAGGCGCCGCCGTGGCGTTGCCGCCCAGGATGACCATCGCCACCAATCCGCCCGGTACCTTGTTTTTCGCCGTCGGTAGCGGCATTGCCCGCGTATTGCAGGAGGAACTCGATGTCCGGGTTTCGCCACGGCCGTATGGCAGCCCTTCACGTTTCGTGCCGCTGGTTCAACGCAACGAGATCCCGCTGGCGCTCAATGCCGTCCTGGAAATCGGTGCGGCTTACCAGGGTCGCGAACCGTACGAGGAATCGTTTGGCAATCTGCGGGTCGTTGCGCGGGTGATGCCGTTGATGCACGGGGTTTTCGTGCGGGCTGCCACCGATGTGCGGCGCATGGAAGATGTTCGCGGTCTGACGATGGTCCATCAACTGCGCGCAAGCATGACGCAGCAGTACATCAACGATGCCGTGCTGGCTTCGGGTGGATTGAGCGCTGCCGATATCCGGCCCGTGGCCGTCGCGCATATCATTGCGAGCATCGACGCCCTGATCGAAGGACGGGTTGATGTTGCGATATCGGGTCTGGGCACAGCAGCCACCCGGCGTGCCCATGCATCGATTCCCGGCGGTATCCGCGCACTGCCATTGGGTGAACTGGGCACGGATGAATTCATGAATGCGCAATTGCCCGGTGTTCGTGTCGTCACGGTGAAGCCTGCGCCGAATCTTGCCGGCGTCGAAGGCCCGATGAAGGTCGCCGCCTACGATGTCTACCTGACAACCAACGCCGACCAGTCGGACGAGGACGTCTACCGCATCACCCGCGCCCTGCATGAACGTTGGCCGTCGTTGCAGAAGGACTACCCGGCGCTGCGCGGCATCGCCGCAGAAGCGCTGGCGCCTGCCAGCAGCCCGGTGCCTTATCATGCCGGAGCGATGCGCTATTACAGAGAAGTCGGGATGTGGCGCGATGAGTGACGCACATCGTTTAACCCGGCTTCTGTTCAGTACATTCACCGCACTGATCACCGTCTTCGGCGTGCTCTGGGTACTGAATCTGCCACAGCGTTTCGGTTGGGCGCTGGTCAGCGAGGAGTTATTGCCGGTGATCATCGGGTTGGCCACGGGCGCAGCACTGCTCGCTCGGCCCTACCGGGAACGGGCAGGGATGCTCGAATGGTTGCTGGCCGTGCTCGCGCTGGCCTGCTGGACCTGGTCGGCGTTGAATTACGATCCGTGGGTGCAGGGGTTCGCTGATCGCACGCTGGACAAATGGTTGCCGGGAACGATCGCGCTGTTGCTGATGCTGGAAGCGCTGCGCAAAACCTGCGGGCGTTCGATCACCACACTGGTGTGGGCATTCATCATCTACGCGCTCGTCGCGCATCTGTTGCCTGGCGCGCTGGGCGCCGAGCGCCAGTCGCTGCCACAGGTCGTCATGTACCTGTATGCGGATTCGCAAGGCGTGCCCGGGTCCGTTCTCAATATCGTCATCACCCTGGTCATGGCGTTCGTCCTGTTGGGCCGGTTGATGGAGGACAGCGGTGTGACGCGGTTTTTCACTGATCTCGCGATGAGCGGAATGGCGCATCGGCGCGGTGGCCCGGCCAAGGTCTCCGTCATTGCCAGCAGCGGCTTCGGCATGGTCAGCGGGTCGACGGTCGGCAACATCATGAGCACCGGCATCGTCACCATCCCACTGATGAAAAAAGCCGGGTTTCCGCCGCGCTATGCCGCTGCCATCGAAGCCGTTGCATCGAACGGTGGACAGATTGCGCCGCCGGTGATGGGGGCGACCGCGTTCCTGATTGCCGAATTTCTGCAGATTGATTATGTCGATGTGGTACTGGCCGCGTTGTTGCCGGCCGTGGTCTATTACCTAGTACTGTTTCTCGAAGTCGACGGCCTTGCCGCCCGGTTGCGCCTGGCGCCCGGTCGCAAAGGCGATCAACCGCCGGTCGGCGACGTGCTGGTGCGTAACTGGCTGTTCGTGATTCCCATAGCGCTATTGCTGTACCTGTTATTCGGACTGGGCTGGGATCCGGCGTTGTCTGCACTGATTACGGCGGTGGTGTTGTTTGTCTTCGTTGCCGGCAAACGACGGGCATTGCCGTCACGCGAACAATGGCACGCGTTGCTCTGCGGTAGTGGCCAGAACCTGCTGCCACTGCTGCTGATTGCCGGCGGCGCCGGCATCGTCATCGGTGTACTGAACAGCACTGGTACGGGGTTCCAGTTGACCCTGGCACTGGCCCAGCTCGGTCACACCTCGGGCATGTTCGTGATGTTGTTGGTTACCTCGGTGATTGCCATCATCCTTGGCATGGGGATGCCAACGGCGGCGGTGTATCTCGTGCTGTCGGTGGTGCTGGCGCCGGTGTTTGATGATTTCGGCGTGGCGCCCATCGCGGTGCATATGTTTCTGTTTTACTTCGGCGTGCTCAGCATGTTGACCCCGCCAGTGGCGGTTGCGAGTTACGTTGCGGCGGGTCTGGCGGAAACCGATTTCTGGACCACCAGCGTCGCCGCTTTGCGGCTGTCGCTGGTTGCATACCTGTTACCGTTCCTGTGGATATACAACCCCGCGTTGCTGATGCAAGGCAGTGCCGTCGCGATCATCCTGGTGGTTGTTACCACCGTCACGGGAGCGCTGGCGCTGGTGACGGCGACGGCGTTGATTCCGCATCATCCGGTCCGCGGCCTGTTGATGCTGACGATTGCAATCGGAGCGGGCAGCGCGACCTTATGGCTCGGGCACGAATCATGGTGGAACCTGTTGCCGGCACTGGTCGCGCTGGCAGCGGCGCGCACACTGCGCAATGCCCAAGCGCCGTTGCCAGTTACATGACCTCAGCCGCGGAAGCTGTCCTTGCCGGCGCGGGTCGCGGCAAATACGCTGACCGCATCTTCACCCGACTTACCCACTGAACGTTGAATGGTTGCACTGTGCGGCCGCAGGAACGGATTGGTCGCAAGCTCATCGGCGATCGTAGAAGGCACGGTGGGCCTGCCATCCGCGCGTAGTTTGCGGACCTGCACCATACGCTCGGTCAACGCCACGTTATCCGGCTCGACATGCAACGCGTAACGGCCATTGCTCTCGGTGTACTCATGCGCACAGTACACGCGGGTCGCACCCGGCAATGCCGCGAACTTGCCTAACGAGTGCCACATCTGCGCCGGAGTCCCTTCGAACAACCGGCCACAGCCCATGGCGAACAAGGTGTCGCCGCAGAACAATGCCTGCGCGGCTTCGAAGTAATACGCAATATGGCCGCGGGTATGCCCTGGAACGTCGAACACCCTCGCACTGGCGCTGCCCATGGCATAGAAATCGCCGTCACCCACCGGGACGTCCAGGCCGGGAATGCGGTCGGCGTCGGCACGCGGGCCGACAATGGTGCAGCCGGTGAGTTTCTTCAGTTCGAGGTTGGCGCCCACATGGTCGCCGTGATGATGTGTGTTCAGAATATGGGTCAGCTTCCAGGTCCGTCGTTGCAGTTCCGCCAGCACCGGGCCCGCCTCGGCCGGATCGACGACCGCCGTTGCGCCGGTGGACGAATCGTTGAGCAGGTAGATGTAATTGTCTTCGAGGGCGGGCAGCTGAATGATTTGCAACATGGTGGGCTCCGTCAGATAACTACCGCCGGGCGGCGGCCGTGTTTTGATTGGGCTATGTTAACCTTTATGCGTGGTTGGCCGAAAACGGACGAGTACCGAGCGCGAGCAACGATGCCAAGTTACGACTATATCTGCGAATCCAATGGTCAGGTGGTCACCGTCCGCCATTCCATGGATGTCGAGCTCGCGACCTGGGGTGAGGTTTGTTACGCCGCTCAGCATCCCATGGGTGAAACCGATTTCGAAGCCCCCGTCCGCAAGATGATTTCCGCGCCTGCGGTGGTGTTGCCGGTCGGCAACTCGCAATTGAAGAACGCCGGTTTCACCAAGCTGGTCAAGCGCGATCACGGTGTTTACGAGAATGTCACCGCGACCGGTGGCGAAAGTCGCTACATGAAAGCCGGCGACAACGGCAGCCTGCCCGAGCTGGCGCGCAAAATCCGCGACTGACCTCTGGCGGATACTCCTTGCCGGCGAACGTCAATGACAGTGCTTGATGCGGTCCAGCTTCGCGTAACGTGGTAAGCGATAAAAACGGCGTAATTCCACCAGCAGTTCACGGGCTGCGCGCCAATCGAAATTCCGTTCCAGGTGGCGACAGTAGCGGGCGGCGAAGTCATTCGCGTCGCGGTAGCGTTCCAACAGTTCCGGCGTCAGCGCACTGTCGAATACCGGCTGATCGAACATGACATCGTGCAGATCTGCCCGCCGCGCGCCGGTCATCGCCGCCGCCATCACGAACTTGTCCACTTCCGCCTGCAGTTCCAGTTCCATCGGTGTGACGGATTTGTCGTGACCGGCGTTCCACGCGACATACAGGAAATGGCTGACGCCTTCCAGGGCAATCATGAAGTCGTTGAAGTTTTCGTGCTTCAGGGCATCACGGGGATTGATGCTCCGGAACCTGGCCAACACCGAGTCATCGACGTACAACGCCATATCCAGTCGGTCTTCAGCATGCCGGATCAGTAGTGACTCGCGCGCTTGCAATGTCGCGTCGAAGTGACGGGCCAGCGCGGCGTCAGTAATCAGAAAATCCTGCACGCGTTGCGGTACCGACAACTCGTACAGATTTTCCAACCGCGTCTGTAATGCCTCCAGCATCATGACCGGTTAAGTTTCAGTGGCGAGTCGGTTTGCAACCGAAGGGCGCGACGTGAATGCCGAGTTCCGCCAGCCGTCGTGATGCGCGTTTGCTGCCGGTGGCCAGCCAGATTTCGTAGAGCCTGAGCGTATCGGCGGCGGAGGTCGGCTGTGATGCGCTACCTGCTTCTCCAACGACGTCGACGAAATCGACAAACTTTTCCGCAAGCTCTTCGAATACGACGCTACGTGAAATTGCGAAGGGAGATCCGCGCATGACATCTGACAGATAGCTGTACGCGTTTCCGCCCATGGCGACGTAGTAGTCGACATCGACCAGTTTACGACTCAGGGATTCGGCGAATACGCCGGCGATGAACAGTGCGATATCACCGAGTCGCTTCAGCGCGCGATTCCGGACTTCGGGATGGTCCGCCTCGAGTGCTTCGCCGTAAAGAAAGGCCAGTGGTTTCAAATCCACTCCGTCATCTGTGGATTCGAACAATCTGTCGGTGTGGGCGAATTCGGTCAACAGGTTGACCAGGTAGTTGATGGTCACATCTTCGGCGGCGACCTGTTGTCGACTCATCGCCGCGGTGACTGAATGTTGAAAGTGTTCTCTGACGTTGGTGGAAAGAATCAATTCGGGGTTGTCAGCCGTCATATGTCCGCTCCTCACCGGGGATCAAGCATTCACAATGCAGTTAGCCGCATCTCAGTGACATTTCTGCAATTTGCGGGCCACGGTTTCAAGCGTTTTCGATCAACCGCGGGTAGCTGTGTGCCGGACGGACTTAACTGGTTGAATTCAAAAAAGCGATTGGCAGCCATGAAATTGACTGCTGATATTGGCGGGTGCCACCAGGGAACATTTCGGTCGCGGAAAAAAGAACCCCGCCTCAAGGCGGGGTTCTGTGCTACTTGCTGGTGCGTTGAAACGCCCCGGATTACATCATGTCCATGCCGCCGCCCGGAGGCATGTGAGCATGGTTATCTTCCTTCGGCAGTTCCGCAACCATTGCTTCGGTGGTCAGAATCAAGCTGGCAACGGAGGCTGCGTTCTGCAGCGCGGTGCGAGAGACCTTGGCCGGGTCGATGATACCGGCTTCGATCATATCAACGTACTCACCGGTGGCGGCGTTGTAGCCTTGAGCGCCCTTGGCTTCACGGACGGCGTTGACGACCACCGACGGTTCTTCACCGGCATTGGCAACGATCTGACGCAGCGGTTCTTCCAGCGCACGATGCAGAATCTTGACGCCGACGTCCTGGTCATGGTTTTCACCTTTGACCTTGGCGACAGCCTGCTGGGCACGCAGCAGTGAAACACCACCGCCCGGAACGATGCCTTCTTCAACCGCGGCGCGGGTTGAATGCAGCGCGTCTTCAACACGTGCTTTCTTTTCCTTCATTTCGATTTCGGTGGCCGCACCGACCTTGATCACGGCAACACCGCCTGCCAGCTTGGCAACGCGTTCCTGCAGTTTTTCGCGATCGTAATCGGAAGTGGTTTCCTCGATCTGGGCCTGGATCTGCTTGACGCGACCCTGGATGCCCTTCTGATCACCGGCACCGTCGATGAGGGTGGTGTTTTCCTTGGTGATCTGGACGCGCTTGGCGCTGCCGAGATCATTCAGGTCAGCCTTCTCCAGCGTCAGGCCGACTTCTTCGGAAATGACCTGGCCGGCGGTCAGAATGGCGATGTCTTCCAGCATCGCTTTGCGGCGATCACCGAAGCCCGGCGCCTTGACTGCGGCGACCTTGACGATACCGCGGATGTTGTTGACCACGAGGGTGGCCAGCGCTTCACCTTCGACGTCTTCAGCGATGATCAGCAGTGAACGACCCTGCTTGGCGACGCCTTCGAGGATCGGCAGCATGTCGCGGATGTTCGAGATCTTCTTGTCGTGAATCAGCACCAGCGGATTCTCGAGTTCGACGCTCATCGTGTCCTGCTTGTTGATGAAGTACGGCGACAGGTAGCCACGATCGAACTGCATGCCTTCAACCACTTCGAGGTCGGTTTCCAGACCGGAACCTTCTTCAACCGTGATGACGCCTTCCTTGCCGACCTTGTCCATCGCGTTGGCGATGACCTTGCCGATTTCCGAATCAGAGTTGGCGGAAATGGTGCCGACCTGGGCAATGGCCTTGCTGTCGGTGCAGGGCTTGGCCATCGACTTCAGGAAATCCACCGCAGCGGCGACGGCTTTGTCGATACCGCGCTTGATGTCCATCGGGTTGGTGCCGGCCGTCACTGACTTCATGCCTTCGCGGACGATGGCCTGAGCCAGCACGGTGGCGGTGGTGGTGCCGTCGCCGGCGACGTCAGAAGTCTTGGAAGCAACTTCCTTGACCATCTGCGCGCCCATGTTTTCGAACTTGTCTTTCAGTTCGATTTCCTTGGCCACGGAAACGCCGTCCTTGGTGACGGTCGGAGCGCCGAAGCTCTTTTCCAGCACGACGTTGCGGCCTTTCGGGCCCAGCGTCTGCTTGACGGCGTTGGCGAGAATATTGACGCCCGCAGCCATGCGATGGCGTGCGTCATCCGAAAACAATACTTCTTTAGCTGCCATATTATTTAATCTCCAAAGCGCAGTTTATGCGTGCGACCCGATTAACCTTCGATGACCGCCATGATGTCGTCTTCACGCATCACCAGCAGTTCTTCACCATCTACTTTGACTTCCGTACCGGAGTACTTGCCGAACAGAACCTTGTCGCCGGCCTTCACGTCCAGTTTGCGAAGTTCGCCGTTGTCCTGCAGCTTGCCGTTTCCAACCGCGATGACCTCGCCCTTGATCGGCTTTTCCGTGGCGGAGTCGGGGATCACGATACCGCCCGGCGACGTGCGCTCTTCGGCCCAACGCTTGACCAGCACTCGATCGTGCAAAGGACGAATTTTCATTGCTGACACTCTCCTGATTTGGTTAACCTGTTGAATTTACGCGATATTGAGAGGGCTGTTAGCACTCTCCGTCGAGTAGTGCTAAGCATAATAGGGGCGAAATCATGAAAGTCAAGGCAACGCCGGGAATTCAGCCTGCATCCGGTCCTGCCAGGGCACGACCGGCCGGTACGGGTACATCGTGGAGCCCGTGCGGGGCAGCCCGGTGGGGTTGTTGAACCAGATCACAAAACCGTACGCCAGAGTACGGTGCAAGGTGTTAATACTTGTAGCAGGGTCATAGACTCCGGGTTACTCCAATCACTTGAGATTCGATTGACCGGCGGAGGCCGGAAAGTCATGGCACTGATGTCTACTGAACGCGCTGTCCAGGAATTTCTCGCACACTGTCATCGCCGGTCGTACACGCCGAAGGCCACGATCATCCGCCAGGGCGATCCGGCCGGTGAGCTGTACTACATCGTGAAGGGTTCGGTGACGGTATTGCTGGAAGACGAAAAAGGCCACGAAATCGTCCTGGCCTATTTGAATGAAGGCGAATTCTTCGGCGAGCTCGGGCTGTTCAATGAGGATCACAGCCGTACGGCATTGGTCCGTGCGCGACTGGACGCTGAAGTTGCGCAAATCAGTTATCACAAGTTGCGCGGGCTGACCGAATTGTATCCCAGCCTGGTGCTCTCCATGACCAACCAACTGGCGCGCCGTTTGTGCAATACCAATCAGAAGCTGGGCGATCTGGCCTTCATGGATGTCTACGGGCGCGTTGCCCGCACCTTGCTTGACCTGTCCGAACAGGACGAAGCCACGACCCATCCGCTGGGAATTCAGGTCCGCATCACCCGCCAGGAACTGGCGCGTCTGGTGGGCTGTTCACGTGAAATGGTTGGCAAGGTCATCAAAGACATGGAAGAACAGGGCATCATAGTGACTGAAGGGAAATCCATCATCCTGCTTGGCCCCGGCGAGAAAAAGCGCCTTAAAGCCGCACATTGAGCCGCAGGCTCCGAACCAGACGCTTCCAGGGCAACACTGCCGAATCCTGCCGCTACCGCTCGGAGTGGCTGTGGACCCTGGCTGCGGCTGCAATCCTAGGCCGCGACGATACCGCGTCTTAGCGCAACACGCCGTAGATTCAATAACTCCCGCAGCCGTTCCAGGTAGCCACTCGCTTCTTCGTCGTTGACCGATACGGTTTCGGCGATCAGCTCTTCCAACTGGATGATTTCATCGACCAATTGAAGCCATTCGTGCTGGCCCTTCAGCAGAAATGGCTTGGGTCGTCGCTGGTTATCAATCTGCATGAGGTTTTGCGTCCATTGACTTGATGGACTGGAGTATCGGGACGTTCTATGTCATCGCAATGACAGTGCCACCACCACCTGCGCTTGGAAAATCACCGGCTGGTTTGTTGGAAGCCATCGTGTAGCGGGGCGCCCTTGTGTCGCAAATACACCATATATATTGATTGGAACGTTGTCCTATCCCAATATGTCGAAATCCCGCCTAAAATAGCGCGACCGACCAATGCGGTCGGAGGAGTGGTGCATGCGACGTTTTGGTTACTCCCTGTTGTTTATCCTGGCCGCGGCAGCCCAGGCGCAGGCGGCTACGACTGTAGAAACCGCCGATTCCTCGCTGCGTTCCGGCGATGTCGCCGGCGCGCTGGCAACCTTGAAGACACTCAGTGCGGCCGGCAATGCGAATGCCACCACGCGGCTGGGAGCGCTTTACCAGGACGGGCGCCTGGTCCCACGCGATCTCGCGCTCGCAGCCAGGTACTACCACCAGGCTGCGGAGCAGGGCGACAGCGAAGCCCAATTCAATCTCGGCAACATGTACCTGCTCGGCGAGGGCGTTGACGAGAGCAGGTCGGATGCGTTGCGCATGTATCGCCTGGCGGCTGATCAGGGCCATACGATGGCGATCGAAAACATGCGACAGATGCAGCGCGCCGAGCAATTGGCGTCGTTGCCGCCTGCCGCGGAATCGTCGACAACCATGGACGCCGCGGTGGCGTCGGATAGTCGCGACTCCGGTGCTATCCCGCAGGTGCCCGAACCCAACACGAGAGATGAATCCGCCGCGCTGGCACTGGCGCGCGAGCACGGCATCAACGTCGTGTTTGCGCCCCGGGAGTCTGTGGAAGCGCCACCTGCTGCGGTGGATTCTGCTGCGCACGAGGTCAGCGAGCCGACGCCGATCGAACGCGATGTCGCCGCCGATGATTCCACGACCGAAGCCGCCGCCGCGCCGATTGAGGAACGCCCCCTGTCCGAGGCTGCCGCTGCCCCTCCCGTACTGCCCGCCGCACCTTCCCCTGTTGATCGACGGGTTGCGCCGGAGCCCGCGGCAGTGGCGTCCGCGTTGGATGATGTCATTCGTCAACGGGAACAGGGTGAGTATTCACTTGCGTTTAATCAGTTGAAATTACTGGCAGCGGATAACATTGCCGAGGCGCAATTCCAGTTGGCAGAAATGTATCGACAGGGTCAGGGGACTGCTGTGGACGAGGCCATGGCAATTACCCTGTACCGGGATGCCGCGCGCCAAGGTCATGTCCAGGCCTTGAACCAACTGCGGCAGATATACCGAGAGGCAGGCGTGCCGATGCCCGACTTGCGGCCACCGGTGAGCAAACCGCGGTCGGCCGAAAATACCGCTGATGCCACCATCTCGGCGCCGCCAGCAAGGGCGCTTGAGTCCAGCGATCGGCTGTATACCCCCGCTGCCGACGCCCGGGCCGTGGCGGCAACCGCTGTGGAGAGCAAAGTTGAGGACCAACCGGCGGTTGCTGACAATCCGCCGCTGGTACCCCTGCCGGCCATTGACGGCGAGACGAACGCATCCGCCACCGGCGACGTATCCGCCCCGGTAGATGCAAGTCTGGCTGAATCGATTCGGGAGGAATCACCGCTGGAACACGCGGTGGCCCTGCTCGAGGCTGGTGATCGGCGTGGCGCCGCCAACGCGTTCCAGGTTCTGGCGGAAGCCGGCAACCCGTTGGCACAGGCACACCTGGGCTATATGTATTACGTGGGTGAAGGCGTCCGGCGCGACCTCGTGGAAGCCGTTCAATGGTATCGACGGGCAGCCGAACAAGGGAACGCGGATGCCCAATACAACCTGGGCGTCGCCTACGCTTTTGGTGAAGGGGTCGAGCGCGATCCCGAGCAGGCCGCGCTGTGGTACCAGCGGGCGTCCGAGCGCAATCACGCACTGGCGCAATACAGTCTCGGCACTGCATACGCCTTTGGTGAGGGTATTGCACAGGATGATGGCGCCGCCGCGAGCTGGTACCGCCGTGCCGCCATGCAGAACAACGCACCGGCCCAATACAGTCTCGGCCACTGCTACCGGGTTGGCCGCGGTGTCCGCCAAAGCGACCAGGAGGCGCAACGCTGGTTGTTTGCGGCTGCCCAGAATGGCTACGCACCGGCGCAATTCACGCTGGCGGAGATTTACCGCACCGGGGAGGGCGTAGCCCGTGATGAAGAAGAGGCGAATCGCTGGTATCGAATGGCTGCGGATCAGGGCCATCCCGATGCGCAACAATATCTCGCCGGGCTGCCGGGCGAAGTGGCGCCATGAAAGCCGGTATGGGTTTTTACCAGGCCAAGGTGTTTCCCAAACTGCTTGACCTGACGATGGGCCTGAAGGCCATCGACGAGGTTCGCAACAACCTGTTGGAAACCATTACCGGGCACGTGCTGGAAATCGGCTTCGGTACCGGCCGCAACCTGCCGTTCTATCCGCCGACCATCACGTCGTTGACTGCTGTGGATTCAAACCCAGGCGTATATCCGATGGCGCGGCAGCGGATTCGCCGGGTGCAATTCCCCGTGGATGTCCGGCAGGTCGACTGCAGTGCATTGCCGGTGAGTACTGCGCGGTTCGACTGTGTCGTCAGCACGTTCACCTTGTGCAGTGTCGACGATATCGGCAGCACGCTGCAGGAGGTCAACCGGGTGCTGAAACCCGACGGTCGCCTGTTCATTGCCGAGCACGGGTTGAGCCCTGAGCCGGTGGTGGCTAAATGGCAGCACCGGGCGACGCCGATTCAGAAGGTGTTGGGGGCAGGCTGCCACCTCAATCGCGACATGGAAACGTTGATCAAGGCCAATGGCTTCCGTTTCGCCCAACTCGAGCGCTTTTACCTGGAAAAGGCGCCGAAGATTGCCGGCTATATCTACGCGGGCATTGCGGTGAAGGCGTGACGCGACATTGGTCGCGGCCGCAACGAAAGTTTCCAGCGCCGCCTCAAGGTGTCGCCAAGCAGCGGACATTGGTTTCCCGTATAATCCCGGCCCCTTGAATTTCACCTCCGAGTCGTTTCGCCATGGATACACCCACGTCGTCGCTGCCTGGACCGCAGGTCCCTGTGTTCAACCCGCCAAAACGTCTGTTGATGGGCCCTGGCCCGACGGATGTTCCGGAACGCGTCCTGGCGGCCATGGCGCGGCCGACGATCGGCCATCTCGATCCCGCATTCGTCGAGATGATGGAGCAGGTCAAGACTCTTTCCCGCTACGTTTTCCAGACCTCCAATCCGCTCACTTTCCCGATCTCGGCGCCGGGTTCGGTCGGCATGGAAGCCTGCTTCGTCAACCTGGTGGAGCCGGGCGACACCGTGGTGGTCTGCGTCAATGGCGTGTTCGGCCTGCGCATGGTGGAAAACGTCAAGCGGTGCGGTGGCACGCCTGTCATCGTTGAAGATGCCTGGGGTGAAGCGGTCGATCCGGCCAAGCTGCGCGCAACGCTGAAATCGCACCCGGAAACCAAGGTCGTGGCCTTCGTGCAGGCGGAAACTTCAACCGGTGTATTGAGCGACGCGCAGACGCTGGCAGGCATTGCGCACGAACACGGCGCCCTGGTCATCATGGATTGCGTCACCTCGCTCGGCGGTGTGCCGGTATTGATTGACGCCTGGGGTATCGATGCGGCCTATTCGTGCAGCCAGAAGTGTCTGTCATGCACGCCGGGACTCGCGCCGGTCACTTTCTCGCCGCGTGCCATCGAGCATGTCTACGCTCGCAAGACGCCTGTTCAAAGCTGGTTTCTGGACCTCAACCTCGTCATGGGTTACTGGAGTGGTGAAGGTGGACGTACCTACCATCACACCGCGCCCATCAATCCGCTTTACGGCTTGCATGAAGCGCTGCGGATGATTGCGGAAGAGGGGCTGGAGAGTGCCTGGGCGAGACACCAGCGTATGCACGACCTGCTGAAAGCCGGGCTTGGCGAGCTCGGCATCGAATTGCTCGTCAAACCGGAAGCACGGCTGCCACAGGTCAATACGGTGCTGATTCCCGATGGCTGCAATGACGCCGCGGTTCGTAAACAACTCTTGACCGAGTACAACCTCGAAATCGGTGCCGGGTTAGGTGCACTTGCGGGCAAGGTATGGCGCATCGGCATGCTCGGTTACGGAGCCCGGGAAGAGAACGTCCAGCATTGTTTATCCGCCTTGCGCGAAGTTCTACGCTGAACGAACCGGTTGCGGGGACGCCGCTCTGCCGGCGTCCCGGTTAACCCGGGATTCGACAGCCGCGCGGTCACAGTGGCTCGACCGCAAACCCCTCTTGCTCAAGTTCATGTGCGCCCGCGGTGTTGGTGACGACCGCGCGGGCAGGTTGCGCTTTCAGTAGAAAACGTTCGGTCGCGACGACGATATCGTCCATTGTCGTCTGCAGAGTGCGTGCGCGGTACGCATCAACAAAAGATGCATCGCGTCCATGCCGGCGGCCGAAATAATCCTTGACCGCACCACTGGCCGGCGTCAGTGGTTGGTCGATATCCCGGATCACGCCGAGTATGGCTTCTTCCAACTGTTTACCGTCGCGATGTTCAAGCAGCCACGCGCCGGCGCGTGCAAAATCCTCGAACGTATTCAGCGTGCGCGGATCGCGATATGAGTAGAAATAGAACAAGCCACTGTCCGCGTTGTAGCTTGCACCGCCGCCATATGCCCCGCCTTGCTCACGAATGGATTGGTGCAGAAAGCCATTGGTGAGGTAGCGCGCAAGAACCGCGAGTGCCGGAGCCGATGGGTCATTGTCTGTCACTGCGCGGTAAGCACTCGAACAGAACGACACTTCAGTATTCGTCGTCAATGCGCTGGCATAGTCTCCCATCGCGCAGTCAGGCCGTAGCAACCACGGTTCCTGCTGGTTGGCTGACAACTCGCTGGTGTCACCTGCGTCCGCAGGCAGTGAGTCGAGGAACTGCTGCTCCCCGATCAGCAGCCACTCGGATTCACGAGCGCGCATCTGGTTTGCCAAAGCGGTCAGTTCAGCTCCCACCGCTGCCACGCCGGTGCCGCTGCGTGTCTGTTTGACCAGCGTGCGCAGCTGCCGGATGTGGTCAGCACCGGACCATTGATGATCGAGCAGTGCCGATGCACTCAAGCGGGCGCCTGCAGCCTGCATTGCGATGACGTGTCCGCGATCGGTGATACCGTTCTCCGCATCGGCACGCGATTGCGCCAGCAGTTCGAGCAGATGCTCGTACTCATCGAACCGTGTCGATTCAAACAACCTCGCAAGTTCGTCCGCCATGCGCTGGTACTTGCGTCTGAGCGTCTTGCCCGCAATCACCAGGTAACCCTGCAGCGCAGTGGGGTCATCCACCATTGGCCGCAACGAGAGCCGGGCATTGAAATTGCCGGCCGCGGCACGTGCAAGTTGTGCCTGGCGATAGTCGCGCTTGTCATCGCCGAGTTCGGTCAGATAATCCGCGAACAGCGGCAGCAGCGGGACCTGGGCGGTGGAGAATTCAGGGAATGGCACCACCAGTTGTCGATAGGCGATGCCGTTGGTGCCGCGCGCATAGCAAGTGGCGCGGCGACCTTCCAGTTGGCGAATGTAATACGATGGATGAGTCGAAGAGGCCGGCACGTCTTCCAGCGTCAGATCAGGCAGTACGGATACATCATCAACCCGGGCTTGCCGCTCCGCCAGTTCCGCTGCTGCAGATTCCAGCGCTGCAATCTCGTCCTGGGCCAGCTGCTGCAGGCGATCATCCAGCTGTGCCCGCTCCGCGTCCAACCTGGCCTGCGCGACCGTGGTCGACGGTCGCATCACAATACGCACCCGATGCGGGTTGTCGAGCAGATATGAGCGGACGAGTGTGGCGACGTAATCCGGGTGACCTGCACGCTCGCGAAGCCGCTGCAGAGCTGGCTCTATCTCGACGAATGTCAGCGGATCACCCCGGTGCATGGCCGGGGTCAGCATTCGCGACAATAACTGCAGGCCGTAGGGAAAGTGGTGACCGGTGATGTCCCGCTGGCTCATTTCCATCCGATCGATGAGCGCCTCGATGATGTCGTGATCAACACCGTTGCCCGCCACCTCGCCCAGCACTGCCAGGATGTCCTGCTCGATACGGTCCGCGTGCTCGGGCTCGCTGCCTTCAACACCGCAGCAGAAAACCATTTCCCGCATGCCATCCTCAAGCCCGCACAGCTCCGACGGTGCGGCAGCCAACGGGCAGGACTCGAGGTAGGCCAGCAGCGGCGATGCGCTGTTGTCGAGCAGGATGCCCGCCAGCATATGTCCGTCCAGAACCTCATCGATATCCAGCGACCTGCCGCCCAGCCAACCCCACACGATGTGCGTCTTCTCCGTGAGGTCGTCGTCGTCGATGGCATATGTATGATCGAAGGTCACGGGCGCGAGGTAGCGCCGCTCATCGGGAACCTGCCAGGAACGTTCATCGCGCCGGAAATCCTTGAGCGCCAGCTCCTGGATGCGCTGCTGGTGCTCGGCCGCGGGGCGATCACCATAGGTGAAGAACACCGCGTGCGTCGGGTGATAGTGGGAGGCGTGGAATCGCTTCAGGTCCTCGTGGCGCAAGGTCACGATCTCGGCCGGTTCACCACCGCTGTTGTAGTGATAGGTCGTGGTGGGGAAGAGACCGCTCTGCAGGTGCTGCCAGAGCTGCGCGCCAGGCGAACTCATCGCGCCCTTCATTTCATTGAACACGACACCCTTGTAAACGAGTCGCTGCTGACTGGCGTCGGTTTCAACTTCGGTGCGGTGTCCTTCCTGGGCGAAATCGAGTTTGTGCAGAAGCGGGAAGAACACAGCGTCGAGATATACCCGCAGCAGATTGTCGAAATCCTTGTCATTGGGCGACGCAAACGGGTAAGCAGTGGAATCGCTGCTGGTAAACGCATTCATGAAGCTGTTGAGGGAACGGCGCAGCATCATGAAGAACGGGTCCCGTACCGGGAACCGTTGGCTGCCACACAAGGCGGTATGCTCAAGAATGTGGGCGACGCCGGTCGAGTCCTGGGGCACGGTCGGAAAGGCCACCATGAAGGCATTGTTGTCATCGGCGGCGGCAAGGTGGATATGCCTTGCACCGGTCGCGCCATGCAGAAACGACTGGAAGGTCACCTGCAGTGAGTCAATGTAGTGTTCCCGCTGCAAATCGAAATGTGAATAGGCTGTCGCCATGGTCCTGTGTCTACTCCTTGAGAAATTGCTGGTATATCAACTCGGCAAGTTGTTCCAAATCGGAAATTTCGTAGTCGGGGCGCTGCTGCGCGCCGTGCCAGCCACTGCTGGTGCGGTTCATCCAGACTGCGGTGACACCGGCATTGCGGGCGGCCTGGATGTCATAAACAGGATGGTCGCCAACGTGCACTACCTCATGCGCACTGACCTCGGCCAACGCCATCAGGTGGTTGAAAATGCCCGGGTGCGGCTTGGCAAAGCCGGCGCGATCGGGGTTTATGTAGTAATCAAAATGGTGTGCTAGCCCGGCAAGTTCAAGATCAGTGTTGCCATTGGTGACAGCGGCGATTTTGCAACGGGGCCGGAGCCTGGCAAGCGCAGGCTCGACATCGGGAAACAATGTCACCCGGCTGCGCCAGCGCATGAAGTGCGCCATCAGGTCGTCAGCGAGAGCAGGGTCATAACCGTGGCGGACCATCAGCTCGGCAAGAAATCGCTGGCGGGTGACGGTGAAACTGTGCGCGAGCGCCGGATTGGCGGCGATGTAGTCCATCCGCAGCGCGTACAGCGTGGCCATGTCATATGCCGCACAAATGTCCGGACAATGCGCGGATAACCACGTGTATTGCGCCTGCTCCGCCCGTTCCAGCACCGTCGGCGCATCCCACAAGGTATCGTCGAGATCCAGGCTGATGAGTTTTACCATTTACTGCTCGTTCACCTATGGGACATCCGCCTGCGTCGCATGCGGTGCCGTTTCAGGTTTGCATCTCGCGTTAGAATGTGCCGGCGCCAAAGAGCATCAAGTGAATATTATCGGGAGTTTTAGCGATGCCGTCATTCGATATAGTTTCGGAAGTCGACAAACACGAACTGGCCAACGCGATAGATCAGGCAAACCGGGAAATCGGCAATCGGTATGATTTCAAGGGCAGTGATGCTGGCGTTCGCCAGGACGAATTCGAGATGACTCTGGAAGCGGAATCTGAATTCCAGGTCGAACAGGTCCTGGAAATTCTGCGAACAAGACTGGCGAAGCGGTCGATCGACCTTACTGCCCTGGAGCTGGGCAGTGTCACACTCACCGGCAATCGGGCCCGACAGATTTGCAAGGTACGGACCGGAATCGACGCCGATCTGGGACGAAAAATCATCCGCCTCATCAAGGATTCGAAAATCAAGGTGCAGGCAGCCATGCAACAGGAGCAGGTGCGCGTCACTGGCAAAAAGCGTGACGATTTGCAGGAAGTGATTGCCTTGTTGCGCGGTCAATCCCTGGGGTTACCGCTGCAATTCATCAATTTTCGGGATTGACGCCGCCATGGCAGCTTTCGACAACGCGATTCTCGGTGGTCTGGCGCTGGGTACGGCCATATGGGCATGGCAGAGTGCGCAAAGCGGACGCGAAGCTGCGCTTGCAGTGGTCCACCGGGTTTGCCGGGAACTGGCGGTGCAGCCACTGGATCAGACGGTAACCTTGAGCAACCTGCGATTCGGGCGGGATCGTCGCGGGCGTCTCACGCTGATTCGATCGTACGAATTCGAGTTCAGCACTGTTGGCGAGGATCGTTGTCGCGGAACCCTGGCCATGGCCGGACCGCTGCTCTGCTGGATCCGCCTCGCACATCCTGACGGCGCGATCCACATTGACGGGTGAAAAGCGTTGCGCGCGGTCAGGTCAGGTGGCGCAACTGCTCGGCTAAATCATCAATCAGCGTCTGATCATGTTGTTGAGCGGCTTTTCGCGCCTCCTGTGCCCGGCGCTTGATACGCTCCAGGTGGGCGCGCTGGTTTGCCAGAAGCTGTTGTTGGGCAGGGGCGTTTTCCTCCTGGTCCTGCTCCTGCACCCATTCACGTATTTCCTCTTCAAAGCGCGTCCGGGCCGCTTGTTCGGCAACCTGTTGTTGCGCGAGGTGACGTAGATTCATACGTTGCGCAGCTTGCGCGGCGTGCTGGGCGCGTTCTGCCGCCGCGACGCTGGCACGGGCCTCAGCAACATCGCGCTCGATCTGCAGAATGTCCGACTCCAGTTGTGCTTTGCTGGAAGCCGTCTCATTGGCCGCGGCCGCGCTTTGCGCACGCAGCTTCGACATCTGGGCTTCAGCGTGCTCCTGCTTGACGACCGCAGACTCGCGCGCCTGTTGCGCCGACGCCAGCGCTTCGCGCAGTTGATTGGCTTCCTGTTCCAGGCGATCACGTTCGGCCTGCAGCTGCGCCTCTTCCTGTGCGCGCAACGCTTCGTGCGAGCGGCGGTATTCATCGATGATGCGCTGGGCCTCATCCGCTGCCGCAGCGCGGGCCGCCTCGGCAGCCTCTTTTTCCCGCCGTGCGCGATCCAGTTCCTCAGCATTACGAGCGAATTCCGCTTCAAGTTTGCGGCGTTCCTCGTTCAGTTTCGCCTGAACTTCCTCACGCAATTTGCGCTCGAGTTCAAGCTGACGTTGGTAGCGAACTTCGGCTTCCTGCGATGCCTGCTCTTTGGCGGCCTCAACTTCACGCTGGACACGTCTGGCGTCAGCGAGTTTCTGAATCGCATGATTGGCTTCGTCGGCGACACGGCGTCGTTCAGCTGCAAGCGTTTCCTCGGCCTCTTCCTTTTCCCGCTGCAAGCGTGCGATATGTTCGGCCTGGTCGGCGAATGTCTGTTCCAGGCGTTTTTCTTCCGCCCGCAGACGTTGCTCCGCTTCGGCCTGCATTTTCGCCAGTCGCGATTCTTCTTCCTCGCGGCGGCGTAAAGCTTCTTCTTCTGCAGCGAGCCGGGCCGATTCCAGCTGCTCTTTCAATCGCTCGGCTTCTTCGAGTGTGCGTCTGGCCTGATCCGCGTCCCGCGCGAGGCGTTCACGTTCCTCGCGCAACTTGGCGTCGATTTCCTGTTCATTCGCCAGCCGGGCGGCCTCGAGTTTTTCTTCCTGTTCGCGCAGGCGTTGCTCGGCTTCGGCCTGAATCTGCGCCAGCCGTTCAGTTTCCTGTGCTTGTCGCTGGCGCGCCTGCTCTTCGGCGGCAACCCGCGCATTTTCCAGTTCCTGCTTGAGGTGTTCGGCTTCCTCGCGGGTGGCGCGGGCCTGCGCAGATTCCTGTGCCAGCCGCTCACGCTCCTCCTGCAATTTCTGCTCGATCTCCTGTTCACTGGCGCGACGCGCGGCTTCGAGCTTTTCTTCCTGTTCGCGCAGGCGTTGCTCGGCGTCAGCCTGGATCCGCGCCAGTCGGTCGGCTTCCTCAGCCTGGCGCTGACGGGCCTGTTCGTCGGCCACAAGGCGGGCGGACTCCAGCTCCTGTTTGAGGCGCTCGGCCTCTTCGCGGCTGGCGCGGGCCTGCGCAGCTTCCTGTGCCAGCCGCTCCCGCTCTTCCTGCAACTTCTGCTCGATCTCCTGTTCGCTGGCGCGACGCGCGGCTTCGAGCTTTTCTTCCTGTTCGCGCAGCCGTTGCTCGGCCTCGGCTTGCAGCTGCGCCAGCTTTTCGGTTTCCTCGGCCTGTCGCTGACGGGCTTGTTCTTCAGCCGCAGCCCGCGCGTTTTCAAGCTCCTGTTTGAGCCGCTCCGCCTCTTCCCAGGCCTGGCGGGCCTGCTCGGCGATGCGCTTCTCGTTTTCGACCCGCTGCGCCTCTTCCGCGAGCCGTTCGCGCTCGGCGCGCAGCTGGTCGGCAGCTACTGCTTCGGCCGCGCGCGCTTCCTCATAGGCCCGCTGCGCTTCTTCCGCCAGGCGTTCACGCTCACTATGTAGTTGTTCTGCAACGGATTGTTCGGCGGAAATGCGGGCTTCCTCCGCCAACCGCTTGCGCTCTTCCATCAATTGATGCGCGGCCTGCTGCTTCGCCTCGGCGGCAGCTTGCGTGGCTTCGGCTTCGAGGCGTGAGCGCTCAGCCTTCAGGCGCTCTTCGGCCGCTGACTTGGCGGTTTCAGCCGCGGACCGGGCTTCTTCCGCCAGGCGTTCGCGCTCTTCAAGAATTTTCTTTTGCGCAGCGTTCTCGACCTTGCGCTTTTCCAACTGCGCCTTGCGGGCGGCAGCCACGAGGTGCTCGCGTTCGGCCTTGGCGCGGTCTTCGGCTGCCCGCTGATTGGCTTCCGCTTGTTCCTTGAGTCGGCGGGCCTCCTCGAGTTCGCGGGTAGCCTTCGCCAGTTCGGCGCGCAGTGCTTCCGCCATGACATCGGCATCAAGGACAGATGAGCCTGAGGCCGATGTGGCGGTCGACGGTGCGGGTTGTGCCGTTACGGATCGAGCCTTCGGGTCTGAAGGTGGGCTAACGGCTGGCGTCGCTACCGGCGTCGGTAGATCCGACAACAGTCCGGCACCGGCGAAACCGCCACGCAATGTGCAGGCTTCAAATCCACGCTCGGTGAGCAGGAATGCGGCACTTGCGCTTCGCGAGCCGCTGTCGCAGCAGGTGATATAGGATTTCGTGGGGTCCAGCTTGTCAACCTGAAGGCGCAGTGTATTCAGGGGAAGATTGGTTGCTTCCGGCACGGCGGGTTTGCCAGCGAACTCATCGGGAAAGCGAACATCCAGCCATACCGCACCTTCGGCGACCAACGCGCGTGCCTGGGCCAAATCGACTTCGGTGAGTAATGGCCGATGGATAAGCTCCAGGAAATCTTCTTTGGTGAGTCGACGCAGCGAGCCATTGGTCATCATGACCACGGAAGCGTTGCGCACCGACCCGGCGACCAGCGCTTCTTCGCCGAAACTGTCGCCGGGGCCAAGTTCCGCCAGCTTGATTGGCGGTCTGCCTTTGGCGGCTGCGCGGACGATTTCACAGCGGCCGGATTCGACCACGTAATAGAAGTCTCCCGGTGTTCCCTGCTCGATAACCGTCATTCCGGCCTTGAGCTCGACGAGTTCCATCACCGTGAAGATGCGCTGGATATTGCTGGCCGGAACACGGGCAAACAGCTCACTTTGCAGCATCCGGCTCATCCAGTCGCCGTCTGACTCGTCTATTTCGGCGACTTCCACGGTCATGGACTCGTGGCCGCCATCGTCCATGGCCAACAGCTTGTCGAGCAGCAGACGATCTATGCGCAATATCTGCGCTGGTTTCTTGACCTTCGCCGTAAGCTGTCGTGGCTGGAGTTGCGACAGCGGATGTAAAGCGTCTGGTGTTCCGCCGGCCACGCGCTTGACGAATTGGTCCGTGGCCGTGAGTTCGATTTCGCCGGAGACAAGATAAAAAGCGAAGTTATCCTGGTCGCCTTCACGGAAGATGACGCTGCCGGACGGGGCATTGATGACACTGGCTTGCGCCAATAGCTGCTCGCGGTATTCCGATGACAAACCGTTGATCGGAATCAGTGCAGCAAAGGCATCATTCTCGATTTCGGTTGCGGTGCTCATTGCACACATCGGCGCTGAAATACCTCGAAAAATTCAATCGCTAAAGGGCGGTGACGGATGGCCGGCACAATTCTATGCAAGGTTGCGGTTGACCGCGCCGGAATCTTTACCACCAGTGTGACAGGGTTCACGGTTATCGGTGCCGCCTGTCGGAAATTGTGACCACCATCTGAAATATGGCGGGGCGGGCTGGGCAGCGCCCTTGAACACACGGTTGCACAGACGGTGGGACGAGCCGTGAGCTTACTCGATCGGCCGGCGAGATTCCTGAATGAAATGGACCCATGCTCACAGCATCGATGGCCGGTCAGCGTTCGCCCGTGCCGACCGAAAATTGGTAGAATCACCGTCCTATTTGGCATCCGGATTTCCGTTTCGTGTCAGAAACCAGTAACAACCCGCTGCAGGAACGGCTGCTCAGTTTGCAGTTGGAACACAGCGACCTGGATCAGGTCGTGGACAACATGGTCCGGCAGCCGCATGTGGACCAATTACTGGTTCGACGTCTCAAAAAGCGTAAATTGCAGCTGAAAGACGAAATTGATCGGCTGAAAAGCCTGCTAATCCCCAATCTTGACGCCTGACCCACGGCGTCGCTGTCTTAAAAGATGGACGTTGAGACACTCGAACAATATCAGGAGCACTTGCGCGTTCTGGTCCCGGTAAACAAACTGCCGGCCGCGTATCAGAACCAGTTGCTGGCCAGTGCGGAAGTGCTGGACTTCCAGAAGCGCGATCACATCTTCCGGCAGGGACAGCGCGACAGGTTCTCTTTCTATGTTCTGGAAGGCACTGTCGAAATGTACGCCAACGACCAATTGATCAAGACGGTTGTTGGTGGCGAAGGCGCTTCGTTCAACCCCTTGTCCCAGCTTCAGCCACGCCAGATGACGGCTGTCGCCCGCACCCCTGTGCGCGTATTGCGCTTCGATCGATTGTTGCTGGAGAAGTTGCTCAGCGCCAATACTGGCGATACCGGATTCAATGGACCTTCCTCTGCATTCGAGGTCAGGGAAATCGATGCAAGTGCCAACGCGGATTGGCTGACGGAACTGCTGAAGTCAGACCTGTTCTCGCGCATCCCCCCTTCGAACATCGAAAACCTGTTGCAAGCGCTGGAACCGGTCCGGGTGCCAACCGGCACCGACATCATTGGCCAGGGTGACGTTGGTGATTACTACTACGTCATTAAATCCGGGCGCTGCGAGGTTGTGCGCCGTACGGCGAACACCAAACGCGATATCCGTCTGGCTGAACTGGGCCCCGGAGATACTTTCGGCGAAGAAGCGCTGGTCTCCAACGCGCGCCGCAACGCGACGGTTCGAACGTTGACGGACTGCGAACTGGCGCGTCTGACCAAAGAGGATTTCATCCGTCTGATCAGCGCCCCTGTTCTGCGTTCACTCAGTGCTGACCAGGCATTGCAGCGGGCCGCTGGCGGTGGCGTGGTGTTGATAGATGTCCGCTTCCCTGAAGAGTCATCGCTCGACGGGATACCAACGGCAACCAATATCCCGCTGAATATCCTTCGTATGCGTGCCCGCCAGCTGGATAAGCAGGTGACGTATATCGCGTATTGCGATACCGGGGGGCGGAGTTCGACGGCGGCGTTCATCCTCACTGAACTCGGTTTCGATTGTTACTTCCTTCCCGATGGCGGCCTGTGCGGTCGCGCTGAACGGCGCGAGCCGGCGCCGGTGGTAGCCGCCGTTGCGACGGCGTCAGCGGAAACGCCGGCCAAACCTGCCCTCAACCTTGATTCCACCATCGACTGTGATGTCACCGCCTCCGCGCTGATGGCCGAACTTGCCCAGGCAACGATGCAGATTGAAGAAGCCCGGCGAATGATGGCCGAGGCTGAACGATTGAAGCAGGAGGCACGCGAACATGTTGAACGCGAGCTTTCGGCGGAACGGGAAAGGCTCGCGGAAGAGGCCAGGCTCACCGAAAGGAAAATGCTGGAGGCGGAACGGTTGCGTCAGGAAATCGAGGCGCAGAAAGCCGAGGCGGAACGCGAATCCGCCAGACGTCACTCGGAGCACGCGGCACGGCTGGCCCGGGTCGAACAGGAAACGCTGGATCGTCTGCGCCAGAAGGAACTCGAGTTGGAGCAGATGTATCAGCGTACCACCGAGCAGATCGACGATATTCAGGCCAGGCAGGCAGAGGATGCGCGCCTGCTGGCGCAGCAACGCGCTGACCTGGCCGCGGCGGACACGTTGTCACGCGAACGCCTGCAAGCGCTGCAAGCCAAGGAGCAGGCGCTGGCCGAGGAGGCGTCACGGCACGACGAGTTGATGGCAGCGCGCGATGTCGAGATGCGTGATGCCTTGACCCGGGAATTGAACGAAGAACGGCGCCGGTTGGAAGGTGAGTTTGCGCAGACGACGGCCGAGCTTCAGTTGGTCAGACAGGAGAAGGAGGCCGCCGAAGCTGCCCGGCTTGCGGCCACAGCGGAAGCCAGCCGCATCATCGACGAGTTCCGCCAACAACATGAACGTGATCTGGGTGCCGCGGAGCAGGCCAGGCGGCAACTTGAAGCTGAGTCTACCCGTTTGCAGCAGGTGCTCAACGATGCGCTCGCGCGACAAGCCCGGGCCGAGTCCTCCAGATCGGAGACGGAACAATTACTGGACGATTTCCGGAATCGATATGAAGAGGCATTGCGGAACGCCGACGTCCGCCAGGCGGAACTGCACGCCGAGCTTGAGTCCATGGAGTTGAAAGTGGCTGAGGCCGACCAGCGCGTCGCTGCAGCAAGTGCTGACGCCGCCAACGCGCTTACCATGCAGCAGGAAAATGAGCGCCAATTACGTTCGGCTCCGGCCGATGCCGCCCAGCTCGCAGCTCAGTTACACTCCGAGCTCGACGGTTGGATTGACCAGCAGAACAGTGACGATGAACGGCAGCGCCAACAGGACTTCGCGCGACGCCGGCTGGAGATTGCGCAGCGAATCAAGAGCGAAGCGGAACGTGCGCGCAACGAACGACATCTGCATGATCGATCGTTGCTTGCGGACCTCGAATCACAATTGCGCGATCTGGCCTCAAAACCCGGTAAGTGAGCGGCGGTGTCCGCCATTCAACCCGCCCGACAAATGATTCCAATTTCGATCGATTTTTCCTCAACCTGGATGAAAGTGACATGAGTATGGCCTGTCCATGCGGTACCGGACGCGAGTTTTCCGAATGTTGTCAGCCGCTGCTGACCGGGACCGCAAAGGCGGTCACGGCTGAGCAGCTCATGCGCGCTCGGTACAGTGCATTCGCCTCTGGCAATGTTGATTTCATCCTGGCGTCAATGATGCCGGCGATGCGCGCTGAGCAGGACGTCGATGCATTGCGGGCGTGGTCAGCGAATGCGAAGTGGCTCGGGCTTGAAGTTGCACGCACTGAACGTGGTGGTGCGGATGACAATCAAGGTGTGGTCGAGTTTGTGGCGTCATACGAACTGGATGGCCAACCGCGGGAACATCGCGAACGGGCTCGTTTCCGCCGCCGGAACGGGCTGTGGATGTATGAGGATGGGCGCGAGATAACCAATCAGCAGCCCGTTCGACGCGAGTCCAGGGTTGGCCGCAACGATCCGTGTACTTGTGGCAGTGGCAAGAAATACAAGAACTGCTGCGCGGCATAGCAGGTGGCAGTGGGGCGCTGGCGTCCTCGCCTGCGCTATTTTGCTGTTCTGTGCGACCAGAACGTTCGCGTTGACCGCGGAAAATCTGGCAGTCGTCGTCAACACCCGCGATGCGGACAGCATCGTAATTGCGCAGTACTACGTCGCGGCGCGGGGAATTCCCGCTGAAAACGTCATCCGGGTGTCCATACCGAATGACATGGATACCCTGCCGGCTGAAGTTTTTTCCCGGATGTATGACGAGGTGCGACGCGCCACGCCGTCCACGGTGCAGGCCTACGCATTGACGTGGTCGCGGCCATTCCGTGCAGGCTGCATGTCGATCACCACCGCATTCGCCACCGGATTCCGCAATATCTATTGTGCCCAGGGCTGCCAGTCAACCGCGCCCAGCCCGCTGTATGACAGCGACACGCTTGCGCCATACGACGACGTGCATTGGCGGCCGACCATGATGCTTGCAGGCCAATCAGTGGCGGCGGTGACGGCGCTGATCGATCGTGGCGTGGCGGCGGACAACAGTCGGCCGTCGCCACATGCCTATCTGCTGGTCACCAGCGACAAGGCGCGCAGCACCCGTGCAACCGCTTTCGCGCAGACCCAGGTGAAGTTGCAGGGACACATGGATGTGGAGGTGCTCGCGCAGGATGAATTACGGGATCGAACCGACGTGATGTTCTATTTCACGGGCGGACGGTTCATCAGTGGATTGGAGACACTCAGGTTTCCTCCCGGTGCCCTGGCTGATCATCTTACGAGTACCGGCGGTGTACTGTTCGGAACTTCGCAGATGAGCATATTGCGATGGCTGGAGGCAGGTGCCACCGCCAGCTATGGCACCGTTGTTGAACCCTGCAATTTTCCGCAGAAGTTCCCTCACCCCGAAGTTGTCATAAGACGTTATCTCGCCGGTGAAACTGCCCTGGAAGCCTACTGGAAGAGTGTTGCCTGGCCTGGCCAGGGACTGTTCGTCGGCGAACCCCTGTCCCGTCCGTACGGTGCGGCGGTTGGTGCGGCGGCAGCCCTCTCTCCCCGGCGGCGAATGAAATAACTCACGTTTGTCGCCAGCGGGCGACAGTACGCCAGTGCCGAACACGCTTGCCCGTGTTGCCAATGGTTACGGTGAAACAATTCCCCCACCACGGTATGACAGCGGTCACAGTTTGCCGGGGTCTGAAGGGCTGTTTTGAGGGTTGGTATGAAGCTTGCGTTATCAGGAGGACTTAAGACGACAAGACAGGAGAAGCCAGATGGACATGTTCATGCCGATTCCGCGTTTCACGGGTTACCGCGACAGCAGTGGGCGCGTCGTGCCGTTCGAAACTGCCGATGAGGTGTTTTCCCGAGCCCGCATGATGGGTACCCGGGTTTTGTTGCGTCTGACACTGTCGGAGAACGATCAGCTGGAAGGAATGCTTTACACCAACGACAGCAGCCTCGCTGCCAGCAGCCGCTCGTACGCATCAGCACGCTGAACGTGCTGGTGGCGTGCCCGGTGGTGCTTACCCGGCGGCGGCCAGTATTTCAGCGCCGCCTTTGAAGATCATGCTGACGGCGACCCAGGTGATGATCGCAAGGCCGACGTAAGCCAGCCAGCCGTGACGTTGCAGCAGGCGCGCGATGAAGGTGGCGGCGGCCCCCATCAGGGCTACGGACAATGTCAGGCCGATGATCAGTACCCGGGTGTGGTCCTGTGCCGCGCCGGCTACGGCAAGAACGTTATCGAGCGACATGGAAACATCCGCGAGGATAATCTGGATGACCGCCTGGGACATCGTCTTGGTCTGGATGCCGGGAACGGCTTCGGCAGGTCTCGATAAGGAAGCGTTCTCTTCGGCTGTGATTGCCTGATGTTCCCGGCGCGCGGCCAGCAATTTTTCCCGCCGCTGCAGTTCGAGCTCTCGCCAGAATTTCCAGCACACCCATAACAGCAGAACACCGCCTGCCAATAGCAGGCCGAATACATTCAACAGCTGGCTGGTCAGCAGCGCGAATACAATGCGAATCACCGTTGCGCAGAGTATCCCGATGAAGATTACCCGGTTACGTTGTTGTGCCGGCAGCCCGGCGGCGGCCATGGCCACGACGATGGCGTTATCGCCCGCCAGCACCAGATCGATCATTACGACCTGTCCCAGTGCCAGCAATTCCGCCCAGTTGAATGCCAGTTCCATTTACCGCTTCTCTAGAACACTGCGATATGCAGGCCGAGCATTTTACGTCGGGATTGGTCGTCGGCAATGACTGGTTGTGCAATATATCGATATGCAAAAGACATCTTTGCCAACATCGCAAATCTTTCCGGTTGGTCGTTTGACTTTGCTGTAACTGTGCGAAGATAAGTGCCACTTGAATCCACTGAAGCGCTTTCTTGAGATGGCGCCCGCCTATTTCCAACACTTCAGGCCCGGTTATTGACCCCCATGACATTTCAAATGCTGATTACTTCGGGCGTGCTGGTGTTCATCTTCGGTCTGCTTTTGATGACCCACATAGCGCCCGACATCATCATGATGGCCGGTCTGACGATACTGCTGCTCAGTGGTGTTCTGACCCCCGCCGATGCGTTATCGGGCCTGGCCAATGAAGGTATGGTGACGGTGGCCGTACTTTACGTCGTTGTCGCCGGCCTGCGCGAAACCGGTGTCATGGGCTGGGTTGCTCACCGCATCTTCGGCAAACCGTCGACAATCGCCAGCGCCCAGTTGCGCCTGATGATTCCACTGGGCTTTATGTCAGCCTTCATGAACAACACGCCGCTGGTGGCGGCGATGTTGCCCGCGGTCACGGATTGGGGCAGAAAATTCCGGATACCACTGTCCAAGCTCTTGCTGCCCCTCAGCTACGCGACCATCCTCGGCGGTCTGTGCACGATGATCGGAACCAGCACCAACGTGATAGTTGCCGGGTTGTTGAAGGATGCGGCCCAGGCGGGCAAGGTTGACCAAACATTCGAATTTTTCACCCTGACAGCCATCGGCGTCCCTTGCGCCATCGCCGGTATGATCTACATGGTGGTTGCGAGTCGCTGGTTGCTGCCAAATCGGGGTTCGGCGGTACGCAACGCGGATCAATCCAGGGCGTATACAGTCGAGATGCTTGTGGAGGCGGGCGGCCCTGTCAGCGGTCAATCCATCGAGGGGGCCGGCTTACGTCATTTGAGTGGCATGTATCTGGCCGAGGTCCAGCGCGGCGAGGAAATCATTGCTGCGGTCGGACCGTCATTGCGCCTGCGCGACAATGATCGTCTGCTGTTTGTAGGCGTCGTGGATTCGGTCGTTGAGCTGCAGCGCATCCGTGGCCTGGTTCCGGCAACCAACCAGGTTTTCAAACTGGATGGACCACGCGAGGGACGAATGCTGATAGAAGCAGTCGTTTCGGATCGTTGCCCGGCGGTAGGCAAGACTATCCGCGACGCGCGCTTTCGCACCCAGTACAACGCCGTGGTGATTGCAGTTGCCCGCAGCGGTGAACGACTGTTGCAGAAGCTCGGCGATATCGAGTTGCAGACCGGTGATACCTTGTTGTTGGAAGCGCGGCCATCGTTTGTGCAGCAACAGCGTAATTCCACGGATTTCTACCTGGTCAGTTCGCTGGACGATTCAAGTCCGCTGCGTCATCACAAGGCGTTTACCGCCTTGGCGATTCTGGTAGGTATGGTGATCCTGGCCACACTGTTCGAACAGCACCCGTTCTTCATCGCCCACGAATTCGGCACGCTGCACGCGGCGATGCTTGCAGCGGGTTTGATGTTGGGGACACGCTGCTGTTCGGCAACGTCGGCCAGACGCATGGTGGACTGGCAGGTTCTGATCGTCATTGCCGCGACCATCGGAATCGGCAAGGCGCTCGCGGTCACCGGTCTTGCAGAACTCGTCGCCCACACGATGGTCAGCGTCGGCGGTCATCACCCGATGATGCAACTCGCGTTGATTTACCTGGTGACGATGATGTTCACCGAATTGCTCAGCAACAATACGTCGGCAGTGTTGCTGTTCCCCATCGCTCTGGCGACCGCGGGTGAACTGGGTGTGAACTACATGCCATTCATCGTCGCGATGACGATTGCTGCGTCGTGTGGTTTCGCTACACCAGTCGGCTACCAGACCAACCTTATGGTGTATGGCCCGGGCGGTTACCGGTTTGCGGACTTCCTGCGCTTCGGCGGGCCACTGAATCTGGTGGTCGCCGCCGTTACGATTACGTTGACACCGATAATGTTTCCCTTCTGAGTGCGAACACTCAGCGCAGGAGATACGCGAGCATTCCCAGGCCGAAAATAATCCGGTACCAGGCGAACGCTTTGAAGTCGTGGTGGCGGATGAAGTGCAGCAGACCATTGACTGCGAGCAGTGCGCCGAAGAATGCCGTAACGAAACCAACGGCAAAAATGCCGATGTCGCGGGCGTTCAGGGAATCGTAGGCTTTGAGCAGGTCATAGCCGGTCGCCGCGAACATCGTCGGTATTGCCAGAAAAAACGAAAACTCGGTAGCAGTCTGGCGTGACAGTCCGAACAACATGCCGCCGATGATCGTCGCCCCGGCCCGCGAAGTACCCGGCACCATGGCCAATACCTGCGCCAGGCCGATCTTCAGTGCGTCGGCAGTGGTCAATTCATCGCAATCGAACTTGCGCGGATGCAACGGCATGCGCTCGACGATGAGTATCGCGATGCCGCCGATTACGAGCACCGCCGCCACCACGATCGGCTGAAACAACTTTTCTTTGATGAAATCGTGCGCAAGAAATCCGAAGACAATCGCGGGGGCCAAGGCGACCAGCAGGTTGATGACGAACTGTCTGGCGTTTCGCTCATTGGGTAATCCACGGACCACGCCAAGCAGACGTTCACGAAAATGCCAGCACACCGCAAGGATGGCGCCGAGTTGAATGACGACATCGAACGTATTTGCCGTTTCACCGGTAAAGCCAAGCAGCTCTCCAGCAATGATGAGGTGGCCCGTACTGGAAATCGGTAGAAATTCAGTGATGCCTTCGATGAATCCCAAAAGAACCGCATCGATAAAACTCAGCGGTGCTGAGTCGTCCATTTGTTATCTCCCGATTGATGTCTGCATGAGTTGAAGAGCGTATCGGCCGACGCCGCCAAACCCGTCGTTTTCGCATGGGCGCATCGCACACCTGCTCTATTGTGCATCGCAATATCGATAACGCCAAATTTGCGGCGAATACTGTCGCGCTATTCGAAGTTGATACCATTGAACGAATGCCCATGTCCGCATGGACAGGCGGGAAAACAAGCCATATTCTGCGGTGCTGTTTGATGTTCATTGCAATCAGACGCGCAAGGTACATCAGCAGAAATAATTGGGATAGCAACTACTATTAGTGCGAACCAATAAATTCAGTTACCATGGCCGCCCTTAGTGTGTATCTGTACGCGGTTGGGGTAAGCTGCGGCGGCTGATTAAAAAGTGCCTCGGAAGTGAATGAAGGCACGACAAAACACATGCTGCGACGCACTAGCAGGCAGTGAAAAAATAGAACTATAAGCACTGGAAAATGCCGAGCGTGATCGGCAAAAATACAGAACTTTTTGGTGGTTGGATTTAAACCTTTTTGTCAGGCCGATTCAGTGGAACCTACACTCAATATCGCGACGGTTGCGCGTCACGCGCGGCTGATTGTTCCTGGCAACACACCTGGGTTTACTTAAAGTGAAAATCGGTACCCGAAACGGGTAGGTCGTGTTTTTTTGACTTAGGAGGCGCTAATCGTCATGACCGCTTTGAAATCCCCGATAACGCGAGTTATCGCCCGCTTAATCGTTGCGCTGGGAACAGCAGCATTCATGCTGCCGGCCAGTGCGCAGCTGAACCAGGCGCTGCAAGCCCAGGTTGAAGCGGATCGTGCAGCTGCTGCGGCGCAGCAGCGCATCAACGAAATTCGCGAACGCACGCAGGACGCCGCAAGCCGGTACGCGCAAGCCCTCGCCGACGCCGATAGTCTCGAGAAGTACAACAATCAGTTGAGTGAGCAGGTTTCGAATCAGCAGGAAGAAATTTCCTCTATCGAGAAGCAGCTGCTCGACATCGAAACCACCAACCGCGAAGTTCAGCCGCTGATGCAGCAGATGGTTGACGCGCTCGAGCAATTCGTCAGCCTCGATGTCCCCTTCCTGCAGGACGAGCGCAAACTGCGTGTCGCCAACCTGCAGGCCATCATGGGTCGTGCGGACATCACCATCTCGGAAAAATACCGCCGGATCCTCGAGGCCTACCAGATTGAACTGGAATATGGCCGTACGCTGGATGCCTACGCTGGCGTCAAGAGCGACGGACGTACCGTCGAGTTTGTCCGTCTCGGTCGTATCTCATTGATGTATATCACTTTGGACCGTACCGAAAGCGGCTATTGGGACGCAAACAAGGGGGATTGGGTGGTCGACAACAACTACATTGGTGCAATTGAGGAAGCGCTGCGCGTAGCCCGCAAGGACGGCGCGCCCGAACTGCTCACGGTGCCGGTCCCGGCGCCGCAGGAGGTGCGTTCATGAAAAACTTCCGCAACTATGTAGCGGGCGCCGTACTGTGTGCCGCCCCGATGATCGCAGGCAATGTATTTGCCGCCGATTCACTCAACGACCTGCTCAACGACGTTCAGAATGTGCGCTCGGAAGTCACCCGCATGTTCCAGCAGCGTGCGCAGGAATTTAATGGCCTGGGCGAAGATGCCAAGGCACAGCAGCTGCGCGAAGCCCAGGCGCGACGCGACGAACTGGCCGCGACATCGGAAACGCTTTCGGACCAGTATTCCGAAAACGAAGTCCGAATCAACGACTTGAATCGGCAGCTTCGTGACAAGGCAACCGAACTCGGACTCGCCGAACTCTTTGGTCTGGCACGGCAGGCTGCCAACGACTCAGCGACCATTCTCGAACAGTCGCTGATCACGACGCAGTTCAAAGCTCCGGCAGGCGAAAAAGGCCGCGCTGACTTCCTGCGTGACTTTGCCGCTTCGCGCGCCACGCCAACTCCTGCTGATCTGGAACGCGTCTGGTTCGAAATCCAGCGCGAAATGACTGCCAGTGGCCAGGTTGCCCGCTACCAGACGGAAGTCGTGGCGCCGGGTGGTACACCGAGTCAGTCCGAAGTTGTTCGCGTCGGGCCGTTTACAGCAACATCAGGCGGCCAATTCCTGCAGTACATTCCGACGCTGCAGACGCTGAATATCTATCCGCGTCAGCTGCCGGAAGAGTTCATGGCGATCGCTGACGATTTCGACGGACAGTCCAGCGGTTACCACACCGCAGTCGTTGACTCGGCCCGAGGCGTGCTGCTCGGCCTGTATGTCGAACGTCCGACATTGGAAGAGCGCATCGAACTGGGTGAAGCTGTCGGTTACGTCATCATCGTGGTCGGTCTGCTGGGACTGCTGGCCTTCTTAGTCCAGCTGGTTTACCTGGTCATCGTCCGTCTGGGTGTCAGTGGGCAGCTGAAGAACCTCAACAACCTCAAGCGCAACAACGCCCTGGGTCGCGTTCTGCTGGCGTTCAAGGGTGATGGCAGCCGCATCGAACAGGATGCAGACATCGCTGAACTTCGTATCTCCGAAGCCGTACTGCGCGAAGTTCCGAAACTCGAACGCTTCCAGGCCTTCCTGCGTCTGTGTGTCGCGGCCGGTCCGCTGCTCGGTCTTATCGGTACCGTCGTCGGTATGATCATCACCTTCCAGAGTATTACCGAGTCCGGCTCGAGTGATCCGAAGCTGATGGCCACCGGTATCGGCCAGGCGATGATCGCAACCGTACTCGGTCTGGGTATCGCGATTCCGCTGCTGTTCGCCAACGCACTGTTGAACTCATTGTCGCGCGGCATTGTCCAGATTCTGGACGAGCAGAGCACCGGCATGTTGGCGGAAGCCATCGAGAAACAACGCAATGTTTGATTCTTTGTCATCCATTCCGCTGTTTAACGGCATCATCGAGTTGGTGAATGACGGCGGGCCGTTTGTATTCCTGATTTTCCTGTCAGGCGTGCTGATGTGGGGCATCATCATTGAACGGTGGATCTATTTCACGTTCATGCTGCCCAAGAAGGCGCGAGCAATGCAGGAGCAGTGGTACGCGCGCAGCGATCACACCTCATGGTGCGCTCGCAACATCCGCCAGGCGATGATTTCACGGCTGAACTCCTCCATGACCACGGGTTTCCCGGTCATGGAGGTACTCGTCCCGATGTCACCGCTGTTGGGTCTTATCGGTACTGTCAGCGGGATGTTGGAGGTATTCGACTCCATGGCCCTGCGCGGTAATGCCGATGCCCGCAGCATGGCGAGCGGTGTTTCCGAAGCAATGATTTGTACGATGTCCGGTCTGGCCGTCAGTATCACCGGTCTATACCCCGTGCACTACTTCAAGACACGTACGATCCACGAAACGGAATTGCTCGCTGACAGATTTGGATTCTGATTATGCGTAAAAGACGACATTCAAACGACAGTCACGAAGGAGCGCACGGTATCGACCTGGCGCCGATGTTGGACTTCGTCATCAACTTGCTGATCTTTTTCATCATCACTGCGGTATTCGTCAAGGAATCCGGCCTGGTCGTCAACCGCCCGACCGGGTTCGAGACGCCACCGGATAACGATGAGAACAAGACGATTACGATCCAGGTGCTGGATAACGGCGATATCTGGGTGGACAGCCGTGAGGTCGATGTCCGCGCCGTACGCGCCAACGTTGAACGCATGAGTGCGGTCAACCCCGATGCCGGCGTACTGATTCAGGCACACGAACTGGCGCCTACGGGCACCATCGTCGAAGTGGTTGACCAGGTTCACCTTGGCAATATCTACAACATCACTTTCAGCACGTCCAACTAAGGCCAGAACTGCAGGTCACCGGAGAGCGTCACAATGCAGGCACGCAGACACACGGCAGAAACCGAAGATCACGGCATCGACCTCGCGCCGATGCTGGACTTCACTATCAACCTGTTGATCTTCTTCATTATTACAACGTCCTTCATCAAGGAAGCAGGGGTCACGGTTTTCAAGCCCGCCGCCCTGACCGCGGAACACCGCGATTCAGGCAACCTGCTTATCGCCATTCGTGAAAACGGCGAAGTCTGGATGGATCGCCAACGTGTCGACATGCGCCAATTGCGCGCGATGATTGAGCGCCTGCACATCGAACGTCCGGACGACACGGTGGTCATTATTGCCGACAGGAACTCCAAGGCCGGCATGGTAGCCAAGGTCATGGACGAAGTCCGCCAAGGCGGAATCAGAGATATATCCATTGCCGCCGACCCGGGCGGCGCCAGCGGTTAGGTACAAGAGGAGGATTTCCCAATGTTGTTACGTCTTCCTATCGCATTTATCGGCAGCGCTCTGCTGTCCCTGGGCATGTTCTGGTTGATGCATCATTTGATCAGTCAACCCATTGATGCAGGCGAAGTCCGCGAAGCGATGCGCATCGAGTTCAGCCGTCTGCGGCAGGACACCGAGGTCGCCACCAAGCGTGATGAAAAGGTCACCCGCGAGCGCCCGCCGCAGGCACCCGAGCAGCTCCGTATGTCGTTCAACACTTCGGGTGTTGAAAACAACGTGGCCCAGCTGACCCCGGTAGTGGATGCCGCTGGCGCCATGTCCAAGATGAGCATGTCCGCCGGCTCCGACCGCGACGTCATCCCGTTGGTCCGTATTCCGCCGGATTACCCACCGCGTGCATTGAGCCGTGGTCTTGAAGGCTACGTCGTCGTCCAGTTCACGATTACCGGTGCCGGAACCGTAAAGGACGCGATCGCCATCGAGAGCTCCAGCAAAATCTTTGAGGATGCGGCCATCAAATCCATCCTCCGGTGGCGCTACAACCCGAAGGTGGAAAACGGCGCAGCCGTGGAGCGAATCGGTATGCGCACGGTTATCCGCTTCCAGCTGGAAAACTAGGTCCTGGAATTTCATTGCTGAACCCGGCGCGCCGCAGCATCGGGCTTTGAACGCCAAGCAGAATTGAAGGAGTACGCCATGCAGAAAATCTTCAACCGCAACTTCAGGGGAATGATTGCGACCGTTGCCACGGCTTCGGTGCTGGTGCTGCAGCCCGCGTTTGCCGCGGACAAGAAGGAAGCGGAACCCGGCGGCTACGACGCGGCAACAGGCAAGTTGCTGAACGAAGCCATCGAAATGCTCAACATGGACAACTACTCGGGCGCCAAGGCCAAAATCGGCACCATGAATTTTGAAAAGCTGAGCCCCTACGAGCGCAGCCACGTCGAGCAGGTGCTGGCATCCATCGAGCACCACCAGGAAAACTACGGTGCGGCCCGCAATCACCTGCTGGAAGGCATCAAGGCTGGCGGCTTCAACGAGCAGGAACTGTCGGATATTCGCTATCAAATCGCGCAGCTGTATCTGACCGAAGAGAAATGGAAAGAAGGCGCCGCCGCCCTGGAAGAGTGGTTCCGCAACACCAGCTCACCGAACTCTGCCGCGTATTACCTGCTCGCGGTTGCCTACTACCAGATGGAAGACTTCAACAAGGCACTGCCCAATGCGCAGAAGGCCGTTGACCTTTCCGAGAAGCCCCAGGAAAGCTGGATTCAGCTGGTCCTGGCCTTGTACCTGCAGAAGGACCAGTTCAAGCCCGCGATTCCCCTGCTCGAGCGTCTGATCTCGATGGTGCCGGACAAGAAGACCTACTGGATGCAGTTGTCTTCCGTTTATGGCCAGGTCGAAGACTATCCAAAAGCGTTGGCTGTCATGCAGCTCGCCTACGACGCCGGCCTGACTTCCGACGATGCGGAAATTCGCCGCCTGGCCGACCTGTTGATGTTTAACGATGTTCCGTATCGTGGCGCCACAGTGCTTGAGAAGGCCATCGACAACAAAACTGTAACCGTGGACGCCAAGCTGTACGAAAAACTGGCAAATTGCTGGATCGCAGCCCGCGAATACGACAAGTCCATCAATCCGCTGCAACGCGCCGCCCAGATGTCCTCCGATGGTGAATTGTTCATCCGCCTGGGCGAGGTACAGATTCAGCGTGAAGACTGGAACGGTGCAGCGCAGGCCATCGAAAGTGGCCTGAACAAAGGCGGCATCAAGAACCAGGCCAATGCTCACGTGCTGCTGGGCGTCGCGTATTACAACATGAAGGAATACCGCAAGGCCCGCCCATGGTTTGAGCGCGCCACCGGTTCATCCCAGTTCGGCAAGATGGCCAAGGGCTATCTGCAGATGATTGCGGCCAACTCCTAAGAGATTCACGAAAGGTGAGAGATTCAGGCATGGAGTTTATTCATTCCTTAAAAGGTCGCCGCGGACTGGCATCCCGGCTGGTACTGGCTGGCTCACTTGTGCTCGCCGCCGGATTCGCCCAGGCACAGACGGACGCGGGCAGCCGCTACGCCAACATCCTTGCCGATGCCGACAGCATCGCCCGCTATAACGAATATCTGCAAAGCCAGATGAGCGGCCAGGAAGCCCAGATTGCGGATCTGGAAGCGCAACTCGCGGCGATGGACGCCACCGCAATCGACGTCCAGCCGCTGCTGAAACGCATGTACGACACGCTGGCCGAAGCGATCGACAACGGCGTGCCGTTTATCGATCCGAACCCGAATGGCGATGGCTCTGACCTCCGCTCCAACCGCATTGAGCACATCCGAGGACTGATGCAACAGGAGACGGTAAATCCTGGCGAACTGTATCGGCGCCTGATGGAGGCCTATCAGATCGAACTGGAATACGGCCGCACCATGGCTGCCTATGACGGCAAGTTGCCGGACGGCCGCGAGGTCGAATTCCTCCGCATGGGACGTATATCGCTGATGTACCGTACGAAGGACGGACAGGAAAGCGGCTATTGGGATAACCAGGCAGCCCAGTTCGTTGCCGATGCACAGTATGCCCGCGCCATACTGAACGCTTTGCTGATGGCGAAGAAGGAATTGGCGCCCGATCTGATCACCGTACCGGTACCGGCCGCAACCGAGGTCCGCTCATGAAGAATTCACGCAAACTTCTCGTAGCCGCAGGCGCACTGTTCGTTGCGCAGACCCTGGCGCCGGTTGCATCCGCTGCCGAAGTCAACTTCAACCAGCTGATTCAGAATATCCGCCAGTTGCGTCAGTCCGAGCAGCAATTGTCTCAGCAGCGCGAGGGCACGTTCCGCGCTGAACTGCAGAAGATAGATACACAGGCGAAAGAGCAGGTCGACCGCCGTAACCGTGAGGAAGCACGGAGTAACCAGCTCAGCAAGTCATTTGACGAGAACGAAGCCCGCATCGCCGAAATGAAGGAACTCCTGGCGCAGCACCAGGGCAACCTTGGCGAGCTGTTTGGTGTTACCCGTCAGGTGGCCGGCGACTCCGCCAACGTGCTGGCCTCGTCGATGTTGAACCCCATGTATGGGCCAGCGGCCGACGGCGAAAACCGCGTAGACTTCATGCGCCGAATCGCTGACGCCAAGGCGTTACCATCCATCACTGAGTTGGAACGGCTCTGGTTTGAACTGCATCGCGAGATGACAGCGACCTCACGCGTCGCGCGATTCGAGGCGCCGGTTTATCCGCCCGTGCCTACCGAAGAAGAGCGTGAGGCGAACCCCGAGCTGCCCTTGCTGGGCGAACCAGAGATGATGTCCGTCACCACGGTCGGCCCGTTTACCGCAACGGCAAATGGTGAATACCTGACCTACATGACGACGAATCAGGCCTACGCGGCATTAGGGCGTCAACTGCACGGCAACCTGAAACAGATGGCGGAGGATCTTGAACGGGCCAACGGAAATGAATATGTGGAGGCCGTGGTCGATCCATCCCGTGACGCGCTGCTTCGACAGACGGTAGACCGTCCGAACGTCATCGAACGTATTGAGAACGGTGAAGTGGTCGGCTGGGTAATCGTTGCTGTCGGCATCCTCGGTGTCGTCGTTGCCGTGTTGCAAGCCATCTATCTCGTTATCACGCGTATCGCGGTTGGCGCACAGGTACGCAATATGGATAAACCGACCAAGGGTAACCCGCTTGGTCGTGTCATCCTCGCCTTCCGCTCGAAGGAAGGCGGCGTGCACGATACGCCGGAGTTGGCCGAACTGCGCATCTCCGAAGCCGTGTTGAAAGAGGTTCCAAAGCTCGAGCGCTTCCAGGGCTTCCTGCGGTTGGCAGTAGCGGCTGGCCCGCTGCTCGGTCTGGTCGGTACCGTTATCGGCATGATCATCACCTTCCACGCGATCACCGCTTCCGGTTCGAGCGATCCGAAGCTGATGGCGCACGGTATCGGTCAGGCGATGATCGCCACCGTTCTCGGTCTTGGTATCGCCATTCCGCTGCTGTTCATCAATTCCGGTCTCGCCACGTTGTCGCGCGGCGTCACCCAGATTCTTGATGAGCGCAGCCATACGTTGCTGGCTGATACGTTGGGCAAAACCCGCGAAGCAGCCTGATTCTTCAATCAGCCGGCTTGCGGTACCGCAGCTGGTCAGGCAAGTTCGAAAAAGAGCGGCGATAACCTCGCCGCTCTTTTTTTTCGCCATCCCGGACACCGCGCAGCCCCTCTTCTTTCGTCATCCCGGACACCGCGCAGCGGTGAGCCGGGATCCATAGGGCCTCTCTCCAAGACGCATGGATTCCGGCTCGCGCCCCCTTCGCGGGCCCGTCCGGAATGACGGAGCAGTAAGACGAAGCCCGTGCGAAATTCCCCGGCGTTGGCTGAGGAACGTCTTTCTTGTCTGCACAGTGTCGCGTCGCACCGACCGGAGGCCCGCCGATCCAGTCAGTCCTCACTGTCATCACCATGTCTGACAAAAAACTGCCGTCGATTGCTTTAACCCGTGACGTACCAAAAGGCCTGGCCCAGGCGCTGCCCACGCCTTCTCACGGCAAACAAAAAGCCGCTACCGGCTTCCCGGTAGCGGCTTGAACTCGTGCAATCGAATACGCGAAAAAATTCGTTGTGACGCTTGAGGACTATTCCATCGTTACATCCCGCGCCGTATCCGACATGCCCTGCTTCCAGGTGCTCCAGCCGGAATTCATACCGTAAGGCGAACGTTCAAGAATCGCTTCAATCTGGCGAATCTGATTGTTCTCTACCTTGAATAACTCAGCGATTTGCCAGGTCCAAGGCTGGACCGGCCCCGCCACAACCTTGCGCCCTGCAGGCGTCTCGAAGTTCCGCCACTCACCACCGGAATGATCGAAAAATACGAAGCTGAAGACCAACCCCCGCTCCTCGTCCACCGCAACGAAGCGCCGATCCCGGATGCGATTGACGAAATGGATGAGCCCGGATTCAAATTGCTCCTTACAACTCCACTGCCCCGAGTAGACCGACGACGTTTTCGGATCCGGACGCGTCTGCCCTGCCGGCGTAGCAACATTGGTAGCCTGGTTGCCATTCTCAATCCGATTGCAGTCAGCAGTGAAGGGATAGTCACCCTTGCCATCGTTCTGCTGCATTCCAGTGAAATACTTATTGGCAGTGGAAATCAAAGCTGCGCGGCTCATCCGTTCCCGTTCCGGCACCGCCTGCAGATACATCGGCTTGGGTGCAGACATGGCTTCCACCTTCTTGTAGCCATCTTCACTGCGGACCACGAATTGCTCGACCTCGGTGATAAGGTGGTTCTCAACACGCAGACGTAATGCCAGCAGCGCTCCGGTCCCTTGCGTAGGTTCGCGATGGTCTTCTTCTATCGTCCCGATGAACGCGACCTGGCCAGCGGGAACATCCGTGACGAACAACCGGTAATGACCTTTCGCCCGCATGGTATTCCACAGGCCATCGCCGATAACGAGACGCTGCCCGTTCTCCGTGAACAATACGTCACTGGCCAGCGCAACGCGCGAGGGCTGATTCACGACAACTGCATCGAGATACTGATCAACCATGCCTTCGAGACAAGCGCGGTTGCAATCCTGTGCCGACGCTTGCGTGAACACCCCGATGGCCAGTGTCGCGGCAACCAAGGTGCCGCGTTTACGATTGATGGCAGCCATTAAAATCCCCCATTTATGTTGATAGAGCAGCAAGAAACGAAAACTACCGCCAAATGAATCATCTTCACCGTGAAATCAGTTGACTCGAGCAAGCTACACGGTTGTGCTGCGAACTGAATGTGGCTCAACCGTTATATGCCAGTTTCAATCCTGGACGTGGCCACCGACACCGATATATCCGGCCCGTGGATGAGCAGGTGACATACGCATCCATCAGGTCTGCGCCACCAAAACAGATATTGGTCGTCAGAACATCCGGGAACGCCACGAATTCGTAAGTTCCCTCGTAGTCGAAAATCGTGATGCCACCGTTCCACAACGTGCCAACACATACCTGCCCGTTATCCTCCACTGCCAACGAATCCAACCATTGATAACCAGGTAACGTACAGATCACATGCCCGGGACCCGGCGATGCTGAAGGTAACATCTCGCCTGGCCCGGAAAGCTCAAATGCGAACAGTCGGCCGACCATACAGTCCGCCATGTAGACAGTGCGTTCATCCGGTGAGAGGCCAACGCCGTTCGGCGAGAGCAATCCGCCGCGCCAACGTGTTATTGAAGAACCATCCGCGCGCGCGTAGTACAACGCGCCCAGTCGGCGGATGTCACCGTCTGCCTGTCCGAGATCAGTGAACCAGAATCCTCCGTGACTATCGAAGACCAGGTCATTCGGGCTCATCAATGGCTTGCCGTCACAGCTGTCGTACAACGTTCTGACCTGGCCGCTGGCAAGGTCCACCCGTTGAATGCTTCCACCGCGATAAACCGGCGGTGCGCCTGCCGGGAAATGCAACTCGCCCGGCTCCCATTCCCAGGCACCGCCGTTGTTGCATACGTACACTGCACCGTCAGGACCAACGGCCGCGCCATTTGGCCCGCCACCCAGATCGGCAACGGTATGCCGAACGCCATCCGACGTTACACGCGTCAGAGTACCGCGCTTGATCTCCACACAGATGACGCTGCCATCGGCCATCGCCACCGGTCCCTCGGGGAACTCGAGCCCCTCCGCAAATAATTCGATATTCATTGTTGCGAACTCACCGTATTGCGTATGAAACGGATTACAGGATCTGATAACGACCGGTCCCCAGAGCCAATCGCATACGTTTCAGAGATATGGGAATGGCCTGGAAGCCGGATGTAGGTCACCGGGCGCCCGATACGATCACGCTCACGTACGAGTTGCTCGGTTTCGAGCCTGAAGCTGTCCGGATCCAGTTCAGCATCGTTGACGAACAACGGTACATTGGTCTGCAACAATCCAGGCAAGGAGGAGCGCTCCGGATAGGTGCTGATGTCTTCACCGTAATAGACTTTCCAGATCGAAACCTCCTTACCCAGGTCATAGAAACCGGAGGTCAGTATCGCGCCCGCAATGTGTGCGGGTTGGTTTTGAAGGGCGACGTGCGAGAGGTAATCAGCGGTATGCGCCGCCCCAGCGGAATGGCCCCAGAGAAAAATCTGTTGCGGGTTGCCGCCGTAGTTTGCAATGTTGCTGCGAAGCCAGTTTATAGCGCGGGTGACATCTTCAATACCGGATGGCCACATGAATTCCGGTGCGAGACGGTAATTCATTTGCACGCCGATGAAACCCTCGTTGACCACCAGGCGCATGATGTTGTCGTAGAACGGCGAGCCCTGCGCATGCTTTTCACCGCGCGCAAAGCCGCCGCCATGAATGAACACAACTACCGGACGGATACTGGTGCCGACGGCATCGCGGGTGAATATGTCCAGGGTATGCCGCGCATGTGGCCCGTAGCTGAGGTCACGTTTCACCGTGACGTCAGGGTAGGGTTCCGGCGCAAACAGCGGTGTATACAGCGCCGCGGTTCTTGCGCCATCGATGCGTGGCCCGATCTCGCGCAACGCCGCGGCAATGTCCTCGGGCATACCGTTGGCCTCACGATCCGCCATATAGGCGCGCACCGCCAGGCCCGTCACCGGGTGAGGTGCGCGGTAAGGAATCGGGTAAACGGTCGGAAACATCTGGAAGGCGAATGTCGGCGGTCCATCAGGAGGAAAGGTCTCACTCTGGCCAGGCATACCGCGTCCGGGATTACGTGCCCAGCCGCCCTCGTAGCCTGCGGTGAACGTGTTATAGGCATGCAGATCGCTGAACTTCCAGCGACCATCTTCCTTGACCAGTTGATCTTCGTAGATCGCGCCACCCATTGACGGCCGGCCACCAAAACTCATCTGCTGCATCATGCGGATGCGCGCATCCGCATGGCTGCCATCAGCCGCAACATTGATGACCGGTTGCATCTGGATATGATTACCGAGTCTACCTTCGACCGGACCTTCGCTGCCGCGGCCGAATACGTGCAACAAGAAGTCACGCACCCGTTCCCGCCCCTTGTAGACACCTCGTTGGGCCAGCTCCATCGCGCCGTCAACCGCAAACAAATCCGCGAGATCGTTCCAGAGATTCTTGTCCAGATAGTAACCATAGGCACTGATGAGATTTTCGATCTCATGCCAGTCACGCACCCGCCCAACAGACTGCTCTGCCTGGTGCAACATGCCAGCGAAATCATCTATTTCCACCGTGCCGCTTCTGCTGCGTCCCGGTACGGCCAGCGCAGCATCGCTGACCGCCCTCGATGGTCCGCCCGTGACCGGATATTGCGGCAGCCTGCCGGTGACGGGATTCAGGTAGTGGAATGCCGGTACATGCATCGCGGGATAAATTGCGTACACCTCGGAAGGCGGACGATCCGGTGGCAGTTCCATGCTCTGGCCGGGGGCTGGTTGGGCATCGACTGCCCAGCCCTTGTCATAAGCAGTGATGAACGTCGGATAGTAATGGACGGACCGGAACTTCCAGACGCCGTTCTGCTTGATGAAGGTATTTTCGTAAATGCCCTCGCTCCATTGCGCGTCACCTTCGAAGTGGCCCGTCGTATTGAAGGACCGGCTGCGCGCTTTTGCCGTCATGCCATCAGGTGCGACATCGACAATCGTCTGCAATTGAATGTGGTCAAACAGCCAGCCGTGCTCCAGACCATCCGGGCCCAATGTGCCGAGGAATGCACGAATGCGATCCTTGCCCGCGTAGATGCCGCGCTGGTCCATTTCGATGCTGCCGTCGTCAGCGAACAATGCCGCCACCTGATCCCACATCGCATTATCGAAGTAATAGCCGTAGGTCCGTTGCAGGTTGGTGATGGTGGTTTCGTCCGCCAGACGCTGCGAACGTTGCAGCAGGTCGGCAAGCCGGGCGTTCGCATTGCCGCGGTTCGCGGTGTCAGCGTTCATCACATCGTCCGGCCAGAGGTTGCCGCCATTGGTGGTACCGGGGTTACCGTAGTGAAACGGCGCAACGCAGGCGGCTGGAAAACCTTCGCAAGGCATGTCGCGTGCGCGATCGGGCGGATGCTTTAGTGCAGGCCGCGCACTTCCTGGCGCATCACTGTTCTCGGGGACAGTAGCGCCCCAACCGGTCTGGTAACTTGCGGCGAAGCCTGCGTGATAGTCGAGCGTGTTGATCTTCCACACGCCACTGTCTTTCACGTAGTCCATTTCATACACACCTTCGGCCCAAGTCGCATTGCCACCGAAATTGCCGAAATAGGCAAATGCGCGCCAGCGTCCCTTCGCAGTGCGGCCACCGCGATCGATATGGATCACCGGCTGAATGTTCATGTGGTTGTACAGCCGTCCGTTGCCGAGGCCGACCTGACCCATCTCACCGTTGCCCACATTCAGGAACAGGTGCTTGCGAATACTTTCCTTGCCTATGAAAACGCCGGCGGGATAATTGGCTACCGCCTCGTCAGCAAAAAGTTCACCCAGGTCTGCCCACATACCTTTGTCGAGATAGTAACCATAGGCGCGCTGCAGCCGCTTGATGGCGCTGACATCCTCTGCGTAAGCCACATCGCTGGCCAGCCGGTCCAGGCGGGCGAGTTGCGCGGCATCCGGTGATGCGGCGGCATGGGCGAGCGGCGCCCAAGTGTTGATGGTTAATGCGAGCAGAGCGACGAACGGGCAAATCCGCGTATGAAACATACTTCCCCCAACGAGGTGGTGAATGGCGTCAAGCGTGGCTTTGCAGGGCGAGCAGCCGATGCGCTGCCCGGGTATCACGCGTACGGCAACTGCATCATCGGGTCATACCAGGTGACATGCGCATCGCTACGCTGCGACCTGCCATAGCCGATGGGTGCGGCATAACCGGGGAAACCCTCGACCATGGCATCCACATGCCAGCCATCGAAATCATCACTGCGCATGCCGCCGAGTTCCGCCATGACCTGCACTGCGTGGCCGTTGACCACGGCGGGTACCAGGCTGGCGACGGCGGCGGCGCTGGTGACGCAGCCCAGCGAACCGACGAAGCGACGCCGATTCATCATCGGCAGTGTCTCGTTCATAGTCGAAATCAGTTTCATGCCCAACTCCTATACCGCCGGCGGCGCAGGCAGTTCGGCGCGATTGAACCAGTTGGTATGGGTACCGCTGCGCAGCCGGAATGGCAGCTTCACCGTGGCGATGGCGCCTTCCTCCATGCGCTGGGCATCGACAATGACCAGATCGGATGTCATCGATTCGTAGTTGTTGGCCACACCCATCAGGTAACCATCTCCTTCGGCAGTACCGCCTTTGCGCGGAACGAAACAGCTTTCCTGCAGACTGTGTGTCGGCCCGACGAAATAGGCGCCGGTGGTCTTGCCGGTCTTCACATCCACGCGCAGGTACTGGTTGGTCACGCGGCCACCCATGCCGGCGCCCTTGTCGTTGTCATACGGCAGACTGGTGTCGCGGTTGCCGACGTAGGCGTACTGGTAGTCGAGCGAGAGGTAGCGATCATCCATGCGCGCCAGTACACCGTTGGCGGTGTTGACCGTTTCCTCTTCGAAATACTCGTTCTTCGAGTTCATGTTGAACGACCAGCGTTTGATCTCCGAAGGCGTGCGCTCGCCATCCGAGCACGGCAGTTCCATCGTGATGCGGTCGCCGCGATCAGTGGCGTTGAGGAAGTGCAACGTGTTGCGCGGCGGACCTCTGAACCAGCGTACGTCTTTCGCCTCGCCGTCACGTGGCAACACAGCCACCATCGTCGGCACGTTTTCGTTCCATTCCCACATCGGCTCGCCGGACTGCAAACGCTCGAGGCTGGTGGTGCGGCAGATCAGCGGCACCACAATGTAGTTCTGCGTGATCGCGATGTCATGCATGATGCCGACATAAGGCGCCTTGAACCACACCTCCTTGGTGATGTGGCCATCCCGCGCCACCGTATAGACGGCGACGTCATCGGTCAGATCACCCTTGGCCTGATAGCCATAGGCGATCATCTCGCCGGTGACCGGATCAATCTTCGGATGCGCAGACATGCTGGTGGCCTTGTACCTGCCATAAAAATCCCAGGCACCGTACGTTTCCAGCGTCCACGGATCGACATGCCAGGCCGGGGAGTCCTCCTTCAGCACCAGCAGCTTGCCGCCATGCCAGTACATATGGGTATTGGCCGCGGAGCGATCCAGATCGGCGACGCTGGGGTCATCGGTGAAATGATTGCGGTAGACGCCAAACAGCCGTTTGCGCGCCTTGCGTTCGGCCAGCAGACGCTCGGTCTTCACGTACTTGCCGATGTAATCCACCGAGCCGTTGTTGAAGTGGAACGCGCTGATGTGGCCGTCACCGTTGAAGCCCGTCATCCATTCATTCTGTGGCGGGCGATACGCGAAGTCGCACTGTGTGCGGTAAAACGTGCCTTCGATGTCAGTGGGGATTTCGCCCCACACTTCGCAATCGTAAACGTCGGCTTCGAAGCGCGTGGGCGAATTGAAGCCGCGCGGAAACATCGGGTGACCTCTGAAATCGACTGCCATGACGGACCTCCTCAACTGCGCAAGATAAACAGGTGCATGTTCAATCGCACCCTGGATTCGGTGTGACCGTGGCTTGCGGCCCTCGTTCGCAAGCAAGCGCTTCCAGCTATTTCCCGCCCAGCACATCCACGATGTAGGCGGTGACATTGCGGATGTCCGCGCTGGAGTACGTTGCCGCGAACGATGGCATCGTGTTCCGCCCGCTGGCGGTCACAGCCATGATCAGCTCAGGGCTTTGACCGGCGACGATGGTGGGGCCGCCGCCGTGGCCGCCCGCGCCGGTCTCGCCGTGGCAGGCCATGCAGATTTGTTTATAGATTTCCTCCCCGCGTGCGAGGTCGGGCCGTGCGCCCGGAGCACCACGTGGTGTCGGCGCCGCGCCCAAGGTGCTGGGTACATATGGTTCGATGGCGCCATCCAGCGAAAACAGCCAGATGCCATCGCCGCGTTTGCCATTGGCGAACACGCCACCGCCCGCATGTACCGCTACATACTGCTGGCCTTTGTGCATGAAGGTGGTGACCGTGGAGTTTACACCGGCATCGGTCATGAACTCCCACAGCTTGTTGCCGTTGTCCTTGTCCAGCGCGGTCAGCCGGCCATCCGTGCGGCCGACGAACAGCAGCCCGCCGCCGGTCACGATCGAACCGCTGTAGCAGATGTCACGCCACTGTTGCCGCCAGACGAGCCGGTTGGTGGTGACATCCAATGCCGCGAAGATACCGCCATCAGGTGCCTGCGCCTGGCCGAAGCGGCCACCCATGTAGACGGTATTGGGTTGCGTCGGCGCGACCAGCTTCGGATCGACCACGAACGTGCTGATGCGATCACTGGCGCAGACGTATAACAGGTGGGTGTTCGGATCATAGGAACTCGGCGGCCAGTTGGCGCCGCCCATGGTGCCGGGCTTGACGGTGACTTCGTCGGTCCAGAACGGCGTGAAGATGCGGCCATGATTCGGCACATGGTGGGTGCCCGGTTCCAGCCGTGCGCCTTCCGGCGTGATGGTGATCTCCTGCGGGACGATTGCATCACCGGTCGGGTAGGGTTGGGTTGCTGAGGTGGCCTGGCGGGCTTCCTGTGGCACCGGACGTTCCTGGATGCCGATCAACGGTTCGCCGGTTTCCCGGTCAAGAATGTAGGCCCAGCCGGTCTTGCCGACCTCAACCAGCCCCTTGCGCATCACGCCGTTGACGGGGGCATCGAACAACACCACGGGGTTGGGCGAATCGTAATCCCATATATCGTGATGAATCTGCTGGAAGTGCCATTGGTACTTGCCGGTATGCGCGTTCAACGCAACGATGGAAACGCTGAACAGGTTATCGCCCGGCCGCAGACCACCGTGCAGATCAGGGCCTGGATTCCCGGTGGAGAAGTAGATCATGTCGAGTTCGGGGTCGACCGCCGGCGTCTGCCAGACCGGTGCGCCGCCCTGTTTCCAGGCATCGGAATCCTGCGGCCAGGTATCGTGGCCGAATTCGCCGGGGCCGGGCACGGTATAGAAGGTCCACGCGGCGCTGCCGTCTGCGGCGTTGACCGCGATTACGCGGCCGCGTGTGCCCATCTCACCGCCGTTGAAACCGGTGATGACGAGACCGTCGTAATACAGTGGCGCACTGGTGATGGCGAAGCCTTCGCGCCAGGGTGCGACCTCGACCGACCAGATGACTTCGCCGGTCTTCTGGTCCAGCGCCACCAGCTTGGCATCGAGCTGGCCGACGAACACCTTGCCATCGCCCAGTGCCACACCGCGGCTGGAGCGGCCGAACGGATTACCGGCTTTCGGGTCCGGATTGCCGTGGTAGGTCCACAGGATATTGCCCGTCTCCACCGCAATCGCGAATACATCATTGGCGCCGTTGACGACATACAGAATGCCGTCGTACTCCAGAATCTGCGCCTGCCCCGCATTGCCCGGCAGCGCGCCCGAGCCCATGGAAGTGCGCCACTTTGCCTTCAGCTGCGCAACATTGTCGCGGTTGAGCTGTTTCAGCGGCGAGTAGCGTTGGTTGAAAACGTTGCCGCCGTTGGTCACCCAGTTGTCGGCAGGCAGTGCCACCAGCCGACCGATGGTGAATGCCGGTGTCGGGCTTATCTCAACGGCGGGTTGTGGCGGCAGCTGCTGCGCAGCAGTGAAAAGCGGCAGAGAGGCAAACGCTGCGGCAAGCAGCGCGCGGCCAGAGCTGAACATCGGTATCCCCCGGAAGTGACATCCACCGCCCGGAATCCTGCGCCCGGCGTGCGACGCAGCAATAAGCGTGGCTAACTAATATCGAATCGGCATCGTACTGCCGTGGGCTATATCGGGCAATACAGCAGGCCGGAAGTTCAGTCTGGCGCGTAGCCGGCGTGTCCTATGGTACCCCGGAGACTTTCAGCGGAGCCGTCACCCTGCTAAATCGCCAATCCAACGCGTGCGCAGCGCGTCCGGCGGGCTGCGGCGGAAACAGCCGTCTTATACGCCGTCTGCTATACTTCGCGCCGAAGTTTCCCCACACCACGCGCCCTTAGCTCAGTTGGATAGAGTACCTGGCTTCGAACCAGGTGGTCGGGAGTTCGAGTCTCTCAGGGCGCGCCATTTCCCCCTTCGTATTAACCGCACATTTTGCCCTGCGTTGCCGCGGCCCGCAGTGTGCCTGCGCGCTACACCTACCTCAAAAAGGGGATGGACGGTACTCTTGAATGGGATGACGATTCAGCCGTACCGGAATATTCCTGATGACAGAGGAGGGACAACGAGATGCGAGGATTACGCACCAGCACTGTATTGATAGTGGTAACGCTGATCATGTGCCTGTCCCATGCGCAGGCGAACGATGCGAGCGCTGCGACACAGATGAGATTCGACGATCAGACATCACCAACACAAACGTTGCTCGAAGAACTCGTCTACGACCACGGCGGCGGATTGAACGCCTGCGGCTGCCACTTCAACCGCAAGACCGGCGTGTGCCATTGCCATCAGAATCGCGGTTGCGGGTGCGAATGCCAGCCGTCTTCGTGTGCATCCGCTGTGCCGGGGCTGGATGGACGGCTGCGTCAATTCACTGGTCGAAGATGAGTTGCAGGCGTTGGCGCTGATTTGGTGTTTTGCGACTGTGTAGCGCAGGAGGTGGGAACGCTCTGGTCTTTGCGATCTTTCGCTCTCGCCCTGAGCGCTGATCATCTTCCCGCAGCCCCCCACCCCAAAGCCTCCGCCCCCCGCAACCGCTCTATCGCCATATCAACAAAGCTGCGCACCTTGGCCGAGCCATGCCGGCCTTCGCGGTGGATGACGTGCACCGGCAGGTCGGGGCCTTCGAAGTCGGCCAGTACGCGCACGAGTTCACCTGTCGCGAGTTGCGGCGCCACCTGGTAGGAAAGCAGACGCGTCATGCCGTAGCCCAGGCGCGCGGCTTCCAATGCGCCGTCGTTGGTGTTGGTGATGATGCCGGGGCGCACGCGCACGGTCTGCCTTTGTCCGTTGGGTTCAAACGTCCATTCACTGGTTGACCAGATACCCCCCGGTACGACAAGCCGATGCGCTGGCAGATCTTCCGGCGTCGCGGGCACACCGTGTTGTTCGAGGTAGGCCGGTGCGGCGACAACGATGCGGCGTACGCGGCCGACGCCGATGGCGCGCACCGTTGAATCAGGTAACTCGCCGATGCGGATGCCCACGTCCATGCCTTCGTCGACCAGGTTCACCACACGGTCAACGAACAACGCGTGGACTTCCGTCTGCGGGTAGGTGGTTTGATACTCGGCGAGGATGGGCATCACGTAGAGCTTGCCGAACAGCACCGGGGCCGTGATCGATAACTGCCCGCGCGGTGTGGCATTGATGCCCGCGGCGGCGGCTTCGGCTTCTTCGAGGTCATTGAGGATGCGCCGAGCGTCGGCAAGGTAGCGCTCGCCGATATCCGTGACCCGCACCACCCGCGTCGTCCGGGTCAGCAGTTGCACTCCCAGTTGCGCTTCCAGCGCGGACACAGCGCGGGTGACGGCCGGCGCCGACATACGCAAACGTCGCGCAGCGGCGGCAAAGCTCTGCGTCTCGGCAACCGCAACGAACACGGACATCTGCTGGAATCGGTCCATTATTATTCCATTTAAGGCACTAATGAATTCCATTCTACGGGTATTCTTGTTTTTCATGAACATGGGCACAGTAGCAACCGTCGCTGATGGAGCGACGCCAACCCCCAAACTGAAAAACAGGAGAACCAACATGGCTCGTATCAATGTCGTCACCGCCGAAACCGCCAACGCCGATCAGAAGGCGCTGTTTGACGCCATCAAGGCGCAACTGGGCATGGTGCCAAACTTCCTCAAGGTCTTTGCCAATTCCCCGGAATCGCTCAAGGCGTTTCTCGGCCTGTTCGGCATCGCCAAAGGCGGCAACCTGGATGTCCCCACCCGGGAACGTATCGCTCTGGCGATGGCACAGGCCAATCAATGCCAGTACTGCCTGTCGGCGCATACCGCGATGGGTCGCAAGGCTGGTCTGGACGCTGCTGAGATTGAAGCCAATCGTGCCGGCACCAGTCGTGACGCCAAGGCCGCGGCAGCAGTGAAATTCGCACTCGCGCTGGTGGAGAACACCGGTGACGTCACCAACGCCGAACTGGCTGCGGTGCGCGCTGCCGGTTACAGCGATGGCGAGATCGTCGAAATCATCACCCACGTGGGTTTGAACATGCTGACGAATATCGTCGGCCGCGCCAGCCACGTCGACATCGATTTCCCGACGGTCAGTCTGCAGGCCGCCGCCTGAGTTCGCGCAGTAAGGGGAAGGGGGCGACCCCTTCCCCGAAATGCCAGGAGCGGATCATGGGCAACGCATTTTCGAATATCGCGTTCACCACCAACGTCAAAGCCTTGCAGGAACGGTCCGGCAGCCGTGCAGCCTATGCCGGCCGCGCGCAGGGTCCGCTGGAAAATGCTGAGCTAAGCGTTCACGAAATCGCATTCATCGAGGCGCGTGACAGCTTCTATCTCGGTACGGTGACCGAGACCGGTTGGCCTTACGTGCAGCACCGTGGCGGCCCCGGCGGGTTTCTCAAGGTGCTGGATTCACGCACGTTGGGCTTTGCTGATTTCTCGGGCAATCGGCAGTACGTCTCGACCGGCAACATCGTCGGCAACCCGCGCGTCTGCCTGTTTCTGATGGATTACCCGCATCAGGCACGACTGAAAATCCTGGGCCGCGCGCGGCTGGTTGAAAACGACACAGACCCCGATTTGCTGACCCGACTTGATAACCCACACTATCGCGCACGGGTCGAACGCGGCGTTGTGATCGAGATCGAGGGCTTCGACTGGAACTGCCCGAAGTACATCACGCCGCGCTTCACCGAAGCCGAGGTGGCGGCGTATATCCGGGAAGCCGAAAGACTTGCGCCATCAGCGTCAACTACGAACGCGGCGGAAGAATCGTTGGGCAGTGGTGAACTGGAACTCACCATCACCGGTGTGCGCCAACTTACACCGGACATCCGCGCCTACGAGCTGCGCGGTGAAGCGTGGAGCGAACTGCCGACGGCATCCGCCGGTGCGCATCTGGAAGTTCCTGTACGCCTGGAGGATGGTTCGATCGCCCGGCGTCACTACTCGCTGCTTTCGAATCCGCGGGAACGTGACTTTTACGAAATTGCCGTGCGCCACGAAGCCGATGGACGCGGTGGCTCGCGAGCGATACACGGGCACTGGCACATCGGTACCCGGCTACGTGTCCCGTTTCCAATCAATCACTTTCCCCTGCATAGCGATGCACGGCCCGCCGTGTTGATAGCCGGCGGCATAGGCATCACGCCGATCAAGGCCATGGCCAGTGAATTGCGGTTGCGCGGGCAGCGATTCGAATTGCATTACAGCGCCAGAACCCCGAGGGATATGGCCTATCGCGCCGAGCTCGCGCGCGATATCAAAATCGGCTTCCGTATGTACTTCTCTCAGGCGCAACACGGCGGTCGCATGGATGTGCCAAAGATCGTGCGCAACGCAGCGCCCGATTCAGTGATCTACGTTTGCGGCCCCGGCAGTCTTATCGAAAGCGTCCGCGAGGCGGCACGCGATATCGGGCTGCCTGCGAGCCGTGTGCAATACGAAAGCTTTTACTGAGCTGCGCAACCCGGCTGAAAGCCGCTGGCAGAATTTTGGAAATCGATAACGACCCGTTTGAGGAGGAATGCCATGGAAACCAAAACCCCCGTACCACCATTTACCGAAGAATCCGCGCGCGTGAAAGTACGGCTCGCTGAAGATGCCTGGAATACCCGCGATCCTGATCGCGTCGTGCTGGTTTACACACCGGATACCCGGTGGCGTAATCGTGCGCAATTTCCCACCGGCCGCGATGAAGTCCACGAGTTCTTGGTCCGTAAATGGACGAGGGAGCTGGACTATCGCCTGATCAAGGAGCTGTGGAGCTTCACCGGCAACCGGATAGCCGTGCGGTTTGCCTACGAGTGGCGCGACGACTACGGCCAGTGGTTCCGCTCCTACGGCAACGAGAACTGGGAGTTCAACGACCAGGGCTTCATGCAGCAACGCTACGCGAGCATCAACGATCTGGCGATCAAGGCCGCGGAGCGAAAATTCTTCTGGCCGCTGGGGCGCCGCCCCGACGATCATCCTGGCTTGAGTGAGCTGGGGCTCTAGGATTCGGAAGCGATCCAGACCTTACTGCATCTCTGGCAAGCCTGCGGAGACTCAACCAGCCGGCTGCATGTCAGACCTGGTTCACCAGCAGTCCTGCCAGCGTCGCGCACACGGTCATGAATATCGACGTCGCGAACAGCCATGGGATCGTGTAGCGCTGATGTTCGGCAAGATCGACGCCGGTCAGGCCGACCAGCAGAAACGTTGCGGGCGTCAGCGGGCTGACGGGAAAGCCAGTGGTCATCTGGCCCAGCAGGGCACCATGCGCCACCTGCAGCTGGGTCGCGCCCGCCGCTTCCGCAACATTGGCGATAACCGGCAGCACACCGAAATAAAATGAGTCGGGGTCGAACAGCAGACTCAACGGCATCGAGGCGATAGCGGTCAACACCGGCAGCTGCCGCGCCAGCCCGGCCGGTACCATCCCCGCGCCGGTCATCGCCATGGCATCGAGCATACCGCTGCCCTTGAGGATGCCGGTGAATGCGCCCGCTGCGAACAGGATAGACGCCATCATGAAGGCTGCATTGGCGTGCGCCTCGACATGTGTGCGTTGGCGTTCGCTACCCGGGAAGTTGATCAACAACGCCACCACCACGCCGATCATGAAACCGGCGGCCGGATGAATGGCACCGGAAATCAGCGCGGCGATCACGCCGAACGTGAGCGCGGCGTTGGCAAGGAATCGCCAATCGCTTTTGACGGCGGGTGCGGCGGGCGTGGAGGCACAAGCGTGGTCGATGATGCCGAGTCGCTTCGCCTCGCGCAGCCCGAGCCAGTAGCCTACCAGGACGACGAACAGCAGGCCGGCGAGGTGAATCCGCAACAGTGGCCCGTATACGTCCATGACATTCATGTTCAATGCCGTAGCTGCGCGGATGGTCGGCCCGCCCCACGGCAACATGTTGCTGACACCGGCCGCCATCGCGACGGTGCAGGCAAGGATGCGTCGATCGAGTTTCAACTCGTCATAAATCGGCAGCAGCGCCGGGACTGCGATCAGGAAGGTCGTTGCACCGGAGCCATCAAGATGGAGCAGCGCGGCGAGCACGGCGGTGCCGGCAACGATGCGGGGAGGCCGACGTCCCACAGCTGTGAGGATCGCGCTGACGACGGGTTTGAACAGACCCGCATCCGCCATCAGCCCGAAGAAGACGATCGCGAATACGAACATGGCGGTCATCGGCGCGACCGCCTCGATGCCGTCGACGATGAACGGCCCGATATCGAATATGAACCCGCCCGCCACGGCAGCCAGCACCGGGATGGCGATCAACGCCACCAGCGGTGATAACCATTTGCGCAGAATGCTCAACAGCAGCGCCGCGATGGTGACCAGACCAAGCAAGGCGAGCATGGTCACGCGGCTCCGGGTTCAGTCCACCGCGGCTGCGCGCAGGTCGGCCACGACAAGCGCGTTGACCATGGCGCGCAGCCGGTTGATTGTGGCCGTATGCGGCGGAGTAGCCAGTACCTGCGTCATGAACACCATGGCCTCGCGCCGTGCCCGGTTGACCCAGAAAAACGTGTTGCCGGAGCCCGACCAGCCGGCGGTGTCCGCCGGACTCTGCCCCAGTTCACCCAGCGCTTTACTCCCCACGGCGAAGCCGAAGCCGAATGCCATGGGCGTGCCACCGGAATCCGCCGTCACCTGCGGACTCAACATCTGGTCGACCGTCGCTTCGGCCAGCAGTCGCACGCCATTCAGCTCACCACCGTTGGCCAGCATCTGCGCAAAGCGCAGATAGTCACCCGCCGATCCGACGATCGCGCCGCCGCCATCGAGCAGGCGTCCGCGATCACGGTAGTCAGATTGCTGCGGCGTCTCGATGTCGATCAGCCCGGAATCCCCCAGCGCATAGTTGTGCATGAACCGGTCAAGCCGGGAATCCTCGACGAAAAAGCCGGTATCGGACATTTCCAGCGGACCCAGCACCATCTCATCGAGCGCCCGATCCAGCGGCTGTCCGGTCACGCTTTCGATGACAGCGCCCAGAACGGTGGTTGAATAGCTGTAGGCAAACCGCGTTCCCGGTTGATGGAGCAACGGCGCCCTGCCGATTCTGCCAACCAGTTCATTCAGCGAATGCGCCGGTTCACCATCTTCAGGCGTTCGACCGACCGGGGTGTCACGCATGACACCATACTTGCGGTAGTAGGCGTGCACCACACTCTGGCCGGTGAAGTGGTAGGTGATGCCGGAGCTATGCGTGAGCAGGTCACGCAAGGTGATTGACCGCCGCGCAGGTTCGGTCACCATGTGGTCGAGCGGCCCGCTGACGTAGACCTGCAAGCCCGCCAGTTCGGGCAGGATGGATTCAACTGCCTGGTCCAGCGCAACCCTGCCTTGTTCCACCAGCATCATTATCGCGACGCTGGTGATGGGTTTCGACATCGAGTAGAGACGGAACAGGCTGTCAGGCCGCATCGGACTGCCGGTATTGGTATCCTGATAGCCGACCACAATGTCCGTCACCAGCTGGCCGTTGCGGCTCGCCAGGACAATCGCGCCCGGAATGACGTTGGCAGCGACCTGCTGTTGCAGCATCTCCCGCAGGGCATCAGCTGGTTGGGCCGACAGGTGGGGAGCATGTATCAGTACCGCGATGCCAAGTATTACGATCGGCCGGGCAAGCCGCCGGAGGTGTTGAATCAGGCGCATCAGGATGTCTGCTCCGGGTGGTGACGATTACCGTTATGTGGCAAATCATAATCCAATGCCGGCGAACAAAGCGATGAACACTGTACGCATAGGAGCAGGTGCCGGGTATGCCGGCGATCGAATCGAGCCGGCGCTTGATCTCGTCGAGCACGGTACGCTCGATTACCTGGTCTTCGAGTGTCTTGCCGAACGCACCATCGCGCTCGCCCAACGTGCGCGAATGCGCGATCCCGACGCCGGTTACGACGCATTGCTGGTCCCGCGCATGCAGCGCTTGCTGCCATTACTCGCAAGGCACCCGGTCAAAGTGATATCCAACATGGGGGCGGCGAACCCGCTCGCCGCGGTGGCCAGAATCCGCGAACTCGCCAGCACTTCTGGCCTTGCGGTGCCACGAATCGCGGCCATCACCGGCGACGATGTTTTCGATCGCATTGCTGAATATGCCGAGGCTACGGTACTGGAGACTGGCGAACCGCTTCGCAAACTCAAAGGCACCCTGATATCGGCCAATGCTTATCTCGGCGCCAGACCAATTGCGGCCGCGTTGGCAGCAGGTGCGGAAATGATCATTACCGGCCGTGTTGCCGATCCGTCACTGTTCGTCGCACCGTTGATGCACGAGTTCGGTCACGCGTGGAGCGACTTTACATTCCTCGGGCGGGCGACGGTCACCGGTCACCTGTTGGAATGCGCCGGGCAACTGACCGGGGGCTATTTTGCAGATCCGGGCTGCAAGGCTGTTCCGGACCCCTGGAATATCGGTTTCCCGATTGCAACGGTGGCCGCCGACGGCGCCGCACAGTTCGGAAAACTGGCGGGCACCGGTGGCTTGCTGACCGCCGCCACAGTGAAAGAGCAGCTCCTGTACGAAATCCATGATCCGTCCCGCTACCTGACACCTGACGTCGTCGCGGATTTCAGCAGCGTTGAGATCATCGATCACGGTGGCGACAGGGTTGAGGTTAGCGGTGGTGACGGGTCGCCCAAATCAGGGCGCCTGAAAGTGAGTATCGGGTATCTCGATGGTTTTGCCGGGCACGGCGAGATCAGTTACGCGGGCACCGGGGCTGTTGATCGCGCGCGCCTCGCGGCCGAGATCATCACGCACCGGTTGCGGACTATCGGGTTGCTCCCGCGTGCGATGCGCTGCGACGTGATCGGCGTCAACAGCCTGTTTGCAGACTCGAAATCCTGGTCCGACAATTACGCCGCCACGCAATGCCGCGATGTCCGCCTGCGGATCGCGGCGCATGTCGATACCAGGGAACAGGCGGAGCTGATCGGGCGCGAGGTGGAGGCGCTCTACACGAATGGTCCGGCCGGGGGCGGTGGCGTAACCGCGGGAGTGAGCGAAAGGGTTTCGATTGCGTCCATCCTGATTCCGGAGTCGGATGTGAATCCGCAGGTGATTGGCGAGGGAGAACACCATGCAACTACGTGAGATTGCGCATGCCAGAACCGGCGACAAGGGCAACCTGGTGAACATCGCACTCATCGCCTATGACCCGGCAAAGTTCGAACTTTTACGCCGCGTTGTCAGTGCCCGGCGGGTTCACGAGTGGTTCGGCTCGCTGGTCGCGGGCGAAGTGGTTCGCTATGAACTACCGCGGCTGGGTGCGTTGAATTTCGTTTTCGCACGGGCCACGGGCGGCGTGACGAACTCGTTGGTGTTGGATGGTCATGGCAAGAGCCTGGGGTTTCTCCTGCTCGATATGCCTGTTGATGACACGTCGATGCGCCATGCCGGAACATGACGGGCCGGCAATCGGGTACGGATTCTGCCGGCCCGCGTTCCAACTGCCAGCCCGCTAACGCGGCTTGTACGTACTGTAATAAGACGGCGGCAGACCGCCATCCTGTGTGATCAACCGCTCGGTGATATACCAGCGGCCGTCGACCTTTCTGAACTTCGTGTCTTCGCGGCCTTGTTCTATCAGGCGCGGCGCGAGGTATACGGTATCGTTCATGACTTCGGTATAGATCATGTGCGCCTTCGCGGTGTCGCCGGTGACGATGATGCGCGGGTTGGTCATCAGGACGTGAACCTTGCCCGGTACATTCTCCTCCGGGGATATCTCGTTGTAGTTGTCGTAAAGACCTTGAATCGCCTTCTTTCCCTGGTACACCTTGCCGTTGATGTCCAGCAATGCGTCTTCGGTGTACATGGCGGTCCAGTCGTGCCCTTCATCCACTTCGAAGCCGTAGTAGTAGGCGAGCAGCATGTCTTCGATCTGGATGCGGTCGAGCAATGTCTCCTGCGTGGTGATCGGCGGTTCGGCCGCGAAGGTCAGCGAAGCAGCGGCGAGGAACGTGGCGGCGATGACGCCATGGGCGAGTTTGAACACGGTGGGTTTCGTAAGCGAGGCGGTTGTCATAGCGCGATTCCTGTATCGAATGGTTGCTGAGGCAATCAACCGCGGGCCGTGAAGCGGGTCGCGGCTGATATGGGAAGCAGAATATGCCATTGCGCGATTGCTCGCATAGGTTTGTGGATGCTGCGCATGCACGTGACATCCAGCGGCTGGGGCTGGTTTCAGTGACAGGATCGCGACGCCATGTGAATGCGGCGCCGCAGGTGTAATGATTCTGCCATTCTCATGGTCGGGACAAACCGGCTTGCAATCGCGTATGGTGTCAGCCCGAATCTGTGGCGATGCACACCCCGAATCTCCTATGAATACCGTATCCCGCTCTTTCAATCCTCTCCTGCTGAGTCTGCTGACAGCGCTGTACCTGACCGCGTGTAGTGATGAACAACCGTCGCTGTCGGGTGGCACGAGGGCCGAATCCGCTGCACCTGCAGCCGTGACGTCACCTTCTCGCGGCCCCGCCGCCATCGATCAGGCCCGTTATGCCAATGCGGGCGCCGAACCGGCGAACTGGGTGAATTACGGCAACACCTGGAACGAACAACGCTTCAGCACACTGGACCAGATCAATGAAAGTACGGTTGGTCGACTCGGCCTCGCGTGGACAGTGGAGCTCGGCACCATGCGCGGCGTGGAAGCCACGCCGCTGATCGTGGATGGCGTGCTGTACAACATTTCTGCCTGGAGTGTGACGACCGCGTACAACGCCGCTACCGGCGAGCAGCTCTGGCAATACGATCCCAAGGTGCCGCCGGAATATTCGCGCATCACCTGTTGCGGCACTGTCAGCCGTGGCGTTTCCGCGTGGCACGGCAAGATCATCATTCCCGCGCTCGATGGCCGCTTGATTGCAGTCGACGCCGCGACCGGCGCCGTGGTCTGGGAAACCGATACCAAGATCCCGGGGCAACCCTTGTCCATCACCGGTGCCCCGCGTATGGCCAACGGCCTGGTGGTGATCGGCAACAGCGGTGGCGATGTCGGGTCCCGCGGCTATGTGTCGGCTTACGATGCCGATACCGGCGAGAAGGTCTGGCGCTTCTTCATCGTGCCCGGTAAACCCGGCGTCGCCGATGGCGAGGCTTCGGATTCGATAATGGCAAAGGCCGCGGCGACCTGGACCGGTGAGTGGTGGAAATTGGGCGGTGGTGGCAACGCCTGGGATGGCATTGCCTACGATCCGGAGTTGAACCTGGTGTACTTCGCCACCGGCAACGGTTCGCCGCACCATATGAAATTCCGCAGCCCGCAAGGCGGCGACAACCTGTTCCTGTGTTCCATCGTCGCGGTGGATGCCGGCACGGGCGAATACCGTTGGCATTACCAGGAGATACCGGCCGAGCAATGGGATTACGATTGCACCGCGCAGCCCGTGTTGGCGGACCTGACGATTGACGGTGTCGTGCGCAAGGTGATCATGCATGCGCCCAAGCACGCCTATTACTACGTCATCGATCGCGCCAGCGGCGAGTTGTTGTCGGCGGAGCATTATGTGCCCAATACCAACTGGTCATCGCATGTCGACATGGCAACCGGTCGGCCGGTGATCAATCCCGTTGCCATGCCGACGACCGAACCGGTGTTGCTGAGCCCGGGTTTCGGCGGTGGTCATACCTGGAACCCGATGTCCTACAGTCCGCAGACCGGGCTGGCGTACATCCCCGCGCATGAAACCTACCAGGTGTATTCCGTCGGCGAGGATGCGGATTTCAAGTTTTCATTGGGAAGATCGACCTGGGTCGGCGGCCGGGCCAATCCTGATTTGCGCCGCGAATTGAACCAGCAGATGCAGGCCAAGGAAGTGGGTTACCTGCTGGCATGGGACCCGGTCAAACAACAGGAAGCCTGGCGGGTGCCGCATCCGCATGCCGGCAGCGGCGGCACGCTGACCACCGCCGGCAACCTGGTGGTCCAGAGCACGATCGGTAAAACCCTTTCCATCTATCGCGCGGACAACGGCGAGCTGTTATGGGAGATGCCGATAGACAGCGTCGCGCCCGGCGGGCCGGTCACCTACATGGTCGATGGCCGGCAATACATCGCCATCAATGCCGGATGGAACAGCGCGCATGTGTATGGTCTGGATGAAGGCGGAGTGCCTTTCACCTATGCGCCCGCGCGTCTGCTTGCATTCGCGCTGGACGCCACCGGCGTTGACCTTCCGCCACCGCCGTCACCGGCCGAACTGGTGCCGCCACCCGCCACGCGTTTCCCGCAGGCACAGATTGATCGCGGTGAGGTATTGTTCTCGCGGAACTGTCAGCTCTGTCACGGCAGCAACGCCATCGGTGGATTGAAGGACTTGCGCTACATGACCAGCGATACGCATGCCGAGTTCAGCGATATCGTGCTGCGCGGTCTGCGCGCCGACAAGGGCATGCCAAAGCATGACACCTTGTCAGAAGCCGAAGTGGAAGATATTCACGCCTACGTGATCTCACGCGCCCAGGAGGATTGGCAGGGCGGATTCATGCAGTAGACAAGGGCATCGACGTACGCCTTGCAACCTGGCGTACGTCGATGTCGGTATGGCTCACCCTGCGCTCAGCCTCTCACAAGTCCAGGCGACCTCTGGGCTATTCGTCCTCATCAAGAAGAATGGATTGCAGAATGGTCTGCAGTACCTGCGCTTCATCGACATTCGGGTTACGTCCCGCGGCGACTTCCTCGCCGTCATTCAGACCATCACCATCGGTGTCGGCAGCGTTGGGATCGGTGCCGTGGGTCAGCACCTCGTCACCGTCGCTGAGACCATCGTCATCGGTGTCTGCGTCATCCGGTAATGTGCCGTAGACGTTCGTCTCATCGTCATCATTCAATCCATCACCGTCCGTGTCGAGCGGACCTTGCACTTCGCTTGATGCCAGCACGAAGTCGCGGCGTACCGTCTGGGTCTGTGATTGACCGGTCACCGGATCCAGCAGTGGCGAGGGTACTTCGATATCGGCTTGTGCGTTGTTGAAGCCTTCGGCACTGGCCAGCAGCGTGGCCTGACCGGCGAGTGTGATCAGCAGGTACTGTCCACCCTCATCTGTTTCAGCAGTCAGGAATTCGAGCGGCACACCGGAGTTCGTCCGTACCACCTGGTGCGTGGACAACAGTGCGAAGTCCACGTTGGACTGGACGAAGCCCTGGATGATCCCCAGCACGTTGTTGCCATCATCGACGTTGAACGAACGCATCGTGGTGCTGCTGCGAATCGCGCCGAAGGCATCGATGGCATCCACCTGCCAGTAGTACGTCGTGAGATCCTCGATGCCGCTGGTCACTGCCGTAATCGTCGACGAGATTTCTTCAATCTCCGTGCAGCCGGCAGTCATCCCGCTGTTGGTGCAGATCCGCAACCGGTAGCTGACGGCGTCGCCATCCGGGTCCACACTGGGTTGCCAGGAGAAGCCCAACGCACTGTGGACCGTCGCGTCTGCCGCCGGCAGCAGCAGATCGAATGTGCCCGGCAACTGGTTGGCGCCCTTGTTCTTGTACACCACACTACGGCTGGCCGACGACAAGCCGCCGGTCTCCACGTCTTCCACGTAGTAGAAGACTTCATAGCGTCCGGGCGTGGTGAAGCCGTCGAAGTCGAGACAGAACGCGTTTGCCGGGCATCCCGAGGTCGATGGCGCATTGAGCAAGCGCTGGATGTAGCTATCGGCAGACAACTGCTCGGTGACCGGCGCGCCGCCGGTATCGACGATGCCACCGGCCAGCACTGCATCCGGTGCGCGGATTTCGACGATGGCCTGCGCCACCTGTGCATTGTCGTTGGCGGTCAACGTCAGTTGCGTGGTGTTGGTGGCGTTGTCGAGGAACCGGGTCGGCGTCACCGCCACCACTTCGGCCGGGTTTTCCGCCGAGTTGGTATCGAACACCGGCCCGGTGCCGAGGAACAACGCGGCGGCGGTATCACCATCCTGGCCGGTCCCTGCCTGCAGCACGTTGGCGCCGACGCCATCGCCGTTGTCTTCCAGCAACGGATGTTGCACGGCGTTGTCGAGATACTCGTTGGCGGTGTTGGCGCTGTCGCTCTCGCGCGTATAGGTTTCGGTCTTGTAGGTGGCCGTCACAAATGCGGTAGCCAGCGATTCGCCCCGGCCGAGATCTTCGAAGAACTCCTCGAGGAAGTACTCGCCGACGCGGATCAGGTCTGATTCCAGCGGGCCTTTGTAGGAAACCTCGTCGGCCGCGGCAGAAGTGATGATCACGCGGTTGGGCCCGGCCAGTGCGGGGATGAAGCCACCGGAATAGCAGGAACCGTTGATCACGATACGCGCCTCCAGCGCCGCCTGATCGGACAATCCGGCTTCGAAGGTATTCAGCCAGGCGTTGAGTTCCGCCGGCGTGATCGATTCATTGCCGAGCAGAAACTCGCTGGTGGTGCCATCGGTGTTGCCGTGGTCGACCAGGATCACATACAGCGGCGCCGGATTGTTGTTGACCACGGCCGCCAGATTCTCGATGGTCGACTGGATCAGCACCTTGGTCGGCACACCATCGATACCCAGGCCTTCCTGGCCCAGCGCGTTATCGGGCAGACCATCGCCGTTCACATCCTGACTCGGCGAGTAGTTGTAGTAGAAGATGTTCTGGTCGGCGAAGTTGCGATCAATCAGCGTCTGGTAGACGCGGTTGGCAGTCTTGTTGTGTGAATCCAGGCCTTCGCTGGAATTGATTTTGCCTTCGACGATTACCGCGTAACCGGCCGAGGTGCCGACCAGCAGCGATTTCGGCGTGGCATTGGCGGCCTGATATAACGGTGTGCCGTCATAACTGGCCTGCAGCGTCCACGTACCCTTTGCATTGAATGCAATGCCGGTCCCGGGCAGGCCGAGGTTGGACAACGTGACCTGGCCATCGGCATTGGTCTGTGCTTCAAGCGTCACCTGCGCGGGCGCGCCTTCGACGTCAGGCGGAATGATGGTCAGCGCAATCGTCTGCCCGGAGAGATCCGCCGACGGATTACCGGGTACGGTCAGCTTCAACGCCGCGTCCACTTCGCCGCCAAACAGGATTGATGATGCCGACAGGTTCACACTCAACGTGGAGAAGGCCGGATCGCCGTCGTAGTAAAGGAAGGCGGTATCGGCCAGCGTGACGTTGCCGGCGCCGTCGGTGGCGCGGGCGCGTACGGTGTATTCAACGTTGTTGTTGAAATTGAGCAGGCTGCTGTTGAAGGCCCAGGTGCCGCAGTTGGTCGTGCAGATGGTCACCCACTCGTTGCTGCCATTGACCAGCGCGGTGCCGCCGGCATTGAGGCCGTTGCCATTGCTGCCCTGGATCTGAATGGCCACGCTGGCGAGCCCTGACGAACCGCTGTCAGCCGCCGTGCCGGTGACATTCGGGCCGGTGCCCAGAATCGCGTCAGCCGCCGGTGCGGTGATCGCAACCGTGGGCGCTGTCGAATCCACCGAGTATTCCACCCGATGCGACGGGCCTTCGACATTGCCGCTGGCATCGACCGACCAGAACATCAACGACGTATCCGCAGCGATGGTGATCGCGCTGGAATACACCTGCACGTTGGGATCGGGCGCGTCCGGTGTTGTGGAGTAATACGTGGTTGCGCAGCCCGAACCGGGGCTGTCCACACAGATCAGACTCACCTGTTGGGCCGCGTTGTAGCTGCCACCGGCCACACTGGCCAGCGTCAACGGCGCCTGTGTATCGAGCACGGACAAGGAGAAGGCATTGCTGATGACGGTCTGCGAACCGCCATCGGTCACGCTCAGCGTCAGACCGGTCAGCACACCACCGGTGATGTAGTCGCTGTTACTCGGGGTGGCAGAGATTTGACCGGTGACCGGGTCCAGATGCAGCCACGCCGGTTGGTTGGAAAGGCTGAACGTCAACGTATCCGGTCCCAGGTATCCCGGCGCCGGCGTCACGCTGAAGAATTCCCCCGGGGTCAGCTGGAAGTCAGTAATGATGGCATCGAGCAAGCCATCATTGTCGTCATCGAGATCGCAGGCATCGCCGAGTGCATCACCATCGGCATTGGCTTGCGAGGCGTTGCTGGCGGCGGGACAGTTATCGAGTTCATCGATGACACCGTCGTGATCGACGTCGCGGCTGCCGTCAATCGAGATCGATGTGACCTGTGGCGTATTGACCGGCGACAGCGACCATAGCTGTGTCCGCCACCTGAGGTCATCGCCGGTGACGGGGAACGTGAACGGCACGCCGGGCCGGACCTGGTACCAGTACAGCCCGCCATCATTGCTGAGGTACCAGTTGATGCCGGTATTCGGCGGCGTGATGTATGCCGCATCGAGCGTCGCGGTGAGTATGTCCGCGGTGGTGTCGACCTCCAGCGAAACGGCCGTGCCCTTGCTGCTGTCGAACGGCCGCGACTGGGCCAGCCGATCCTGGCCGTTGAAATTGGTGACGAACACATCCTGTGTGCCATCGAGATCGAAGTCGGCAATCGCCAGTCCCCGGGTCGCCGCCACTTCCTTGGAAAGTTCCACGCCACCGGCCGTCGCGAAAGGCGTGGCGCTGTGGTCATTCAGGTAGTAGCGGTTCGTGCCATTGTCGTTGCCGGTCACTACATCGAGATAGCCGTCGAGGTTGATGTCGACCAGGGCAATCGCCCGGGTGTCCAGAGCGTCAGTGCCGATGTTCTGGCCGACGGTGGCGGAAAACGGATCGCCTGCGCCGTCATTGAGATACAGCCGGTTGACGCCCTGATTGCCGGCGACAAAATCCAGGTGGCCGTCGCGATTGACGTCGCCCACCGCGATGACATAAGTCGTTGCATTGTCGGCTGTGATATTGATACCTGAAAAAATCGGGTAGGGATTGGCCGTGCCGTTGTGGAGGTAGAGCTTGTTGACGCCATCGTTCCCGGCGATGACATCAGGCAGGCCATCGCCGTTGAAGTCGTCGACGGCTACGTCATAGGTTGCATCGCTGTCGCTGCTGTCGATGGCTATCGATGCGACACCAACGAACGGGGTGCTGGTCGCGTTGTTGATGAACAAGCGATTGGTGCCGCCATCGTTGCCGAACACCGCGTCGACATAGCCGTCGCCGTCGACATCCCTCAACTCAACAGAGGTGGCATCGCCGGACGTCGTGCCCATGTCCTGGCCGGTGACAGTGTCGAAGGGTGAGCCGTCGCCGTCGTTGAGATAAACGCGGGAGCGCTGGCCATAGTTCGCCGCAACCACGTCCAGATCGCCGTCACGATCGAGATCCGCAAGCGCGATGTCATAAGTGAGGTTTGCATCACTGGAGATGGGACCGACAAAGCTGTTGAAGGGTTGATTGGTCGCGTAGTTGACGAAAATGATGTTCGGCGCGTTGACCTGCGCGGCCACGACGTCGAGATCGCCGTCGCGATCAAGGTCGCCGTAGGCGAGCCGCAAGGTAGGCGTTGCGGCGTTGCCGACGGCGGTCGAACGAACCGCGAGAAAAGGCTGTGATGCCGCGTTATTGCGGTAGAACCGGTTCGGCGTGTTGTAGTTGCCGGCGATGAGATCAAGGTCACCATCACCGTCCACATCGCCGAGTTCCACGCCATAGGTCTGCTCGTTGTCGGTTGTCAACGCGACGCCAACAACATCGTCGAACGGATCACTGGTGCCATTGTTCAGGTACAGGTGATTCGGCACCCCGCTGTCGCCGGTGACAAGATCCAGATCACCATCACGATCGACATCACCGAGTACGACATCGTTGGTGTCGAATTCGTCCGTGCTGATGTCCTGGCCCGCCGTGGTGTCGAAGGGATCGCCGCTGCCATCGTTGAGGTAAAGCCGGTTGCGCGCGGATGAACCGCGCTCGGCAGTGATCAAATCGAGATCACCATCGCCATCGACATCGCCTACCGCCAGCCCCATGGTGATCGAAATGTCGTTGGTGATGTTCGTGCCGGCGGCGAACGTGCCGTCGCCATTGTTGAGATATAGCCGGTTACGCTGGAAGTAGTTGCCGGCAATCACGTCCAGATCTCCGTCACGGTCGATATCGACCAGCGCCATGGACCAGGTGTTATGTTCGTCCGGACTGATGTCGTAGCCGGCAATCGTATCGAACGGATCGCCGCTGCCGTCGTTGAGATACACACGGTTGGTTTGTGTCGTGCCCTGGCCATAGGCGATGACCGCATCCGGCAGGCCGTCGCCGTTGACATCTCCTATCCGTGCTACCCGCGATTGGTCGGAATAGGCGGTGACGTCGGTGTAAGTCCCGTTGAACATCGCCGCCGGATTGCCCGTGTGCAGATAAAGCCGCGCGGTGCCGTTGAGATTGGTCAGCAGCAGGTCCAGCCAGCCGTCACCGTTCATGTCGGCGATGGCGAGCGAGTCCGTCGAAATATATGACGTATTGACGTTTTGACCGGTGATGCCGCCGAATGGCTGGGCCGTGCCGCTATTCGGGAAGATTCGGGTGATGCCGGAGTTGACCGCAATGACGTCGAGATCGCCGTCCTTGTCCATGTCGGCCAGGCGGATACGTCGCGTGGTGGCGCTTTCGTCGGTGATGTTGATCGAGGCCGTGGTCGCGAACGGATTGATGCCGCCGTTGTTGAAAATCAACCGATCGGTACCGAAGTTGCCTTCCAGCAGGTCGATGTCGCCATCACCATCAAAGTCGGCGGCTGCCAGGGAGCGCGTATCGTTATAGACCTCGCTCAACACGATGCCCGGGGCATTGTTCTCGAAGGGTACGCCGGTGCCGTTATTCAGGTGCAACAGGTTACGGCCCCAGGTACTGGGGGACACGATATCGAGGTCGCCGTCACTGTCCACGTCGACCACTGCGAGATCATAGGTCTCACCTTCGGAATTGAGATCGATGGGCGTCGCGCTGGCGAACGGTGTCGCGGTGCCGGCAGCGTCGTTGATGTAGACACGGTTGGAGCCCTGGCGTCCGAGCACGATGTCAATGAATCCATCCGCGTTCAGGTCGCCGGCGCGGGCGCTGAAGGCGCTGCTGCTGGAAGGGATGACATCGCCGGTTGTGGCGCCGCTGAACGGCTGCGCGGTGCCATTATTCAGGTAGATCCGGCTGTTGGCGGAAAAGTTGGCGGCGATGACATCGAGGTCGCCGTCCTGATCGATATCGGCCACGCCGATGCCGCCGGTCCAGTCCTGGTCGGAGGAAAGATCAATACCGCTGTCGCCATCGAACGGATCGTCGTCGCCATCGTTGAGGTAATACTTGTTGGTCGTGTAGATATTGAAATTCGAACCGAACGGGTTGCGGTTGCCCGCGATGACATCGAGGTCGCCATCGCCATCGAGATCCGCAAGTTCGATATCCATCGTGACATCGGCATCAGCGCCGATGCGTACACCGGTCACGCCCGCAAACGGATGACTGGTGCCATTGTTGAAGAAGACGCGATTGATATGGTCATCCGCCGAGCCGGCGCCGTTGCCGACGACGAGATCGGGCAGGCCGTCGTTGTCGATATCACCAAGCGCCACGGCCTGAGCATACGGGCTGACCGCTATCGGCTGGGCCAGTACACCCACGAACGGTGTGGTGCTGCCGTTATTCAGGAACAGCAAGGCCTCGCGCCCGACGACACCGTTGAGCGCGATGATATCGAGATCAGCATCACCGTCGACATCAGCCACCGCAATGGACGACGTGAATCCGGGCTCAGGGGACAAGTCGATAATCGTGGTCGCGCCCGGCGCCAGCGCTCCGGATTGCGTGCGTCGCAGGGACAGGGTCAACATCTGCTCGCGCACGGCCCAATGCGCGTCGGAGCGGAAGCGATCGCCCAGCGCGCGACTGGTGAAATCCTCGGTGAATGGCAGGCCCGGTGTGGCCGCAGCTGCCGTCAGCACGATCGCCATGGCGCCCAGCCCGACGAGTGCTCTCTGTGTTTGTTTCAGCAGCTGTGACATCGCCTTGCCCCGCACCCAGGTGAAGTTCGATTCTTGCAGGCAAACACGGGCTGTTCAATCGCCAGACGACCGGCGGGCTACGGCGGGAAACGCGCGGGCAATATCGTGCCGATTCCGCTCGCTTGCCGTCACTTTCAATTGCGGGTAGTTTGGCCAGCCAATGTCCTGACCGGGGGGTAAGGTGGCGACTTCCATTGCAAAGTGGTTTCCAGGCGCATCATTGGTCGCGGCGCTTGGCGCATCTGTGGGCATGGCCGCTGACCTGCCGGATTGGAGCGGCACCTGGGAAGCGCAGTACCGGGCGACGAATACCGGCTATGTCAAAACGCCGGTGCTCTCCAAGGCAGGCTGGGCGCAGGTCAACGAGGTGCGTCGCAAACGCGATGCCGGCGAGCTGCCCGAAAGTGGTGAAGGCATCAACTGCGTACCTATCGGCATGCCGGATATCATGCCGTCGCCGCTATTCCAGTTCGAGTTCTATTTCACACCGGACAAAATCGTCACCTACCTTGAAGCCTACGGCATGGTGCGCTGGATCCACACCGATGGTCGCGAAATTCCGGCGGACGCGATTCCTGCATTCATGGGTTACTCCACCGGCCATTGGGAAGTCGATACGCTGGTGGTCGAGACGGCTGCTGTTTATGAAGGCACGCGGATGACGATTCCCGTACCCGACAGCGACGAACGGGTGGAGGTAAGGCACGGTCCCGACATGCATCTGACCGAGCGCGTGCGCTTGCTCGATGGCGATACCCTGGAAATCCGCACGACGATCACCGACCCGGCGCTGTTCGCCGAACCGGCGCAGACGCGGCATTTATATGCGCGCCATCGCGGGCAGGAATGGGAAGTCTCGGAATATGTCTGCGCCCAGAACAACCGCACCTACCTGGATGAAGAAGGCAAGCAGCATTTCATCCTTAAGACTGACTGAACCGGAGCATACGCCCATGCAAGTCCGCGATTGCGCTTTCATTGTCTTCGGCATGTCGCTGGTGTTTGCCACATCAACATCGGCGCACCATTCCACCGCGAAATTCGACAAGGAGCATGCCATCGTGCTCAGCGGCACGGTGAAGGAGTTCCAGTACACCAACCCGCATTCCTGGCTGCAGATCTACGTCGATGGAAATAACGGCGAGCAGGTCGAATGGGGCATCGAAGGCGGCAGCCCGAATTTCCTCAAACGCCGCGGCTGGACCGCCAAATCGTTGCAGCCCGGTGACAAGGTCAGCACCCGCATCTACCCGATGCGCGACGGCCAGCCGGGCGGCATCATGATCGAGGTGACACTGCCGGACGGTTCAGTGCTGACGGATATCCCGCCGCCTTAAAATGCTGGGTTCCTTTTTCGAAGATCGTCGCCGCGGCTCGCAGGTACGCGTGTCAGCGGGTACCAACTGCAGTGACGTCACCCCGCGTCACCTGCACCAGCGCGGCCTGCCATTCGGACAGCACCGCGTTGGCGCCTGCGCCGATGATGAGAAACAGCACCAGTGACAGCGCGACTCGACGGCCGCCGAGCTTGTTCAGATCACCCAGGCCGCGCCAGGCGGCAGCCAGCCAGATGAGAATGGCAATCGTGCCCAGCAGCAGCGTTGCCATCGACAGTTTCAACGCCCAGCCTTGTTCGAGTACGGCAAAACGCGTCTGATTGATGGCGTCGTCGCCAGCGAAGAACAACGTCATATACTCACGATACAAGGCGATGTGTTCCTTCATCGCTACCAGTACGATGCCCTGCGCAAGCAGGTTCACCAGCAGAAACAATATCGCGGTCATCCCACCCATAAACGCGAATGCGGCGATATGCGTGCGGAGCGACGCCGCTCCGCCCATGCTGCGGCAGCAGCCGAATGCAATCACACCGAACAGCAACGAAGTGATGATGACACTGACCAGGTTGATCACGGCGGTTGACCAATAGCCCACGGAATCTGCCGCCAGTGGCGCCCGCATCAACCAGGCAATGACGGCGGATAGCGCGAGAAAGGTCAGGCCTTGAACCAATGGTGTCCGCTGCGTGAAATCCAATGTGGTGAAAAATCGTCGCGGCGCCGGCAGCAGGTGTAACAGTTGATCAACGTAGTCGGGGATAGCACGCAGCCAACTGGTGCTGACCGCGTTGTAGGTGATGTTGACGTCACCGCTGTCAGTACGGATGTTGGGTGACTGGTCGCCGCTCGACTGCTGGCCGGGATCGGCGTCGCTCATCTCATTGCCAGCCCGGGTGTAACAACATGCTGTCGGCGAGTTTACCCTGCGCGTCCAGCAGCCAGGCCTGCGCCTGCTTCGTTTCGTATCGCCGCCGGGCAATACGCACGTTCACCTGGAACAGCGCCTGCAGCGCACCCGTATAGGCATCCAGCGACACCCTGCCGATATTGAACTGGTTGTACGTTGTCAGCACGATGTCCTCGGCCATGGTATGCAGTGAATTCAGCAAATCCAGGGATTCGACGGCAAATTTCTGCTGGCGCCAGTAGCGCCGTCCGTCCGCTTGTGCCGTGCCCGGAATGCTTTGCAATGTCTCGCGCATGGGCTGTGCAATATAGTTGAAGTCAGGCAGTCGGGAGTTTTCCAGCCGCTCGGAATATCGATCCTGATGGTGGTCGATAGCCAGGTCGAGCGCGAATCGTGCTTCCATTTCCTCCAGTTGCGCCTGCGCCACCAGTGCCCGCGCTTTGGTCAAATCCGCAAGACTGATGCTGCCCTGGTCGACGCCGGTCTGCAGTATCTGAACCAGAAGGGTCGCAGTGGTCACGAACTGTTGTGTGTGACCGACGATTTCACCCTCTCGCGCAATGGTCATCTGCGCCAGCAACTGTTCATAAAGGCGGGACACGCCGTTGCCGGCCGCCGTCGAGGTGCCTGATTCCGCAGCCTGCGCCCGGGCGGTGAAATCCATCCGATCCACAAACCAGTTGATGACCTGCAACATGCCGAACACTTCGCCACCGCCGGTCGCGCCGCCGGCGGCAGGTTCAGGCTGGTTGTCAATCAAAAGAGCTATCAGATTGACCGTGGGGATCTCCACATCATTCAGTATCAAGTGCACGTCGTCGTCGAACGTGTCCAGCAAGCCGGCTATAACGATTTCACCACCGTTGTTTGTGGTCAACACGGTGCCGCCCGTGATCGCGTCCACCCGGTTGAGATGGGCATCCGGATCGTCAATGCTGATGGTCATTCCTTCACGAGCCGGGATGACCAGCCGCTGACCGGCGGCGGGCAACGGCTGGTCGGCCGGAATCCGCAGCTGCTGCGATGCCCTGGTTTCAACAACGGTTTCGACCGGCGGCTGCTCCGCCGCGCCGGCGCCCAGCGCAAAAACCATCAACCACACTGCCAGCCACACTCTGGTCATCAGCTGTCTCCCGAGGTGGATGTACCAAAGTTGATGGTCACCGCGCCGCCGCCTGAGTTGATGTTGGGCGACTGGTCGCCGTGTGAGACCTGGCCTGTGGCTGCATCCTTCGAACCGGGCAGAGGTTTCAGTGACGTGAGTTCGGCAATCCGCCGGGTGAGCCAGTCAAGATCCGATGCCCAACGTCCCTGGCCGTCCGCCAGACGCGCGCCCTGGATGTCGGCCAGCCAGGCCAGCTCGGTGGGTAAATTCGCTGGCGAATACGGCGCGTCGCCAAGAACCAGTGGGACAACGGGGATATCAAGTTGTCGGGCCTGGTTCAGCTCGAAACGCACCCAGTCGGATTCCTGTTCGCCGTGTCGCTGCAGCAAGGCCTGCCACTGCGGCCCGATGATCGCTATCACCAGTTCCGCACCGGATACCGCGCCCGCGAGCGCCTTCTTCCAGTTGTCGCCCGCCCGCAGACTGTCGACATCGCGGAAGACGGTGCCGGCGCCGAAGCACGCTTCCAGGCCGTCAGCCAACCGTCCGACATAGCCCGGCGCATCGGCGCGACGATAGCTCAGAAAAACTTTATGCATAGTGTTCCGGTCGGGAAGCCGCGGCCCGCGGCGAAGATGACAGTAACACCGCTCGGCGGCATAAATCCATGCATCCGGATCGAACCGACACGGCACCGGCCGACGTCGATTCTGACCGCACGGGTCCGGCGCGTCGTTGCGATTTTACAAATCCGCTGATGCAAGGCCCGCGCGCAGCTCTAGCGTCACGACAGCTGTGTCAGAATTCTCGCCATTCTTACCTGTCGATTGTGGTAGACGAGGAGCCGATCAATGGCTGACCACCTGTTGCTGATATTCATCTTTCTGCTCGCCGGTGTGGTGGCGGTACCGGTCGCTTCCCGGCTTGGACTCGGTTCGGTGCTGGGCTACCTGCTGGCCGGGATCGCACTCTCGCCACTGCTGAGGGTATTGCACGTGGATGTCGTCGCGATTCAACACGTGGCGGAATTTGGCGTCGTGATGATGTTGTTCATCGTCGGTCTGGAACTGGAGCCCGCGCGACTGTGGCAGCTGCGCGGACAGCTGATCGGGCTCGGCGGGCTTCAGGTAACAGCAACCGCGGTCCTGGTCATGCTCGTCGCAATGGGGCTTGGCTTGTCGTGGTCGGTCGCATTGGTCACCGGTCTGATCCTTGCGCTGTCGTCGACAGCGATCGTCCTGCAGACGCTGAATGAAAAGGGGTTGATGCAAAGTGACGGTGGACGTTCCGCGTTTTCCGTTCTGCTGTTTCAGGATATTGCCGTCATTCCCATGCTCGCATTCATTCCGTTGCTGGCGCTGCCCGGGCTTACAGGCGGTGATGCGGCTGCCGCAGGCGCACTGGCGGATGCCCCGCTCAGTCTGGTGGCGGGCCTGGAGGCATGGCAGGCGACCCTGGTCACGATTGGTGCCATCGTGGTGGTGATCATCGGCGGCAACCGGCTTGGCGGTCCGATGTTCGACTTCGTGGCCGCTGCCCGGCTGCGCGAGTTGTTCACCGCCACTGCGCTGATGATCGTGGTCGGCGTTGCCTTGCTGATGTCGCTGGTCGGGTTGTCCCCCGCTTTGGGGACATTCATCGCCGGCATGGTTCTGGCAACCAGCCCTTATCGGCACGAACTCGAGTCCGACATCAATCCGTTCAGAGGGCTGCTGCTCGGCTTGTTCTTCATGACCGTGGGGGCCGGCATCAATTTCGGCTTGTTGCTGGATCACGTTGTGACCGTGGTGGGCGCCACGGTGGCGTTGCTCCTATTGAAGATGTCGGTATTGCTGGTGCTGGGTCGGGTCTATGGGCTGCAAGGTGCGGACCGCTGGTTGCCGGCGCTGGCGCTGGCCCAGGCCGGAGAATTCGGCTTCGTGTTGCTCGCGTTTTCCGTCGCCAACGGCGCCTTGCCTTCTGCGCTCGCTGAACAGCTGTCGCTGGTGGTCGCGCTGTCGATGCTGATGACGCCGCTGCTGTTCATTCTCTATGATCGCGTCATTGCCCCGCGATTCACCGCCCGCCAGCAACGTCAGGCCGATACCATCGACAAGCCGGCGGACATCATCATCGCCGGCCACGGACGGTTCGGCGGTATCGTCAATCGAATGTTGCGTGGTATGGGGTACGAAACCATCGCGGTGGACTACAACGCCGAGCACCTCGAGATCCTGCGACGATTCGGCGTGCATGCGTACTACGGGGATGCCACGCGGCCAGACATGTTGCATGCCGCCGGGATAGAACACGCGAAGCTCTTCATCATCGCCATCGATGGCCGCGACCAGGTCACCGCGCTGGCGCGCTATGTCATCACGCACTATCCGCACATTCACGTCATCGCCCGTGCCTGGGATCGCAACCATACATTCGAGTTATGGTCGGTCGGTTGCCGCGACATCATTCGTGAAACGTATGACGGCGCCATTCGGACCGGGCGCTCTGCGTTGCAGGCGCTGGGATCGTCGCGCGAGGGAGCCAGCAGGTTGGCGGCCGCATTTGAAGCGCTGGACCGCCGTTCCATGGTGGACATCGCGGAGCTCTACAAGATCGGCGTGCCCAACCACGAAAACCCCGAATATGTCGCCCGGTTCCGCGCCATGCGTGAGGAATGGGGCCGTCAGTTGCGCGGCAAGGTTGCGGAAATCCGCGACGAGATGGCTGCCCGGGATTCGGACGGATGACCTGGACTGACGAAGCCTTCTACTCTTCGGGTGATCCGTATTTCGATGACATGCTCGCCGGAATCGCCGCCGCGCACCGCTCCGTGCGGTTCGAAACCTATATCTTTGAAAAAGGTGTGCTGGGTGACCGGATGATCCGCGCGCTGACCGATGCCATGCACCGCGGCTGCGAAGTGACGTTGATGGTTGACGGTATCGGCGCGCCGGATTTCCGCGCGGACTATGGTGATCAGCTCACCGCGCAGGCGCTGCCTTTCAATATCTATCATCCAGCGCCCTGGGCGAGATTTCACCGCGCGCGGGCGGGTTTCCAGCACGTTGCTGAAAAGTTTGCAGGCGTTGAATCGCCGTAACCATCGCAAGGCCTGCGTCGTCGATGGTCAAACGGCCTGGCTGGGCGGCATGAACGTTTCCGATTTGCATCTGCACTCGGTCACAGGCGCAGACTGCTGGCGCGACAACGGTGTGCGCGTGCGTGGACCGGAGGTGGCACTGCTCGATCAGGAACTCCAGGCAACCTTCAACGGCAGGCGTACGCGGCCCCGGGAGTTCGAGCAACTACAGGCGTTGCGGCTGAATTCCACGTTGCGCAGCCGGCGTTGGTTCAAACGCGATCTCACCCGGCGCATGGACGAAGAGCAGCAGCGGGTGTGGATGATGACGCCATACTTCGTCCCGGGCGGGCGCTTGTTACGCGCAATCCGGCGTGCGGCGCGTCGTGGGCTGGACGTGCGGCTGGTCATTCCACGGCGCTCGGACGTGCCGTTCATCCGCTGGATATCCTGGCGGTTCTGCGAACAATTGATGCGCGACGGCGTACGTGTCTACGAATATCTGCCGCGGGTATTGCATGCCAAGTCGATTCTGTTCGGTCGCGCGGCGATCACCGGTTCGACCAATCTCAACCATCGCAGCGATCTGCATGATCTGGAAGTGGACGTGGTGCTGGAAGACCCGGCGACCCTGGACCGGATCAAAACCCAGTTCATGACGGACTTTGCCGAGGCGGAAGCATTGACCATCGACAAGTTGCAGCGCAGGCCATGGCTGAAACGCCTGGCAGGACGCCTGCTGGTGATCTTCCGCTCGCTGTTCTGATCCGGTCAATGCCCGCCAATGGATATCCGCATACTCAGTTTCAATATTCACAAAGGGCGCTCACCGTACCTGCGTCGACTTGTGCTCGACGGGATCAGAGACGTGATGCGTGCGCTTGGCCCGGATATCGTTTTTCTGCAGGAGGTTTCCGGCGGCTCCGAAAAGCAGTTTGAATTCCTGGCTGATCAGTTCTGGCATCACTATGCCTATGGGCGAAACGCGGTCTATGCCTCCGGCGATCACGGCAATGTGATCATGAGCAAGTTTCCCATCGTGCAATGGGCCAATACCGATTTGAGCACCAACCCGTTCGAACGGCGCGGGCTGCTCAATGCAGTGATTGAGATTCCCGGCAAAGCTGCTGGACTGCACGTGGCCTGCACCCACCTCGACCTGCTCGAACGCAACCGTATGAAGCAACTTGCCCGTATCGTGCATGTGTTGAAAGCGGTCTGCCCGACAGATGAACCCGCGGTACTGGCCGGTGATTTCAATGACTGGACCGGGCGGGTATCGGCGATGCTGGCAAAGCACGCGGGGATGGATGAAATCGCCACCCTGCTGGGCCTGCCGCCGCTGAAGACCTTTCCCAGCCTGCTGCCCGTGCTGCCGCTCGACCGGATCCTGGTGCAGGGAATGGCGGTGCGCGATGTCAGCGTCGTTCGATCAACCGGCCGTTCAGGCCTCTCTGATCATCTGCCGGTAGTGGCAACGGTTACGCTGCCATAGACCGCCGGCAGATCCCGGCCTGTCCGGTCAGCCCTGGTTTTCGATCGCCTTCCTGAGCATGCGTCGCATCTGAAACGGCCCGCGGTCCTGCGGTAGAAACACCATCGCGGTTTCCGGCGGGGTGAGGTCCCATATCTTCTGCTGGGCTTCAATCATTTGCCGGTCCTCTTCGAACGCGGCCATGACGACGTCCATCCGCTCGGCCAGGCGCGCGGTCATTTCCGGAGTGCTGCCGACGAGCCCGGTGGCGTAATGATATGCCGTTGTGCGCTCGGTCATGGGTGTCACCGCCTGCTGTTCGATGTTTCTGACCAGCGGCTCGATGCCGACCGGCTCTTTACCCTCGAACGCTGCGGCCGTGCCGGCGGGGTAGCGCGCGCCGCGCAGAATGAAGATACCGGGCAGCACGAAATCGTAGCTGATCCAGGTATCAACCTTCTCTCCGGGCTTGCCGGGGTAGTCCGCGTCGATGAACCACCGTTCGAACCGCAATGCGCGCCCCTGTGCATGGATGCGTGGTGCGGATTGCGACCACCAGGCGCCGCTGGCCACCCGCAAGGTTCCGCTGTGGACGAAGTCGACATGCGAGAGATCGCATAGATTGTCGTGAACGAGTTGAAAGTTCGCCTGATATTCGATGCTGCTCGCGCGCATCGGCTGCGCTGGATCATCGATGCCGAAGGCGTCCGGGATGAAGGATTCGTCGGCATTCTCCGGGTTGCCCATCCAAACCCAGAGCCAGCTGTCCTTGGCGACCACCGGGTAAACACGGACGCCGGCGTCCGGTGGTTCGTCCAGCAACGGCATGCCCGTGCAGCGACCATCTGAGCCCAGGGTCATGCCGTGATACATACAGCGGATGCTGTCGCCTTCGACCCTTCCCCGCGACAACGGTGCATGGCGATGCGGACATCGATCCGCCATCGCGCGCAATTCGCCGCCGGCCGTACGCCAGATAACCACCGGCTCACCGATGATGACGCGGCCGAGTATTCCACCGGCCTGGTCCAGATCGCGCTCCCAGCCGAAGACGTACCACGACTCCTTCAAGAACATCGATGCCTCCTTTCTTGCATGCGGTACAGCGGGTGAGGCGATTGAATTCGACTGCCGATGAGAGGTGCTTTGTTCAGGCTGCGGCATCCACCGGCTTTTGAGTTGATGATTTGTGCGTCATCTTATCGCACGCCAGCTTGCAGGGGCCAGGGCGGGTACCAGCCAGGCCAACGCCGCCGACAATCACCATGCTGCAGCTGTCCGGGTGTGTGCGCAGGACTGAATATCGACGGCAATCGCATGAACGTGCGCCGGCGCACCAGGGCCAAACCATTCATCACGGTAAGGGACCGTTTTACTGCGCAGCACTCTTACCCATCATTCCATCAGTCTCCCTACCAGCCCGGTCCAGTGCATAATCCGTCGCAGACATCCGTCACATCAGCGTTCAAGGGGAAGGGAACCATGTTGCAGCTCCAGCTTTCAGCCAAAGTGAAACATCTGCTACTCGGGGTCGTATTGGGCAGCGGCGTCATCAGTTCATCTGCGGTCACGGCCCAGGTCTGCGATCGGTCCTGCCTGGCTGGCATGATTACCCGGTACGTGGATGCCGTCGTCGCGCATGACGCATCAAAGCTGCCGTTGGCCGACAATGTCCGCTACACCGAAAATTCGAAAGACGCGAAGCTGGGCGAAGGGATCTGGCAGAGCGTCACCGCCAACGGCGGTTTCCGCCAGGACTATCTCGATACCCGCAAACAGATTGCCGCCGCCCATGTGCAATTCATGGAAGGCGCCAACCAGGCGCTGTACTCGGTATTGCTGTACGTGAAGGACCGCAAGATCACGGGTATCGAAACGCTTGTCCAGCGCATCACGCCGGACGCACGGTTCCAGCCGAAAGTCCTGGGTCAGCCGGTTCGCGGAATGAACGATGCGATTCCGGCGGGCAAAGGACAGGCGCGTGAATCAATGATCAGAACGGCGTTGACCTACCCTGAAGGATTGCGGATCGGGAACTTCGCCGATGGCGGTACGCCATTCGCCACCGAGACCTACCGCGTCGAGAATGGCGTCATCACCGCCGGCGAAGGCTGCGGGCGAGGCGACTGTGGCATGTATTCGCAGAACATCATCTTGCACCCAAGCATCATTCCCAGCGTCGCCGCGGTCGACGAGGAGAACGGCGTTGTCCTGCTGTGGATGAACTTCGGCCACACCGGGTCGGCCTATGGTGAAGGCAATGCGCTGGTCACCTTCGAGGCCTTCAAGGTGTGGGGGGAGGAAATTCATTCCATCAACGCCTTTTTCACCGGCCTGCCGGTATCGACCGCACGTTACTGGCGGACTTCGGATCCCATTCCGAAGTAACAGGTTCGCGACAGGTGATCGTTACGCAAGCCCCCGTTTAAGCGGGGGCTTTGCTTTTGTGCGATGCGTTACGCGCTGCCGGGGAAAATGTTGTCACGGCAACGAATCCCATCGCCCACGGTGACTGTGGAAAAGATTCCAAGGGTGCAGAAGTTGCAGGCCAGCTCGCGCGCCGGCCAACGCCTATTGGAAGATGGTGTGCAATGCTTGTATCGTAGCCTGACGAAGCGCCGGCGAATATTCAACGCAGGCATTCACATCCCTGGGGGGGATTCTATGCATCGCTTCACACAGGCGTGCTGGCTCGGCTTGAGCCTGCTGTTACTGACCGCGGTTTCATCGTCTGCGTTCGCGCAAGGTGGAGGTTTTGGCGGCGGCTATGGTCCACCGCTGCAAGTCGTTCCACCACCGAAGCAGTTTGCGAGTTCCGATGAGCATTACGCCTACCTGCTGGAGCAGGCGAACGGTGGCACCAAGCATACTCTGGCTTCAGTGCCACGCTGGGACGGGCTATGGGTGACCGCGGGCAACAACCATATGGAAGCGTTCATCGATACCGGCAACTTCGGCGGCAAGGTGCGCGAAGGCGTACTGACGCCGGCCTATGAAAAGGCTTACAAGGAACGCTGGCGCCAGCAGATGGAGCAACGCCAGGTCGACTACGATCGCCTGGGTGAATGTCAGCCACCTGGAATGCCCCGCTTTCTGCTCGAACCGTATTCACACGAATTCATCAATCTGCCTGACCAGTCTTATCTCATCAACGATTTTGGTCCGTCGATCCGGCGCGTGCTGATCGGCCGCGAACACAGCAACCTCTACGGCACGCATTCCTGGTACGGCGATACCATCGGCTTCTGGGAGGGCGACAAGCTGGTGATGAGCACCAAGTATCTCTACCCGGCGGATTTCACCCGCTGGTCACCGATGACCAGCAACCAGTTCGAGAGCATCGAGATCTGGCAGTTGAAGAAATACGACGATGGCATCGAACGGCTGGAAGTACAGGCGACGTTTTACGATCGCTTCGCGTTCGTCAAACCGGTCAACGTCGTCTACGCCTTCCGCCACGCCACCGAATTGCAGGCTGCTGATTACCGCGTCAATCAATGGGAATGCGACCAGACCAACAATACCTTCCTCGATGACGAGGGCATTTCCAACTTTCACCTGCCCGGTGAGGAAGGTTTCAACGATGCGCGCGGCTATACCCATTTCCCGGAACTGCCGGGGCAATCGTTCGATCCGATTTACAACACGACGCTGGAACCCGGCGCAAATTGAAACAGCAGGAGCGGGTGATGAAGACATCGATTAAAAGGCTTTCATGGGTGCTGGCGGCGACGCTGTCGATTCCGGCACTGGCACATCATTCGTTTGCGATGTTCGACCGCGATACCGAGATCGTGAAGACCGCCACCGTGCAGCGCTGGGCGTTCAACAATCCGCATTCCTGGTTGTACGTGAATATCACCAACGAAGATGGCAGCAAGACCTTGCTGAGCCTGGAAGGTGCCTCGCCCACCCAGCTCATTCCGCGCGGCATCACCGGCAGCACGTTTGAACCCGGTGATACCTTGCTGGTGATGTACTGCCCGCTGCGTGACGGCCGCCCCGGCGGCGGCATCGGCTGGGCGAAGCTGGCCGACGGCAGGTTCGTCAGCCCGGCCGATGGCGGCTGCAACGGCAACGACGCCAGCATCAGCCGCTGGCAGGAGTGGTTGAAGCAGGGTTACACCACGAGCAAGGAAGCCACCGCGGCGGGTAAATGAATCGCTGGGTTTAACCTCGTGCTACCTGGAGACCACCATGAACCTATGTCTTTCGTCCGCACTGTGCCGACACCTCGCAGCAGTGCTGTTCACCTTCAGCGCATTCTGCACCTTTGCCATGGATAGCAGCTCCTCCGCCCCCGTGCGCCTGGACGCCGACAAGATGGCCGGTCTCAACCTGACTGCCGTGCCGCCGGATGCCTACAGCGACATTCTGGTGGCCGGCGAGCTGAACATGCGTGTGGCCACCCTGTTCGAAGGGACGGAGCTGCGGGCATCGATCTTTGAGTCCACGCCCGCCAAGACCGACCACCGCACGCGTCCCACCGATATCGATGAATTCGTCTACGTGCTCAGCGGCAAGCTCATCCTCACCGAACCCGATGGCACGGCGCACGAGTTTCTGCCCGGCCAGGCGCTGGTATTGCCGGTTGGATTTACCGGCACGTGGGAGATGCAGGGCAATTACCGCGAACTCGTGGTGTTGATGAAGAAGTAGCGCGCCCGCAACGGAAACGGATCGGCAGCTACAGATCCTGCCAACGGATCAGCGCCGAAGTTTGCAGAGGGCGTGATTCGGACAGGACCGTGCGAGGCAGGAAGCCGAGCCCGAGCGCACACGGATGTGTTCACAGCGAGTCCTGTCCGAATCACGCCCTCTGCAAACCCCGCTCAGCCGTTCAGTTCTGCACCTGTGCGCTCATCGCATTCAAGCGCTGGCCCGAGGGCCAAAACCTCGGACCGCCTTCGGGCGCGTTTGTGTTCCCGCCCGCCCGCACCAGCGCCGCAGCTCAATTCCCGCCCGACCCAATCTCCGCCGGCAGCGGCCAGTGTCCTTCATACGGTGGCCAGTTCGGCACCGCCAGCGTCGCCGGCGGGTAGAACATCGAGGTATAGACCGTGCGGATCTTCGCCTGTTCGATGAAGAACCATTCGCTGAATACATTGCGCGGCGTGGAAGAACCAGGGCGACGGATGAACACGCCGTACGACAGTACCGCTTGTGCTTCAACGTCGACCAGTGGAATTCTGCGCGCCACCACCATCGACAAATCGAAGTTCTCCAATCCGGCGAGACAGTCGCGTACTTCGCCATTCGTCCGCGCCTGGTCCGGATTCAGTGGTGGCAGAAATTGTCCGCCGGGTGCAGGCGAGCCGTTCTCCGCCCGCCCGCAGCCCGGGTGGACCATGGCGACGGTGCGGTCATGCGAGGTCAGTGCATCGAAGTAGCTGTCAGCAATGCGGATCAACGTATCGCGATCTGCGCGCTCGGCGGTGGGCACAGTGCGTTGCGGAGGCCCGTTGCGCTTGAGGTAGTCGAGATTGAGCAGGTTGGCGGGCGGCTCACCGGGTTTGCGTTCCCCGCGCATGCCGGGGTCATTGGCGCGGGCGATATACCATTCCGCTTCGGTGATGCTATCGTTTTCAACTCTGACGCGCACAGTCACCAGCGCGCCTTCTTCGCCTTCCATCACGCCGCCGTAGTAAGCCGCCTGACCGCTGACCGGATCGAAATACCTGCGTTGCACATCGCCCAATGCCGTGACGGATTGCCACACGCCAGCGCCAACCGGTACGTTGACGGCGTTTTCAGTCTGTCGCATCGCATAGGCCAGCGGCGCGGATTCCGGTGTATTGGTTGTCACTGCATGGAGGTAGCTGTCCAGTGCGTTGCGCAGGCAGTTGCGGTCACAGGCGCTCTGCGCCAGTACGGTGGCCGGCGCGAGCGCCAGCAACAATGTTGTCAAGCTGGCCCGGCGGCAAAGCTTCATCATGCAAGTCCCCTCAGGAATCCTGTGTTGATATCGCAGCGGCAAGTGTACGCAACTTATGCCGGAAACGTTGGCCGAATGTAATATGTGTCAACGGGCTGAGCCGTGGCGCGTGGGGAATACGATGCCAACGTTACCGAAACGGATCGCTGCGGGATTTCACCGCGCAATGCTGCCATGGCTGCTGGTACTCACCTGCCTGGCGTTGCTGACGGCCACGAATGCCCAAGCCCAACGGTTCGGGCGCCGCTTCATCGAGCAGAACACACCCCCCGCCACTGAATTCATCGCCGCGCGCTGGCACTTCGGCACCAATGGCGCGATCGGACATATGGGTTGGTCGCACAACTACCCTGAATCCGATCGCAACTTCAATAACTTCATCCGCCGTGCCACCGATATCGATGTCGAAGTGGAGTCTTACCGGATCGTCGAACTCGGCAGTGCCGAAGTCTTCGAGTATCCCTTCGCCTATATCTCGGAGCCGGGCGAGATGGCGTTGACCGATGCGGAAGTCGAGAACCTGCGGGAATTCATTGCCCGCGGCGGATTTGTGCTGGTGGATGACTTCGACGGTCCTTGGCAGCTCGCTACGTTTCGTTCCGAGATCCGCCGCACGTTCCCTGGCCGTGACCTCATACGTCTCGATCCGTCGCACCCCGTGTTCAACACCTTCTTTCCGCTGGAGAGCCTGCAAGGCATGTCGCCGTATGTCCCCGGCGGGGAAATCAACTACCTTGCATTGCTCAACGACGATGGCAGCGTGGCGATTCTCGCTGGTCATAACAATGATCTGGCCAATTTCTGGGAATGGTATGACCAGCCGCAGATGCCGCTGAAGCCCTCCACCGATGCATTTCGACTGGGCACGAATTCGGCGATCTATTCGCTGACGCATTAGCGACCACCCGGGTTTACCAGCGTTAAATCCGTTGTACCATGGCGCTCCCACCCAGCGCAGGGGAGCCCGACCATGTTGAAATCACCGTCTCTGCTGTTCACTGTCGCCGCGCTGCTGGCGATGCCTTGCACCTCGGTATCCGCGCAGCAGGACGACGCATCGGATGCCACTCGCGCGGTATTTGCTGACGTCGCCCGCAACAAGGCCTGGGACGACACGCAGGATTTTGCCAACGCCACCCGCGGCCTGGTGGCGCGGCCGGACTATCCCCGCATCCTGGCCGACAACGGCGCCACCGTCTGGGTGTTCAAGGATTTCGAAGCCATGCGCGGGCAGAGCGCACCCCCTACAGTCAACCCGGTGTTGTGGCGGCAGGCCCAGCTCAATGCGTCGACCGGCCTGTTCAAGGTGACCGACGACATCTACCAGGTGCGCGGTTTCGATCTCGCCAACATGACCGTGGTGGAAGGTCAAACCGGCATCATCATCATCGATCCACTGACGTCCATTGAATCGGCACGTGCGGCGCTGGCCATGTACTACGCTCATCGTCCACAGCGGCCGGTCGTCGCGGTGATCTACACCCACAGCCATATGGATCACTTTGGTGGCGTGAAGGGGGTCATCACCGAACAGGATGTACGCGACGGCAAGGTGCAGGTGATCGCACCGCTGGATTTCGAGCAGGAAGCCATCAGCGAGAACGTGTTCGCCGGTAACGCGATGCTGCGCCGTACGGTTTTCTATTCCGGAATTCCCCTGCCGAAGAACGCGTTCGGCACCGTGGATGCCGGCCTCGGGCCGGGTGTCGCCAACGGCCGCCGTTCTTTCATCGCGCCGACGCTGGAAATCCGGCGAGCCGTCGAAAACCGCACCATCGACGGCGTCGAGATCGAGTTCCGCCTGGCGAACAACACCGAGGCGCCGTCGGAGATGGTGATGTATTTCCCGCGCCAGCACGTGCTGGACGTGGCCGAGGTGGCGGTACATACCGTGCACAACGTGCTGACGCCGCGCGGTGCCCGGGTGCGTGATGCATTGACGTGGAGCCGTGTGCTCGACACCATGGCGGCTGAATACGGCGATGTTGCCGAGATCATGATCGGTCAGCATCACTGGCCGACCTGGGGGCGTGAAGCGATCGTCGCCCATCTCGAACACCAGCGCGACTTCTACAAGCTGGCCCACGACCAGGCCTTGAACCTGGCCAACCAGGGCTACGACATGGATGAGATCGCCGCGGCGTTGGAACTGCCCAGGGGCCTCGCCGACGTATGGACCATCCAGGATTTCTACGGCACGCTGGGCAGTGCCGGCAAGGCCGTGTTCCAGGCCTATCTCGGCTGGTACAACGGCAACCCGGCCCATCTCAATCCGCTGCCGGAAAATGAAAGCGCGCGGTTGTACGTGGATTACATGGGTGGCGCCGGGGCGCTGCTGGCCCGGGCGCAACGCGACTTCGATGCCGGTCATTATCGTTGGGTCGTCGAAGTACTGAACCACTTGGTGATGGCGGAGCCAGGCAATACCGCCGCGCGGGAACTGAGCGCGAGCGCGTTTCAACAGCTGGGTTACCAACAGGTCTCGGCCACCTGGCGCAACCTGTTCCTGATGGCGGCATTTGAGTTACGCAACGGTATCGTCGCACCGCCGGTCAGTGCCAGCGGTGATGATTTCACCCGCAGCATGAGCGTGGAAAACATCCTGACCTATGCCGGTATCGCGTTGTCGAGCCCGCAGATCGGTGGTCGGACGCTGGCGATGAACCTGGAGCTGACCGATGTCGGTCGCGAATTCGGTATCGAAGTGCAGAACGCCGTGCTGAGTTACCGCGAGCAACCGGTAGCCGGTGCAACGTTCACTCTGCGGACCGACAAGGCCACGCTGGCCGATTTGTTCGCCAAACGCGTATCGTGGACCGACGCCGTTGCGCGCGGCCTCGCCAGCGGTACTGGTAACGCGGACGATTTCGTCTCGGTGCTGAACGCGATGACAGCGTTCAAACCGGACTTCGGCCTGGTGACGCCGTAGGTGGCGTCCGCTGGCCGGAGGTATCCGTTACGCCCGTTCAGCGCAGCTTGATATCCATGCGGAAGATATCGCCGCGGTAGATACCCTTGGATACCAGGATCAATCGCCCGCGCTGATCCACTGCGAAGCGATCGACATAACAGACCGGCGCGTTCAACGCGATATCGAGTTCGCGTGCGGTCTCGAGATCGGCGCTGCCGATGGTCAGCGTCTGCAATGCATTGGAAATCTTCACTTTGGGCAGGCTGGCGGCAAGCCGCATCGCGGTCGTGGTGCTGAGCGTCTGCTTGTCCAGCCCTGCCGCCAGTTTGGCGTCGATGTACAGATCGGCCAGCAGGTAGGGAATACCGCCGCGAAAGTGCTTGCGGCGAAGGTGACGATAGGCGCTGGCGAACTGGCCGGGCGCATGTTCCATGCGCGGCAGAACGACCGACGAAAAATCGCTGAGGATCTCGATCGTGGCGTTGTCCCGCGATGTCAGCAGGCCATTCCAGTCCGTTTCCACCTCGCACCATACCGGCTTGTCCGGCAGTTCATTGACAAACGTTCCCTTGGCCCGGAAACGTGAAACGAGGCCGTCCTTTTCCAGCAGGCCGATGGCCTGGCGAATGGTGGCCCGGGCGACGCCGAACTCCACGGCCAGTTCGTCTACCGTCGGTATCTGCTGGCCGGGTTGCCATGCGCCGGTCTCGATCTGCCTGCGGAACAGCGTCGCCAGCTGGATATACCGTGCGACACTGCTGCGTGAAAGGTCAAAGCGCTGGTCTTTAGTACTATTGATACGGTTCATCCGGTGCTTGATATACCAAAGCGCGGACCAAGGCAAATCCCCCACCCCTAGCCATGCGCTCGATTCGCCCGCCATTGATGCGGTCAGGTCGCGCCGCTTGAACCTAAAGGTCATAACATAGTATGTTAGCTTTTATGGTGTCGCCTGGTCCGGAGGAAGGCTGATGCAAACCGGTTCCCGCCCGGTCCACGAAGGAGCGGAAGCTTTGTTCCGCAAGATTGGCTGGCGCCTGCTGCCGATCCTGATGCTGTGCTACCTGCTGGCCTACATCGATCGCCAGAACGTCGGTTTCGCGAAACTGGAGTTCATGCGCGACCTGGGGTTTGGCGAGGCTGTCTTCGGCCTGGGCGGCGGCTTGTTCTACCTGGGCTACAGCCTGTTCGAAGTGCCCAGCAACCTGATGCTTCGCCGCATCGGTGCCCGCGCCACGCTGCTACGGATCATGCTCGCCTGGGGTATCTGTGCCAGCCTGTTCGCTTTCATGCACACGGCACTCCACTACTATTCGCTGCGCTTCCTGCTCGGTGTGGCGGAAGCCGGCTTTTTTCCTGGCGTTCTGCTCTACATTTCTTTCTGGATACCACCATCCAGGCGCGCGGGATTCACTGCCATGTTCATGGCGGCGATGCCACTCTCGGGCCTGATCGGCTCCCCGGTTTCGGGTGCGATCATGCAGCTGACCGACGGACTTTGGGAGATGGCAGGCTGGCAATGGATGTTCATCCTCGAAGGTGTGCCGTCGGTGGCCATGGCCCTGGTCGTCTATTTTGTGCTGGCAGACGTTCCTGCCAAGGCCAAATGGCTGTCGCCGGCAGAGAAATCGGTGCTGCAGGCCGAACTCGATGCGGAAGAGTCGCAGAAGCAGGGCAAAGTCCCGGTCCACTTTCGCGAAGTGCTGATGAATCCGCGCTTCTACGGGCTGGCAGCGATGTCGATTTCATTATTGGCCTGCATTGCCGGTCTGCAATTGTGGCTGCCTTCGGTGATCCGGGCGGCCGGCGTGAATGACCTGGTCCACCTGGGTATGTACGCGGCGGTACCGTCGCTGGTTGCCGTTGCGGCACAACAGTTCAATGCACGCCATTCCGACCGGACGATGGAACGCCGCTGGCATGCGGCGATACCGATGCTGGTGGCCGGCGCCGGCTTTCTCGTGCTGCCTTTGCTGAACGGCAACCTGGTCGCCAGCATGTTGGTCCTGTGCCTGGTTTCCAGTGGCTTGCTGGGCGCGACCGGACCTTACTGGACCCTGCCTTCGAGCATGCTGGCGGGATCTGCCGCAGCGGGCGGGATCGCATTGGTCACGACGATCGGCGGGCTGGGCGCGTTCGTGTCATCGTCGGTGGTCGGGTCGATCAACGAATGGGTTGGCGTGGGTTATGCCGGCCTGTGGTTCTATTCAGCGCTGGCGATTCTCGGGCCAGTCGTCATGCTGGCTTCCACCCAGCGTACCGCGGGAGGAAAAAATGGCTGAGTCAGGTACTGTCACGCGCCGCGATGCGCTGACGGCCATCATGTTTGCGGGCACCGCATCGAGTGCCTCCTTGATTGCCCGGGCTGCCGCCGCACAGCAAACCGGACCGACGGTCGAACCGGCGCAGACAAGCTGGTCCGAGGTGCCGCCCCAGGTGTCCGCCGTGGAACACACGATTGATGTCGGCGGCGCCCGCTTGTGGGCCTGGGATACCGGCGGCACGGGGCCGGCAGTGATCCTTATGCACGCCTATACCGGCAGCGGCGCGGCCTGGGGCTACCAGCAGCCGGTGTTGGCGCGTGCCGGATACCGTGTCATCGGTTATTCGCGACGTGGCCATTTCCGGTCGGAACGCGGTCCCGAGGACGCGCCGGGCACGATGATTGGTGATCTGCTGGCCATCGCTGACAGGCTCGACGTTGCAAGGTTTCATCTCGTCGGCACCGCGGCGGGCGGTTTCAGCATTTTCGATTGTGCCCTGGCCCATCCCGAACGGCTCTTCAGTGTGACCCTGGCCTCCAGCCAGGGTGGCATAGACGAGCCGGAGTACCTCGTGACCAACCAGCGCCTGCTGCCGCCTGGCTGGCGCGCCCTGCCAGCCGAATTCCGCGAAGTGGGACCGTCGTACCGGGCGGCGAATCCACGCGGGACGCAGCGCTGGATCGAACTCGAACAGGCTGCCCTGGTGGGCGATCGGCTGACGCAGGGCAAGGTCAACCGGGTGACCTGGGACGCGCTGAAAACGATTACCACGCCGGTGTTGTTGATGACCGGTGGTGCCGACCTCTACAGCCCGCCGTCGCGTCTGCGCGAGATCGCCGCCTGCCTGCAGAATTGCCGTACCGCGATCCTGACCGAAGCCGGTCATGCTGCGTTCTGGGAACAACCCGAGGCATTCAATCGCCAGCTTGTTGCGCATCTCGATGCCAATTCACCAACGCGCCGGGGGGCCACTGGATGAAACTCCATTGGTCGCCCAAATCGCCCTATGTCCGCAAGGTGATGGTCGCGGCACATGAACTCGGAATCGTCGACCGGCTGACCCTGGTCAGAAGCGTGGCAATGATGTCACGGCTCAACCCGACCCTGATGGCCGATAATCCGCTCGGCAAGATCCCCACGCTGGTACTGGACGATGGTACTTCGCTCTACGATTCCCGCGTCATCTGCGAATACCTGGACGGGTTGGCTGGCTCAAAGTTGTTCCCGCCGGCCGGGGCACAACGCTGGTGGGCCATCACCATGCAGGCACTCGGTGACGGACTGCTGGATGTATTGATCCTGTGGCGTAACGAGCGCGAAAAGCCGGACCACGCGCAAACCATCGCGTGGCTGGAAGGTTTTGCGGCAAAGGTCACGGCCGCATTGAACCAGCTGGAAAATCGTGCCGTGGAGCTGGCGGGCACGCCGTTCAATATCGGCCACATCAGCATCGGTTGCATGTTGTCCTACCTGGATTTCAGGTTCGACAACCTCAACTGGCGAACGGGTCGCCCGGCGCTGGCCGGCTGGCATGCCGATTGGTGCCGCCGGCCAGCGGCCATCACGACGGAAATACGCAATGACTGACACAACGTCCACTCCCCGCCAGGGACCACTGAGCCACGTCCGGATCCTCGATCTCGGCAGGATCATGGCCGCGCCCTGGACGACCCAGATGTTCGCCGATCTCGGTGCGGACGTGATCAAGATTGAACGGCCCGGGGCGGGCGACGACACGCGCAGCTGGGGGCCACCTTATCTGACCGCCAGTGATGGCACGAAGACTCGGGAATCCGGCTATTACCTTTCGGTGAATCGCGGCAAGCGATCGGTCACCGTCGATATCGCGCTGCCCGAAGGCCAGGCGATCGTCCGCCAGTTGGCGCTGACGGCGGATATCGTGATCGAGAATTTCAAGGTGGGCGCGCTGGCCAAATACGGCCTTGATGCGCAGAGCATGCGCCAGTTGAAGCCGGAACTGATCTATTGCTCGGTGACCGGCTTCGGGCAGGATGGGCCACGCTGCAATCAGGCCGCCTACGACTTCGCCATCCAGGCCATGGGCGGGTTGATGAGCATTACCGGAGAACGCGCGGACATGCCCGGTGGCGGGCCGCAAAAGGTCGGTGTGCCGATCGTGGACCTGATGACAGGGATGTATGCCGCGGTCGCGATCCTGGCTGCACTCGCACGCAGGGCCGCCACGGGCCAGGGTGACACCATCGATCTGGCGATGTTGGATGTTGCCTCGGCGATGCTTGCCAACCAGGCGATGAACTTCCTGGTGTCAGGCAAACCCGTCAAGCGCACCGGCAACCGTCACCCGAATATCCAGCCCCAGGATGTATTCGCCTGCGCCGACGGAGAATTCGTGCTGGCGGTCGGCAACGATGGCCAGTTCGCCAGGCTGTGCGCCATCCTCGGTTTGCCGCAGCTGGCGGAAGACGAGCGTTTTGCCACCAACAAGGCACGGGTATCCAATCACGATGTCCTCAACCCGCTGCTGTGCTCGGCGTTCGCCGGATTCTCCAAGGCCGAAATCACGCGCAAGCTGGAGAGTGCCGGTGTTCCCGCGGCCCCGATCAACCAGGTTCACGAAGTGTTCGAAGATCCGCAGTTACGGCACCGCCAGCTGCTGCGCAACCTGCCGCACACCCTGTCGGGGACGGTGCCACAGGTCGTCAGCCCGATGCAGTTCAGGGACGCTCCGCTGCGTTTCGATCGATCGCCGCCGTTACTGGGCCAGCACACCGTTGAAGTGCTGGACGAACTCGGATTCGACCAGCAGGCCCGGGACGCGCTGAAAGCCAAGGGTGTCATCGATCAATGAACGTGCCAGGCGTGCAAGCGGCTACCGCGACTGCAAGGATCCCCATGCTTGCGGTCGAACAGATGACGGCGGAGCAACGCGCGTTGTACGAGGAAGTGGTCTCGGGCCCACGCGGACAACTCATCGGGCCATTGCGGGCGGCGATACACAGCCCGGAACTGGCGGTGCTCTGGTCTCGTTTCGGTGAATTCCTGCGTTTCCGCACCTGCCTGCCGGCGGCACTGAAGGAGCTGGCCATCCTGGTAACTGCGCGGCGCTGGAACAGCCAGGTCGAATGGTGGGCCCATGCACGCGATGCCGGGGTCGCCGGACTGCCGGCTGATATCATCGAGCGGATTCTGCACGGCAGCCCGGTGGCGTTTGCCGACGAGGCGCAGCGCGAAGTGTATGAATATGCCCGCCTGCTGCAGGAACATGGCCATGTTCCGGCGTCGCTGCACGCGGCGATCGTGGCGCGCTGGGGTGTGCGCGGTGTCGTCGAACTGACCGCGGTCATCGGCTACTACACGATGGTCGCCATGACGCTGAATGCGCACGTTATCCCGGTGCCCGCCGGCGTAGAGGCTCCGCTGCCGGACTCCGCTGAACTGTTTCAACTTGCCCCGGGCACACAGGCATCCTGAATGGGGTGCTCATGACCATCGCCACATCGAACGCCCCGGCAACCGGCACGCCCCGATACCGGGCACCGCCGTTGGCGTGCGATACGCACAGCCATGTGTTCGGGCCATTTGGCCAATTCCCGCCGTTGCGAGCGTCGGTGTATGCATTACCGGAGGCCGGCCCGGTTGCCCACGAAAAAATGCGCCGGGCGCTGGGTATGACGCGCGGTGTGATCGTACAGCCAGCGCCTTATGCCGATGATCCGTCGGCAATGCTCTCCGCGATTGCCGGTGCCGACGGCGCGCTGAAAGGGATCGCTGTCGCGGAACCCGATATCAGTCCGACGGTGCTGGCGGGCTGGGTGCAGGCGGGGATCGCCGGCCTGCGTTTCACCGAAGTACGCGCGCCGAACGGTGAGCCCTATCCCGGCAGCGTCGGTTTTGCTGCGTTGAGGTCCCTGGCACCGGTGATGCGCGAGCTGGGCCTGCACGCGCAGTTGTGGGCGCCGCCGGCACTGCTGGCGGCAAGCCTGCCCGATTTGTTGCAACTTCGTGTGCCACTCGTGCTCGACCACATGGCAATGCTCAACCCGGCAAGCGAACGGCACGCCGCGCTGTTGGGCGGGTTGCTGCCGCTGGTCGGGAACGAGGACCTCTGGCTCAAGTTGGTGGTGTGCCGCATCGAGCGGGCCGACCTGACCGGTGGTGAGGCGGTGCGGGAACTGCACGGAAGACTGCTGGATACCCGACCCGACCGGATGCTGTGGGGTTCGGACTGGCCCTACGTACGGCTCGAGCCGGCGCCCGATGCGGCCGCGATGCTCGATCTGTTTGCCGACTGGACCGTGGCCGATGATCGCAGGCAGGCGGTGCTCGTCGATAATCCCGCCACGCTCTACGGATTCTGAAAAGGTAGCCCGCATGTCAAACGACCATGGTATTGCCGGTTTGTCCGACCTCGAAAGATTCGCGGTCGATGTTGTTGACCACGTCGCGACCGTGACCCTCAACGCGCCGCCGGTGAATGCGCAGGATCGCCGGTTCCGCGAGGAGTTCGTCCGCATTCTCGATATCCTGGGGGCGGAGGCCGATGTCAGGGTCATCATCCTGACCGCACAAGGCAAGGTATTTTCGGCCGGGGCCGACCTGTCGGAGCGGGCATCGATACGGCAGGAACCGGGCGGGTATGCCCGCCACAACCGGCTCGTTCGAGCGGCGTTCGACGTTGTCCTGGATTGTCCGAAGCCGGTTATCTGCGCGCTGAATGGGGCCGCGATCGGCGCCGGCTGCGTGCATGCCCTGCTCTGCGACATTCTCATCGTCGCGGAGGAGTCCTACCTGTCGATGACCGAGGTCGATTTCGGCATGGCGGGTGGTGTCAGCCAGGTGTTGCGCGCGTTCAGTCCGTCCGACGCCCGGTTGATGATCTATACCGCCAGGCGCATCCACGGTCCGGAGCTGCTGCGGATGAATGTCGCCTCGATTTGCGTGCCGCGTGAGCAGGTGCTGAAGGAGGCGCAGGCGGTGGCAACGGCGATCGCACGCAAGGCGCCGCTGGCAGTGCTGGCGGCCAAGCGGTCGTTCGGCCTGACCGAGGAAATGCCGTTGCGCGATGGTTATCGCTACGAGCAGACGCAGACCGCACTGCTGGCCGATACCGAAGACACGCAGGAAGCGTTGGCCGCCTTCCGCGAAAAGCGCGCCCCGGTGTTTCATGGCCGCTGACACCGACACCTCGGCAACGGGCAGGCATGACGTGCCTGTCGGCATTATCGGCGCCGGCACCATGGGCGAAGGGATTGCGCAAGTTGCGGCCGTCGCCGGTCACCAGGTGCAGCTGTTCGATACGAATGCGCCACTGGTGCAGGCCGCCATCGGCCGCATCGAACAGCGTCTCAAGCGCGCAGTCGAAAAAGGCCGACTCACCGCCACCGCGGCTGCTGCCGCCATTGCCAGGATTGATGCCGTCGGTGCGCTGGCCGGGCTGGCAGGCGCCGGGCTGGTGGTCGAAGCGATCAAGGAGGACCTCGGGGTGAAGCGCGAGGTGTTCGCGCAACTCGAAGAAGTCGTCGGCGACGATGCGATTCTCACCAGCAATACGTCGTCACTGTCCATCACCGCATTGGCTGCCACGTTGCGGCGCAAGGGTCGGTTTGCCGGCCTGCATTTTTTCAACCCGGCGCCGTTGATGGCATTGGTGGAGATCGTGCCCGGGCTCGACAGCAACCCTGAGGTGCTGGATACCCTGCACGCGTTGATGCGGCAATGGGGCAAGTCGCCGGTGTACGCGCCTTGTGTGCCCGGATTCATCGTCAACCGCGTCGCCCGTCCGTTCTATGCCGAGGCGTTGGAAGTGCTGGGTGAAGGCGCGGCGCCGGTGGCAGCGATAGACCGCGCGATACGCGGCGCCGGCTACGCGATGGGGCCATTCGAGCTGATGGATATGATCGGTCACGACGTGAACTTTGCGGTCACCAGCACCGTGTTCAACGCGACCTTCGGCGATGCGCGCTATCGGCCATCGCCGATCCAGCAGGAGCTGGTGGCGAGTGGCAGGCTGGGCCGCAAGTCCGGCCGGGGTTTCTATCGCTACGGTGACAACGCCGAGGACGTTGCCAGTGCGCCCGCAGCCGCGGCGCAGCCACGCCGACCGGAGCGCATCGAGAGTGGCGATACAGCTTTGCGAACGGCGCTGCGTGGCGCCGGGCTGGAGGTCATCGAACGTGATGAGCTGGGCGGCTGGACGTTGGTCGATGGCATTGCACTGGCGATGACCGACGGCACGGGTGCCACGCTGAGGCAGGCCCCTGACGGCCGGTCCGACGTGGTGCTGCATGATCTGGTTCTGGATTGGTCCGCCGGTGGGGCCGTCGCCGTCGCAGCTGCCGAAGTGGCACGGCCCGATGCGCTGGCCATCGTGGCCAACCTGTTCGCGTGGCTTGGCCGCGACGTGGTCAGCGTTGGCGATGTCGCCGGGCTGGTGGTGGCACGCACCGTGGCCATGCTGGTTGCCGAAGGTGCGGAAGCTGTGGCGCGGGGTGTCGCTGCCGGAGAAGTCGACCTGGCGATGCGCCTGGGCGCTGGTCACCGCACTGCACCCCTGCAATGGTGTGACGCCATCGGCGCCGCAACCTTCGTGAACCTGCTGGACAAGTTGGAGGATCACTACCGCGATACGCGCCACCGTGTCCCGCCGCTGCTGCGTCGCATGGCCGCGACCGGTCGCCGTTTCCACACCGGGGATACCGAACGATGAGCGAGCGGGTCGTGGCGAAGGACATGGCGGAGGGCGTGCGTCTGCTGCAACTGAATCGCCCGGAAAAGCTGAACGCGTTCGATCTGGCAATGCGTCAGTGTCTGCAGCGCGAGTTGGCCACAGCCGCCGCCGATCAAAGCATCAGGGTCGTGATCATCACCGGCGGTGACAAGGCCTTCGTCGCTGGCGCTGATCTTGCGGCCGTGGCGACCGCGACCGCGCAGGACATGGCCGCTGCGCCCTTGCACCACATCTGGGATGCGCTGGAAGTCTTTCCCAAGCCGCTCATCATGGCGGTCAAGGGCTATTGCTTCGGGGCCGGCTGCGAATTGATGATGCACGGCGATATCGTCGTGCTGGCCCGGGATGCGCAGGTCGGCCAGCCGGAGATCAAGGTGGGTATTCAGCCTGGCGCGGGTGGGCTGAGCCGGTTGGTCCGCCTGGTCGGTTATCACCGTGCCATGGCCATGGTGATGACGGGCGCCTCCGTCTGCGGGGAGACCGCCGCTGCCTGGGGGCTGGCCAGCGAATGCGTGGCAGCTGACGAGGTTTTGAGCCGGGCCCTGGCGCTGGCGAACACCGTTGCCGGAATGTCGAGCGACCGGATCGCCAGCATTCGTGCGGTCGCCCGCCAGGGACTCGACCTGCCATTGACGGAACAGTTGCGGATCGAGCGGAACGCGTATTGGCAATCCTTCGGTACCGCTGACCAGCGCGAGGGCATGGCGGCGTTCCTGGAAAAGCGGCCGGCGCGGTTCAATAAAAAGGATGGTGACAGTGGCTGAAGCGTTTATCTGTGACGCCGTCAGAACGCCGATTGGCCGCTATGCTGGCGGCCTGGCGCAGGTGCGCGCCGACGACCTGGCGGCGATACCGATCAGGGAGATTATCGCGCGCCACCGGGCCATCGATTGGACCGCCCTGGATGACACCGTGTTGGGCTGCGCGAACCAGGCCGGTGAAGACAATCGCAACGTTGCCAGGATGGCGACCTTGCTGGCGGGTGCCGGCGAATCAGCTACCGGCTCGACGCTCAACCGCTTATGCGGTTCCGGTCTCGATGCTGTTCTGAGCGCCGCGCGCGCGATCAAGGCCGGTGAGGCCCACCTGATGCTTGCCGGTGGCGTGGAGAGCATGAGCCGGGCGCCATTTGTGATGGGCAAACCCGAAGCGGCTTTTGCCCGGGAGCTCGCGCTGCAGGATACGACCATGGGGTGGCGCTTCGTGAATCCGCGCATGCAGACCATGTTCGGCACCGACACCATGCCGCAGACGGCGGAGAATCTTGCCGCTGAATTCGCCATCAGCCGTGATGATCAGGACGCCTTTGCCTGGCGCAGCCAGAACCGGGCCGCGGCGGCCACGAAGTCCGGCAGGTTGGCCGCCGAGATTGTGCCCGTGCGTGTCGCGCAGCGTAAGGGCGACGATGTCTTCTTTGCGCAGGACGAACACCCCAGGCTGACGACACCGGAGGCGCTGGCCCGGTTGCAGCCCATCGTCCATGCCGCCGGCACGGTGACGGCCGGCAATGCCTCGGGTATCAACGATGGCGCGGCGGTGCTGCTCATCGCCTCGCGGGAAGCGGCGGCGAAATTCGGCTTGACGCCACGCGCCAGGATCCTTGCCGGCGCGGTCGCCGGTGTGCCGCCCCGGATCATGGGTATCGGACCAGTGCCTGCAACGCGCAAGGCACTGGCTTTATGCGGGCTGACGCTCGCTGATATCGACGTCATCGAACTGAACGAAGCGTTTGCCGCGCAGGCGCTGGCCGTGTTACGCCAATTGGGTCTGCCTGATGACGGTGACCATATCAATCCCAACGGCGGCGCGATTGCGCTGGGTCATCCGCTCGGCATGTCCGGCGCACGCCTGGCAATGACGGCCACCGAAGAACTGCACCGCTCAGGCGGTCGCTATGCATTGGCGACGATGTGCATCGGTGTCGGCCAGGGGATCGCCCTGGTGCTGGAACGGGTTTGATGCCGGCGCCGTTCATCCGCACGCGATGACTGCGGACCCGTTGTTGGCGTGGCGACGCATCACCGCTTGCCTGCTTCTGCAGCGGCGCGTAATGGGCAAACTTTCCGAGTGCCGGCAATGCCTGGTCTGAACAACCGGCAGACCGACGCCGTATTCCGAAAGATCGCATGGCGCATCATGCCGTTCCTGATGGTCTGCTACCTGCTGGCGCTGGTCGATCGGACCAACATCGGTTTCGCCAAACTTTCGTTCATGAGCGACCTCGGGTTCAGCGAAGTCGCCTACGGCTTCGGGGCCGGCATCTTCTACCTTGGCTACCTGTTGCTCGAGGTGCCGAGCAATCTGTTGCTCGACCGCGTCGGTTTGCGCCTGACACTCATGCGCATCATGGTGTTGTGGGGTATCTGCACTTTCGCCATGGCATTCATGTGGTCGCCCGCCTCGTTTGCCACACTGCGCTTTCTCCTCGGCGCCGCCGAGGCCGGCTTTTTCCCTGGCCTCATTCTCTATCTCACTTACTGGATCACCGCGCGGCGGCGCGCGTGGTTCACCGCACTGCTGATGTCCTGTCCGGCCATCGCCGGCATGGCGGGAAGCCTGATGGCCGGCGTCGTGATGACCGCCACGGACGGCATGCTCGGCCTGCGCGGCTGGCAGTGGCTGTTCGTTGTCGAAGGCGCGCCAACGATCGTGTTGGGGGTGGTGGCATTCTTTTATCTAGCGGACAAGCCCGCCGAGGCACGGTGGCTGTCCGCAGCCGAGCGCCAGGTCGTGCTCGATGAACTCGCGGCGGAAGCGAGGGCAAAGCGCGGGGTCACCCACGAGTCGCTGTTGGATGCCTTGCGTGACGCGAGATTCCTGTTGTTACTGCCGGCGTGTTTCGCACTGTACGCCTCGACCAGCACCAACGCGTTCTGGGCTGCGAGCATCCTGCGTGATGCCGGCGCAACACAGGCGGGACGTGCGGCTTACCTGCTGTTCGTGCCCAATGCAGTGGGCTTGTTCGTGCAGCTTGCGGTCGCCCGCAGTTCCGACCGGCGCGGGGAACGCCGATGGCATGCCGCGGCCTGCCTGCTGGCGGCCGCGACGGGCTGGCTGTTGTTGCCATGGGTTCCGGGCAGTGTCGAACTGAGCTTGTTCGCCCTGGTACTGGCCATCGGCGGGACTATCGCCGCGTTTGCGCCTTTCTTCAGCCTGGCGCCGGGTTACCTCTCCGCCGGCGCGGCGCCGGCAGGTATCGCCATTGTCACGACCCTGGGTTCATTGGCCGGGTTCGTCATGCCGCTGGTCATCGGCCGGGTAACGGCCGCAACCGGCAGCCTGGTGTTCGCGCAGGTGGGCATCGGCACGCTGCTGGCGGGTGGCGCGATTCTGCTGGTGGTCAACCGGCCACCGGCCGCAGCGCGCTGAGCCGGTCGGGCGTCGCTAAGACCAGTCGGGTTGGCGGGCGGGATCGGCGGCCGCAAAGGCTTCGTGGCGGGCGGCATTGGTGCAGACCGCCGCGATCCGCGGATACGAGGAGCGGTCGAAGCCCTGCCTGTCGGCCATTCCCACCTGCGGTATCAGGTAGATGTCTGCCAGCGTCGGCTGGTCACCGAAACTGAAGGTGCCACCGAAGCGTTCAATTCGCTGCTCGAGGACATCGAATCCTTCGGCTATCCAGCGCTGAACCCATTGCCTGACGTGCGCATCCCCGGCGTGAAGCTCATCCCGCAGGCAGGCCTGAATCCGCAGGTTGTTGAGCGGTTGGACGTCGCTGCCGATCACCGCCGCCATGCTACGCACGTGGGCACGCGCCAGCGGATCCGCGGGCAACAGTGGTGGGGCGGGAAAGCTTTCCTCGATCCATTCGAGGATCGCGCTGCTTTGCGTGAGCACCACCCCGTCAACGTCCAGCGCGGGTACGAATCCCTGCGCGTTGATTTTGCGAAAACCATCACTGCGTTGCGCACCCGCGCGCAGATCGATGGCGACGTACTCGTAGTCGATGCCTTTCATCGCCAGCGCGATCCGGACGCGATGGGAAGGCCCGCTGCGGCACTGGTTGTAAAGCGTGAGTTTCATACCGACACTTCAGCCACTACCGGCGCCAGCAAAAGGCCGGCACGGGTCAGCCCGGCGAGCAGCTTGTCACTGCCGGCGGCGCCCAATCCTGGAAACGCGGCCGCGCCTTTTTCCGCGAGCATCGCGCGGCTGTTGGTGCCGTCCAGCCAACCGAGAAAGGCGCGGTGTGGTTCATCCAGCTTCATCAGTGTATGACGCAACGTCGGGACCGCATGGCCATGTGCGGCGTGCCAGCGTGCCAGCGCGCTGGCACGCGGATACTCGCCCGGGTTCGCAGTGCAGGCGAGTGGGCCGGTATGCAGGGACAGGAGGCCGGACCCGAAGCAGCGCAACAGGTCGATCAGCAGCGTTTCGGTCGCCGCTGCGATCGCCTGTGCATCGTAGCCGCTGCGCCGGCCTGCGATTGCAAGCAACTCGTGCCAGGGCAGGTTTTCCGGCCAGGTATCGCCCAGGGTCTGCAATGCCGCGCGCGTCAGCGGTTCGGTCGTCGACACGGTGTGACTGCCATTCACGCCGAATTGAAACGGCCCGCTGCCGTGACCGGCGGTGGCTGGCGCTTCACGCAGAGGACTGGACAGGTACAGCGCAGTGAGCCGTTCGATCTGGAACGCCGCGGACGCCGGTTGGTCGGCACGTACCAGCAGTGACTGGCGGAACGCCCGGTTGCGGATGAAATCGAGCAACTGCTGTTCTTCGATCGCATCGGGCGCCAGCTGCTTGACCACCCTGGCAACATCGCGCGGCAGGTCGGCCATCAGCATGGCGCCCAATTCGCTTTCGGCGAGGTAGCGCAGGCCGGCGTCGGTCGCGCGGGCGACGAACTCGTTGAAGTACACCGGTTCGTTCTCCGCCTCCAGGTGTTCATGGAAGATGTACGAATCCGGCATGCCGCGCAGTTGCTCCAACTCCCGCCGCAACAACGTGCTGTAAGCCGCATCGGCCGCCGGTGCCGCCTGGGCCAGGAAATCGAGCATGGCCCGGGCCTGGGCCACCTGGGTGGCGGGTGCCGGAAATTTCAGCGCATGGTGGCGCATCAGGTCGCGAATCGTCCCGCGCATGCGCCAGCCCGGCAATGTGTTGTAACTGACGTAGGCGATGCCGTTCGGACGTAACCTTTCCCGACACACGCGCAGAATGGCGCGCTGCACCGCTGCCGGCACCCACGAATAAACCCCGTGGCAGATGATGAAATCGAACTCGCCGTAGCTGTCATCGATGGCTTCAATGCTGGCGGCGACGAGGGCGATATTGCCCAGATTCAGTTGGGAACAAATCCCGCGGCCATCAGTAATTTGTCGCTCCGAAGCATCGACACCCACCAGTTCAACGCCGGGGATCTGCTCGGCCAGCGGAATCAGGTTGCCGCCGGCGGCGCAGCCCAGTTCAAGTACGCGACAACCGGGAAGTTGCGGCGCCTGCAAACCGAATAACGTGGCCAGCGCCGCCAGGTGATCGGGATGCGTCTGCGCAAACGGCACGCTCTCGTACGGCATCTGGTCGTAGCTGTTGGCATTTGTTGCTGACATGTGTCCGTTCCGGTAGTTCTGGCGCCGCATTCTCGCATTCCCGCTGGCGTTTTCGAATGTTATCGATCGCCGCGCACTCGTCGCCGGCGGGCTATTGCCCGTTTCATGGGAGGCGCGCAAGCTACCGCAAACTATAGAAACCGTACGCTGCACAGACTCTCGGGAGTACCAAACATGAAGCCGTTTCGCCGCCGAAGTGTGCCCGTTCGCGCCCATGGCCTTTCCAACCGTGGATTTAAACGGCGCAACCTGGCGCGTTCCATCCGGCTTGCGCTGCTCCTGGGCGGCGGCGCCACATTCTCGCAGCAGGCCGCGGCGGTATGTGAGCTGCCTGGACCTGCGGTATTGCCTCTGGTCACCATCACCGGGACCTGCTTCGGCACGGGGACGCTGTCTACAAATACGTTCAACGTTGAACCCGCCAGCCTGTTTTACAACCTGCAGAGCCTGCTGGTGACGGCGAATCTCAACAACCTTGGCACCTTCGACAATCTTGGAACGTTGAGTGGCAACGGTGCCATCACCAACAACGGCACCTTCCTCAATAGCGGCGCGATGCTTTCCGGGCAGGTGTTCACCAACAACGGCACGGCGGAGTTTCGTTACGGCAGCGATGTCTTCGTACGGTCCAGCAACGTCGTCAACACCGTCCTGACCGGTGGCATCTGGGATATCGGCATCAGCGCGGGCACCGGCGGTATCCATCTCAATGGTGGTAACCCGATTCGCGGCATCGCCGCCGATCTGACCTTGCGTGGGCGTGGCGCTTACCTGCCCGAACTGCTGTTGCGCGATAACCAGGGCAGCATCACCTTGCTTTCAGGCGCGTTACTCGGAACCTTTGGCACCAAGAGTGACGCATTCAATAACGACGGCACGATCAGCATTGGCGGTGACAGCATCTTTGCGGTGAGTGGTTCCATGCAAGGCAAGGGTACCTTGCACAACGACGGCTGGCTGTTGCTGGAAGATGTCCAACTCGCAGACGAAGGCCGCCTGAACAATAACGGCATCGTCGAGAGCCATGGTGGCGACGTGGCGTTTTACGCCAGCGACAACCTTTCCGCGCAAGACAAGTGGCTCACCGGGGGCACCTGGCGCATCCATAGCCGCATTGGTCAGGGCAGCTTCGCCATCGGTCCGGCGATAAGCATCGAGCGATTGGAAGCCGACGTCCTGCTGAGTGGCGAAGGCGTACAGTTCGGTCAGCTGGACGGCTTGCGGGAAAACTACGGGGTGCTGACGCTGGAAGACGGCGCCGCCCTGACTATGTCTAACTTCACAACCAACGCAGGCTCACTGGTGATTGGCGCTGGCTCAACAGTGACGTTGCGGCAGCAGAAGCTCGGCGGCGGCGCCACCGTGTATCCAACACCGGCGCGCTGTTCAACGACGGCACCCTGAACGTTGACACCTTCATCAGTAAAGGCAAGTTCGTCAATCAAGGCACACTGTCCGTCGCCGGTGGCACTGCCACCATCGAACAGAGCAACCAACTTTCCGGTGGCACGCTCAGCGGCGGCCGCTGGATAGTCAGTGACGAAAACGGACCGGCAGCGCTCATCATTGGCAGCGGCAACATCAGCATCAACGATGCGGATATAGAACTATGGGGCGCCAATGCGAGCTTCAATCAGTTGAGCACATTGGCGGAAAATCGCGGTTCACTGACGCTGGGCGACGGTCGCCAGTTCAACAGCAAGTCCACATTGACCAATTCCGGTGTCATCAAGGTTGTGGACAGCACGGTGAGCGTCGCCAATGCGACCAACTATGATGCCGTCAGTGGCAGATTGACCGGTGGTCAGTGGGAAGTCCATGCGTTGAACGGTGTTGCTTCACTGCAAATCGGCAGTGGTCCGCTGCGTGTCAATGATGCCGCCATTGTTGTTTCAGGCGCCGGCGCTACCATGCAGGGGCTGACGTCAATGACCGAGAACAACGGCTCGTTGACGTTCGCCAATCACACCGGCTTCAGCAGCAAACAGACCATCGCCAACAACGGTCTGCTCGAGGTCGTCAACGCCAAGCTGATGATCGCTACGTCCAACCTCGCTACCGGCAAGTTGACCGGCGGCGAATGGCGGGTAGTGGCGTCCGACAACGATATCGCATCGCTGCAGCTCGGCACGGGCGGGGCGATACTGACAAATGACGCAACCGTCACGTTGTCCGGCGTCGGCGCGTCGTTCACCCAGATCGACAGCGTGCTGGTCAACGCAGGCTCGCTGACATTTACCGACGGCAAGAACTTCACCGCGAACAAAGGTCTGGTGAACAGCGGTGCGATCAACGTCGGCGCCGGCAGCGTGCTCAGCGATTCCACCGGCATGGTCAACCATGGCCTGGTGTCGATTGCCGGAGCCATGCGCGGCAGCAAAGGCTTCAACAATATCGGTACGCTCGAGGTGGTGGGCAGCACCTACATTGCCAATGTTTCCACCATCGATGTCGGCACGACCGATGGCACTGCGCTGCTGACAGACCCTGCCAATGTCGTCAATGGTGTACTGAATGGCGGCAGGTGGGCGGTTGTCGGCGATTTCGACGCTACTGCGGTCCTGAGTATCGCCGGGCAGAACATCACGACGAACAACGCCGAAGTGCTGTTGTTCGGAAACTCGCACTTCAACATGATGGACACACTGACGCTGAATCTCGGCAGCCTGGAGATCAGTGGCGGCAGTAGTCAGCAGTTGCGAGACCCGGTGGAGAATCGCGGCAGTCTGATCATTGGCGAAGGCGGGATGTTAAGCACTGGCAAGCTGCTGAATAACGGCGTCATGGCCAATGCAGGGACGTTGTTTGTCAACGGCCCGGTGACCGGCAGCGGCCATTTCAGTAACACCGGGCTGGTGCTCGCTTTTGACAGGGGTGCGGGAACGAACCCCTTCAATGCTGTATTCGCCCAGTCGGACAACGTGGTGGCGGACCCGGCGGGCCAGGCGCTGGTGGGCGGCAGCTGGCAGGTGGCGGGTTTCCAGAATGCCGTCAGTTTGCAAGTCGGCAGCGGCGACATCGATGTCAATCGCGCGTATGTCTCCCTGCAGGGGCCGCAGGCAAGTATGCCGCAGCTTGCGAAATTGAGGCGTAACGAAGGTCTGCTGGAAGTTGCTTCAGGCGCGACTTACGCCATCACCAGTGGTCTGGAAAACCTCGGCACGCTCGTCATTGCCCAGGATGGCCAGCTGTTGCTCGAAGGCAAGCTGACCAATCGCGACCAGTTGTTGTTCAGCGATGCCAGCGCCACGCTCGGTGGCACGCTGGTCAATCAGGGCATCGTGTTCGTTGACAATCAGAACCATGACGATCCTGTTGTGGTCAGTATCGGGAATACACCGAACCTGTCTGCCGATGGTGTTCTGACCGGCGGCAGTTGGCAGGTCTCTGCGGGATTCGGCCAGCAGGCGAGGCTCGAATTCATCGGCAACGGCATTTCACACAATGCCGCTGAAATTGTTCTGTTCGGCGAAGGTGCCAACATCGACATTTTCGGCATGGTGCAGAACAGCGGTACGTTGCGTCTTTATGCGGGCGCCGTGGGTTACATCGGCAACTCGACCGGCATCATCAATACCGGCGAAGTCATGGTTGACTCCAACGCCAGGTTTGAAGTGCGCAACAGTTTGACCAATGCAGGCAGCCTGGAAATCAATGGCGGGACCCTGCTGGCCGGCAATTTGCGGAACAAGGGCACCGTGAGTGTCGGTAACGGCGGTGTACTGACAGCGCACAGTGGTGATGTCTCCGGCGGTGGCGCGTCCAGCCGCCTGGGCGGAGGCACCTGGGTGGTCACCGATGAAGGCAGCGGCGCGCAGTTGATCCTGGTGTCAGACAAAATCGCGATCAACGACGCGAACGTTGTATTGCGTGGCGAACGTGCCTACTTCGATCAGTTGGAGGGGCTGACCGCCAACGAAGGTTCACTCCTGATAGCTGGATGGACGTGAATTCCTGCTGGGCGCCAAGTTCACCAATTCCGGCGCACTGGTCGCGGGTGACGGCGGCACGCTGCGCAACAACGATGCACTGTTCAACTCTGGCGAGGTTTCGATCACCGGTCAGCTGGTCGGCACCGGCAACTATCTGCAGACCGCGGGTGAAACGCGCGTGAACGGCACGTTGCGCCAGGGCTCTGTCTCGATCACCGGTGGCACGCTGCTCGGCACGGGCTTGATCGAAGCGCCGGTTACCATCGGCGCGGGCGGTATTGTGAACCCCGGCAATTCACCCGGCATTCTGGAAATCGAGCATGACTTCCGGCTCGACGACGGCAGTCTGGTGATCGAAATCATCGGCACCGACGCAGGTGAGTTCGATGTATTACGCGTCGGATCCAAAGCCCTGTTCACCGGCGGCACGCTGGTATTCGATTTTCTCAACGCGACCGATCTTGCGGGCGATATGTCGTTTCATTTCCTGGAGTCTCCAACCATTTCCGGCCTGAACAGTGTCGAGCTGGAATTCCTCGGCCTCGCACCGGGTTTCTCATACTCACTCCTCGATAACGGCACGATCTCACTGGCCGGCGTCCAACTCGCCAGCCCGGTGCCGTTGCCCGGAGCGTTGCCACTTTTGTTCGGCGGTCTGGGAATATTGCGGCTGGCGGGACGACGATCTCGACGTCGGTGATCGGTGCCCGCATGCGGGACTGTTTGCGGACGCGCAGGTCAGGCGCCACGCAGGCGGTATCGCTGCTCCTCAATCCTCCAGCAGCATAATCAACACCAGATTGACGACGGTGCTTTCATTGAGCAGCGGGTTGCGGCCCGCGGCGACCTCGTCGCCATCGCTGATGCCATCGCCATCGGAATCCGCGGCGAACGGATCGGTGCCCAGGGAAATTTCTTCGAGTGTTGTCAGGCCATCGGCGTCCTGGTCCAGTCCGGCATCGCTGACCAACGGGTCCAGGCCGTAGATGGATTCCTGCGAATCCGGCAGTCCATCGTTGTCATCGTCGTCGTCACAGGCATTGCCCAGGCCGTCGTTATCGGTATCGGTTTGTTCGGTATTGGTGATATCCGGGCAGTTGTCGGCGTCGATGTTCACGCCGTCGCCATCATGATCGATGAAATAGGCGGTCGCCTCGGCGATGTCTTCGGTGGTTTCGAACAGGGTTGAACGGCGGACGATGCCGATACCCGGCGCAAGCCAGAGCGTGACGGTTTCAGTCTCGCCGAGAATGGTCAGCGCGTACTGAATTTTCAACGCGTCGAAGGTGCCGCCGGGGACCACCACGGTCTCGACCCCTTCGACCGTGGATGTTGCGCTGAACTGCGGTTGGAACACGTCACCATCGAAATCGATGGTAACCGTGCCGGTCGTCGTGACACTGCTGCCGGCGCTGCTGGTCGCCGCGGCCAGCACAACGGCCGGATTGTAGGTGTAGGTATCCGTCGTCTGTTGCGTGGCGTCGGTATCGATTTGCCGATGCAACCGCAGGCCTTGCGCATCCACCGACCAGTACTCGGTCAGGATGTCGAAGTCATCGCTGATCGCGGACGTCGCCGCGCCATTGATAATGACTTCGCCAGGTTGCACGGAACGGATGGTCGACTGGCTGTTTTCCTGGTAACTCCATTCATCCAGTGCCTGCAGCGGAAAATAATCGGCGATCGCAAACTGTTGCGCGTGCGCCGCGCAGGCCAGTGTCATCAGCAGCAGTGCGCGCAGCGCAGTCTGCCATGCCCGGCCGAGTTGCGATGTTGCTGCTGCATTCTTCACACCGACCATCAGAAAGTGCGCTCCACGCCAAGGGTGAATTCAAGCTGCTGATAATCGTAGAAGTCCACCGTGGAACGGTTGTCGCTGTACCGCGCCTCGCCGATCACCGTCCAGTGATCATCCAGCCGCCATTGCGCGATACCGCCCACGCGCAGCAGTTTGTCTTTGCGTCGGATGGCGCCCAGGCCGGGCAGGACATTGTCATTCAGGAACCTGCTGTGACGAAAACCGGCATCGACGCTCACGTCCACCGGCCCCCAGCGTCGTCCGACGCGTCCGCCCACTTCGTGCCGGAGCGCGGAAAAGCTGGTGTAGCTGGTCGGTGTTTCGCGGTCGGCGCGATCATCGAGCTGCATCCGATAGCGCAATTGTCCGTACCAAGGTCCGTGGTCATCGCGCGTGAGGTCAATGTTCAGCCGGTGTACATCGCCAGCCAACATATCGTAATCGTCGTTGAGCGAATTGATTGAGGCGAATTCGTAATTGATCCTGAACTCGCTCTGCCAGGGCAGTGCGTGGGTCGCGGTGATTTTCGCCGCAGCTTCGCCGAGATAGCCGCTGTCATCCAGCAGCAGGTGGCGATATTCCACGCCGCCGTCGAGTTGCCAGTCGTGCAACTGAAAGGCGCGGCCGACGCCGCCGGCGAACAAGCTGACGTTGTACGCGCGGATATCGTCGTAACGGCTGACGTAACCAATCGCGTTGGCGTGCCACGGGGATTTGGTATCGCCCCAGCGCGTGCTCACTGTGCCGACGATTTCGATGAAGTGGTCACCGCGATCAGTGCCAGCAATATCCACCGGATCGACGACGTTGTCGTTGTAACCGCCCGCGAGTGAGAGGCTGCCGGATAGAGTGGGCTTCGTTGATGCCCGGGCTGATCCTGTCTGCAGCTGTTGGGTCGCCAGCGCCGCCAGCGCCGCGTCACTGCTGGTTCGCGCCACCACGGCGAATCCATCGCGAGCATCATCACCATTGCCCTGCTGACGGTCAATCAAGGCGATGTTGTAGCGCGCCCAGTCGGCAAAGCCTTCGTCATCCAGCAACGATTCGAAATTCTGCCGTGCCGCTGCCAGTTGTCCCTGGCGGAAGTACACCACGCCAAGGTTGTAACGAAGCGCTGTCGAGTCATCGCCGGCTTGCAGCGCCTGTTCAAACAGCGTCGCCGCAGTGGCGAACTCGCCGGCTTTGAACGCCGCTTCCGCCGCCGAGAACAGGTCGTCGTCGGCTGCCAGGCAGCACGTGCCCAGCACACAGGACAGCAGCACAGTCGCCAGTACACGCACTGGTAATCCCCGTTGGGTCGGACAGGATGAGAGGAGAAGGATACCGGGCCACCGCGATGTGAGCGGCAGCCCGGTCGGATGACTAGCGCGTTAAAGCGTCGTATCGTCGTGCAGGCGTTCGCGCAGTCGATCACGGAACTCTGATCTGACCGCGGCCCGGTACGATTGCAGTTCCAGACGCAGGTCCTCATGCGCGGCAACGTAGTCACGCAGCGCTTCCTGGCGCGCAATACGGTCGGCGCGCAGTTCGGCAAGACGTGCCTCAAGGGCCTCGTAGTCGCCGCTTTCACGCAGGGCATGCAGTTCTTCGCGGAGAGCTTCGCGTTGGGCTTCCATTTCCGCCAGCTGTTCTTCGGTGAGATCGCCATTGGCGATCTGGTAATCGGTGATGATGTCGCGCAGGCCTTCGATTGCCCGCGGCGGCAGGTGGGGGCGTGCGGCATGCCGGTCAACCAGGTTCATGGTCATATCGCCAGCCGTTCCCTCGAGGGCGGTGACGTTCATGCTGCCAGCCACCAGGGCGGCGGCCAGTGCCGCGTGCCATTTGGACAGTGTCATTGCAGTGCTCCTTTCCAGACGAAAGATATCGGAATTGTCTCCATCAAACAGGCCTGCAACAACCGGCCCTGATGGGATGAACGCCGTCCGGACGATGAAGTTGACAAGTCCACTGGCGGAAAACGCGCCAAATACGGACAAATTACCGTCATTTCGCGTTCTCGTCGCCAACCCGGCACCCTGGAGCCACTGACGCGTCAGCATGGACGCACGGGGATAACCGCTAGCTGGCATTTGTTTTATAAAGGCACAACGAGCGGGAACCCCGGCAGGCAGCAGGGCTCTGAAGCTTCTCAATCGTCATATCCGGCCGCGACACTGGCGGCATAGCGCAGGAGCAGGGAGAGAATCATGCAGAAAATGTTTTCGAAATTCGCCGGTCTGGGTTTGTTTGCCGTCGCCGCGCTGGCGCAGGCACAGGACGGTGGTATACGTGCCCGGGTCGAGGCGGAAATGGCCAACGGCCTGCACAATGCGCAGGAAAAGGCGCGCTACGATGGCCGCCAGCCGGCCGATGTGCTCGAGTTCTTCCGCCTGCGCGAGGACATGCGCGTGATCGAGATGCTGCCGTTTGGCGGTTGGTACACCAAGTTGCTGGGACCGATTCTGGCGGAACAAGGGCAAGCTGTATGTGACGCAGCCCGAAGTGAACCGCTACAGCGACATGATGCGCGAAATGCTGAAAACCCCCGGCATGGAACAGGTTTCGGTGCTGGACTGGAACAACCGGGCATCAGACGCCGGGTCCGCCTGGGTGGGCACCACCGGTTGGAATGTCGAACCGGTTGATCTGGTGTTGACGTTCCAGAACTATCACAACTTCGGTTATGACGACCGCGTGGCCATCAACGACGCCACTTTCCGTGCGCTGAAATCCGGCGGCTACTACGGCATCGTCGACCACACCCGCCGCCATAATGAGCCCCGGGCCCAGTTCAACGGTCGCCGCGTGGACCCGGTGCTGGTGATCAAGGAAGTTGAAGCTTCCGGATTCGAATTCGTCGACTACAGCAACGCACTGTATCGACCGGATGACAAGCTCGAGATTGAAGTCGGTCAGCCGCAGGTCTCCGGCAACAGCGATCGCTTCGTGCTGCTGTTCCGCAAGCCCTGATATCCGAGGTGGCTGCACCCCGTGCGACACAAGCCGCCGGGGTGTGGCTGCTGCTGCAACGCAAATCCCTTCGCCATTTGCGTGCCTGTGGCACAATCAGCCTCCGCATTTATGTTTGGGTTCCAAGGGGGGGAAGATGACCATCGGGTTTCGCGCGCTCGCGCTCGTCACAATCATGCCGGCACTGGCCACCACGTCGGCGACGGCACAACGTCTGTTCAGCGACGACCGCGCCGCCACGTTCACCGCTGATCAGGTCACCCGCGGGCAGGCCGCATACGGTCGCGTCTGTGTCTCATGTCACGGTGCCGCACTGGAAGGCGGCCAATTCGGCCCGACCCTGACCGGTGATGTATTCGCCAGCCATTGGCGTGATCGTACCCGCGGCGAATTCTCCGAACATATCCGTACCACCATGCCCCCGGGCGGTCTGGGTTCGGTCAGCGGCCAGGCCTATACCGATATCGAAGCGTACATTCTGCAGAGCAACGGCTTTACCGCCGCAGCCGGTGCTGCGAGCGCTGCCGTCGCCGCCGCGCCAGCGTCCGCGCCCGACGGCAATGTGGCGGAGGGACGTCCGCGGCCGCCGGTGCAACGTAATCTTGATGATCCGCTGTATCAGGCCGCCATCGCCCAACGTACTGCGAAGCTGGCGACACTGACGCCGGTGACCGACGACATGTTGCGCGACCCGCCGGCCAACGACTGGCTGATCTGGCGTCGGCGTTTCGACACATTGGGTTACAGCACGTTGAGCAGGATCGATCGTGGCAACGTCGGCAACCTGCGCATGTCGTGGAGCTGGTCGCTGCCCGACAGCATGAATGAGATCACCCCGCTGGTGCACGATGGCGTGCTGTTCGTCTACAGCGGTCCGGTGGTTCAGGCGCTGGATGCGACGACCGGCGCGTTGTTGTGGCAATACCTGCGCATCCTGCCGGATCAATACGACAACGGCCGTGCCTCGCGCGTGAAAACGTTGGCGTTGACCGGTGATCTGCTGATCGCGCCGATGATTGATGGCCATGTCGTCGCATTGAATGCCAAGACCGGCAAGGTCGTCTGGGACCAGGAGGTGTTGACGCCGGAACAACGCAATATGCAGGGCAAGGCCGAAGGCGTGGCGTTGCATCTGAACGGCGGCCCGATTGTCGTCAACGGCGTGATCGTCATCGGGGTCAGCCTGGGGCTGGAGAATTCACCGGGCGGTTGTTTCATCGTCGGCCTGGATGCGAAAACCGGCAGCGAGCTGTGGCGCTTCCGTACCATCGCGCGGCCCGGTCAACCCGGTGGCGACACCTGGAACGACGCACCGGTGAACGAACGCTTCGGCGGCGGCGTATGGACGGCCGGCAGCTACGATCCGGAACTCGATCTGGTCTACTTCGGCATCGGCAACACCTACGATTCCGCCACGCTGCTGGAACCGCGGCCCGGCACCGACAAGGTCACGCGCAACGATGGTCTATATACCGACGCCACCGTCGCATTGCGCCCGGCCACCGGTGAACTGGTCTGGTATTACCAGCATCATCGCCGTGATGTCTGGGATCTGGACTGGGTGTTCGAACAATCGCTGGTCACGCTGCCGATCGATGGCAAGCCGCGCAAGCTGGTGGTGACTGCGGGCAAGACGGCGATTTTTGAAGCGCTGGATGCCGCGACCGGCGAGTTCGTATTCGCGCGCGACATGGGTATGCAGAACCTCGTCATCGCCATCGACGAAAAGACCGGTGAGAAGACGGTGAACCCCGCGCTGGCGCCGGAAGCGGGCAAGGCCAAATTGATGTGTCCGGCGCCGTTCGGCGCCCGCAACTGGCCGACCACATCGATCAATCCGACCAACGGTGTGTTGTTCGTGGCGTTGACTGAGTCCTGCACGGATTACACCTACTCGCCACGCAGCGCCGAGGAAACCGCCAAGGGCGGCAGCGACATGCGGTTCTCCACCCGTGTACCGCCTGGCGCGGATGGCAACTTCGGCAAGCTGGCCGCGCTGGATTTGAACACGAAACAAATCGTCTGGCAGCAACGTCAGCGGGTGCCGTTCGCCGGTTCCGCCTTGTCGACAGCCACTGGCGTGTTGTTCTACGGCGATCTCGACCGCCACTTCCGCGCCTACGATCAAGACACTGGCAACATCCTCTGGCAGACACGGTTGAATGCCGCGCCGGAATCCTCACCCATCACGTATGCAGTGAATGGCAAGCAATACGTGGCGGTAGTGGCGGGTGGCGGCAGCGCCTACGGCGCCGGTGGTCGCGGCATGGTGCCGGAACTGCAGGCGTCAGCGGCAGGGGTGACGCTTTACGTGTTCGAGTTGCCCTGAACGCAACCAGAAACTGCAGGCGCTTCCAGGAGTCCGGAAGCGCCTGCGCCACATCTATTCACCATTCTGTTTGTCCACACCTGCAAGTTTGCTTGCTGATGTAGCGAGCCGTGACTTCATCGCAGCCCTTTGGCCGCTGTATCCCAGTTGGCATCGGTACAAAGCGAACAACTGCTGCCGACGAACATCTCTCCTGCCTTGGAATCTCCCTTGAACTGATACCGCAGCCAGTTCGCCGCGACGTTGGCGTATTCGCCGCCGCCCGGGTGGAATACCGTGGCTGTGTGGCCGGCGCCGTGGCGCGCGCCGTAGAACGTTGGCACGTTGTTGACGAGATCGAAGTTCGCACGCGAGGCCTGCAGCATGAAGTCGCGCTCATGACCGTTGATGAACAACACCGGTCCATGGACTCGGGCGAGATCGGCAGTGGTCGGGCGATTCGGATCCTGGCCTTCAGGGTTGGGGGCGGAGACGCCGGAATTGAATACGCCGATGGTGCCGACGCGCGGGTCGGTGCCCAGTCCTACCGACAGCATGCCACCGCAGGATTGCCCCATCACCGCGACGTGGCTCATATCGATTTTGCCTTCAAGCGGTGAGCCGGCGCGCTGGTTCTCGGCCTGCGCCCAATCGACGGCCGCGACCAGCATCGGCGGGGTCTGCTGCATCCGGCCTTCGCCTTCCAATGCGGTAGTGGTCATCACCAGGAACCCGTGCGAGGCGATGGTGCCGAGGAATTCCGCGTAGCGGCCGCCATCGATGGCGCAGCCGCCATTGCCCCATACCAGTACCGGCAGCCGGTCGCGGGCGGGAAACGCGCTCAAATCAGCGGGGCGATAGGTGACGTAGCGCGGCGCGCCGACCGCCGTCTCCTTGATTACCGCGTACGGGCCGACGACGGCCAGTGGTGCGCCCTCCAGCGGCAGGGTGGTGTTAATCATTTCCATGGTGATGCCGGCCGGCTGCGCCGCGGCAATGTTGCAGAGCACGATCGCGGCCAGAGCGGCCACAGCCAGGGATAAATTTCGCATTTCGGGTGTCCTCGGTTTAACGCTGTCCATTCCGCCTGTGTTCCGGGCGGCAGGCAAGGCATTGAAGCACATCCACCGTCCGGCGTTAACTGTTGCCGAGTCAACCACGTTATTGACTGCGGCGGCACGTGCTCCCACTATGGGCGCATCGTTATATCCGCGCCCCGGCAGTGAAGGAGAATCCAATGAAATTTCGCGCGCTGAACCTGTTCAACATTTCGCATCGCGGTCCGGCCCTGTTGCTGGCCGGCCTGCTGTCGACACTCGCCAGCCTGCCGGCCATGGCGCACCACTCGTTCGCGGCGGCGTACGACCTCGAAGATCCGATCTCGATCGAAGGCAAGGTGGTAGAGGTGCGGCTGACCAACCCGCATTCGCATTTCTTTCTCGATGTGACCGACAGCAGCGGTGAAACCGTGCGCTGGAAGTTCGAGGCCGGCACGCCCAGCGGCATGTTGCGCAACGGTTATTCACCGAAGGTGATCAAGCCGGGTGACACCGTCACCATCAACGGCTTCCGCGCCCGCAATGATTCGAACAACGGCATGTTGCGTGAACTGATCACCGCCGATGGCAGGAAGTTCGGCATGTTCGGCCCGCAGGAAGCCGGCGGCAGCCGGTAAGTCAGATGCGAGACACGATGACGATGTTACCGATGAAAGCTCCCCGAAGTTTCCTCAAGTCGTTACTGGCGGCAGCGGTGCTGGCGGCGGGCAGCGTATGCGCGGCCGAGATGGATGCAGCGCCAACGCCGCGCATGGCTGACGGCCATCCCGATCTCAGCGGCGTGTGGTGGACCGGGGGTGATCTCGGCAGCCCGCAATACAACAGCAGCCGCGCCCAGCGGATTGCCAACAACAATGACCCGGAAAAGCGGCCGCTGACGTTCACCGATTTGTATACCCCCGAAGCCAAAGCACATGCCGCGACCCTGACCGACAAGGATGACCCGACGCTGCAATGCCGACCCACAGCGTTCGGTACCTTGAGCGTCAGATTGTTCGATGTCGGCACCATCGGCCAGATCGTATCGACGCCGGGGATGATGGTTTTCCTGCAGGAAACCTTTCACGGTTACCAGCTGATCCCGACCGACGGTCGTGAACCGCGCGATGTACCGCCGTCGTTCCGCGGAGACGCGGTCGGTCACTGGGAAGGTGATACGTTCGTAGTGGAAACGAAGAACTTCACTGACGACACCTGGATATACGCCGAGGGCCGCGTCTCACAACACACCGACCAGCTGCGGGTTGTCGAACGCTACCAGCGGCCGGACGCCAACACGCTGCTGGTGGATGCCACGGTCTACGATCCCGGCGTGCTCACCGCACCATGGGTGGTGCCGACCCAGCACCTGGTCCTGGCGCCCTTCGACCAGTTGCTACCCTTGATCTGTACCGGCGTCGAGACCCAGGAATTGATGAACGACGCAGCTGCATTGAAGCAACCGTAGTCACTGGCCATGACCGAGGATGGCAGGCCGGTGGAAGATTGGATCGCGCGCTATGCGCGCAGCCACCAGCACCCGGTCAATCGCTTCTGCCACACCCTCGGCATTCCGCTGATTGTCGTTTCCCTTGTGATGGCGCTCGCCGCGCCCGCCGTCGATGGCTTGTGGCAGTTCGCGTTGGCGTTGTTCATCGGTGGCTGGGTGTTGCAGTTCATCGGCCACTGGTTCGAAGGCAAGCCGCCCGAATTCTTCAGCGACTGGCGCTTCCTGTTCGTAGGTCTGCGCTGGTGGCTGGCCAAGGTCCGCGGCCGCGCCTGATTGCCATTTCCCCGTCGTATGCGGCGCGGCATCAATGCTGTGCGCCCCACCCCTGGTTGAATACCCGGACAGTTTGAAATAGTTTGTAGCTCAAACTGTATGGGGTCCGCCCTTTTGCGGCGACACCCTGTCCGACGCCTCTTGAGTCATTGCCAGCGCGAGGAATCCACGCCCATGCTCCGCCATCGTCGAAGTTCACAGCCTTTCGTTCGCTTCATGCAACTGCTTACGGCCGCAATGGTAAGTGTGGTGGCAGGGGCGGTCAGCCACGCCGAGGTCGTGCGGCTGGAGATCAAATCAGTGGAACCGGCGTTCGATGGTCAGTCATTCGGTGACACAGGCACTTACGAACGCATCCGCGCGGTCGCGCATCATCGGCTGGATCCGACGCTGCCGGTCAACGCGGGCATCGTGAACATCGGCCTCGCCCCACGCGAAGCCGACGGCAGAATCGCGTTCGATGCGGATGTCGAAATCCTGGTGCCGGCGGACCGGCGCAAGGCCAATGGACGCATGGTGTACGAACTGGTCAATCGTGGCCGTTCATTGATGCTGGCCAGTCTGAATGATGCAACGCGCGATTCGCCGGCGGGCAACGGCTTTTTGATGAATCAGGGGTATGCCCTGGTGATGAGTGGCTGGCAGGTGTCGTATCCGATCGCCGGCGTGGTTCCGATGTCGCTGGGGCTGGCCAGCCGTTTCCCGGATGCCGAAAGCAGCGGCCTGCTCTATGCAAGGTTGCCGACCGCACGCAACGCCGATGGAACGCCGATCACCGGCATGACGCGGGAGCAGTTCTCCGATATGGGGCCGGCGAAAACCTTCATCGCGCATCTCACGTATCCGGCGGCGACGCTCAAACAAAAGACGCACCTGCAGGTGCGCAACCTTGAACTCGATGCCGCCACCACGCCGACCGGGTTGAAGTGGAAGTTGCTGGACGAATGGCGGGTCGAAGTGCAGCAGGCGCCTGTCACGCCGGACGGCGCGATCTATGAATTCAGTTATGTAGCGCGTGATCCCATCGTCTACGGGCTTGCACTGGCGTCGATGCGCGACCTGGTGGCGTTCCTGCGCCACGATACGTCCGGCGCCAATCCATTGGCATCACCGGGTGGGGCCGGCGTGACCCATACCATTGGTCTGGGCGCTTCGCAGACGGGCCGCACGTTGAAGGAACTCGTCTACGAATTCAATGACGATGAACAAGGCCGCAAGGTACTCGATGGTGCGTTCATCATGATCTCCGGCGCCGGCAAGAATGCGGTCAACTCGCAGTTCGCGCGGCCCGGAGTGAAGGAAGCGCATCATGGTTACCGCGGTGTACGGGGCGATGAGTTTCCGTTCAGCTATCCGCTGACCTATGACCCGTTGTCGCGCCAGTGGGGCGGTGTGGTGGCACGCTGCCAGGGCTTGCATGACTGCCCGAAGATCATTCATCTCGATTCAGAAAATGAACTGTGGCATGGCGGCGCGTTGACGTTCGTCGACGCCGTCGGCAACGACATGGCCATGCCGGACAACGTGCGCGTCTACGCCGTGGCGGGCTCGGAACACAGCAGCCGGCCGTCCGGCAGAACCCCGCCGATTTGCAAGATAGAGGCGTCGTCGGGCATCAACTGGGCGCCGTTTGCCCGCGCCTTGTTCACGGCGCTGGATCGCTGGGTGACCAGCGACACCGTGCCGCCGACCAGTCGCTATCCCACTCGTGTCGCCGGGCAGCTCGTGCCGCCGGACGAGTATGCATTCCCGGTATTACCTGCCGTACATTTCTACGGCGCGGTCGGTCGCCGCTACCTGTGGGATCGCAGCAGCGAGCCGCCAGCGAAGCTCGCCGACTACCCGGTGTTCGTGCCGCAGAGCGACCGCGACGGCAACATGCTGGGTGGCCTGCGTCACCCGTTCATGGATGTGCCGCTGGCGACCAACACCGGTTGGAATCCGCGCAAGGCGGGCATGGGCGAAGGCGATATCTGTATCGCGTCCGGCATGCAACTGCCGTTCGCCGCAACACGTCAGGCGCGTCTGGCCAACGGCGATCCGCGGCCATCGGTGGCTGAACGGTACCTTTCCGTTCAGGACTATCTCGATCGGGTCCAGTTGCGTATCGACCAACTGGCAACACAGGGTTACCTGCTGGAGCAGGATAAAGCTGCAATCATTGAAGCCGCGCAAGACGCAATCGACAGTTATTCCGCTGCGTGGAACTGAAACGTGGCCGGTTCATCGTCGGAGGGCCATGACAAGGTTGAACGTGCAAGTTCTTTGCATGCCTGATGCATCGAAGCAAATCTGGACATGCAGGATGCTGTCAACGCATTTTACAGAGAACATGAAACGAATAATTGCCAGCTTCCGAGCACCACATCATCGTTGTGGCTAACCTCCTGATTTCGCATAAGCCATTGGTCGCTGGCTTCGGGTGCATCGCGGCAATGCGGTTGATGGCGCGAAAATTGCGTAGAAGTGTGTCGGGGAAGCATGCACGCAACCAAAGCAAATCCGTTCCGGAAATTGTTGCTGCATCACATCATCAAGCCAAAGGACGCAGGAGGGCACCTTTGTCATGAAGCTCACGAGACAGCATCGATTCGCACCCGCGTTGGCCGTTGCTGCTGCGGTACTGACCGTACCGGCCGCAGCGGTGGAGGTACTCAACGCGCCCGGCGCATTTGTCTTTCGCAGTACACGCACCGCCAACCCGTTGGGATTCCTGAACGACAGCCTGGTGCTGGGTATCAACGGCGTGACGCCCAATCCGTATACGCCGGGTACCGCCGTTGGTGATCTGACGCAGGTGTGGGCTTCGCAATCCGGTACCAACGTCCAATTGAACAAGATTGCAACTGCCGTCGGCGCATTTCGCGATTCCTACCTGCGCGAAATACCCTATGACCCGCTGCTGACCGGCGTCTGGGATTTCGAGATCTCCAATCCGCAGACTGATCCGGTTGTATTGAATCGCGCGACGCCGGCATTCGGTAATGTTGCCGCGGTACCATTCGCGCAGAACATGTTGCTGCAGGGAAGCGGGCTTGATCTGCAACTCAGTTGGGTCGTGCCCCAGTTCGCGCCGGGCATCGACCGCCAGAGCATCTTCATGTTCGACAGCAATGGTGTCTTCGTCCACCAGGTGGAGTTGGCGCTGAATGCGCGCAGCTACGCGTTTCCTGCCACGCTGGCCAACGGCCAATCCCTGCAGCTCGGGGAGACGTACACCATGTCGCTGGATCTGTCGGATTTCGGGCCTGGCGGCCGGCAGGTTGCAAGCTCGGCGTCGTACTTCAGTTTCACGCCGACACAACAGGCATTGAATGCATTCCTGCCGTCGGTGGGCGATGACCTCGTCTATCACTTCGACATCAGCATCGAGGCGCCGGAGGAAATCCTGTTCTTTGATCCGGAAGTGGCGATTGGTTATGACTTCGCCATTGGCAATGGCAACCCGAATTTTGCCAGCGTCCTGCTGCCGGACGTGGGCGATGGTCTGTTCGAGTTATGGCTGTTTGATGGTGAGGGGAATCCGTTTGATACCGGGGCGGTGCTGGCCGCCGGGGTCCAGTTCAACCTGCTGGATCTTGCAGCGGGTGGCGTTGAACGTTTCCGGGTATTGGGTATCGAGGAATCCGCGTTGCTCGACCCCGCTGATTTCACGGCATTCCAGGCGGGACTGACGTTCACCGATGTCGGTCAGTTCACCGGTACCATGACGCCGATCGTTACCAGCGTGGTTCCGTTGCCGCCAGCCGTCGTACTGATGCTGCCCGGGCTCTGGATGCTCGACCGTACACGCCGTCGCCGGCAAGCGCCGACGGCAGCCCGCCTCGGCTGAGGCGCCGCAGGCACTCACATCAAGCGCGGGCGATCATCACCGGATCGCCCGCGCACAACCATCCATCAGCTCAATCCAGCGTCGCCGGGAAATTCTTCCGTTCGACCGTCCACTTGTCGTCAGCGCATAGCAGGCAGTCGTCGCCGACGAACCAGCTGCCGGCCTCGGTGTCACCGCGCAACTGCCAGTTCAACCATCTCACGACGACTTGCGCATTGGCGCCACCGTTGGGCTCGAGGTAAGTGCCACCATGGCCGGTGTCCTGGTTGATCATCGCGATTGGCACATGGTTGATGCGCTCGTAGTCATCCATGCCATTTTCATACGCGATGTCCGACGGACCGCCATCGAGATAGAGCACCGGGGTGTGGAAAGCGTTCAGCATGTCCTTGGTGACGACCAGGTTTTCCATGCCTTGCGTGCCGTCTTTGAACACGCCGCTGTTCTGCACGACCACGGCGTGGATACGCGGATCACCGGCCAGCTGAATCGCCTGCAGGCCGCCGCAACTGAAGCCGGCCACCGCGACCTGGGCGGGATCAATGCGTTGATAGTAGGGGCTGCCTTCGCGCGCATTCTCTGCCAATACCCATTCGATGCCTTGCATCACCTGCTCGGCAGTGGTGTTGGCGATCAGACGTGGCGGACCGGGCGGTGGCGCTTCCGGTGCCGGTTGCGGCGGTGCGCCCGGACCGGACTTGATGGCACCTGGCGCGACGACTACATAACCATGTGACGCAAGTTCCGCCAGATGCAGTCGTTGGCTGGCGCCATCGTCCGCACAGCCGCCATTGCCCCAGCCCAGCACACCGAGTTTGTCGCCTGCAGCCGCGAGATCCTGCGGGCGATAGATTGTGTGAGCAGGCAGGCCGGCGACTTCTTCCTTCAGGGCAGGGTAAGCGCCGGTGCCGGAGGTATCGGGCATTGCGTTGTACGCCGCCATCGCTGCGGCCATTGCCTCGCGCTCTGCCGCCGTCGGGCCGGCGGGTGGCGCAGCAGGTTCGGATTGTGCCGCGGGCGTCGCGGGTGGCGCATCCGCGGTGGATTGCTCGGCGGGCTCCTGAGTGCAGGCGGTCAGGGCGACCAACGCGACAGTGATACCGGACAGTTTTCGCATCATCACGATCTCCTTTCTTGCAGGGATGACCTCCGGGTCGCCGCAGTTACCAGTGGCGTGCATCATGTCGCGCCCGGAGGCTGGCTATCTTAACGCTGTCCGCCGTGTGTTATCAGCCGATCGGCGGCCCGCGGCGGCCCGATTCGATTGCCGTATAATTGCCGCACTCCCTCACCGAGATTCCTCATGCTGGACACGCTGCTGCAGTTGGTCCCCATCTTCGTCTACCTGGCGATTGGCATACTGGTGCGCGAACAAGGCCTGGCCGATCGTTCGCATGGTGATTTCCTGCTCCGCTTCGTGTTCTTCGTCACGCTGCCGCTGCTAATCCTGACCACGGTGTCATCGATCACCTTCACACCGGAGCGGGCGATTCTGCCGCTGCTTAACATCGTGGTGAATCTGCTCTGCTATGGCGCGGCGCTGCTGCTGTTGAAGCCGCGGCAACTGCCCGCGGCCGTGGCGGGTTCCGTGGCGGTGGGCACGTTGATCATCAATAACGCCTTCATGTTCCCGTTCGTGCTGGCGATCTACGGCGAGGAGGGTTTCGCCGATTCCATTCTGTGGGATTTCGGCAATGCGATCATGACCGCGACCTTCACCTACGCGGTGGCGTTGAAGCACGGCGGCATGCACGGCAACGGCAAGGTGATGCTGATGCGCATCGTCAAGTCACCACTGGTTTGGTCGTTGACCGCATCGGTGGTTCTATCGCTGACGCAGACACCGATCCCGCCATTGGCCATGGGTGTGATCAAACCGTTGGGACAGATGACGGCGCCGTTGATCCTGGTCGCGCTGGGAATCTTCACCACGCTGAAGATTCATCAACCGGCACTGGCGGCGAAGATCGTCGCAATCCGCATGGTGTTCGGCCTGGTATGCGGCCTGGCATTGGCCACCCTGCTGGGACTGGACGGCACGATGTTCAAGGTGGTCGTGCTGTGCAGCGCCGCGCCCATCGGCTTCATGGCGCTGGCGTTCAGCTCGTTGGCGAAACTCGATACCGACCTGACGTCCAGCGCGGTATCGCTGTCCATCCTGGTCGGTATCTTCTGGGTACCGTTACTGGTGATGATTATCGACGCGCTGTAATCACTTGCTCTGCTGCGCGAAGAACTCCAGAATCGCCGCGGTGGCAGGCGCCACCATTGAGCCGTGCGAGGCGCCGGCAACTTCCAGATAGACCGCATCACCACCGGCGGATTTCAATGTTTCAACCGCAGCCTTGCTGGGCGGCAGGGTCGGCGTTTCCTGTTCACCCACCGAAACCAGCACCGGCAGCTTCGCCAACGTGCCGGCGTGTACATCCAGGTTCTCGTTGATGCCGGACATCGGCGCCAGCGCCGCCCACTTGTCCGCGTACTTCGCGCCCAGGTACCAGGCGCCGAAGCCGCCCATCGAATGGCCCATCAGATAGGTGCGGTCGGCATCGATGTTGTATTCACTATCGACGATCGCGATGACATTGAGCACGTCCTGCTCACTCAGCTCACGTTCGCGCAATTGCTCGGCAGGCGTGCCGGATTGCGGCGGCGGGAGTTTCAGCCCTGCCGGCGGCGCGCCGGGAATCGACATCGGTGCGCCGTACCAACCGGTGACGGAGTAGCCCATGGGCGCGACGAAGATGAAGCCGTAGCGTTCACAGAGCGCAGGCAGTTCGGGAACGCTGGCAAAAAAGTAATCCTGGTTGGCGCTCCAGCCGTGCAGCGCAACCACCATCGGCGTCGGTTTCGCGGGGTCGTAGGTTGTCGGTACGTAGAGATGAAACGGCATCTCGCGATCGGCGTCCGCGAAGTAGTAGTGACGTTTCTGCTCGCCACGCGCGCCGGCGGATTGTTGCACGAGTTGCAGAACGGCAGTGGGTGGCGGGTTGCCGAAGCCATAGCGGGGCGGGGCGGTGTTCTGGGCCGCAACCTGTGCGGTCACGACGCACAGCATGGCGATAGCGATAAGCTTGCGGATCATATTTTCAGTTCCCCCTGCCGGACATGATGCGCAATGTTCATCGCGCTGGTAGCAATGCCGGACGATCCGGCGGCAGCTGCTGGTCAATGGTCGTCATCACCATGCCGACCATCACGTAATCACCCATTACAGTGACCAGCTCCACCACGCCGCGGCGGCCGAACAGATCGACTGCGCGATTGTAGAGCGCCGAATCCACCTTGTGCTCGCGCATGACGGCGCGGCCCAGCTCGATGATCAAGGTTTCCTCGGCCGACAATCCTGCCGGTTCGCGGTCGTACTTGATGGTGTCGATTACGGCCTGCGGCGCACCGTAGCTCAGCGCCGCCGGTTCGTGCGCGGAGTATTCATATTGCTGCTCGAATTCCCACGCGGCGACAAGAATCGCCACCTCGGTATGGCGCGGACTGAGCACGCCGTTGTAGCGCAGGTAACCGTTCAGATCGCTGAATACGCGTGCGATGGGCGGGCTGTAGAGAGATACGGCCACCGGCCCCGTCGTCGGTGCAGGACCGTCGCCGACGATATAGTCGTACGCCGCCTTGCCTTCATCATCCAGCGCGTCGCGGGTCAGTGCAGGCAGCCGCGTCAGTGAAATCGGCTGGATATCCGCCGGCATCGAGCCTTGTTGCGCGAGCACCGAGCCCGTCCACAACACGCCGGTAACGCCGGCCGTCATCAAAGCTTTCAACATTGTCATTCCCCCACCCCTGGTCAGAACAGTTGCGCCCCGCCGCTCTCGCCGCGGGGCGATAAATGATGAACGCCGCGCACTCAGGTGATTTTGAACACCCGCCGCGCGTTGTCTTCAAAGAACGCCTTCCTGGCGGCATCGCTGATGTTCATGGCATCCAGCGCGCCGACTTCGTCGGCGACGAACTGCCATGGGTAGTCCATGGCGTACATCATCCGGTCCACGCCGATCACATCCTGCACGTACTGGATCGGTGGCGCCCAACCCACACCGGACGAGGTGTAGTAAAAGTTGTCGCACAGGTAATCCCAGGCGCGGCGCTTCAACGGTCCAACGTTGGGATAACGGCCGGTCACGGAAATGTGACCGTGCATGAAATCTATGCGATACAGCCAGTACGGCAGCGCTTCGCCGCAGTGACCGAGGATGATCTGCAGTTTCGGGAAGCGATCAAACAGACCGGACACGACCAGTCGCAATGCATGCAGGCCGGTTTCACAGGCGAAGCCGTAGACGGCGGCATCGAGCCCGCGCGGCAGGAAGGGATCGATCATCTGCGGCGACGGCGTATTGGGATGCAGATAGATCGGCACATCCAGCGCTTCGGCGGCTTCAAAAAGCGCCCAATACTTCGGATCATCGAGATAGGTGCCGAGCGTGTGCGAATTCAGAATGCCGCCGCGCAGCCCGAGCTGTTTAACGCCCCGTTCCAGTTCCTTGGCCGCGTTGTCCGGGTCCAGCGGGCTGAATGCGGCGAGGCCGACAAAGCGATCCGGATGGCGGGCGATGCCCTCGGCGAGTTGATCGTTGTATTCGCGGGCCAGCGCGCTGGCCTCAACCGGATCGAAAATCTGCACGCCGGGTGAGGACAACGCCAGCACCTGCATGTCGATGCCCGAACCATCCATGTCGGCAATGCGTTCCTCGCCGAGCGACTGGATACGGCTGCTATGTGCCCGCGCCTTCGGCGTTGAGCCCGAGGCAAAAAACCCCCACAGTGAGTAGAAACCCGGGTCCTGGATGTTTTTCGCTTCCAGTTCCTTCTTGTAGCGATCCATCAATTCCGGCGGCAGCCAGGCTTCCTCGGTGGCAATACGTTTATAAGGCGGCGCGGGGTTGCGCGCGGGCATGGCAGGGTAGCGTTCGCTCATCAGTGATGTCTCTTCTGGTTGGTGGGGACGGTGGATATACCGGCCGCGGCAGCCAACGCCACGCAGGCGACGATGGCAGGGACGAAGTCCGGTAGAGGGGGGGATTATCGCTTAAAAGAGACCAGCCCGCGCGCAGCGAGGACCTTGCACTGCAGCGCGGTGCTCTGCGAGCGATGAGTGTCGATCAGACGCTCAGGGTGAGCCCCAGAAGTTCAGCGGCGTTCAGACCGAGAATTTTCGCCTGATCCGCATCGGAGAGGCGCGCGTGAAAGCCGACCGGATCGGGTTCGGACATATCGAACGGGTAGTCGGTCCCCAGGCACAACTTGTCGGCGCCATGCGTGCGGACCAGGCTGTCGAGTTCGTCCTTATCGAACACCAGTGTATCCAGCCACAATTTGCGCAAATAGCTGGAAGGAACGTGCTTGCAGTGCTCAGAGCAATCCCTGCGCGCGCGCCAGCCGTGGTCCATGCGGCCCCAGTAGCCGGGGATGTAACCACCGCCGTGCGCGATGCACAGGCGCAAACCCGGGTATTGGTCCAGCACGCCGCCGAAGATCAGGTGGCCGACAGCGAGCGTGGATTCCAGCGGGTTGCCGATCAGGTTGTTGAAATAGTATTCGGACATGCGGTTGGCATGGCTGAAACCCAGTGGATGCAGGAACACCAGGATGCCCAGCTCTTCGGCCGCGGCCCAGAACGGGCGCAGCCGCTGCGCATGCAGGTCAACACCGTTCACGTTCGAGTTGATTTCGATCCCGCGCAGATCCAGCTCACGCACGCAGCGGCGCATTTCATCCACCGCCATCTGCGTATCCTGCAACGGCACAGTGCCCATGCCGATCAAGCGGCCGGGATTCGCGGCGACCGCGGCGGCGATACCATCATTGACCATACGCGCGGCGGTGCGGCCGATATCCGGCTCGGCGAAGTAGAAATACTGGCCGGGACTGGGCGATACCGCCTGCACGTCGATGCCCAACCGGTCCATGTCCTTGAGCCGTTGCTCGACACCATTCAACGTGGCGCCGATTTCCTGGAATTGCGCGCGGTTGACCTCCATGGTCAACGGGCTGGTGAAATCGTTGATGCCCGGCGGCGGGCCGGGGTAATGCTGCTGCATGAAGCCATCGGCGGCGGGAATGCCGAGATGGCAATGGATATCCACCACCAGGTGTTCACCGGCGGCACAGACTTCAATGGGGCGGCGATCGCCGCAGGTTGTAATCGTCATACGGTCTGCCTCGCTGGCATGATGGTGCCGCTGCATTCTCCGAAACCGATCGGAACGTAATCGTCGGCCGTCGCCCTGGCATGAAAGGTCACGGTGTCGCCGTCTTCCAGCATCACGCGTCGGGTACCGTCGGGCAGTATCAGCGGCGTGGCGCCGAGTTCGGTCATTTCGACCAGGCAGGCGCGCGCCTCCTGCGCCGGGCCGGACACCGTGCCGGTCGCAACCAGATCGCCGGGTTCCAGCGGGGCGCCGCCGGAGCCCTGATGGGCGAGCATCTGCGCCAGCGTCCAGAACAGGTCAGCGACATTGCTGCGAACGATGGTCGCCTTTGCTCCATTGGCGGTGATGAGGTCGACCGTGAGTTCGACGTTCAAGCCACCGCGCTTGCGATCGGCGGCATCGGTCAGGTAATCCGGAATGGCGGGTTCATCACCGGTGCGGCCACGGCCGGCGACGCGGAACGGCGCCAGCGCTTCCATGGTGACGATCCACGGTGAGATGGTGGTGAGGAAGCTCTTGCCCAGATGCGGTCCGAGCAGCATTTCATAAAACTGGATGCCGCGGGCGGACCAGTCGTTGACCAGGCAGCAGCCGAACAACAGCTGCTCGCCGCGCGCCACGTCCACCGGTTCGCCCAGCGCGGTGGCGGGACCGCCCAGCCAGGCACCGAATTCCAGTTCGAAATCCATCATCGGTTCCGGACCGTACTGCATCGCGCCGCCCGGCGGTGCGAACTGGCCATGCGGTCTGATCACCGGCGTGCCACTGGGCGCCACCGAGCTGGCGCGGCCGTTGTAGGCCACCGGCAAGGTCGCCCAGCACGGCATCGGTGCCTTGTGCGTCATTTCACCCATCCGTCGAATGTGATCGGCCGAAGCGCAGAAATCGGTGAACGCGGTGGGCCGCAACGGCATTACCATCTTCACCGCGGATTGCGGCAGCAGCGTAACCTGCAAAGCATCGGCGTGCGCAGCGTTGGCCTGGCTGTACAACTGTGACAAGGCCGCGCGTAACGCGGAAACGCTCTCTGGCGGCGCGATCAGCAGATTGGCCAGCGATGATTCCGCGGCAGTCCTGGCGGCGTCGGTCGCCACACCTTCCAGCCAACCGCTGCTGAGCAACCGGGTCAGATCAATGATGCTGTCTCCCAGCGCGACGCCGCCCCGGCGCTCGCCGGCGATTTCAAACACGCCGAATGGCAGGTTCTGCAGGGGGAAATCCGTGGTGTCGGCATTGGCCGAAGCAAGCCAGCTGCGCAGCCTGGGATCATGGGTTGCGTTCAATTCAAAGGGCATGTGAGCAGCCGTTCTTGTTGTGTTCGAGTTCTTTTACGTAGCGTCCCATTTCCTGGAACACCATGAAGGGACCACCTGCAACCGGCGGCATGCCCCATTGGCAGTACAACGCATAGACGTTGGCGACAATACGTTCCGGATCGGTCCAGTCACGGCCGATGCTGTAATCGATATCGCGCGCGGCCTCGCGCCAGTCCATCCCGGCATCGAAGCGGGCGCGGGCGGCATCGCGCAGGGCGCTGAAGTATTCGCGCAGCGTGCGTACCGCGCCGACATCGGTGATGGGGCCGTGGCCCGGTACCACGACCTCCGGGTTCAGTGCTTCGATGAATTCACAGGCCTTGATCCAGTTCTCCACCGGTCCCGCCCACATGATCGGGTGCCCTTCGTTGAACAACAGGTCACCGGTGAATACGCAGCGGTCCTCCACGCAGAAGGCGATGGTGTCGGAATCGGTATGTGCGGGCCCCAGATCGCGCAGTTGCACGGTCTTGTCGCCCACTTGCAGCGTGAGTTGCTGTTCAAACGTGCGGGTGGGCAATGTGACTTCGTCGACACCGCTGAAATCAAATTTTCGGCCCATGGTTTCGTAGAGGAATTCGCCGGCTTCGCCCATAGCCTTCGGATCGCGCGACATCGCCAGCAGGCGCTTGGGATCGAAGCCGCGCATCTCATCGTGCGTCGTTGCCGTGGCGATGATCTCCGCATCGGCGACCAGCACGTTACCGAAAAAGTGATCCGGATTGGCATGGGTATTGAGTACGCGGTCGATGCGGGCCGCGCCGGGCAGGCGGTGGAAATCGTCGAGCATCGCGCGGGTCAGTGGCACACTCATCAACGTATCCACCAGCAAGGTTTCACCGCGGTCGACCACCAGACCGGCATTGGACCACCCCCAGGTGCCGTCCGGTTGTACATAGCCATATAGGCCGTTGCCCAGTTCATGAACGCCCTGGGTGAAAGGTCGATTTGCCATCTGAATATCTCCTGGTGGCAGACGATTCTAATGCAGTAATTCCTGCTGGCAAGAATTACGTGCCGGGACGGTGCTTGATCTCCTCCGGGCGAGTGCCGATAGTGGCAATCCTCGATTTCCAGGCACCAGGTATGGCAAAAAAGAAGCCGGCAACAAAACGCGGCAAGGGACGTCCGCTGGCGGCGGGCAAAACAGTCGGCCGCGAAGCGCTGATCGACGCCACCCGGCAACTACTGCAGACATTGACGCCCGCGCAGGTCACGGTGACGGCGGTCGCACGGCAAGCGCAGGTGGACCCGGCGTTGGTGCGCTATTACTTCGGCAGTCGTGAGAACCTGCTGCTCGAAGTCGCCCAGGCGATTGCCCGCGACATCAAGGGCGATCTCCCCGCCGATGCCGCCGTCACGCTCGCTGACCTGGTGCATGGTGCATTTCAGTTCACCCGTTCGGCCAAGCATATGCAGCGCCTGATGATCGAGGAACTCGATCTGGCCCGCTCACCGGCGGTGCGCGAAAAAGTGCGCGAGTGGAACCAGAAGCCGGTGCTCGACTACCAGCGCATGCTGGAGCAGGAAAGCGGCGCGGAGCCGGCTGAATTCGACGCTTTGTTTCTGCATCTCGCGGTCATTGGCATCAGCGATTTCTTTGTCGCCGGCGCGCCGTTGATCCGGCTGCTGGTGCCGCCCGGCACCGACATGAAAGCATTATCCAATGCCTACGAGAATTTCATTGTCCGCCTGCTGATGGATGGTTTGCGCAAGCGCTGATTCGCGGCGCTCAAAGCCCGGGGAACTCCGCTTCCGCGACGCAGACATTGCGTTGCCGGCCCAGCACACCGATTTCGCCTTCCATCACGTCACCGGGTTTGAGGAACACGCCGAAGGCCGATCCATTGCCATAAGGCGAGCCGGTGCAGATGACATCGCCGGGTTCCAGCACCACGCGGTTGGACAGGTACTCGATCTGACGCTCGATGGAAATCAACATGTCGGACGTCGATTCGTCCTGGTAGACCTTGCGGTTGACCGCCAGCCGGATGTTCATCGCATAGGGGTCGCCCGCCACTTCGCGCGGTACCAGCAGCGGGCCGAACGGCAGAAATGTTGGAAAACATTTGCCGGACAACCAGTCGCCGCCCAGCGCCGAGCCGTCGCGGCGGAAAATATGTTCTCGCGCGGTGACGTCGTTGACCACGGCGAAACCGGCCACGTAATCCATGGCCTGCGCCGCGGCGACACGATGCGCGCGCCGGCCGATCACCACGCCGAGTTCGAGTTCCCAGTCCGGCTTTTCCACGTTGCTGGGCAATACCACCGGATCACGCGGGCCGGTGACACACGACGGCAGTTTGATGAAGCAGAACGGCAGGCCGGCCGCGCGCTGATCCATGACCTTTTCCGCCTGCGCCTTCAATTCCGCCGCGGTGAGATTGTCGTGCTCAGCAGTCCGCATCGACGGATCACCCATGATGATGCCGACCACGTGTTTGCGGTAGTTCGCGCCGGTACAGAACACCTGGCCCGGACGATAAGGCATCTGCACGTCGGCCTCGTCGAACGCCGCCGCATTGGCAAACGCGTTGTCGTCGGCCGCATATCCGGCAAGCATGGGTGATACCTGCGGCCAGTCCTGCAACAGCGCGGGAATCGATCTCGTATCACCCCAGTGTGCGAGCGGTACATACGTGTTATCGCGAACAAGCACTGCGTTGAGTTCGCCGTCTGAATCAACCGTGGCCAAACCATATTGCATAGCGAATATCTCTGATGTGATGGGGACTTGATCGTCAGTACGGTGCGGCCAGCCGCTGCATGGTATCGCCCAGCATACGGTTGGCGTCCATCTGGTTGCCGCCGGCCATTTCCATGTCACCGATGCGCACGGAGTTTTCCACCACCATGCGGGCGCGCTCGAAGCGTCGCGCAGTGAATGCCTGCAAGGCGCTTTCCACATCAACGCTACGCACGATTTCCTCAGCGAGTACCAGACCGTCTTCCGCCGCCATGCCGGCGCCGGAAGCCATATGCGGTGTGGTGGCGTGCGCGGCATCGCCGATCAATACGATGCGCCCGCGATGCCACGGCGCCGGCAACAGCAACCATTCCAGCGGCCGGTAACTCACCAGGGATTCACTGCCCAGACCCGCGCGGATTGCCGGGACATCGCCGCCAAAAGGTTCAAGCAGCTTACTTACATGCGGCAATTGCTGATCCGGTTCGTACCACGGGTTATCCGGGACGTGTTCAAGGATGAACAGGTAGACATGGGTCGCCGACACCGGATTGATGCCCAGCTTGACCGGCCCGCCGGTATAAATCTCGGTGCGGTCCACCCCTTGAGGGCGTGGGGCGACGATGCGCCAGCAGCCCTGGCCGGTGAATTGCGGCGGCGGAACCTCGGGAAATAATGCGGCGCGCGTGCGCGAGTAGATGCCGTCGGCAGCGACGACGAGATCGTAGCGGCTTTGTCGGCCATCGGAAAAACGGACGCTTACCCCATCAGCACCGTCGTCGTACCCAACGGCCTCCACGCCCAGATTGACCTGGATGCCGCCGGCTCTGACGCGGGTCGCGAGGATGTCGTGCAACACGCCGCGCATGATGCCGCCGCCGCGTTGAACCAGCGGCGCGTCCGGGGCTACAGGCGCTTCGAATATGAGATTGCCCGTGGGATCGCGCAGGCGGATGCCGGCGCCGATGAACCCGAGCTCCCGGATCTCGTCGAGCACGCCCAAATCATCGAAGGCCCGCAGGGAAATACCGGTCACGCTGATGCCGGCGCCATAGGCACGCCAGTGTGGATCGCTGTCGATCAGTTCAACGGCGACGCCTTGCCGGGCCAGCGCCAGCGCAGCGGACATGCCACCGATGCCGCCACCGACTATCAATACGGATTCAATCATGGCCGGGACTCCCTGCAAGCCGCCGGATGCGGCCGGGTTCGCGGACGTTATTCCTACCAGAAGGAATTATCGCGCGCAAGCGTCCTGGTGGTTGGCGGACCTGTGATGACGGTCAGTCTCTGGCCCGCTCGATAGCCCGTTCACGGGCATCCCGGGCGCGTTCGAGGTATTGCAGGCTGACGTAATACTTGTAGACATTTCGGACATAGGACACCGGTTCGCCGCTGACGGCACGGTACATACCAATTTCCACATTGCCGAACCACAGATTGGGATCGAACCCGAGACTGGCGGCGCGTTGCCGGGCGCGGGCGACACTGCGCGGCCCCGCGTTGTACGCGGCCAGCGCGAACAAGGTGCGATCCAGCGGCGCCACCGCTTCGTCGTTGAAGTAACGTTCGCGCAGAAAATCCAGGTATTTCACCCCGGCGTGGATATTGTTCTCCACGGTGCTGATGTCATTGATACCGATATTCGGGTCGGCGGCGGTGGTAGGTAACAGCTGCATCACACCCACCGCCCCCGCGGGTGAGCGCTTGGCCTGATTGAACTGCGATTCCTGGTAGCCCTGCGCAGCAATCATCAACCAGTTGAAGTCGTATTGATCGGCATAGCGCTGGAACAGCGGCACCAGTCCTTCAAAGCGTGTCTGGTGATCGGCGCTCAAGGCCCGCTCAAGAATCGCGCTACCGTCGTCATAACGTTCCAGCACCACGTTCCCCAGCAGCGTACCGGCGCGGACGCTGGCGATGAATTCATCCAGCAAGGCCTTCAATTGCGGACTGTCCTTGCGAATGGCCCAGCCGATATCCGTGCCGCGCTGGATGGCGATGTCCTCGTGAATGGTCACTGCGGGAAATGCCGATGCCCACAAGCGCGCCTTGAAGCTGTCGATGATCGTGGCGCGGTAGACGCCGGCGTTGACCAGATCGAGCAGGTCGGCATCCTCCAGGTATTCATCGGCTTCACGCACCCGTATCTGCCGCTGACCTTGCTCTGCACGCTGAGCATTGAGCGCTTCCAGGTGTTCGAAATAGCTGCTGGATTTGCGAACGTAGACCGGTGTCCGTTTCAAGTCATCCAGCGAAGTGATGTCGGCCAGCGCCGGTCCGGTGACCAGCAATTCATCGACGTTTGCAATGACGGGCAGGGTGAAATCGACATTGACCGCGCGCGCTTGCGTGATGGCGACGTTGGCCGCCACGATGTCGCCGCGTCCTTCGTTCAGGGCGGTGAACAGTTCGTTGCGCGCGACTGGAATGATCACAACGCTGGGCGCACGCACGCGGCCAATCCTGCTGTTGAGATGCTCGCCAAGCAGACGCGCCATCTCCACGGTGAGGCCGTGACGCTCAGCGCCATCGAACTGGAAGTACAAGGGGTTGTGTACCGTGAGTATGCGCAGGAAGCCGCGCTGGCGGATGGCGTCCCAATCACCCGGCGCTGGATCATCGAGATAGCCTGTGTACTCGGTACGCACCTGTTCGAGTGTGGCGGGCGCATCATCGTCGCCGCAGCCCGGCAATAGCAACGCCAATGCCATCAGCCATGGCAGCGGCAGGCAACGCACGCGAACAGGCATCATGGGTTTGTGCATGCGGGCTCCGATCGGACGTCTGTCGGAGTTTACCGGCAACGATGCAGTCCTGTCGTGCGGACAGGGCCGCAAATCCGGGTTGACCGCGTTGATGGCGATGCCTACGATGCGAGGTGCTTATCGCATTCGTCACCGGTCCCGGTGGCGTTCAATCGTTTCTCCCATTCAAATTACAGGAGAGACACTCATGATTGATGTACCACTGACGCAACGGCGCCTTGTTGTGCAGACCTCGGCGATGTCCGCGATCACCATCGAATACGACCGTCCTTATGGCCGGACAGCCAACCCGGATTGCTGTTTCGATATCTACCGGCCGTCGACCGGCAACGGTGAGTTGTTACCTGGGGTGGTTTTCGTGTCTGGCTATCCCGATGCACCCGGTGAAGCGCTATTCGGCTGCAAGCTGAAACAATGGCGATGCTATTGCGACTGGGCACGCCTGCTCGCCAGTCATGGACTGGTGGCCCTGACCTACAGCAATCAGCAGCCCTGGCGTGATGCATGTGGATTGCTGGACCATATCAGCAACAACGCGGCGGCTTTGGGTATCGACCCAAACCGCATCGGCCTGTGGGCGTGTTCCGGCAACGGTCCGGTGGCATGGGCGCTCATGGATCGCTTCAACCAACTGCGTTGCGCGGCGCTGTGTTATCCCTATATCTCCGATCTGCCCGGGCATGACGAAGTCGCCCGGGCTGCCACGCAGTTCGGATTCGAAGTGCCGCGTACCGAGCCCTGGCAGTCACAGAGTCCGTTGCTGCTATGCAGAGCCGGCGAAGATGCGATGCCGGGTTTGAATGCATCATTGGATCGGTTCATCACCCTTGCCCGGCCCAACCATTGGCCCGTGGAACTGCTTGATGTGCCGAACGCTGACCACGCCTTCGATACGGCACAACCTGACGCCGCAGCGTGCACCGCCGTTGCCGCGATTGCCGAATTTTTTCTCAAAAATCTTTGCAGGTGACGACGGTCCCCGCGTCGACGACGCAAACGGGCAGAAAATGGCAGTCAGATGGCAAGGTGATGATTCCACGCGCCTGAAACTTGTGCCGTGGAACGCCTGAGTGAATGATGGCGCTGCCACCAGGATCACTTTGTCACAGAACCGAAAGCAAACAAGACACTGTCATGCAAGGTCATTCCCCTTCGATGTCTGTGTCAGATGTTGCAACGACATTGCCGGGTGATTCACTGCCTGTACAAGCGCAATGGCTGTGGGATGCAATGTTCTTCATCTGGAAGGAAGCCCAGGCATGCATCTTCGCAGCCTTGTTCTTTGCTTCGGTCCTGTTCGTGCCGCATGGCGGCATTGGTCCACTGCCGCGTTACGACGTGTTGCTGCTGATCGCGCTGTTGATTCAGGGCTGGATGCTGTGGTCGCGTCGCGAAACGCTGGATGAACTCAAAGCCATCTGCCTGTTTCATGGCTTGGGTATTCTGCTCGAACTGTTCAAGACCTCCGATGCGATTCAGTCCTGGTCATATCCGGAGGCGGCGTATACGAAGTTTTTCGGCGTACCGTTGTTCTCCGGTTTCATGTACGCCGCGGTGGGCAGCTATATCATCCAGGCGTGGCGATTGCTGTCGTTACGTATCGAGCATCACCCGCCACACTGGCTTGCCGGTGGTATCGCTGGTGCGCTGTATCTGAATTTCTTCACCCACCACTACATAGGCGATTTCCGCTGGTACCTGGCCTGCGCAGCACTCGGCTTGTATGCGCGTTCCAGGGTTATTTTCCGGCCGTACAAACGTGATCTGTGCATGCCGTTGCCACTGGCGCTGGTGTTGATCGGATTCTTCATCTGGCTGGCGGAAAACGCCGGTACGTTCTTCGGCTTGTGGGCGTATCCCCACCAACTCGGCGCCTGGGCGGCGGTCCATGTCAGCAAGTGGAGTGCCTGGTCGCTGCTGGTGTTGATGAGCTTTACCATCGTGGTCCAACTCAAGCACATCAAGGCCAGTGTGAACGTTCCCCGCTAGCGGGGGCAGGCACCCTGCGGAGGTTGTGCGACCCGTGATAGAACGTTTCGCGTGACCTGCGCACTCTGATATCGATAGTGGCCGAATCCGTCGCGGTACCATCGTCGACCGTCACCACGGCGACGTAGCTGCCGGGCGTGATATAGGTGTGGGCGGCGCGCCTTCGCCTGGTGAGGCACGGGTGCGTGTTGCGGAGCATTAGTCCAGGGTGCCGATAGGGATAACTGTAAATGGTTTAATAATTAAACTATATTGCGTTCACAACCCGGCGCACCGGCCGGGCGTGGCTGACGGGAGGGGAACCCATGCGGGCAGCACTACTGTTGTTGATGATCGGGGTGATGACGAACAGTCTTGCGCAGGCGCCGCAGTACCGTGCGCTCGACCCTCGTGGCACCTGGCCCGAGGTTATGCGTATACCGCTGGCGGAACGGCTGGAGGATCTGCGTGGCAAAAAGATTCACCTGATCCTGTCGTGGGATCTCGAGTCTGGCTTCGATACCACAGTCAATGATCTTGCCGACGCGCTGCGCAAGGCCGGCGCGGTTCCTTCAATCGACCACCGTAACGTGCGCTATTCGGAAGATGATCCCCAGCTGTGGGCGTCGCTGAAAGAGCGGAGCGCGGATGGGTTTCTCTATATCGCCGCGGCATCGTCGTCGACCACTTCGTATGCGTTCAAATGGTCGGCCAAACTGGAGAAGAGTGGTCTGCCCGGTGCGGTGATGGCATTCGACCAGCTTGCCAGCGTCGGCGAAACCACGAGTCTGCGCGAGGGCGCGCGCGTGCGGTCCGTTGCTTTCAGCTATCCGACCAGCGCGATGCCCGTGGCTGATTACGCGCAGGCCATCGCGCAGGCGCTGGCGGCATTGACCCGTCCGCTGACCGATGCCGAGCAGCAGACCGGTACTTATCGGCCACCGGCCAATCCTGACATTGCCGCTGAAGGTGATCTGGCGGCGGTTCAACAAGCGTTTTATGCGCAGGGATTCACGGACGGCCTGCCGATCATCCCGCCGACCGAAGGCAACGTGGCGGCGATGCTGAAGGGCACTCACCATCGCGCGGATGAAGTCGTCGCCAAGGTGTTTTACCCGGAGGGATTACAGGCCACCGTGCGACAGGTTGCGATCAACGCGGTGATGGCGGGTTGTCTGCCTGAACACATGCCCGTGTTGCTGGCAACGGTGGAAGCCTTTCAGAAGTTCAACCTGAACTCGATGTTGCGGTCGACGAATTCCTTCGCGTTCATGCAGGTGGTCAATGGACCGATTGCCACGGAGTTGAAAATGAACGCGGGCGTCAACGCCGTCGGCCCTGGCAATCAGGCCAACGCGGCAATGGGCCGTGCGTTGCGCTTGTTCATCATCAATCTCGGTGGCGGCGCGCCCGGCGTGAACATCATGGCCGTCATCGGCAACAACGCCGGCTATGGTTTCATGTTTGCCGAGAACGAGGCGCAGAGCCCATGGGAGTCATTGAGTGTGGCGCAAGGGTTCAAGCCCGGCGATAGCACGTTGACATTGTTCTCCGGCGGCTGGGCCCACGCCGGCAACTACAACCTCGGCTCAAAATTCGAGCGTGTCGCCGCGGACATCGCCCGCTTCGAATCCAAGAGTGGCGCGACCATCATCATTTCGCCGCAACGCGCACAGGACCTTTCGCGTCAGGGCATGTCGCGCAGCGACGCCATCGATTTTCTCTGGCGCCACGCCACCCGCCCATTGGGAGAATTGCGGCAGGAACGCTTCTTCAGCGAAACGCAGGCGATGAAGGCGATGCCGGATTCAGCGGCGGTTCCGGTATTTCCCGAAGGCTCGCTGCATATCGTGGTTGCCGGCGGCGATGCCAGCCCGATGATGCAGGCATGGCACATGTATCGCCCGCAGACGGTGTCAGTGGATAAGTGGCGGTAGCGCGGCAGCCCCAGCACGCCGCGCTACCTGCCGGATCGAGGGTTACTCCGCCTCGCGTGAATGACTGAGCACCGCCGGAAAGTGAAGTCAACGGGGCGGCGCATTACACGGTCGGACTGTGCTGCGACAACAGTCGCTGGACGGGCGTCGGAAGTTCTACAATACTGAGCGGCCGGTTCTGCCTGTCATGGCACGGTTCAATAAGGAACCAGACCCGCAGAAGTGCGCATCGGATCAATTGTGCATTCCGTCGCGCGCTGGCGGTGGTTGTCGACCGGCACTTGCGACCGCGGACCGAATTCACTCAGCTTACCGGAGTCGTCATGAATCGGATTTCAGCAGCTTTATGTCGTGGTGGATGGTCGGGTTTCCTGCTTGCAGGGACGCTCGGCCTCGCCACAGTTCAATCCCATGCCGCGGGTTTCACCTGCGCCGACATTCGCAACGACGCTGACCGTCTTGCCTGTTTCGATGCCAATCAGGGCGAAGCGCGGGCCGTGGTCCCCGGAGAGACGCCTGCGCAGGCGGTGCCGTCACCCGCGCCACTCAACGCCGAGCTGCCAGCCATCGTGCAGCGTCACACCGCAGCGGCAGGCGGCACGGTGGATACCTTTGGTACGACGCAGGCTGAAGTCCGCACGGTGGACAACAAACAGGAACTGCACGATCGGATTGTTGAGATCGAGAACAACCCGGGTAACCAGCGCTATTTCACGCTGGCCAGCGGCCAGGTGTGGAAGCAGACGATCAACAGGTATTACGCGCTGAACGAAGGCCAGAGCGTTCGCATCTATCCGACGCATTGGGGCGATAAGTACCGCATGGCCGGCGAAGGCTTGAAGGGGTTCATTCAGGTCGAACGGGTACGCTGAGAAAATCACGATCAGCATGACGAACGAGATGGCTGATTCCGCTGATGAGATGACAGCACTGGGCGCTGACTTGCGGGCATTCCAGCATGCTGCCGTGCCTGCCAGCGGATTCGTGACCGAAGCAGCGGGCTTCGATGCGCAAGGCCGGCACGACGAAGCAATCAACGTGCTGGCACGTGGCACCAAACAAGGTGATCTCGCGGCGATGACATTGCTCGGCAAGCGATTGCTTACCGGTGATCGTGCGCCGCCGATGGCCAAGGAGGGCATCAGTTTCCTCGTCGATGCCGCGAATGCAGGTGGCGGTGAGGCGGCCAATCGCCTGGCGGTGTTGCTCGCGCTGGGTTACGGCGTGCCGCAGAGCTGGAGCAATGCGTTGGACGCACTGACGGTGGCAGCAGAGCGCGGCTACCGGCCGGCGCAAGGCCAACTGTTCTGCCTGGCACGGGATCGCGAACTTGCCGCGCAAGCGCTCAATCCGAATCCGTCGCAAAGTCTCTGGCGCGGTCTCGCCGGCACGGTCAGTGTGTCGTTCTGGACCCAGACACCCCCCGGCATGAACATATTGAGTGAATCCCCCGTGGTGACCCACATCACCGGTTTCGCGCCGCCGCCGGTCTGCCAATGGTTGATCGAACTGGCGCGGGATCGACTGGCGCCGGCGATGGTCTATGACTCCGCGGCGCAGGAAGTGGTACGGCACCAGACCCGCACCAACACCGCCGCCATCTTCGACATGATGAGCACGGATTTGCTGAACGTGCTGCTGCAGGCACGCATTTCCGCCGCGGTGAAAATTCCCATCCGCCAGTTCGAAGCGGCGACGGTGTTGCATTATTCGGTGGGCGAGGAGATCACGCCGCACTTCGATTTCATCGATCCGGACAGCGCCGATTATGAAAACCAGATCAGGACCGCCGGCCAGCGCGCCATCACCTTCCTGGTGTATCTGAACGAAGAATACGAAGGCGGTCAGACCGGGTTTCCGAAATTATCTGTAGAAGTGCAAGGCAAGCGCGGCGAAGCCTTGTTCTTCATCAACGCACTACCCGATGGTTCACCCGATCTGCGCACCGAACATATCGGCGCGCCGCCGCGCAGCGGCGAGAAATGGATCGTCACGCAATTCATCCGCAATCGCCCGGTGTTCGCCGCCGCGGTCTGAGTCCTGCAGTCCGTCGTTAATTTCCCTCGTTGTTGACGCGCGACGTTAAGCGTCGCCAGTGTGATGACGTTCAGCGCGTATGCGTCATTCGACGTATGCCACTAGTGCAATCCTCTCATTGTTGCGCAATGCCGCAATTCCAATACTGGCCGCATTCGATCAACTTGCTGAGGAGAACAGCAATCATGCAGAACCCTTCCATTCCGCGCCACCGGCAACCGACTGCCGGAAAGTCCAAAACACTGGGCATGGCCTGCCTGGCCGGCCTGCTGCTGGCCGGTGCGACCGGTAATGCGAATGCCGGATACAAGTTGGAGTTGACCGACACCAGCTTCATCTCGCTGGGTATGGGTATGCGCGCGGCGGCCATCGGCCGCGACGACGGCGCGCCCGACAGTGATTCCTGGGGCACGGATTTCGATGTGCAGAACATGCGTCTTTACCTGAGCGGCCAGATCACCGACAAGATCAAATTCACCTTCAACACCGATGAAATCTTCGGTGACGGTCCGGTGGACGTGCTGGACGCCATCGCCCAGTTCGAATTCTCACCGTCGTTCAATATCTGGCTGGGCCGCATGCTGACTCCCGCCGACCGCATTGAAATGAACGGCCCGTTCTACGGGCTTTCCTGGAACCAGTACACACAGCCGTTGTATGCCTCGGACCAGGGCGGCACGGCCGGCACCTATGGCCGTGATGATGGCGTCACGGTGTGGGGCACGATGGGCAAGTTCCAGTATGCGATCGGCGCCTTCGACGGCTTGAATGGCTTCAGCAACCAGAGTGATGACGTGCTGATCGCCGGTCGCTTCGCCTACAACTTCCTGAACATGGAAGACAACCCGGCCTACTACACCAGCAGCACCTACTACGGCGGCCTCGGCAACATTCTCACTCTCGGCGTCAGCTTCCAGACCCAGGATAACGGTACCGGCAGCGCAGCCGAACCCGGCGATTTCTTCGGCTTCACCGTCGACCTGCTGTCTGAAACCGTGCTCGACGGCGGCGGCGTGGTGACCATCGAAGGCGAATACAAGAATTTCGATGCGGACTACACGTTGGCGACGACACCGACCGCAGGCGCGTGCTTCTGCCTGTTTGACGGTGATTCCTGGTTCGCCACCGCAGCATTCCTGTTCCCCCAGGAAGTCGGCGTCGGCAAGTTCCAGCCCTATGTGCGCTACGTCTCCAACGATCCCAGCGACGCTGCCGACAGCGACCTGCTCGAAGTCGGCGTCAACTACGTGATCTCCGGTCACAACGCACGGCTGAACCTCAACTACAGCACTGGCGACGCCAACATCAGCGGCTACCGCGGCGCTGATACCGACAGCATCTCGTTCGGCGCGCAACTGCAGTTCTAACCCCATTCCGTACAAAGGAGAGCAACATGTATTCGAACAAGTTTCTGGCAGGGCTGGCGATCAGCACGTTGGTCAGCTCCATGTCTGTCGCCACCTGGGCGGCAGAAGACACCATCAAAGTAGGCGTGCTGCATTCGTTATCGGGCACCATGGCCATCAGCGAAACCACGCTGAAGGACACCGTGTTGATGATGATCGACGAACAGAACAAGAAGGGCGGCGTGCTGGGCAAGAAGCTCGAAGCCGTGGTGGTCGACCCGGCGTCCGACTGGCCGCTGTTCGCGGAAAAAGCGCGTGAGCTGATTTCCAACAATGGCGTTTCGGTCATCTTCGGCTGCTGGACTTCGGTCTCACGCAAGTCGGTACTGCCGGTCATCGAGGAACTGAACGGCCTGCTGTTCTACCCGGTGCAGTACGAAGGTGAGGAATCGTCGAAGAATGTCTTCTACACCGGCGCCGCGCCGAACCAGCAGGCGATTCCGGCAGTGGATTACCTGATGAACGATCTTGGTGTTGAACGTTGGGTGCTCGCCGGTACTGACTACGTTTATCCGCGCACCACCAACAAGATTCTCGAAGCCTATCTGCGTGACAAAGGCGTGGCCGAGGCCGACATCAAGATCAACTACACGCCGTTCGGTCATTCCGACTGGCAGAGTATCGTCGCTGACATCAAGCGCTTCGGCAGCGAAGGCAAGAAGACCGCGGTGGTTTCGACCATCAACGGTGACGCCAACGTGCCGTTCTATCGCGAACTGGGCAACCAGGGCCTTTCCGCCGAGGACATTCCGGTGATCGCATTCTCGGTCGGAGAGGAGGAACTCTCCGGTATCGATACTGCGCCGCTGGTCGGCCACCTGGCGGCGTGGAATTACTTCGAGAGCGTCGATTCAGCCGAGAACGAAGCGTTCATCAACGGCTGGCACAAGTTCATCAAGAACGACAAGCGCGTGACCAACGATCCGATGGAAGCGACGTATATCGGCTTCAACATGTGGGTGAAGGCGGTGGCAAAAGCCGGCACCACAGATGTCGACAAGGTCGAGCAGGCGATGATCGGTATCACTGCGCCTAACCTGACAGGCGGCGTCGCCACCATGAACAAGGCTCACCACCTGAGCAAGCCGGTGTTGATCGGCGAAGTGCAGGCGGATGGCCAGTTCGAAGTGGTGTGGGAAACCGACGGCCTCGTGGATGGCGATGCCTGGTCCGACTTCCTGCCGGGTTCCAAGGACATCATTGCCGATTGGACCGCACCCATCAAATGCGGCAACTACAACACCAAGACCAAAACCTGCTCGGGCCAGAATTACTAAGGACCGCGCATCATCCTCACTGGGAGGTGACGATGGACTGATTGCACTTGCAGGTGCCTCCGCAATCAGTCGTCGACAACAAGAAAGCGGGCTGCACGTAAACGCAGCCCGCCGTTTTAACCAACGGCAGGACACAGAGTCATTTCATCAATGCGTGAATGTTATCGAACCCGCATGCCGAGACGCTGCCAATTCGGGCGCTGTCAGAATATTGGCCTGGGGCCGCGCCAGGTGATTCCCGGATGCTGAAAACCGTCCGGTGCATCGCGAGCGTGATGGCCCTGCTGGTGCTGGCCGGCGGCGTGGCTGTAGCCGCGGATGCTCAATCGGAAACCACGGAAGAGGCGACGGCGACGGAAGTCACCAGCGCTGAGCCCCAGGTTGACTCCGTGGCAGTGGCCACAGTTGCAATTGAAGCCAGAACCGTGCCGGATCTGCTCCGCGACCTCGCGCAAGCCAGTCTCAATGAGACGCCTGCGATTGTCGATGCGCTGGCGTCATCTGGTGGTTTGTCCATGCTGCCGTTGTTCCAGGCCATGCTGGCTGGGGAACTGTATTACGAGCGCGAAACCCTGCGCATCTTGCGCATTGCTGAAAACGAAGCCGGCGACGATGTCGCCAGCGACGTACTGACCGATGCGGATCTCGGGCCGGTCAACGCGCGCGATTACCGCAAGGTACGCATCAACAACCGGGTGCGTGGTCAGTTGCGAGATGCCATCGCCCGCATCAACCTGACAGAGGGCAGCGCGGATCAACGACGTGCCGCCGCCACCGCGATGCTGGACGGTATCGATGACAGCACCGTCGCCGCGTTTGAACAGGCACTGAAAACCGAAACCGACGCGCAGGTGCGCGATGTGATCGAAGTCGGCATTGCGATGGCCGTGCTGAAATCGGCGGCGACCGAGTCCGAGCAGCTGGTGGCATTGGAGCAGCTGGACGGACGCCTGGAAGCGCCGGTACGCAACCTGCTGACGTCAATTGCTGAATCGTCCGGCGACGGCCGGCCAACGGCCGTGCAGCGGCAGGCGGCCGCCATTGTGTCCGGCATCAATGCCCGCATCGAGCACTACCAATTCTTGGAGCAGCTGTTCTTTGGCCTCAGCCTGGGCTCGGTGCTGCTGTTGGCGGCGATCGGGCTGGCGGTCACCTTCGGCGTCATGGGCGTCATCAATATGGCGCATGGCGAGATGCTGATGCTGGGCGCGTACACCACGTACGTCATCCAGCAGCTGATGCCGCAATCGATCAATCTTTCAATCTGGGTAGCGATACCGTCCGCGTTCATTGTCGCCGCGCTGTTCGGCATGCTGATCCAGCGATTTGTCATCCGCTATCTTGCCGGGCGTCCGCTGGAAACGCTGCTCGCCACCTTCGGAATCAGCCTGATCCTGCAGCAATCTGTACGCACGATTTTCTCACCGCTGAACCGGCGGGTGATTTCCCCGGACTGGATGAGTGGCTCGTGGCAGATCAATCCGGTGCTGTCACTGACCAATAACCGGCTCTACATCCTGGCGTTCTCGCTGATCGTGTTCTTCATTCTGCTGCTGATTCTCAAGCGCACCTCGCTGGGCTTGAATGTGCGCGCGGTATCGCAGAATCGTGACATGGCGCGGGCGATGGGTATCCGCACCGATATCGTCGACGCGATGACCTTCGGACTGGGTTCGGGCATCGCGGGTATCGCCGGTGTGGCGCTGAGCCAGCTGACCAACGTCGGCCCCAACCTCGGCCAGCAATACATCATCGATTCGTTCATGGTGGTGGTGTTCGGTGGCGTTGGTAACCTGTTCGGCACCTTGCTGGCGGCGTTCTCGCTGGGCGTCGCCAATAAATTCCTTGAACCGGTGACCGGTGCCGTGCTCGCCAATACCTTCATCCTGATCTTCATCATTCTGTTCATCCAGAAACGTCCCAAGGGACTGTTCCCGCAGAAAGGCAGGGCCGCGGAATGAATGCATTCGGCCGCATGCTGGCGCAACTGCGCAACGATGGCGGGTCCAGTGCGATGTTCCTGGGCGTGCTGACAGCAGTGACGTTGCTGGCCGGCTTCGCCAACCTGGTGTTTCCGGAAGGCTCCATCTTTCATGTCAGTACCTTCACCATCACGCTGCTGGGCAAGTATTTCTGTTATGCCCTGCTGGCACTGGCAGTGGATGTGATCTGGGGCTATTGCGGCATTCTGAGCCTGGGCCACGGCGCATTCTTTGCGCTTGGCGGGTACTGCATGGGCATGTATCTGATGCGGCAGATCGGCGATCGGGGCGTTTACGGCAATCCGGAACTGCCTGATTTCATGGTGTTCCTGAACTGGGATGCATTGCCCTGGTACTGGCACGGCTTCGACATGTTCTGGTTTGCGATGCTGATGGCGTTGATTGTGCCCGGCGTGCTGGCTTATGTATTCGGTTGGCTGGCGTTCCGCTCCCGCGTCACCGGTGTCTATCTCTCGATCATGACCCAGGCGCTGACCTATGCGCTGATGCTGGCGTTCTTCCGCAATGAAATGGGTTTCGGCGGCAACAACGGTCTGACCGACTTCAAGGATATTCTGGGTTTCAACCTGCAGGCGGACAGCACCCGCGTCACCTTGTTCGCAATATCGGCATTGATGCTGGGGCTGGCCTTCATCGCCAGCCGCTTCATCATGCAGTCACGCCTGGGGCGCGTGGTGCTGGCGATTCGCGATGCCGAATCCCGCGCGCGGTTTCTGGGCTATCGGACGCATGACTACAAGGTCTGGCTGTTCGTGTTTTCCGCACTGCTGGCGGCGATTGCCGGTGCCCTCTACGTGCCGCAGGTCGGCATCATCAATCCCGGTGAGTTCGCGCCCCTGAATTCGATCGAACTGGTGGTCTGGGTGGCGGTCGGCGGGCGTGGCACCTTGTATGGCGCGGTGTGCGGCGCCATCCTGGTCAACTACGCCAAGTCCAAGTTCACCGCGTTGATCCCCGAAGGCTGGATCTTCATGCTCGGCGCCTTGTTTGTCGTGGTCACTATATTCCTGCCCAAGGGTATCGTCGGGCTGCTGAACAAGCGCCGGCGTAAGAACGGTACAGGTGGCGGTACACCCCTGGCTTCGGCGGAGGCCGGCGCGTGAGCAAGTTCACCGAGCAGATGCAGGCGTACCGCTACAACACCGGTTTCGCGCTGCCGCCGTACAACTCACCGCCGATCGATGTCAGCCACAACATCATTCTGTATATCGAAGGTCTGACTGTCAGCTTCGATGGCTTCCGCGCGCTGAACGATTTGAACCTGTATATCAATGACGGTGAATTGCGCTGCCTGATCGGCGCCAACGGCGCCGGCAAGACCACGTTGATGGATGTCATCACCGGCAAGACCCGCTGCGATCAGGGCACGGTCTACTTCGGCCAGACCATCAACCTGCTCGCGCATACCGAACCGGAAATTGCCGAACTGGGTATCGGCCGCAAGTTCCAGAAACCGACGGTGTTCGAAGCGCAATCTGTCTTCGCCAATCTCGAACTCTCGTTGCGGACCTCCAAGCGGGTCTGGCATACCCTGCTGGCCTCGCTAAGTCCTGTGGAGCGCGACCGCATCGACGATGTGCTCGACATCATCGGGCTCGCTGCACAACGGGACATGCTCGCCGGGGCGTTGTCGCATGGCCAGAAGCAATGGCTGGAGATCGGTATGTTGCTGGTCTCCGAACCGCGCCTGCTGCTGATCGACGAACCGGTGGCCGGCATGACGGCGCAGGAAACCGAGCGCACCGCGGAACTGCTGACCTCGCTGGCCGGTGATCACACCGTGGTGGTGGTCGAGCATGATATGGAGTTTGTCCGCAGCATCGCGCGCACGGTAACGGTGTTACACCAGGGCACGGTGCTGGCCGAAGGCACGATGGATTACGTGCAGAACCATCCCGAAGTCATCGAGGTTTATCTGGGGGAAGCCCCGTGATCAGTATCCGCAAGGTTAACCAGCTCTATGGCGGCACGCAGATCCTCTGGGATCTGGATCTGGAAATCCCCAAAGCCTCCTGCACCTGCATCATGGGCCGCAACGGCGTCGGCAAGACCACGCTGCTGAAATGTCTGATGGGTCTGCTGCCAGTGGCAAGCGGCGATATCCTGCTCGACGGTACACCGATTCAACAGCAGCCGCCCCATGCGAGGGCTGCACTTGGTATCGGCTATGTGCCGCAGGGCCGCGATATCTTTCCGCTGTTGACGGTGGAGGAGAACCTGCGCATCGGGCTGCCTCAGCGCAAGGACAAGGCCAGGCAGATCCCGGAAAAGATTTTCGAACTGTTCCCGGTGCTGAAGGACATGCTGGGCCGTCGCGGCGGCGATCTTTCCGGCGGCCAGCAACAGCAACTGGCCATTGGTCGTGCGCTGGTGATTGAGCCCACCGTGTTGATTCTCGACGAACCCAATGAAGGCATCCAGCCGAACATCGTCAGCCAGATCGGCGATGTCATTCTGAAGCTGGTCGGCGAAGGCATGACGGTGGTGCTGGTCGAGCAGAAGCTCGGTTTCGCCAAACGCGTGGGCAAGGAGTTCAGGCTGATGGAGAAGGGCCGCGTGGTGGCCAGCGACAGTATGAGCAATCTGAGCGAAGACCTGATCCGCAGGCACCTGGCGGTATGACGCTGCGGTCAATGATAAACACCCGGCGCCCGGTGCCATCATGTACAGCAAGGCCGCGCTGATCCCGCCGGACATCACTCCCAGCGTCGGGCTGCCGTCCGTGGAGGGCGCGGGTCAGTGGCACGCGCACCTCGACCTCCGCTTCCGCCAGACCGCGCGGGGATGCCGGCTGATGCACAAAGCGCATCGCGGGCCGTTGTACGTGCAGCGCCCGTTCTATCCCGAAGGTCTGGCGCTGGCGCATGTCTACCTGCTGCATCCGCCGGGTGGCCTGGTTTCCGGTGACAGGTTGCAGGTGGATATCCGGTTGGAGAATGCCGCACAGGTGTTATGCACCACGCCCGGCGCCAGCCGCGTGTACCGTGCGCGTCCCGACCGGCAGCCGCAGGTGCAGATCAATCAATTGACTGTCGATGCCGGATCAACGCTTGAATGGTTCCCGCAGGAAAACATCATCTTCCGCGATGCCAACGCGGTGTTGCGGACACAAGTCGATCTCGCTGGCGATGCGAAGTTCTGCGGCTGGGAGATCACCTCACTGGGATTACCCGCCAACGGCATCCGCTTTGACATCGGTCAGCTGCGGCAGCGTTTGCAGATCAACCGCGGCGGCCGCCCGGCGCTGATCGAACAACTGCAATTGACGGACGAGTATGCCAGTCAGCGCCTGTTCCATGGCCGTGCCGGTCTGCACCGGCAACCGGTATGCGGCGTGTTCACTTGCGGGCCGTGGGCGACCGAGGGGCCGGCGAATATCGACGACACCGCGCTCGATAAGCTGCAATCGTGCATCGCCACGCCATCGACAGCCGGTGTCACCCGGGTGGGCGAATTCATCGTCGGGCGCTATCTCGGCCAGTGCACGGCACAGGCGCGTGAACTGTTCATCGGCTGGTGGCGCATCCTGCGCCCGCTGCTGTTGCAGCGAGCGGCCGTATTGCCAGCGATCTGGGCGACGTGAACGAATCGTATAGACGGAGGAACCGATGGAACTGTTGCCCAAGGAAAAAGACAAGCTGCTGGTGTTCACCGCGGCGTTGCTGGCCGAACGCCGGCTCGCACGCGGCTTGAAACTCAATTATCCGGAAGCCGTGGCATTGATCAGCATGACCATCATGGAAGGCGCGCGTGACGGCAAGACCGTGGCCGAGTTGATGAGCGAAGGTCGCAATGTACTGACCGCTGACCAGGTGATGAATGGCGTGGCCGACCTCATCCCCGAGGTGCAGGTGGAAGCAAGTTTCCCTGATGGCACCAAGCTCGTCACCGTACACAACCCGATCAACTAGGAGCGAGCATGATCCCCGGCGAACTGGAGTGCGTTGAAGGTGACATCACGTTGAATCCCGATCGGCCCACCGTGACCTTGCGGGTGGAGAACGTCGGCGACCGCCCCATCCAGGTCGGCTCGCATTACCACTTCTTCGAGGTGAACCCGGCATTGAAATTCAGTCGCGAGAGCGCGCGCGGCTTTCATCTGAATATCGCCTCCGGCACCGCGGTACGCTTCGAACCGGGTCAGGCGCGCGAAGTGGAACTGGTGGCGTTCGGCGGCAAGCGCGAAATCTACGGCTTCCGTGGCGACGTGATGGGCGCATTGTAAAAGGGTAGAGACATGGCACATATCAGTCGCAGAGCTTATGGCGAGATGTTCGGCCCGACCACGGGTGACCGCGTCCGCCTCGCCGATACGGCATTGTGGATCTCGGTCGAGAAGGACTTCACCCGCTACGGCGATGAAGTGAAATTCGGCGGCGGCAAGGTCATTCGTGATGGCATGGGGCAATCACAGGCCGGTGATCGCGAAAGCATGGATCTCGTCATCACCAATGCGCTGATCCTCGATCACTGGGGCATCGTCAAAGCGGACGTCGGCATCAAGCACGGTCGCATCGCGCGTATTGGTAAAGCCGGTAATCCGGATGTGCAGGATGGCGTGGACATCATCATCGGTCCTGGTACCGAAGTCATTGCCGGGGAAGGGTCGATACTCACTGCGGGCGCCATCGACGCCCATATTCATTTCATCTGCCCGCAGCAGGTGGAGGAGGCATTGATGTCCGGCGTCACCACGATGATTGGCGGCGGGACCGGACCTGCCACCGGCACCAATGCCACGACGTGTACACCGGGCATCTGGAACATCGCCCGCATGTTGCAGGCCACCGACGACATGCCGATGAACTTCGGCTTTCTGGGCAAAGGCAACGCCAGTCTGCCGATGGCGCTGGAGGAGCAGTTGCTGGCCGGCGCCTGCGGCCTGAAGTTGCACGAAGATTGGGGCACCACGCCCGCGGCGATCGACTGCTGCCTGTCGGTGGCGGAAAAGTACGATGTCCAGGTGGCGATCCATACCGACACCTTGAATGAATCGGGCTTTGTCGACGACACGCTGGCAGCGTTCAAGGACCGCGTTATCCACACCTACCACACCGAAGGTGCGGGCGGCGGCCATGCGCCGGATATCATCAAGGCGTGCTCACGCTTGAACGTGTTGCCGTCGTCAACCAATCCCACGCGGCCATATACCCGCAACACCGTCGATGAGCATCTCGATATGTTGATGGTGTGTCACCATCTGGATCCGGGCATTCCGGAAGATGTGGCCTTCGCCGACTCGCGCATCCGTAAGGAAACCATTGCCGCCGAGGATATCCTGCATGACTTGGGCGCATTCAGCATGATCTCGTCGGACTCGCAGGCCATGGGCCGGGTGGGCGAAGTGATCACCCGCACGTGGCAGACTGCGCACAAGATGAAGGTTCAACGTGGCGTTCTGGCCGAGGACAGTGCCTGGGCGGATAACTATCGCGCGCGGCGCTATATCGCCAAGTACACCATCAACCCTGCCATTGCGCATGGCATCGCTGACGAGGTCGGCTCGATTGAGCCGGGCAAGCTGGCGGATCTTGTGTTGTGGAAGCCCGCGTTCTTCGGCGTGAAGCCGTCGCTGATCATCAAGGGCGGCATGATTGCCGCCGCGCCCATGGGTGACCCCAACGCTTCGATTCCAACGCCACAACCCGTGCACTATCGCCCCATGTTCGGCGCCTTCGGTCGCGCGCCTTCTCAGTTGTCGTTGACGTTCACCTGTGCCGCGGCACTGGCTGCTGACCTCGGCGCAAGCCTGGGTCTGCGGCGCAAACTCGCGGCCTGCCGCAACACGCGCAATATCTCCAAGCGCAACATGATCCTCAACGACTGGATGCCGCAGATCACGGTCGACCCGCAGACCTACGAGGTCCGTGCCGATGGCGCGCCGCTGGTCTGTGAACCCGCCACCGAATTGCCGTTGGCCCAGTTGTACAACCTGTTCTGAACAAGATGGAAACAGCGATGCTTGAGGTCTACGAACGTCTGGGACTGCACAGCGATGCACCGTTGGACGGCCGCATCGTGCTCAGCCACGAACAACGCGACAAGGGGCGCTTGCGCGTCACCACCAGCACGGGTGAGGAAGTGCATATCTTTCTTGAACGTGGCAGTCCGCTGCAGATTGGCGAGACGTTACGCAGCCGCTGCGGCCGCCACCTGCTGGTGGAAGGGGCGATAGAACCGCTGGTGATCGCCAGTTGTGAAAGCTGGGCGCAATTCAGTCGCGCCTGTTACCACCTGGGCAACCGCCATGTCAAAGTCGAGGTCGGCGATCGCTGGTTGCGTATCGTGCCCGATCATGTGCTCGAAGGCATGTTGCGGCACCTCGGTCTGACCATCGTCCACAGTCACGGAGTGTTCGCGCCCGAATCCGGCGCCTACAGCCATGGCCATCACCATCACTGATGCCGCACTGCTGCGCTTGTTGCAGCTTGCCAGCCCCGCGCTGCCGGTAGGCGCGTACGCATTTTCGCAAGGCCTCGAGTCGGCAGTGGAGTTGGGCTGGATCACAGATCAGAAAAGCACCGGCAGCTGGTTGGACGACCAGTTGCGGCACAGCCTGGCGGCCGTCGATCTGCCATTGTTGCTGCGGATGATGAACGCGCTGCGGCAACGTGACCATGCCGCACTTCGATACTGGAACGATACGTTGCTCGCGTGCCGCGAAACCGCTGAACTGCGCCTGGGTGAACTGGCCACCGGTGAGGCGCTCGCACGGCTGTTGGCGGGACTGGAAATTCCGCGTATTGCGCAAATCGATCCGCCGACCTTTCTGCTTGAATTCTGTACCGCTGCGCTTCACTTCAAATTGTCAGCCGATCATGCCGCGCTGGGGTACCTGTGGTCGTGGCTGGAAAACCAGGTGATGGCCGCAACCAAACTGGTGCCGCTGGGGCAGACCCAGGCGCAGCGCCTGCTGAGTGAGACGATGACAAGCATTCCGGCCGCGATCGCTTGTGCGCGCGCCGTCGCCGACGAGGACATCGGCGCCAGCCTGCCGGGGATTGCGCTTGCCAGCGTGCAACACGAACGTCAGTACTCCCGTTTATTCCGCTCCTGAAGGATGACCTCCATGGACCAATCAATACCAAGACAGACTCTGCGCGTCGGCGTTGGCGGGCCGGTCGGCTCGGGCAAGACGGCGCTGTTGCGTTGCCTGTGCCAGGCGATGCGCGATCATTACGAAGTCGCCGTCGTCACCAACGATATCTACACCAAGGAAGATGCAAATTTCCTGACCCGCCATGAAGCCTTGAGCGCCGACCGAATCATCGGCGTCGAAACCGGCGGCTGCCCGCATACCGCGATACGCGAGGATGCGTCGATGAACCTGTCAGCGGTGGCCGAATTGCAGCGTAGGCATGGCGAGCTCGATGTCATATTCGTCGAAAGCGGGGGTGACAACCTGAGCGCAACCTTCAGCCCGGAGTTATCTGATCTGACGCTGTATGTGATCGACGTCGCCGCCGGCGACAAGATCCCACGCAAGGGCGGCCCCGGCATCACCCGCTCCAATCTGCTGATCATCAACAAGACTGATCTCGCGCCACTGGTGGGCGCGTCGCTGGAAGTGATGGATCGCGATGCGCGGGCGCAGCGCAAGGAGCTGCCATTCGTATTCACCAATCTGAAGTCAGGTGAGGGCCTGGACAAGGTCATCGACTTCATCGTGCAGGAAGGCATGCTGCCCGCCACCACGCTCAGTGCCAGGGTCAACCCACAAATTCAGTCAGAGAGGATGACATCGCCATGAAATGCTTTACCCGTATTGCGACCGGATTGCTGTCGGCCACCGCGGTGAGTTCCGTCGCCGCCCACGAAGGCCATGCCGCGGTCGGTTCCATCCTGCATGCAATGGAGCACCTGGTCTGGTGGGTGGGCGTTCTGGCAGTGGTCTGGCTGGCCGGCGCCGCGCTGGCGCGCTATTCGCGCGATCGCCAGTAGCGCTGCCGTCCCGCGCGGTTCGCGGCATCAATGGCTGCGGTTGAGCGCGGCGATGGCCACCCGCGCCGCTGCCGTACGGTTTTCCACCCCGAGCTTGGGGAATATCTGTTCGAGATGCTTGTTCACCGTGCGTGGGCTCATGCCGAGTATCTCGGCGATCTCGCGGTTGGTCTTACCATTGCTGAGCCAGTACAACACCTGTGATTCGCGGGTGGTGAGATTGAGGTTCTGCTTGAGCACATCCTCGCCCGGCGCCTGGTTGTTTTCCGCAAGTTTCAGCAGCCGTTCGTTATCGTTCAAATCCTGCAGGTATTCCACGCTGAGGCCGTAAGGCAGGTCTGCCAGTGGCAGCCGCTGGCCGGGTTGCGGCTGCTGGGTGAACCACGCGCCCAGTTGTGTCACGAGCTGGCTGTTACGCCAGGCGTTGTCGGCGCCGGCCTTGGAAAACAACACATGTGTCTGCGGTGTCGCCCATAACGTGTGGCCGGTGCTATCCACTGAAAACAGGAACTGCCCGGCATGATCCAGCGCGCGATGCGCGGAATGGGTGACACGTGCATTGTTCAGATGAACATGCATGCGCGCCACCAGTTCATCCGGCCGGATCGGTTTGGTGAGGTAGTCCACGCCGCCGGCGGCCAGCCCTTTGACGATACTGTCGGTATCGCTGAGGCCGGTCATGAAGATGACCGGAATGGCAGCCAGTTCCGGCGCCTTCTTCAGTGCAACACAGGTTTCAAAGCCATCCATGTTCGGCATGATGGCATCCAGCAGAATCATGTCCGGACGGATGCGCTGGGTGATGGCGAGCGCCTGCTTGCCTTCCAGCGCCACCAGCACGTCGAAGCCCGCGTCTTCCAGCGTGTCGTTGACGACACTGAGTGCTTCGGCGGAATCGTCGACGACGAGAATGACCTCCTTGCGCACTGAATCGTTCATCCGATGCTGTTTTCCAGGGTCGAGGCCAGGGTTTCGAGTTTCATCTTTGCAGCCAGGTCACGAAATGCGGCGACGGTGGTTTCATCCACCAATTTCGCCGCGGCGATGTTGTCCAGCGCGGCGATGACACCACTCTTATGGCCGATCTGCGCGCAGGCCAGCAGTTCGCGGAACAACGGGTGGTCGGGTACTGACAGCGTCTGCGCTCTGGCGGGTTGGGCAAGCGTGGCTTCGGGGCCGGGTTCGCCGTATGTCCATTCCAGTTGCAGCAGGTGGGCGATCGAATCCAGCAGCTTCTGCGTGTTGATGGGCTTCACCAGGTATTCATCGTGGCAGGTATCGCTTTCAGGATGACGGTGATGTTCCTGCGCATCCGCCGACACCATGATGATGGGCGCCTTGTAGCCGCGTTTGCGCAACTCGCGCGACAAGGTCAACCCATCCATGCCCGGCATCGACAGGTCGAGCAGAAACAGGTCGGGGCTGATTTCGGCCAGCGTTTCCAGGCAGACGGCGGCGTCGCGTGCTTCGAGAATGGTGAAACCCAGCGGGTTCAGCAATTCGAAGATCAGACCGCGATGAATGGGCTCATCATCCACCGTCATCAGTACGCGGCGTCGGCCCTTGTAGCCGGTGATGAGCCGCGACGGCAGATCGGTTTCGGTATTGGCGTCCAGCCACGGCAACATCAGATTGACGGTGAAGGTTGAACCGACGCCGGGTTGGCTGTCGATCTGCAAATCCCCGCCCATGATTTCGGTCAGCAGGCGGACGATGGTCAGACCCAGTCCGGTGCCCGGAACGTTGGGCACATTCGGATTGAGCACGCGTTCGAATGGATCGAGGATGCGCTTGACGTCGTCTGCATGGATGCCGACGCCGGTATCGATGATGGCAAATTCGGCCACCTGGTTTCGATAGTGCACATGAAATTCAACGCTGCCCCTGGCGGTGTATTTGATCGCGTTCGACAACAGGTTGATGAGAATCTGGCGCAGGCGTTTTTCATCGGTGGCGACGAAGGTCGGGATTTTGTTGTGGATATGGCAGGAGAACGCGATGCCCTTGTCCGCGGCCTGCTCGCGGAACATGAACTCCAGCTGGGCGATGGTGTCCGGCAGATTGACCTTGTTTCGATAGATGTCCAGGCGCCCGGCTTCAATCTTGGAAATGTCCAGCAGGCCTTCGATGAGGTCCGCCAGGTACTCGCCGCTCAGGCGGATGGTCTGCAATGCCCGCTGATGTTGCGCCGGCATGTCGTTACGTCGCGTCAGCAGCTGTGCGTAACCGAGTATGGCCTGCAAGGGCGTGCGCAATTCATGGCTGATGCCGGTCAGGTAGCGGCTCTTGGCGTTATTGGCGCGTTCCGCCTGCTCCTTGGCCTGCTGCAACTGTTGATCGGTGCGCTTGTGGGCGTCGATTTCCTGAATCAGGCGCAGCGTCTGTCGCGACGATTCCTGTTGGGCGACGATACGACTTTCATGTGCGAGCAGGAACAACCAGGTCATCACACCGGAAACGATTAACAGGACAAAGAATACGGTCAGCAATACCTGCTGCAACATCGCCGAGTCATCGGCCGACAGCGGTTGCATCTGCAGGTAGATGAGCGTCAGTGACACGGCGATCAACGCGTTGATCGCCGTCAGCAGCATCAGGAATTGCAGTAGCCGAGCACCCAGTGCCGACATCACCTGTGACGGCAGCAGCGGTCTGAGGAGCGCGCGCATCTGGTCGGGAAAACTCGCCCCGGGTTTGCATGAATCCAGGCAGCGCGAATCCAGCGAACAGCACAGCGAGCAGATCGGGCCCTGGTAGGCGGGACAGTAGCTGGTGTCGTCCTTCTCGAACCGCGTTTCGCAGATGCAACAGCGCAATGTCGCCGGCTGCCCCGGTGGTGGATTTACCGCGGCGAACATCACATCGATTTGCGGTGAATGCCGCGCGAGATAGTAGCGGGAGCGGGTGATGCGGGTGATCGCCGGCACCGCGACGAAACAGATACCAAGGCTGACGAAATGCGCCAGATGGCGCGGTACCTCGCCGAAGGCGCCGAGGTAGCACGCGATGCCGGTGGCCGAGGCGATGATCATCGAGACCACGCCTACCGGGTTCACGTCGTACAGGTGTGCGCGTTTGAACTCGACCTGCACCTGGCCGCGCGCCAGCATCTTGTTGAAGAACAGATCGGCCGAGAGACAGCCAAGCCAACTCACGGCGACAATAGCGAATACTCCCAGCACGGCTTCCAGCGCGCGGTAGATGCCAAGCTCCATCAACAACAAGGCGATGGCGACATTGAACACCAGCCACACGACGCGTCCCGGATGGCTGTGCGTCAGTCGCGAAAAGAAGTTGGACCAGGCGATCGAACCGGCATAGGCGTTGGTCACATTGATCTTCAATTGCGAGATGATCACCATCAGGCCGGCGATGATCAGCGATGCCGACGGCGAGGACGTCAGATAGTTGAAGATCATCTGGTACATGTAGGTGGGGTCGACGGCCTGTTCGAACGGCACGCTGCGGCTGATCGCGACATACGCCAGGAACGAACCCAGCAGCATCTTGATGAACCCGATGAATATCCAGCCCGGTCCGGCAAGGATCAGCCAGAACCACCAGCGGCGGCGGTTTTCGGCGGTTTTCGGTGGCATGAAGCGCAGGTAGTCCACCTGTTCGCCAATCTGCGCCATCATCGCGAACAGGATGGATGCGGCGGCGCCGAAATAGATCAGGTTGAAATCATTCCCCGTCGCCAGTTCCGCCGGCGCATAGTGCGTCCAATCTTCAATGCTGGCGTACTCGTGAATGCCGACCAGCAGTAGCGCCAGGCATTGCACGGTCAGCCAGAACGTCTGCGTCCCCAGCTGGAACTTGCTGATGGCGGTGATGCCGTGGGTCACGATCGGGATGACTGCCAACGCGCACAGGACATAGCCGATTGCCACCGGGATGCCGAGCATGGCGTGCAGCGCCGAGGCCAGGATTGCCGCTTCGATGGCGAAGAAGATGAAGGTGAACGAGGCGTAGATCAGCGAGGTGATGGTGGAGCCCAGATATCCAAAGCCAGCGCCGCGCGTGAGCAGGTCGATATCCAGACCATGTTTGGCTGCGTAGTAGGTGATGGGCAACCCCGTGAGAAAGATTACCAGCGATACCGTCAGCATCGCCCACAAGGTATTGGTGAACCCGTAGCTCAGCGTGACCGAAGCTGCGATCGCTTCCAGCGCCAGGAAGGCCGTCGCCCCCAACGCGGTCTTGGCGACATGCTCGATGGACCAGCGCCGCGCTTTCTTGGCGGTGAACCGCAGCGCGTAATCTTCCAGCGTCTGGTTGCCTACCCAGATGTTGTATTCGCGACGGATGCGGAAGATTTGTTGTGTCGGCCGGCTCATTGCCATGTCGTTCTGCGATTTCTCTCGCGCCAACATCGCGCTGACACCGCCGGCCGCGGGAAGTTGGCAAGGCACGGGTGAACCGTGAACAGGTGCTGACCTGCTGGCGCCGGCCGGAGATCATGACGGAGCAATATCCGTACCAGTGCCTGTGCTGCAGCGTGACCGACCCGTCATGGGGCCGGGTCTCGCGCGATGTTAGCAGTGCTACGGGAAATGCCTAGTGGTCGAATGACGTATGTCCGCGCACTTCGCGCGGAATCATGGACTGCGCGAGGAGCCCGGTTGCGAACGGTGCCTGTACCCGGTGTGCGCTTTTTCAGTGCAGTTAATAGCCATCCGCACGGTCGCTGCCCGGTTATGGTTCATGCCTGGGGAGGGCAGGGCGCGCCCGCGCGGCGTCCAATGCCGCCGGGTGCGCCCTGGTTGCTGCGGGAAAACCCGGCGTCAGGCCGTGGCCTTTTTCTTGCGGGAAGCACTGATGCCCAACCAGCCAAGGCCGGTGGCCAACAGCGGCAACGCCGCCGGAACCGGCACCGGCGAAGGCACCACTTCGAACGCGATTCGGTAGATCGGTGTAGCGCCGGTGAGTTGGCTGTTGAACGTGTAACCAGCAGCCGTGGTCTGGCCGTTGAACAACGCCAGATCGGCATAGTTCGAGGTGATGAGACCATTCTGGTCCGCCCCGAGTGTCGCATTGGCGCCGGCAATGAAGGCCGCGGTTGCGGGATCGAACAACTCGGTACCCGCCTCCCAGATGTCGCTGGCGACCAGTTCAATGGCGCTGACCATCAATGCACCCATGCCATTGAACAGTTGATAACCCGTGGCGTTGTCATTGCCAATGAAGAAGTCGTTGCTCGGCACCACCATGGCGGCGAAAGAGAAATAAGGATTGGCGTCGGTATCGACCGTGAACATGGCGGACCCGGTGCCGCCCGGGACCAACGGCAGCGGCGGAATCGTACCCCACGTGGCGCCGGGGTCGTTCATTGCGAAACCGGCGAACCAGCCGGTGCCATCGCCAAGCTCGGCGATGGCTTCGATGGCGCCGCTGGCTGCGCTGCCGACGTCGAAGCTGTCATGGGTGCCGCCGTGGAAGGCGACCCGCAGCGGTGCGAAAGCCACGCCATCGGCCGCGACGAGGTTCTCGACAGTGACTTTGAGGTTGATGGATGCGGCGTGGGCGGAAAATGGCAACGTGACAGCGGCCACCGCGGCCGCCAGTCCCGTCAGAATTCTGTTGGTCATGTAAATCTCCCTGTATCGATACAAAAACGTCGACCTCATCGAGGCCGTTTCGGGCAACCTGTTGATTGCGCCTTGTCGACCAATACGGGGCCGGCGCAGTATTCGATACCAGGGCCATACACCAGGATCGACCGCGCCACTGGCCACGGGTGGAAAATTGAGGAGGGTTAGGGATGAACATGGGTGGCAAGGCGCTCTGCTTGCGGCTGTACCTGGTCGCGACGCTGGGGTTTTTCTCCGCAACTACCGCCAGCGCGGCCGGCACGGTGGAAACCACCGGGGACGTACTGCTGTTTGCGTTACCTGCAATCACCCTCGGCACGACACTGTACCTGCATGATGGTGATGGCAGCTGGCAATTCGGCAAAGGCTTCGCGGCGAATCTCGCCGCGACCGTGGCGCTGAAGAAGACCGTCGACAAAACGCGTCCGAACGGCAAGGGCGAGTCGTTTCCTTCCGGCCACAGCTCGGTGACCTTCCAGAGCGCGGCATTTCTCCATCGTCGCTACGGCCTGCGCTACGCCTGGCCGGCGTACGCGGCGGCGAGCTATGTTGCCTGGAGCCGGGTGGATTCAGATAACCATTACACGGTGGACGTGGTCGCCGGGGCGGCGCTGGGAATCGCCAGCGCGATGCTGTTCACCCAGCCGTACAAGAATGCCACGGTGACGCCCGTGGCGGGGGCAGGCTTCTACGGCATCAACGTCGCCGCGCAGTGGTGAGCGCGGGCGATTCCGCAGCTGTGCTGGCGAGGGCGTTTCAGCGGCGACCGGCGTTGAAGTCGATAAAACCTTCCGGGTCCAGCGCCACGTCGCCCCGGCGCAATTCGAAATGCAGGTGTGGTTCCAGCGAGGCGCCGGAGGCGCCGGTACGGCCGATCACATCCCCCTGGCGGACGAGGTCACCGGCATCGACCAGTACTTCATTCAGATTGGCGTAGCGCGTGCGAAAACCGTTGCTGTGGCTGAGTACGACATGCAGGCCGTAAGGGAAGTCGTCGTTGTACTGGGTGAATTCAACAATGCCATCCTGCACGGCGACCACCGTGGTGTCGGTTGGAACGTCAAGGTCGACGCCTTCATGCATGACTATCCGGGAGCTGTCGAACGCGCTCACGCGCATGCCCATCGGCGACACAATCCGGGCGTGGCGCAGCAACGGTGAAATAAACCCGCGGCTGCCGCCTTCGCTGTGTTCCAACCCCGGTTTGGCGAAGCTGGCGGTGACTGCCAGCAACATCGCGCCCAGACCGCACAGCGCGCGCGGAATGAAGGTGCGACGTGGCGCCAGCGGATTCTGGATATTGGCCAACCGGCGCATGATGGCGCGGGCGCGGTAGCGGCCCGAGAAACCGTGCGTGACTGTCTGGGTGGCATAGCTGCGATCAAGACTGCCGCGAATGATGGCAAGGAATGCTTCGCGATAGGTGTCCGAGCGACCGTTGTAACGGGTCAGCACCTGCGAATCGCAATGCAGCTCGCAGGCCAGACCGTAATCGCGCGCCAGCAGATGCACGAACGGATTGAACCACAGTACGGCGGTGCCGAATTCCAGCAGGTATTGCATGAAATGGTCGCTGCATTGCAGGTGAACCAGTTCGTGCAATATCACCAGCCGCAGTTCTTCCCGCTGCAACCGCTGCAGGGCGAACTCCGTCAGGACGATGGTCGGTCGGGGCGCGGCGACGGTGTAAGGCGAGACATGTCTGGTACTGACGCGGATTGCAGGTTCGGCAATCCCGGTCAGGGCACAGAACTGGCGGACCCACTGGCGCACCTCTGTCAGCTCGGCGGGACTGGCGTCGCGGGTGGCGGCAACCAGCCGCCGCCGCGCATCCCAGGCCAGCACTGATTTGGCCAGCATCACCAGGATGCCCAGCGTGTAGATTGTGACTACCGAGGGCGGCAGAAACGACAACCGGGCGCGTGATGCCGATTCCAGCTCCGCCAGCGGCCGGGTGATGACATCGAATTCCACCGGGTGGGTCAGGAATCCCAGTGTCGGCTCGGCATCCAGCAAGGGGCGGTCGGAGATAGCCGTCAGCCCGAATAACCAGAGGCCGAGCCCGATCGCGGCCAGCCAGATGAACTTCCACTGTCTGACCGCCGCCAGGCAACGCGCAAGCAGACGCAGCACCGCGTACGCGATGCCGGTCACCAGTACTGAGTAGCAGCCGGCGAGGATCAGCTTGGTGGCAAGCTCATTCACTCTGCTTGTCTTGCTCCAGTTGTCCGAGCAGGGTTTCCAGTTCGGCCATTTCCTTGTTGTCCAGCAGTTCGCTGTCCACGAACAGATGCACCGGCGGCATTTTGTTCAATTCCAGCACACGGTGCATCAGATCGCCGATGTAGGCCGCCAGTGTATTCACTTTGCCGACCAACGGGGTGTAACCCTGACCGCGTTCACCCGGGGCGACTGCGAGAAACTGCTTTTCCACCATCCGGTCCAGGGTCTTGCGGGTGCTGGAGAACGACCACTGCAGGTTCTGCTCGACGTGACCGTGTATTTCCTTGGCACTTTGCGGCGACCGCTGCCACAGCGTTTTCAATATGTTCAATTCGGGATCAGTAGGTCTGTTTTTCTTATTGGCCATTGTGCAACTTCGGATTTAGGAGCCTGACGTTGGCGGGTGCCAGCGCCGACCCGGGGTTATTGATGTTCGTCCATGCAGACTTTCCGTGGCGTCGCCGGCGCATGGGCACGCCAGCGTCGACAGTCCACCCGGGTATGGGTGGCGGTTGGGGATGTCCAGCTGTTGCCTTTATCGCCCCGATGATTGGCGGGACGGCGGCAACGCGACATCGATAATCCGGCACGACTCCTGTCGTGTTCCGGCACCACAAAACCACGGATTCGGGCAGGTTCCGATCTTGGTCGGAGGCTGTCAAGCGCGTGCCGCGGATGAAGGATATCACCTCCGCGGATGCCGCTTTTCTGCATCGCAATGGTGCGGTTTTTCGCCGTGCGGCACGGCATACCGCGTCCAGCGCCGCAGTCAATTTTGCAACGGAAATTGACATCGATTTCTGCATGGCGTAGTTTCGCGCACTTCATGCGACGGTTGTCGCATGGTGGGGGGACGGGGAAATCCATCCAGACCATGACTATCGGCCGGGCCGACCGCCTGGCTTGCATGCTGCGTTGCGTCCGCCGTCGGCCGCCAGGCACATGAAAACACGCCACCAATCAAAGAATCAAGGGGAAACAACAGTGAAACCTAAAGCACTCAAGGACAGCCGCGCCGGCTTCAAGTTGACGCTACTTGGGTCCGCCATCGCAACGACGCTCGGTAGCGGCTGGACCGGCATCGCAGTTGCCGCGGATGCAGCAGCATCCGATCAGATCGTCGTCACCGGCTCACGTATCGTCCGCCGCGACTTCGAGGCCAACAGCCCGATCATGACGATTGACGAGGAATTGTTCGAAGATACCAGCACCATCGGTGTTGAAACCGTTCTGAACCAGTTGCCGCAGTTCGTCCCGGCCGTCACGCAGTTCGACACCGCCGAAGTCCAGGGCACCGCAACAACCACGCCGGGCGCCTCAACCATCAGCCTGCGTGGCCTCGGTGAAAACCGTAACCTGGTCCTGATCAATGGCCGCCGCGCGATGCCGATCAATGCCTCCGGCGCCACCGACGTCAATATGATCCCCTCGTCCGCCATCCAGCGTGTCGAGACCATCACCGGTGGTGCTTCGTCGACCTATGGTGCGGACGCCATGGCCGGTGTCGTCAACTTCATCCTGAAAGACGACTACGAAGGCCTGGAACTGAGTGCGCAGTACGGCATCACCCAGCGCGGCGACGACACCAACCTGCGCGTCAACGGTCTGTGGGGCGCGAATTTCGGTGACGGCGACGGCAATGTGATGGTTGGCTTTGAATACACCCGTCGTGGTGAAGTCATGCGCGCCGACCGCGACTTCTACACCGAAGGCTGGGCCGACCCGACCACCGCTGGTACCGCCACCCGACTCAGCGAATTCCAGTATGCACCGTCGACCGCCATCGGCGGTTTCCCGTCCCAGGCCGCCGTCGATCTCGTATTCGCGGATCGGCCGACCGGCACCACGGTCGGTCGTACCGGTACGTTCCATATCAATACCGACGGGACGTTGTACAAGCCGACGGCCGATGGTTCCTACCGTTACAACGGCGCCTTCACCGACCAGTATGGTGCATTCCGCAAGTATCGCGATGACGGCACCCTGGCGGAAAACCAGACGGACCAATTGATCTCGATTCCGTTGGAGCGCTTCTCGTTCTTCACCAGCGCTACCGGCAATCTGACCGATACCACCAAGGCCTTCTTCCAGGGCACGATGGCACAGAACTCCAATCGCACGGTGCTGTTCTACTCACCGGCGGTCGGTCCGTGGGGCGCAGCGATTCCGCACGGCACCAACACCTACCTCGATTCGCTGGTTGATCCGAACGCTGCCGACCCGGCGACGACGGCCACCGCGCCGGCGTTTCTGTCCGGCGGCTTGTATGGCCTGAATTGCGCACCGGTCGGCGGTTGTACCGACTCGGAAGTGTTCCCGGTACCGGCCGAACTTGCCACGCTGCTGGACAGTCGCGCCAACCCCAATCTGCCATGGCGCGGCGGCGACGTGTTCACCTGGGCGGGCGCCCGTCGCAGTGAGAACACCGTCACCTCGTACCAGATGGTCGGCGGCTTCCAGGGTGAACTGCCAATCCAGGATTGGACCTGGGATGCATCCGTTTCCTATGGCCGCACGTCCGTGTCCACCAAGTTGCTGGGCTTTGGTTCGGTGGAGCGCTACCGCGCCATCATCACCGCGCCGAACTACGGCCGTAACTTCTTCTTCACCGGTAACGAGTTCGGTGGCGGCTTCGGTGGCGGCCTGGGCCGTTGTACCACCGGCTTGTCGTTCTTCGACACCACTGACCCGAGCGAAGATTGCGTCAGTGCCGTACAGGCCGACCTGCAGAACCAGTCGGATATGCAACAAGTCGTGGTCGAAGCCAACGTGCAAGGTCTGGTGGCCGAACTGCCAGCGGGTGAGATGCGCTACGCCGCGGGCGTGTCCTATCGCCGCAACAAGTTCGATTACCTCACCGACATTCTGGTCAGCCAGGATTCGTTCCTCGATTCCGGCGTCGGCCTGTTTCCCGCCAGCAACTCCAACGGCAAAACCAGCGCGCACGAGATCTACGGCGAATTGCTGGTGCCGCTGCTGGCGGACCTGCCGATGGTCGAAAGCCTTGAACTGGAAGCCGGTTATCGCTACAGCGATAACAACCCCAGCCCGAACGTCGACACCTACAAGGCACTGTTGACCTGGACCATCAACGACAGGATTCGTCTGCGTGGTGGTCACCAGGTGGCCAACCGGGCGCCGAACATCGGCGAACTGTTCCTGTCGCGCACGCAGACCCTGGAAGTCAGCTTCGATGGTGACTACTGCTCGACGCGCAACCCGCGCAACCCCTTCAGCGCCAACCCGGCCGTCAACACCAATGCGGCCCAGGTCGAAGCGATCTGTCGTTCATTGATGGGTGTCAGCGGTGCCGATACCTTCTACGGCAGCGCGGCCAACCAGCCCAATGGCAGCACGGTATTCGGCTTCCAGAATCTGGTCGGTAACCCGAACCTGAAGAACGAATCGGCCAAGACCTATACCCTCGGTGCGGTCATCAACCCTATCGACTCGCTGAGCCTGACCATCGACTGGTACCAGATCACCATCAGTGATTTGATCTCGGCGCAGACGGCTTCATCGGTTTACCGACTCTGTATGGATCCGGCAACCAACCCGACTCTGGACCCGGCGTTCGCCGCGTGTCAGCAGATCGGTCGTAACCCGGCTTCGGGTAATGCGGCGCCGGTCGACGTGACCTACTCGAACGAAGCATGGATGCAGACCTCGGGTATCGATATCCAGGCCAACTACAACTTCGACGTTTGGAACGGCAGCATGAACTTCAATGTTCAGGCCAGCTGGCTGGATTCGTTCAAGACCCGGGTCAACGACGATGCCGTCAAGCGTGAGTGGGTTGGTTCGGCCGGCCCGAATGATGTCACCGGCGTCAACGGTGGTGCATTCGACTTCCGTACCTTCTCGCAGATCACGTATTCGGACAACGGCGGTTGGAACGTCACCTTGCGTCATCGTTACCTGCCTGAACTGGAATCGGCCAGCGCTGTTGCCGGCACCACGTTCATTCAGCCGGCCAACGATTACCACATGTTCGACCTGTCCGGCGGCTGGCGCTTCGGTGATGATCCGAACTACCTGATCCGTTTCGGTATCAACAACCTGTTCGACACCAAGCCGAACACCACGGGCCGCAATACGGACCCGGCGGATCCGGCGACAGGTGCGGGCACCACCAATTCACGTTTCTACGATGTTCTGGGCCGTCGCTTCTACGTAGGCTTCACCGCCGAGTTCTAAGCAAGTCCTCCGGCCATTCCCGGTACAGCGCAAGCGCAATGCTTGCGTTGTACCGGGGTACTTTCCGAGCCGGTCGTTCATTCCAACTCCATACCCTGCCCACGGGATGCAGCGATGTTGCAGCCCACGGCCCACACTTGCCGTTTCAAGTCCTTGCGCGCCGCTTGTAGAATCGATGGCTGCACATGATTTGCCGGCACCGCTATTGCGGTCGATTGCCTTGCCGGCGAACGAAACTTGGATGGCCAGCGCGGGAAACCATGTTGTGATGAACGATGAAGCAGGTCCGGCGGATCTCGCGGCCATTGAACGACTGAACGCCGACTTCCGCTATTACCTCGACTGCGGCGACGCGGATGCATTCAGCGCCTTGTTCACCGAGGATGCGTATTACAGCAATGGCGCGCGCGAAGCACGTGGGCGCGAGGCGATTGCGGCATTCATCATTGCGCGTTCTGCTGCCGGCCCGCGGACGACCCGCCACCTGTACAGTGGTCTGCGCGTGGATTTCCAATCACAGGATTGCGCCGGCGCCACCAGCGTCTGGCTGAGTTTTGCGTTCAACGGCGAACCCCCGGCGCTGATGGCGGAACCGTTTCTGGTGGCAGATATGGAGGATGTCTACCGGCGCGTGGCTGGGCAATGGTTGATTGCCGAACGCAGAATCACGCCCGTCTTCCGCAACCCGCGTGTCCCGCCACCGGGTGGAACGCCTTGATGGACGCCAGTGTTCGCAACCACGTATCTGGTTCGGGGGCTTTAATGCTGAAAGCACCAGTGGCCCGGCGACTCGTTCAATGCGGCTGCTGGAGTCGGTTCGAATCCTTTTCCATCGCCAGCGCGACCAGCCGCCGGATCGCGCGTGAGCGGCTGATGCCGCTGTGGTTGGCGAGGCCGCTGACCACCAGCAACGCACCAGCATCAAGCTGTACGACCACGGGACGAAACGAGCTGGTCAGCATGTTGGCGCCGCCGTGGCCGCTGCGCCTGCTAAACGTTTCGTGCGTGAGGTCGCCGGAATCCATCCGCAACTTGCTGTCGTGAACCAGCGTATTGATAAGTGCGTTTCGCGATTGACCCAGCGCCGCGCAGTGTTCATCGACGAATCGCAACTGGTCGCTGGTGAAATTGACCAGCACATTCGGATCGTCGGGATCGCGTTGCGCAGCTGCTTGTTCCGAACGCGCCTGCGACGGATTTTCGCGTCGGTGCCGGCGGGATAAAGTCGGCGCAACCCAGCGCAGGTAGACAGCACCGCCGTAAGCCAGCACTCCGGTCAGTGCAAGTTGCACCAGACCCCAACGCAGGAACAGTGTGAGCTCCGGTAGTTGCGTCGTGCGATCGGGACCGAGCAGAAATCCGACGGCGGAAAATTCCTCGCCGTACTTGTAAACCGTGTCGGCGAGGCCGGAGGTCAGCAATACCCATCCCAACGGGACTGTCACGATAGCGACGGCGATAAGGACGGCGAGGTACACAATACGCCCTTTGGCAAGTGTCCATGCCATCGCAACCGCGCTTGAGCCGATGCCGACCCCCAGTACGTACAATGGCAGCCAACCGCCCACACCCAGTGCGCCATCGGTTTCGAGTAATTCCGTCAGATTGTCAGTGGCGGCACCGTCGATGGTGATCAGCTTGGCCAGCGCGAGCATCAGCAAGGCCGCCAGCAGCAGGCCAGTCAGCCAGAACCGGGCGTTCGGTCCCCGCCCGCTGCGCATTACCCGGAACGATACCGCGTATGCCAGCACCTGCGGCACGAGCAGCGGCATGACCAGCGCACTGAAGCGCAACCAGGGTTCAATGAAGGCGACAACCGGATGCAGCAGATCAGGCCCGATCGCGCCGATCAGACGGGCGCCGGCGCCATGCTCCTGGGTGACCCGGCGCAGGAATTCAGTGGTGCCGATGATATCGTGCATGCTTTCGTCGGTGACGGCGATATCCAGCAGCACGTAAGTGATCACCGATGTGCCAAGCATGTAGAACGGCAACACCAGAAATGCCGGCGCGGTCCGCGCCAGCCATCGACCTGCCAACGCCGGCCCAATGCCCATCGAAGCCAGCGCCAGCGCGAATACCGCATAATCGACCATGCCGCCACCGGCGAACATTTCCAGCGCGTTGTAGGGCACGCCGGGCAGGTGTGGAATCGCGGCCAGTGCGAGCACTACGACAGCGCAGCCCGCGCCGAGCATGAGCAGCGCGGCACGATGGTCACGACGGGCAGTACGGGTTGTCGCAGACGCGGGCTTGGTGCCGCTGTTGCGAGGCGACCCGTTGCGCAACGGCAACCGCGCGATTATCAGGGCAATGATGCCGGCCGCCAGCACGTTGGTAAGTCCGGCAAATTTTCCTGGCATCCATAGCTGGAGCAGTTCGATGGTCAACGCCAGCGGCACCAGTACCAGCGCGATGGACCCGCGCCAGCCGACAGCGCGCAGCATCCACGCGGCAGCAGTCAACAGACCCACCTTGGCCAGCAGAGTGAAGACATTGATGATCATCGAACCGGTAAGTAGCCCGGCGAATGGCAGCCAGTGGAAATCGCCGGCGTCGGCCGAAAACCGCCACGGACTCAGGCTGACCAGCAGGTAAATACCCAGCAGGCCGAAGGCTGCGGCGTGCATGTGCAGACGCCGATGCGCGGGCGTCGCTGGTACGGCCAGACGCTGACGCCAACGGTCAACATCAAAAAACAGTCCATACGAGATGCCAAGCGCCATGCCCGCCAGGTTCCATACGACATCCACCAATGCCGGCGTGCGCGAGGGGAGGTACACCTGCAATAACTGGCAAAGCAGCGCGAGCAGCAATCCACCGGCGACCAGCGTCAACATCCGTGGCGCCTTGTGGCCGAATGCCAGAACGCCGGTCACACCGTAGGGTAAGAACAGGATGATGTTGCCGATCAGATCAGTGGGCCGGCCCATGCTGGCCAGTGAGGACTCGAAGCGGCGCCCCAATGTGGCCATGAAATCGACCGCGACGAAATCAAACGGGAACAGCGAACCGTATACGATCAGCGCGCAGACTACGAAGAACAATGAACGCATCGGCAAGAATTCCGGCGCTGACGGCTGTGAAATCATCCGGTGGCGCTGAGAGCAAGGTTGCGCCGCATATTACGCAGTCTCCCCGGTCAATGGAACGATGGCAGTCTCAGCCCATGCCATTCAATGCACCTGACCTTGCCAGGTGGGCGAAGCGCTTCCAGTTGCGGCATGCGCTGGCTACCATGCTCGTCCTCATGTCCGGACAGGAACGGTAGACACTCATGACCACACCGGTCACAGGCGTTGCGAATGCACTTGCAGCGAACGGCGTCGGTCAACGTCTGCTGGCGTTGCTTCCGCTTGGCGCACTCCTGTGGATGGTTGTCGCATTCCCGGTGGCGCGCGGTTGGCTGGTGACAGGTTACCTTGCGTATGCACTGCTGCTGTGGCGGCGGCCGACCAGTTGGCTGTTCGTCCTGCCGGCGGCGCTACCGGTGCTGAACCTCGAGGCCTGGTCGGGGCGTCAGTATTTCAATGCCTTCGACGGTTTGATCCTGGTGACGCTGACGGTGTTGTTGTGGCGTCGCCCGGCTGTCATGCCGTCGTTGCCGCGGACCGCGCAGCGCATGCTCGTGTTCTATTGCGCTGCCTACGCAGTCAGTCTGCTGGTGGGATTGTTTCCGCTGTCGCCGCTGGATCCCGATGCATTTGCCAATATCTTCAGCCACTACAACGCCCTGCGCCTGGCAAAAGCGTTCGTACTGGCGCTGGCGCTGTTGCCGTGGCTGGACGACGCGCTGACAAACGCAAGAGATGCATCCGGTACGTTGGCCTGGGGCATGACTGTCGGCCTGCTGCTGCTGTGCCTGGTGATTGTCATGGAACGCTACCTGTTTCCCGGTTTGTTCGATCTTACGAATGGTCATCGTGTGCTGGGCACATTTGCCAGCATGAGCACTGGTGGCGCTGCACTCGATGCGAGCCTGGTCACCGCAATCCCGTTCCTCGTCGCCGCGCTGCTACGGCGGCCGGGACCATTGAAGCTGCTCCTGTTTGTCATCGTGTTTGCCCTGGCGGGTTATGCAGTGCTTGTGACTGCTTCCCGCGCGCCGCTGGTGGCGCTGCTGATTGAGGGCCTGGTGCTGGCCGTGTTCGTCATATCCGGAAGGCAGGGAAGCAGCCGATGGTGGGTACGCGCGCTGGTGGTGGCCATCGGCGGCATCCTGGTCTGTGGCGCAATTGCCTTGCCGTTCATGGTGCGCAGCCTCACCAGCGAAAGGTTCCGCACGATCGTCGCTGATAGTGGCGTCCGGCTCGACCATTGGGCGGATTCCGTCAGTATGCTGGAGCGAACGCCGCTGCATTTATTGTTCGGTATGGGGATCGGCAGCTTTCCGGAACGCTACCTCTGGCACCACCTGGGCAAAGACCAGCCCTCGACGTATCGAATCGCGAGTGAACAGGACGAGTGGTTCCTGCGCATGGGCAGTGGCAGTGGTATGCGTCTGACGCAGAAGGCCGTGATCGAGCCTGCAACTGAATACACATTGAAATTACGCGCGCGTGGCGCAGTGGCAGTCAGCCGGATCGCGATCTGCGAGTTATGGCTGACCAATTCGCGCTATTGCCATTTCATCCGAATCGGTGACCGCGGTACCGGTGAACCCGCAACCCAGTGGCGCGAATTGCAGTTCACATTCAACTCGAAGGAGATTGGGCAGCCGATTGGCAACCTGTCGCGGCTGCTGCGGCGGGGAACTGCGTTGTCGTTGATCGGACCGGAGGCCGGCAATGACGCGCTGGATATCGATGATGTCCGCTTGTACGACGTGGCCGGAACCAATCTGCTGAACAACGGCGATTTCGCCGCCGGTCTCGACAATTGGCTGTATTCCAGCGATGACCATCTCGCGCTCCACGCCAAGAACCTGTTCGTGCATACCTTGCTGGAACAGGGTGTGTCAGGCTTGCTGGGCTTGTTTGCGCTGGTGGCGATCGCCGTCGCGACAATGGTCCGTGGCGCCGCCGCGGGTGATGGATTTCAGCCCGTATTGCTGGCCGCCATGGCGGGTCTCTTCACGATCGGGTTGATCGACAGTCTGGTGGATCAACCGCGGATTGGCTGGTTGCTGTACCTGCTGTTGTTCACCGCCTTGAACGGCGCCAATGCCAGGCGTTCAGCTCGCTAGTTCCGGGCGATTGCGAAACAGGTCCAGCGCTTGCGGATTCGCCAGCGCTTCGGCGTTCTTCACCGCGCGGCCGTGCACCACATCGCGTACCGCCATCTCCACAATCTTGCCGCTCTTGGTGCGCGGTATATCACTGACTTGCAGCACGCGCGCGGGCACATGGCGTGGCGTGGTGTTGGCACGGATCTGCTTGCGAATGCGGTCGGTCAACGCTTCATCCAGTGTGCAGCCCTCGCGCAGACGGACGAACAGCACCACGCGCACATCGTTGTCCCAGTCCTGACCGATAGCCAGCGCTTCGGCAACCTCGTCCAGCTTCTCGACCTGACGATAGATCTCCGCGGTGCCGATGCGCACACCGCCGGGATTCAATGTGGCATCTGAACGGCCGTGGATGATGATGCCGCCGTGTTCGGTAAACTCGGCGAAATCGCCGTGACACCAGATACCTGGAATGCGATCAAAGTACGCGGCGTGATATTTCGCACCATCGGCATCGTTCCAGAAGCCCGTCGGCATGGAGGGGAATGGCTGGCGGCATACGAGTTCACCTTTACCTTCGGACAGTGACACGCCATCGCAGTCAACGATATCCACCGCCAGCCCGAGGCCGCGGCACTGAATCTCGCCCTGCCAGACCGGCAACAGCGGGTTGCCGAGTACGAAGCAGGAGATGATGTCGGTGCCGCCGGAAATAGACGCGACTTGCGCATTCGGCTGCACATCGCGATAGAGGTAAGCGAAACTGTCGGGCGACAGCGGCGAGCCCGTGGACATGATCATCCGCATCGCGGCAAGGTCATGGGTTGTGGCCGGCTGCAATCCCGCTTTCAGACAGCTGTCGACAAACTTCGCGCCGACACCGAAATGCGAACATCCCTCCTGTGCGGCGAAATCGAACAATATTGATCCGTCGCGCGCGAATGGGGAGCCGTCAAAAAGCAGCAAGGTGGCGTCGGAAGCGAGTGCGGACGCCAGCCAGTTCCACATCATCCAGCCCAGCGTGGTGAAGTAGAACACCTTGTCACCGGGCTTGATGTCGCAGTGATAACGATGCTCCTTTAAATGCTGCAGCAGGGTACCGCCGGCGCCGTGCACGATACATTTCGGCACCCCGGTCGTGCCCGATGAATACATGATGTACAGCGGATGATTGAACGGCAGGCGTTCGTATTGCGGGACCGTGCTATCGGTGAAGGACGAGGTGAACCCGGACAACGTAACGGCATGTTTGATTTGCTGGATGTCGGGCTGCTCATTCAAGAACGGCGCCACGACAACGCGTTCTACCGTCGGCAGCATGGCGACGATATCCGCCACCTTGGCGCGGATGTCGATGCGCTTGCCGTTGTACAGGTAGCCGTCGACGGTCAGCAGCAGCTTCGGTGTGGTCTGCCCAAAGCGGTCGACCACGCCTTGCACGCCGAAATCGGGCGAAGCGGAGGTGAATACCGCGCCGACGGTGGCTGCCGCCAGCATCGCGATCACACCTTCGGCGATATTCGGCAGCAAGCCCGCCACCCGGTCGCCCGGCATGATGCCGGCCGCTTTGAAGGCCGCCGCGAGGCGCGCGACTTGCGTCAACAACTCCGGCCGGCTGATACGACGCTGCCGCCCGTCTTCACCGTAAAAGATGAGCGCGTGTTCATTACCGCTGGCCCGTAGCAGGTTTTCGGCAAAGTTGAGGCGGGCATCGGGAAACCAGCGCGCACCCGGCATCCGGTCGAGATGTTCAGCCGCACGTCCGCCCCGCTCACCGATGACACCGCAATCTTCCCAGACCGCCGTCCAGAACGATTCCGGCTCGGTGATCGACCACTGCCAGAACGTCGGATAATCAGCGAATTCCTTGCCCACCGCTTCGGCACAGGTCTGCATCAGCCGGGTCAGATTGGCGGCGGCGATAGCGGCGGCGGAGGGTTGCCAGAGCGGCTGTGCGGTGGGCGTCATACGATGGATTCCAATGTCCGTACGGTTCGCGACTCTCAGGCGCGCCACTATAAAACAGTCGGCGAGTTCGCGGTAACCGCTGGACGGATGACATGGACTGCCGTCGTGTACACTGCCCTGAACGACCGACAAGGAGCCTGTCATGGCCTACCGCATCCTGACCCGCGACGAACATTTCACCGCGCCCGGTCCCAAGCGCATTCTGACGTTGGACGGGGGGGGCTTGAAGGGCATTGTCACGTTGGGTTTTCTTGCAAGGGTGGAATCCCTGCTGCGTGAACGTCATGGCAACGACGCTGGCTTTCGCCTCGCACACTATTTCGATTTGATTGCCGGGACTTCCACCGGCGCCATCATTGCCGCGGCGCTGGCAAAGGGCATGACCGTGGCGGAAGTCACGGCCTACTACCTGCAGATGGGCACCAAGGTATTCAAGAGCAGCTGGTTCCGCCACGGCGCTGTCCTTGCGCGATACGACGATGACCGCCTGCGGGACTTGTTGAAGGAGGTGCTGGGTGAAGCAACCACCCTGGGCGATGCTTCTTTGCTCACCGGCGTGATGTTCGTCACCAAGCGCGTGGATACCGGCAGCCCCTGGCCATTGGGCAACAATCCGCGCGGCCGTTATTTCGGCACGCCGGCAGACCGGCACTACGTCGGCAATGGCGACTACCCGTTGTGGCAGGTGGTGCGGGCTTCCACCGCGGCGCCGACGTTCTTCGATCCGGAATCCTTCACCATCACCGAAGCCTGCAGTGATCGGCAGGCAGTGCACGGCACGTTCGTCGATGGCGGCGTCAGTCCGTTCAACAACCCTTCATTGCAAGCCTTCATGTACGCGACGCTGGCCGGCTATCGCGTCCAATGGCCCAAGGGCGCGGACAATCTGCTCGTCTGCTCGGTTGGCACCGGCATGGTCGACCCGGCGCGGGCCCCTGCGAAAATCGCCGCCGCCGGTGCGGTGCAGGCGTTGATGTCGCTGATGGATGACTGCGCCTCATTGGTCGAAACGATGATGCAGTGGATGGCCGGCGGCACCAAGGTGAAAACCATCGACAGAGAGCTGGGCGACCTGCGCGGAGACTTGCTCACCAGCACGCCATTGTTCACCTACTCCCGATACGATGTGTCCTTCACCGCGGATTGCGTGAACGCATTGGTGCCCGGACTTTCGGCGAAGCAGATTGCATCACTGAGCGAAATGGACGAGACCGATAATCTCCAGGTGTGGAAGTCGATTGGTGAGAAGGCGGCTGAAACGACCGTCGAAGCCGCGGATTTCCCGCCGCAATTTAATCTGCCGGAAGCGTGAAATGACAGACGACACAACCACTGGCAATCTCGCGCGCTATCGCAAGAAGCAACAACAGGTTGTCACCGCCGTGCAGCTGGCATTGGACACCGACGGGTTCACTTATCGTAAGTGGGGTGGCGTCCAGCGCTGCAAGCCGGGCGACTGGATTGTGAATAACGATGGTGATGTGTATACCGTTGATGCGGAAAGTTTCGCTGACACATATGCGCAGATTAGCCCCGGTCGCTATGTCAAAACGGCCATCGTCTGGGCGGAAGTCGCGGCCAACGATGGCGCCATCGAAACCAAGGAAGGCGCGACGCAATACAGCGCCGGTGACTATATCGTCTACAACGGTCCACAACGGACCGATGGTTACGCCGTCAAGACGGAAAAATTCCAAAGCATGTACGAACCGGCCGACTGACGCGGCGTCGCCGACGATCAGTCGGTTGTCATTGCCGGCAAGCCAGCCAGCCACGCGGTATCGGCCGGCCATGCCGGTGCATCTTCGCCGGTGGATTCACCGGCTTCGGCGGCATCATTCAGGTATCTGCGATAGGCCGCGTCGTAGGCATTGAATGTCACCGCCGCCTGTCCGTACCAGCGCAGGTTATCCAGCGGTTCCCCGGCCAGTCTCGCCGGATCAACCATGAAAGCGCGTACCTTGTCGCGGGCCGCAGCATCGAACTCTCTTGAATATTCAACCAGACCTTCGCGCAGCGGCGCGCGCCAGTCGCCGGTGAAAGTAGCGCCCTTCAGCCGGATATGGGCGCGCAGGGTGGCAAGGTAATAGCGGATGCCGCTGCCGGACGGCGCATTGGTGATGGCCTGGCTCAGCGTAGTGAGGTGTCGCGCGGCACTGGCAGCGTCCCAATCCGATCGTCCCGCGGCACTCCACCACCACGTCAATGCCTCGTGCGAACGATACAGCCCGAGGTCACGCGCATTGCCGGCATCGTCGACCTTGAATTGCGCAAAGGCCGCGCGCGCCATGTTCGGTTTGCCGCCGGTGAGTAACAGCAAGGCCTTGCGCAACTGCAGGGCGTTGACGGTCCGCGCAAGGTTGGGATATTGCGCATTGGCGGCGATGAAGGCATCGATACGGGCTACCGCGGCATCACGTTGAGCCGCGGCCTGACGTTGAATATCAATGGAGCCGCCAGCACTGCCGGCATCCACCGAATCGGCGGTCACCGGCTCGGTCTGCGCGAGCAGCAAAGTGCCCTGGTCCTGCACCAGTCGTTCCGCCAGCGCGGCGTTGGAGGCATCGACTATCGATTTGACCTCTTGTTGCGTGACACAGCCGTTACCCAGTGCGATGGTTACGGCGAGCAGGACAAAACGTGTAACGTTGCGGAAGTTCATGCGACGATCTCCTGGCCTGCGACATCGTAGATTTGCGCTAGCAGTGTCGCGAACAGTGCTTTGAATTCAGGTGTTCCGGGTTGCGGGAAATTTGTGGTCGTAGCGAAGCGTTCGACCAGCGCAACCACGGCAATCGGCACGTCTTCCTGCGCCAGGCGTTGACCGATGACCTTGCCGGATTCATCCAGTGCACCGGCAACCACTTCGTTGAGCCGTGTGGTGAGCACTTGCGCATCTGCAGGCAGTGTGCGCCCGCGCACCGCGACAATTCCCAACACCCGCTGCATGGCGGCGATCAGCGCCGCGCCACCAAGCAGGCGCTTCGGATCCTGTTCGGCCGCATCGAGCACCGCGCCGGTCACCGCTTGCGCGAGACCGCCGCGCAACTTCACAAACAACTGTTCATTCGCGGCCACGGCATCGACCACCAGCCCGACCAGTGTTTCCGCCTGCACCGTGGAGATGCCCCCGTAGGCCACACGCTCGGCGAGATTACCGGCAACCTCGCCGATGATGTCGGCGAACTTCGTGTGCAGGAGATCCTTGTTGGAGGCCACCGCGGTCAACGCGCCGGCCACCGTCGCGTCCGCCAGGGAAGCCACGCCGAAGGTGCGCACCGCCGCCATCCGGCCCAGCACATTGCTCAGCATCGAGTTGACCAGAGTATTGTCCGCGGCGATGACTTCCGGGTAACGCGACAGCACGCCGAGCGTGTCACGCGCATAACGTTCCAGCGCCGGCTGGGTGAAGGCCTTGCGCAGGCCGGTGTCCGCCACGGTGCCGGCCACTGAAACGATGACTTCGCGCAGCCAATCCTGGCGGATGTCCTCGGCGAGGATGCCGGGGTCGGCAAATACGTTGATGGCGGCTTCGACCACGGCGATGAACGTCTGCTTGTTTGGCGGACCGTGCTCGAATGCATCAGCCAATGCGCCGACCGCAGCGGTCAGCGAGGCATTCAGAATCGCTTCGTCTTCATCCAGCAGTCGCGGGCCGTGGCGCTGAAGCGCGGCGAACCCGGCGCCGATCAACGAATGCCAGTTATCGTGGAAGAAGGCTTCGAAATCGCTGGCGTCACCGGCTTTCTCCGCCGCGTGTACCAGCACGTCGGCCAGGATCTGCTCCCAGACTTCGGCATCGTCTTCTGACAGGTAATCGGCGCCTTCAGTCAGGACACTACGCAACAGTTCATTGATGCCCTTGCCTTGAAACAGGCCGAACAGGAAATCATCCGCATTGGGCGCCTGCGCGCCCGCTCGCGCGACGGCCGACAGCAGTCGCTCCACCCACTCGCGACCACCGGCCAGCGATTCGCGCTCGTCGATAGCGACCTGCAGCGTAGCGGTAAGCGCCTGGCGCAACACCGCGCCCCAGCCGGTCATGGTGCCGAGATCAGGCTCGGCAAATTTCACCAGTACCGATTCGACCAGCTCCCGGGTCGGTTCGTGGTTGATGACAAAGCGGGTGTTCTGCGCGGCAACTTCGGTGAGTACATCCAGCACCGTGGCGCCGATACGAAAACCCAGGCTGTTGGCGCGGAGATCAGTGTCGGCGGCGAGGAAGAAAGTGAAATCGCGAACCTGCGCATCTTCCAGGTTCCAGACGCTGCTGCGCGCCAGCAAGGCTTCGGCGAACGCGCGGTCAGGTTTGAACAAAGGGGTTGCGATGCTTTCCAGCACACCGTAACGCCGGCAGAGGTCGGTCAGCGTCGCCGGATCGCCATCGGCAACAGCTTGTTCGATGTGGCCACGAGCGGTGGCATCCAATTCTACCGAACGAAGAACCGTGCGCAGTGCAGTCCGCATCTTTGGTGCGCTGGGGTTGAGTGCGACCGCCGGGAACGGCAGCGATATCGCCGAACGCAACGCCGTTTCCTCCGCCTGGATCTCATCCAGCCGTTTGGAAAGTTTCAAGGCACCGGAGACAACCGAGACGGCGAGACTGGCAACGTCGGGTGAGATAGCCATCCATTCCTCCTTGTGGATATGCCGGCCGAGGGCGTGCGGATTCACCGCACTATAGTGCCTCCTCATGAAGTGTGAAACCGCGAAATCCGGTAACCCGTGGTAAATGCGCCAAGGAAATCCGCGCCGTTGACTTGCAACGGTCGATAGCGCCGTTTATGTTGCCGACGCATTGACCCGCAGACGGAAATTCAGATATGCGTACAGCAGCCGAAGAAGCAAATCTCAAACACGTGTTGGAGATGTTCCACCAGGTTCTCGTCCCGCTGGATTCAACCAAGGTCGATCAATACATCTCACCGGACTATATCCAGCACAGCCAGATGGCGGCGCCGGGTGTCGACAGTCTCAAAGCGTTTCTTGATGCGCGACGCGGCGACAGTCCCGACGCCACCCAGGAAATGAAGCGCGCGTTTGTCGATGGTGACCACGTGATACTGCACTACCACGTGCGGCGGTTTAAAGGTGACCCCGGCTTTGCCGTGATGGACATCTTCCGCGTGGCGGACGGTCTCATCGTCGAGCATTGGGACTGCGTGCAGGAAGTGCCGACGGATTCGCCGAATCCCAACTCGATGTTCTGACTGACCCGCTGCACCACCCATCACCGCCGTCACGCCGGCGCGAACGCAACTTCTTTCCCCCGTCATTCCGGACACCGCGCCAGCGGTGAGCCGGAATCCATGCGGCGCGGCTCGAAGCCGCATGGATCCCCGCTTTCGCGGGAACGACGGATAGATGTGATTGGCGACTGGCAGTGATTACCAGAGTTGTTCGCTGGCCAGCTTTGCGCCTTCGACCAGCGATGCGAGTTTGGCCCAGGCGAGTTGTGGATGCAGTCTGCCGCCGAAGCCGCAGTCGGTGCTGGCGATCACATTTTCCCGGCCGACGATGTTCGCGAAGCGGACGATACGGTCAGCCACGGTTTCCGGATGTTCCAGCACGCTGGTCTTGTGCGTGACAACCCCGGGAATGATGGCCTTGCCCTCGGGCAGTTTCACATCCTTCCACACCTTCCATTCATGTTCGTGGCGTGGATTGGCGGCTTCAAAGGAATACTGGCTGGAGTTGATCTGCAACATCAGGTCGATGACGTCCTTCATCGGAATGTCCGCGCTGTGCGGACCGTGCCAGCTGCCCCAGCACAGATGGTAGCGGACCTGATCCAGCGGCACGCCTTCCAGCGAATGATTCAACAGGTCGACATGGCCCTTGGCCCATTTGCGGAAGCCGGCGACGTCGTCATTCTTCGAATAGAACATCTCGTAGATGTTGACCAGGATTGGATCATCAATCTGTACGTTGAGTCCGGCCGCGGTGATCGCGCGGTATTCGTCGCGCATGGCTTCTGCGATCGCGACCGCCTGCTCTTCATTCGATTGGTAGTATTCCGAAGGTCCTACCTGCACACCGGTGAAGGCCGCACTCATGAAGTTGTCGGTGACATTGACCTTGCCCAGCGCGGATTTGAAGTTGCCGATGTCACGCTGGATCAGGTTGTGCCCGGTATACGACACCGCGCCGGTGTTGACCGGAAAAACGAACGATTTTTCTTTCCGGCCTTCCTCCACACCGCCGCCACCGGCCTCGTAGAACTCGCGAAAGTTCAACCAGTCCTTGCTTTCGCCCAGGATCACCCCCAGCGGATTATCCATGGCGTTCATTTCACGCAGTTCATAACCGGCCAACCGGTCATAGATGTAAGTGGCCCATGCGCCGTAATCTGTCTCCTCCGACATCGGTTTACCGAACTCACCGTCGTTGACCACGTCGATACCGATTTCGGCCTGCTTGCTGACCACGCCATCGATGGCATCGCGCAACACCTGCTCGAGTTGTTCGCCCGACAGCCGCTGGCGGAACGCTTCGATCAAAGCTGGGGGACGCGGCAGGCTGCCGACGTGTGTCGTGAGGATACGGTCAGTGCTTCGTTTCATCGAATGTGGCCTTTGCTCGTTGACGGTTGAACGGGAAACATCGTTGACAGATCATCCTAATGCGCTGATGCGCCATGGGCAATCCAACCGGTCCGACGCGGATCAATACATCGCTACTAAACAACCCCGCCCGGCAGCGGCTGGCCGGCAAAATAGGCATCCAGATTGGCGAGCACCATGTCCGCCATCGCGCGTCGGGTCTCCTGCGTTGCGCTGGCGATGTGCGGCGTCAGCAGGACATTCGGCGCTTCGCGCAACGCTTGCGGTACATGCGGTTCCTGCGCATACACATCCAGCGCGGCGCCGGCGATACGTCCTTCGTGCAAGGCCGTGATCAGCGCAGCCTCATCCACCAGCGCGCCGCGCGAAACATTGACGAGCCAACCCTCCGGACCCAGTGCATCGAGCACCTCGCGGTTGATGATGTGGGCGGTGGAGGCATTGGCGGCGGCGGCCAGCACCAGTACATCACAGGCCTCGGCCAGTTCCCGCACGCTGGCGAAGTACGGGTATGGCACGTCCTTGCGCTGCAGGCTGCAATAGCTGATCTGGCCGAACGGCGCCAGGCGCCGTGCGGTTGCCAGGCCAATGTTGCCCAGGCCGAGAATACCGAAGTGACGGCCGGACACCTTGCGCGCAAGCGGCATATCTCCGGCCGGCCAGTGGCCGTCGCGGACATGGGCGTGGGCCTGCGGCAGGTTGCGCAGCAGACCGATGATCATACCCACCGCAAGATCGGCAACATCGTCGGTCAGAATGCCGGGCGTGGTGCCGACACGGATGCCGCGGCGCCGGGCTTCAACGGTATCGACCTTGTCGTAGCCGACGCCATTGATCGCCACCACGCCCAGTACCGGCAGTCGCGCCATCAAGTCAGCCGGAATACCGATATGGCCACCGGTGGCGACCGCACGGATCGACTCGGCGTGTTCATCGAGGAAACGATCACTGTCGTCAATCAAGTCCCAGCGGTGCACCGTGTGCCGCTCCGCCAGTCCCTGTTCGAGATAAGGCGAGAAGGGGCAAAGCTGGAGCAGTTCTGTCTTCATGTCTGATAGTCGTCGCAATCAAAGTACCGCGAGCACGCCGCCATCAACATAGATGGTCTGGCCATTGACGAAATCCGAGGCCTGCGAGGCGAGGAAGATCGCCGCGCCCTGCAACTCCTCAACCTTGCCCCAGCGACCGGCCGGTGTGCGGCGTTTCAACCACGCGTCGAACTCGGGGTTGTCGATCAGTGCCTGATTCAGTGGTGTCACGAAATAGCCCGGGCCGATGGCGTTGATCTGCAGGCCGAATTGCGCCCAGTCCGCGCACATGCCCTTGGTGAGATTCTTGATCGCGCCCTTGGATGCGGTATACGGCGCGATGCCCGGACGCGCGGCTTCGCTTTGCAGGCTGGCGATGTTGATGATCTTGCCGCGACGTCGCTCGATCATGTGGCGCGCGACTGCCTGGCTGACATAGAACACGCTGTGCAGGTTGGTGGTCATCAACTCGTGCCAGGTCTCCAGCGGGAAATCCTGCAACGGCTGGCGCCGCTGAATCCCGGCGTTATTGACCAGGATATCGATCGCACCAATGGACTGTTCGACCTCGGTGATTGCCCGTTGTACGGCGGCCGGGTCGGTAACGTCGAACAACATCCCGCTGGTCTCGACGCCTTGCGCACGCAATGTGGTGACCGCACCGTCGAGCTTGCCCTGGTCACGACCATTGAGAATGATGCTGGCGCCGGCTTCGCCCAGGCCTTCGGCGAGTGCGTAACCGATGCCCTGACTGGAGCCGGTAATCAGGGCGCGCCGGCCCTTGAGATCGAATAGTCGCAACGTGTCTTCTCCGGTGATGGTCCGAGTGCAGTGGGTGGGCGAGGCAAGATATCATGCCGGCCAACCGGAATTCAGGCTTGCGCGATTATCGCATCGTGTTCAGCCGGACCGTGAATCAGGCGACAGTTGACGCGCGAACGTGAAAACAGGGGGCGCAATGGCAGCAGCGGAATTCGGCATCATCGGGCTTGGCGTGATGGGTTCCAACCTGGCGCGCAATGTTGCCAGTCGTGGCATTGCCGTGGCCTGTTACGACTTCGATGCCAGGCGGCGGGAAGATTTTGCAGCCGCGTTCGCGACGCCCTTCACCCACTCTGAATCCTTGCCGGACCTGCTGAATGCGCTGGCATCGCCACGGCGGATCATGCTGATGGTGACGGCGGGTGCGCCGGTGGACGAGGTACTGCAGCAGCTGTTGCCACTGCTCGCGCCGGGCGACGTCGTCATCGATGGCGGTAATTCGCAGTGGCAGGATACGGAACGTCGCGTGGGGCAATGCGCGCAGCATCAGGTGCGGTTTGTCGGCTGCGGCGTTTCCGGCGGCGAACTGGGGGCCCTGACCGGCCCCTGCCTGATGCCGGGTGGCGCGGCGGAGGCCTGGCCACTGCTGCGCCCGGTATTCGAAGCAATTGCCGCGCGCACCGCCGATGACGAGCCCTGCGTGAACTGGATTGGTCCGGGTGGCGCGGGTCATTTCGTCAAGATGGTCCATAACGGCATCGAGTACGCCGACATGCAATGGCTGAGTGAGGTCTATCTGGCCATGCGTGATGGCGCCGGCATGGATAACGATGCCATGGCCGCGGTATTCGCCGGTTGGAACAATGGCCCGCTGAGGTCCTATCTTGTCGAAATCACCGCTGCCATTCTCGCGTTTCGCGACGACACCGGTCACCACCCGGTCGATTACATCCTCGATGCTGCCGGCCAGAAAGGTACCGGCGGTTGGACGGTGCGGGCCGCCCTGGCCGGAGGTCAGCCGTTGCCCGCGGTCGCCGAAGCGGTGTTCGCCCGCAATCTGTCGGCGCTGACGACGATGCGCGGTCAGGTGGCTTCGCGGCTGGGCAGGCCGTCGGGTGCGGTACTCGATGCGACCGCGTTGTCGGCAGATGCCCTGGCCGCTGCCGCGTATTGCACGCGGGCGACAGTGTTCGCGCAAAGCTTTTCGTTGATCGCCGAGGTCGGCCGCGCGCAGGGCTGGGCGCTGGACCTGGCGCGGCTGGCCGAAATCTGGCGCGGCGGCTGCATCATTCGGGCCGATTTCCTCGATACGGTCGCCGAGGCTTACCGCGCTGATGAAGGATTGCCCAACCTGTTGCTCGATCCCGCGGTCGCATCGGCCATTGAAGCCAGGCAGCAGGCATGGCGCGACGTGCTGGTGGGCTTGATCAGTGCCGGCGTAGCGGCGCCGGTGATGAGTGCGGCATTGGCCTATTTCGACGGATTGAGAACAGCCCGGGGCGGGGCCAATCTGTTGCAGGCACAGCGGGATTACTTCGGCGCCCATACCTATGAGCGCACGGATGCGGCCCGCGGCAGATTTTTCCATACCCGCTGGTATTGAATCCCCGCGAGCGGGGCTGGCGCCACGCCCGGGGGCGCGGGACAATGCGCGACGCGGGCGTGCCGCAGGCGCGCACCGCCAAAAACAACGATGACATCGGTTTCAACCGCGGATCTCGAACCGCGCGGAAGGACGTATTGGTATGCTTGCTGCTGTTTGCCATGGAAAAAAGGATCTGCGGATAGAGGAACGGGCGGATGTGACGCTCGCCAGCGACGAAGTGCGGGTGGGCGTGGCGTATGGCGGCATCTGCGGTTCCGACATGCATTACTATCATCGCGGCGCGGTAGGGGATTTTGCCGTGCGGGAGCCGATGACGCTCGGTCACGAGATTTCCGGCTATGTGATCGAAACCGGTAGCGCGGTCACTGATTTGCTGCCGGGCACCCGCGCTGCGCTGAATCCCAGCCGCCCCTGCCGCACCTGCGATTTCTGCGTTGCAGGGCGCAGCAACCTGTGCGAGAACATGTTCTTCCTCGGCAGCGCGGGGCGTTACCCGCACGTGCAAGGCGGCTTCGCCCAGCATCTGGTGCTGCGACGTGACCAGGTCATCCCGGTGCCGCAGGATACCGATCTGCTAGAACTTTCCTGCGCCGAACCGTTGTCGGTGGCGTTACATGCGGTCAATCGTGCGGGCCGTCTGGTCGGCAAGCGTGTGCTGGTCACCGGCTGTGGTCCTATCGGTTTGTTGACAGCGCGCGCGGCGGTTCACGCCGGTGCCACCGAAGTGGTGAGTACCGACATCGAAGACGCGCCGCTGAAAGTCGCACGCGACCATATGGGTGTACGCCGCACCATCAATGTCGCGACGCATGCGCAGGAATTGCAGACCTTCGAGCAATCGGGGGGCGCATTCGATGTCGCCTTCGAAGCTTCGGGCTCGCCGGCCGCGTTGTCATCGCTGTTCAAAGTGGTACGCCGTGGTGGCAGGATTGTCCAGCTCGGCATGTTGCCACCGGGCACGACGCCACTGCCGGTCAACGTGTTGCAGACCCGCGAGATCGACATGGTCGGCGCGTTTCGCGCGCACGATGAATTCCGCCTCGCTGTGGAATTGATCGTCTCCGGCGCGATTGACGTCTCGCCGATACTTTCCGGCACCTACAAGCTGGCCGATGCGATTGCCGCGTTCGAACAGGCGGGGGATCGCAGCAAGGTCGTCAAGCTGCATCTGGATCTGACGTGAGCGATCCGGCGCAGGCCGTTGCCTGGCGCAAGCGGGGCTGGCTATTCGGGAGAGGTGAATGATTTCGGTAGCAGTGATAGGCGTAGGCGTCATGGGGTCGGCCATCGCCGGTCGTCTATTGGAGAGCGGCGTTGCGGTCACGCTGTTCGATGTATCCACCGACAAGACCGCCACGCTCGCCGCACGCGGTGCGAATGTAGTACCCACAGCGGCGCAGGCTGCCGCCGCAGCGCAATTCACCCTTCTCAGTCTCAACAGCGCCGCCGTGGTTGAAGCCGCGGTATTTGGCGACGCAGGCGTTGCGCAATCCGCCACGCCGGACAAGTTGCTCATCGATATGTCGAGTATCGATGCCGGGAGTACCGTCGCGTTGGCGGCGAGGCTACGTGAAACCACTGGCATGGGCTGGGTGGACGCACCATTGTCCGGTGGCGCGCCAGCGGCCGCCCGTGGCGCGATGACGTTGATGATCGGCGGCAGTGCGCAGGACGTGGCAACCGCCGAGCCGTTGTTCAAGTTGCTGTCGACCAATTACACCCACCTCGGTGAAGTCGGCGCCGGCCAGACCGTCAAGCTGGTCAACCAGATCCTCTGCGCCTGCAATTTCTTCGCCGTGGCTGAAGCCGTACGTTTCGCGCAAGCCCATGGCGTGGATGCAACGAAGATTCCCGCCGCGCTGGCCGGCGGCCGCGCTGACTCGCGCATCATGCAGGAGTTCATGGCCAAGATGGCGTTGCGCGACTACACGCCCACCGGCCGTATCGATAACATGCTGAAGGATCTGGAAACGGTGCAGGCATCGGCGTTTCCCAAACGTATCCCGTTACCCGTCACCTCTCTGATCACCGATCTGCACCGCATGCTGGTCGCCGGCGGCTTCGGCCCGGCGGACAGCGCGGAATATATGCGGTTGTTCGATCTCGCCGCTGATCGCAAGGGATGACCTCCGCCATCGTGGTCATGGGCGTCAGTGGTTGTGGCAAATCGACGCTGGGCCGCGGTATTGCAAAAGCACTCGGCTGGCAATTCATTGAAGGTGACATGTTGCACCCACCTGCCAACATCGAAAAGATGACGGCCGGCATCCCGCTTGATGATGCGGACCGCTGGCCATTTCTGGCCAACGTGGCGGAAGCGATCAAGGCTGCGGGTGGCGCCGATGTTGTCGTGTCGTGCTCGGCATTGAAGCGAATTTATCGCGACGACATCCGTGCCCGCGCAGGTTCCGTCACCTTCGTTCTGCCGTTGATGAGTCGCGCGCAACTGCTGCAGCGGCTGCAAGCGCGCAAGAATCACTTCATGCCAGTCAGCCTGCTGGAAACGCAATTGGAAACGCTGGAACTCCCCGGCGCCGATGAGGATGTCATCACCCTGGACGGCGATATGTCGGCGGCCGATCAGCTCGCGCAGGTCGTTGCCGAACTCAATCTGCGCACCGGCCAGGTGTAGGAAAATCGCTGCGCCAGTATGCTGGCACGGCCTCGGAGGTGAATACGATGAATCTGTTGCAACCCAATATCCGCGATCTGGGTGAATTCTCCGTCCGCCGCGTGCTGCCGAACGCCGCGCAACGCATGGTCGGGCCGTGGGTGTTCTTTGATCATATGGGACCGGTCGAATTTCCACCCGGTCATGGCGTCAACGTCCGGCCGCACCCGCATATCAATCTTGCCACCGTCACCTACCTGTTCGAAGGCGAGATACTGCATCGTGATTCCGTCGGCAGTTGCCAGCCAATCACCGCCGGCGCGATCAACCTGATGGTGGCAGGCAGCGGCATCGTGCATTCCGAACGTGAAACGCCCGAGGTTCATGCAACGACCCATCGTGTCCACGGCCTGCAATTATGGCTTGCGTTGCCGGCGGCGGTGGAGGAGATGGCGCCGGCATTTCACCATCATGCAGCAGCGAGCATACCGCGCGCCGCAATCGGTCAGGCGGATGTGCGGGTGATGATGGGCGCCGCCTATGACATGCAATCTCCGGTCGAGACCTTTTCCGATACGTTGTTCCTGGAAGCGCAGCTGCCGGCGGCGGCGACGCTGACGTTACCGGATGTCGCCGAGCTGGGGGTTTATGTGGCGGCGGGCGAACTCTCGGTGGCGGGCGCGACGGTGGCTGAATACGCGATGGCGACGTTCAGCAATGCCGGCGGGATCACCGTGACGGCCACGCAGCCGACGCGTTTGGCCATCGTAGGCGGCGCCCCGCTCGGTGAACGCCACCTGTTCTGGAACTTCGTTTCCAGTCGGCGCGAACGTATCGAGCAGGCAAAAGAGGATTGGCGGGAGCGTCGCTTTCCGTCGATACCGGGCGACGACGAAGAGTTCATCCCGCTGCCCTGAACGGCAGCGCTCAACGTGTCAGTGCAGTCCCGGCCTGTTTGTTCAACAAGGCCGTGGTCGTTGCCGGAGGCCTGTTGTCGCTAATGAACACTTGCCCGAGCAACCCCGGGATGTCTTCGCCTGACGAGTTGTCGGCCAGCGCTTCCAGCACGCGCGCGGCACATTGTCGATCACTCGCGTTGCCGTGGCTGGCCATGCCGCATGCCGCCAATGCCAGTGCGCGGCGGATCAGTTGAAGATCCGGCAGCGCGGAATCACCGCCATAGCCGTGCAAGAATCCCAGGATACTCGCGATACCATTGCCGGTGCGCGCGGCCCACGCCAACAGCCCGGAAAGCAGCGGACTCAAATCGAGCGCGGGATCTCCCACAGTACCGGTGCGCTCCAGATTGATTGGCATGGCGCCGGTATCGGTTATCACGAACTCATCACACAGGCAGGGCAGCATGAAGACGCCACGCTGCTTGCGCACCATCGAATCACGCAGCGCCGCAACCGTCATGCCGCGTGCGGCCGGTGACAACGACAACCTGGCAATCGACGCGGAAATCCCCCGCAACCAGGTCGCGGCGATTTGCTCTTCGACAGTCACGTCCTTGCAGAACTGGGCCGTGGGCACCAGTGTTGAATGCAACCGCCGGACCGCACTGCCAACCGCGGCAGTGATACCCGGATTGATACGATCCAGATCCAGCAGATGCTGCAACGTCGGGGCCGCAGGGACGCGCGTCAGCAACAGTCGGTAGGTCTTGTCGTAATGAACGATCTCCGGCAGCAACTGGTGTTGTGGCGCCTGTGCGCGAAGGTAGCGGATGGCGCGTGCTTCGACGGCAACACGCTGCGCCGGTTTCTGCTGCTGCTTGCGAAACCAATGGCCCGCGGCCACGGTGTCACCAGCGTATTTGATCAGCACCTCACTGCGGGCGGATTCCTGCCAGCGGAAAGCGGGGTCTGCCGTGCAGCCATCCGTAACCTTCGCATCGGCGATGCAGCGCTGCCACGCGGCGGGCAATAGTTCGGCAACCTTGCCTCGCACGGCTTCCGCCAGCGGCTTGACCGCTGCCAGGGACTCGCGCCAGACGTGCTGTTTGTCGTCATCGCTGAGCGCAGTGGACAACCCGGCCGCGAAGTCAGCGTAGCCCGCGTCACCACGCGAAAGCGCTTCGCGCATCGTCGTTGCCCGCACCGGGTTTGACCATGCCGGCAACACCAGCACGCCGGCTTCGACACCGTGCTTGCGTGCCAGCGTCGCCACCGCATCGAAGCGGTCATCTTTCAGCGCAGCGTCCTGCTCCCCCAGGCAGAACAGCAACCGGGTTCCGGCTGGCGAGCGCTGCACCTGGTTCAGCGCATGCTGGACGGCCTGATGCCCGGCGAATTCAATCGTGATGCGGTCAGCCGGCAAGCCGAGCAAGTCAATCTGCACTTGAAGCAGATGTTCGGCGCCGCTGGCGTCTATGCAATGCATGCCATCAGCCAGCGGGCGGATGCGATTGGCGATGATGAGCACGATGCGATCGATATCAGGTCGTTCCGCAAGATGAGCGATGGCCGCCATATGCGCGGCATGCGGCGGCTTGAACGAACCTGGAAACAACGCGATGCATTCACCCTGGTTCATGGCGCGGCGATCAGAAGTTGTAATTGAGCTTGAACGTGAAGCGCCAGGCATCATCTCGCGAGACGAATGCCTTGCCGGGCAGGAACCAGGATGAGTTCAGTTCCAGCTCCCAGTGCTCGAATTCCTCGATGCCGAGAACGATGTCGAATTCGTGACCAAGATCGCGGTGGTTGCCGTCCAATGTGCTGCGGATGCGCATGGAGTGCGCGCTGCTGGGGAGATTCTGCCGGTAATAGTGATGGATGAACTCGATGGAGCTTTCCTGCCAGAAGCGCAGGCCGAATGACAATGTCGTGACCGCAAGGTTTTCCAGGCGCGGGTTGGTCAGCTCGCCGTAGTAACGGAACCGGTTGACGCCGTTGAAGCGGCCGTTGTTATCGTTGAGGCCGGTTTCGTGAAACTGGTTGTCACCGTCACGGCCACCGCCACTGCCCGAGGCATAGCCAACGGTGAAGGTTGGTTCGCGCAAGCCGCGCCATGTGAGTTCCTGCAAGCTCCATGAGAGTCCGACATCCAGCGCGTGGCCGTTGAAACGTTGGTGCCGCAGTGATTCGACCACCAGCGTGCTGCTGTCGATGTCATCGAATTCGATACGTGTGCCGCTGCCATGCACCTTGGCAAGATCCAGCCAGTAGGTCAGCGCCGAGTCGTCCGCGGCGTCGAGCTCGCCGCTGAGGCGCAGGCCGAACCATGTGAGGTCGGCATCCTCCGCGTCTTTGCGCCAGTCGGCGATGACATCGCCCGGAGCAAGCCGCGAGGAGTGGTCACTTTGGCGGAGAAAGAAACCGTCGAGCGTCAACGCCGAGGATGATCGCCAGCGCGCGCTGGCCAACAACCGGCGCACGTCGGTGTCGGCGGCATCTTCGTCATGCGTGAAAAGTGATTTGCGAAACGCTTGTTCGGCGACCGCGGCTTCGAACTGGAACCGGTAGCTCGAGTAGAACAACCGTACGGCATCCAGGTCTTCGTCCCACCACCACTCGCGGTCCTCGGCAAAGTTCTGTCGTCCGGCCTGCAGAGAAAACGGCAGACCGAACGGCCGATCGTAGAACATCCACATCTCACCACGCTCCAGCGTGGTGTTGGTCTCGTCCAGACGCAGCGGCAGATCGTATGAACGCTCGTGGCGACCTTTGAATTCGAGGAAGCCGGAGACGCCATCGGTGAACTGGAAAGCGGTTTCCAGCTGGAATCCCGGCTCCACATCTAGCTGCCTGTCATCGCGCCGGCTGTCGACATCGCGGTTGCCCGCCAATCCAAGATTGAGTTCGAGTTCACCGCCGACTGTGACAGTGGTGCCGCCAATCTGCGTGGTGAACTGTTCCGCCGGACGGCGATCATCCAGGCGGCGCAGGCTGACGCGGCCGTCACGATACAGTCGGCGTGGTACCCAGGCGGAAATGCCGCCGATGGAGACACGAGTCAGCTCAGCGTCTGGCTCGGAACTGTTCACCGCGCCGATGATTTCAACTTCATTCGCGGCGTCGACTTCGGCCGGCAGCAGCGACGTCAACAAGTGGTTGCCTTCGCCGGCAACGCGCACGCGTGCCGAAACCGGATCATGGAGCCCTATGATTGCCAGCTGCGCATCTTGCGCTGGTTGCCACGCGATGCGCATGGGGCCGATATCAAATGTGCGAGCAGCATGATCGATGGCAGTGATGTGGCCGTTCACGGTCACGCGGCTGGCGTCGTTGTTGGGATCGCGCTCCTTGACCTCAAACGCCACCAACCGGTTGCCGTCCCAGGTGCCGGCAAGTTTGAGTCGTTGTTCGATGGCCTGTGTCGGTGTGACGGCGGCGCCCAACAACGCGGCGACCATCAGTGATGGCGCCAGTTTCATGCCGCGGCCACCGCGCACGCCGGCAGCAGATCGCGCATGGCGCAGAATTCGACGTTGCCACTACGCTGCCAACCCGCCAGCAGCTCGAACAGATGCTGGAAGTCTTCGGCGGTCATCGTCTGATGATGCAACATGATGCCGACGGTGGCTTCGCCCGCCATCTGCTTGTTGGCGTAACCGCAGAACTCCGGCCATTGCAGGCGCTCGCCGTTTGAGCGCTTCTGGAAGTCGATCGTGACCGGGATCTGCGCCAACGGCGCGCTGGCTGCCAGCGCCGATCCCTTGATGGTGGAAATCGCCGCGAACCCCAGTTCGTCCAGCAATGACAAGGTCTGTGGCAGACAGCGGTTCCAGGGCGGCGTGAAGATGGGGTCGAGCGCGGATCCCATGAGGTCACGCAGACGTTGCTGACCATCGGCGATGTCGGCGTGCTGCATGGGCCACGAGCGGCTGCCGCCGAATTCGCATTTGCGCCCTTGGGTTTCGTGATTGAGATGGGCAAAGCCGTGCTGGTGATAGCCGATGCCATGCGCCGCGTTCAGGTCTTCACGTTGCAGGCGAAGCGCCAGCGCGGAGGTCGTTGCGATCGGGATCATCGCGACGTCGATCGGCAGGCCACGGTCGGCGAACGCGCGCAGCAGACGCAGCAGCTTGTCGTCGTCCCAGCCGCCGTCATCATCGCGGATGAAGCAGCGCAGCGGTTTCGACGGGTTCATGAAAGCTTCAATGTCTGACATGTTCGATACACTCGAGAATGCGTTGGCGGGCCTGCCTGACACCATCGGCCGCGGGGAGCGCGGCAGGCTGCAGAGCAAGCGCGCGTCGCGCGGCGTCCAGCAGGGTTTCAGGGGTGAGGTCGACTTCGCGGACCAGGGCACCGATGCCGCGCTGCTCGCTGAACTGCGCGCGCCGCAGTTGTTCATCTTCGCGTGGCGTTTCAAAGGGCACGTAAACGGCCGGTGTGCCGGCGGCAAGCACGTCGGCAAAGGTGTTGTAGCCACACTGGCTGATGGAAAGTCGGGTGTCGCTCAGTGCCGCCGGGAAATCGGCGATGAAATCCACGTATTCGATATCGTCATCGCGCCGGGCGGCAGCGCTGTCGGCCGCCAGCGCGCCGGCAACGATAGTCATGCTCAACCCGAACTCCCGCTTGATGGCCGGCGCTGCTGCCGCGGCCGCTTCACGCAGTCGCTGCCCGACGCGGCCGCCACCGGCCGAGACCATCACCCTTGGCGCACGTTCATCTGAATCTCGCGTGATCTGCGGCCCGATATAGCCCGTGTAATGCAACGGGATCCGGATGTCATTCACGTGCGGAAACGAAACGTCGAGCCCGACGAATGCCGGATCGGCATGCACAAGCACCAGATCGAATTCCTGGTTGAGTCGCTCCAGGGCGTTGTTGTCGAACCGTTCCTGGTCGCGCCGGCTGGTGACCAGAATATCGCGCACGCTGCAGATGATCGTCGCCGCGCTGTGGCGCCGGGCTGAATTGACGAGGCTGAGTATCTCGGCGCGGAATTTCTTGCGCCCGAAGGGATACATTTCGACGATGACGGCATCGAGGGTGAGCGTCGCCGCGAGTTCGCCCAGGTAAGCCGCGCGCTCTTCCAGTATCGCTTCGGCCGGCCGGTCGCCGGCCGGATCGTACAAGGTACCGTCCGCGTGCATGGCCAGCGGCGCCAGCGTGATGACATGCAGGTCATCCGCCAACGGGATCGACGCCGGCATTGAACCACCGCAGATGATGATGATCTCGGCATCGATGCGCAGGCCGCTGGCCAGCCGCAATGTCCGCATCAGATGGCCGAGTCCGACCGAATGCTGGCAATAGAACGCCACGCGAGGGCGCGCCGGCAGGACGGTGATCGACCTGTCCTTGATTTGCGTTGCAAGCATCAGAGGAGCTCCCGACGCATCTGCGGCACATCGTTGCGTGCTTCGGCGGCGCCCAGGTTGATGATGTGGTCGGCGAGTTCGAGCAGAACCCGCTCATGGCTGACGACGATGAGCATGTGCGACTGCTTTTCGCGCTTCAGGCGTTCCAGGATGATGCGCTTGGATTCGTGATCGATGTTGGCGAAGGGTTCGTCGAGGATCACCACTGAACGTTGACCGAGCAGAGCGCGGGCAAGCATCAAGCGCGCTTTCTGGCCGCCTGACAGGCGATCCGCACGCTCGTCGATGACGGCGTCCAGACCACCCGGCAGTGCGCTGATCACATCCGTCAGCGCGACATCGTCCAACGCCTGCCACATTTCCGTTTCGGTGGTCTGCTCACGCAGTTCGCTCAGCACTTCACGGTAAGTACCGGCAAACAGGTGGGCATTCTGGAACACCACGGCGAAGTTCGATTGCAGGGACAACAGGTCGATGTCGTCGTAGGGGATACCGTCGCAGAGTATGTCGCCGCGGGTGGGCGTCTGCAGACGCAGTAACAGCCGCAGCAAGGTGGTCTTGCCGCAGCCACTGGGGCCGATGATGGCGAAGCATTCGCCTCGACGGAATTCGATGTTGATATCGTCGAGAATGCCCGCGTCCAGCCCGGGGTACTGATAGCTGAGCGCGCGACAGCTCAGCGTATCGATGGTGGGCACGAGCCGCGTCCCGTTCAGGGTATCGACCGCGGTCTGCGCGCTCAACACGCTGTCTATCCGTTCCGCGCGTACCAGGCCTTGTGACATCGATGAGGCGATTTCATTGATTCTTTCCAGCGGCTTCATCAGCTGCGCAACGTACGACAGGCAGACCGTCAGCGTGCCGAGTGTCATCGCGTCGCTCAGTACCCTGTGGCCGCCGACAGCGGCAATCACGGCGACACCAACGCCAGCAATGACTTGCGACGAGCGCTCCAGTCCGACCGCTACCTGAATCTCCCGCACGCCGGCCTGCAGCGCGGCCTGGGCTTCGGCAAGGTAACGGCGCCGGGCGTTGACCTCCAGGCCCATGGCCTGGATATGCTCCAGTCCCTGCAATGTTTCCTGGGTCAGCGCCGACACCGCGCCTTCGAGTTTGCGTTTGCGTTTGGCCGCCGCGGTCAATCGCGGTCCGTTGCGGACGACCACCGCGGCGAACACCGCGGCCACAAGCATGGCGATGCCACCCAGCAGCGGATTGATGCCGAAGATGACGATCAGTGTCAGCGCCGCCACCAGCAGATGCTTGACCGCATTGGGCAGGGTTTTGCAGAACATCCGTCCCACCTGGTGGACGTCGCCGGAAAGGCGCATCGTCAGCTCACCGGATCGTTCGGCGTGCCGGCTGAAGCGGCTGAGACGATAGACGTGGGCAATGATCGTATCGCGCAGTGTGAAGGCGAACTGCTCGTGCACGCGGGCATGGAGGATGCGTTCCATGCTCAACGTCAGTGCCGCCAGCAGCGCCAGTACGGCCATGGCGCCGCATAACAGCAACACCTGCGTTGACGGCGAAAACTGCTGCAACGGACCGCTGGCGGTATTGCCGGTCAACACATCGTCGATTAGGAATTTCAGCGGCCAGGGTATCAGCAGGCCGAACCCGACGTTGACGGTCGACAAGCCGTAGGCGGCGCCGACGCGCCAGCGCTGGGCAGCGAGCAATGGCCAGAAGCGTTTTACCGTCTTCGGCAATGTGGGTGAGCAATGTTCGTTGGCCGTCATCAACATTTCCCGATGTCGCGTATCAGCGATTCGCCCAGCGCAATGAAAGTGGCAAGCTCGGCGTCGCCGGTGGTCTTGCCACGCGAGATGCCGCGATAAACGCGTTCGGTCAGCAGACTGCGGGCGACGAAGTAGCGCGCATCATCCAGTGTGACCGGATAGCGTGCGTACTGGTTGTAGGTGGCGACCAGGTGTCCCAGTCCGGGTAGAACATCGAATGGATCGCATCCTTCGCGAAGGGCGATCCACAGGCGTATCGCCATGAAACTGGCGATGTCATATTCAGGTCGTCCCCGATGGCAGCGATCGACGTCGATGATGCCGATCCGATTCTCTGGTGCCGGGAAGAGGTTGCCGGGATGCGCGTCACCGTGAACAAGCACCGGTGGATGTCCGGTCGGTGCAATCCGGTAGCTCGCAACCTGCGCTATCAGGCGCTTCACCGGTTCCACCAACTGTGGGGCGGCGTGTTCGACCAGCGCAATCGTGCTGGCGGTATCCGGCATGGAAAAATTGATGGTGAACGGCGCATGGTGGCTGTTCAGTCCATGGAACGCCGCCAGTCCGCGGGCGGCGTCAAACAGTGAGATCCGCTCACTGCCGGCACGCGGCACGCTACTTTGCAGCAGAAGGCGATATTCAGGCAGGTAACTGACCTGCGTCGGCATACTCAGGACACCGCCGTGCGTCTGCGCTGCGAGATCCCGCATCAGCAGCGCGGTCGCCGCGCCCTGGTCCTCAGTTTGAATCTTCAGGTACTCGGTAACCTGCGTCCCGGCGCGATAGCCCCTCACCCGCGCGGTGCAGCTCTGTTCCGGTACGAAGCGGACGAGTTCCACCGTGTCGAGCGTCATGCCGCGCTCAGCGAGCAGCAGCGCCGCGAGTGCTTTCCTGTCGTCGAGAATTCGCAGGTCGAGCTTGTTCGCCGCCGGGTAGACCCAGGCGATGCCATCGATCTCGGGCAAGGCGAAGGCGCGTGCGGGTTCACCGGCCCGCAGGCGGGCAAGCCGATGCTGCGCCTCGTGAATGGGATAGATGCGTAACCCTATGGGCTTGCCGCCACTTTCGGACATCATGCCGAGCACAAGCTTGCGCCCGGATTTATAGCGGACATTGCTGATGCTGTAGCTGCTGGCCGGCGCCTGCGTCACCGAGCACGGGATGTCGCGCTCGATCACTGCCTGCAGACGATCCAACGAGAGATGGTGCAGACCGGGCAACGCCGCATCGTTGGCGTAAAGCCCGAAGTCGCCCTTAAACATTGCCGATTCCGCCATGCACCCGCCAGTGCGCGCAGACACCACTGATGTGTCCACGGGTGGTGTCGCAGTGCCAGTAATGGGCGAAGGTGTCGTCGGCGACATGAACCTCGTACCGGCCGTTGCCGGTCTCGCATACTTCAATGCCCGGTGGCCGGTCACGCCATGGAATGAGCAGCGTGAAGAAATCCAGTGTGTCGCCGCTGGCGCTGACAGCGATGCGCGGCGCGGCCTGCTTGATGCCGTAGAGCGTGGATACCGCCCCTTGCTCGATGGTCACATTATCAATCGCTGCGAGCGTCACTATCGACAGCTGCGGCACCGCGATCTCGGTGGCGTTACCATGCGCGCGCAAGGCGAAGTTGCCCTGGGCCTCCGGCATCAGTTGCAGTCGATGCGTGTAGTCGTGTACGGCGTCGCTGGTCATTCGATCATGCAACACCCAGTAGCGACTGTCGGGGAACCAGATTTCCCGATCATGTACCGCCAGGTAGTTCGGGCTCACCGTGCGGCCATGCAGGTAAGGCACGTCGCCGTCCAGCAGCGCGGTGACCATCGATGTTCGCGGCAGCGGCCAGCCGATTTTCATCCGCTTGCCTTTGAACCGGTAGACCGCCTGTTCCAGACCGTCGACCTGTACCGTGTTGTGCGCGGCCGTGCCACGGAAGTGTGCGCGCCAGTTGTAATGACCACCTTCGTGATAGGTGTAGCGGCCCGGGTCCACCACCAGCGGTTTGCCATAGGCCGCGACTTCGATGCTCAGCGCATCGAGGTGGCCGTGGTTGCCGGCGCCGACCGGACCACAATCGAATACCAGGTAACGCGCATCGGCGTACGATTCATCACTCTTCCAGGCCGATCGCAGCACGGCGTAGCCGCCGGTGCTGAACCAGCAATTGCGGGTCGCCGGCGGCGTGCCGCGTCGACCACCGGTGGCGGCGAACAGCAGGTCCTGACGTCCGAACAGCAACGCTCCCCAGCTGAGCAGTTCGCGATAATCGCGGCTGTCCGAATCCGATAACGCCGGTATCGCGCCATCCGGTCGATGGATGTGCATGGCGAAGTCGAGCGCACGTTCAACCTTTCGATAACTGGCGGAAGGAATCTTCAGGCCATTGGCCTTGCCCAGGCGCAGGAACATCAGATAGCTGCGCAGCACGATATGGTGGTAATCGGTAGCGAGTTCGCAATGCACGCCATCGACCAGCAGATCGATATCGATGTTGTCGATCAACCCCTGCACGGCCAGTTGCCGCCAGTAGCCGGCGGCATCAATGTCGTCGAAGGCCAGGCCGGCCACCAGCACCGCGTAGAGCTCCAGCGTCCGATGGTTGCGCTCCGGCGCCATGTCCGCGATGACATGCGCGACCTGCTGCTTGATGGACGCATGCAAACGACTGATGAAGCCGCAACTGAACGTGGCGCCATGTTGTCTGAACAGGTACCACGCGTAGGCGAGGTTCTGCACGCGTCGGGCGCTGACATCTGCCGCGATGTGATCGACCGGTGTCTGCGCGATCCAACTGCTGACCAGCGCTTCGAACAACGTCGGCAGTTGCTCGTCGCCGGTTTCCCAGTAGCGCCGCGCCAGACCAGGCGCGAAATAGAATTTATGCAGCAGGATGTGCCATTCGATATCGTCGGCGGGGTTATTCAACCAATCGACCGGCCAGCCGAGATCATGGGTCTGGCCGGCGAACGTGAAGCGGCCAACGCTGACGTCATTCAGAAACGCCGACGTGCAGAACTCTTCCTCGAATTGCGGAATGATGTGGAAGGCGTTCGCCGTGTGAGCACTGATAGCAGTGGCCAGCGCGACGTTGCGTGACACAGCTTCAGCCCGCATGCGCCGCCCTGCCGGCAAAGCGGTCGAACAGCGACTTCAGCGATTCGTGCGTGCGCGAAGCGTCAAATACGGTTTCGATGCTGGCACGCGCGGCGCTGCCCAGCGACACGCCTTTTTCGGGATGTGCAATGAGGTCGGCAATCGCATCGGCCAGCGCGGCGCTGTCGCGCGGTGGCACGATGACACCGTTGCGGCCGTTGTTGACGATCTCCGGAATGCCGGACACATCGGTGACGACTACCGGTAATCCGCAGGCCATCGCCTCGGCCATGACATTCGGGATACCATCGCGGTCGCCGTCGGCAACGACGACGCAGGGCAGAACGAACACATCGGATTCACGATAGATGCCGACCAGATTGGCCTGCGGCATCGGCGACAGCAGGCGGATATGGTCTGTCAGGGCATGTTTGCGGATGGCGAATTCCAGCAGCGTGGTCTGATCGCCTTGCTCGCCGATGATATCCAGCGCAAACGGTATGCCCCGGTCACGCAGCAGCCCGCAGGCTTCGATCAGATAGATGAACCCCTTCTTCTCGACCATGCGGCCCACTGCGACCAGACGTGCCACCGGTCGTATCGCCGCGCAGACATCACGCGGCTTGAACATACCGGTGTTCAGACCGTGATAGATGCCGTGAACCTTGTCCGGTTGCGTGCAGCGATCCTTGAGGAAGGTCACATTGGTCTGGGTGCAGGTCACGGCAAAGCTGGCTGCCGACAGCTTGCGCTGAAGCAGATCCTTCGGGTTCATCCCTTCCTGATAGATGTCCTTGGCATGCGCGGTGAAGCTGAACGGAATGCCGGTCAGCCGGCTCACCATCCACGCCACCATGGTGGCGTCATGACAGAAATGGGCGTGCAGATGTTCGACGCCGCCGCGCTGAATGATCTCCCGCGCGATATGGGTGGCGAACAGAAACTCCTTGATGAAGGTTTTCTTGATCAACCCGCCACCTTGATTGCGATACTTCATCGCGCTCTTCAAGGCGAAGCCCAATGCCGACAGATAACGGGCCGGGTTGTGTCGCAACCAGAAGCGCTGATCCTCGCGATACGTCGGCAGATTCTGTTTCAACCAGGCCAGCAGACCGGTGCCGGACAACGAACTCACCGCCGGCAGGTAGTGGGCCGGCGGCAGGTCGTCACTGCTGGCCATGGCATCGCCCTTCTTGATCGAGAACAGTTGCAGGTCCATGCCCATCTGGCCGAGCAGGCGCACTTCATTGGCGATGAAGGATTCCGACAGGCGCGGATATCCCTTGAGGATGTAGGCAATCTTCATATGCGGGTTTCCAGAGTCTGGCTGGTGGACAGGACGCCGCGCATCATTGCGCACAGCGCGACGATGTTGGCTTCCCAGGAAAAGCGTTGCTTCACGGTCGCGCGGGCGGCCTGGCCGAGTTTCCTGGCCAGCGTGTCGTCACACAGGATTTTCCCCATCGCCGCAGTCAGGCCGGCGGCATCGTCAGGCGCGACCAGCAAACCGTTTTCGCCGTCGATAATGACTTCCGGAATGCCCGAGACGGCGGTGGTGATGACGGGTAACCCGCAGGCCATGGCTTCCAGCAGTGCATTGGGGATGCCGTCGCGGTCACCATCCGCCGGGATCCGGCACGGCATGACGAACAGCGACGCATGGCGCAGCTTGATGATGAGTTCTCTGTGCTCGATTGGGTCAGCTAACGTAACGTGCCCACCCACGCCGTAATCGGCGATCAATGCCGCCAGCGCATCCTTCTGATCGCCGTAACCGATGATCTCGCAACTGACCGGCGTACCTGAGTTGGCGAGATTGGCGCAGGCTTCGATCAACAGATCGAAGCCTTTCTTGCGTTTGAAGCGGCCGATGGCAAGCACGCGCGGCGTCGCCGTTCCATGACACGCGTCGGCGGGATGGAACTTGCTGCAATCAATGCCGTGGTAGACCAGTTCAATGCGTTGTGCGTGTTCAGGCGCCAGCGCGCGAAGGTGGTCGACGTTGTAGCCGGTGCAGGTGGAGACGAATTCGCATGTCTGGATTCGTCGGCGCAATGCCGGCGTCGGCGTGGTGTAGATGTCTTTCGCGTGGGCCGAGATGCTGTATTTTCCCGCGCGCACCTTCATCGCCAGCTCTGCCAGCAAGGAAGGCTCCGAGATGTAGTGGGCATGGATGTAATCGATGTTTCCGCGCTCGCAGATTTCAAGCAGCGCGGCGAGTTGGGTGAAGCCCGCACCGTCGCGCAATCCACTGGCCAGCACGGACATCATTCGCAGCGGGTGACGTACAGCCAATCTGCCGAGGACACGGACCGCGTCCACCAGCGAATAGTCCGGCAGGTAGCGCACCCGTGGCAGCAATCGCGTGGATTGCTCGTGCACCTTGGTTTCGGTCGGCCGGCCGAGGCTGATGATCACCACATCAAGCCCCTGATCGAGCAACGAATCGATTTCGCCGGCAATGAAGGTTTCCGACAGCTTCGGAAACCGCTTGACCAGCACGGCAATTCTGCCAGGCATGAAAGCTCTCCTGTGCGGATCAGAGGCGGCGGGAGTTGGCGCCGGAGATATACGCCGCTTCCACCGCGATCTCCTGCAATTGCAGCGGGAACACGGTGGCGCCGCCCGGCGTGCGGCCACGCGACAACATGCGGTCGATGCCCTCGGACAAGGCGTCCATGCCACGTAACGACACGGCGTCGCCAAGCACACGGACGGGGCGCGCGAGTTGTTGCTGGACCGCTCCCAGCATATTGGCCGGGCTGAGGTCATCGGGATGCATCATTTCCAGCCAGCCACGACGCGCCATGCGTTCGGCCCGGATCAGCTGTTCCTGCACGGGGCGCGCACGCGGCACGATGATCGCGGGTTTGCGCAGCGTCAGCACTTCACAGACGGTGTTGTAGCCGCCCATGGCGACGACCAGATCGGCGGCCTCGAGCTTGCTCATGCTGTCATCGGAGAACTCGCCGAGGTGGCAGTGCGGCAGGCGCGCCGCGCGGCGCTTGAGCTGTTCATGCTGTTCCGGCGACAGGTCCGGTCCGGTCAGGATCAAGCTGTGATGACGGATCTGGTCACCCGCCGATTCCAGCGCATTGATATAGGTATTGAGCAGCGGCGCGCCGTCCTCGCCCCCGCCAACGGTGACCAGCACGAGGGGGGCATCGCCGACACCATATTTATTGCGGATGAACGCACCACCGCGAGCACCGCGCGGCCGGCCGATATAGCCGCAGAACTCGACCTTGTCCGCGACCCTTTGCGGAAACTGGTATTCCGTCGCCAGATCGAACACATCCTCGCTGCCCAGCACGAAGACCTTGTCGTAAAACGCTTCCAGGGCGTCGTAATAGCGATGCTCACGCCAGACCCGCGTGGTCTGCTCCGGGTGATCGAGAATGTCCCGCAGTAGCAGCGCGCAGCGCGGCTTTTTGCCACGCAGGCCAAGCAGTTCAAACGCCGGCGCCAGTTCGCGGCCGACCCCCAGCGGCTTCTTGTCGACCAGGATGAGGTGCGGGTCGAAATCCATGATGGTCTGCTGGATCAGGCTGGCGCGCAGCCGGATCAGATCGCTGAAGCCGACGCTCAGGCTGCGTACCTTGTAACCGTCGGCTTCGGACGCGCGGTCCAGGCAGGGCAGCTTCAGGTAATCGATGCCAGGCCGGATGCGGAAGGCATGCAGCATCGGCGAGCCGGAGATGATCAACACCGTGGTATCGGGGTTGTGCTCGACCAGGTGATTGGCGATGACCAGCGTCCGCCGGATGTTGCCCAGGCCCACGGTGTCATGGGAATAGATAAGAATGCGCTTGACCTGGTCGCGGCGGGCATCCAGCGATGACACTACTGAGGTTTCGAATTTCTCGTTCATGTCCAGGCAGCTTCTCCCGACTCACTTGCACCACCGCGCGCCGACCGGACATGTGCAGCGCGCACCTTGTTTGGGCGTGTATTCATCGAGGGGCCGAAATGGTTTAACGCCGGTAGGTAAATGTTTCAGAACTGTGACAAATCGCGCAGAACGTGCGCAGATGCCTCAAGGGGCGACTGGAGTGAGAAAAATTACCTGTTATTCAGTGGCTTGGATCGGGTATCGCGCGCGGGGACAGCGTCATCCGTGGTACCCGGAGCGTGTTGCGATGGCTGCGGGCAGCTTCAGTCCACTGTCTCGCAGCCCCATAACTCGCCTGCACGCAGGTAAAATCAACCCGCGCATCCCGTCGTAAGCGCGAGGCACCCACCGTTTCATGATTCCACCAAAACTCCCGTTCGTTCCCTCGCCGACGCGCCGCCGCTTCGTTCAAGGCATCACCGCGGGCGGACTGCTTCTTGGCACGCCCTGGGCTGGCGCCGCGCTGTCGGCGGGCCGCAATGCCACGGAATTGCGTGGCCCGGATATTTCGCTGACGGTGGCCG
>JACKNH010000009.1 GCA_024234975.1 Gammaproteobacteria bacterium
ACCTTTTCGAGGACAAGGACAGCAGCGACTGGATGAGCCGCCACTTCTTCTCCGGCGGCATGATGCCCAGCGCAGACCTGCCACTGCTTGTGGATAGCCCGCTGCGGGTGACACGACGCTGGCACTGGTCCGGCGAGCACTATGCCCGCACCAGTAACGCCTGGCTGGCCCGGATGGATTCCCGGAAGCAGGCACTGCAGCCGTTGTTCGAAGCGACATACGGCAAGGATTTCGCGGCGCTCTGGTGGCAACGCTGGCGCATCTTCTTCATGGCGTGCGCAGAGCTGTTTGCGTATCGCGCCGGCCAGGAATGGTTTGTCGGTCACTACCTGTTCAGCAGGCGCCGGTGATCATGCGCAAGCTGCTCAACTTCGCACTGTTTCAGGCGGGCTGGTTCGCCAGCGTGCTGCTGGGTGCGGGTTCAGCACATTGGCTCGCACCCATAGTCGTAATCGCGATCGTGTTTGTACATCTCCATCTCAGCCCGCAGCGCAAGGCCGAGCTGTACCTGCTCGGCTATGCCCTGCTGGTAGGGCTGTTGTGGGAAAACCTGCTGGCAGTCACCGGTCTGGTTGTGTATCCGTCCGGCCAACCGTTCGGCGTTCTCGCTCCGGTCTGGATTCTCGCCATGTGGCCTCTGCTCGCCATCACCCTGAACGTTTCGCTGCGCTGGCTGCAGGGCATACAGCCAGTGGCAGCGCTTTTTGGTGCGGTGGGCGGTCCACTCGCGTTTCTGGCGGGTGAGCGGCTGGGCGCAGTGCACTTCCCGGATACAATCATCACCATGATGGCATTGGCCGTGGGCTGGGCTGCGCTGTTTCCATTACTGGTCCGAATCGCTGCAAATAACGATGGCCACGCAATGAGCCACGCCATCGAGTCGGAGGCGCGCTGATGTTGATCCTCTGGACCTACGCTTTGCCACCCCTGTTACTGCTGGCCGCATTGGCGTGGGGCTACGCGGCACGTCGACGCAACGTCAACATCGTCGACAGCCTCTGGTCACTGTTCTTTCTCCTGGCATCGGCTATCTACCTTGCAGCTGCCGGCACAGCCATGCCAGCGGCACTGCTTCTGTTCGCAATGGTGGCGTGTTGGGCCGTACGGCTTTCCGTACACCTGTTCATTCGCAACCATGGCAAAGCAGAAGATCACCGTTACGCCGCCATGCGGGCACGCAACCCCCGCTTTAATCAGCAAAGCCTTTTTACCGTGTTCGGGCTGCAGGCAGTGCTGGCGTGGTTGATATCGCTGCCGCTGGCGTCAGCACTCCTCTCACCGGCACCGCTGCATCCATTGCATCTGGCCGGCGCCGGGCTGTTTGTCATCGGCCTCACGTTCGAAGCCGTGGCGGACTGGCAACTCGCCCGCTTCAAGGCACGACCGGACAGTCGCGGCAAAGTGCTCGATAGCGGCCTGTGGCGCTACAGCCGTCATCCCAACTATTTTGGTGAAGCCGTGATCTGGTGGAGTTTCTACCTGTTCGCTCTGGCAAGCGGCGCAGCCTGGACGGTCATCGCGCCGCTGTTGATGACGGTGCTGCTGCTGAAAGTGTCCGGCGTGAGTCTGCTGGAGAAGGATATCCACCAGCGACGCCCCGCGTACCGTCACTATATAGAGACGACATCGGCTTTCATTCCATGGAAGCCTGGCGCGCAAGTGACGACGATGTCGTCGGCGCAGGAACCGCGATGAAATTCCTCTATCCACTCATGCTGCTGGCTTGCAGTTCACTCGCGCAGGCCACCACCACGAATTTGACCTTCGATGTGTTCCTCGGCAACGACCCTATCGGCTTTCATCGCGTCAGCATAGAAGACCTGCCCGATGGGCGGCGGGTGCGGGTTGAAGCGGCAATGAAGGTGCGCTTTCTGTTTTTCACCGCGTTCCGTTACCACCATGTGGCTGATGAGCGCTGGCGCGACGGCTGCATTCTGGCGCTGGAAACGCGCACCAACAACGATGGTGATCGGCTGCAGGTCGCCGCGGAACCACTGACCGGTGCGTTGGAGATCGACACTGGCAAGGAACGCACACGACTGGAAGGCTGTGTACGGACCTTTGCCTATTGGGCGCCCGACCTGCTGGACAGCGAATTCCTGCTGAATACCCAGAACGGAAATTATGAACCGGTGCGCCTCACCGAACTTGCGCCCGGCCCGTTCGAATTCAACGGCCGACTATACGGCGCCAGGCATTACCGGCTGGATGTCGGCGACAAAGCCAGCATCGACCTCTGGTACGGGGAGGATGACAGCTGGCAGGCATTGCGCACCACGGTCGCTGACGGCCGCGTACTCAACTACGTACGTCGAGAGGGTTGAGGGAGCTTGATATGTTGAGCCGCTGGTTGACGATGCCATCCGCACTTTTCGCAGCAGCCGCGCTGACGGCCTGCGCAAGCCATCCGCCCATGCCCGGCGTGGCCGCCGTTGATCTCGACCGGTTCATGGGCGACTGGTACGTCATTGCCAGCATTCCCACGCCGTTCGAGAAGAACATCTACAACGCCGTCGAGCGCTACGACCGTGTCGGCCCGGCGAAGATCCAGACCACGTTCACCTATCGCAAGGGGAGCTTTGATGGCGAGCAAGGTGTGATGACGCCAACCGGCTATGTAGACGATGACGGCAGCAATGCCCTCTGGAAGATGCAGTTCATCTGGCCGATTCGCAGTGATTACCGCATCGTCTATCTCGACGCGGACTACCGCACCACTGTCATCGCCCGCCGCAAGCGTGACTATGTCTGGATCATGGCGCGGGAGCCCGCCGTCAGCGACAACGAATACGACGCGCTGGTGCAACAGGTGGCGGCGCTGGGCTATGACATCAGCGAACTGAAACCGGTACCACAACAGTGGGAGGATGCGCGATGAGAATTGCAGTGATAGGCGGTGGCATCGCCGGCAACGTGGCGGCGTATCACCTCGCGAGCCAACATCAGGTCACCCTGTTCGAAGCCGCCAGTCACCTGGGCGGACATACCCATACCCACGATATCGAGTGGCAGGGCCGGCATTACGCGGTGGACACGGGCTTCATCGTCTTCAACGATCGCACCTATCCCAGTTTCATCCAACTGTTGAACGAACTCGGTGTCGGCTACCAGCCAACCGAGATGAGCTTCAGCGTCAAGTGCGACAGCGGCCGTCTTGAATACAACGGCCACTCGTTGAACACCTTGTTCGCGCAGCGTCTTAACCTGGTCCGCCCGTCGTTTCTGCGTATGGTGCGGGAAATCCTGCGTTTCAACCGCCAGGCGCCGCAGGCGCTTGATTCGGATGCTGGCGAAATGCCGTTGGATGATTACCTGCGCCTGAACCGTTATTCGAGAGAATTCATCGATCACTACATCGTGCCGATGGGCGCTGCCATCTGGTCCACTGATCCGACGATGATGGGCCAGTTTCCCGCGAAGTTCTTCATTCGCTTCTTTGTCAACCACGGCCTGCTCAATATCACGGACCGCCCGCAGTGGAACGTGATCAAGGGTGGGTCACGCGAGTACCTCAGGCCGTTGTCCGCGCCGTACGCTAAAGGCATCCGGTTGAATACGCCGGTGGAATCGGTCACTCGTCTGCCCAATGGCGTGAAAATCTGCAGCCGGGCCCACGGCGCTGAATTGTTTGACGCCGTATTCATCGCCACCCACAGCGACCAGGCGCTGGCCATGCTCGGCGACGCCACCGTTGCCGAGCGCGAGGTACTTGGCAATCTGCGTTACCAGCGCAACGAAGCGTTGTTGCACACGGATACCTCGGTGATGCCGCGCCGGCGTCTGGCCTGGGCATCATGGAACTATCACCTGCAGGAGCAGCGCGCGCAGGTTGCATTGACTTACGACATGAATCGCCTGCAGGGGCTTGAATCGGAACAGCGCTTTCTGGTCACGCTTAACAATCATGACGCGGTGAATCCGCGGCATATCCTGAAGCGGCTGGAATACGATCATCCCATCTACACCCTGGCCTGCGTGGCGGCGCAGGCGCGGCGGCAGGATATCAGCGGTATCCGCCGCACGTTCTATTGCGGCGCCTACTGGGGCAACGGCTTTCACGAAGATGGCGTGGTCAGCGCGCTGCATGCGTTGGCGGAATTCAAGGAGGTCGAGCGTGAACAGTTCGCTTTACCACGGGCGGGTTAGCCACTGCCGGCACCACCCGCGCAAGCACGCGTTCAACTATCGCCTCTTCCAGTTCTATCTCGACCTGGACGAGTTATCCGGCGTACTCGACCGCTTATGGTTCTGCTCCAGCCGGCGGCCCGCGCCGATTCGATTCCGCCGCAATGATCATGTTGGCCCACCGGAAGTCGAGCTCAAAACCGCTGTCCAACGAACGGTGCTGGCGCTGGGCGGCCCCAAGGTCGATGGACGTATCTGTCTGTTGACCAACCTGCGTTACTTCGGCTACGGCTTCAACCCCGTCAGCTTCTATTTCTGCTTCGATCCTGATGACCAACTGGTTGCGGTACTTGCCGAGGTCAACAACACGCCATGGGGTGAACAGCATTGTTACCTCGTACCGCGCGCCGATGACGGCGCCGCACCTGCATTGCAGAAAAAGGAGTTTCACGTGTCGCCCTTCATGGATCTCGACATGCACTACCGCTGGCGCGTCAGCGAACCGGGCAGGCACCTGACCATTCACATCGAAAATGTGCAGCATGGCGCACGCCTGTTCGATGCCTCTCTGGCATTGGCGCGGGAACCGCTTACCGGTTTGAACCTGGCCCGCATGATGGCCGGCTTCCCGTTGATGACCCTGAAAGTGACAGGCGCCATCTACTTTGAAGCGCTGCGCCTGTGGCTGAAGAAGATTCCCTTCCATTCCCATTCCAAGTCCAAGGAGGCGCCACTCGCGGCGACTGAGCAGACATGACTTCAACGATTATTCCTGTTGCCGACGGCGCTGCGGCCCCACGCTCCGCCGGACTGTCCCATCGACTGGCGCGGTTCCTGGTCTTGCGGCAGCTGGCGCGAATTTCCGATGGACTGTTGATGGTCGAGGAAGGCGAACGTCAATGGACCTTCGGCAATCCCTCACGACATCTGCCGCGACCGGTGAAAGTGACGATCGTCAATGCTTCGGCGTGGTCGGACTTCGCCTTCGGCGGTTCGTCTGAAGCGGGCGCCGCCTATATCAAAGGTAAGTGGCGATGCGCTGAATTGACCGATCTCATCCGCCTGTTCCTGCGCAATCACAAAGCATTGCAGGGATTCGACGCGGCTGCCAACCGGCTGTGGCAACCCTTGCACAAGCTCGGCTACTGGCTGCAGCGGAATACCCGCGCGGGCAGCCGGCGCAATATCGAGGCGCACTACGACATCGGCAATGACCTGTTCGAGCTCTTTCTGGATCGCAACCTGATGTATTCCAGCGCCTACTATCAGACGGTCGATACCGACCTGGAGACCGCCGCGGTGGCCAAACTCGATCTCGTGTGCCGCAAGCTGGAACTGCGGCCGGAACATCATCTGCTGGAGATCGGTACCGGCTGGGGCGGGCTCGCGATTCATGCCGCGAAACACTACGGCTGCCGCGTGACGACCACCACCATTTCGCGCGAGCAATACGATCTCGCCTGCCGTCGGGTCACCCAGGAAGGTTTATCCGAACGCGTGCACGTATTATGCGAGGATTACCGGGATCTGACCGGTCAGTACGACCGCATTGTTTCGATCGAGATGATCGAAGCCGTTGGCCACCAGTTCATGGCGGACTATTTCCGCCAATGCAGCCGACTGTTGAAGGACGACGGCAGCATGCTGATCCAGGCCATCACCATCGCCGACCAGTCCTACGAACAAGCACTGCGTGAGGTCGACTTCATCAAGCGGTTTGTCTTCCCCGGCGGCTTCCTGCCATCGATCACGGCCATGTCCACGGCGTTGACCCAGGCCACCGACCTGCGCATCAGCCACCTGGAAGATATCGGTCTGCATTACGCCCGCACGCTGCGTGACTGGCGCAAGCGTTTCATGTTCAGGCTCGACCAGGTGCGTTCACTGGGGTACCCGGAGGAATTCATCCGATTGTGGGACTACTATCTCTGCTACAGTGAAGGCGGATTCGCCGAACGACACCTGGGCACCGTGCAGTTGCTGATCGCCAAGCCCGATGCCCGGCCCGCCAACGGCTGCTACAGCACCGGGAGTCTCAGACTTGAGTGATTTTCACGGCCGCGTGTTGGTTATCGAGGACAACACCGATATCGCGATGTTGCTGGTCGACTTCTTCACCGACCGCGGCCATGTCGTCGACTATGCCCATGATGGCCTGACCGGTCTGCATCTGGCCGCCAGTGCTGATCACGACGTCATCATTCTCGATCTCGCACTACCCGGACTCGATGGCGTGGAACTGTGCAAGCATCTGCGCTCGGCCAAGCGATCCGACGTGCCCATTCTGATGCTGACCGCACGCGATACGCTGGACGACAAGCTCACCGGCTTTGCCGCGGGCGCCGATGACTACCTGGTGAAACCGTTCGAACTGCTGGAGGTATACGCACGGGTTCAATCGCTGTGGCGTCGATCCCGGATCGGCGGCGGCCGGGCCAGCCTCAACGTTGCCGATCTGTCGCTGGATACCGAGACGCGCGAGGTCAGGCGGGGCGAATCAACGCTGCAACTGAATCCGGTCCCGTTCAAGATCCTGCAGTTGCTGATGGAGAACACGCACCGCGTAGTTTCCCGGCGGGAACTGGAGGCGCATGTCTGGGGTGATGACCCGACGGACAGTGATGCGTTGCGCACCCACATCTCCGCCTTGCGCAACGCCATCGACAAACCCTTCGAGATGAAACTTCTGCACACCGTTCACGGCATTGGCTACCGGCTGTACACCAAGGATCCCGGGCGGCAATGAGCGACACCGAGCGCTGGCAACGCGTACTGCTGCAGGCCGGCTTCATCTTCATCACGGTACTGCTCAGTGTTTCCGCCGTGGCGTGGGTGTTGCAGAAAATTCTGGTCGAGCAGGCGCTGGAGCTTGAAGCCCAATCCTATATTGCCTCATCTGAATCGATACCCGACTTTCCCTTGCCGCGTACGCGTAACCTTGTGGGATACCTCGTTGATCGCAACGGTCAGGGCGAATTGCCCGCGGAGCTCGCGGCGCTTGAGCCGGGCCTCAATCAATCAGTCACGCTGCCGGACCACGAGCAGCCCTTGCCGGTGTACGTCAAGGATTTCAGTCGCGGCCGCTTATACCTGGTGTTTTCCGGTTACAACATCAACCGGCTGGTCGGCCTGTTCGGGCTGGTGCCGGTAACCTTGTTGTTGATCATCATCTACGGCGCCAGTTGGCTGGCCTACCGCTTGAGTGCGCGCGCGATATCACCGGTACTCCGCATCGCGCGCCGCCTGCGCGACAGCTCTCCCGCCCAGGGCGTGCCCGAACTTTCAACCGAAGGCCTCAAGGGCGAGACCCGCGAACTGGTGCTGGCGATGGAGGACTACAAGCGCAGATTGGAGGAATTGGTCGAACGGGAGCAGCGCTTCAGCTCGGATGTCAGCCACGAACTACGCACACCGATCACCATCATCGATGGCGCGGCCCAGTTTCTGGAGCACGAGCCGGGTCTGACCGACCGGGGGCATCAACGTGCGCAGATGATCCGTCGCGCCTGCAAGGACGTTTCAGAACTCATCGACGCCTTCCTGATTCTTGGCCGTGAGCCACGAAGACTGGCCGACTCACAAGCAGTCAACGTCGCCGAGGTGGCCGAAACAGAGCTCGCCAAGCTGGCGCCGCTGGTCGACGACAAGGGTATTGCGCTGGCATTGGAAACCAGCGCGGAACTGTCGGTTCCGGTCCACCGCAAGGTCATAGAAATCATCCTGAACAACCTCTGCCGCAATGCGATCAATCACGCCGGCAGCAGCACCATCCGCGTCATCGTCGATGACGCCGGCATACGCGTGGAAGACGATGGAAGAGGTATCGATGATGACCTCCTTCCGCATATATTCGAGCGCCATGTACGTGGTCGTGGCGCGCAGAAGGCCGGAGAAGGCATCGGCCTGAACATCGTCAAACGCCTGTGCGACCTCTACCGGTGGGAGATACACCTCGCCAACCGCCCGGAGGGAGGCGTCGTCGCTGCGATAACAATGAAATGAAAATCGCCATACCGCCTGATTGCCTGCCGAAAGGTCCAGCGCTGCAAAGCGCCAAAAAATAGGTTCCGTCATCCCGGACACCGCGCAGCGGTGAGCCGGGATTCATAGGGCCTGCCTCCAAGCCGCATGGATTCCGGCGCGCGCCACCTTCGCGGGCCCGTCCGGAATGACGGAACGGGAGTGAACACCGCGACTTCTCCCGCCCCTGCTACGCGGAAACCGCGCAGCCCCGCTTTTTCGTCATCCCGGACACCGCGCAGCGGTGAGCCGGGATCCATAGGGCCTGCCTCCAAGCCGCATGGATTCCGGCTCGCGCCCTCTTCGCGGGCACGTCCGGAATGACGGAGCAGTCAGACGAAGCCCGTGCGGATTTCCCCGCTGTTGGGTGAGGAAGAAATAAAAAACGGGGCTGGAAACCAGCCCCGTACAAGTACACCACTGTTTTCAAACACTCCGGTTCAGGAACTGACTTGCGTAAGGGTCAGCTGCCGAAACGGCCCGGCGGCCTAGAACCGTAAGTCCAGCCCCACGAAGAACCGGCGGCCCAGATGATCGTAGCGATCATCCACGGACTCGTTCGCGGCTTGGGGCAACGTGGGCGGACTGTTGACGTTGACGAACCCACCATCCGCGGCATAGTCACCACCATCGAGCGGCGGCGAGGTATCCAGCAGATTGTCGATACCGGCGCGGATCGTCACAGTGTCGTTGAACTGGTACGAACCGGTCAGCGCGACGACATCATACGATTCGAACACACCCCGGATGCGGGTGTTGGGGTTTACCGCGTAAGAGGCATCCCGAATCGTCGGATAGTGGTTCCAACGCAGGCTCAGACTGAGCGGACCGTTGAAGTAGTTGAACGTGGTGAACACTTGATACTTGTAACCCGAGCATTGCAGGCCCGGTGAACAGCCATCGGTACCGACATAATCAACCGGATCGACGTCGACAGCGTCCTGGGTGCGGCGATCGATCGGAATCGTGAACTGCGAATTGATCGACATGCCACCCGGAATCATGCTCAGACCCAGGTCGTTGAACTCACCGCGCCAGTTGAACTGGATATCCACACCGCTGAACTTCAGCTCGCCACGATTGGTATACGACACCTGTGGCAATGTCAGACGACCATCGAACGGATCGCGGAAGACCAGGGCGCAATCGGCACTGCTTGCGCTGTTGCTGACAATACACTTGCGCCAGACCTCGTCGGCATCCTCCTGCGCAATCAGATCCTTGATGCGGATGGAGTAGTAGTCGACGGTGACCGTCATGCCTTCCAGCCACGCGTTATCGAAGGGGGAGCGGATGACCGCGCCGATCGTATACGTGTTGGCCGTTTCCGGCTGGACGTTGACACTGCCGCTGAGCAAGGTGGTAGTGGCTACCGCACCGGTGGATTGCAGGTTGGGGTCACCGTAGTACTGGGTGGCCGCGGCCTGCGTCATCAACGCACGGCAGAGTGCTTCAGTTTGCGCAGCGGCGCCGTTCGTCGGGTTGGCGCTGTACGACAGCACGGTATCGCGTGTTGAACACGGATCACCTGACAGCGTCTGACCGGCAATCGTCCGCCCGAGGAAGAACTCCTGGATGTTCGGCGAACGTGTCGCACGGTTGTAACCGCCACGCAGGCGCATCCACGGCGTCACTGACCAGTCGGCCAGCACCTTGTACGTGCTGACGCCGCCTGAGGTGTTCCAGTCGGAATAGCGGCCACCGAGTTCGAGGTTCAACTCCTCCATGAACGCGACGTCCTTGACCAGCGGAATCAGCAACTCGCCGTAGATTTCCCTGGTGTCCATCTTCGCGCCCTTGGTATTTGACTGCGCGGCAAGACCGACCGTCTGGTTGGCGAAGGTCACGAAGTTGTTCAGATGGTCATTGATGTAGTCGTATTCGTACTCACGGTAGTGCGCACCAATGGCGAATGAAACCGCGCCCGCCGGCAACGTGAACATCTGCTCCAGATCACCGGAAAGGTTCACCTCGCCATACATCTGCTTCAGCGTGGAGTTGGTCTGCATGTCGGTGGAAATGGAATCAACGCAATCCTGGCTGGGCACGAAATCTCGGAACAGCGGCAGTCCGCTGGTGCACAGACCAAGGCCCGAAGTCGTCGGTGACGGACCGGAGCGTTTGAATGCCACGCCGTAGTTCGGTGAAGCGACCAGTGCGCGGTACTGAATCAGATCCGTCAGGCCGATGGTGTTGGTCACGCCGTCGGACTGGCCGAATGTATATGACGCATCCCATTTCCAGTCATTGGCCAGGCTGCCTTCAAGACCGGCGGTAATCTGGTAGACCGAGGTACGGGTATTCGCCTGCGAGCGCGGCAGGTAATCCATGACGCGATGAATTTCGACATCGGCGTTGGGATTGGGCCGGCTCATCAGCAGTGTGCGCAGTTCATCCGGCAGCGGGAACGCCTGGCTGATTTCGCAACCACCCATGGTCGGGCAGTTGAGATCATAGGCGCCCCCTGGCAGATATGCGGCATTGGTGCTGCCATCGCCATTCAACGAACTGGGAATACCGTTGGCGGGATCGCCCTGGTAAACGGTGCCGGCAAAACCGACCGGGATAATCGCGCCCCAGTTGTTCACCGCGAGGTTGTAACCACCCACAGTGCGCGTCTCGGTATGCGCGAAGTTGGCGCGAAGATACGCGGAGACGTTATCGGTGAACTCGTATTCGGCCTTGGCGAACATCGAGTAGCGTTCCAGGGGCACCGTTGTCAGCGTGTCGAGGTTGTTCTCTTCCAGCGTACCGTCGCCGACGACCTTGCGGAAGACTTCGCCGCTGACCGGATCGATCTCCGGCCCGGGATAGCCTGCATAACGATACAGACCACGCTGACCGGTATCCGAGCCGAAAGCCTGGCCACCGGTCCACAATGTGCCGTTGCCGTCAGGCGTGCGATTGATGAAGTACTTGGTGGTGGTGCCGGGCGATGAGCATGGCAGACCGTTACCGGGGTTGGTGCAGCTCAGCAGGCTGGCGGTCGGGAAGATGCTGGCGATCGCCGCCGTGGTCGGACGGTTGGTGTTACGACCGAAATCGACGTAGGTTTCGGTAACCACCGCACCGTTGGCCGCACGGCGCATGGGATCTGCAAGGTCTTCCTGAATCCATTCGCGGTTGTAATCGTAGGAGGTACCGCGTTTGGCATACTCCAGGCCCATCATCACGTTGCCCTTGCCTTCGGCGAAATCGGTGCCGACCAGGATTGAGGATTGGAACTGATCGCCATCACCTTCTTCGGTCTGGCCCCAGCGTGAACTGACGTTCATGCCCTGGAAGTCATCCTTGAGAATGAAGTTGACGACGCCGGCCACCGCGTCCGCGCCGTACACGGCCGACGCGCCACCGGAAATGATTTCCACGCGCTCGATTGCGGCCGATGGAATGCTGTTGGTATCCACTGACAACGTTGCGTTGAACGGCTGCGCACGACGCCCGTCCACCAGCGTGAGCGAGCGGAATGAGCCGAGACCACGCAGGTCGATCACCGACGCACCCGGCGTGGTGGTCGCAGTGGCGCCCAACTGACGGCTGTCGAACTCGGTCAGCGACGGAACGAACTGCGGCAACTGATTCAACACCGATTCAACACCGACCGTGCTGGTGTTCTCGAAGGTCTCGGTGCTGACCGTCACGATCGGGCTGTTGGCCACATAGTCGGGACGGGCGATGCGGGAACCGGTGACGACGATTTCCTCACCTGTCTGGCCCATCGCCGCCGTTGCAGCCATGGTGGCTCCCGCCAGAAGCAGGGTTTTCCCTGCGAATGAATGATTGCCGGCCAAGTTGGACCTGACGGCCGATGCCAGCGCTGAAACTTTCCAGCAGGACTGCTCGCGCATCAAATTTCTCCCCATTAACTACGCTGTAACGTTTTTTTAATGCGGATGAAACGAGATGAATGTCTGCCAGGATCAGTCCTTCAATCGAAGGACGCTGATAACGTGGTGCGGTGCTACAACGAACCAACCGTGCCAGCGCTGCCAGGTACACAAGTCAACACGTCCACCCAGATTCCCGGCACGGCTGTCCATTGCCCTGGGAACACTGAAAACCGTATGGACATCAATGCATCCACTCGCGGTGTTACAGCCTTCCTTTGCTTGTGGCCATGGAATGCCGGGACGTCATGAACGGGAGAGCGGTGCAGGAAATGTTTTATGACCACATCGCCGGAAACGCCCCGTCCAGGAGCGGCCGGAGCTATATGCCATGGCGTGCGATCGGAGAAATTAGGGCGCGATTAAAGTTTATTAAAAGTTCTTAAAGCCCGTTAATTGACAACTTTTCGAAAGCCAATATGCTGCTTTTCCAATTGTTTCTTCATTCTGCATAAATACGACAGGCCTTAGCGATCACCACGGTTGCGTTCACGGCCGGGCGTGGAAGGGCGTCCTAATCATGTCAGGGAATTATCACTTTGGCGGGTTCAGACTGGATGCGGATCAGCGGCTGCTGTTCGATCCTGAAGGTCGACCGCTGAACATCAGCACGCGCGCCTTCGACTGCCTGCTCATATTGATCGAGAACCGTGGCCAGACACTGAGCAAGAACCGCCTGATGTCCGCCGTGTGGCGCAACCAGATCGTTGAAGAGAACAATCTCAACCAGGCCATCTTCAGCATTCGCAAAGCGCTGGGTGATTCCAAAGCGGACAGCCAGTTCGTGCGGACAGTGCAAGGCCAGGGCTATTGCTTTACCGCGGAGATCGACAGACCGGTCGCATCCGCGAATGACGCTGCAGGCAATCCAGCGCCGGCTGACGCCGCAGTTGATATACCGTGCGCTGAAGGGACGCCCGGCGATCAGCATCCGGCGGTCGATTCGCGCCTGAAACTGCCTGACCACACGGTGCGATGGGCCATGGCGATGTCGGCAATGTTGATCGCGCTGCTGGCCGCCGTCATAGGCAGCCAGAACACGATGCCGCCGGCGCAGGCCTCGCTGGAGGTGGGCGCCCCGGCTGTGTTCAAGCCATCGCAGGTTACGTATCCACCTGTAATCGCGAACTCGATTGCGGTCCTGCCGTTCGCGGTCCTCAATCCGACCCCGGAAGATGATCTGTTCGCGCTCGGCCTGCACGATGAGCTCACCAATCGCTTGAGCAAGGTCAGCAGCCTGAACGTCATCGCCCGCAGCAGTGTGCTGCCGATGGCAGAGCGCTATCCATCACCCAACGAGCTTGGCAGGGTGCTGGGTGTCGAATCGGTCATGACAGGCACCGTGTTCGTGGCCGCTGGCAGGGCCAGAATCAATCTGCAACTCATCGACCCGCTCACCGGCGTGACGCGCTGGTCATCCCGCTACGAATCCGCCACCACCAACCTGCCCGATATCATGACGATTCAGAGTGATATTGCGCAAAGCGTCGCCAGCACCCTCGAGACGCAGATTCAGCCGGCGGAACAGGACGACATCAGCGCAATTCCAACCCATTCGTTTGACGCCTATCGCTACCGGCTTGCCGGAAAATCCGCCTATGCCAATCTCGATTACCCGCAGGCGCTGGCACTGGCCCACCAGGCGCTTGCACTGGACCCTGACTACTACGACGCACTGACCCTGCTCGCCAACACCCATATCGTGCTGGTAGGGCGTCCGCTGCCGGGCATGACCAGCGACATGCACTACCGCAAGGCGCGCGACACGGCGGACCGCATGATCGCCGTGGCGCCGGAGAAGCCCGACGGCTACATCCGCAAGGCACTGGCATTTGCGACCAACAAGCAGTGGACCGAAGCTGTCGCGCTCTACCGCAAGGCCCGTGACCTGAACGCACCGCTGAGTCAGATGAACATGTTTGCACCGGTCCTGATGTCCGTCGGCGATTTTCCCTCGGCCATCGAAATCCTTGATGCCAACCTGCGTTATGACCCGATGAATCTGTTCGGCCGGGGGTTTTTGATGGCGGCATTGGAGGCCGCGGGTGATTCAGCGCGCGCCCGCGCCGAATACCGTATCGGTGATGAGCTCAAAGCCGTGTGGTCGGGCGATACCTTCAATGTGTTCCTTGCCCTCGGTCGCAGGGAGCCGTTGGAAGACATCGACGACATACCGCAGATGAATGTCTCCGTGCGCGATATGTTGAAGCACATCGACGATACGCCGCGGATCGCCGCGGCGATTATCGACCACATGCAGGACACAACGGATCTCGCACCGGCCGACATGCTCTACCTGTCGGCCATGGCCGCTTACATCGGCCGGCCTGAACAGGCGCTCGCAATCCTGGAAATCACGCTGCAAGACGTCTGGTACAACATCTACTTCGTCTGGTTACCGATCTTCAAGGAAGTCCGGCAGTTGCCGGAGTTCGCGCCGCTGCTGGCCCGGTCCGGCCTGATTGAGTTCTGGCAGGTCAATGCGTTTCCGGATATCTGCCACCCCACCAGGTCGGGTGTCACCTGCAAGTAGCCTGCCTGCACTGAGCCAACTTCGCTGAACTACTTTGCGTAGCTGCTGACCGGCGGCAGGCGCGCACCCGTGGCAGAGGTCGGCGCCGGTTCAGCCACGACCGGCAGCCGCAGCGTACCGATACCATCGATCGTTGCAACCACCTCTTCGCCGGACTGCAGGAAACGTTGTTCGCCGCGCACGGCCGTGCCCATGCCCACACCGCCGGAAGTGCCGTTGTTGACTACATCGCCCGGATACAACGTGACTATCGACGAGGCATATTCGATGAGCTCGTAGAGCGAATGAATCATGTCTCCCGCTCTGGCTTCCTGCATCTGCTGACCATTCACACTGAGGGTCTGCCGCAGTTTCTGCATCGGATCGCCATAGAACTCCTTCGGCACGATCCACGGGCCTTGCGGAGCAAAGGTGTCGTGGCCTTTGCCAACAAACCAATCCAGTTGGAACGGCGCACCGCCCGGTGGACGTCCGCCGCGGTCGGAGATATCGAGCGTGACCATGTAGCCGAAGATGTAGTCCTGCGCGTTCGTGGCGGAAACGTACTTAGCGGCGCGGCCGATCACCGTGCCGAGTTCCACTTCCCAATCCGTGCGATCCCGGCCGTAGGGAATCACGATGGAATCACCGTTGCCGATGACCGCGCCACGACTCGGTTTCAGGAACAGGTAAGGTACGCCGCGATTGTCGCGTCGCTGACGGCGGGCTTGCGCGATTTCCTCCGGCGTTCCGGTTTCATTGACGTGGGTATAGAAATTCACTGCCGCATTCAGAATCTTGCCGGGATACATGATGGGCGGCAGCGTTCTGACATCGGCGACCTCATGAATCCAGGCGGGTTTGGTACGACCGCCGATCCGATCGTTGGCGACCAGATCATTGACGATCTCGTAGATGCGTTTCTTCAGGCCGTATTCATACCGCTCGATCAACTCCAGCATATCCGCCGGCATGGGCAACGCTGGATACAGCGTACTGCTCTGTAACGCTGCATTCGCGGCTTCGAGCTCGACGATCCAGCGATCACGCAAGACGATACCGACCGTCGGCTTGTCCGCAATACCAAAGGTGCCGACCTTGAACGGCTCGGCGATGTCAGGTGTCTGCGCCGCCAATGGCGCAGCCAACGATGCGATGGCGGACAGAATGATGAATCGAAGAAATCTCATGGCCCCCTCCAGACGATGACGATGAATTCGCGGTGGTGCGACTAAGCTTCGATTGTGGCCAGCGGCGCGCCAAAAAACCACTCCCCGGCGGCCGTATTGCGGCAGTTCCAGCGTGCGGCCTGTCCTGTAGCGTTGGCACGCAATACAGGATGCCGGCGGGCGGCGGATTCAGGTGTGCAGCATTTCGTGGCTTGCAGCCCGGTTCAAGGAAGTACCGCGCGACGATCTATACTGGCCGCCTTTGCATCGCTTCGGACCCGCTCATGAAAGTCACCCGCCGCAAGCTCGTCATGTCCACCGCTGCTGCAATCAGTGCTGCCGTGTGGCGGCCGCGGTTCAGCGTTGCACAATCGGCGTCCGCAGCGATGACGGAACGTGTCCACCATGACCTGCAGACCCACGCCGGATTCGGGCTGAAGCATTCCGGCGGCGATGGTGACAACGCCACCGCCGGTTGGGTTGCCAACCGACTGCGCAGCGCGGGTTACAACGTGCAGGTAAGCACGTTCGATGCACCTTATTACCTGCAACGGGCCGCATTTGTGGCGAGCGGCGATAACCGTGCCGCTGTGCTGGCCCAGGCGCCGGTCATCCCCACTGGAGCAGCCGGCATCAGCGCACCGCTGGCATTGGTTGAAGCAATGGATGGTCCGGCGCCGGCAACCATCGGCGACTTGCGCGGACGGATAGCGCTGGTCCAGGCGCCGTTCGGCCGCCATGCCGCTTTGTCACCGACACGTGGATTCGGCGCAAGTGTACTTGCCGCCGCCGATGCGGGCGCTGTTGCGGTCATCATCATCACCACCGGTCCCACGGGTGAGGCCATCGCGCTGAACTGCCCGGAAACCCCGTTCGTCGATGTCCCTGTGGCGATACTTGCGCCCAAGGACGCCGCGCCGTTCGTTGCCGCCGCACGCGCGGGTGACATCGCTACGCTGGTCACCGATGGCGACCCGCTTACCAAGCCGTGCATGAATGTCGTCGCCCGCCTGGAACGGGGGCCGGAGTGGATTGCGATATCCACCCCGCGGTCGGGTTGGTTCCATTGCGTTGCCGAGCGCGGCACCGGCACTGCCGCGTTCCTGGAAATCGCGGATTGGGCGCGCGACAGATTCCCCGACAAATCCATTTTCCTGATGAACACCGGCGGCCACGAGTACTACTTCGCCGGCTCGCATCACGCTTTACACGAAGCACCATCGCCGGCGGCAACCCGTGCGTGGATGCATATCGGCGCCACGCTGGCGGCGCGCGACGCCGAGGAACGGAACGGCGAATGGGTGATGCTCGATACCGCCGATCCGCAGCGCCGCGTGATGGCCTCGAAAGACGCCGCAGCAGCAGCGGAGCAAGGCTTTCACGGACTCAGCGGTATGTCACCGCCGGGGCTGGTCCAACCCCAGGCGGGTGAGCTGTCTGCCTTCACCGATCTTGGTTACACGAACGCCTTTGCGGCAATTGGCGTACACCGCTGGTTCCACACCCTGGGCGACACACTGGACTGTGTCGATGCCCGACTGGTGGTGCCTGTCATAGAGGCGCATCAACGAACACTGGAGCTGATCCTGGGCTGACCCGCCCGGTGATGAACACAAGTACGAGGTTGCGGCCCGCGTCCGATTGACTGCTTGGTCGTCTGCGCTCCTCCTGTCGGGTGGCGACCACGCTTTCCGTTCGATGTCAGACCAGGTGAAGTCGAACTTCGTCAATCACGGCAGGGTCCTCCCGGCAGACTGCTTTGTAAGCGCAAAGGCAACGTAGGCGGAACCTTGCGGGCCTGCCGGATCGCGTTGCCCACTTGTCGCAATCACGACGTACTGCCGACCCTGCGCCATGTAGGTAAGTGGCGTAGCGGTTCCGGCGTAGGGCAGGTCCGCCTGCCACAACAGTGCGCCGGTGTTCGGGTCGAACGCCCGCAGCTGTCGGTCGTAAACGGTCGCGCCGATGAACAACACGCCGCCCGCGGTCAGAATCGGACCGCCGTAATTTTCCGAGCCGGTGTCCGGCTGACCTTGCGCGACCAGCGCCGGATACTCACCCAGCGGAATCTTCCACAGGTAATCGCCGGTATTCATATCGATCGCATTCAACGTTCCCCACGGTGGCGTCACCGCCGGATAGCCATCGGGATCGACGAACTTGCGATAGCCCGTGAACTGGTATTGCGGCGGCTGCACGGAAGCTGTTGGCGCAGCCACGACGGTGCCCGGCTCACGCTGCGCGCTATCGGCGCTTGCGAGATAGTTCACCAGCATGTCGACCAGCGGTGCCGGCAGCTGGGGAAATCCAGGCATGCGCCCCTGCCCTCTGGCAATCGAATTGATGACATCGTGTTCCGACCGCCGATTGAAAATTCCGACCAACGACGGAAATGCCGGCGGCGAACCCGCGCGGTCGGGACCGTGGCACGACGCGCAATTCGTCATGTAGATCTGCTCGGCAAATGATGACGCCGTGGCAGGATCATAGGCTTGCAGACCGCCGGTCCACGGCACATCGTTGGTGTTCACGTAAAGCACGCCCTGGTCAGGATCCGCCGCCGCGCCGCCCCATTCCATGCCGCCATCGAAGCCGGGAAATACGATAGTCTGTTTACCGATCGACAGCGGCGTATACGGCCCTGCACTGATCAGTGATTCGAATTGCGCGCGGACAGCCGCGGCGGCTGCGGGTGTGCGTACGGTGAGGTCGTCCGCGGTCAACCACTGGCGTGCCGCTGGCGCCGGTGCGGTCGGAAATGGCTGGGTGGGCCACGCCATTTCGCCCGGGACATCCGAGGGTGGAACCGCTCGTTCCTCGATTGGGAACAACGGCGCTCCCGTGGCTCGCTCGAACAGGAACACCAGCCCCTGCTTGGTACCCTGGGCCACGGCGTCAATGCGTTCGCCGTCGCGCAGCACACTGAGCAGTACCGGCGCTGTCGGTAGATCCCGATCCCAGATATCGTGATGCACCGTCTGGAAATGCCAGAGGTATCTGCCGCTCGCGGCATCCAGCGCGACCAGCGAATTGGCGAACAGGTTGGCGCCGGTGCGATCGCCACCGTAAAAATCATCCACCGCGGAGCCGGTCGGAACAAATACAATCCCACGCGCCGCATCCAGCGTCATGCCAGCCCAGTTGTTCGCGCCACCTGCCGTCGCGAGCGCCGGCGTCGGCCAGGTTTCGCTCCCCGGCGCACCAGCGGCCGGGATGAAATCGAAGCGCCAGCGTAGCTCGCCCGTGCGGACGTCGTACGCGCGCACTGCGCCGGGCGCGGCCGGACGGGATTCCCCGGTGCGGAACCCGATGATGATGACATCACGGTAGATCACACCCGGCGACGTGAGCCAGGCGCCGATGGATTCCGGACTTGCCCCAAGGTTTTCCCGGATATCGATGCTGCCGCCGTTTCCAAACCGATTGATCGGCTGACCGTTGGCAGGATCCAACGCGGTCAGCTTCGTGCCATGACTGGTGAACAACACACGTTCATCACCGGTCTGCCAGATTGTCAGACCGCGCACGGGCTGCAGATTGACTTCCAGCGGAACGTACTCCCATTTGCGCGTGCCGGCTGCGGCGTCGAGTGCAATGACACGTTGGTCAGGTGTGGCCACATAGAGAACGCCATCCATGAACAAAGGCGTTGTCTGCAATCCACCGGGCCCGGTTTCGAATTGCCAGGCAGCACGCAACGTGCTGACATTTTCCGCCGTGATCTGACTCAGCGGGGAGTAATGATTGGCCGCCGGAATCGCTACCGTGGCATGCGCGTTCGGGCCGCCCACCTCACCTGCTGCGGCGCAGGTGGCTGTGGCGGCCAGCAGGATGAAACAACAAGATAGCGGCGCCGATGGCAACTGCTGTTTCCGCAAGTACAGGGCCACTGGATCTCTCCGTCACAGGCGTAGTGTTGATGAGTGTTGCACAATACATCGACTTCCATTCAACTGCGAACGGTGCGACGACATCGTGCAATACCATCGCTTTCCGATGCCATTGCCGGGCGTGGGTGGCAACACTTGCACGTCAGTCATTCAACAACAAGGGGAACCGTGGTGCCTGGTGATATCACCGCAATGAGCGCTTCGCAGCTTTCGGCTGCGATCCGTACACGCAAGGTCAGCTGCGTGGAAACGATGCAGGCGTATCTCGATCGAATCGACCGTTTTAACCCGGTGTATAACGCCATCGTCAGCCGTCCCGATCCCGCCACGCTGGTGGCGCAGGCACGGCAGGCGGATGACGAGCTTGCCAACGGCAGGTATCGCGGTTGGATGCATGGCATGCCCCATGCCGTGAAGGATCTGGCGAACGCCAGCGGCCTGCCGACCAGCCACGGTTCGCCGCTGTTCGCCGGCACACTGCCGGTCGAGGATGACATTCATGTCGCACGCTTACGTAAGGCGGGCGCGATATTCATCGGCAAGACGAATGTCCCCGAGTTTGGCACCGGCTCACAGTCATACAACACCGTGTTCGGTGTCACCCGCAATGCTTACGATGTCGCGCTGACATCCGGTGGCAGCAGCGGCGGCGCCGCGGTCGGCATGGCTACGCACATGCTGCCGGCGGCGGACGGCAGCGACATGATGGGCTCGCTGCGCAACCCGGCGGCATTCAACAATGTCATCGGTTTCCGCCCCAGCTTCGGCCGCGTACCCAACACCGGCGACGAGATCTTCTATAGTCAGCTCGCCACCAACGGCCCGATGGGACGCAACGTGGAAGATACGATCCGGTTGCTGGTGACGATGAGCGGTTTTGACGCGCGCAGCCCGCAGTCCATGCGCGATGCATTGCCTGAATACGATGCCTTCACCGCAATGGTGCCGAACGATGTACGCATCGGCTGGCTGGGTGACTTCGACGGTTATCTCGCCACCGAGCCGGGTGTCATTGCCCTCTGCGAACATGCCTTGCGCGGATTGGAAGTGGCAGGCGTGCGCATCGAGCCCGTTCGCCCGGCGTTCGATGTCAGCCGCCTGTGGCAGTGCTGGCTGAACCTGCGGCACTGGTCACAAGCGGGCAGGTTGCCGCTGTTGGATAACCCTGCCTCACGTGCGCAGCTCAAACCGGAAATGATTTTCGAAATCGAAGGCAGTAGAAATTTAGCGGCCGCGCATATCCATGCCGCGGCGCTGACCCGCACGCAGTGGTATCACGCACTGCATGCGATGCTCGAATCCTACGATTTCCTGGCGCTGCCGTCAGCGCAGGTGTTTCCATTTGCCGCCGAAGTGCATTGGCCGGACACCATCGCCGACCGCAGCATGGATACTTATCATCGCTGGATGGAAGTGGTGATTGGTGCGTCACTTGCGGGCGTTCCCACGCTCAGCCTGCCGGCAGGATTTGATACGCACGGCAGGCCGATGGGGATACAGCTGATAGGCCGTTACGGTTGCGACCAGCAGGTGCTCGAATTCGGCATGACTTACGAGCGGTTGACCGGACATCTCGCGCGGCGTCCGCAACTCGTTGCAGCGACGGGCGCGGCGTGACCCGAAGCAGGCCGGGCCGCCGCGCACGCTGCAAGGGTTACACCAGGTTCAATACCTTGGCAGCCGTACCTTTCATGATCAGTGGCAGCAGGTCTTCCTTGAAGCCGACTTCCTTCGCCTGCTCCAGCCACTTCTCAGGTTTGATCAACGGGAAGTCCGAGCCGAACATCATCTTGTGCTTGAGCGGGCCATTCGCGTAGCGCACGACCTGCGGCGGAAAATACTTCGGCATCCAACCCGACAGGTCGATGAACACGTTGGTCTTATGCAGCGCCATCGAAAGACTTTCATCGGTCCACGGCCATGAGGGATGGGCGAGGATGAACTTCATGTCGGCGAAGCGCGCCGCGACCTCATCCACCAGCATGGGTTGACCCCACTTCAGGCGGACGCCGCCGCCACCGGGCAGGCCGGTGCCCATGCCGCTATGGCCGGTGTGGAAAATTGCCGGCAACTTGTAGGCATTGATCACTTCGTAAATCGGGAACGCCATTTCATCGGCGGGATCACAGTTCTGCATGATGTGATGGAACTTGAAGCCCTTCACACCGTAGTTCTCAATCAGGTCGCGCGCTTCACGGGCGCCCATCTTGCCTTTGTGCGGATCGATGCTGGCGAACGGAATGACGATGTCATCATGCTCGGCGGCGAGTTCGGCCACTTCGTAGTTGCTGACGCGCTTTGCGCCGATGGCTGATTCGCAATCCACGGTGAACAGGCAGAACGCGATGTTGCGTTCACGATAGAATTCGATGGTTTCAGGAATCGTCGGCCGGCGCCGCTCGGCGCCGAAATAGGCACTGGCGGCATCGAAAAACTCACCCATGACCGGATCTTCCGGATCATGGCACGACACTTCGGCGTGTACATGGACGTCGATGGCGGTGATTTTTGTTATATCTATGGGCACTTGCGCTTCCTCAGGTCATACAATCGCAAAGCGGCAGTATAACCGGCTGGCCATGGGACGGCGCGGCCCAGAGCCTGCCAGCGACCGAACCCCCGCCGTCGCGCCGGACCAGCAGGAGATTGAAGCATGAAGTTTTCCGCCAGCATCACCACCATGTTCAAGGAGCACGCCGTGCTTGACCGGCCCGCCGCGGCGAAACAGGCAGGTTTCGATGCAATCGAAATTCAACTGCTGGAGGCGCCGGTGGGCGAACTGGCCCGGGCAGCCAGGAACGCCGGTGTCCAGGTGGTGCTGCTCAACGCCGGTCTCGGCGATCTGCGCGATGGCGGTCCGGGACTCTCCGGCGTACCGGGGCGCGAACAGGACTTTCGCGAAGAATTCGCGCGTACCGTGGACAATGCCTTGCTTCTGGGCTGCCGGGCGATTCATGCCGGCCCGTGCCGCCTGCCCGCCGGAACCTCGCGCGACTATGCGCTGAAAATCTACCGGGAGAATCTGCTTGCCGCCGCCAGCCGCGCGGCGTCCGCCGGTATTCAACTGTTGTTCGAGCCGATTAACACGGTCGATCTGCCAGGGGCGTTGCTTTCCGATGTCCGTGAGGCCGCCGCCATGGTTCGAGGTGAACTGGCCGGCAAGGTTGGTCTGCAATTCGACGTCTACCACGTCGCGATGACCGGCGACGACGTGCTCGCGGCATATGCCGATTGCCGCGATGTCATCCGCCATATCCAGTTTTCCGACCTGCCGGGGCGCGTGGAGCCCGGCGCCGGAAAGCTGGATTTCGCTGCCATTTTTGCCGCCATCGAAGCGTCCGGCTACACAGGCTGGGTTGGCGCGGAATACACGCCGAGCAAAACGACTGCCGATTCACTGCAATGGTTGGTGGACGCGGGCAAACGCTGATCGGTCGAACGCTGGCAACGTCGCCCGGCAGTCATCGCGACCTGCACCACCACCGTCTGTGCCTGCGATCCATTCATCGCTACCGGCGCTGCTGCGAAACTAGCGGTCCAACCGACCCATCCGTGCCGTTTCTCGCACGAACAACAGCGCGGCCAGCGCGGCTGCGCGAGGCCGGATCTTCGCTCCCATTATTAGTTTAATTATTAAATCATTTTGATCTAAACTTTTCCACCTTTCAAATATACAGGGGTGGGGAAATGGGACAGCAATACAGGCACGCGGCCGCGATACTCATCGGCGCGCAGGTTTGCGGGGCGACGACATATGCGCAGGCGCAGACGGGCGGAGCGGGTTCCGCGGAGGAAATGGTCGTCACCGGCACGTTCATCCGCCGATCGGATTTTCAGCAATCGTCACCGGTGGATGTGTTCGACACGACGGACTTCAAGGTGGATGCCCCGCAACACCTTGCCTACTTCTTCAACGACCTTCCGTACAACATGAACGGCAGCATTGCCCAGTCACGCGGCAACCTGTCCGGCGGCGGCACCATCAACCTGAGGAATCTTGGTTCGAGCGCCACGCTGGTGCTGGTGGATACGCGGCGTACGGCGTCATATCCGCTGGTGGAAGACAACAGCGTGGATATCAACACGTTGCTACCTTCCATCATGATCGATCGCATCGAGATCCTTAAGGACGGTGCTTCGGCCCTGTACGGTACCGACGCCGTTGGCGGCGTTGTGAATTTTCTGACCCGTGATGACTTTTCCGGCTTCGAGATCTCCGCACGCGGATCAATGGCGACGTATAACCAGAAGGGCGATCAACAGATCAGCGCGATCTGGGGCGGCGGCATTGCCGATACGCATGTCGTTGCTGCCTTCGAATACCAGCACCAGGATCTCGTGCAAGGCACCGAAATGAAATGGGATCGCGATCGCGTGGCCAACACATCGCTGGGTGGTCCCGGCACCTATCAGGTCCCGCGGCGTGATGCCGGCGGCGTTCTGACCGGTTCGTCAACCAACCGTCCGGATGCCGATTGCGACCGGATCCCCGGCTCCAGCACCGTCGGCACGCGGTGCTTCTACAATTTCTGGCCGGCCCAGGCGGACTACAACGAAATCGATCGTTTCACCGCGTTCATCACCGCCAAGAAGGACATTACAGACCGGATCAGCCTGCGCGGCGATTTCGCCTACACCGATATGTTGACGCAGACGCTGGATTCGCCGGCGGCCTCTCTCGCGGTGCCGATTACGATTCCGGGACACCATCCGGCAAACCCGTACCGTGCAGCCACCAGTGGCGGTTCACCGCTCTACGCGGTGTCCAGCGGCATCGGACTCGGATATGACAAGGACGGCGACGGCTTCAACGAGTTTCTGCCCCAGCGCATGAATGGCAATCCGTACGACCTGGCAAGTCCGGTCATGCTGACGGGAACACCAACGGTCGCCGGATCGGGCGTACCCTTCTGGGAAGACGTGGGCTATACAGGCAGGGCGTTAGGTACGCAGGGTGGGTTGCCGACGGGCGGCTCTTTGGGCGAGAAACTGTTCACCCGCAACCGTCCGACGCAGCACTACGCCGATATCCTGCGAGCAACGATGGTCCTCGATGGTTCGTTTGGCGACGACTGGTACTGGGAAACCGGCGCGGTGTACAGCACTTATCATCTGCACACCAACTACATCCGCAACGACACCAATGTGCCGGAATTCCGGGCCGCGTTGGCCGGCTTCGGCGGCGCCGGCTGCAATCCGGCCACCGGCGTTCCTGGCCAGGGCAGTTGCGTATTCTTCAATCCCTTCGGCAGCAGCGTATTCGCCACGCCCGGAACGATACTGGCCAACACGCAGGACGAAATCGACCGTGTTCAACCCACGCTCTGGGACGACAGCGACTCCAAGTTGTTTTCGGTTGATGGTACCGTTTCCAAGGAATTCGAGGATCTGTTGCCGGCGGGTGCGCTCGGTCTGGCACTCGGCTTCCAGTACCGCGACATCCGCCTGAAGACCGATTATGACGTGCTGAAAAACCTGGGGCAGACCGACCGCGGCGCGGTGCAATCTGATCTCAACGCCAGTCGCGATACCTGGGCATTCTTCGGCGAAGTCAACGTACCGCTCTTCGACGACTCCGGCTTCGGCTCGTTGGAGCTGAGTGCCGCGGTTCGCCACGAAGACAGCGGTACAGGGCTGAAAACCACAGATCCGAAAGTCGGATTGCTGTATGACAGTCCTGGCGGCATGTGGACGTTGCGCGGATCATGGGGCGAGTCCTTTCTCGCGCCGTCGCTGTACCAGAACTATGTCTCCACCACCCGTCTGGCCAACGTCGATGATGCGCCGGTCAGCGCCGGCGGCACTGGCGTGACCAATCTGCGCGTCACGATCAACCAGCGTGGCAATCCCAACCTGACGCCGCAGACATCCAAGGCCTATACCTTTGGCGTCGCCGTACGTCCGCTGGAGGGTCTGCGTCTCGATCTTGGCTACTGGAACTTCAAGTTCAAGGGTCAGCTGCAGACCGAAAGCGCCCAGGCAATCCTGAATGCAGATCCATTGGGTTCCAAGGTCATCCGCGACCCGTTGACCAATGAACCGCTGATTATCCAGGTTGCATTTTTCAATGCCGGTTTCGTCGAGGTTGCCGGCATCGACTTTGAAGCGGACTGGAATCACAGTCTCGGCGACTGGGGCGATATCAACCTGAACGTGCTCGGCACCTACGTACCGACGTACAAGGTCAGGGCGCTGCCCACCTCGCCGACCGTCGACGCATCTGACAGCAATAACGTCGGCGTGCTCGGTGCGGACACTTCTATCGATTGGCGGGTGAACTCACGCCTCAGCTGGCTGTACGGCAATCATACGTTGTCGATGTTCTTCAGCTATTCCGATTCGTTCAAGAACACCGGAACCGGCCCGGACAACTATGATTCCTGGACGCCGCTCGATGTGACTTACCGATATGTCCGGGACACCTCCGGAATCGTCAACGGCTATGAACTCTCGCTGGGATTGCAGAACGTCCTCAACGAACAGCCACAGTTGACCAATACCGGTGCCGTTGCCGGCGGTGTCTATCGCAACGAAGGCCGTATTGTCTGGGCGAGCGTCCTGGCCAAGTTCTGATCAGCTGACCGCGTGATTGCTACGTGCCGGTCGGGTCAAACCTGCAAGGGCTCGACCGGCGCGTATCCTCCACACTGTCTGCCTTCGCGTCTGCCGCCTTGTCCGTAGCCTGCGCGCAGGCTCAGTTCCTCGGGCCGTAGTGCGGAAGTTCCTGCCCAGCTTCATAAGCCCCAAGATCAGGGGCCTTCCCGGTGAACCCATCGTTTAGATTGGGCAGGCGGACGCCGGCATCGATGGCTTTTGAATCGGCGCGCAACCTGAGGTCAACCGCGGCAGGATCGTACAAGCGCTGCAGATCGGACATATCAGGCGCGAACGCCTTGACGAAATCGCTGTAGTCGATCAGCACACTGTGCTGATCCTGGCCGGTCGCTGCTGCATAGTCCTTCAGATTTGCATAGCCCTTGCCCGGCTTGTCAGCGCCGATCTGATCCTTTGCTTCAGAGAGCGTCCAACGGAAGTTCTCGCGTGTCGCCGGCCATGGCGCGAAGCCGTTGTAGTCTGACGATGAATATCCCGTTGAAGTATCGACTTCGAACACCCCGGGCGAAACTGCCCCTGCACCGCGACCGACTGCCCCCTGCGCAACAATCAGATTATTGCGGTAGTGCTGATTGCCAAAAGGGCCCCAGTCGCGGGCTGCCTCACCGATGATTGTGTTGTGCGCCACCAGCACGCCCGCGCCTCCGCCGGTGAACTTGAGACCGCCGACCACCTGGTTGAACAGTACGTTGCGGATGAAATACGCGGGACCACCGTACATCGGCTGCATGCTCAAGCCCGGTTGTGCGGCATTGAAACAACGGTTGCGCATGACCCGGATATTGCGCACGGCGCCGTCTGCTTCGACGCAGTTGTCATCGATGTTGTAGAAATCGTTGTTGTGAATATCGATTGCCTGCGGCCACGACGCAGGGTCCGGCCCGGGCACGCCATACGTTGCATGGTCAATGCCGTCATGAAATCCTTCCACACGGTTGAAGGCGATGACATGGCCCTGACCGTACACTTTTACGGCAGCTTCGGATCCGCCCGGCCCGCTGACAGGATTGGGAAAGCCTTCGAACCGGTTCCACGGATCTGGAATCCAGCCCAGCAACCGGTTTGGATCATGCCGTCCGACAAACACGTTATCCATGATGGTGACATCACGCGAGCCGCCCCAGTCACCGTGCACACCCCGCGCGATATTCTCCAGACGGGAGTTCATCAACGTGAAACCACTTGAACCGGCGACGTTCTTGCGCCCGGTCAGAAACGCGAGTTCGGTGTTGCGAACGGTGATGCCCTCGAAATAGTTGTAGTCCGCACCCATCAGGTCGAACAGTACGGCATTGCCATCGCCATCGAAGACCACTTCGCCATCGCCTGCGCCGCGAATGACAATCGGACGCTGCGCAGTGCCGTCGGCCGTCAGGTAATAGGTACCATCAACGACGGTACCGTAGGCGGCTACGCCGGCAGCGCGGCCGCCGTAATATTGCCTGCCATCCTTGTACACACCGGCGTGCACGAGAATGGTATCGCCTGCCTTCACTCGTGGCGGATAGGCATTGGAATGATCGGAATGCGATGCCAGTGCGTAATAGGCGGCCAGCAGACCTTCGAACGCCGGTTGCTGCTTCTCCCCCTGGAAGCCGAATGGATACACGTGATAGACGTTGCCGTCTGCCGCCGGCCGTGGCAACGCGCGGGTGCGCATCGTGACGGTCTGTTCGTTCATGCCCGCAGTACCATCCGGATCGGTGATTCGCACGCGGACCTGGTAGCCGGTATCCGGATCCAGATCGAAGATGCTGCCGGAAAATGCGTTGGGAACCGGGAACGCGTACTCGCGAAACCAGACGGTTTCATTCTGCAGACGGAACATCGGCAGACCTTGCTGCCACGCGCGCGCACCGACCTTGCGATAGCTGACCTCGGCCTGCGCACTGCGATTATCGTCACCGGCGATTCCGATATCGAAGGCCAGCGCCGTAAAGGTTGCCGGTTCCACTGTCAGCGAAGATACCGTCACCGAATCCTGCTGGCCCCATGCCGTGACGGCGTGGCCGGCCATTGCGGTCAGCAGAGTGAATGCTGCGATCTGCGGATTGATTTTCACGTTGTCCCCCCTGTTGCCAGGCTTGCTTGATTACTTGATACCGGAATTCCTCGCCGCCAATGCAACAGGCGCTGCAAAAACTGCGGTCGTGCAACGGTCAGCCAACAACGACCTCCGATTACAACGGCCAGATGACCGGCGCGATGCCAAGCGGCGGTCCGACTGGTGGCCAGTCAGGCGTTTGCGATAATTCGATAGTGGCGCCGGCATTGCGCAACAGGTCGGCCAACTCGATGCGCGGCTCGCCGCGTTGTTCCAGAAAGGGCACATAGCCCCGCGCCATGGCGTAATCGAGTGCGCTCAAGCCATCCGGATCGAGTGCATTGACGTCGGCGCCGTAGGACAGCAATTCCTCCACTGCCAGTGGCCAACCCGCTTTCACCGCGAAGTGCAATGCACTGCCGCCCCGCGAGCGCTGTACCGGGTGCGGTAGCGCGATGACATCCGGATCAGCACCGGCCGCGTGCAACAGACGTAATGCCTCGATGGCCTGCTGCTCGGATTTCAGATCGAACAGCCGGCCCGCTGGCAGACTGTTGCCGGGAATGAGCACGGCCATCAGAGGCGTATGTTTGTCTGCCTGGGCGAGATTGACTTCCGCACCATGTTCGATGAGCAGTGACATGCTCTCCAGATCAGCGTTCGCCGCCGCGCGAATCAACGGCGTAGTGCCTCGCGAAATCAACGGCATCAGGTCGCTGCGTCCATAGCGCATCGGTGGTGCCATGAACAATGGCATGTTCGGATTGGCGCCGCGTTCGAGCAGCATGCGGACGATCGACAGGCCATCGGTTGCGTTCACCTGGTCGGCCGATGCGCGTGGACTGACCCGCTGCCTGCGGACATCGATGGCGGCATACAACGGCGCCTGACCGTAGATATCCCAGGCGTCGACGTCGGCACCGGCCTCGATCAATGCTCTGGCCACATCCCAGTTGACGTTCATGATGGCCAGCAGCAACGGCGTCACCCGCTCGGGATCGGCCAGATTCAGATCAGCGCCGGCGTCGATCAGCACCTTGACGCAGTCCAGGCAATTCTCACGCGCCGCGAACAACAACGGTGTCAGCCCGCCGGAATTCAGATCCTTGGATCGGCCTTCCGCGGTGACCCGCCGCGGATATTCCCGTATGGCAGAGTGCGCATCGATGCCGGCGCCACTTTTGATCAGCAGTTTCACCATCGCCGGGTGACGGCGGGCGGCGGCCCACATCAATGCCGTCTGCGCTCCCCATTGTTCGACGGCGTTGACGTCAGCGCCCGCTTTCAGCAACATCCTGGCGGCTTGCACGTTGCCGGTCCGCGCGACCAGCATCAATGGCGTCTGGCCTTCCGCGTTACCCCTGTCCGCCACGGCGCCGGCCTTCAACAGCAATTTGATCATCGGTGCGTTGCCGGCTTCCGCCGCCAGTTGCAACGCCGTTACGTTGTAATCGTTGGCGAGTTCAACGTCGGCGCCATCTGCCACCAGGGCCTGCGCGGTAGTCAAGTCATTTTCGTAGACCGCCCACATCAACTCGGTGCTGCCATCGGCACGACGCTGGTCCACATCGCTGGCACCGGCCGCCGCACTTACGCCACTGCAAGTCAACGCGATGGCAAACAGCAACGCACGCGACATCGACACGCTCATGCTTCGCCAAAGACGCCGTTACTGTCGGCGATGCTTTCTACCATGACGCCGGCCTTCTGCAACATGGTGACCAGCAGGTTGGCATGCGGCGTATCCTGCGGATACGCTAGGTGCTGGCCTCCCTTGAGCGCCCCACTTCCGCGACCGGCGAGCAATGAAGGCAGCGGATCGTTGTTGTGTCGATCACTGTTGCTCATGTTGCTGCCGAACAGCACGATTGAATTGTCCAGCACCGAACCATTGACGTCTTCCATGTCAGCAAGGCGGCGGACGAACTTCGCAAACCGCGCCGTGTGGTAGCGCTGAACCTGCACCAGGCGCGCGAGCTTGTCGGCCTGGTTCTGGTGGTGGGACAGCGGATGGAATGCTTCCGAGATGCCGAGATTGGTGTAGGTACGCATGCTGGATTCCTTGACCATGCGTAGCGAAGCCACGCGGGTCTGATCGGTCTGCCAGGCCAGCGCGATCATCTCGAACTGGATATCGAGCAGCTCCGTGAAATCATCCGGCGCGCCCAGCGGCGCATCCGGCAGCTCGGCCAATGAGGCGGCGCGTGCGCTCAGCCCGTCTATGCGTTGTTCCACTTCACGTATCGAATCGAGAAAGTCACTGACCCGGCTGCGGTCCGCGCCGGACAGGCGCCGGTTCAGGTCACCCGTGGCTTCGCGCACGTAGTCCAGCAGACTGCCGGTCTTGGCAAGAATGCCCTGACGCTCGGAATACGAATCGCCCTGGCCGAACATCATGTAAAACACCTTGCGCGGATTACCTTCCATCGGCAACGGCTGCCGGGGCGTTCGATACGATACCGAGCCACCGGCTTCGCCGCAGAGTTCCAGCGACGGCAGCGGCGTTTGTGCGCCGAGCTGACGCGCCGCCAATTGATCCGCTGTCACCCCCCGGTCGGCATCGTCACGATCATCCGGGCCGACGCAGGACAGCCAGGTCATTTCGATGATGCCGTGTGGACTCGAACTTTCACCGCCCTTGTTGCGCAAGCCGCTGACGACGGTGATCTGATCCCGCATCGGCTCCAGCGGTTTGAGGATTGGCGTGAACTCGAATCCGCGCCCGGTGGTCGCGGGCGTCCACTGGTCCATCACTGCGCCATGCGGGAAATAGATGAAACCCAGACGGGTCCGCTGGCTTGCGGCATCACTGGTTGACGCGGCGCCGGCGGGCACCATGGCATCGAGCAGCGGCAGCGCGATGCTGGCGCCCATTCCGCGCAATACACTGCGGCGGTTGATGAATTTTCTGGTGAGAAACATGCTGCTCCGGCTCCCGCTATCAGGGTTTGATTGCCTGTGACGCCACTGCCTGCAGTGCGTCGCTGTGACCCGCGGGCGGCAACTGCCGCTGGCGAAAGCTGTCACTGGATACGATGCCGAGGACGATGGCGTCAAAGCGATAGTCATTGCGTGCCGCGTGGCGGGCGATCGCGCGCACGGTGGGCATGTCGCGATGGTCGAGCTTGCGCCCCAGCGCATAGCTCAACAGGTTCTCGGTCAGGGCTTGTACGAACAGATCGGCACTTTCGACCAGCGCCTCGCGCAATTCGCGCACACCTTGCAGTTGCCGGCCATCCGGCAGTACTGCCGCCGTATCTATCAGCTGGCCGGTCAGCCGATCGCGCTCATGATACTGGCCAACGGTATCAAAGTTCTCCAGCGCAAAGCCCAGCGGATCCATCACGCCATGACAGCCGTGGCAATTCGGGTTCTCGCTGTGCAGTGCCATCCGCTCGCGGACGGTGCGCGGCACCTGGCCGGGCCCGTTTTCGGCCAGGGCTTCGACATTGGGTGGCGGCGCCGCCGGTGGTGTGCCGAGCAGGCGCTCGAGGATCCAGGCGCCGCGTAATACCGGCGCAGTGCGATTTGGGTTTGCGGTGAGCATCAGGATTGCGCCCTTGCCCAGCAGACCGTTACGCGCCTGTTGAGCGAGCTCGATGCGCTGAAACCGGCTGCCTTTCACGTCGTCGATGCCGTAGTGCATCGCCAGGCGTTCGTCGACGAATGTATGACTGGCAGTCAGCAGTTCGGTGACCGGCCGGTCACTGCGCAGAATGCTGTCGATGAACAGGCGTAACTCTTCGCGGAATTTCGGTCGCGGATCGAATTGACGATTGGCCTGCGGAAACAACTCGCGATCCGGTTCAATTTCAGCAAGCTTGCCAACGTTGAGCCATTGGAAAGCGAAGTCTTTGGTCATTGTCATCGCGCGGGGATCGGCGAGCATTCTGCGAACCTGCGCCGAAAGCACCGCGGGCTGCAGCAACTGCTGACTGTCGGCAAGATCGAGCAGCGTTTCGTCGGGCAGGCTGCTCCAGAGGAACAAGGCCAGCCGGGCTGCCACGGTGTGCTGATCGAGGACCATGCGGTCACCATCGATCGTGCCGGTCTGCGCGCGGTACATGAAATGCGGGCTTGCCAGAATCGCCGACAGCGCGTCACGTACGCCCGCCTCGAATCCGTCACTGCTGGCCGCATCGTAAAAAGCCATCAGCTGCCGCATGTCCGTTTCGGTAACGGGACGCGAAAAAGCCTGCCGTGCCAGCCGGCGGATGATCGTCTCGGCACATTCTCTACCTGCGGAGGGTTGAACCGGCTGGCAGGTGAATATCCGCGCACGGGATGCGGAACCCATCAGACTATCCACCTGCATCGGGCCACGCACCTGCAAGGCATGCACGGCGGTGACGCGTTCCTGCCCGCCTTCGACTGCCAGCGTACGCATGCGCTCGTCGCTTTCGGCGTAGGACCGTTTGATGAAACTGACCGTCAACCGGTGCTGACCCGCTGGCGCCTGGAAGGGAATATCGCGCAAGCGCTGATTGATGTTGGCGACCGCGGGATCCTGCAGTTGATCGATGGCCTTGTGGTCCTGCTCGCCACCGATGGTCGTGCGGAAGAATTCCTTGCCGTCGAGCAGCGCGACCAGGGTATTGGTGAATTCCATACGCGGCACTTCACGCGCCAGCGCCAGATCACCAATGGTCAGGCGATACTCGCCCGCCGCCGGAAACGTATGGATGACAGACATGCCGCCGCGCGTGCCGAATGGCATCCCCGCTTCGTGATTCTGTTGCATCCCGCGGCCGAAGCCGCCGCGTGGTGAGCCGGACAACACCATGTCGGCCGCGTTGCCAAACGTGACGGTCACCGGCCGTGCTTCAGATTGACCGACGGCCTGTTCCGCAACGACGCGGGCGGCATTGACGAACTGGTCGATGAAGGTCGGCGTCACCTGCAACACCTCGGCGAAGGTATCGAAGCCACCGGCGGGAGATTCATCCGGCAACAGGTCGGCGACAGCGATCTCCAGACCGAGCAGGTCACGGACGGCATTGGCGTATTCCCGCCGGTTCAACCTTCGCAACGGCGCAAATCCAACCGCCGGCGTCACACCGGCGTTGTTGTCCAGCGTGGTTTCGAGAAAGGTCACACTTTCACGCAGTTCACGCGCGGCCGGGCGTGGCTGGCCTGGTGGCGGCATCAGGCCACCGCGCATTTTGCGGATAGCGGCTTCCCAGATCTCGATGTCGCCAGTCACTGATTCGCGCGTCAGCGTGTCGAACGCCACACCACCGGCCCAATCGGCGATGTTGTGACAGTCGACGCAGTAGCCATCGATCAATTGCCAGTGCCGCACCGCGGCAGAGGCCTGTTCGCCGCCGGAACAATCGAACGCCACGGCAAACAACGCTGATCCTGCCGCTGAGATGAGAACTGCGCTGCGCATGTGCGTACCTTGTTTTCCGCCGACCGGCCTCAATCGGACCGTTGCTGACCACTGGCTGAGAATTAGTTTAATAGATAAATTATTGACAATACACCTCAGTTCACCGGGCGCTGTCCCGGCGCCTCAACACAACAAGGGGAAACAGATATGTACCGCTTTGCACATTGCCGTTCGTCCCGGGTCGCGACCCCACTGGCATTCCTGCTGTATTTGATTTCATGCGCGGCGACGATCGCCGCAGATGTGAGCGGCCCGGTCACCGGCGGCGATCGCGGTAAACCGTTCGCCGCACCGGACTACGACCTGGCGCGGTACGGCTACGTCGCGGAGGAATTCTTCCTGGACGGCCAGGCAGACGCCTTCGAACTCGTACCCGGTACGACGCAAGGTGTGGACGGCCGCTGGCAATTGCAGCGCAAGGCGGAGCGCCAGCCATTTCGTACCCGCCTGCTCATCGTGCGCCCCGCGGACGATGCGGCGTTCAATGGAACCGTTGTGGTTCATTGGCAGAACGTCACCGCGGGATATGAACTCGGATCGGTGCCCGAGGGCGAATTACTGCGCGGGTTTGCGTGGGTCGGGGTGTCCGCACAGAAGGTGGGTATCGACGGCTTTCCAGGCCCGCAGGCTGCCGGCCTGCGCCAGTGGGACCCCCAGCGCTATGGCTCCCTGGCGCATCCGGGGGATGACTATTCCTTCGATATCTTCACCCAGGCCGCACGCGCCGTAGCGCCCCGGCGACCCCGGCAACCGGTCGATCCCATGGGAGGTTTGTCTGTCGCCCGACTCATCGCTTCCGGCGGCTCTCAATCGGCGGCGCGATTACGAGCGTATATCAATGGCGTTCATCCCCAGGAACGTATATTCGATGGATTCATTCCCTATATCGATCTCGGGCGCGCCCGCGCCTGGAGCAACGAACCTGCCGGCAATGGACCAACCGACTGGGCCAATGCGCGCATCCGGGATGACATCGAGACACCCGTGTTCATCGTCAACTCGGAAACGGAAACTGAAAGCTACCTCGGTGCGCGCCAACCCGATACCGACCGCTTCCACTTCTGGGAAGTCGCCGGCACCTCGCACGTTTCAGTGCCGCGGGAAGCGCTGCTCGCAATCGACACGCCGTTACGCCCCGGCGTTGAAATGCGCGGCCTGGACGCGCCGAACTACCTTTCATACCGGCCTGCCTATGAAGCCGCCATCCGTCACATGCACCGGTGGTTGATTAGCGGCGACAGGCCTCCGAGTGCGCCGCGCATCGAATTGAACCAGGACGCATCGCCACAGATCCGTCGCGATGAAAATGGCAATGCGTATGGCGGGATCCGGCTGCCGGACTTTGCAGTGCCGCTCGCTGAACATCGCGGCTGGGGTTCGACGCTGGACAACGGCTACCGCCTGGGTTTTCTCTACGGCCATGCAAGATTGTTCAGCACGGATAAGATCCGAGCACTGTATCCGACGACCAATGCCTACCTGGCCGACTGGGACGAATCGATGCGTTCTGCCGTTGAAGCCGGCTACGTGCTGGCGGAAGACGCACCGGTCATGCGGGAAACCGCGCGCCAGTGGTACGAATCGCTGACCAGCCGGTAAGCGGAACCACCGCACAATCAGGCGCTGAAAATTTATGTTCCCGGCGCCACTGATTGCGGCGGTCAAAACCGGGGTCAGATCAGAAATTGAGGTGTTTGCGGCCCGCTGTTGCGTACAGGTTCGTCAGTTCTGTCCGATACTGCGATGTATCGAGTGGAGCAAAAGCAAATGCATCGGCAACTGGCGAACCTGTTGCGTGCAATGGAACTGCTACCGGACGGAGTTCTCGTCGTTGATCAGGCACGGCTGATCATCGGCTGCAATGAAAGGGTCGCACGGATGTTCGGCTACGATCGGGATAAACTGATCGGGCAACCGCTGCAAGTGCTTGTGCCGGACGAAGTCCGGCAACACCACGCGGGACATGTCGCTTCGTACTTCAGTTCCGGCACAGACGCACGCATGGGCGACCGACCCGTGCTCCGCGGCCGCACACGGCAGGGCGATCTGATTCCAATATCCGTTGGCCTGTCCAGGGTATCTATCGGCGGAGAGACCTTCGTCATCGCCGCCGTCCGCGACGCCAGCGCGTTTGATGAAACCATCGAGGATACGAAAATCCTCGCGGAAACCGATTCGCTCACGCAACTGGGCAACCGTCGCTGCCTGCAAGGTGTACTGGCGCGCCACGACGCCCTGATGCGCGATGAAAGTGTCGGTGTACTGTACCTCGATCTGGACGGATTCAAACCCATCAACGACCGCTATGGCCACGACACCGGCGACAAGGTGTTGTCGGTCGTTGCCCGCCGGTTGAAGCGTTGCCTGCGTGAAGATGACACCTGCATCCGCCTCGGCGGCGACGAGTTCGTGGTCATCGCTCGACGTATCACCGATCCCGCCGTACTGGAAAGTATCGCCAGGAAGATCCACGAGTCCATCGCGGCGCCCATGCACCTGGCGGGACACTCGATTTCGGTAGGCGTCAGCATCGGCGGCGCTATCGGTCATGGGGATCTGCAAGGTGCGCACATCATCGAAATCGCGGACAGCGCCATGTACGACGCCAAGACCGCCGGCGAAGCTTATCGCTTCGGTGGCATCGTCGCGACGCCGACGGCGGCCTGACTTTCACCTGTATTCCCGCTGGCATTGAGCCGGAACAACTTGCCGGGATCGTAACGCTTCTACCGTGCATCCCGCTTTGGATAGCTCCCCGGGGTAGTTTTCAAAAATTCGCTGTTGTTATTCGTCAATCAAATCGTTCTCCCCGGAGGTCAGCCAACCGCTATGACGTGACCGCTTGAACCGGGCACGGCGACAACCAAACCGCTGGCACACGCCATACGGACTGCCGAAGACTTCAGGGTGATCCAATTCCGCGCCGGCGTCATGGCGACACCGGCGCGGGACTCACATCAGAACTTCACACGCACGCCGGCGCGGAAGCGGGCACCCAGTGTATCGAACAGCACCGGGTTGGTCGGGTAGGTGATATTCGGCGCCACCGGCGGCGCCTTGTCGAACAGGTTGTAGATGGTACCGAACAACTGCACGCTACGGTCTTCACCGAACGGAATGTCATAGGTTGCCGAGAGGTTGAAGTAAGCCCGGCTCTTGACCCTGTTGTCGCTGATGCTGAATGCCGACGTATTGCTGAAGCCGGCGTCCTGCGGCCCCGTGCGCAGGTAGTTGTAGACGCCGCTGTCGATGTAGTTCATCTGCAGTGTGGTCTGGAAACCGCCATAGCGATAACCCAGCCAACTGGTGATATTCCACTTCGGCGACGGGTTGAAGTTGGCGAAGTAGGCGCCTGGACCGGTCTGGCCCGCCCAGTTGACCACTGAACCGCCATTGCCCGGATCCACGATCGTGTCATAGAGGTAGGTGGCCAGCACGCGGAAGGTCACATCACCGGCGAGGCTTTCAGACATATCACCCAGCGGCAGCAGGTAGGCCGCCTCGATGTCCACGCCACGGCTCGTCACACTTCCGAGATTGACCGCGCCGTTGTCGATGAACGTGATGTCATTGAACCCACCGGCGCCGTCAGACACACCTTCGATGCGATCGCAGTAGGCGGATACGGAGTAGCACTGGTCAACGATGGTCTGGGCTCCCAGACCGCCACTGGTGATCGCGTCCTTGAGGTCGACTTCAAACCAGTCCACCGACAAGCGGAAACCCTGCAACACACCTTCCGGCTGCAGCACGAAACCGAGCGTGGTCGTATCCGCCTTCTCCGGCCTGGCGTCGACATTGCCGCCGGTGAGTACGGTCGACGGATCGGACACATTGGCCGGTACCGCGTCATCCGCATTCCACGGATTGGTCAGCGTACCGAAGAAGCCGCCCACCTGCAGCGAACGTGCATACAGGTCGCGGAACGAAGCGGCGCGGCCATCACGTGAACGCGTCGCGCGGACACGCAACCACGAGGTGGGATCCCACACGGCACTGATTTTCCAGCTCGTCAGACTGTTGGACGCACTGTCACCGGTCAACGGATTCTCGGTCTTGTTATGGGTATAACGCACCGCGAAGTTCGCTTCCAGTGACTCGGCAATAGGCGCATCCCGCAACAATGGCAGGTTGAATTCGCCGTAGCCTTCGATGACATCAATCTTGCCCGCATACTCTTCGCCATAGGACACAACGAACTGGTTGTAGTACGGCAGATTGAAATGCTCGACGTCGCCCTTCTCGTGGCGATACTCGACGCCGAAGGCCGCGCCAACCGGACCGGCGCCAAACCCTTCGAACAGGTCGCCGCGGACATTGGCGGCATACACCTGCTGCTTGTAGGTGAAGTCTTCCATCAAAGTGCGCGTGGCATACGCAATGGCGGCCGGATCGGTATTGCTGCCGTCACCGAACACATTCATTGGTACACAGTCATCCGCCAGGCCCGGATTGGTCAACGTGATCCGGCAGACAGGCGTGACGCCAGGGCCCGGATCGCCATCCACCGCATCCAGTGCCCAGCGGTAGAAGTTGTTGGTGCCGGTCGGTGCGGTGGCGCCGCCACCGACCAGAGCGCCGGTCGCCACGGTGTTGTCCTGGACCCGGACATTGTTCTGAACCTGGCTGGTCTTGTGATCACCGAACTGAACATAGGCATCCCAGCGCCATTCATTGAACGGCAGCTCGCCCTCGAAACCCAGCGTGCCGCGCCACGTCGTGTTGTCGGTGAAGTTTGGCGATGGGTAATCATTCTGTTTGGTGAACAAGGCGAAAGTCTGGGTGCCGAACAATGCCTGCACTGCCGGCGTCAGGTAGACGTTGTCCGGATAGATGACATCGTTGTTCGGCCCGAACGAGCCACCGGCGCGGACCGAATCACGCGATGCGTATGAGACTTCCGCGAACATGCTGGTGCTGTCGTTGAAATCGTATTGCGCACGCCCGTAGGCCGACAGGCGCTCCGTCGGAACCATCAGCACGCTGTAGTAATACGGGCTGACGTTGTCGCCGTCGCCACCGATGCGTTGGCCGAAGGTACCGGTGGTCACCAGGTCGCCACGATCGAAATCAAGCACCGCGGTACCGGCCTCGTTGAAGCGCGTGTTCTGCAGACCAGCTGGGTTGTTACGCCCGGCCGCACCGCTGGGGAAAACGCCGAATGTCGTACGATCGGACAGCTTCACGTTCGGCGATATGACGTAGTTCGGCAGCCCGTTGGGACTGGCCCCGGTGTAGTTGGGGTTGACGACCTCGGCCCAGCTCTCGGCGCACCACGCCCGGTCGGTGCTGCAATGATCGATGGAATGCTGTTTCTGGTACTCGATACCGAACATGACGTGTGCGCGGTCATCCAGCAGCCTGGTGCCGAATGCAAATGAACCGTGTTCGTTACCGCCGTCATTGCGGAAGGTCTGGCCGTAATCCACCTGGCCTTTGAATCCTTCTAGCTCATGGTCGAGCAGGATATTGACCACACCGGCCACCGCGTCGGAGCCATAGGCAGCGGTGGCGCCGCCGGTTACCACTTCAACACGTTTGACCAACATCGATGGAATAACTCCGGAATCGACCGAGCCGGTGTTCGTCGTTGGTACATGGCGGCGCGTGTCGACCAGGGTCAACGTGCGCGTGCCGTAGTACGGGTTGAGTCCACGGAGATTGGCCACCTCGGCGCCGATGTTGATCGGACCGCGACCGGCGTTGGTAGCTGAAATGTAACTCGAGTTCTGCGGCAGCAGCTCCAGCGTTTCGCTGACATTGACAATGCCCAGCGACTCGGTGAGGTCTGCGTCGACCACAGTAATCGGATTGGGGGTGGTAAACCCCGTACGCTCAACGCGCGAGCCGGTGACGACGATATTGTCGCTGACGTTCGCCGTATTGGATTGTGCATAAACGCTGCCCGTGGCGCTTGCAAAAATTGCAATACCGACCGGCAACACCTGACTTCGCTTGTGCCTTCTTTTCATACTCACCGCGTTCTCCTCTCCAAGAAACCGCAACGCAGCAGCTGATGTTGAGATGGCCCCCGGCCCGCGACACCCAGCCCCGCAACGAGCACGCTGCGTGCCGGACGGGAAGTCGCAACGAGGAGATGAATGAAATCCGGCAGAATTTCCGCGCTCACGCACGCGGCGATACGTGCAGCGTTGTCAGTCCGCCGCGCGATCGAATTTTCCGGATTGGGCCCCCACCCATTCGACGACCACTGCCGTCTCACCATTTACTGCACGATCCGCCGCACAGTCCCTGCCTCGAGTCGAAGCAGTTGCTTGCGCAGCGTCGTCAAACCGTATCCGCGATAGCTATCGCGTCTGCGTTGTAATTTTTACTTCGATGGTGACGCACGCCACCATTGGAAGAACAGCAGCTTGCGATTGCATGCGCACATCATTGACTTGGCAACAAATCAATCGCAGCAAAATAAGGAAATGTCAGTCGCTACAAAAGCAGCGTCGATTAATGAGAGAGTGAGAGCAGATGACCAACAAAGAGTTCCGCCATACGTAAATAAAAGCGGAAAAAAATATTCAGCGGTAGTGACACATTGGAGATAACGTTCTCAATTGCATCATGACGCTCGCCATCTCGTCACAGGACACCACGGCATGACCTGTTACCACGAGCAATATTCACGCTGATCGATAACGGTATGGTGCACTGGCAGCAATCGCTTGTCGCGGCATTACCCTGGAGATGATCAGGTAAGGCGCATCAACCATCGAACTTGAATCTGAACATGTAGCGCACGCCAGGAGTGGCCACTGGCACGCCGTCAACAAACCGGGGCGCGTAGCGAAATTTGCGGATGGCTTTCAATGATTCGTCTGCAAAAGCTTTCGGTCCATCCGCGCGGATGATGCGGTGATCGGTGGTGTATCCGCCTTCATCGACCGTGAACTCGACAACGACCGCACCGGTGGATACGAGTTCGCGGGAAATCTTCGTCCCCGTCTGGGTTGCGCGTACTGCGCGTTCAGGAAACTCCGGCGCAATCTGGTAAACGGGTTGTGCCATCGCATCCTGCTGACCACTCGCCTCCTCACCTATAACCATCAGCATCGCGGTCGCGGCTTCGTCATTGCCCATCTCCTCGTACAGGCCAACCATGAAACCGCGCACAATGGGCAAGAGGCCATCGGGGTCATCCGCCGGGGTACCTTGAAGGTGCTGCAGACTTTGCTGCAGCAGAGCCAGCGCTTTATCGCGCCGGTTGTAGCCCATTTCCAGCTTGGCCATGAAGAACTCAGCGCCGCCAAGTATCAACGGATCGGGCTTGGGCTCGGCGGCCATCACAATCTTGTAGCCATCGCGGATGAACTTATCGCCCTCGTCCTGGTAATGGAAAATGGCTTTGTCGCCGACTTGCACCAGAAACATGCCGTATTCCACAGATTTGCTGCCGTGGAACTTTCGGGCAACGTCAACGCCTTTGCGCCAGGCCATTAACCAGGTGCTCGACGGCGAACCCCGCCGTCGCAACGCATCACCGTAATCCATGTAGAGGTAGACCATCGGCATTGAGGTGGCGCCGAACGTGCTCCTGTACAAATCGAACGTCTTGCTCAACACATCGACGCCTTCCTCGCCGCGGCCTTCCATCATCAGCGCCACGCCATAGAGATGGTTGTACAAGGCGAAATACTCAGGGGGCCGATCCGGATCTTCAGCCAACCTGCGCATCCTGCGCTCCACTTCGTCCGCCGATATACGCAGCCGTTCAGGATCCCGCAGTTCACCCTGATAGACGCGGCCCTTCATCGCGTTGGCGAGTTGATCCAGAACATCCTGTGCGTCGGCGGCCGCAGGATGCAGCAATGCGAGTCCCAATGCAGCGATGATTGGCGCGGCTAGTCTCATGCCTGGCTCCGTGTAACCTTAGGATTGAGTGAGGCCGCCATTTTTCTACAGCAATGCCCGACTGGCCATACACCATTTGAATGAATGGAACGAGGTGTAACCAGGTTTTACCTGGTGTCCCGGACGTATGACGGCGGCGCTGTTCGAACATTCCGGCTATGACGCGGGAAGTCACTTGTCAGCCATTGCCGGCGAGACATCGTCGTGGCAGCAGCTTCAAGTGACGCAGGTACCCGAATCCCTGAAATGAGGTCGGGGAGAGTGGCCTTGACCAACGTAAAAAGCAGAGGGGGCTGCCCGTTACCGGGAGGCCCCCACCGTATACGCTATGCGGAGTGTGATCAGCCGCCCAGCTTGCTGCCATCCACCCAGTTGCCATGCAGGCCCTGCCGCAGACGGAACGGCAGCTTCGCGCGGCACACCGGGCCCTTGTCGACATTCAGCGCGTCGAAGATGCACAAGTCGGAATAGTTTTTCATGTGGTCGTCGACCAGCGCGATCAGGTAGCCGTCACCTTCCGCGGAATCTGCCGTGCGCGGGATGAATGCAGGTTCCTGCAAAGCACCGTCGGGGCCGCACCACCAACTCTTTTCGGTGCCGGTCTGGTGATCGTAGTGCGTCAGTGAATTGATCACGCCGACGAACGGTCCGCTGGGACCGTTATAGGGTTTGTCGAAATCATAGGTGATCATCCAGCCATTGCGGTATGGCTTGCCGGCAAATCGATCATCGATACGCGGGAATTCACCCGGGGCCTTGCCGATGCGTTCGATGGAGGTGATTTCATCACCGCTGGAAGCGAGGTCCACCGTCAGCCGCGTGAGGTAGGTTGTCGCCTCTTCCTTGTTGAACGGCGTACCGTCGGCTTCGGGGAAGAACGGCAGGCTCGTGGTCTTGGAGATCGGGAAATCGAAACTGACTTTGGTGCCATCCTGGAAACCGTTCATCACATGGCAGCCGCAGATGCTCGGATCGATTTTGAACCAGCGCATATCCGAACCATCACCGTCACGGCGCACCACACCGAGGTAGAACGGTAGTTTGCGGTCGTACATGAAGTGTGGCATTTTCCGGTCCAGGATTTCCTGGCTGGAGAAATACGGCGAGACGTTGAACACGGCGTAGTCACCGGCGATCGCGAAATCATGCAACATGGTGTAGTACGGGACCTTGAAGTCCGCCTTGCGTACGACCGTGCCATTGGGATCGATTTCGAAGTACTGGCACTCACGGGTCAACGGCCCGGCGACGGCATAGCCGAAGCCGCAGAAGTTGCCGGTATCAGGATCGATCTTCGGGTGCGCGGTGAATGTCGGAATCGTCAGCTGGCCATCGAAGTCGGTATAACCGCTGGTCTCGAGCGAGTTCTGATCCATGATCAGACACGGGCTGTCCTCCTTCATCGCAAACAGCTTGCCGGCATGCACCAGGACGTTGGTATTCGCCGTGCCACGGATCTTGCCCGCGACGGACGGATCATCGGTCTGCGCATTGCGATAAACACCGAACAACGGCCGACCCGCAGCGCGTTCGAGCTTCCACTTGTCGGTCTGCGCATAGCGCTGTTTGAAGTTGATGCGGCCGTTCTTTATGCGGAACTGGCTGACCATGCCATCGCCGTTGAAGAACTGGTCATTCGGGTACATCGGCGGAAACTGCGGATCGGGGTGGACCCGGAAGAAGGCCCCGTCCAGCCCTGCCGGCACCTCACCCTCGAGTTCCAGATCGGTGATGTCGCCTTCCAGCCGGCCAAGGTGCAGCACCTCCTGGTACAACGGGGAATTGGGGAAATGGGCCATCCAGGGTCTCCTTCGGTCGAATCGTTGATAGACCAAAGGTATGGCCCCGAAGACGCTGGCGGCTTGATCTCCGTTAAGGTTAGCAGTGCTAATGTTGGAGGACCGGCAGTGACAGGCGTCGCCGCCGGCGAATCTGCCCGGCGGCGGCGTCCCGGTCGCAGGACGCTCAGTTGTTACTGCGCCGCGCGTTTGTTCGACAGCACCTCGCGGGTGCAGGTGCGTAATTGCTCCAGCCAACGTTTCACACCGTCGTGGCCAGTGACGAACGGATGCTGATCACCTGCCTTGCGGGCTTGCAGCGCATCACGCTTGGCCAGGGTTCCATCCGCCCACGGGTGGTTGGACAACTCCACGTCTGTATCCGGGTCGGCCGTCTGCAGTTTGTAGGTGGAGCCGATGTACTGCTCCAGCCCGGCCGGATCCAGAAAGCTCATCGATGGACCACCCCAGTAGGCGGCAAGATGCCAGGTGTCGCCGTCCTTGAGCGGAATCAGCGAGGAGATGGTGCCTGGCGTATGGCCGGGCGTCGCGACGAAGCGCACGGTGGTATCGCCCAGTGTCAGGCTGTCACCGTCGACCACGCCGCGATCCTTGGCCGGGAACGGGGCCGGCACACCGATCTGCGGCCAGGTCAGCAGATGATTCCAATCCGGCTCGCCGAAGATGATTTTCGCGCCGTACTTTTGCTGCAGAAAATACGCGCCGCCCCAGTGATCGTTGTGGGCATGACCGAGCACGACGTACTTGATGTCTGCCGGATCCAACCCCAGCGTTCTCATGCCGGCCTCGATCGTCTGTTCCCAGTTTCGCACCATCATCGCCTCGAACAGGATGATGCCCTCGGAGGTTGTCAGCGCCCACGCCGAAATATTGTCCATGCCGAGGTAATAGAAATTGTCGAACACCTTGAACGGCGCAACCTTGTGTACTTCGTAGTCGTCCATCGGTACCGCCGGCCCACCACTGGCCGGCGGTGCAGCACTGGGACACATGTTGCTGGCAATGGTGGCGTACTCCGCTTTCGTAACGGCCGCCATGTCGACCCGTGCCTGCGCGGTACTCATTCCCATGCCGGCACACAAAACGGTCACGGCCACTGATTTCAATGAATTCGACATAAACGCCCCCCGACGGTTTGTAAATGGAAATTGCTCCTTGCGCTGCGGACCGGTGCACTCACCGCCGGCAACACCTGACAATCGTCACTGCATCTGCGCGAACATACCGGAGCCGGACGTCCGCCTCAACTTGCTGCCGGCCGCGCATTCTGCTGAACGAAACGTGCCGGCCTGAACCACAGCGCGAACGCCAATCCTGCCAGCAGTGCGATCAGCGCGGGCACCAGCCATATCGTCCGCCAGTCGTGACCACCCTCAGGCATCGCGTTCATCCGGTATACGAAATTGGCGAAGTTCGAGCCCAGCACCACCCCGACGCCCATGTTGATGGTTACCAGGAATGATTGCGCACGCGCCCGCAATGCCGGCTCGAAGTTCTCATCCACGTAGATCTGTCCGGCAACAAAGAAAAAGTCGTAGCACACACCGTGCAGCATCACGGCGGTTACCAGCATGGCGAAATCGCCACCACTCTGATCAAATCCATAACCGAACAGGAGGTAGCGTACCGACCACGCCAACATGCCGATCACCAGCACGCCTTTTACACCGAACCGACGCAGAAACATCGGCAATGACAGCAGCAGGACGAATTCGGAAACCTGGCCCAATGTCTGGATCGCGGCGGGTTCCACCCGGTGACCGAAAATGTCGGCATGCAGATTCACTGCCGAGAGAAACGCATTTGAATACGTGTTGTAGAACGCCAACGGGATCAGGACTATCAGTACGCCGATGATGAAGATGGCGAAATTCCGCTCGCGCATTTTCCCCATCATGTCGAACCCGAGCACGCTGCGCCAATCAGCATGGCTGCCTTTGCCGGCCGGCGGCGTGTCGGGCAGAGAGAAGGCGTAAAGCCCGAGTACGACGCCGGCGGCGCCGGCGATCTGCATGGGCAGGTGCGTTGCCGCCGCCCCTGGCATCGCGCCGATCAACAACCCGGCGACGATCCAGCCGGCGGTACCGCACACGCGAATCGGCGGAAACTCCGCCGAACGGTCGGTAATACAACTCAATGCCACCGAATTCGCCAATGGGATGGTGGGTACGAAGAACAGGAAGTGCAGCAGTATAAGCGCGAGAAACAGATCGGGGGATGTCGTGATGCGGGCGGCAATGAACAGGATGACGCCGGAAGCAATGGCCAGCACGCCCAGCAGTTTCTGTGCGGACAGGTAGCGGTCGGCTACGGCGCCGAATACCAGTGTGGAGATGATGGCCGCGATGCCTTGCGTACCGTAGGCGGTGCCGATGATGGCGTCGAATTCGAGCCCCTCATGCATGTAGGTGCCCAGGGTCACGAACCAGGCACCGAACATGAAGTACTGCACGAACATCATCAGCGACAGCCGGATGCGGATTTGCAGTGACATGGGAATTCCCCCGCTACCGCTACCAGGCCTCGTCGTAAACGCGTGCTTCCTTGATCAATCCGTCCGCGCCGACCTCGTACGCTGCAACGCCGGCGTGCACGCGGTTGGTTGGATGATTCGGGTCGATGATGTTGAATTCCATCACCGTGGTAACGCCATCGGAAAAAATATTCAGCTTCTCGATATTGGCGCCGTGCTGACCGCCGCCGGCATTGCCGGCATCCCGATCGATGATGCCGAACATCTGTATCAGCACCGCGCGGATGGATTCCCTGCCTTCGTAGATGCCCATGCCCAACCCTTCGCCCAGATCGGTGGATTCGCCATGCCCATCGAAACGACCATCGGGTGAGAAGGTATCGGCCTGGGCATTGGCGTCGCCATCGGACAAGGCGCGCTGGTAGCGGCCGACGATCGGCAGGAAAGCCTCGATGTGCTGGGGTACATCCAGGATACGGTTGCGCACGTGTTGCTCGCCATCCACCCGCGCCCGGCGATAATACAGACGCGTCTTTACCATCTTTTCGCCATTGAACTCGATGACGGCGACGACGTTCAGCAGCTTTTCCTTACCCTGTTTATCCAGTATCAATTCAAACTCGGCGCCGCAGAATCTTCCATCCGCGCCGATCGTTGAGTGTTCGAGCCTGACCGACCGGATTGTGGCAAGCTTTGCCGGCCCCCAGTTGCGCACCAGCGCTTCAAAACCGCCATCGATATGCCGGCCGGCAAACGGATCGTCGATATCGGCCGGGCCGCTGAACAGCGAACGGACGCTGTCCGGGGAACCGGTGACCAGGCCGTCGATCAGACGTTGGGCCATTTGTGTCTTCGAATCAGATGTGCTCATTGTTCAGTTCCCCTCTTTGAATTTATTGAGCGCCCGCGCAGGGCTCGAAAATGTGTGAATCTTCTATGGCAGCGCATTGTTCGCGATGACATCGTGATACCAGTCGAAACTCTGCTTGGGCGTGCGCTTGCCTGACGGGTAATCGATATAGACAAGGCCGAACCGCTTGGAGTAACCGAATCCCCACTCGAAGTTATCCATGAAACTCCAGGCCCAATAGCCGCGCAGTTTCACACCCTTGCCTGACGCCATCAATGCCGCCCTGAGATGGCCATCGAGATAGGCGACGCGCTCCGGATCCGATACCTTGCCTGCGGGATCGGGATAATCGGCGCATGAGGCGCCGTTCTCGCTGATATAGAGCGCGAGGCCGGGCGCATCGGCCGCCAGACGCAACAACAGGTCGGTCAGCCCGGCCGGTTCGATCATCCAGCCCATGTCGGTCTTGGCGCAGCCCGGCGGTTCAACATCGGTGAATGGCAGCCCAAGCGAAAACGGCGCGGCGAATCCTCCGGTCCATCCCTGCGCACGCGCCTCCCTGCTGTTGGCCGGATCACAGACATAGCGCGGGTGGTAGGTGTTGATCGAGAGGAAATCCAGCGGTGCGGCGATGCGCGCCAGATCACCGTCCTGGACAAGCACCCCGTCCTGCCAGCGCTCGTGTAATTGGCCCATGTCAGCTGGATAGGCGCCATGCACCAGGGGATTCAGAAACGACGCATTGAGTTGCATATCTGCCAGCGCCGCTGCGTGTACATCCTCGGCGTGGTCCGACCATGGATAGATATGGCTCATGTTCAAAGCAATGCCGACTTGCGCCGCCGGGTCTGCGCTGCGGATCGCTGCCATGCCCGCAGCGTGGGCAAGTAACAGGTGGTGGTGCGCGGCCGCGGCTTGCGCAGGATCTGAAATGCCCGGTGCGTGCAGCCCCAGCGCGTAGCCCAGATAGGCGATGACCCAGGGTTCATTGATCGTCGTCCACATCGGAACGCGACCGGCGAAGTGTCGGGCGAGCTTCGCGGCATAATCAGCGAAAGCGTCAACGATGGCGCGATTTGCCCAGCCACCGATATCCTGCAGCGGCTGCGGCAGATCCCAGTGGTACAGCGTTGGGACAGGTTTGATGCCGCGCTGAATCAGTCCGTCGACGACGCGATCATAAAAGGCGAGGCCTTCTTCATTCGCCACGCCCGTGCCTTGCGGTTGAACACGCGGCCATGCGATCGAAAAGCGGTAGACATCGACACCCAGCCGGGCCAGCAGGTCGAGATCCTCGTCCAGCCGGTGGAAGTGATCGCAGGCGATATCGCCGGTATCGCCGTGGAAGACCTTGCCCGGCGTATGACTGAAGGTGTCCCAGATCGAACTGCCGCGCCCGCCAACGTTTACCGCACCTTCGATTTGATACGACGAAGTGGATACGCCCCAGGAGAAGCCTTCCGGGAACTTCGTGCCAGTCATGATGATGTTCCTTGTTTGCCTGTGCGCATCAATCCAGCGGCGCAATGCCGTATTGGGCCGGATGCGTCACGGGATTGATGTAGGGTTGCGTACCGCGGCCCGCGGCCTGTTCATTGAAGGTACGGCGCGATGCGTAAAACCACTCACCGTTGATCCGGACCAGCTCGTCAACGTAGTGGCCGTAGGAGTTGACCACTGGCGGCGTGCCACGCACTGCCATCCAGTAAGCCTGGGACACGGCGCGGCCGCCGTCAGTGGAGATGTCGATCACCATCGAAGTGACGAAATGCTGATTATGGGCGTTGCCCTGGCCGGTCTCGCCGGGCTTCAGCTGCGCCATTTCGCGCTCGCGGATGCTGTTCACCATGGCGGCAATGGCCTCGCGTCCCACGGCCTGACCACCGCCGTAATTCAGTACGCCATCCGGCGCGAACGTCGCTGCGTAGGCTTCACCATCGCGCCAGTCCAGCGCAAAGATGTAGTGATAAGCCAGGCTCTCGATATCGGCCCGCTCCTGCGCGGTCGGGTTGCGGGCGTCCGCCGGCAACACGCAGAACAACAAGGTGAAGGCAACTGCAGCGTTGATCAGGATTCTCATCGGTGGCTCTCCGGAAATTGGCGGGTTCGTTGAATCGGTATCGAAGCACGCTGCTATCGGCTGCGATCAGTTCGTGGCTCAACGCCTGCGAGCCCATGGGTACCGGATACTGCGGAATGAAATGGTTCAGGTCCGCGGGAATCATCCAGTCAGTGAACACCTGGCGCGCGCACTGTTCGACGCATTTCATTGATCCCCCCGGAATCTCCGCGTCGCGTCCCTGCGGTGTTCGCTATCGTCGGGGGAGTCTATGCGGGGGGTATAGCGGTTGTAAACGAAGCGCATTGTCGCAAATCTCCTGCGACGCTTTTCACGGGCCTTCCGCAGACTCCACAGCCTGCCCAGCCTCGCTTTTTGCAGCGCACCACCCTGCAGAAAGACGATGTGGAACGTCCTGCCCGCTGGCACGCGGCTGGGTCTTCAGCCAATGGCTTATACCGAGCATCCCCTGTTTGCGGGATGCGACGTACTTCCTTCATTTGCGAAACTGACTGGCCAACAGGCTGAGACATTTCGATGCCTGCGCAGAGATACGAGGTGTGCGGACGGTGACTTGCCCGACTCCCAGCCGCCTCGTGGTCACGAACTTCAAAAACCAAAACAACAATCACGGACGGTATTCCATGCGAGCGAATGTTCTTACCCGAGTCATCCCGTTGGTACTACTGGCGGCCACCGCCACCCATGCGTCCGCAGCGCTGGTGGGCATCAAAGGCGTCGGTACTGTAATTGCGGTTCAGGACGATCCGTCAGTCACCGCTCTGAATCCCGGCATCACACCCGGAATGGATTTGACCGTCACCTACTTCTTTGACGATAGCGTTGGCAATTCGAGTCTTGACCCCAGTCGTTTCGTCGCTGATAGCGCTATTGCATCGGTGACCATCGTTACCGGCGGCAACACGTACACGTTCGACATGGCTCCGCCGCTGTCAACCAACCTTATCTACACGGTCAATGATGAGTTTTCACCTGCTGGGGCAAACGATGGCGGGGGATACTACGTCAGCCGCAGCGATGGATTTCAGGTTTCGTATGCCAGAATATTTCTCTCCGGCGCGTCATCCGTCTTGAGTTCGCCAGTGTTTCCGACGCCTGACGTGATGAATGCCTTCCAAAATCGTAACTTCGAATTCAACGTGGACCTCCAACTCGGGCCAGCCGGAATCTTTACCGACCGGGTGTCCGCCAGTATCACCGAATTCACCTATGTCGCACCAGTACCGCTACCTGCAGCGCTACCGCTGCTTGCCAGTGCATTTTGCACGGCCGCTGCCTGGGTACGCTTCGGGCGTCGGCGCGAGGGCTGAGCCTGGGCTGATCAAGCTATGGGGTGTCGTGCACAAGGACGCGCCGATGCCCCTCTTAGTTGGTTCTTCACCCAACTCCGGGAAAGTCAGAACGGGCTTTGTCTTACTGCGCCGTCTTTCCGGACGCGCCCGCGAAGGGGGCGCGAGCCGGAATCCATGCGGCTTGGAGCGAGGCCCTATGGATCCCGGGTCACCGCTGCGCGGCGCCCGGGATGACGGGAAAAGTGGGCTGCGCGGTGTCGGGGATGACGAAAATAGAGGGGCTGCGCGGTGTTCGGGATGACAGAAAAAAATTGCATCAACCCGTAGTCGCCCCTGATTTCCATATCTGGCGCCCGGTGTTGCCGATGTTCCGCCTATTTGAGCGACGGCAGCGTTTCCTCGCCCGGCATCGCCCGTTCGTCGACCGCGATCGCGAAATACCCGCTGACGGCGTACGTGTTCATCACCGCCACCATATCCATCGCGCCACGTTGCCCCCAATACTTTTCGACTTTGGCGAAGGTGGCTGAATCGACCTTGCGGTCATCGTACAGTTGCCGACCGAAGCCGATGATCGCTGCATCCTTGTCATCGATGCCGACGGGCGCGGCGCCGGTCCTGACGATGTTGATCACGTTGTCATCGATACCCGCGCGGCGTGCGGCCGCCAGGTGCGCGTTCCATTCCAGGTGGTAGTTGGTCGCCCGGCAGGCCACCAGGATGGCAAGTTCACGCGCATGAGCATCCAGTGTGCCGCCCACTGCCGCGTTATGCAGATCAAGTAACGCCAGGCCAACGCCCGAGTTGTAGGCGGCGAAGGCCAGCGGTCCATTCAACTTGCCATCGTCGGTCTTGAAGATTTCATAGATCTTGCGGCTGTTGTCATCCAGCGCAGACGCAGGCAGGTACGCAAGCCTTGCATGCGATTGCGGGTCGAGCCCCGCTGCTGTGCTGGACTGGGCGCCGGCAAGGCTGCTTGCACCTATGGCAATTGACAACACTGCCGTCCGGGACAGGATCACAAATTGATTCATTGCATTTCGCTCCGAGGGAATTACGCGGATTCGAATCGCGCACCGCAGTTGCCGCGGACAACTGCGGCGGCGCTGGTCTTTGCTGGTCTACTCTGATTCGCTGCCGGACGCCCGGCGCAGGAACTGGAACAGATCACTGCTGCTGGAAAACACCAGGGTGCTGTCGCGGTCGACTATGGCCTTGTAAGTCTCCATCGTTTTCAGGAACTGGTAGAGATCGGCCGCTTCCGGTGTCTGGTTGTAAGCACCGGCGTAGATTTCCGTTGCCTGCGCATCTGCGGCGCCACGAATCTCCTGCACGGCGCGATAAGCTTCGGATTCTATTTCGGCCAGATCGCGTTCCTTGCGGCCGAGAATCTTCGCCGCTTCGCCCTCACCTTCCGAGCGGAAGCGCGCCGCGATCTGCTGCCGCTCCGAAATCATGCGTTCATAGATTTTTTCAACCACGCTGGGGTTGTAGTTGATGCGCTTGAAACGGACATCGAGCAATTCAATACCGAATTCCGCCAGCTTGATCTTGGCCGCCGCCATGATCTCCTGCTCGATTCGTTTGCGACCCTTGGTGATGTCATGCAGTGTGCTGACCTCCGATGGCGTACCGCCGCCATCCAACGCGTCGCTGACGGCTGGCTGTCTGCCCTGGGTGGTGCGGATGATCTCGATGAGGTCATGCTTGGCCACTGCGTTGCGTGTTTCACTGCCGAGGATGTCTTCCAGCCGTGATTGGGCACTGCGTTCATCACGCAGACGACGGAAATATTCCAGCGGATTGGTGATACGCCAACGACCATAGGTATCAACCGAGATGTACAGCTTGTCCTTGGTCGGCATTTCGGTCCGTTGACCGTCCCATTCCAGGATGCGCTTCTCGATCCGGTTCACATCCTGCACAAACGGCATTTTGAAATGCAGGCCGGCGTCGACCACCGGCTCACCTATCGGCCTGCCGAATTGGGTGATGATGACCTGGTCGGTCTCGGAAACCGTATAGACCGCGCCGGAGACCACCATCAGCACTGCCACCACGATGGCCCAGAACACTGCGGTCACAATTGCGCCAACGCTATTCATTGCCATTCCTCCGCGCCGCGCCGGTACCCTTCAAATCCAGAAATGGCAGTACGCCGCTGGCCGCCTCGTCGAGAACCACTTTATTGCGAACCTGCGGCAGAATCTCGGCCATGGTCTCCAGGTACAGACGCCGCCGGGTCACCTCGGGCGCCTTGGTGTATTCGGCGTAAAGCAGGTTGAACGCAGCGATATCGCCCTGGGCTTCATTGATGCGCTGCTTCGCGTACCCTTCGGCGGCGCTGATGCGCTGGGCGGCTTCGCCGCGCGCCCGCGGGATCGCCTTGTTGTATTCACCGTTGGCGACATTGATGGCGCGCTCGCGCTCCTGCTGTGACTGATTGACCTCGTTGAACGACGCTTGCACGCCCACGGGTGGATTGACGTTCTTCAACTGCACCTGGTCAATCTTGATGCCCATCTCGTATTCGGCGGCAAGCGTCTGCAGCTTCTGCAAGGCCTCGACCTCGATCTCCTGGCGACCGATGGTGATCACTTCGTCGACCGTGCGATCACCCACCACTTCGCGCATGACGCTTTCCGAAGCATCACGCAGCGTGAGATCAGCATTGCGCACCTTGAACAGGTAGAGGTCCGGTCTTTCGATGCGATATTGCACCACCCATTCGACCAGCGCAGCATTGAGGTCGCCGGTGACCATCGACTTTTCCAGAGTCTGCTCACCGGTATCGGTATATTGCAGCGGATTGGTGGCGCCAATCGTGCCGAAACCGAATTCCTGCTTCAGCTGCCGCCTCACCGGCACCACGATGACGCGGTCCACACCGAGCGGAATCTTGAAATGCAGGCCCGGTGGCACGGTTTGCAGAAAGCGTCCGAAACGCAGTAACACACCTTCGGATTCGGCAGCCACGGTATAGAAGCTGCTCCACACCCCGACCACTGCTACCAGTAACACGACACCTGCAATTCCGCCACTGCGAAAACTGTTGGCGAAACGACGGCGGATGGGCACCACGTCATTCATTGCGTACCGTCCTTGTTGCGAAACCGCCGCTGCACAAGACTGCAGCGGCACTGTATCAACACAAGCGGAAGCATGCGCTTATCTATTCCGCTCGACACGTTTACTCACCAGGACCGCCTAATCTTTCGGCGGCTCCGCGATCGGCTGCGTACCATCGGCAACCCGTCCCACCTTCAATGAATCCCGCTGCGCCTGCGTGCCCGGCGGTGCTGCATAGGCGCCGACTTCACCGCGATCAGGAGCGAAGGCATGGCCCGTCACGGGGTTCGGATAATGGTAGGGCACGATGTAATACGCGGGGTAAGTCAGATATACCGTTGACGGCGGCAGATCCGGCGGCGGATCAAACTTGTCCGGCCAGGTATTGTTCAGCGCGTTTTTGCCCCAGCCTTCCCAGTTCGTGTACATGGTGAACGGACCGGTCAGACGGCTGATTTTCCAGACGCCATTTTCCTTGCGATATTCATTCTCGTACAGCGGCAGCCCCCAACCGCCGAGACTCATGACATACGCCCGCGACCGTATCCAACCGGTTTTGCCGTCGGCGGAGATATCCGGTATGGATTGAAACTGCATGTGATTGGCCAGCACGCCTTCTTTCGCACCGTCCTTGCCGAAGGCAGTCTGCATGTATTCCAGTACGCGCGGCTTGCCTAGGAACAAGCCCTTGCCACCAATTTCGAGCGTGGCGTCGTCCGAGAACAGTTCCGACAACAGTGTCCATTGGCTCTTGTCGACGAAGTAGCCATAGGTACGCTGCAGGCGTTCGATCTGGTTGAGATCCTCCAGGCGCGTGATGCGTGCATCCAGCGCCGCGAGTTTGTCATCGACGGACTGCGCGTTCGAGATTGCGGCGAATGCGGTGATCGCCAGCGCGGCGACCATGCGTGATTTCAAACGTGTGAATACGGTGCTCATCTTTCCTCTCCCGTCACGCTGTCGATGGCTTGCGGCAGATTTGTCAATGGCTGACCTGTTACCGGGTGCTTGTAGCTGAAGGGCGGAATGTAGTTACCCGGCATGGTCCGATAGACCGCGGTGGACGGCCGGTCGGGTGGAAACAGTGCACTCGGTCCTTTCATCGGCAACAATGAGCGGGCCCAGCCTCGGTCATAGTCGGTCATGGCGGTGGGATAGAAATGGAATGACGCAAGTTTCCACACGCCACCTTCTTTCACATAGGTATTCTCATAGATACCAACACCCCAGATGCCATTGGCGCCCGGCTCGGCCAACTGCATCGGACCCTGAAAGCGACCGGTGGCCGTGCGCCCGTCATCAGCAACGATGATCACCGGCTGCAACATCATGTGATTGTTCAGATAGCCTTGCGCCAACCCTTGCGGGCCATACATCAACATCGCGCGGCGGATGCGATCACGGCCGACATACACGCCACTCAGGCCGTATTCGAATGTGCCATTGCGGGCGAACAGGCTGGAGGCCTCATCCCACAAGCCCTTATCAAAATAGAATCCGAAGGTGGCCTGCAGGTTTTCCACCTCATCCTGATCCTCCAGCCGGGCGACGCGATCGCGAAACGCCGCCAGTCGTGCCTGTGTGCTGGTCTGCGCCATGACAGGGGTGGTGATGATCGTCGCCGCGATACAGGTCGCCACGCCGACAAGCACAGCCATCAGGCAATGAACTCTTCTGGCATTGTTCCGCATCACAGTGCTCCTTCAACGGCTTTACCCGTGACCGGATTGGGCGCCTGGAAAGGCGGCACCTGCGTGGCGGGGAATGGTGAATAACTCGCGGTGGGGCCGCGGTCGGGCGGGAATGCCATGGAGGCCTCACTGCGCACCAGGCCTTCACCGGGCTTCAGACGCGCCCAGCCTTTTTCATACGGCGCGACGAAATTGACATAAAGATGCAGTGACCGGATCTTCCAGACACCGCCATCCTTCACATAGGTGTTTTCAAAAATGCCATCACGCCATTCGGCGTGCTGCTTGTACTGCCCCAACATGGCGTGGTCGCGCCAGCGCGCAGTGGCGCTTAGGCCATCATCAGCAATCGCAATGGCCGGCTGCAGCGTCACCCACTCATTGAGCTGGCCGTAGATCAATCCCTCCTGGCCGCCATGCAGACGCTGCAGATATTCCCTGATGCGCGCCTTGCCGACGTAAACGCCGTCAATGCCGAGTTCGACAGTGCCATCGTCAGCAAACAGATCAGCGACCTCGCCCCACAGCCCCCGATCCATGTAGTAGCCGAAGGCGCGCTGCAGTTTGCGTACGGCGCGGGTGCCTTCGAGTTTTTCAACCCGCGCGGTCAACGCCGCAATCTCACCGTCGGTGCCACGGCTCTGGGCATGCGCGGCAGGCAGCGCGAATGCGCAGACCAGGCCTAACAACAGCATTGGTTTCATGTTCTCTCCCGGTTAAAACAACGACGCAAGTGCGGTTGCAGGCCTATTGCGCGGCTCTGCGCTCGCGGATGTACTTCATCCATTCATCGGCCGTCGGCATCACAGGATAGTCGACACGCCGGAGAATTTTCCATTCGCCGTGCTCGCGGATGAATTCGTCTTCATACCGACCGGCGAGCGCCGGCACGGGTTCACCTTTCGGCCCCCGCATCACCAAAAGGTGCCGCGACCGCACTTTTGCGCGATCACCGTCGATATCGATCTGCGCGTTGGACGAAATATGGTAGCTCTCGTTATTTACAAATCCCGGTGGCGGCGCACCGTAGAGATCCACCAGCATCTTGTGGATGGCCGCGCGACCCTTGTGGACGTTGCTGCCGTTAATCCATTCGCCCTGTTCGGCAAACAGATTGGCATACCCTGCATAGTCCCGCGCATCCTGAGTTGCGGCATATTCAACCAGCACCCGGCGGATGGCGAGTTCATCCTCGACTCTTTGCAGCCGCTGTTCGATTGAATTTTCAGCTTCCCCGGCCAGTACCGCGGCGGGCAGCGCGAACACCAGCATCGCGAGTATTCCGATCAATCCCGCGACCGTGCGATGTCCATGTCGTTCGCCGGGCGACGCTGCTGCACTTGTCACGACGTCAGTCCCTTGAAATGTCATAGTCCAGCTTGCGCTGCCAGGTATCCAGCATGCTTTCCGGTAAGCCGCTGTCAGCAATCACGACCCGCTTGGCGATCAACCATTTGCCGTTGCGTTTGACGAGACGATCATATTCGCGGCCTTGTTCGCGTATACGCGGCGGCGCCGTATTCGTGCCGTTCATTATGCCGGTCCACAGGAAGCTCGCCACCGCGGTATCGCCGTTGACTTCGATCACGGGATTGCTCAGTACCATGTGCAGCAATTCCTTTTCGTCGGCGGTAACACCGCCGCCCATGCCGGCGTATAACGCGACGATCTCCTTACGGCCGTGGTAGACGTCGCCATTGACTTCGAACATGCCATCCTCAGTGAAATACTCCCCGAAGGATTCTGCGGAAGTGCCGCCCAGATGCGCGTAGTAGCGCACGACCAGGTCCTCAATGGCGATGCGGTCGGCAACCGCCATCCACGAAGGCGCCGGGTCGGCCGCTGTTGCGGCGGGCAACAGGTTATGAAATCCCGCCCCGAGCAAAACGCCGGCGGTGGCGGCGATGACGGCTACCAGCTTCTTCTGCATGAATTCCCCCTCAAGTCCCTTAACTGGCATGCGCAACACGCTTGCACAGGTTGTGCGGCCGCAGCAAGCAGGCGCGATAGCGAAGCAGTCTTGCACTTGTATATGTACCGATCAACCCGCGTGCAATGCAACGCTTGAAACGCGAAGTCCATTGGCGGCGATCCCGCCGCCGATTACACTGGCCTGCTTGCATTCACAGGACCGCATCGTGGCAAAACTTGTCGGCAGAGAAGCTCTGTTTCCCAGCATCGTCAGTTCGTATGAACTGGAGAGCGCAGGCGCGATGCAACAGGCGTTGCTGACCGTGGTGCAGGAGTCTGTCATCGAAACGGTGAACAAGGGTATGTTCCAGACCCCGGGTAACCTGCACCATGATTCACGCCTTGCTGATTTCATCGGCCAGGTGAAAGCCGCCATCGCCGAACACTTCTACTTCATGCGCTACGATTACGAAGGTTTCGAAATCACCAATTGCTGGGGCAACCTGTATCGGCACCTGCACAGTCTGACCCGCCACTGTCATCCGAACAACTTCATCAGCGGTGTCTACTACGTCAAGGCGCCGCGTGGCAGTGGCGCTATCAGCTTCTTCGACCCGCGGCCGCAGGCCAGCGTCATCGATCCGGAGAAGACGCAGTTCACGCCATACAACTCCGGCGTCGTTTCGGTGCCCCCGGTCGAGGGGCGGCTGCTGCTGTTTCCGTCATGGCTGGAGCATCAGGTGGAATTCACGGTCGGCGACGAAGCGCGGGTCAGTATCAGTTTCAATGCAATGTTGACGGGCTGTTTCGGCGCCTCCGAAAGGTTCCGGACTTCACGCTCAGCGCCGGCTTGATCGACGCGGGCGCGCGTCGGGTGGACGCCTCTGCCTGCCGCGTTTATCCTGCCGCTGACAGCCGGCTGCCAGTGGTGGTGGCGGAATTGCGGATTGCGGGACATCGCCACCAGTGGATACACAGAAGATCAGATTCGTTGCCAACAAACCCTGGCTGACCAAGGACAGCCCGTCCTGCCCGGAACCCATCATCCGGACCCTGCCCGAGTGGTACCGCAAGGCTGATCGCTTCATCAAGGACCCGATCAGCGGCCAACCCATCGAGAAACCCAATGGCGGCGGCAAGGTTCCCTCGTGGAAAGCCTGTCCGGCGGTGTTCGACATCATGGGTACCGGTTACGCCTACAAGACGCCGTGTGATATCGAGTTCTTCGAGGACCGCAACGGCGAGATTCAAGGCCGCGTACTTGATGAGCGCTACCAGGATTTCCTGGTGGAGCGCCTGCCGCTACATCGTTTCCCGAACCCGCAGGGCTACCATGCCAAGCATTTCGCCTGGTGGCCCGATTGGTGCGTCGAACTGCCGGACGGCTACAGCGCCTTGTATGCACAGCCCTTCAATCGCTTCGAGCTGCCGTTCCTGACCATGAGCGGGATTGTCGACAATGACAAGGTCCATCTGCCGGGCACCATGCCGTTCTTCGTGCTGAAAGGGGTGAATGGCTACGTGCCGGCCGGCACGCCGTACGCGCAGATCTTTCCGTTCGAACGTGAGCACTGGGATGCCGTCGTCGACATGTCGCTGACCCAGCCCGAGATGAGCGCGAAGAACCGCGCCAACAGTGCGCGTTTTCGCCAACCCAACGGCGGCGTATACCTGAAGGAGATCTGGGAACGGAGGAAATACGAGTGAACTCGCCCTGCCACCAAGACACCTTCACCAGCCCGGCTGATTGAAATGCGCGCGACCTGAGCAATGGATACCAAAAACATCAAATTCGTTTCGAATCGCCCCTGGCTCAATGAGCAGAGCGCATCGAAGCCTGGGCCCATCATCAAGACCTTGCCCGAGTGGTATCGTCAGGCCGATCGCTTCGCCATCAATCCGGAAACCGGCAAGCCGTGGGAGTTACCTGATGGTGGCGGCAAGATCCCGACCTGGAAGGCCTGCCCTGCCGTGTTTGACATCATGGGCACCGGCTATACGTACAAAACGCCGTGCGATATCGAGTTCTTCCACGATGCCCGTGGCATCATTCAGGCCCGCATTCTTGATCAGCAACATCAGAACTTTCTGCTGGACCGTGAACCGCTGCCGCAGTTCGTCGCCCCGCCCGGCTACCACGGCAAGCACTTTGCCTGGTGGGCCGACTGGGCAGTGGAATTACCCGAGGGCTACAGCGCGCTGTACTCGCATCCTTTCAATCGCTTCGAACTGCCGTTCATCACCACCAACGGCATTGTCGACAACGACAAGGATCACCTGCCCGGCGCGATGCCGTTTTTCTTCCTGAAAGGCATCACCGGCATTCTGCCGGCAGGCACGCCTTACGCGCAGATACTCCCGTTCAAGCGGCAGCATTGGGAAGCGGAGTATGTCACTTCGCTGAGCGCGGAAGAGATTGCGACGAAAAACCGCGACAACAGTACGCGCTTCCGCAAACCGGACGGCGGCATCTACCAGAAGGAAGTCTGGGAGCGCCGCAAGTACCAGTAGCGCCCGCGTATTACCTGGGTGCCAGATAGGCCGCCAGTGCAGCGAGTTCCGCGTCGGAGATTTCCGTCTTCCTGAAGAACGGCATGATTGATACGCCATTGCGCACGAACTGCCCGGTGATGGCCGGTGCAAGATCAGTACGTCTCTCCAGCAACGCCGGCTTCGCGCCTTTATACAACGCCTGCAGCGCGACAGTCCCGGGATATTCCGGTCCATCACCGTGGCAGTGTACGCACCAGCGGTCGAACACCTGTTTGCCAGTGGCGCGCAGGTCCTGGTCGGCGGCGTGGCTGATACCGCTCACACCCTGCAATATCATTGCGATCACGCCGCAATAGCGGATTTTTGTCTTCATGGCTTACGCAGATGTCTGGGCCAGATGCCGTAGCGTCCGGCGGAGATGATGCCGTTGGGATCTACCGCGTCCTTCAACGCTTCGTTGAAACGCCGCAATACGTGGTCGCCGTGTGAATAGGTCGACATGACGAGATCCTGAAATGCCGGCGCCGTGCGGTATTCGCCCCAGCCGTGCTCGGCTGAAATCCGCACCACTTTCTCGAACGCCGCACGCACCTTGCGATTGGCCTCGACGTCGTGCGATATCGGAAAGCCGATGATGAAGATGAACGCGCGGGTCCAGAACGTGGATGGCAGGGCCACCAGCCCAATCAACGGTGTGTCGAGATCAGCCACCGCCGCACTCAGCACCCGTTGCGCTTCAAACACCGCTTCACCGGTGCGCGGGACGATCGGTGAGAACCAGACATGGCCGCTGGTGGGGGTCGGATTCATTTCGCTGCGCGCGCCGAGCGAGAAGATCGACAGGTTCGGTATGCCAAACGCCACCTTGTGCACCTGTTGCAACTGTTCCTCGCTCAACGGCATTTCGTAGCGCGCGAGATCGGTAAACGTCGCACCCGGTATCGCGGCCGCATATCGGCGCTTGGCCGCTGCCCATTGCGCGTCGACCACCTCGGGCGCGCCGTAGAAGCGCAATTCCACCGTCCATGCCGGAACCTTGTTGCGCTTCGTGTATGCATCGAAGTCCTCCGGCGATGCAGTGAGCGTCAGCGGCGGCTCTCTGGACACGGTATCGGGGCTGGCATCCACGCCTGCCATGTTCGCGCTCAATACCGGGCTGCCGAGGAACGGCATGCCGGTCATCTGGCCGGTGTTTTCCAGGTAGTTCAGCGTATCTACCAGCGGTACGAGGTCGGCGTGGCGCGGCACACCGACGACACCGGAGCGGAATGCTTCGGGTTCCGGCATCAACCAGAAACCCATCTTGGTCACGACGCCGAAATTCGATTGCGAGAACAGGCCATCGATATACGGGCCGACACCGGAGCGGTATTGCTGCCAGGTCTTCGCACCGGGCATCGCGCCCATCCCGGTGCGCAGCACTTCACCATTGGCCAGCACGACTTCGATGCCGCAATGGGCTTCGAAATGATTGCGATACATGCCGAGGGTGTAACCGCCGCCGCGATCCAGCGCATTACCGATCACACTGCCCCAACCGGGATCGGGACAATCGATCCACACCTTCAACCCGCGCTCCTGTATGTGCCGATAGAAATCAAAGTAGGAAACACCTGGCTCGACGACGGCGTAGTGATTGCGGTCATCGACTTCCAGCACGCGGTTCATCCGCTTGAGATCAAGCACGACACTGCCGGAGAGATTGGGCGCCGAACCGCCGTAGCCGAGATTGCGGCCGGTGGAGATCGGGTAGATCGGAATACGGTACTCGTTCGCCGCGCGGACTACCGCCTGAACCTCTTCCACGGACTGCGGCGCGACAGCGGCGGAAGCGACGCGATCTTCAGGTTCGTTCCAGAACGGCGAATACGCATCGCGGTACAGTGCGACGTCTTCGTCGCTGGTGAAAACCCATTCCCTGCCCACCGCCAGTTCGAACTGGCGCAGCGCAAGGTTGAAATCGCGTTCGGTGACACCGGGTGGTAGTGACATGTCAGACTCCGCTAGATGGAGAAACCTTCCGGGCTGGAAAGTTGCCGACGCATAACGCGGGATGAGCGGTTGGTCAGGTTGCTACAGGTAACACGATGGTCACCTGTAGGCAATTGCGCAGCGCCCCCGAATCTATCCCCTCGCGCCAGCTGCTGCGCGAAGAATAACGCAGCGGGTAGTCATACTGCTACCCGGAGTTGCGGCAGTCATCGCGTGACAACTGCCGCATCGCCTGCCTGATCCTCATATATATGAATCAACGCAACTCAATACCATTTGCCACTGCGTACCTCGATATCGGCTGACCCGGCGTTCACCAGTGCCTTGAACTTGTCGACGTCGCTGCCACGGTAGTGATACGGGTAAACAATATGGGGCTTGAACGCGAGCACACCTTCGGCGGCCTGTTCTTCGGTCATCGTGTACGGCAGGTTCATCGGAATGAAGGCAACTTCGATGGATTTGAGATTGCGCATTTCCGGTACGGCTTCGGTATCACCGGCAATGTAGAAACGCAGGTTGCCGAATGACAGTACATAACCGTTACCGCGTCCCTTCTCGTGGTACTGAAGTCGATCAGCCGTCAGGTTGTACATCGGGATGGCTTCGATGCCGACGTTCATCAGCGAAGTGGTGGCGCCATTGGCAATTACCGTTGTCGCCGCACGGACCGCCGGCGACATCTTCTCGGCGACCGCGGCCGGTGCAACAATCTTCGTGGTGCTGCCGGTAACTGCTGCCAGCGTGTCGTCATTGAAATGATCACCGTGGATATCGGTGACCAGAATCAGGTCGGCCGCCGGCAGACCGGCAAACGCCTCGGCGCCGCCGACCGGATCCACGTAAATTGTCAGACCATTCCAGCCCAACGCCATGGTGGCATGTGAGATCGGGTGGATGGTGACCGGGCCCGCCGAGGTCGGCACCTGATCGCCGGTCAGTTCCGCTGCAGTCACGCTCGATGTCGATGCCAGAAACGACAAACCGGCAGCCAATAACGATGCTCGCAGCGATACCATGGATAGTGTCATTGGTGGCACTCCTTTAATGAAAGATGGAAAGCAGCATATCCTACCGGCCTCGCGCTGGTACTGAAACCGAGGCGTTTTGATCGGGGCCAATTGCGGGCTGCCTGATTGTGCCCGGGCCACCATGTGACGAGTTCGCGGCAAAGCCACTTGCCGTATATCGCTTTTTTGTTTCCTGGAGGGATCTGATGAAACGTCGCGCTTTGCTTGCCAACACTCTTGCGGTGTCGACCGCAGGGATGCTCACTCGAATACCTGCCGCCCGCGCCGCCGGCGCGCAGAGAATTTTTGATTGCCATGCCCACTTCTACACCAATCAACCGGACAAATATCCGTTTGACGCGCACAGCGCACGCTACGGCGCCGAACGCATGATCGCCAAAGCCATGGCCAATCCGATGACTCCGGAAGCGGTGTTCAGCTTCTGGGAGAAGGCCGGGATTGACCGGGGTCTTGGCGTGCAATACAGCAGCACCTATTTCACCGACAACCGCTACCTGCTTGATATCGCAGCCGAGCATCCCGGCAAAATCATTCCGATCGTGATTCTTGACGCCACGGCAGCGGAAACTCCAGCCACTTTGGCGCGCATGGCCAAGGAAAACCATATTGCCGGCGTACGATTCATGGGCAGCGCTGACCGCACCACCGGTCAGTTCGCTTACCTGACCGACGCCGCCACGCCGGCCTGGGAAATCTGCAACGAACTTGGACTTTCAATCACGCTGATGCCGTTGGGCGGCGCACCCGGCGCCGCGCTGCCACGTGTAGTGGAGCTGGCGAAGCGCTATCCCAACGTCGCGGTGATTCTCGACCATATCGGTTTCCCAACCTACTCGCGCAGCCCGCAGACGTTCGGTTATACCCCCGATCACCTGGCGCTGGCTGATATACCCAACATCAATTACAAGTACACGACCTTCCTGATCGAAATGCTGTTGTCCGACAGCACGCCGTTGAAGGATTTCTGCGAGTACACCGTGGCGAAGTTCGGTGCTGACCACATGATCTGGGGTTCGGATATCGGCAACAGTGAAGTCGACGATGTGGAATTCGTGCATCACGCACTGGATTCAGCGGCGGGGCTTTCCGCCAGTGATCGCAGCGCCATGTTTTACGACACCGCCGCCCGGCTGTTCATCCCGGGAGGACGCGGCAAGGCTTGAACAAGTAGCGCATTACCCGGCGGCGCCGTGCTGGCGCCGCCGTTCCTGCATGGTCTCAAACAGTAAATATGCTGCGCGCGATATGGCGCTGCCCGCCATTGACCTTCACTTCGTCATTCATGCTGTTGAAGTAATAGATACAGCCAATCTTGCCCGGTTCCACTTCCCAGGCATTGGGATAGCCCAGGTCCCAACTGCCGCCGTCGTCGCGGACAATCAGCTCGTTACCCCAGGTCAGGCCTTCGTCTTCACTGACGACGGCGCGGATTCCGTAATTCTGTAACCGGTAGCCATACACCACCACCAATCTGCCGTCGCTCATGCGTATGAGGCTGCCCGGCGCACCGAAATCATTCACGCGTGACAGAAAGCCCCAGGTCCGGCCGCCATCATCGCTGTAGTAGATCTCTGTCCACATATCGCCGGTGGGATCGCGTTGGCAGCGCAGCGAGCACAGGATGCGGCCATTCGGCAGCATGATGGCGCGCGGGTAGAACCAGCGGTGGCCGGCGAATGCCAGGCTGCTGGCGGTGCGCCCGCTCTTCGCCGCGGCTTTCGGATCGTGTTCCTCGGTGATGAAGCTCATGAAGTGGAATTCGGTGCCACCATCAAGGCTGCCGTACACCAGCGGCCGCCGGTTGCCGTCCGCGCTGACTTCAAACATGAACAGCAGGCAGCGGCCATCCGGCCGCACAAGGTAGGAATTCAAAGCCGTCAATGAATGCAGCCCGTCGAGTGGCAGTTCCGATTCCCCCGACCAGCTGCGCCCGCCATCTTTTGAAACGCGCAGCGGAGCGCGGCCGGCAGGTGTGCCGAAGCCGGGGCTGAACGAATACAGCAGAACGTCACGATCGAGATAATCAATCGGCCCCATCTCGGCGAACGGCCTGGCCGAAGCGCCGCTGGTTGCGATCAAATCAAAATCGGGATGATCGCCGTTCCAGGTACGACCACGGTCGGTGGATCGCACAGTGACGATCTTGCGCCCGGTGGAATTGCGAAACACGTTGTTGTGGTTGATGGCGTCGGCGCTGGTGTAGTTCACCGTGACGGCATCGAAGTTCTGAATCAGATCGCCATTGGCTGTTTCCCAGAAGCCACGGGTGTAGGTCCATGCGCAGAATTCGTCCTCGCGCCGGTAGACCACCGCATGTTCGAGGTTGTCGGCAGGCCTTGGCGCCTGGAAACGGCGGATGATGGCCGGCGTCTGCGCGCTTGCGGCAACGGCACAGGCAGCAGATGACAACGCGGATGCAAGCAAGGTACGACGATGGATCATGAGCGGATTCCCCGGGGCAGGTGAACGGTGGCACATAGCTTAGCCGCGCCACGTCGGCACTGTGTGCGGCGGCAGCCGTTTAATCTGGACTTAATGTGGGCGCGCACCGGTATCGCGTCATCAACACCCATGCGTCGGGCCCACGGCTGCATTCAGTCCACGCCAGTGCATCATCCCCGTGACCAGGCGCCTTCCCGGTCAGCTGGCGCACTGACAGATGTGCGGCCGGTTCCGTTGGTAATTCTGTCACTGCAATGCGTACCGATGAGCTGACGATCCGCGATCAAGTCCAGAGGATTTTGCAGCGCAGCATGCGCAGGGCATCGCTGATCGTCGCTGCAGCCGGCAGTCGCTGGCCCGACCTTGATCCGCAGTAACATTTCATAGCGTTCTTGATGCGCGGCGTCATGTCGCAAGCGGTGTAGAATGCGGTGCGGTTGAGCCAGGCGACAGGTATCGCAAAGGCCCGCTTTTCGCGCCGATGGCGCTGCCGGACCGGGGCAGCAGGATCCCGGGAACCATGAAATTTTTGCCGGTGACACAGGTCCGAGGTCAACGGCGATTGCGCAAGGCATCAGGTCTGATCGCCTGGCAAGACGGAATTTATTTTTTGAGCAGGCTGTTATCCAGGGGGTAGTAATGCGAATACGCGGTGCATCGTCCAACCCAGTGCAACCACCGGTCCAATCCGGTCGGCGCGCACGCAGCGTGCGCCGCAGCACGCTGGCAACCTCCTGCGCACCTTTCATCTGGCTGACCCTCGCACTCCCTACGGCAAACGCACAAACGTCGGCTTCCTTCGGCAACACGGCGAAATTCGAGGAGCTGGTCCAATCGTATTGCGTTGACTGCCATAACTTCGAGGACTGGGCCGGCGGCGTCGCCATGGACGCGCTGGACCTGGGCAGGATTGGTCACGATGCCGAAGTCTGGGAATCCGCCGTCAACAAGCTGCGCGGCCGGCTGATGCCGCCCGCCGGCGAGGCCCAGCCCGACCAGGCGATAGTGGACGAATTCGTCGGCTACCTGGAAACCTCGATCGACGCCGATGCCGCCAACCGCCCGATTGGCCACGTGCCGATCCAGCGGCTGAACCGCACCGAATTCGCCGAATCGGTCAAAGGTCTGCTGGGCGTGGAAGTCGATCCGGTACAGGTGCTGCCAACCGAGATCGAAGTCGAAGGTTTCGACAATATCGCCGGCGCGCTGGTGACCTCACCGGCATTCCTCGAACAATACATCTCCGCCGCACGTCTGGTGGCGCGGCTCGCAGTGGGTGAACCGCAGCCGAAGTTCGCCAGCACTTATTACCCTTCCGACGGTGGTACCCAGCGCTCACCCGCCGCCAACCAGACGACCCATCGCGACGGCTTTCCGCTGGGCACACGTGGCGGCATGAGCTTCAAACATGTGTTCCCGGCCGACGGTGAATACCGCTTCAACGTGCTCGATGTCGACGCCGGTCTGTATCCGCGCGGCGTCGAAACCGCCGCAACGCTGGTGCTTCTGATCGACGGCGTGGAAGTCGCGCGCAAGGAGATCGGCGGCCCGGCGGATCTGGAACTGGCTGACCGCGATGGCCCGGAAGGCCGTGAAGCCATTGTTGCCAAGCTGGCAGGAATTCCAGCGCAGGTGAAAGCCGGCAGCCACGAAGTGATGGCCACTTTCATTGAACGCTCGTGGGCCATGAGCAACAACGCCTCGGGCAACGGTCGCGTTTACGGCATGCCACGCATTCAGGATGGCGTCGAAGTGGAAGGCCCGTTCGACCCACGTGGTTTGTCATTGAGCGACAGCCGCGAAAAGATTTTCATCTGTACGCCGAAGCGTCGCTCGCAGGAGCGCGCCTGTGCCGAACGCATCGCCAGACACCTCGCAACCCGCGCCTTCCGTCGCCCGGTTTCCGATGATGATATGAAGTGGCTGATGCCGTTCTTTGAGGGCGGCCGCACCGACGAAGGCGGATTCGATGCCGGTGTGACCGAACTGGTCACCGCCATTCTCTCCAGCCCGGATTTCCTCTACCGTACGATTCGCACCGCGCCCGACTCCGGGCACGCGCGTGAACTCAACGGCCTGGAACTCGCCTCGCGCCTGTCGTTCTTCCTCTGGAGCCAGGGTCCCGATGAAGAGTTGATCAAGCTGGCGACCGCAGGCCTGCTCGCCGACTCCAAGGTACTGGAGCAACAGGTCACCCGCATGATGGCGGACGACCGTGCGCAAGCCCTGGTCGAGAACTTCGCGCTGGCCTGGTTGAACGTCGACGAACTGCATGAGATACAGCCACAGGACCCGACCTTCAACGATGCAATCCTCCAGGCGTTCGATACTGAAATCCACCTGTTCGTTTCCAGCGTGCTGCTGGGCGGCGGCAGCGTCAGGGATCTGCTGGATGCCGATTACACCTTCGTCAACGAGGCATTGGCGCAACGCTATGGCATTCCCGGCGTGCGTGGGCCGCAATTCCGCAAGGTCACGCTGACCGACGACTATCGGCGCGGCCTGCTGGGCAAGGGCGCGGTACTGCTGCGCACGTCCTACGGTGATCGCACTTCCCCGGTGCTGCGTGGCGCATGGGTACTGGAGCGCCTGATGGGCACGCCACCCGCGCCACCACCGCCGAATGTCGATACCGATATTTCGATTCGTGAAGGCGAGAAGCCGACCACGGTGCGGGCGCGACTGGAAAAGCATCGCGACAACCCGAACTGTCAGGGCTGCCACGGCGTGATCGATCCGCCCGGCCTGGCGCTGGAGAATTTTGATAATACGGGCCGCTGGCGTCTGGTTGATGACCTGGCCAAGGCGCCGATTGATGCCAGGACGACAATGTCTTCAGGTGTGCAGATCGACGGCCCCGTTCAGTTGCGTGAGTTCATCCTCGGGCACAAGGACCAATTCCCCACCACGGTCACCAAGCGCCTGATGATGTATGCGCTCAACCGTGAAATCGAATATTTCGATATGCCGCTGGTGCGCCAGATCGTGCGCAAGTCGGCCGGGGAGAACTATTCATTCGCTTCAATCGTCACCGGCATCGTCACCAGCGATGCCTTCCGCCGCCAGGGACCCGAAGAAGAGAAGGAAGTATCGGTGACCGCCACTGCAGACGCCGGCAAGTAGCCGCAAGGGAGAATTCGTAATGACCGCATTCCTGACCAAGAAGCACCTGTCACGGCGCACCTTCCTGCGCAACGGCGCCGTTGCCGTGGGCCTGCCATTGCTTGACGCCATGATCCCGGCCGGCACCGCGCTGGCACAGACTGCCGCCGCGCCGAAACTGCGCGCCGGCTTCTTCTACATTCCCCACGGCGCCATCATGAACAACACGCCGTACGGCAAGGAAGTCGATGCCTGGACTTCCACCGGATCCGGCGCCGACTTCAAACTCGGTCACATCCTGCAACCGCTGGACGCGTTGAAGAAATACGTGACGACGTTCGAGAACCTGGAAAACACCGCCGCCGGTGGCTCGGTGCATACGCTGAACCCGGCGACCTGGCTCTCCTGCGTGCGGCCCGATACCGAAGCCAAGTCCGCCAGCATGGCGATCACGTTGGACCAGGTCATAGCGCAGAAGCTTGGCCAGGAAACCGCGCTTCCGTCGATGGAAGTCAGTTCCGAAACCACCATTCAGGTAGCGGCCTGCGGTGGCGCGGGTTGTTATTACGCATCGACACTTTCGTACGCCGGTCCCAGCGCGCCGCTGCCGATGGAGTCCAATCCGCGCAAGGTGTTCATTCAGCTGATGGGCGAAGGCGACACCGCGGCCGAGCGTGACGCGTTGCTGCAGAAGAATGCCAGCATCCTCGACATGATCGCCGAACGCACCGCCACGCTGCGCAAGGACCTCGGCGCCGGCGATCGCGCGGCCTTGTCCGACTACCTCGACACGGTCCGCGAAATCGAGCGCCGGGTTGAACTCGCCGGCCAGCGCGATCTCGCCGGTGTTGAAGTACCGGATGCGCCGGTGGGTGAACTGGAGGACTTCGATGCGCAGGTGAAGTTGATGTTCGACCTCATCGCGCTGGCCTATCAGGCCGACCTCACGCGCGTCGCCTCCTACGTGATGGTGGCCGAAGGCACCAACCGCACGTACAACCACGTCGGCGTACCGGACAGCTTCCACCCGGTCAGCCATCACTCCAACGATCGTGAACGCATCCGCCGCCTGACCATCATCCAGCGCTACCACATGGAGCGCTTTGCCGACTTCGCAACCAAACTGGCCAATACACCCGATGGCGACGGCAGCCTGCTCGACCACTCATTGTTCCTGTATGGCTCGAACATGGGCAACAGTAATCAGCACAACAATTATCCGTTGCCGGAAGTGCTCATCGGCGGCGCCAACGGCAACCATGTCGGCGGCAAGAATATTGAACTGCCGGAACGCACACCGTTGGCCAACGTACACCTGACGATACTCGAGCGACTCGGTATTCCGCAGGAGAGTTTTGGCAACAGCACCGGCGTCATCGCCGAAGTCTGATACGGATTGCGCAGCGGGAATAAATGATGAAATCGATGAATCGCAGGCGCATTCTCACCGCGGGCGTCAGCACGCTGACCACGTGCGCCGGAATGTCCTTGTTAACTGGAATCACCAGGCAGGCTTTTGCGGCCGGCGCGCCGCTGCCGGTCACCGCGCTCGGTGACCGCATTGCCGTCATCAGCGGAGCACCAGGCAACGTGGTGGCGCTGACCGCCGGAGATGGCGTATTGCTGGTGGACAGTGGCGCGGCCGGCATGAGCGATGCCATCACCGCCGCGCTGCAAGGCCGCCGCGTGAACACCTTGTTCAACACCCACTATCACACCGACCAGACGGGCGGTAATACGGCGTTCGGCCGCAGTGGCGCGACGATTCATGCGCATGAGATCACCCGCGCCTGGCTGGCGACCGACTATTACGTTTCCACCGAGGACCGCTGGGAAAGTGCCCTACCCAAAGCGGGCCAGCCGACCGAAACCTTCCGCCTCAAGGGCGAGTTGAAGGCCGGCGGAGAGACCGTGGAGTACGGTTACCTGCTGGAAGCGCATACCCGTGGCGACAGCTACGTGTTCTTCCGCGACGCCAACGTGCTGGTCGCCGGCGATGTTGTGTCACCACAACGCGACCCGGCGCTGGACTGGTATGCCGGCGGCTGGATCGGCGGCCGCGTCGATGCCATGGACGACCTGCTGGAACTCGCCAACGACCAGACCCGCATCGTGCCCGCCTATGGGCCGGTGATGACCCGCACGCAGTTGCAGGCGGAACGCGACATGATGCAACACCTGTGGGAACGCACGACGGCATTGACCGATGCCGGCCGCAGCGCGCAGGACATGCTCGATGAAGGCGTGATGAACGAGATCGATCGTCGCTTTGACGATCCCTACCGCTTCCTCTACGACGTCGCCAAAGGGCTGTGGGCGCATTACACCAACTTCGGCGGGAACATTGTCTGACATGGCCAGCCACGTGCAGGAGAATCATATGAAAGCGTGGAAGCGCGCTGCGATTGGAGTGCTGTCGCTGGCGGCGATGGCCATGACCACGACCGCAATGGCGCAGGAGTCACTGGTTGATCTGGTGCGGGCGGGCAAGCGTGAGGCAGTGCTGGCAGCGATCACCTCGCCCGATCTCGATGTGAATACACCAGCGCCGGATGGCGCCACCGCATTGCACTGGGCCACCTACCAGGTGGATCACGAACTGGTGCGCGCATTGCTGAAGGCCGGCGCCAAGGCCAACGTCACCAACCGCTTCGGCTCCACGCCGCTGACCGAAGCAGTGAAGCTTGGCGATGTCGAACTGGTGCGGATGTTGCTCGACGCCGGTGCTGACGCTGATTCCCCCAACCAGGACAATCAAACAGCGCTGATGTTGGCGGCCAATCTGGGTGCGCTGGATATCGCGCGCATGTTACTGGACAAGGGCGCCAACGTGAACGCAGTGGAACAGTTCCGCGGCCAGACTGCATTGATGTGGGCCGCGGCGGAAAACCACCCTGAAATCGTAGCGCTGCTGCTGGCGAATGGCGCTGAGGTAAGCATCCGTGCCAAACACGATGACTGGCCCCGGCAGATGACTTCCGAGCCGCGGGCGCAGTTCCGCCCGACCGGTGGGCTGACCCCGCTACTCTATGCAACGCGCTCGGGTTGCTACCGTTGCGTGGTGGCGATGGTTGAAGCCGGCGCCGACGTCAATCAACCCAACCCCGACGGCGTCACACCACTGCTCAACGCGCTGGACAGCAAGAGCTTCGACATCGCCATGTACCTGCTGGACAAAGGTGCCAAGCCCGGCGTCTGGGACATGAATGGCCGCACGCCGCTGTATCTGGCCGTCGATATGAATTCGTTCGAGCCGCGCGGCTTCTTCGGCTTCGGCGGCACGCCCGCCATGCGCCGGAAGATTGATGTCACGGCCATGGAAGTCGTCAACCGCCTGATCAAGATGGGTGTGGACGTCAATCACCAATTGACCCGCATGCGTCCCAACGGCCCCGGCCGCGGCCGCTTCGCCGATTACATGATGCGCGGCGGCACCAGTGCCCTGATGGTGGCGACGCTGAGTTACGACACGGTGGCAATCAAAACGCTGCTGGAAAACGGCGCCGAGGTCGATCTGCCGAATGTGTTCCAGATCACACCGCTGATGGCGGCGACCGGCATGAGCGGTAATGGTCGCGGTCCCGGTGGCCCGATGCCGCCCGACATCCAGGAGAAGGTTATCGAGGTCGTGGACCTGCTGTTGGCGCATGGTGCAAACATCAACGCGCAGGTCACGGACAGTCGCACGCATACCGGCCAGATGGATGCCTATATCCAGGGTGTCGATCTGGAAGGCTGGACCGCGTTGTTCTCCGCAGCAGAAATCGGCTGGTTCCGCGTCGTGCAACATCTGATCGAGCGTGGTGCCGACCCCGCGATTCGCAATGCCAACGGCCTTACCGCACTGGATGCCGCGAAGGCTCCGCCGCGCAGCGGCCCGTCCGTCCGCCTGGATGAGGTCGGGCGCGAAGCCACCGTGGCCTACCTGAGCAAGCTGTTGGGCGAACCCGTGCCGGCGGCAACAACCAAGGCGGCGCAGAACCCTTGAGGATCAGTGTTGCTCGCCACCGCGAGCCCCAGTAATGCCAGAGCCCCCGCCGTTGCGGGGGCTTCTGCGTCTGCAGGTTCAAAAACCCTTCAAAGCAAAGAGGCGCAAGCAATATGAAACATGTTCTGATCACCGGTGGCGCCGGCGGCATCGGTCTGGCCATCGCCCGCAAGTTCAACGCTGACGGTGCGCGGGTATTGTTGTGTGATGTCGACGACTCAGCGCTCGCCCGCGCGCGGGAAGAAATGCCCGCCATCATCGCCGTGCGTTGTGATGTATCGCGCAGCGAGGACATCGCAGCGCTGTTCGATACGCTGACACAGGAATTCGGCACACTCGATGTGCTGGTGAACAACGTCGGCATCGGCGGCCAGACATTGCCGGCCGAAACGTTGCCGGTGGACCAATGGCAACGGGTGCTGGACATCAATCTGACCGGCACCTTCGAAGTCACGCAGCGCGCGATTCCATTATTGAAGCAGACCGCCGGCACCATCATCACGTTGTCGTCGGCCGCCGGCCGCTTCGGCTATCCGAACCGGATTGCCTATTCCGTCAGCAAGTGGGGCCTGGTCGGTTTTGCCAAAACACTCGCGATGGAACTGGGCAGCTTCGGCATCACTTCCAACGCGATTCTGCCCGGCGCCGTCGGCGGTGAGCGCTTCGACCGGGTGATTGCCGGCCGCGCGCAGCTGAGTGGTCGGTCGTTGGCAGAGGAAATCGAAATCGGCATGACCGCGCAATCGATCAAGCGCATCGTACAACCCGGGCACATCGCCGATCTCGCACTGTTTCTGACTACTGAAGCAGGCCGGCATATCTCCGGCCAGATGCTATGCATCGATGGTGATATGCAGCACAGCTGATGCCGCATAAACGGTCCTGCCACGCTAATGGCAGGACCGCGGAGCCCAGGACTTCAGGCAGGATTCAGTCGACGATGGCCTGGTAGACCAACGTTTCAAATTCCGCTGCCATACGCTGTCCATCCGCGCCGCCCATCTTTTGCACCATAAAGACGGCGACAAGATCTTCCGAACGGTCGACAAAGAAATGCGTACCGGCCGCGCCCGACCAGCCGAAGGTACCGGCCGAAGTGAGATTGCCGGCCCTGGCCGGATCAACGACGACGCGCACACCCAGCCCGTAACCTTCACCGCCCGCGGTACCGCCACCGGCCTGGCCGCGTGTGACACCATCAGGCAGATGATTGCTGTCCATCAGGTCGATGGTCTTGCGTGACAACAGGCGTACGCCATCCAGCTCACCGGAGTTGACCAGCATCTGCGCAAAGCGTGCGTAGTCCGACGCGGTGGAGGCGACGCTGAAACCGCCCAGCACGCGCGTTGCCATGCCCGGTGCATCCAGCGCACCGGTGGGTTCTAGCTTGCCGTCCTTGTTCGGCGCGTAAATCACGGCGAACTGATTCTTCAACGCCTCCGGACGACCGAACACGGACTCCTTCATACCGAGTGGCTGGAAGATGCGTTCGCGGACGAACTTGTCGAACGATTGTCCCGACAGCACTTCCACCAACCGCGCCTGCACATCGTGTGACACGGAATACACCCAGCGTGTGCCGGGTTCATAGGCCAGCGGCAACTTGCCGAGCTTGCGGGTCAGTTCCGCCAGCGTGCCGCTGAGCACGTTCGCATCACGGTATGCATTGTCGATGCTGCGTTCGCCGGCAGGGCCGTACTGGAAACCGGCGGTGTGACGGAAGACATCCTCGACAGTCGGCTGACGCGCCGGCTCCTTCAGGACCATGCCGTTGGCATCATCGCCATCGTAGAGTTTGAGGTTGGCGAGTTCAGGCAGGTATTTCGCGATGGGATCGTTGAGCTGGAACCGGCCTTCCTCGTAGAGCATCAGCAAGGCTACGCTGGTGATGGGTTTGGTCATCGAATACACGTAGAAGTAACTGTCTTGCGTCATCGGCCGTTTCGCGCCGATGTCGGCAAGACCATACGCATCCTCATGCACCACCTTGCCATGGCGGACCACGTACGTGACGACACCAGCGAGACTGCCCTGGTCGACATAGCGATGGAAATGCGCATCCATTCTCTGTAACCGATCCACTGACATGCCCGCGCGGACACCACTATCGGCGGCAAGCGTCGCCAGCGAATGCAAAGCCGTTCCCAGCAGCAGCCCGCAGATCATGGCCGCACGCGTTTTGCCCATCATTGATTTACCGTTCATCTTTCCCCACCCGTTGAAAATTTTACGCAGCTGCACGTGTTCGTGAGAACGCGTCGCGACAAGGGTAAACGGCAACACGCCCGCCGTCGATGCTTGCATTCTCAACCATCGCCATCGCCGGTTCTCATTGCACTGCACGATAAACCCCGTCCGCCGTATCGCGAGCTTCCGATATACTGCAGTCCCCGCGTATCGCGCGACCGCTGACAGCTAAAAGGTATTGCATGATTCACACTGCCCGCCTTGTACCTTGTGCACTCTCCGCTCTGCTCATCGCCATACCCATGGCCACTCATGCTGCGGAAGTGATTTCGCCGGCGCCAGCATTCACGGCGAAGACGCTGTCAAATCCGGCATCCGAAGGCTGGCTTACCAACGGTGGGACTTTGAGCAACCAACGCTATTCCCCGCTGCAGCAGGTCAACAAGGACAACATCACCGGCATGAAAGCGGTGTGGCATGTGAAGCTGGATTCCGCGCTGGATTTCCGGCACAACAATCAGGGCCAACCGCTGGTGTATGACGGCGTCATCTATATCTCCACCGGCCAGGGAGACGTTTTCGCAATTGGCGTTGAGAGCGGAGAGATCCTCTGGGAATACCGCAGCGGTCTGAGCGAAGACGAAGCCCTCGTGTGCTGTCAGTGGGCCAACCGCGGCCTTGGCCTGGGCGACGGCAAGGTCTTCGTCGGCCGGGTGGACGGCATGCTGCTGGCACTGGATCAGAAGACAGGCAAAGTGCTCTGGCAGAATCAAACCGGCGATGCTGCCAAAGGCTACAGCCTGACCGCGGCGCCGCTGTATTTCGATGGCATGGTGATCACCGGCACCGCCGGCGGCGACCTCGGGATCCGCGGCTGGGTGCGCGCATTCGATGCCAATACCGGCAAGGAAGTCTGGCGCTTCGATACGGTGCCCGGTCCTGGCGAGTTCGGTCACGATACCTGGCCGGCGGATAACGACGTCTGGCAATACGGCGGCGCCGCGGTCTGGAGCACGCCGGCCGTCGATCCCGAACTCGGCCTGCTGTATTTCGCGACCGGCAACCCCGGGCCCAGTCTGGGCGGCGCGGTCCGCCCCGGCGACAACCTGTTCAGCGCGTCGATCGTCGCGATCGACGCACATAACGGCAAATACCGCTGGCACTTCCAGGAGGTCCACCATGACATCTGGGATTACGACGCACCCAACCCGGTGATCCTGTTCGACGCCGAATACAACGGTGTGATGCGCAAAGGCGTGGCGCAGGCCGGCAAGACCGGCTGGGTCTACCTGCTCGACCGTGAGACGGGTGAGCCGCTGATCGGCATCGAGGAAAAACCGGTGCCGCAGGAACCGAAAATCGCCACTGCCGCTACCCAGCCCTTCCCCATCGGTGACGCACTGGTGGCGCAGGAAATTCCGGTCGCACCCGAAGACCACCAACTGGTCAACCAGGGCCGCATCTTCACGCCTTTCAATGAAGACGCGCGCATCTTCGCCCCACTGGCCGGTATCAACTGGCCGCCGAGTGCGTACGACCCGACCACGAACTGGCTGTATGTCTGCGCGACGGAGAACGGCAACGGCGCGCATATGGATGAATCCCAATTCGAGCCGCCCACGTTCAAATTCTCCTACCGCGGCGGCGCCTACGTCAGTGCCGGTACGCCCAGCAGCGGCATTTATTCCGCGCTGGATGTCCGGACCAATCGTCTGGTCTGGCAGAAGCGCTTCAATGATGGCTGTCGCAGCGGCTCGCTGGTCACCGCCGGTGGTCTGGCCTTCCTCGGCCGTAACGATGGCCGGGTGACGGCGCTGGACTCATCAAACGGTGAGCGTCTGTGGCAGTTCCAGACCGAGGCCCCGGTCAATTCAGGTATTTCCACCTTCATGCATAAAGGCGTGCAATACGTCGTGGCCTACGCGGGCGGCGGCTTGTTGCGTGCGGTCAAGGGAGATGGCGTATGGTTGTTCAGTCTGCAAGGCACGCTGGATGAAATCGACGCCGAGCAACTCGCAGCCAATGCCCAACCCATCACTTATACAATGCCGCAGCGTACCGCGGACTTCGCCAACGGTGAGAGTCTGTACAAGGTGGTCTGCGTGTACTGCCACGGTGACAACGGCGCCGGTGGTGAAGGTGGCGGCAAGGAGATTGCAGCGGACCTCGGCGTGGAAGGCATCTTCCGCCTGATCAGCATCGGCCGTAAGACCATGCCGGCCTTCGGCGCCAACATGACCACCGAGCAACGTCACGACGTTGCCAGCTACGTCCTGCGCCTACGAGAGGCCGCGAAATAATTCAGGCGCTGTCAAACTGGTGGGCACGTTCGGTGTCCACCAGCATATGGCGTGCGGCAAGCAACAGCAGGGCGCTGGAACCCAGCGCTGCCACCGGCAACAGCAACATCGCATAACGCAGTGCCTCCGCACCGTATTGCGCTGCCAGCTTGTCACTGAGGAATCCCACCAGAAACGGCCCCAGGCCCATCCCCAGCAGATTCAACAACAGCTGAAAACAGGCGGCGGCCGTGGCCCGCATGCGGATCGGACTGACACTCTGCATGACCGCCCAGACCGGGCCCATCTGCGCGTTGGCCATGAACGCGACCACACCCAACGCCACGATGGCGACCGGCAGACTGCCGGCCAACAGGAACACCAGGTGGGCAGGAAAAACGATGGCGGCGGCAATCGCGGGCAGAATCAACTTGCGCTGCTCACGTTTGCCACCCAGCAAATCTGAAAGAAATCCGCCGCCCAGCGCACCGATGACGCCGAGCACGCCGTAGACCAGGCCGAACAACATGCCGGTCTGCGCCGAGCCCAGACCGTGAATGCGCCCCATGAACGCCGGGCCCCAGATGGTGGTCGCGAACAACGGCCACGCGTTCAATGCGGTGGCCAGCAACATGCACACAAATGTCGGCTGGCGGAACAGGAATCCCAACGACGTCGCCGGGCCGATTTTGCGATCGCTGGCGCCGCCGCCTTGTTGCGTACGGTCCGGCTCCGCCATCGTGAAACGAATCAGTATCGCCAGTAGCAGTCCGGGGATGCCGAGCAACATCAAGGTCACGCGCCAGCCGTAGTGGGCATTCAACAATCCTGCGGCGCTCAATCCCAGGATGATGCCGATGGACGGACCGGCGCCGAAGAACGCCATGGCGCGTGCGCGAGACTGTTTGGGAAACACGTCGGCCAGCATTGATACCGAAGGCGCGAGCTGCGTCGATTCGCCGGCGGCCAGCAACAAACGGCCGACCAGTACGTGATAGATATTGGCGGCGAATGCGGTCAGCGAGGTGGCAACACTGAAAACGGCGAGTCCGGCCGCTACGATGTTGCGCCGGTTGCCGTAGTCCGCCCAGAGTCCGACCGGTATCCCGGCCAGACTGTAAATCACCGAAAAGCCGAATCCGGTCACCAGACCCATGACGGTATCCGTGACTTCCATGTCGCGCTTGATCGCGTCCAGCAGGATGCCGATGACCGAACGGTCGACCAGGCTGACCGCGTAGACCAGCGTCAACAGCAGCAGTGTCCAGTAGGCGCGGGACGTGGCTTTCATGTGAATGCTTCGCTCTCCAGAAGTGGTACGACAGCCGTGCTGTTCAATCGGGCATCCGTTATAGACGATTCGTGCGGCGCAAACCAGCACGCACAGACAACAGACGCAACCGCACGTTGACACCTGTCGCTACGCCTACGACACTCGCCTCACAGTAATCCTTTCGCTGGAGCAGCAACATGACGGAACATTCGAGCCGGGTTACGTTACATATGGCCGCCAGCCTGGATGGCTGTATCACCGGTCCCGATGGCGACGTGTCATGGATGCAGATCACCGACACCTATGCCAACGGCGTTGCCGAGCCCGATGCAGAACAAATCGCCGAATTCCTGGCCGGCATCGATTGCTATGTCATGGGTTCCCGCACCTACGAACATGCATTGGAACTCGGTTGGCCGTATGGAGACACACCGGTCCGCGTGCTGAGTCGCCGTGCACTGCCGAATGAAAAGGCCAGCGTGGAAATTCTCGCCGGTGATCTCGAAGAGGTGATCAACAACCAGCTCAAGCCGCGTTATCGCAATATCTGGCTGGTGGGCGGCGCCGCGCTGACACGCGACTGCCTGCGCCAGGGACTGGTGGATGACATCCGCATCGTGATCATGCCCATCGTACTGGGCGGCGGCTTGCCGTTCTTCGACGAGGTGGGCGCGACGCTGCCGCTGCATCTGAAAGAGGTCACGCCGTACAGGAACGGCCTGGTGGAGCTGTGGTACGAAGTGCGAGCGTAGCGGGTTATTTTGCCGCTGCGTCCTGCTCCCCTTTACGCGCACCGGCGAGAATATTGGTCAGACCGTAGTTGCCTTCGGTACACGCGTATTCGTAGAGCAATCCGTCCAGCCGCGTCAGCGGGTAGACCCCACCCCACGGTTGGTCCCAGGTGTCGGGATCTACAACGCTGAAGCGGTATTCCAGCGTGTCGTCGTTCAACCGGGTGAGGCGCTCGGTGACGCGCATGTTCTGCGTCGCGCCGCGCCATGCCGTCTCTGGGTGGAATCCTCTGGTTTCAATCACGAAGGTTTCACCTTCCCAACGCCCGATGGAGGTACCGTTCCATTGCGGCAAAAGGATGTCGGGAAACGCGCGACCGTCAGTGGGGATCGCCCGCGCATCACCCATCTCCCCCTGAATGACCACGTACCCCGGGCTTTGAAAAATCTGCAGGTTGCCGTTGTAGCCGCGCGGCAATATCGGCGCAATGGTCATCGGCCAGATCACGCAGCGCTCCTGCAGGTTGCGTGATTCCGGGCCGTCCATTTCATGGCCTTTGCGCGCGGCGGCCAATGCATCGCGTCGCGCTGCGCCTTGTGCATTCAGTGGCGGGATGCGGCCATTCTTCGGCTCGGTCACGATCGATGTCCGCAGGTTCAGCGATGTCACGCCTTCATTTTCGCTGAGCCCGTACTGCTCCATGCTGTAGTGCACGTCTCCCTGCGTCCCGGGCACGGTATCGTCGTCCGCATAGGCTTGCGAGATGCGCAGCTTCGAGGCTTGCTCGTGTTCTTCCGGCGTGAAGAACTCCCGGTCACCATACTGCGGGTCGCGCTCCAGCGGCGCGGTGGTGAATTCGGAGTAGACACCGGTGATGTCCGGATCGCCCCAGGCGGTGCGCGGATGGTGCTGCGCGATTGCCGCGTGTGATGCCACCAACATGATGAGTCCGCTGGCAGATGCGGCCACGGACCGCGTGATTCGAATTGTGTGACTCATCATTTCGGACCCTCCGTCGGCGCGTGGGTGCCGGGCTTGCGCAAGTGTCCGTAGAGTTTCTCTTCGGCAAACGGCTCGCATTTGAATTCAAGCAGGCGATAGCCCTCATCGACGATGCGGTACAACGGCATGCTGATGCTCCACGGCGCTGAAAACAGCGTCGGATCTTCAATGGTCGCTTCATAGCGCAGATGATTCGGCCCCAGCGGCGTATAGCGCTCCGTGACGATGGCGTTCTCACTCAGGTAGTTGCCCGCGCGATCCAGCCAGGTCTGGCCGTTCTGCGCGGTGACTTCCACGACGAAGGTATCGCCTTGCCAATGACCGTTGGACCAGCCCATCCAGCTGTTGAGCGGTGCTTCCTCCTTGCCATCGACGAAGATTCGGCGGAACCCCGTGGCATATTGATAGCTGATGACCACATCGTGCGCGTTCTGAAAGATTTGCAACGGATACGGCATATAGGTCGAGCGCGGCACGCCACCCATATAGCAATTGGTTTCCGGATCCTCGGTCATGCGCTGGGCGAAGCGACGGTCACGTTCAGCCCGTGCTTCGGGCAGATAGGGAATCGCGCCGCCCTCAACCACGCCCAGACCGGGAGGTACGGCGATCTGCGCACCCAGTGATGTAATCACCGGGTACCCGGCCACATGCGGTTCAAGGTTCCAATGCGCGGTATTCAGCGCCTGCCAGACGCCACTCAAATCCGGGTGTCCATCCGCGGCCCGGGGAAATGTCTCGAACAAGGCTTCGCCATGCACCGGCACACTCAACAGCCGGGCAAGCAAAATCGCGGCGGCGAATTTCCTCACGGTACGGTTTCGCCATCAGGAGCCGAGCCCTGGAAGAACAGCGGGCGACCATCGGCGTATTCGATCTCGCGGCCGACAGCCTTGTTCAAGCCGTCACGTGTACCGTATCCACGGATAACCAGTTCAGAACCAATCGCAATAGTGTTGCGATTGATGCCGCGGCGAAGCAACGCATTCGGGCTGCCGCCTTCAATCATCCATGCGACCGGCTTGCCGTCTTCACCGATGACTTCGATGTGGATCCAGGAATGTGGATTGATCAACTCAACCTTGGTGACCTTGCCCTTGAGCTCGACTGGCCGATTCACGTCGAATTCAGTAGCAAATCCATGGTGGGCATAGGCGTTGACTGCCGTCAGCGCGGCCAACAATACCATCAAGCTCTTCACAAGACTTCGCATCACCGCCCCCGATATTCCTGCTTAGCGTCGCGCTCGATTATGCCGCAACGGCGGCGCAGCGATCCAGCTTGCTACAACTGCCGCGCGCGCAACAATCCGGTCAATGAAAATTGAATTCGTCTTCCTTCGCCGGCCGCCGCATGTGTTGCTCGAAATGCTTTTCCCACGATTGCGCCCACGGCCTGCCGTATAAATCTTCAACTTCGTATTCGATGACACTACCGGGCGACACCGGTAGTGGGCGGCCCGCGGATGGGAAGATCGTCTGGCGGCAGAAGGTGAGATTGTTGGGTGCTACATCATTGAATTCCCCCTGTCGCGAAACGAATCGCATGTCGCGCACTGGTTGAACGAACACTTCATCGTCGTAGAACACTGCTTCGTGCAGCAATCCGATCAATGTTCCGTCGTCGGCGTGGCGCGGCGTCCAGATCTCGATGGTCTGCAGATGATTGGAAAATTCCCAACTGGAGTGGGTAAACCAGCCCTGGATGTTGGATGTCCATGTAATCAAGGCATCGCCATCCCAGAAGCCGATGGTTTCTCCCATCCACTGCGGTACGTCCGCACCCAGCCTTGGTACGGCACCACTGTGGTCGAACGCGCGTCCGATATGAACATTGCGGATCGCATTGCCTGATCCACCCCAGAACTGCACGCGCTCGGCGGTTACGGTGACGTCCAGTTCACCCGGCCCGCCTGGCCCGGACCACCAGCGAATGAAGCGTTGCGGGCGGCAGCGCCGCAAAACCCGCAGGTGTCGCCCCATCACGCGCGGCGGCCACGTCGAGATTGTAAAAAGGGAGCCCCGGCCTGACGAATTCAGCGTGGTCCGGCATCGACGACCTGCGCCAGCGGATATCGAATTTCGCCGTCGCAGCAATACCGCCGGCCATCTGAAGCTGCAACAGCCACCATGCCGCCAGCGGCAGACTTTGCGTAAAGCGCCGTTGCAGCAGGTTTCGTGACGTTTTGTGTCGTATCCCTGAAGCCACTTGTGCGCCGCTTCGTGCCACCGCAGGTTGTGGTCCAATACCAGCGAAAGTTGTTGAAAAGACTAGCGCAATCGTGGAGCCTTGCACCACTTGAAGCAAGGCATGAAAGGCTCGAAGAGTGACCCTCAGTCTGACCAGGATCATCCGCCCCGCCCCGACGGCGAAGTGTTGTTGGCGGCGTTGCCACGCGATATTCGCCTCAGCACTGTGCCTTGCGCTGGTAGCTTCGACCGGCCTTGTCCAAGCCGTCGAAACCAAGTTCAAAGCCAGCGACGCGGGCGACAACCGGATGTTGGGCAGCAAGGTCAGGATGACCGAGAACTTCCTGTTCGTGGCGGACCAGGCGCTAAACGTTCAAAAACATGTCTATGTCTTCGCCCGCCAGCCCGACGACACCTGGCTCGAAACCGACCTTCTCACCTCTGGCGAGGCAGACACTACAAGCCAATATTTCGGTTCTGAACTGGATGCCGATGGCGGCTATCTCGCGGTCGCGCGCGCGAATTCTCAGCAGGTCTATGTCTTCGAATACGATGGCAATGGCCACTGGCAACATACCGATACGCTCGATATTCCGGGGGCTTCGAGCACCGTAGGCGCGGTGGCAATACAGGGTGATCTGATACTGGTCGGCACACCAGGGCACGATACCGACGGTGGGGCTAACATAGACAACGGCGGCTTCTACGTTTTTCGACGCGACAGCGCGGCCAACGATGGCACCTGGAATCAGGTGGCCATGGTGGAAGTGGTTGCTGACCCCGGCATAGTTTCCGAACGCGCCGGTACGTCGCTGGCCTTCGATGGCAACTACGCCGTGCTTGGCAATACGACCAAGCCGCTGTATACATTCAAGCTCGACCCGCAATCGCAAGGCGTCAGCTGGACGCAGGTCAATCGAGCCGCGCTGCCGTACACAAGTTACATCGATCTCTCCGGCGACACTCTCATCGTTGGCAACCCGAACGATGCCGATAATGGTGCCAACTCCGGCGCCGTGTACATTTACCAAAGGCAGGTGGATGACACCTGGCACCAGGTGGTCAAACGTGGCGCTTCGGATGGCCGCGCCAGCGACAAATTCGGAATTTCGGTGGCGATTCACGGCGACCGCGCGCTGGTAGGCGCCAACGCCAATGCCTTGATCAATCTCGGTTCGCCCGGCCATGCCTATATCCTGGAGCGCAACAGTCAGGGAACGTGGCAGGAAGTCCGCATTCTGACACCGTCCGATGGTATCGGGCAGGACTTCTTCGGCACCAGTGTTGCGTTGACAGACGAGCTTGCGCTGATCGGCTCCACCGGCGATGACAACCCGGGCCAGAGCAGCGGCGCGGTATACATGTACGATTTCAATGAGGATGGCGATCTGCTGCCGGACAGCATCGACGCCGACATCGACGGTGATGGTCTGCCCAACCAGTACGAAACACAGCGCGGCTTCGATCCTTACGATTCGATTGAAGGCACGCAGGATACGGACGTCGACGGTTTCGACAACCTGACCGAGTTCCGCAATGGATCCAATCCGTTCAACGGCACCAGCAATCCGGCAACTGTCCCGCGCCGTCACTACAAGGTGTATGCCGATGATGGCAAGGCCGGGGCAAGCTTTGGCTGGAGTGTTGCCCTGCAGGGCACGACCGCGATAGTCAGCGCCTTGCAGGATGACAACGAGAACGGCAACAACGCCGGCGCCGCCTACGTATTCGAGCGTTCCGGCAGCAACACCTGGTCACAGGTAGATAAACTGCTGGGCGATATCAACGTCACCTCGGACGGCAACCAGTTCGGCTCCAGTATTGCGCTGGACGGCGACAACGTGGCGATTGGCTCGTGGACCGAAGCCGTTTTGAATTTCCCTATCGCGCTGGGGGGGGCCGTCTACCTGTTCGAGCGCAGTGAAGGATTATGGTCACGTACGGGAAAAATCTCCTCACCCACCGGCGTTGCATTCTTTGGTTGGCGCGTCGAGTTCAGCGGCGATCAGCTGCTGGTGGCGGCGCCGTTGATGACATCGACCACAGTGCCCGGCCAACCGGTGTTCGTATACGAGCGCAACGGCAACAACTGGGTACAGGTCCAGGAACTCAATGCCGGGCCGGACAGCTTTCTGAGCGATCGCTTCGGCTGGGGCTTTGATATCGACGGTGACCGCGCAGTGTTCGGCGCCTACGACGCACGCGTTTCAGGTCAGGACCAGACGCCTGGCGCCGCATTCGTCTTCGAACGGGACGTCAATGGCGACTGGACCCGGGTCGCGAAGTTGCAGGCATCCAACGGCGTCAACGGCGATCGTTTAGGCATCGCAGTCGCGCTCGATGGTGATCGTGCGGCAGTCACCGCGCCATTGCATGACGAAAACGGAAAGCTCGGCGCCGTATACACGTTCGAACGTGCCGCCAACGGGACCTGGCTGCAGACCGACATGCTGCCGAACCCCTCGCAAGGCTACAGTTTCGCGTTCGGCGGCAACCTGATCATGGACGGCGATCGATTATTGGTCTCCGCCTCATCTGACTCCGAGGCCGGCGACGATGCCGGCCGGATGTTTGTCTACCTCCGGCAGCCAAACGGAACCTGGGAACTGACCACTGATATCGCCGGCAACGACCTGAACGGCGGTGAGCAGTTTGGCGCCCGCGCCGCGCTGGATGGCGACTACATGGTGGCCGGCGCTCTGGGTGACAGCCCCAACGGTCGCGCATCAGGCTCGGCCTACTTTTTCTTCAATGATCCGGATAACGATGGCGTCGGCGATTCGGCGGACAATTGCATTGGTGTCGCCAATGCCAGCCAGTCTGATCTGGATAGTGACGGCCGCGGTGATCCCTGTGATCTGGACGACAACGCTGACGGCATTCTCGATCTCACGCCGCCACCGGTGAATGTCACGCCCGGAAACGAGTTCAGCTACCAGCCTGACCTCGGCTACCTCGGCCCGAATCCGCTGACGCTGAGCATCCAGAACAAGCCTGCGTGGTTGAGTTTTGATCCAGCCACCGGCGCCTTGACCGGCATTGTCTCCAATGACAATTACGGCACCTATACGAACATCGTGATCAGCGCCGATGCCGGTGACGGACAAGCCTTCTCCAGTACGGCCTTCTCGCTCAACGTGGTTGACGCGCGGCCGCCCATTACCGTCGCCACGTTGCCCGACGGCAGTTATTCCACGACCCAGCAGGTGCGCCTGATCTGCTTTGACGGCGCGGCCCAGACCGGCAGTGGCTGCGCGGCCACCTATTACACGCTCGACGGTAGCCCGCCCACACCGGGCTCATCTGTCTTCAGCGCGCCGATTAACATCGTCGCGGACACTGTACTGAAGTTCTATTCGATCGATCACGCCGGCAATGCCGAGACGGCCGTCAATACGGCGACTTTCAACGTCGACTCGGCCGCGCCGACCATCACCTTGGTAGTACCGGCAGACGACGCCATCCTCGATAGCGGACCGATCATTTCGGGCAGCGCCGCCGACACCGGGTCATCCGGCCTCGCCAAGATCGAGATTCAGCTCTCAGGTGATAACGGCACGGGTCTGAACGCCAGCGGCACGGCGTTGGTAGGCAATGCCAACGAATGGGTCACTGTTTGCAGCAGTAACTGCACGAATTGGCAATTCAACACGTCATTGCTGAACTACAGCAATAACGTTCACTACACCGTCCGCGCGCGCGCTGTGGACGGTGCGGGCAATTCCAGCCAGGACTCGGCACAGTTTCTGTTCTACGACGGCGAGCCGGCCTTTACTACGCTGAGCGTCAACCTGTCCTCGTCATCGATTCTGTTCGGCGGCGAAGTCGACGCCGCGCTAAAGTTGACCGTGCCCGGCAATGCGAATGCGGATCTCACCGGCCAGGAAATCGAACTGACGATTACCGAGCCGCCGCAGGCGGGCGTGCCGGCCAACCAGATACCGAAGGTGGTATTGACGGTCGAAACCAACGCTGACGGTCAGGTCACGCTGTCCGACCTCGGCCTGGAAGATTCAGGCGTCACGTTTAACAAGAAGGGCACCTGGACGGTGCAGGCGGCATTCGCCGGTACGCCGTTGTACCAGGCGGCGACCTCGGCCGCGCACCCGCTGCTGGTCGGTACCTCGGCCGGTTACGCGGTGCTGGTCGAAGGGCGCATCTCGACCAATGAAGGTCTGGAGTCACACAACAAAACCGCCAACCGTATCTACCAGACGCTGCGCAATCGCAATTTCGTCGACCAGAACATCTTCTACTACAACTTCAACCCCGGGCAGGACGCCAATGGCGATGGCCTGCCGGACAATGGCGTCGGTCAGGAAGGTCTGGGCATCGATGGCGTCCCCGGCAAGGCGACCATCCGCGCCACCATCGAAGGCCTCGCAACCGTGGTCAATAACAACCCGGCGCCGTTGTATGTGATCTTCGTCGACCACGGGAATACCGGCAGCAATGGCAGTGAGTTCCTGCTTGGCAATGAATCGATCACGCCGGCGGAACTGGATACCTGGCTCGATACCTTCGAAGCCAGCCTGACGCCAACTGCCGCCGCAGAAGCACGCGTATTCATCAATGGCTCTTGCTACTCCGGCGGATTCATTCCGCAGCTCGCCGGCAGCGGTCGTGTGTTGATCAGTTCGGCGGCCGCCAACGAAGTCAGCTACAAGGGGCCGCTGGAATCCGATGGTATCCGCGTGGGTGAATACTTCCTGGAGGAATTATTCGAGGATCTGGATCGCGGTGAATCGCTGGCATTGGCGTTTGCCGCCGCCACCGGCAAGACCGAGTTGTATACCCGTGAAAGCGATGGCGCGAACAGCGCCAATCCGTATCTCGACACGGCGGTTCAACATCCGCTGCTGGAGGACAACGGCGACGGTATCGGTTCCAACGTCCTGCAGGCCAGCGACACGGCCGATGGTCGATTCGCCAGCCAGCTGTACCTCGGTACCGGACCAGTGTTCGATACCAACTCGGCGGAAAACCCGGCGGAAGTCGTCGCGGTTACTCAGACGCAATTCCTCACCAGTGCACAGAATGCCGCCACCGTAACGCTGACCGCGAACGACAATGCGGAAGTGGCGCAGGCGATCATCGAAGTCCGCCCGCCGAGCGCGGCGCTGTCCGGCGGTATCGTGCTCGACGGTGGTCAACCGGTCACCGAACAGCGCGAGACTGCCAACTTCGACCGCCGACTGCTGAGCGCGCCCGCGACCAACGGCTGCGCGGCCAACCAGTTCTGCCTGAACTACGCAACGTTCACACAACCCGGCAAATACGAAGTTTTCTACTACGTGGAAGACCAGCAGACCGGAGATCTGTCGCCGGCATGGCGTTCCATCGTCTACAAGGGCAAGGGTTCCAACCAGGCGCCAACCGCCGTCGCACTGGCGATTCCGGCAAACCAGGCAACCGTACGGACCGTGGCCGGTTTCTCCTGGTCCGCCGCCAATGATCCGGATGGCGACCGCCTGACCTATACGTTGCGCGTGTGTACCGACAGCCAGTTGCAGAACAACTGTATCGTGCAGGAGGAGTTAACCAACCCGATTGCCGTGGTGCAGGGTTTGAGTGACGTCACGACTTACTACTGGCAGGTGGAGTCGGTCGATTTCTACGGCAGCCGTACGTTGAGTCCGATTCGTTCGTTCCAGACCGATGATGGCAACAACGTGATCGGCGTGATTCGCGGCTTCGTGCAGTCCAGCCGTGATTTCGCCCTGCTGGCCAGCCACAACGTGCAGCGAACCGATGCCGGCGTACCACTGGAGTTCCTGACCGCCGAGACTGCAGAGGGCGGTGAATACGTGCTGATCACGCTGGCCGGTCAGGCAACGCTGCAGGCTTCCGCTGCCGGCTTCCAGACCATCTCCGGCCAAAGCGTCGAAGTGCCCGGCCCCGAAATCGATCCGTTCACGCTGAAGCCTGTCACCCAGACCGCGCGGTTGGACTTTGTGATGGCGGTAGAGGCAACGGAACCGGCTGACAGCGATGATGACGGTTTGACAGACGAGGACGAGGTCGGCCAGTACGGCACCAACCCCAATGACTCTGACAGCGACGATGACGGTCTGACCGACGGCGCTGAAGTACTGCAGTACGGCACCAATCCGAACGATGCCGACACCGACGACGATGGTATTTCAGATGGTGACGAGGTCTCGGCTGGCAGCGATCCAAAGGTCAATACCAATGCCGTGATCATGCAGATCATCGACAGCATCCTGAACGCCGATTAAGCAGGCGCCTCCGCCACGCAGCGCAGGACTGGAGCCCTAGGGTGGCGTCCGGTCCTGCGTATGCAGTACCTCATCTGTCTTTCCGGCAGACAGATCAGCGACGCACAACGATCGTCATTTCCGCGAAACCGCAAATCCACTGGGCTCCGCAGAAAGCCCGATGGATTCCGGCTCACCGCTGCGCGGCGTCCGGATAGGCAAGAGCTTGGATGCGCGCTATCAATCGAGTGACGGCTTACCTCAGCGCTGCGAGAGGTAAGCCGTCAGTAACTCCACCTGCGCTGCATCGAGCGCCTGGCCGTGCGGCGGACATGCCTCGTCCAGACCACGCGTGATAACCATTCTCAGCTGGATGATGTTGTCGCCGTGCTGCCAGTAGTCATCGGCCAGATTCGGGATGCCGATCTGGGGGTTGCCCTCACCCATCGCGCCGTGGCAGGCCACGCAGTTTTCCTCGTATAAATCGATCGCCGTTTTGGCAAAACCCGATGCGGCTTCCGTGTCACCCAGGGTGCGCAGATATTGCGCCATCGCACCGATGTCACTCTCGCCCAGCGTTCGACCGAACGCCGGCATCACATTCTGCCGGCCATTGACGATGGTTTCGCGAATGGCATCGGCACTGTTGCCAAAGTTGAACATCGCTGTGCGCAAATCGGGAATACCGCTGCTGGCGCTCGCCTTTGCATGGCAGCTGGCGCAATGACCTTCGACCAGCTCGCCTGCCAACGCCATCGCTTCAGCGTTGCCGGCCAACTGTTCGACGGATTGCCCGGCGAAGGCTTGTGCGCGATCTTTCAATTGTGTGAGCTGTGCTGCTGAAACCTCGGGGGCCGCCTGCTCGGAGCCGCCACAACCCACCAGCGCCAGCGGCACCGCCACTAATAACAAACCGAATCTGTACATACCTTTCCTATCGCTTGCGAGCCGAACAGGCCCGCTTTATTAGCAGTTAACTCAATGTGTGACAACCCGCCCGGCATCCCGTCCGGGCAGGTGTCAACTGTACTTGGCGCTCAGGCTGTGGGCAGCTGCCAGCCGTTGACCCAGAAACCGTGAACCTGGCCCGGCACCCGGTACGGCATGTGCACGGTGGCGATGACACCATCTTCCGGGTGCTGGGCGTCGATGATGATGACATCGGAACGGCCTGCTTCATTGCGCCGTGTCGCCACGCCGATGAGATAACCATCGCCTTCGGCGGCATTGCGGTTGCGTGGCACGAACACCATTTCGGCCAGCGAGGTATCAGGCAGACCGAATTCCTTATACGTCTGCTTCTGATGATCAAAAATCACCCAACCCTTGCCGCCGATGAGATAACCCCAGCGATACGGTTCGGTATGGTAGCGATCGTCCTGGCGCGCCAGCACGCCGCTGACTTCCGGGTACATGATCTCGACCTCGTAATGATCCTGGCGTTTGCTCAGGTCGACCTTCATCCGGCGCACATGGCCGACTGCCTTGGCCGGGTCCCACTTGTCGTGCAGATGCGGGAAGAACGGAAACTGGTTGGACTCGGCGCCGTCGACATCCCAGTAGAAGACATCGCCGTCCGACCAGGCGCCCATGGTATGCGTGGCCATTTCACCCGGACCACGGAACCAGCGGATATCTTTGCCATCACCTCCGCGGCGCATCACACCGAGCCAGCTCGGCAACGTACTGTCCCAACCGAAATGCGGGCCGCGCGCATCGATGACCTGGCGGCTGCTGGTCATCGGCGTGATCAGGAACGCGATATGACGCTCGGTGGCGGCAAAGTCATGAATCATGCAGGCGTAGGGCGCCTTGATCCATGCCGACCAGGTCACATTGCCGGTTTTCGGATCGGCAGTGAAGACTTCGATATCTTCGCTCAGCAGTCCGCTGGCTTCGTAACCGAAGGCGATCATTTCACCGGTACGGGAATCGATCTTGGGGTGTGCGGTGAATGTTTCGCCTTTCATCCCGCCGTTGAAACGGTAGGCATCGTCGATCACATCCAGCGTCAACGGGTTCATCGCCACTGGCGGGCTGTCTTCCTTCATCGCCAGCAACATATTGTTGAAGTACCAGATCTGCGTATTGGCGGTGCTGCGGCTCAGGCCTTTGACGCTGGGATCATCGGTCGCGGGATTGCGGTACATGTGGAACAACGAGCGCCGCGCGTCGTGCTGGGCACGCCAACGCTGGTTCTTGACGTAACGGCTCTTGTAATCGACATGGCCGTTTTTGATACGCCAGTAAGTGACGTGGCCTTCACCGTCGAAGGCAATGTCGTTCTGCCATTCCTCAGGCTTGGGATACTGAGGATCGGGACCGACACGATAGAAGCAGCCATCGAGGTCGGCTGGCAAATCGCCTTCAACCTCGCAGTCATACAAGTCCGACTCGGCACGATGCACCGCGCCGGCCACGCTGCCACCGGCGCCGAACTTGCCGCGCTCGGTGGGGAACATGACCCCGGCCTCGGCACGTTGGGACACACCGACCAGGCCCGCCGACGCTGCCACGCTGCCGGTGACCACGCTGCCGAGAAATCGCCGGCGGTCGACCCGCGTATCTTCCGTGCCAGTTGACGCTGCCGGCGCCTCCTTGCCCTCTGCTTCGTGCTCAGTGCTGCTCATTGACGTTCCCCTCTTGAATGGTGCGGTTTCGATACCTCTGAAGCGGACAAGTTTCCCACAATTCGGAGACGCATGACGCATGTCCGCCACTCCGGACACCGCGCAGCGGTGGAAAGGAACCTGCCCGATTTCACTCGAAGCCGCATGGATTCCCGCATTCGCGGTAATGACGGATTTTGCGGTCAAATGCGCATAGCCCGGGTCACAACGTTTATGCCTCCCATTCCGGAACCCTCGCAGCGGTGGGCCGGACTCCGGTCCGCAGCCGCCGATGCTGAACGGTTGATATTGCAACGCGGTATCGACAATCGTGATCCGGAAGCCACGTCGGCCGATTTGCGCAGGACGGGGCCGCTTGTAGAATCGCACGCAATTGTCACCGGAGAATCACCATGTCTGATTACAACGACCTTGCGGCCGCCAACCTCAACGACGAAGCGCTGGCACGGCGTCGCTTTCTGTACAACAGCGCGCTTGCAGCGGCAGGCGCCTCCGCAGCCGTGGTCGCTGGCGGCAACAGCACAACGGCACAGGCCGCAGTGCCGGCGAACTGTCCGACCGTGGCCACGCCGATGCGCGATGTCGCGGGCAAGGTTGCGTTTGTCACTGGTGGCAACAGCGGCATCGGCTTAGGCATCACCCGCGCGTTTCTCGATGCCGGCATGAACGTCGCCATCACCTACCGCACCAGGGCGAATCTCGACGCCGCGATGGAAACGTTGGGGCAATTCGGCGATCGCGTCCACGCCATCGGCGTCGACGTCACCGATCGAGAGGCCATGGAACGTGCGGCCGCGGAAACCGTTGAAACTTTCGGCAAGGTACATGTCGTCGTCAACAACGCCGGCGTTGCCGTCGTCGGCGGATTGAGCGCCGCCACCTACGATGACTGGGACTGGGCGATGAGCGTCAACTGCGATGGCGTGTTCAACGGCATCCGCGCATTCCTGCCACATATCCAGGCCCACGGCGAAGGCGGCCACATCATCGCAACTTCATCACTGGCCGGGCTGCTTGGCCATGGCCCGGCAGGTGTGTATACCGCCACCAAGTTCGCTGTCGTCGGCATGATGGAAGCGCTGCGCTTCGAACTCGCGGGCGGCAACATCGGCGTCTCGGTGTTCTGCCCCGGCCTGGTCAATACCAACATCGGCACCTCGGCACGCAACCGGCCCACTGAATTCGGCGATGCGTCCGCGCCTGGTTTCAAACCCGATCCGGCATTGCTGGCGCGGATGCAGGAAGCGATGAAGAACAATACCGGTCCGGTGGGTATGGACCCGCTGGAAGCAGGCCAGCGCGTGCTGCAAGGCATGCGTGATAATGACTTGTACATCCTGACCACGCCGGAATTCGAACCGGAGTTCCGTGCCCGTGGTGAAGCCATCGTTGCCTCGGTGCCCACCGACGTGATCGCGCCGCCCGCCCGCGAACCCACGGGCCGCATGATTCTCGGCCGTGCCAACTACGCCGACGAACGGGATCGCCGTCTGTGCGAACGTGCCCGACGCGGTTGACGTCGCGGAGCGACTATTTGCCGCGTATCTGACGCAGAAACATAGCGTAATTATTTCAAACGGGATTGGGTGGATCGTGAACGGGCTGGCGCGCCTGCTTCAACCCGAGTGAAACCGACCGGCAATTCGTTGCCGAGCCATCATCTCGCCATCACCGCGTGGCCCGGTATCGGGGCAACGTGTGGTTTGTCAGGCGTAATGGTGATAAAACAAGGTCATCCCTCCACACCGCGTAACGCCAATGGCTGAACGGACTTCCACCGACGGATCATTATTGAGCGGATTGCTGAGCGTCGATGACATCCGCACTTGGATTGAGCCCGTGGTTGGCTGGGCGCGACAGAACCTTTTGTCGGTCGATGTCGGTTTGCAGATCGGTCTGGTGTGTGGCGCGCTGGTACCGGCGCTGCTGATCGGCCCGGCCTGCCGCAAATATGTGAACACGTTGATTGCCAGGCACGACCCGCAAGGCATCATGCTCCGCCTGGCCAACGCCTGTGCCGATCTCGCCACGCCGTTTGCGCTGTATCTCATGTTGACCGCCATGCGCGTGGCGTTGGGCAGCGCCGACTACCCCATCAACTGGATTGCCGCCACGCTTTCCCTGCTCAGCGCCTGGATCGTCGTGCGGGTGGTCACGCTGGTCATTCAGTCCCGTTTCTGGTCCCGGGTGGCGTTGTATATCGCCTGGCCTGTTGCCGCGCTGGATGCATTCGGTGCGCTGGGGCCGGTCGTCGAGCAGATGCGGGCGCTGGCGATTCCCATCGGCGAAAACGCCGATGGCGCACCTATCGACATCAGCCTGTTCGATGTCGTGCGCACCCTGTTCTATTTTACGATTCTGTTCTGGGGTGCTTCGTTCATCGGTCGAATCGTTGAGCAGCGCATTCAGTTGGTCGAAGACCTGAACCCGTCGCTACGGGCATTGATTGTCAAAATCCTCAACGTCGTACTGCCGGTGATTGCGTTGCTGATCGCGTTGCAGATTGTCGGCTTCAATCTGGCGACGCTGGCAGTATTCAGCGGCGCGGTCGGCCTGGGTGTCGGTCTCGGCCTGCAGCGCATCGCGGCCAATTTCATCGCCGGATTCACCTTGATCGCCGATCGCTCGATCAAGCCGCACGACATCATCGAAATAGACGGCACCTTCGGCTGGGTCACCGCGATGCAGGCCCGCTACGTCGCGCTGCGCACGCGTGACGGCACGGAGATTCTCATTCCCAACGATCGCTTCATGAGCGAGGGCGTCGTCAACTGGTCGCGCACTGATCGGGAGGTGCGAATTCACGCACCCTTCGGCGTCTCCTACAAAACGCGTGACTTGAAGCTGGTGCAGAAGCTGGCGATCGATGCCGCCCGCAGTGTGGAGCGCGTACTGGAACGGCCGGCGCCGGTGTGCCACCTGATTGCGTACGGCGAAAGCTCGGTGGATTTCGACCTTCGCTTCTGGATTGACGACCCGCAGAACGGCAAAGCCAACGTGCGCAGCGATGTCATGCTGGTGCTATGGGACCGCTTGCACGAAAACGACATCGAGATACCGTTTCCACAGCGCGATTTGCACGTACGTACGTGGGAGGCGCCCGTTCCGGGATCGGGTGCGGAATCAGCATGAGACGCCTTCACTTGAAACTGGCACATGAAAGTCTTGCATATGCTGGGATTACCATCGCCAGCCACCTGAACGAGTCATGCAGGCTGTCAATACCAATGCGAAATCATGGTCACGCCAAAGTCAAAGCAACGCTGCTCGCCGCACTGACGGCAACAATGCCTGTCCTGGCTGCCGCCGGCGAGCCGCCGGATTTCACCGGCGTGTGGACGTGGCATCTCGCACCCGGTGAAAACCCGGTACAGACTTTGCGCGCCGCCACCGCCAACCTGCCCTACACGGCGGACGTGCGCCCGCGCGTTGAGGAATATCAGGCAATGGCAAAGCTGGCGCTGGAGAATCCGGGCAGCTATTGCGTGCAGTTCGGCATGCCGGGCGCGATGCTGTTTTCCGGAGGTTACCCGATGGAGGTCATCCAGCGCCCGGAATAGGTCACGGTGATATTTGAAGCTTATTCAGAAGTTCGCCGTATCTTCATCGAGCCGCATGCACATGATGCGGAAGTCGAATGGCCTTCGCTGATCGGATTCTCCAGTGGCCGCTGGGAAGACGATACGCTGGTCGTGCGGACCTGGAAATTGAAGGAACAGCTCTCCGGTTATGTTCCACACAGCGCCGACGCGGTGATCGAGGAAAGGTATCGATTGCAGATTGACGCTGACGGCACATCCGTCATTACCAATGACTGGACCTTGACCGACCCGACGTTCTACACCGAACCCGTCAGGCAGCGCCGTGAATGGCGCCCGCTGGGCCATGATCGACACCTGCACGAGTACGCGTGCATGGAGGACCGATGGAACGAACGGGAAGCGGAACTGCTCGAACGTTTCCGTCGCGGCGATCCGGTCATCGCCAACCAGAAACCGGTAGCGGAACAGGAGTAACCGGCATGCTTCAAAGGTGCATTGTCATGACGACGTGGTTCAAAGCGCGCTCACTGATCCAATTGTGCGCATGGGCGGCATGGCTGGCGCTGGCCGCCCATCCGGTTTACGCCCATCACTCCAACACACCGTTCGATATGACGACGACTTTGCACACAACGGGCACCGTCGAGAAAGCGGATTTCAAGAACCCGCATTCCACGCTGACCCTGCGCATTGCCAGTGACGATGGTGATAGCGTCATCACGTTCGAAGGTCACAGCCTGGCAACGCTGCGGCACTACGGCCTGACACCCGCCATGGTAAAAATCGGCCAACCCATCACGATTTCCTACGCCCCGCGCCGCGACGGCCGCCCCGGCGGCATCTTCCTCTCCGTCACGACCAGCGACGGCAGTTCGCTGGACTTTTCGCATCTCGGGTACGAGTAATCCTCCCCCCGTCATTGCGGACGCCACGCAGTGGCGAGCCGGAATCCATAGGGCTTCGAGCAAGGCCGCATGGATCCCCGCTTCCGCGGGGATGACGGATCGGACAGGACAGCGAGGACGCGTTGAACCCGGTTTTATTGATTCTCCCCCCGTCATCCCGGACGCCACGCAGTGGCGAGCCGGAATCCATACGGCTTCGAGCAAGGCCGCATGGATCCCCGCTTCCGCGGGAATGACGGAGGTTCAGGCGGTGTGTCGAGGATCTTTGGGCGTCAGTGCCTTAAGTTCCAATGCGGTTACGCCACCTGAATCATTCCCACCCGGTCGGCGCATTAAGCACGGTGGTGAAGCCCATCGCTTCGATCTCGTGCATCTTGCCGTCAGCGCCAATCTTGAAGATGTGCGCGGCGGGCAGATCAAACGGCGCGAACGGCATATTGGTGCTGTTGCGCTCGCCTTGCGTGCCATCGGTGTTGGTCACCGTGTAGGGCAGATTGTCCATGGGATGGCGGAAGTGCGACAGCCCCATCACCAGACCGGTCTGCGGATCAGCAGCGAAGACACGGCGGTTTTCGATGCGATCGATGTATTGGAAGGTGCCGCTTTCGATCTGACCGTAACAGTCACGCGCCACGGCCGGCGTTGATGCCGTGCCCGGAATGCCGGGCGCGCCTTCGCGTGGCTTGTAGCTGGCGGTGATCATGCCGTTCTCGTGGCGTTCGCAATCATCGGCGAAGGCGGTTAGGTCGGAATCGTTTTCATCCAGTGCGTCGTAATACGTCAGGCCAAGGGTGATCAAGCGGTCGTGCGAGAGGCGTTTGTCTTCATCAATCTCGGTGAATATCTCCGGGCGCGGGCTCTGCAGATTCACCATCTGCTGTTCACGCACCGGCGTCAGCAGGTGCTCGGCTTCCGTAATCTTGCCGTTACCGTCAAACTTCAGCCGGAACGCGACCATCACCGGCAACTCGGTCTTTTCGGCCGTCGCCTCCCATTGCGCGCGTTCTTCGGGGGAACTGCCCTGCGGCGCCGGGGGCGCGGCCATCCAGGTCATCATCGCCAGGTAACCTGCGGCCTGGTTGATTTCATCCGGCACATGAATCGCGAACGTGGTGGGTGCCGAGACGGCACTCTGCCACAGACCCTCGCCAGGTCGCTTACGGGTGACGTTTTCCACGAACACGATATTGTAGGCCAGCGGTGCTGCGGACGGGTCGTGCGCGACCAAAGCGGCCACGTAGGTATCTGTCGCATCAATCAGGCATTGCCGATCACAGGCGGTTGCTGCCGCAGGTGCCGGCATCGTCGACGGTGCAGTGCTTTCGGATGCGGCAGTGCTGGCTGGCGGTGAATCCGCTGTCTGCTCGCAGGCGGTCAACATCAATGCGCTGACAATGGCCAGCGCCAGTCCGGACTTTGTTGTGAACATATCTCTCAGGCTCCCCAGTCAAAAATATTGTTGATGAAGTTTCTCAGCGCGGGCCGCCGCCACTGTCAGCGGATATCCTGCAATTCACTGGAAATTCCCTGCTCGTATGTGCTCCAGCCGGAGTTGATGCCGAACGGCGCGCGGTGAAACACCGCTTCGATACGACGGATCTGACCTTGTTCTATCTTGAACAACTCGGCGATCTGCCACGTCCAGTTGATGCGGTGGTGATCGAAAAAGCCGAACGCGAACACGATGCCCTTGTCGCGATCGACCGCGACGAAGCGGCGGTCACGAATGCGCGAAACAATCCCCTTGAGCGAATTTTCGAATTGCGCCTTGCACGTCGTGCGTTTGCCGCCGCGAGCCAGCACGTCAACGCCATTTTCAAACCGCACGCAATCGTCGGTGAAGGGGTAATAGCCCTTGCCGTCGTTATTCTCCAACCCGGTGAAATAGTAGTTGGCCGTTTCAATCAATTCGGCGCGCGACATTCGCTCGGCTGCGGGAATGTCCTGTTTGAAGATGCCGTGTGGCGCACCCATGGCCTCGACGCCCTCGCCCGTCGGCGGAAAATCGCCCCGGCTGCTGTTCTGATTCGATGGCCTGATCGCCAGCTGCTCGACTTCGGTGATGCGGTTATCCCGGATTCGCAGGCGTAGTGCCAAGGCTACCAAATCGCCGTCTTCCGTACTCTGGCCGTTCTCCCGGACGGTGCCGATGAACGCCACCTGCTGGGTTTCGACATCGGGAATATAGAATTTGTAGTTGCCGATGCCGGTCATGCCGTACCACAAGCCTTCGCCGCCCAAAGGCAGACGCACACCGTTCTCGGTGAATTTCGTTTCGCGCGTGAACATCGCGTCATCGACCTTGTTATCGCGCATTGCCGTCAGGTAGCTGTCCACCCAGCGTTCCAGACAGGCGCGATCACAATCGTCCGCGGCGTGTACCGCCGTGATACCGCCCAAACCCGTCAGCACTGCCGCCAGAATCCCTCGCTTCAACATCACTTCCCCCGGTTCATTTTCCGATTCCCCGCCCGGCGCCCAGTGTACTGGACTTAGCGGTGCCAACCGATCGGTTTAATGTAGGCGCCCCAAACCCCTGGCCTCAGGGCCAATTTCCGGACACCGGCTGGTCCATTCGGACCAACCATACGGCATCGCAGCATCCCGCTGGATGGAGAATTCAGCGGTGGCTTGCCATACAATTCGTTTGCGTTACAAACTAAATTCCCTGGAACCTGCCGGCGGCACGGCCCTGGCCAACTACGAGGCGAACGAATCGTGTTCCACACCCTGCAGCGCCTGAGCCCTCTACTCTGGATATGCCGTATCGTGTTTTGCGGCTCGCTACTTCACTCCGCTGGCACGGCCATGGCCGCCACCACCTGCAAATCACTGCGCACCGCGACCTATCCCGACGTACGCATCACCGCCGCCGATGACATCGCCCCCGGCCAGCTGTGGGCTGGAGCGCCGCCTGCCGGTCCATTCGAAGTACGCGTCAGTCCCGCGAAGGCGTTCTGCCGCGTACAGGGCGTGATCGAAACCGAAATCGGCTTCGAGCTGTGGCTGCCGCGGGCAGAGGACTGGAACGGACGTTTTCTCGGCGCGGGCGTTGGTGGCGATGCCGGCGCCTTCAACTATGCCGACCTGCCACGCGGTATCGACCGCGGTTATGCAGCCGCCACCACCGATACCGGACACAAGGCAGCTGATCGCACCTGGATGCTCGGCGACCCCGAACGCCTGCGTAACTTCGAATACCGTGCGCACCATCTGCTGGCCGTGAAGGCCAAACAAGTCGTCGCCGATTTCTATGGCAATGAGATCGACCACGCCTACTTCATCGGTTGCTCCGGCGGCGGCAGGCAGGGTCTTAAAGAGATGCAGCGCTTCCCCGAGGATTACGACGGCATCCTGGTCGGCGCGGCCGGACCCAAAACACCCGAAATGACCACCCGGCGCATGTGGGAACTGCTGCTGCGTGATCACAACCCCGGGCTGATGGCGCCGGAGGATTGGAAACTGGTGCAGCAACATGCCATCGATTCGTGTGATGCGTTGGATGGCGTCGCTGACGGTATCGCCGAAGACCCGCGCAAGTGCGGCCTGAACCTGGAAACCCTGGCATGCACAGGCGATAAGACTGCGCAGTGCCTGATGCCGGAACAGATCACCTTCGCGCGCAAGTTCTACGAGCCAATGCTTGATGAGGATGGCCGTGCGATCGATAGCGGCCTGTTACCCGGTGTGTTGATCGACAGCGGCCGCTCACGTCTCGCCCCGGCGACCTTTGGCCAGGCCGTGCGCAAACAAGCCGACTGGGACGGCAACGACTTTTCAGTGCGCGATGACCTCGCGGCCATCGACCGCGTGATGCCCGACTTGCGCGCGGACGATGCGGACCTTCGCCCCTTCGCCGCGCGCGGCGGCAGATTCATCCAGTACTCGGGCTGGATGGACCCGGCCGTCTCTACCAACATGATCACCGAGTATCACGAAGCCGTGGCCGAGGCGGTCGGCGGGCAAGCGGCGGCAGATGAATTCTCTCGCCTGTACATGTTGCCGGGGATGTATCACTGCGGTGGCGGGCCGGGCGCTGACCGCATCGGTGGTGCCGGCCGCGATGCGCCTATCGTCGATACCCGACATGACCTGTTGCGCGCCCTGGAAGAATGGGTGGAGCAAGGCAAAGCGCCGGGACCGATGGTTGCTTCCAAGGTTGAGGACGGTGAAGTCGTCCGCACGCATTTGATCTGCCCCTTCCCTCAGACCGCGCACTTCACCGGTGGCAGCGCGGACGATGCTGATAATTATCAGTGCCAATGACACGGAGACTCCATTCCATGAAGGCGATTTTGCAAACGCTGCGTAGCCGGGCCGTATTCGCGCTGGTGACAGCCGGCGTCGTGCTGACCACATCCACTGCGGTTGAAGCTGCCGCGTTTAACGAGTATCGCCCCGCACCACAGTACGACGAGGTGGACACCACGTCGCTCTACCTGCCGATGCGCGATGGCGTGCGGATTGCCTTGCAAATCATGCGCCCGGCGAAGAACGGCAAACCGGTGGATGGCAAATTCCCCGTCGTCTGGCAGGGTACGCTGGCGCTGCCCGGACCGCCGCGCCCGGCTGACCCGAATGCAGACCGCATACGCGCGGACTGGTCACGACTGGTGAATCACGGCTATGTTGTCGTGGATGTCGCGCGTCGCGCGCACGGGCCATCATTCGGCACCCGCCGCAGCTATCACGATCGCGAAGAGGCTTATGACGCCTACGAGATCACCGAGTGGCTGGCGAGTCAGCCGTGGTCAAATGGCAATGTCGGCATGCACGGCTGCTCGAACACCGGCGAAGCGGTCATGCACGCCATCACCGTCGCGCCGCCACACCTCAAAGCGGCCTGGGCGGGATGTTTCTCGTGGACGAAGTACGACGCTGTCTTACGCGGCAGTGGCATCATCGCAAATTGGGGCTCCGGCCCCACGCGCTCCTATGAAGAGGACATGCAGACGCGCCCTGTGGATGGCGATGAATCGAAAACGCTGCTTGCGCAGGCGGTGAAGGAGCACGCTGAAAGCGTTGACCTGTATGCGCTGATGCAGACCATCCCCTACCGCGATTCATGGTCACCGCTGACACGCAGCCGCTTCGCTGTGGAAGGCAGCGCCGGCACCTATGCCGACCAGCTCAAGCGCGCCAACGTCGCGTTATATATCCAGGGCGGCTGGTACGACGATTTTCGCAAGGATGGATTTATCGCGCTCGCCAACATGCCGGACACCCGGCTGGTGATCGGCCCGTGGACGCACTGCGCCAACGACAATTTCGACCTCATCAGCGAATCGCTACGCTTCTATGACCACTATCTGAAGGGCATGACCACCGGCATCGAAGCCGACGATCCGATTCATTACTACGTGGTGGGCGCGCCAGAAGGCCAGCAATGGCAGGCCGCGAAGCAATGGCCATCGGTCAAGGACAACGGCCTCAATTTTTATCTCGGCAAAGGCAAGCTGCAACCCAAAGCACCCAGGGCCGGCAAGCAGACGTTCGTTGCAGACTACGACGTCACCTGCGGCGCCGAAGATGGCAAGAACGCCGTACTCCGCCAGCCCTGCCACCCAACCAGAGGCGCCGCTACCTTCACCGGCCCGATATTGAAACAAGCCACGGAAATCACTGGCCACCCGGTCGTGAAACTCTGGGTTTCCTCCGCCAACACGCGAGACGCCCGCGTGTTCGTCTACCTGGAAGACGTCGCCCCCGACGGCACCATCACCGCACTGACCGACGGCCGCCAGCTGTTATCACTGCGCAAACTATCCACCCCACCCTGGGCCTATTACGACCTGCCGTGGAAACGCAGCTACCGAGAGGACAGCCAACCGCTGATTGCCAATGAACCCGTCGAAGTCGCCATCGACATGCTGCCGATTTCCTACGTCTTCCAGGCCGGCCACCGGATGCAGGTGACCGTCTCGGGGTCTGATCCGCGTGAGCGGTTGAGGACTGAGGCGGATGCGCCGGAACTGACAGTGCATTATGGGAAGGGGATGGTGTCTGAGGTGAATCTGCCGGTGCGGTGAGTGGCCTGGGATCAATCTCGCCATGATGCATGGATTACGTGGCTCGGAGAAAGTCCTGCGTATGACACGATGCAATGACCAGCCTCAATGAATCACGCCCCAACCGGATATGTTTGCCCGTTCTGCAGGATTGTCGCTGGCGACAGCGTCGTTAATGGTCACAGCGTTGATATGCTGTTAAAGGATGACGATGTAACGGCCTTTATTTCCTTGCATCAGTGGCCGGCAAACAAAGGGCACGTACTCATCGTGCCCAATTTGCATTATGAGAACCTCTACGAGCTTCCTGAGCGCTATGGTGCCGCGATTCATCGCGCGGCAAGGACGATGGCATTTGCGCTCAAGCAGGCGTTCAACTGCGCCGGAATTTCCACCAGACAGCACAATGAACCTGCAGGGAATCAGGACGTCTGGCACTATCACTTGCACGTGCTTCCACGCTTCCCCGATGACAACCTGTACGGTTGCCTGCCTTCATTGATCAGTACGGAGGAACGGGCGGAACAGGCGAGGCGGATACGGGAGGCGCTCGAAACACTCGATGAGCAGTGAATGTGGCGATGCTGAGTAACCGGGGATGGATAAATTCCTCCATCGGGTTGCGCACCCTTGATTCAAAGGGCGATGTCGCGCTCGGCGACAACCTTGGGGTTAATGCCGCCTTGCAGTTCCGTTCCTCCCTCCTCCAAGGTACATTGTCGCGCCAGCATTTGCGCTGCCACAAGTGAAACGGACACCCCATGGAACAAGAAGCCAATATCGCCGCCATCGCCCACCTGATACAGCTTGCCGTTGCGCCGGTATTCCTGTTATCGGGGATTGGCGCGATGTTGGCGGTGATGACGACGCGGCTCGCGCGCATCATTGATCGCGCCAGGGTGTTGCAGGAACAGCGGGTACCCACGTTTGGTGATGAGCTGGTGGTGTTGTCAGCGCGTGCGCGAACCATCGGCATTTCGATTGCGCTATGTACGATCACCGCGCTGCTGATATGTGCGGTGATCTGCATGATCTTTCTGAGCTCGTTTCTCAGTTTCAATCCATCGTTGATTGTCGCGATACTGTTTATCACTGCGATGGTGACGTTCATCTGCGGTCTGCTGGCGTTGCTGCGTGAGATATTTCTCGGCACTTCCAATATACGGTCGTGGTTGCAGGAGACTGGCGAATCCAAACCATCCAGGTAGAGTTGTCAGGTGCGAAAGAGCTGCCTGCGGCACCGGCCCGGTAGCGCGGTGGAACAAGTCGCTCCCAGCGGAATCAATCATTCAACATCCGGGGCAGTTCTGGCTGCTCACGACAACCTTCTGCACACCATGGCTAACGCTCAACGCAAAACGGTGACTGCAGTGACTGCGGAACGAAAATCCGGCACGTCCCGCGGGTCGCACGGAAATCTGCGGTGAACGGCGCGGCACGACTGAACAGCAATGTATCGCGCTCGGAAATCCTGTAACTCGCCCCCGGATCCCGCGATATTGTGCCAACATTGCCGTGAGCAACGAAACCGAGGTCATCACGTCATGCGCAAAGCCATTATCTCCCTGTTCCTGCTCGTTGCGGCGTGCTGTACATCCGCCGCGGAGCCGCCCACGTTCACTTTCGATATCCGCATCAACATCGCCGACGACCACGAGGTGCATCTCGCGGCGACGGTACCGGACCGCACATCGCATCAATTGCAGGTGAATGATGACCTCGGACTGGAGTTGCGCGTCGAAGCCCCCGCGTCGGACCGAAGATGGTTGACCGCGGCGCTGACGGATCGCAACAGCGAAGTCCGCAAACGATTCGTGTTGATGGATTGGCCATTGCGCGACCAGGCGTTATGGCAACCGCAGTGGATATCTTTCAGCGTATGCGGCGACCGCTACATCATGTTGCAAGGCGCCGCGCCGGGTCGATGCGCGGATTTGCAGCCGATGGCCACGGCGGACCGGATGGTCGGGGCTTGCGGCACGCGCGGCTTTTTATGCTTCGGTCCATATGAAGCGATGCCCGCGAAGATTGAATCGTCAGCACGCCTCGCACCGAGCAGCGAACCCGGCGTACCACTGCGTGTCCGCGGGCGGGTGATCGGGCCCGATGGTCGGCCTCGGGCCGGTGTCATCGTCTATGGATATCAGACTGATCAACATGGCATCTATCCACCGGTCGTACCGCCGCGTTCCAGCGTTTCAAATTTTCACGGCCGTCTGCGCGGCTGGGTTAAAACCGACGCCAACGGTCGCTACATGTTCGATACGATTCGTCCGGGCAGCTATGGCGGCAATCCCGAACACATTCACATGCACATCATCGAACCGGGTTGCGCCACCTACATCATCGATGATCTGAACTTCGAAGGTGATCCCAACCTGCTGGCTCTTACGCCTGAACAGCTCCGGATCATGACGCCCGGCCACGGCGGTTCCGGAGTGACGCAACTGCGCCAACGCGGCGCCGGTTGGGAAGTGACCCGCGACATCCATCTCGGTGCGGGAATTGCGGATTACGTGGCCTGCGGTGCCGCTACCCCTTGAGGTGCCGACGTCGTCTCATTGCGCGAGCCGGCGATGACAGCGCAATTTCATGAGGAGACGATCCACTTTTTCAAGCGATGCCATCCGACCATTACCGAGCCGAACAGCACCCATGCCGGCGGCAGCGGGACGACAGTGACCGGTGGCGCAGAGCTGATGGCGCCCACAGCATCGATATCTGCTTCGCCGAACGGTGCGCCTGACTGATTGGGCGGAACATCGCTGAGACGCACATAAATGTATTGCACGCCATACTGCACCCGCGGATTGGCATCTATATCAATGCTGGTGGGTTGCCCCTGCACATTACCCAGATCAATCCAGTCGTTGCCATCCGCCGAGATGGCGACATTGAATATTTCGGTGACTGTGCCGACCTCGAAAACATGCAGGTCGGGCCAGGCATCACCGGACGCAGTGAGCGAGTTATCGGTGAACTGCAACGTCAGTATGCCGCCATCGCCCAGCGAAACGACATCACCCGGGCCGGTACCTGGCCCGTCGTCAGGGGGGCCCAATGCCGCGACAGGGTCGTCCCAGCCACCGCCGAATGTCACATCAAGACCCGGACGGTATGCCACCACACTGTCGGCAAATGAAACCTCGCCGGCGGGAAAATCGATACCACCATAGACCGTGGCACTGACCGGGCCTGCACCCAACAGGACAAATAGTGATACGTACAGATATCTGACAGTCATACTCGCTCTCCCAGGCCTCGGCATCGCTTTGCACTTTGCTTGTGTAGTCAATGGTAGACCACGAAGCTGCGACCTTGAATGTTTCCGCTGTCATAAACGCTGTTCGTTCACTCAGGACCGTACTGCAGCACGGATGCGGTGACCATTCCGATATTCCAGCGTCCCCTCGCGGATAACGTCGCAGCCCTTACCCGCCGCCACCTTTCGTGCAGTATCATCACCTGCCCGCCAGGCGCACCTCGCGCCCGGACTATCAGCCATCTGGAGTCAATGAATTCATGTCCACACCCGCCGAACAGGTCTTGTTCCTATCCACGGCCTACTGGGCCTCGCGTGCCCTGCATGTCATCGCCCAGAGTGGCGTCGCCGACGTACTCGCAGACGAACCGCGGACCGCCGCTGCGATGGCGGCCGAAATCGGCGCGGACCCGCTGGCACTGCACCGCCTTCTGAGGGCGTTGGCAAGCCATGGCATCTTCGAGTTGAACAACGGGTACTTTTCACATAACGAATGCTCCCGACTGCTGCGATCCGACGTCAAGGATTCGATGCGTGCTCGAGCAGTGATGGATGGTCTGCCCGTTCACTGGAATGCTTACGGCGCACTGGGCGATTCATTGCGGACCGGGAGACCGGCTGTTGAAGGCATCATCGAGGAGCCCAACTTCTTTGCCTACCTGGGCAACCATCCGGATGAGGCGAGTATCTTCGCCGGCGCGATGGCGGGCAAATCGATCAGCCAGATTCGTGAAGTGCTGGCCGCCTGTGATTTCAGCAGCTTTAACACCATTGGCGATATCGGCGGCAGCACCGGCCACCTGCTGCACGCCATCCTTGACGCCTACCCTGCCGCTGCTGGCATGCTGTTCGAACTGCCGGAGATCATCGCCGAGGCCCGCAATAACCCGCACCCTCGCATCAGTTATGTCGCCGGCAGTTTCTTCACAGATGCCATTCCACCCTGCGATGCCTACCTGCTGATGATGGTATTGCACGACTGGTCCGACGAGGAGTCGATCACCATACTGCGGAATATCAGGAAGAACGCGCCCGCCAACGCGAAAGTGCTGCTGGTGGAAGGCATTGTCGACGAGTCGGTGAAGGACAATTACATCCTCGATATCGACATCGAAATGATGGCGCTGACCACCGGCCGCGAGCGCACGGAAGCCGAGTGGACTACTGTGCTGGAAGCCGCCGGCTTCAAGCTGCAACGCATCACCCGCCTGGCGCACTGGACGGGAATCATCGAGGCGGTCAGCACTTGACAGGCCCCGGACACTGCTGTCGCAGCCTCCAGTAGCGGACCATCCGAAATGCGATTGGCGTTAACATTCCACACACGCATAGCGATGAGTCGTTAAAGATGAACATAGACAAAGCACTGTACGATCGCGTTCTCGGGCTGGCCTGGGAATTATCAGACGCAGGCGAAAAGGACGACGAAGCCGTCTTTCGTAAGAAGTTCGCGGAACTGGAAACAGTGTGCGCGGACGCCATGGCGTCGGATGCCGCGCACCCGTTCTTTCTCGAGACACTCGCCGACTTCACCATGGTCGATGAAGAAGCCGTGCAGCTCTACGAGGAAGCCCTGGACCTGGCTGCCGAAATGGGACTGCGCGATGACGCAGCTTCCCTGTACCTCGCCATCGCCGAGCGGTGCCTTGAACTTGGCGACGCTGAAGACGCACTGGCCTATGCCAGACAGGGTCATAGCATCGCGCAGGAATTGAATGATGCGGCACTGCTGAGCGAAGCCACGGATCTGGTCAGCCGGATCGAGCAATCCAACTGAGACATGTTTCCGTTGCGACATGGATAGGCGCCATACCATCAGTTGTCTTGCCAGGCGGTAGCGGGTAGCCTTCGAGCTCAGCCGGCTGGCGGCTTGGGAGTACAGGATGAGACTTCGCAATTGCGTTTGGACGGCCGCTGTGCTGCTCGCCATCAGCATCAGTCATTCGGATGCACAACAGGCGGAGGAGTCCTCGGTCCGGTTCCGCCAATGTCGCGTGGACAATCTTGGTGACTGTCTGAACGGCGTGGCGACCGGCGTCTCAACTCCGGATTCGGTTCGTTCACTCAGCAACCGAACGGCCCGCACGCTGCGTCGTGAAACGCAGGAAGACACTGCTCTCGCGCTACATGGTGGCGCCGTGCAATCCACTGTGCTGGCCGCAGGCGATGGTCCGGGCTTCACCCAACTTTGGTCAAACTACAACCATGTCGACCAGCGCAGTGACTTCGTCAACGCGCGCAACGAAAGCCTGGGATTCGATTCGTCACTGAATTCAGGCATCGTCGGCGCGCATCGTTTATTTGCAGAGCGCTGGCTGCTCGGCGCAGCCATCGGCTACGACGATATGTCCATCAGCACGGCCTTCAATGGTGGCAAGTCCAACGCGGAAGCGATTATGGTTACGCCGTATATCGCCTGGCTGGTCAGCGATCACATCAGTATCGACGCCAGCTACGGCTACACCTGGCTGGATTACGAACAACACCGTATCGCGCCCGACAACGGCTCGCCCATCGACTCCACGTTCGATGGCGCGCGCTGGTTTCTGAGCGCCAACCTGGCAGGGGCCTGGCAGGTCAATGAATGGCAGCTGGGTGCACGCATCGGCTACCTGTATGTTCGGGAAACGCACGATGCCTATGTCGAGCAGACGCGTGCGGGCTCGCCGGTCAGCACCCGCTTGTGGACGGTGGATCAACGCCGGGTCACGCTTTCTCAAATCAATTTCGGCGCCGATATTGCGCGGACCTTCGAAAAATTTGAACCGTTCGCCTACGCGGTCTACCGCAATGATCTTTCGCGCAGCGAAGGCCAGGATGCCGGTGGCCTGCCGGAAGATCTCGGTGCGGTCCGGTCCGCTGACGACGACGAGTTCGAACTCGGGTTCGGCCTGCGCATGCGCGGCGAATCCGCCTGGAGTTCGGCGGTGGAGTTCAGCAGGATTTTCAGTCGCACTGATTACGCCAGTTGGACGGCGGGTGCGACATTGCGCTACGACTTCTAGGCGGTCGCCGAAGCCCGCCTTGCTTGCGAAATCACAACGGTGCTGCGTCGAATCAACCGGCCTGAACGCATGATGCAGAAGCTTGCAGGATACTCACCACAACTCCAGGGCAACCACGCAGCGTATTGGAACAGGATTCAACACCTGCGGTAATCACTACAATGTTTCCAGCACGGTGCGCGAACCCGACAGCTGTGCCGACACGCAGCAAAACCTTTGTAGTTTTGCATCTGTACCCCAGCCCCTGGACGGGTAGAATGGCGGCCAATTCATTGCGCTAACACAAACACCTTCCGTACTCGTCGGGCTGCCTTATGAACTGTGAATCGATTCTTCTGACCACGACCCAGGTAAGCACATTCAGCGGCACTGCCTTGCTGTCGCGTGCCACCGGCTTCTTCTTCTCCCGCGACAACCGTCTGTATTGCATCACCAACCGGCATATCGTCATTGACGAAGCCGCCGGCCATCAGCCGGATCAGATTCAGATCATGCTGCATACCAACCGCGACAATGTCACCCAGACCATCGAGTTCGCCATCCCGCTCTATGACGCCAACGGCGGGCGCCGCTGGCGCGAGGCCAGTGACACCTCCGGTCTGGTTGATGTCGTGGCACTGCAGCTGAAGCCGGAGGAGTTTCCTGAAGGCGCGATCTACTATGCGTTCGACCACAACCACCTGCCGAAGGACATGGCGCGTATCGAAGTGGGTGAATCGATCAGGATCATCGGCTTTCCATTGAGCTTCAAGGATACGCTGCACGGCCTGCCCGTGATGCGCCACGCGATCATCGCTTCGTCTTTCAGCCTGCGCTTTCAGGGCCAGGGTTACTTCCTCACCGATTCGCTGCTCCACCGCGGCAGCAGCGGCTCGCCGGTGGTCATGCGCACTTCGAAAGCGCAGTCCGGTCGTACTGGGTTCCCATGGCGGCTGCTTGGGATACATTCCTCGCGTCTGGATGTCAGCAACCGGGATGTGATGGAAGACGAGCGGTTGAATCTGTTCACCGCGTGGTATTCCGACGTGCTGACAGTGCTCACGGAGGATGGCGCCAACGAAACGGCGGAGATGGAGCGCGTGGCGGTGGACTGCGACTAGCACGCCAGCATTTCGTACCCCGGCGGTGGCGGACGCACAGCCCGAACCGCTGGAATCCAGGAGGACGCGATATGACCATTGCGGGTGGCTGTTACTGCGGCGCTTTGCGCTATGAAATCACCGGCGATTTTCCATGGCGCGCGCTTTGTCTGTGCAAGACCTGCCAGAAAATCTCCGGTGGCGCGGGCAATCTTTTCATCGGGATCGAAGCCAGACAGTTCCGCTACACGCAAGGCGAACCCCGGACGTACCGCCGCGAAGGCGACGGCTTCATCCCCACGCGCGAATTCTGTGGTACCTGCGGCGTCCACATCGCCGGCAGGCTGATACAGATCCCCGAAGGTGTGGTGGTGAAGATTGGAACGCTGGATGATCCATCCGTTTTCGAAGGACCGGTCAGGGTATTCTGGACCCAGGACAAGCAGCCTTACCACTTGCTCCCTGCTGACGCCGAAATCTATGCGACCTTGCCCGGCCGCTAGCGGCAGCCGAGCTTATCGATAATAGACCAGGGACCCCAGCGAATCGCAGAACTCGCGGAACCCGTGCGACGGTGCGACCATCGGCAACAGGATCTGCGGGATGACGATGATGGCCACGGCGGTCCAGGTGGCGCCGCTGATCCGGCCGTTGCTGCGCCACTCATGCACCAGCACCGCGGCGGACATTGCGTTCATCGTCATGTAAGTGCCGAAGAACGGCACGAAGTCCAACCCCAAGCCCATCATGTACAAACGGTTGATGCCCGGCATCAGGATGCTGATCGTCGACAACAACATCAGGTTGCGATGGATTTCCGGCGTGCGCACTGACCGGATGGCCATCGCGAACAGCACACCAAAACTCGGCGGCGCAACCAGGGATAGATACAGCAGGCCATAACCGTCATCGGACGTGGTGGGCACCGCGGTGCTGATGACGGTAATCAACAGGCCCATGAACACCAGCGTGCCCGCCAGTGCGATTCCGAAACTCCCCAGGCTTCGATGCAGCCGAACGTTCTTCACGTTCACCAGCAGCGACTGCACCACCAGCAATACCATCCAGGTGAAGAAGAAGATGCCGTGGACGTGGACGATGGGTGGGGTCGGTGGCATCGTGCCGGTCGCCATGGGCTGCAGGTAGGTCATACCAAAGCCGCCGAAGACGAAGAACGTCATCAGCGCAATCATCCACAAGTGAAAGCTCGGTCGGAAACCCGTGCCGACTGCGCGGCCTGCAATTGCTTCGCTCATATGCGCCCCCCGGTTCAATCGCAGTCTATTGCTACTGCGCGGGGTGCTCAAGGGCAGAACCAGTCGCCTTCCGCCAATGGCAAAACGCAATACCGCCTTTGCACATCGTGGTTCGGGAAACGGCGCCCACCGGTTGCGGTAAGGCGCCGGATGCGCGGTCAGTCTGCCGCTGTGTCCTTCTCGAACAGATGGTACAGATGGTCATATTCCGGATTGTGCATGATGCCTTCTGTCGGCGTCTCCGGCTTGAACGCGCCGTGACAGCCAAGGCAGGTCGTCAACAACGCGTCACCAGCACTGGTCAGCAGGTCCTTGCTCTTGTTGCGCGCGGCATCCATTGCCAGCATGGCGGCATTGGAAAGTGCCTGCGAGTAGTTCGTCCATTGTTCACTGCCCGCCCAGGTGTCATCCAACGGGCCACTGCCACCGAGGGTCAGCAGCGGTCCGGCGGCCGCCAGCTGAATTCCAAAGTACTCCACAATGCGCCATTCCTCCTCGCTGAGGTCACGCTCCAGCGCCTCGTAATCCCATATGTGGTGCGCGGAGTGATCAATCAGCGTCACCATCAGCGCATTGATGCTCACCGGCACGGCGATTTTCCGAGTGGGCGATGCGGCGTCTGCCGCTGACACCGCCGCTACTGTCGCTGCACACGCCGCTAACACCGCGGCGGATAAAATACTCTTCCACTGCCTTTGCGCCTGTTTCATGTATACCCCCTCATTACAGGAATCGTGTGATGGCCGAACCCGATGGGTTCAATATCTCCGTTTCTGCCAAGGGTTTTCTGATTCGGATCACAGGATGCGAAGAAGTTGGACGTTGTCGGCTGCGGATTGAGAACTGTGGCGATTAACCGGACAATGGCGGGCAGCACCGCATGGCGACGACGGTGGCTGACACGTCTTCGACCGTGCGCCAACAATCAGTCGTCGAGGTAGCGCGAAGAAACTTCCGCGTCACAGGGGTCGCTTGAGAATTCGAGATCGGGACGGTGGTCCCACAACATGGTGAAGGAGCCGGGTTCGGCGAGGAAGTCGGGGTCTTCGATCATCACTTCGTACTTCAGATGCAGACGGTCATCGGTCAGAGACAACCGCTCGACCGTGTGCTTGCGTACGCCGCCGGGCACACTGGAGAAGGTGCCGGAACTGTGGGCGGTATAGCCAATGGTATCCACCACCAACGTATCGCCTTCCCAATGACCGATGGAATGTCCCATCAATGAAGGCGCAAGGTCAGCCGGGTGCGAAGCTTGATCCAGATATACCGTGCGCGTGGCCTTGTCGCCGGAATTGTCGTGCAGGAATACCACCGTATTCTCGTGCAGTTCAATCGCGCGGACCTCGTTGATTGCAGCCAGAAACGGAATCGGCTCGATGTCGCACGCGCCGACCAGGTTACGCGCGCTGCCGGCTTCGGTGTATTTCCAGTCTCCATAGGTCACCCGGAACACCTTGCTTGATTCGGACAGCGGTGGCGCCCAATGACCTGCAAGTGAATCGGCCGGCACCAAATCCGGTGTAACGGTATTGCCTTGATAGAAGGGATGGACCTTGCCATCCTTGGTCGTGACGTCCAGGCCGCGCACGGTTTTGCCCTGACCGTGACGGTTGGGATTCGCCCGCACCAGCACCGGCGTGCCCGGCGTCAACGCGTTGCGATCCAGTCCATCCACCAATGCCTGTGTGATGGCGAGACCTTCGATCTGCTGCAGCATCGTCTTGCCTTCGCTGTCACGCGTTTCAACAATGAGGTAGATGTGGGGGTTCTTCCAGTCCAGCCGGTGAACCACGCCTTCGAAGGTAATGACGCGAGTGGCGTCGAAAGCGGCCTGACTGTGATGGGCATTGACCTGCGCGGTTGCGCACAGCGCCAAGGCGCTGACAACCAACTTAAGTGGCGCTGCGAAACTATTCGGTGAACGATGCATTGCAGCCGTGGCCCCCTCTGCCTTCACTGCGTTTGAAATCAAATTCGGAATCAACCTTGATGGAATGATTACCTGTCCAACGGCAACAACACGCCACCCGTCGACATGTCATGCACATCCTGGCGGAAGGATTTCAGGTAGCCCTCAGCCGGAACGACAAACCCCGGCGCCGGCCTGGCTGCAAGTTCCTCCGGCGCGACGTCGATATCGATACTGCGGCGTTCCACGCTGATGGATATCTGGTCGCCATCGCGGACCTTGCCGATCGGGCCACCGGTCGCCGCTTCGGGTGAGACCTCGGCGACAGTCAGACCTTTCAGACACAGCCCGGACAACTGGCCGTCCGTGACAAATGCCGTGGTCTTGGCCAGACCCGCCGCGTCGAGCGCGAACAATACCTGGCTCGCGCCGCCACCCATGGCCGGCCCGCCCTTCAACCCCTGGTTACGGCAGACGACGACATGTCCGGCGTGCACCCCGCCTTCTTCAATTGCCTTCATGCAATCGGTCACCGTCTCGAACACACGTGCAGGGCCGGAAAACTCTTCCGGCCGCGATCCATCGCGGATACCCAGGCGTACCACTGCGGTCTGCGCAAAGCTGCCACGCAGTATGGCGATGGACGGCCCGATGCTGATCGGATCATCCAGGGCATGAATCACATCCGGCCCCGGAATGTCGTAGCCCGCGAGATTCTCTGCCAATGTCTTGCCGGTGCAGGTCATCACACTGGTGTCGATGCGGCTTGCCAGACGCTTGAGTACTGCGCGTGCGCCGCCAGCGTCTTCGAACTGTTCTATCCGTACTTCACCGCTGGGCCTGACCGCTGACAATACAGGCACATCGCCCATCTCGTCCCAGATCCGGAAAATGTCGATGTCGGTCTGCGCTTCAATCGCGACCGCTTGCAGATGTTTGATGGCGTTGATCGACCCAGACACCGCGAGCACGGTTGCAACGGCATTGCGGAACGCGCCTTCGGTCAAAATCGTGCGCGGCTTGAGATCCTCATTGACCATTTCGACGATGCGACGGGCGGCGTCGCGCGCGTTCTGCTGCATCTTGGGGCTGTTACCACGCACCGGCGCATGTCCGGGCAGACACATGCCCAGCGCCTCGACCACACAGTGCATGGTGTTGGCGGTGGCCATACCGGCACACACGCCTGGCCCCATGATGGCGTTTTCGGCCATCGCCGCCACCGGGAACTTCGGTTTGGCGCCGAAGCGTTCACCTACCGCGCCTGACCAGACGTCTTCAACATCCACCGGCTTGCCGTCGATTTCCCCCGCCTGCTGATAGCCGCCAATCACGAGGATGGTCGGGATGTTCAGCCGTGCCGCGGCCATCAGGTGTCCGGGAGGAGTCTTGTCGCAACTGGTCAGACAGATCATGCCGTCCAGCAATGCTGCTTCCACCTGCACTTCAATATCGTTGGCGATGATGTCGCGCCCGGCGAGGATGTACGAACCCTGCCTTGCCGCACCGGTGATGAAGTCGGATGGCGCCGCCGTACGCACTTCGAACGCCACGCCGCCCGCCTTGCGAATCTCCTCCTTCACCATCTTGGCAATGCTGTCGAGATGGGCATAGCAGATAGCAAGTTCTGACGAGCTGTTGACGATCGCTATCTTCGGCTTCTGCATATCCTCCGGCGACAATCCAAGTGCACGCCAGTTGGCACGGCGTCCGGGGGTATTCGCGCCGAGGCTGCGTAAGGTCATGCGGTTTGCTCCCTGGTGATGGTTGTTGGCTGCGCACTGTTGCCGGACAGCCGTTTGGCGAAGTGTGCGAGCAGCACGATACAGGCAATGGCGCCGGCGAGGCCGGCAGCGGAAAACAGGTAACCGTCCAACACGGCCATCCGGTCACCGAGAAAATAGCGGGCGCCGACCAGCGGTGCGGCGACCGAAGCAAACTTGGCCATGAAGCTCGCGCAGCCGCCACCGGTGGCGCGTACGGTGCTCGGGTAATAGATGCTGGTCATGGAAATGATGGCGGAATGGCCGGCGCCGATCATGATCATGCCGAGCAGGATCACCGGCACAAATGCCGAGGTCTGATCCACCAGGCCCGAACCAATCAGCAGCAGCGTCGGAATGCCAATCAAGGGCGCGACCATAATCCACAACGGCCCCCGCTTCTCGGTGAACATCAACAACACCACGCCACCCAAAGCCCCAAGCAGTCCGCCGGCGGAATTGATCCACGATGCGTTCACGACGCTGATGCCGAGAGTCTCCAGAAACAATACGCTGTAGGCGGATTTCAGAAACATCACGAACGAAGAACAGAAGTAAGCCGCCCAGATCAACGGGGTGATGAACGACAACGGCCCGCGGAACAATGCGATGAACTTGGCCAATGGATCCTGCTTGGCGCCGACCCTCGACTCGTCCGACACAATGAAAGCGCTATAGCGTGACGTATCGATAGCCGGATCGAACCGTCGCACCAGCGGCGCAATCTGCGCAGCAGGTTTGCCCTTGGCCGCCATCCAGCGCATGGATTCCGGCAGTGTGAAATAGAGCAGCACCGCCAGCAGCATGGTCACCGCGCCGCAGAAGAAGTACACCATCGGCCAACCGAATCCCGGCGCCAGGAAATTGGTGATGGGACCGGCGACCGAACTGCCGACGCTGAATCCCAACATGACGATGGTGACGGAAGTCGCCCGCATCGATTTCGGCATGGCTTCGATGTTCAGCGACCAGGCCGGCGCCAGCAGACCACCTACCGCCAATCCGCCAACAAAACGCGCGACGATGAGCAGGTCGGGCGTATGCGCGAAACCAGTGACAAAGGTCAGAATTGCGCTCAACACAGTACAGATGAGTATCACCGGGCGCCGCCCGATGAGGTCGGCGATGTATGACCCCAGCAATGACCCGATCATCTGACCGAGAAACGCCGCCGCGCTGACGTTACCCATCACTTCGCGGGTCAGATTCATGTCGTCACGGATGTACGGCAGCGTGAACGCCATCAACAGAAAGTCCATGCCGTCGAAGAATGTCACTACACAGGAGAGGAACAGAATCCGCCGGTGAAACGGCGTGAATTTCAGGTTCTGCAGGAATACGGCAATATCGAAAGTGGATTCGGTCTGCACGTGGGTCTTTCCGAACGCTGTCTGGTCAGCCAGCCGGCAGTATAACAGCGGTGCGCTGGCTCGCAGCGTGAATCAGGAGCGTGCCGCGCGTGGCATGCAATACACGCGGCACGTATCGATTCTCATATCGATGTATCGAGCTCAGCCGGCCGATTTCTTCGGCGCATCCATCACCGAGGTCCAGTGGATGGAAGAGGTCTGCAATGCCGTAGCGTTGTCTACCGCGCTATTGGCATCCAATGCGCCGGTCTTGCCCGCGGGGCGATCGACAATCGCGCCGTTCTTGCGCAACTTGTCCTGCAATTCATCAATGGCAACGGCGCGTGGCGCAACATTACGCTGCACGGCAACAGCAGCCGCGACACCGGCGGCATGGCCCATCGCCCAGCATTCCGGAATCTCACGCAGTGCAGCATGCGAACCGGTGTCGGCGGAAAGGTTGCGGCCAGCGGCCAGCAGTCCATCCATGTTGCGCGGCACCAGACTGCCGTACGGAATCTGCAACGTGGGGAACTGCGCGGTCAGGCCAGGACACAAGCCGATGCTGTCGCTGTAGGTGCCGTCCTTGCGCCAGTGGTCGATAGTGATACGCGTGGTGCCGGTGAGGCGGCGTGCGTGACGGGTTCCGATCTGTTGCGCGGTATCCATCACCCAGGCGCGCTCAAAGCCGGGCACATGTGCGCGGTAGAACGCCAGCCCTTTCACCATCACATCCCGCGAGGCAAATTCCACTGCGGTGAGGTCGGCCACCTTCAATGCTGAATAGCCCGCCATGCGCGGGGTCATGAACAAGGCTTCGCTGTCATGCGGCGTCGGATGGCCTTGCAACGCGATACCTTCATCCATCGCGCGCTTCTGCATCTCGGCGTGGCCCTTGGGATTCAACATGCGGAAATCGAGGTAGCGCCGCATGTCGACATTGCCGAGGCGGAAAGCCGTGGTCAGCCGTGCGTGCGCACTGTTGGCATCGAAGTCATCGTCGTATGCGGCTTGTGCTTGCGCGAAGATATCGCCATCGCCCGTGCAATCCACCACGACCTTGGCGAGCACGGCAAAACGCCCTTCCTTGCTTTCGAAAATCACCCCGCGCACCGCGCCGTCCTCCACCAGCGTGGACACCACCCAGCAATGCAGCAACGTGGTGACACCGGCTTCGCGCACGATGTCGTTGGTAACGAACTTGAGAATTTCCGGATCCAGCGTTGGCGACCACTGCACGACACCGCCCATGGCCGAGGTGCGCACGGCCCAATAGGCGACGGCGACCGGATCTCGCGAACCCCACAATTCACGCGGCGGTCCGAGCGTCACTTCCGGTCCACAGCGATCAACGAGTTCCTGGCCGATACCGCCAATCAGCAGGTTGCCGTCCCAATCGGCCATGCGATCAATCCAGAACACCAGGCCACCGGTCGACAGTCCGCCCAGATGGCCGAAACGTTCCAGCAGCACGACATCAGCACCTTCACGCGCGGCCGCGACCGCGGCGGCGGTGCCGGCGGGACCACTGCCCACCACCAGCACATCGCACGTGCCGTAGACCGGAATCTGGCGTTCCGGCTCGCGAATACTCTGGCCGTTGCCTGCCTGCATGGTGGTGCTCCTTCAAAATCGAATTCAGCGCAAGTCTAATTAGGCGTCCGTCACGATGCCAGCACGGAACACCGACACTTGCGTCGGAAACAGGTTTTACCAATCATCAGACAACTTGTACCATCTCGCCACAGGTGCGATGACGGGCAGGTGACGACGCCCGCGACCAGCGTCACCGCACGTTGTCTTGCCCGCCTGCATTTTGCGCTTTGCAGCAGGACCTGTTGGTGCCATCGGCAGCGGGTGCTTACGATCACTTTCAAGGGGAAACCATCCATGAAGTTCAACCGCCTGGTATTGGCCATCAGCCTTGGCACGGCAGCAGGTGCCGTTCACGCCGCGGACCGCGATTGTGCCGCGCTGGCTCGCTATGACGACGGCCGACATGACGTGAAGATCGACGAAGCCAGGCATTACGACAGCCGTGAGGTTCAGACCCCCTTCGGCCCGCCGCAGAACCTGCCCGCGCATTGCCATATCGCCGGCAGCTTCGAGCACCGTACCGGCGCCGACGGCAAACCCTACGCCATCGGCTTCGCGATCAACCTGCCGGACAACTGGAACGGCCGTTACCTGTTTCAAGGCGGTGGCGGATTGAACGGTGTGGTGCGAGAACCTACCGGCTCCCAGGCATCCGGCACCGAATCCGCCCTCGCCCGCGGTTTCGCCGTCGTCAGCAACGACACCGGCCATGTCGCCAGCGGCTTTGACGCCAGCTTCATGAAGGATCAGCAGGCCATGCTGAACTTCCAGTACCAGGCCAACGCCAAGGTCGTCGATCTGACGCGGCCGATGGTCGAGCGGTACTACGGCAACTCACCACACCACAGTTATTTCGTCGGCTGCTCCACCGGTGGCCGTGAAGGCATGGTGATGGCGCAGCGTTTCCCCCAACTGTTCGACGGCATCGTGTCGGGGGCACCCGCCATGCGTACCGGCGTCAGCAATCTCGCCTTGCGCTGGATCAGCAACCAGCTGAGCAAGGCGGTCAGCAATGCGCGCGATCCGTTCACGCCAGAGGAAGAGAAGATCGTCATGGATGGGCTGCTCGCCCGCTGCGACGCGCTCGATGGTCAGGCCGATGGACTCATCTTCAACCGCACGCAATGCGATTTCGATCCGCACCAGGTGTCGTGCTCGGTCAAAGGCGGCAACCAATGCCTGGCCGATGCCAAGGCCGATGCGCTGGCCAAGGCGATGTCAGGTCCGGTCACCGCGGGCGGGCAGGAAGTTTACGTGTCGTTTCCCTGGGATACGGGCATCGATGACACTGCCGGCCTGCCCGGGCTGCTGCTGGCCGGTGGCAGTCCGCCGGAAGGCGGCAATGGCGCGGATCTGGGTCAGCAGAACGTAGACGCCGAGTTCTTTGTCGCCTCCAGTCTGGAGGAAGCGCTGGGCACTACCGGGACCTCGTACAACGTCAGCAGCTTCGTTGGCAAAGGCGGCAAGCATATTTTCTATCATGGTGAGAGCGACGCCTGGTTCTCCGCCAATGAAACGGTGCGTTACATGGGTGAGATGGGCAAGACCAATGCCTGGCTCGCGCCGGCGGGCAGTTACAGCCGTCTGTATCTGGTGCCCGGCATGGCGCACTGCGCTGGGGGCGACAAAACGCCGGACTCGTTCGATCTGCTGAGCCCTCTGGTGCAATGGGTGGAGGATGACAGAGCGCCGACCGGCGTGGTGGCCACCGGACGCAGCATGAACGGTGCGAGCCGACCGCTATGCCCGTACCCGCAATACGCGCATTTCAACGGTGGTGACCCAGCGAAGGCTGAGAGTTACGTCTGTCGCCAACCTTGAGAATCGTTGACGACGAATGAGAGCGAGGCCGCGGCAACGCGGCCCGCTCAATCGTCATTCAATATCCCGTTGAGTATCGGCAACAGCTTCAACGCGGCTTCAGGATCGGGATCACCGATTCCGCCGACCGGGACCGATTCCGTCAGTGGCACGGTATGCACTTCGATCACTGACCGGCTCGACAAGGTCACATTGATCACCGTGGTATCGAAACCAGGGCGGCTGATTGAAATCTCGATGGTCTGACCGAGATCGAACTGTTCGATGTGCAGGATGAACTGGCCGGTTCTGTCTGTAATGTCCGCCTGCTGCACCACCCGCCCCTGCTGCGCGACAGTGACCGTGGCGCCGGCAATCAACACTGCATCGAGTTCGCTCTGCACCAGGCCGACAATGACCGAATCCACGCCCGTGCCGAAGCCGAACGCGCAATGACCGGTGGGATTGAGGATGATTTCGCGCACTTCCTCGCTGTAACGAACGACCTGGTTGGCATCCCTGACGGTTACCGTCCACCAGAAATGCTGATTTTCCGTCGTTGAGAACGTATCCACGACCGCGCGCGAACTCACCAGATGCGACTGCGAAATGGCAATGGATTGGAACTGCGGGTCGCTTGCAATCAGCAATTCGTATTCGGGCTGATCAACTGCCGCGTCGTCCCAGTCGAACACCGCCAGCGCGCACGCCTCGCTGCCGTCGGCCGGGTCCAGCAGGCCGAACGGCGCGGTCGTCACCACATCAAACGGTTGCTCGGCGTAGGTCTGACCATTGATTCTGACAACCAATTGGTAATGCCCGACCGGCAGCACGCCGATGTCCCTGGCAATGTCGAAACGCGTAACCACGAAACTGCAGATGCCGCCGGAAGCCTGTTGATCGATATCGATCGTCACCGTGTTGCCACTGACGCTGTGCGATGGGGTGAGGGTGTAACACGCCGTGGGCAGGTCGTAGCTGACCAGCGCCGCGATCGCCGTCGTTTCGCCTGGCAACCCGGGATCCAGGCTGACACTGATGTTCGACTGCGCCGACGCGATCGAGGCCCACGCCAGGGGCAGTAACAGGCAGCCTGCCAGCCGGGCAATGAACGTGATGCAGGCGTTTGCGGGGCGGCAGTCCAATGTAGTGCTTACCTTATCAACGGCATTGATGCCGGCTCAGAATACCAGAGGATTCAGATCAGAAAAGTGTCTGGTCGAGCGCCCGGCCAGCGCGGCGCCGAAGCCGGTTCGAAATCAGCTCAGGCAGCAAAACACGCGGCAATCATCCCGGGGGAAAGTCGTGGTCACGACTGCTGGCATATCGCTTCGTAATAAGCCTGCTGGGCCCGCAACTGCGTTGGCGCACGGTCAGCATGCCGGTAGCGGTTACTCTGCTGGGCGTCCAGAATGCGAGCCCGCGCGGTATCCGCCAACTGCAAGCGCATGAACTCGATGACGCTGGCCCGCGCCTGAGCATCGATGAGTGGGAATACGACTTCAATCCGGCGATCAAGGTTGCGCACCATCCAGTCCGCAGAGCCCAGCCAAACCTGCGGTTCGCCGTTGTTATGAGCAACGACGACGCGCGCATGCTCCAGATTTCGATCCACGATACTGATGGCTTCAAGTCGATCGCGCTCGTCGTCTCGTGGAATGAGCCGGCAGATGCTGCGCAGAACCATCCTGATCCGCACGCCGGCCGCCATCGCCGTATGCAACAGATCAATCATCGCTTCATCTTCCAGATTGTTCAGCTTGATCCAGATTTCCGCCGGTCGACCGCCGCGGGCGTGTTCCATCTCGGCTTCGACGATTTGCGTAAGGCGCTGACGCAGGTTGAACGGTGCGATCAACAGCGACCGTGTTGTGTCCGGTACCTGGCCACTGCTCAGGTAGTCGAATACCGCGGGGGCTTCATCAGTCAGCCGCGGGTCGGCTGTCAGCAGAACAAAATCCGAATAGAACGACGCGGTCTGTTCATTGAAGTTGCCGGTACTGAACACCCCGGTCCGTCGTACTCCGGCAGCCGTACGCTGCTCAATCAACATCAACTTCGCATGGACCTTCAGGCCCGGCATGCTGTACATGACATTCGCGCCGGCTTCCACCAGACGCCGTGCGTGTTCAAGGTTGGCGGCTTCGTCAAAGCGGGCCTTGGCCTCGACGAAGACCCGCACTTGCTTGCCGCGTCTGGCTGCTTCGGCCAGTGCCCAGACCAGGCGCGAGTTCTCCGCGGCACGATACAAAGTCATCGAAATCGAGGTCACATCGTCCGCCAGCGCCGCCTGTTCGGCCAGCGCCAGCACCGGTGCGTAGGACTGGTATGGCAGGCTCAACAACACGTCGCCCTTGGCAATGCGCACCAGCATGTCGCCGGTGTCGCCCGCCAGCGCCTGCGCCGGCCATGCGGGGTAACGCAATTCGGGCGGCCCGAGTTTCGGAAACGACAGGAAATCACTGTAGTTGTGATAACGACCACCACGCACCAGATCGTCCGGCTGCAATCGCAGATGCTCGCGCAGTCGTTCCACCAGAGGTTCGGGCATCGTCGCGTCGAACAACAGGCGACACGGTGGTCCGATGCGGCGGCGTTGCACGCCTTCGTGAATCTTTTGTTTGAGGTCACCGGAAAATTCGTCGTCGATGTATAGCTCCGCATCGCGGCTGAGCTTGATCGACCAATGGCCGGTAACGGCAGCGCCCGGAAACAGATCAGCCAGGAACAGGCGGATGACATCATCCAGCATCAGTACCGCCGCAGGTTCCGCCGCTCCGGCCAATTGCACGAAGCGCGACAGTTCACCGCTCGGAATCTCCACCAGCTGGTAGTGCGCCTCGCTGTCGTTTTCACCCCGCAAAGCCACCACCAGGTACAGCGCACGGTTTTCCAGAAAAGGCGCGACGTCATCAAACAATGGCTGCGGCGACAACCGCGCGCGCACGGACGATTCGAACCATTCGGCAAGCAACGGCCGCCAGCGGTTGTCCGGCGCACCGAACTTCAGCGCAATTCCCTGCTTGCGAAGTTCGTCGCGCAATTCGTCGTCGACAATCCGTCCCAGCTCCCGCTGCAGACCGTCGACCGTCAAATGGATCCTGCGCAGCCGGCTGCGCAGACCCGCGAGCGTCGCATCGTCATCCGCCTCGCGAATCGCGGTTCGCAGCGCGGCGACCCGGACGCGGAAGAATTCATCCAGGTTGGAGGAAAAGATGCCGGCGAAGCGCAGACGTTCCAGGAGTGGTACGCGGCTATCGCCCGCTTCCTGTAAAACACGGTGATTGAAAGCCAGCCAACTGAGGTCGCGATCGAAGTAGGAAGTTTGATGATCCATCGTGCCGCATAGAATGCCTTAACTTTGACGAAAAGGTTAGCGCGGTCCATGGTGTGCCAGACGCAGGGTTGCCCGGCCACGTTGCGCTACTATGGGCGAACACTTCCATTGGCCCCTGCGCCCCGGCAAAGTCAGCAGCCTTATGAATAATCCCCCGCCAAGAACTGCCGCTGTGGTCGGCGCCACCGGACTCGTCGGCACCTGTCTGGTCAGCCAGCTGCTGGCCGACCCGGACTATCATAAGGTCATCACCGTCGCCCGTCGCGAAGTTGAGGTCATTCATCCCGGGCATCAGCATATCGTGCTCGATTTCGAGGACCGTCAGGCATACGCCGAAGCGTTCAATTGCGATGTATTGTTTTCCGCGCTGGGTACCACGCGCAAACTGGCCGGCAATCAACAGAAGCAATTTCGTGTCGACCACGACTATCAGCTCTGGGCAGCAGAAGCTGCCCACGCCAACGGCGCGCATACCTGCGTATTGGTTTCCGCCGCCGGTGCCCACGCGACATCCGCGTTCTTCTACTCACGGCTCAAGGCGAGGCTGGAGACCGACCTGATTGCACTGGGGTTTGCGCGCACCTGCATATTGCGGCCGGGATTGCTGGACGGTGACCGAACTGAACACCGACCCGGTGAACAGGCGGCGCTGCGGTTGCTGCGAATGCTGCCAACCTGGATCCTGCCCGCGTCGCTGCGACCAATGCCGGTCACCACGGTAGCCAGGATCGCGCGGCTCGCTGTACGGACTACCGGAGTCGGCGTGAGCCTCTGGGAAGCGGCGGAGATATTCGCCCGGGCACCTGCCGTCACGCCGGCAGACGAAATGTAAATTGGAATGTTAGCAACTGCGGTACTCAACGCGGAGTGCCATTCCGCGTACTACACGGCCCTGTCCAACATCCGCGTTGCAGGTAGTGCTGATAATCCGGCGTTACGGCAATCTTGACCTCACAAGCTCATGGGAAGCCGCCTGACGAAGGCCCCATCTGGACCGCCGTACCGGAATCCCGCGAAGCGGCTTCACGCACGCCACGGAAAAAGCCATCCAGATCCTGGCGCTTTTTATTCGCGGCGTCGGACGCGGCCCATTGCGCCCTGGTCATGCAAATCTTGCCCTTGCGCATCCGTGAGCCGGTGTATTCGGTCGCCCGGCATTCGCGCACGTTGGCATCCGGCATCTCGGTCGTTTTGTCCGCCTGCGCCTGGCTTTGGTCGACGACTCCGGCTTCGGTGACTTCCGGCGCCGTGGGTTCGGTTGCACAAGCGGAGGCGGCAAACAGCATCGCCGTTATCATCGAACCGAGCGGAGTAAATCGCAGCATGGAGTTGACCTCGCAGTATTTCAGACACCAGAGCCGGCATGGACCGCTCCGATTCTTCGCCTGATAGCGCTTCCCGTCAACCACTCACTATGTTGAGCACAGCGCCTTCGAGATGCTCCCAAAGCTGACCGAAGTCAGCGCGTGCACCGCCACATGGCGCTACGTTCAAACAGGTGGCGGGAGCGTGAAGTACAGCGTGAGCGCCAGCCGAATAATGACAATAAGTAATTCACCTCGGGGAAAATGCTATGAAAAAGAACAATAACCATCCGCGTGCCGCGATGCGTCACGGCTACTGCGGTGCATTGGCACTTGCATGCCTTTTGGCCGGATCCGTGGCAGGTGTCGAGGCAGCCACTGTCGTCACCGATGGCGCCGGCAAGGTCACCGGTGTCAATGGGCTGGAAGCCAACGGTTCGCTGTACGACCTCAGTTTCACCGGCTTCGGCGCAAGTTACGCCACGACATTTCCCGCCGGTCTGCAGATCACGGATGAGAACGAAGCCTGGTTTATCGTGACTTCGTTGCACAACCTGTTCAATGGGCCGGCGTATGCCAGCGGTTTCTACACGGGTCAGCCGGCGGACGTGACAAGCGAGGATTTGGCCGGTGATGGATTTACCCCGGCCGTCGCATTGAATCTGCCATACCAGGAGTTCGGAACGCCGCCCGATACGGTGGGTTACCGAACCTTGGCGTGGTCGCCCTATCCCGTGGGTACCCACTGGGTGATCGGCGGCGGCACCCAATCTTTCAGCGAGCGCGATTTCAGCTGGGGTTGGATACAGGTGACGCCGGTACCGTTACCTGCCCCTGCACTGTTACTTTCCGGTGGACTCGGCGTATTGCTTCGATACCGGCGCCGCCTGGCGCAGCCGAAAAGCTGACCGGCCAGCAGTCTGACACGCGCCAGCACCTGGCTGGCGCGCGTCGCCTCGCTGCATCATTTCAAGGTGATACGTTCAACGGGTTGTCCCGCGGTTCGTAGGTCTGGTCAAAGCGATCGGGCGTACCGCTGTCAGAACTGATATACCGTTGCTTGATCAGCCAACGGCCATTCTGCCTGACCAGTTCGGTATCCTCGCGACCTTGTTCGTACAGGCTGGGCGGCTGACCGACCCCTTCATTCATCACCCCCGTCCAGATCACGTGGGCGATGGCGCGGTCGCCGTTGATTTCGATGATCGGGTTCGTCAGTAGCATATGCCCGCGCCGCCGCTGGCGGGTCTGCTCGATGGATTCGCCGTCATCCGGGCGTTCGTAGAGCTTGGCAATCTCACCATGGCCTCGGGCAATAGTGCCATCCACATCCAGTAAAGCATCTTCGGTGAAGTAGTCGGACAACACGTGGCGGTCACCGCCTTGCGACAAGTCGTAGTAGTAACGGGTCAGCAGGTCTTCGATCTGGATGCGGTCCAGCAATGTTTCCGCAGTGACCTGCTGTGCCGCGGCTACCGGCCGTGCTGCGCTCACCATGCAGATACCGACGATTGCGCCCAGCACGCCACCGACCCATGAGGCGCGCAGCCGTTGTTGATTCACCATACCGTTTCCCCCGCGAAATAGTTGATTGCGACGTGGCCAGCTTAGGCGCAAGTCGCGCACGGTGACAACGAATTTCTGATTCAGCGCAAGCCAAGCCGGGCTGGCGGATTCCGCGACGCGTAGCCCGCCGGGTTCAAATGACGGGTGACGCGGCAACACCGGCCACCGGATGGGTGGGACTCAGAATCGACGGCGGGTGATCTTGTCGGTCTCCACTGGCGTGCAATCCGTCTGCTGCACGCAGGTCTCCCGCAGCCAGTCACCGAGATCCTGGTAGACGAGAATGAGGCCGCCGCGCTCGTGGCCACCGGCACGTCCCATTGCCGAATCAATCGGAGAGCGACCGCGGCTGTCCAGCGCGTCGATTTTTGCGCCGTGTTCGACCAGCAGCCGGACAACCTTGTCCCAGCCCCAATAGGCCGCGCCGTGCAACGGGGTTGCTTGAACACCTTCTTCGGCCGCGTAGAAACCCTCCATATCAGGCGCCTCGAACTCGTTCACCTGGCCGCCGTGCGCCAACAGCACCTCGAGCGTCGCGACGTGGCGATCCTGCACATCCTTGTCCAGATACGAGCGACCACCGCGGATATCACATTCGATGGACTTCAAGCCCGCCGCGGCCATGACCGGCGTGATACCGGTGACCGTCTTCAATTCCTGGCTGGCGCCATGCTCCAGCAACAGTCGGACCGCATCGGTGTCGGCACGTTTGGCCGCCAGCACCAGCGGGGTGGTGCCGATGGTGAGCATGGCATCGCAGCCACGATCATTGGTGAGATGCCGGTAGGGCGGAAACAGCTTCAGACGTGGATTGGGATCGGCACCTTTTTCTAACAACAGACGTGCGATATCCAGGCCGGTGATGGCATCGGACGAGGGTCGATCGGGCCGACCGCCTTCCGGCACCCGGTTCATGTCCACCGCCATGTACAACGGCGAGCGTCCCCAGCGATCCCATTGGTCGAGGTTCGCGCCACCTTCGATCAACGCTCTGGCGGATTCGAAATGCAGATTATCCAGCGCGACGATCAACGGGGTCACGGCTTTGTAATCACCAATGTCCGGATCAGCGCCGCCTTCAAGCAGGACGTTCAGACAGGCGGTGCAACCTTCGCGTGCAGCGAAATGCGCAGCGGCCATACCACCGTGCGGCCGGTATTGCGCGCGCGGCTCGGCGGTGACCCAGCGCTTGAAGAATGTGGGGTATGAACGGATATCCGGGTCCGCACCTTTTGCCAGCAACAGCCGGATGACTTCGGGCCGGTGATGGGTGGCGGCCCACATCAACGCCGTCTGGCCACGCAGTGTTTCCTGCGCATTGATGTTGGCGCCGGCCTCCAGCAACAGCGATACGGCTTCGACACCGCCTGCGCGGGCAGCGACCATCAAGGCCGTCTGGCCATCGGGATTGGCGGCTTCCGGTTCCGCACCTGCTTTCAGCAGCAGGCTGATGACCGCCGGATCCGCGCGTTCGGCCGCGGCAGCCAGCGGTTTGGCCCGATAGACATTCACCGCTTCGGGATCAGCGCCGGCTTTGAGTAATGCTCTGGCCAGATTTTCCTCGCCCATCACGGCCGCCCAATGCAGCGCTGTTGTGCCATCCGGTGACTTTGCCTTCGCTTTGGCGCCTTTGCGCAAGGCAGCGATGGCGTCAGCTTCGTGGCCAGAGCGTGCCAATTCCAGCAACCGGGCGTCGTAGGTCTCCGCGGCCGGAACCGGCGACAACACAAAAAGGCACAGCGCCGCGACCAGAGCGTGCATCATCCGCATATTCAAAGCTCCGTGATTTCGCCGGTGCTGTCGCCGACACTTTCCATGGGCACACCGGATTTACGCATGATGGACAGCAGGATGTTCGCATGCGGCGTACGCGGCGCCATGCGCAGATGCTGGTTGCCTTTCAAGGTACCGTTGCCGCCGCCAAGCAACGTTATCGGCAACGGGTAATTGTCATGATTGCCATTGGTCATGTTTGAGCCGTACATCAGGATGGAGGCATCCAGCATCGAGCCTGAATCGCCGGCGGGAATGCTGTCCATACGCTTGAGGAAATCGGCGAAGACCTCCGTGAAGTAGCGGTTGACGATCGCCAGCTTCTCGACCGAAGGCCGGTCACGCTGCTGATGAGACAGCGGATGAAACGCTTCGGGCACACCGATGTGCGGATAGGTCTGCACGGAAACTTCGGCCGCCATCATGAAGCTCGCGACGCGCGTCAGATCGGCCTGGTAAGCCAGTGCGATCAGGTCGAACATCAAGCGAATCTGGCCATCGACATCCGGTACGCCGGCGGGCATATCCGGCAGTTCGCTGGCCGATACAGCATTGGTTTCCGACATCAACATCGCGCGCCGTTCGATCTCGCGGACGTTCTGCAGATAGTCATCCAGCACGGCGCGATCGGCGGCGCCAAGCGTCTTGCGCATACGTTGCGCATCGTCGGCAACAAAATCCAGCAGGCTGGCGCGGTCGGCCGCAATCAACTCCCGTTCTTCCGGCGTCTCGCCACCACCAAACAGACGCGAGAACAACTTGTGGGCGTCGTACTCCATGGGCAGCGGCGTCTTGCCGTCAGCAAAGCACAAGGTGTTACCGAAGGCACAGCCATAAGCGCCATCGCAGGAGCCATCCGCCCAGCCCCGTTCCACCGCCACTTCCAGCGTCGGAAACGGTGTGTCCTGACCGATATGCTTGCCGGCGATTTGATCGATGGTGATGGAACCGTCAGGCGTTGCACTCTTGGCCGGCCGCACACATGACAGCCAGGTGCCTGGGGTGATTGCGTGTACCGAGGATGAACGCGCCGGATCGTTATCAATATTCGACAGTACCGTCAGTCGATCCTGGAATGGTTTCAGCGGCGCAAGAATCGGTTTCAGATCGAAGTCGCGGCCTTCGATGTCCGGTTCCCAACCGTTGATCTCCGGGCCGAAGATCGTGTTGTTCATGATGGCGCCATGCGGAAAGTAGATGAATCCCAGACGCGATTTCGGCGCCGCGGCCGTCTTGGCGATGGCAGTGGCCGCCGGCACCATGGCATCGAGCAGCGGCAAGGCGACGGTGGCGCCCAGGCCGCGAAGCACAGCACGGCGGGAGAGGTACTTTTTCGTCACGAACATAAACGATCTCCTCGATCACTTGAGCAGGCGCCCGCGGCGCCCACGCACTACATCCGGCAATCGATCAGGACTCGCCGTCCACCGGCATCCGTTGATAGCGAAACTGGCGGCTCATCACCACGCCGCGAACCAGCGCAGCGAAATGGAAGTCTTCAGCAGCGGCCTCACGGGCAATCGCGCGCACCGTCGGCATGTCGGCATGGGTGAAGGTACGACCCAATCCGTAGCTCAGCAGCTTTTCGGTAATGGTGCGGACAAACGCTTCGGGGTCAGCGATGAGGGCTTCGCGCAGTGCGATCGGGCCATCCACCGGCACGCCGATGGCCAGTTCGCCATCGGCAAGGATGGGTTGCGCGGCGAAGCGGTCGCGCACGCGCCAGGCGCCCACTGCATCGAAGTTCTCCAAAGCCACGCCCAGCGGATCCATCACGCCATGACAGCTGTTGCAATTGGGGCTTTCGCGATGTGCTTCCAACATCGCGCGCACGGTATCCGCGGCGCCACCAGTGCCGTTGTCCGAAGGTAGATTGGCATCGACACCCGGCGGCGGTGCTGCCGGTGGCGTCCCCATCAGGTTTTCGAGGATCCAGGCGCCGCGCAGAACCGGTGAGGTGCGATGCGGATACGACGTGGCCGTCAGAATCGCGCCTTTACCCAACAAACCGAATCGCTCCGGCTGGGTCAGCGTGACGCGCTGAAACTCTTCGCCCATCGCCACCGGCAGGTCGTAGTGCTTGGCAAGCCGCTCGTTGACGAAGGTGTGATCGGCCGTCATCAAATCTATGATGCTGCGATCTTCGAGCAGGATACTGTCGAGGAAGAGTTGCATCTCGCGCTTGAACGCAGTCAACAGCGTTTCATCGAAATCCGGATGCCGGTCGACATTCGGCACGCCATGTGACTCGATATCATCCACGCGCAACCATTGCATCGCGAAACCATCGACCAGCCGCTCGGCACGGGGATCGGCCAACATGCGGTCCACCTGCTGACGGATCGCTTTCGGCTCCTTCAGCCTGCCGGCTTCGGCGAGCTTCAACAGTTCCTCGTCCGGCACCGATGCCCAGATGAAGAACGACATGCGCGAGGCAAGATCAATATCGTTGATTTCGTAAGCCTCGCCGGGCTTTACATTCTCGGGCGGCAAAGCCGCGCGATACAGAAAGTTGGGCGATGCGAGAATCGCCATCAGGCCACGCTGGATACCGGTATCGAAATCGGCGCGTGCGCGCCCCTGCTGATAGAACGTCATCAACGGCGCGATGTCCGCTTCGCTGACCGGCCGTCGATAGGCCTGATGCGCGATACGCGTCAATATCGAGCGCGCACAGGCTTCTTCCTTGTCCGCCTTTGTGGGGCGGCAGGTGAATATGCGGCGCCGGGTTTCGGTATCACCTGCTGAACCGGGTTCAAACGGGCCGGTGATGGAGAACTGGCCAATTGCCGGTGCCCGTTCGCGACCGGCAATGGGATAGAAGGGTTGCAGGATATCGTCGGTCGTCGAATAGGTATGCGCGATGAAGGTGGCTGCCACCCGGCGCACGCCCGCCTTGATCGGCACGCGGATTTTGCGGAAGCGATCCTCGATTTGTTGCATGGCGTAGTACTGGTGGTGATCGATGGCGCGGAAATCGTCGTCACCACCGATATCCGCCTCGAATACCCGTTCATCATCGACGGTGATGATCACGGTGTTCGGATAATCGAAGCCGCGCACGTAACGCGCCGTCGCCAGGCCTTCGATAGAGAATTCATAGATGCCATCGACCGGGAAGGTGTGCTCCACCATCACACCGCCGCGGGTGCCGGGCGGCATCCCGGCAAGGCGCAGACTCTGATCGCCCGGCGCGCCGAAGTAGGCGTTGTAAACGGGTTTGCCGGGCGCACCGCCGACCGCTTCGACGCTTACCGCCCGCGCCGCCGAAATGTATTGATCAATGAAGGTGGACGAAACGCGCAACGCGTCGGCGATGTTATCGAAGCCGTGCGAGACTGCATCGGTAGGCAGCAGTTCAACCGCATCGATATCCAGCCCGAGCAGATCGTGGATGGCGTGCTCGTACTCCGTGCGATTCAGCCGATGCAACATGACATAGCCTGGATCAGGTTCGACGGCGGCCGCGTCCAGTGCGTTCTCCAGCGACCGCACCATTTCTTCACGCGCCTGCGGCGTCGGCTGCGATTCGCCCGGCGGCGGCATCAGTCCGCCGCGCAGCTTGCGTACCGCTTCTTCCCAGACCTTGGCTTCCCTGGGAACATCGTCCGCTGACATGGCGTCGAACGCCACCTGGCCCGCCCAGTCTTCAAAGTTATGGCACTTGTAACAGCTGTCCTCGAGCAACGACCAGTGGCCGGCAACGTCGGCCAGGGCCTTGTCCAGTGCGGGATTACCGGCGTCCGCTGCGACCGCCGTCCAGGTGGCGGTGGCAGTGATGCAGAAAGCTACGGCCTTCGCGAGCCGTCGGATGGTGGATATTGCAACGTGATTCATCTGTTCTCCACTCCCGTGCGCGCTGTTGTCGCGCAGTGTCGATTCGCCGCTAAAACGCGCGCAGGCCGCGCATGTGGTCCGACAAGCCATCCCATGCTGTGGTGATGAATTCCGTCGGATCACCGAAGTCTTTGACATATTCGTCCGCGATACCTTCGGCCAGCATGTCATCGGCGCCTTTGCCTTCACGGGAGAACTTCTGGAACCGATCAAAGATCGTTGCCAGCATTTGCTCCTGCGCCTGCAAATCCTCGCGCGTGACCATACGGCCATCAGCCGGCACGACAACGGTGTCGCCATCGACGCGCGCAAGCAGCGTACGGGTGGCGTCCAGCATCTCGCCGATCCAGCCGTTGGTCGCGGTATCAAGTACCGGATAGATTCGGGGGTAGGCAATGCCGCCGGCGACGATGACGTTGGCGTCGGCGAATACAGCGTGAACGTCACCATCGGTATGCGCGCGCGGGGTATGAATCAGGGCAATGGTGCTGCCGCCGTGGGCCAGTTCGTCGTTCAGATAGAACGTACGCGTGGGCCGCGCGATTTCGGCACGCGGTTCGATAATGGGCCCGCCCCAGTGCTGCTCGATACGCGTGGACATCCAGCGGCGCGTGTTTTCGTGCGCGATGATGGGGACAGCGCGTGCTCCAAGGACGTCATTGGCGCCGGTCTGCGCGAGGTGCCAATGGGTGTTCACCAACCCGGCCACCGGCTTGCCGCCAAATCGTTCCGCGACCGCGGTCAACAGCGCAGCAGAATACTCCGGCGCGCCGCCATCGATCAGCACGATGCTGTCCGGCCCTTCATGCACGACAACGTTGCCACCGGCGCCGCTGAATACCGTAAGCCCATCGGCGAAATCATCGCTGCGGATGTCATCGCCCTGCGCAGCACGGACAAACATTGCCGGGGCGAACATTCCAAATGCAACGGCAGGCAGGAGCGCGCGCCGCCGCAGGTTGATCGACTCATCGCCTGTTCGTTGAATGGTGTGCTCTGGCGTCATGGCTATCGGCCTGGTTCGAAGACAGTGAATCGTCCGGTCAGTTTGCGACAACCCGATGGCGATGCCGCCTGGCTGATCCATATGTGGTGCCCGCGGTATTGACTGCCCCGCGTCACACAGCACGTACCGACGTCGATTGCGCTGCCGGTAGCATAGATTAATTTTGAAGTCGGCCCGCCATTGGTCAGTCACTGTCATGCTTTTTTAATGCGGCCTTCATCCGCCGTGCACCATCGCGTCTGCAGCCGATGCGGCAAGCGCATTGCACGCCGTGTTTGCATGGGAGTAACCCGTTTACACAACGCGATGCTGTGCCGCCGATCGAACGTTCCCAGTCTCACTGACCGTGTGTGCGGTCAGACGTTCAAGACCGCAGACGTTGTCACATCAATCGCTGACAACAAGTGCGCGACCCGATTACGAATCGGAAATACATTGAACGGACACCGGAGAAGAATCGCGACCGCACATCAGGCAACCGGCTGTCCACGAGGGCAATGATGCGGAACCTGCGACGATGCTGGCTGTGTTGCCGCAGCGCAGCAGACCAGTGAACGGGGTGCTGGGACTAATCGTTAACAAAAAGTACCGGGGATTATTTCCTGGAAGCGGCAAAACCGTACCGTTTGTTACGGTTTGGGTTATATAATACGCGCCGCCGGCGGGGGCCCGCTGGCCGACGATATATAATCGCCGCGCACAATCTTCCGAACCCCGACGCTATCAGGAGCAACCCAGAGATGAAGAACAGTCTCTCCGCAGCCATCGAGGCAGCCGGCAATCCGGTCAACCTGCTTCGCAATAACAAGTCCGGCATCTACGTCTATCCCGTAGTCGCCCCTGAATTCTCTAACTGGCGTTCCGAGCAGATGGCTTGGCGCAACAGTGCCGTGTTGTTCGACCAGACCCATCACATGGATGAGCTGACCGTCGAAGGTCCGGATGCAGAGAAGTTCCTCAGCTACGTTGGCATCAACAGCTTCGCCAACTTCAAGTTGAACGTCGCCAAGCACTTCGTGCCGGTCACCCCGGCGGGTCATGTCATCGGCGACATGATCATCTTCCGCGAAACCGAAGACAAGTTTGTGCTGGTAGGCCGCGCGCCGACCGCCAACTGGGTGCTGTTCCAGGCGTCCTATGGCAAGTGGAATGTGCGTCTGAAGCACGACCCGCGCTCTGACAGCCGTCCGGATGGCAAAGCCATCTACCGCGGCCACTACCGCTTCCAGATTCAGGGACCGGAAGCGAACAAGATTTTCGAAGTGATGAACGGCGGCCCGATCCCGGACGTCAAGTTCTTCCACGTTGACTGGGTCAACGTCGGCAACCTGAAGGTGCAGGCATTGCGCCACGGTATGGCCGGTGCGCCCGGCCTGGAAATCTGGGGTCCGTACGCGGACAAGAGCTACATCCAGAACACCATCATTGAAGCCGCCAAGACGGCGGGCGTTGATCTGCGCCTGGTCGGCAGCCGCGCCTACTCCTCCAACACGCTGGAATCCGGCTGGATTCCGTCACCGCTGCCGGGCATCTACACCGGCGACGGCATGCTGAAGGACTACCGTGATTGGCTGGGCGCCGACAGCTACGAAGCCGTGGGCTCCATCGGCGGTTCGCTGGTCAGCAACAACATCGAAGACTACTACGTCACGCCGTTCGAACTCGGCTACGACTTCTACATCGGTTGGAAAAAGGACGACTTCATCGGCAAGGCCGCGCTGGAAGCCATGCGCGATCAGCCCAAGCGCAAGAAGGTCACCATCGAGTGGAACCGTGAAGACGTGATGAAGGTCATCGAGTCCTGCTTCATGGACGGCGTCGCCTACAAGTGGATCGACTTCCCGCAACCGAACTACTCGTCCAGCAATGCCGACGAACTGCTGAAGGACGGCAAGCGCGTGGGTATGTCGATGTTCAACGGTTACAGCTACAACGAGCGCTGCCTGCTGTCGCTGGCCGTGGTCGACGCAAGCGTTGAAATCGGCGACGTGCTGACGCTGAAGTGGGGCGAGCCGGAAGCAACCGGCAAGACCTCCATCGAGCCGCACAAGCAGGCTGAAATCCGCGTCAAGGTCGCAGCGACCCCGTACGCGAAGGAAGCCCGCGAAAACTACGCCGACAGCTGGCGTACCAAGAAGTAAGCCTCTCACCGACTGCAGCGGTGTCATGTGGCACCGCTGCAGTTGCGCAGTTCAGCAAGCGGCGCGCCTTTAAAATGGCACGCCGCTTTTTTTTTGAATACGCATCAGGCCCGTTGAAAATCGACAACGAAACGGATGCCACTACCGGAATCCGGCTCCTGGAGCGTTACCTTCGCGCCATGCGCCGTGGCGATCTCCCGGACGATGGCCAGCCCCAGTCCGCAACCACCGTCGTCCCGCGGTACCGGCCTGAAGAATCGTTCAAAAATACGCGGCCAGTGCTCGCGGGCAATCCCCGGACCGTCGTCCTCGATCACCAGTTGCGGACCCGCGGACCTGTCCAGCAATGAAATCCATACGGTGCCGCCCGCGTTGCCGTAGACGATCGCGTTATCCACTAGATTCGCTATCAACTCAGCCAACAGCGTCTGCTCCCCGGTAACGGCCAGCGGTTCAGGCGTCAGATCGACCATCAACCGGGTACCTCGGGCCGCGGCAGATTCCGACGCTGCCGCACAACAGCGGGCGGTCAATTCGCGCAAGTCCACCTGCTCGCGTCGCAGACCGCGCCCACTGGCCGACTCCGCACGCGCCAGCTTCATCAATTGCGAATTCACGTGCGCCATCACGTCAGCGGACTGGACGATGCGCTCAATCGCCTGGCGTACGGATGTACTGGTGCCTTCTTCGTCGAGTGCCAGCTGAGCCTGCAGTTTCATACCCGCCAGCGGCGTACGGATTTGGTGGGCAATATTGCCGATGAACTGCTCGCGCGAATGGATCGCCGCATCGATGCGCGCCAGCAGGCGATTGGTATTGTCGACAACGACCCGTAGTTCACCGGGTGCATCCGGTAATGTAATCGGCGTCAGGTCCTGTGGCGTCCGTTGGCTCAGTTCATTGCCCAACTGCGTCAATGGCCGCAGGCCGGTCTGCAATGCGCCGGCGATGATCATCAGCACCGCGATCAGCAGCGCTGCCTTCGACAGCGTCACTTCAAACAGGAGTTCCGCCGTCATCAATTGCCGCTTGTGTAGTGACTCGGCGACAGTGACGATGACCGGGCGCTGCCCTGCCGCTTCACGCAACAAACTTATGGCACGCGTGGTGCCGCCACCCAATACAACCTCGCCGTACACCGGGCCGGCCGCCAACGCGCTGACTTCCGCCACCGGTCCAAGCGTTGTCGAACCGGCAAGCAGTTTGCCTTCGAGTGTCTGGACCTGGAAATGGACGTGGTCACTGCCGCTCGACGTCGACGCCATCGCAAATTTCGACAAGCCGCTGCGATCGTCGTCTGACCACCGATGGGCGAGCGATTGGGCGGTATCGAGCAGCCAGCTGTCGAATACACGGCCGGCCGTGTGCATACCGATGCGGTACGACACGATGGATTCGATCAACAACAGGAACAGTAACGGCCCGGCGACAACGAGCAACAACTGCGCGCGCAGGGTCGGTTCGCCAACCATTCACCGTGCCTCTATCGCGTAGCCAAGATTGCGGATAGTCCGGATGTGGATGCCGGCCGTGCGCAATCGACGCCGCAGACGGTGGATATACACCTCCACCGCGTTGTCACCAATCTGCTCGCCCTTGAGCGCCAGCCGTTGCGCCAGCCGAGCTTTGCTGACGCCACGCGGCGTACTAAGTAAAAGTGATTCCAGTACTTCATATTCGCGCGCCGGGAGATCGTGAATGTCGCCGTCGATACGGACTTCTTTCTGATACGGGTCAACCACCAACGTACCAAGCGCCAGCGCCACCCCCTGGCCCGCGTGGCTGCGCCGGATCAGCGCGCGCACGCGCGCCTGCAGCTCGCGCAGGTCGAACGGCTTCTCCATGTAGTCATCAGCACCGGCATCCAGCGCCATCACCTGCTGCTCGGTGCCATCTCGCGCAGTCAAAACCAATACCGGCACCTTGAGCTTGCGCTGGCGGATTTCGTGCAGAAGTTCCAGACCATCGATATCCGGCAAGCCCAGATCCAGCACCACGATATCGAAATCCAGTACCTGCAAGGCGCTGCGGGCATTGGCGCCATCGCCCGCATGTACGACATCGAATGCCTCGCGCCTGAAAGCCGTCTGCAAACCGTCGGCAAGCAGGCGATCATCCTCCACGATCAATACATACATCGACAGCTCCGCGGCGATTGGTCGAGTCCGGTTCGATGATAAGCGACCGCATTCGCTCCCGGACCAGTGCCGCGGCGACGGTCATGAAAGGATATTCCTCTCAGGGCCAACACTACGGGTTGAAAGGTATCTGTAAGCATCGACGCCTAGACTCCTGACCTCATGCCGTTACCAGACCGTCGACCGCGCAGGAGACTTCGATGAATGCAATGAAAAATCTCAAACATGACCTGCCCGCGAGCGTGGTCGTTTTTTTCGTGGCCTTGCCACTGTGTCTGGGAATCGCGCTGGCGTCGGGCGCGCCACTTTTTTCCGGCTTGATCGCCGGCGTCGTGGGGGGAATTCTGGTCGGCTCGCTGAGCCGTTCACCGCTCGGGGTATCCGGCCCGGCCGCGGGACTTGCAGTGATCGTTCTGACCGCCATCGAGGCATTGGGCTCGTTCCAGGCATTTCTGCTGGCGGTCGTACGGGCGGGAATGATCCAGGTGGTTTTCGGCATCCTGCGCGCCGGCGTACTGGGACACTTCTTTCCGTCAGCAGTCATTCACGGCATGTTGAGCGGCATCGGCATCATCATCTTTCTGAAGCAGATCCCGCACGCACTGGGCTATGACGCCGATCCCGAGGGCGACATGGGTTTCATTGAGGCCGACGGCGGTACCACGCTTTCGGCGCTGGTCGAGATGTTCGGCAACATTCACCCCGGTGCGGTGGTACTGACAATCATCTCGCTCGCCATCCTGATTGGCTGGGATCACCCCAGGGTGAAAGGCAATCGCTGGTTGAGCATGGTCCCCGGCCCGGTCGTCGCGGTGGTCGCCGCGGTCCTCGGTTATCTGGCAACGGGCGCGATACCATCGCTGGCGCTCGACGATTCGCACCTGGTGAACGTACCGGTCGCGACCAGCCTGAGCGAATTCGCCGGTCTGTTCACGCAACCGGACTTCAGCCGGATCTTCGATGCCTCGATCTGGACCGTCGCGATCACGATTGCCGTGGTGGCCAGCCTCGAAACGCTGCTCAGCGTCGAAGCCACGGACAAGATGGACCCGTACAAGCGAGCCACGCCGACCAATCGTGAATTGCTGGCGCAAGGCGTTGGCAATACCGTCAGCGGGCTGCTGGGTGGCCTGCCCATCACCCAGGTCATCGTTCGCAGTACCGTCAACGTGCAGTCAGGGGCCCGCACGCGGCTTTCAGCCATCGTGCATGGCGTGCTGCTGCTGTTGTGTATCGCCAGCGTGCCGCATCTGCTCAACATGATCCCGTTGGCGGTCCTTGCGGCGATGCTGCTGGTCACCGGCTTGAAGCTGGCCAAACCGTCGTTGTTCAAATCCATGTGGAAAGCGGGCACGCACCAGTTCGTACCGTTCATCGTCACCGTTGCCGGCGTGGTGTTCACCGACCTGCTGACCGGCGTCGGTCTCGGTATGGCCGTTGCGGTCATCGTCATCCTGCAATGCAGCTACCGGAATTCGCATTTCCTGGCCAAGCAGGAAGGCGAAACGAGTTCGCATCGCCATATCATTTCCCTGCAGCTCGCGCAGGAAGTCACGTTCCTGAACAAAGGGGCGATTCGCAAGGAGCTGGCGCAGGTTCCGGACAACAGCCTGCTGGTGATCGATCTCAGCCATTGCGTGTATCTCAATCATGACGTCGCCGAAATCATCGACGATTTCGTCCGCTCGGCATCCGCCCGCGGCATCACGGTTGAAATCATCGAGCGCCGTACCCGGACAGCTGACACCTCACGCATTCTCGCTGCCGCATGATGTTCTGCACTCGCTTGTCCGCTCATAAGCCATCGCAACAGGAGAAAGATTCCATGAAACTACTGGTCGCCACCACACAGTCGTTTGATCCACTGGCCATTGCCACGCAACTGGCCCGACGCTTCGATCTGAAGCAGTGTGACATTGATGTCTTGCACGTCGTCGGCGGTGGAATCAACAACGCCATCAGCAAAGCCGCCAATGTCGTTCAACTACGGCCCGTCCCGCCCGACCCACACGCACCACAGATGGCAATGCGCCAGCTGAGTGAGATGCTTCAGCAATACTACGAGGCACGCACGGTTCGGACGCATCTGGAGCGCGGCGACAAGGCCGGGATTGTGCTCGAGTTCAGCCGCGCCCGCGAGTGCGATGTGTTGATTCTGACCGAACCACATGGCCACAGCGGCACGTTGTTGCGTGACCGCCAGCAGAGTGCGCGGCGGATACTCGACTGGGCACCCTGCACCGTGCAAATCCTCCGTCAACCCGACGAGCAGGCCGGCAAGTGCAGCGTTCTGATACCGTTACCGTGCGCCTCTGGCGTCGCATTGACATCAGACGACATCAGAGCCGTGGGAATGGACGCCGGTAGCTGCGTGCATCTGCTTGGCATCATGCCCCCGTCAATCGATGAGCAACTGTTCGAGGCCAGCCCGGCCGCGTTACTCAGGACGATCCAGCAAGCACGCGATGCGGCAGCGGCAGCCCGCGCGCAACTGGAACGCATCAGTCGCGATTTCCTGGCAGACACGGCGCTGCAATTACACTTTGAACACAGTGTTGCTGAAGGCGAATGGGGCACTGTCGCGCTCAAGGCGGTCCGCAGGTTGCGACCGCAAACGCTGGTGCTCAATCGCAGCTGGGATCCCGGACTACGGGCGATCCGGGCACGACATGACACCGCCTACGTCGCACTGACCGCAGCCTGCACGACGCTTTTCATCGACGCCGGCCAGCGGATGCCAGTGCCTGCCGGCAGGACAACGCAAGGCCGCAGGATCAGCGTCGAGCAAAATGCACGGTCAGGGCTCGCCTGAACCTTGGCGCAACAACGACCGTCGGCGTCGGCTGCGTGAGTTCGCTCGGACACGGCATGCAGCCCGTTCGGAAACCATTCCGGTACGTCCGGATGGCTGCTGGCATGGCGTCCTTGTTCCGCGGCCGTTATGCTTGGCGTGACAAACGTTCATCAGCCTGTCCAACATGTGCAAAACACCTGCCAACAGACTCGCCTCGAGAGACAGCTGGCTGGCAGCAATCCGCCAACGGTACACATCGTGACCCACAACCTTGTACTGCTGCCCGGCCTGTTGTGCGACGAAGTGTTATGGGCAGGTCAGGTCGGCGGGCTGGCGGACTGCGCACAATGTTGGATACCGCCGGCGCTGGCCGAAACGACGGTTGCGGAAATGGCCGCGCGGGTGCTTCGTGAAGCGCCGTTCGAGTCTTTCGCCCTGGCCGGGTTGTCGATGGGCGGCTATGTCTGCATGGAAATCATGCGCCAAGCGCCCGAGCGGGTCAGTCGATTGGCGCTGCTGGACACACGCGCCACGCCCGATCTGCCGGAGGAAACCGAGCGGCGACGGAACCTGATTGCGCTGGCCCGGTCCGGCCAGGATATCGAACCCATCATCCGCCGCCTGCTGCCGGTATTGCTGCATCCGGAAAATCTCGCCGACATAGTGCTGGTTGATGCCGTGATCGGTATGGCGAAACGCACCGGAATCGATGCATTCATCAGACAGCAGCATGCCATCATCTCGCGCCCGGACTCGCGCTCCGATCTGGCTGCCATCAACATACCGACGATGGTGTTATGCGGCCGCCAGGATACGTTGACGCCACTCGCCGGCCACCAGGCAATGGCTGATGCGATTGCGGAAAGTCGTCTGGTCGTGATTGAGGACGCGGGGCATCTGTCGACCATGGAACAACCGCATGCCGTGAACCAGGCCATGCGCGCCTGGCTTGGGCATAGCTGACACGATCAATCGTCAGCAGCTTGCGCAGTCTTCGGCCGCATGACCACGTGGCCCACTGCAGTATTCGAGGCTGGCACATGATAGAAGCGATACAACTCTTCCACGTCCTTGCCCAATGCACCGCGCATGATCAGCCACATGATGAGTTCAATGCCTTCCGAGCCTGATTCACGCAGGAATTCCAGCCGCGTGATCTGACGCAGTTCGTCGGTGCGATCGATCAGGCGATCCAGGAAGGCGTTGTCGAACTTCGGATTGATCAATCCGGCCCGTGGCCCCTGCAACTGGTGGCTCATGCCACCGGTACCCCAGATCTGCACGTTCAAATCCGCCGGGAAGGATTCAACGGCATCGGCGATCGCCTGGCCGAGCGTGAAACAACGATTGCCGGAAGGCGTTGGAAACTGCGTCACGTTCACCGCCAGTGGAATCACCCGCACCGGCCATTCGTCGACCTGGCCGAACACCAGCGACAGCGGCACGGTCAGCCCGTGGTCGACATCGATGTGATTCATGATGGTGATATCGAATTCATCGATCACAAGTTGTTCGGCGATGTGGCCGGCCAATTCGGGGCAACCGACCACCGTCGGTACCGGCCGCGGCCCCCACCCTTCGTCGGCCGGCTCAAATTCCTCAGCAAAGCCGATGGCGAAGGTCGGCACGATATCCAGCATCATGCTGGACGCATGATCGTTGTAGCAAAGAATGATGACGTCGGGTGTTTCGTCGAGAATCCAGTTTTTTACCCACTCGTAACCGGCAAACACCGGCTTCCAATATTCGTCACCGGTCTTGCCGAGATCGATGGCGGCGCCGATGGCCGGCACGTGACTGGTGGCAATGCCTGCGGTGATCCTGGCCATTATTTATCTCCTCCCTCGACCGGCGCGCGGCCACCGGCGCGCATCATCGCCGCGTACTCGTCAGGGGTCATGCCCGTCATCGAGCTGACTGCCTTGAGGTTACTCCAACCATCGGTATTGGAGAGTTTGACCAGGAAGTAGATGTTGCCGCCAAGTTCGATCAATCGGTTGAAGTCGCGATCTATGACCGCGTGTTTCTGGGCCTCGCTCATGCGGAAGCTGTCGAGATAGGCGCGTTCATCGGCTTTGAACGCCTTCCGGTTCGACGCCTCCATTAATGACATACAGAACTTGTGCAGGTGGTAGGCCTCACGTGAGCGCCGGGCATTGAAGACCGTTGTGCCCGGAATTTTCTCCAACTCGTCCAACGGATATAAGCGCTTGCGCATGGCGTCACCGAAGATGAACACAGGATGTCCGGCACGTTATCACACCTTGCAAGGAGTCCAGTGCCGGGGAGGCTTCGGGCAAGGCCGATGGGGCCCGTTACCGCTCCGATACCAGCAGACCTTGCCTGTACTGGAGATGGGGCTGCAGGTCAGATGGTAGAAGGTGTCTAGGGTATCGATGCGTGATTGACAGCAGCCGCACCATGAACCCTCCCAACCATCGTCTGGCTCAGCAAGATACTTGTAACCCATTGATATTGTTATTTTGTTTATAGGAGGAGGCGCACGTTAACGTTAACAACCCGACCTGGCTACCGTTTCCAAACCGTTCCCTTTGCATATCCCTGCTGCGGCGCGGGTCATACTTGCACTTCGTAGAGGTTGGCCGCCCGTCATGTCAGCCGGACCGACCACGATTAGGAGACCCAACTTAATGAATTGCCAGAAAGCCGGACGCCGCGCTTCATTCAACCCTGACGGCCTCACACTGGCCTGTCTCATTGCGGCGATGCCTTGCCTGGCCGGCGCTGCCGGAAGCCCCGATCCCAATGGGGAGGTTGATGAAATCATCGTCTTCGCCCGTGGCGAGCAGCAGATCGGGCGGGCAGACAGCGCCAGCGAGGGCGCGGTCGGCGGCGCTGACCTTTCAGTCCGGCCATTGCTTCGTGTCGCCGAACTGCTGGAAGTGGTCCCCGGCATGATCGCCGCCCAGCACTCCGGCAGCGGCAAGGCCAATCAGTATTTCCTGCGCGGATTCAATCTCGATCACGGCACTGATTTTACGACCTACATTGATGACATGCCGATGAACCTGCGCACCCACGGGCACGGCCAGGGTTACCTTGATGTCAACGGTTTGATTCCGGAAGTCATAGATCGCATCGAATATCGCAAAGGGCCTTACCATGCCGACCTCGGCGATTTTTCGCTGGCCGGGGCTGCGCTGATGCAAACGGTCGATACGTTGGATCCTTTTGTCGGTATGGAAATCGGCGAGTACGGCTGGCGCCGGGTTGCCGCCGGCGGTTCGGTGGACGTGGCTGATGGCCAGTTGGCGCTCGCCGGGCAATTCAAGAGCTACGACGGGCCGTGGCAATTGGCTGAACACCTGCGTCATGGATCGGCCTGGGGCAAATATACCCGCGAGACCGGGTTTGGCACTTTGGAAATCAATTCTTCTGTTTACGATGCGACCTGGCGTCCTTCGGAACAAATCCCCGAACGCGCGATTGGCACAGCCGTGTGTGCCGACCGCTTTTGCGCGCTGGACCCGACTGCCACCGGCAAGACATTCCGCTGGACGTCCGGCGTTCGCCTGCTCGCCGATGACTGGCGCGCTACCGGCTGGTTCCAGTATTACGACTGGCACATGCTGTCCAATCCCACCTACGACTACCAGATCAACCAGTTCGACAAACGCTGGATCGTCGGCGGCCGATACGAGCGCGATATCGAATTCACCCCGACACTGATGGTCACCGCCGGTATCGAAGGTCGTTACGATGACATCGGTCCGGTCGGCGTGGAGCACACCAGCAGTGGCGTGTTTGTCGATGACATCAGCCGCCATTCGGTCAACGAAGGATCGATCGGCGCATATGCCGAAGCCACCTGGAACGCGCTTGAAAACCTGCGCATCATCGGCGCCCTGCGCGGCGACTACTACAACTTTGATGTCAAAGCGGCGTTCGCCGGTCTGGATGAGGGCAACGCCAGCTCAACCCGGGCGTCACCGAAAATCGGATTTGCGTATACCGTCAGCGACAGCGTCGAGGTGTACGGCAACTGGGGCCGAGGCTTTCATTCCAACGATGCGCGTGGCGTCGTCAACGCCACGACGCCGGTGCCTGGCCTCGTCGCCGGCACGGGTTACGAAACCGGCGCCCGCTTCGAAGTCGGTGACTTCAAGATCACCACCACTTACTGGTGGTTGAACCTCGACAGCGAATTGCGCTTCGTCGGCGATTCCAATTCAGTCGAGCCGGCCGCCGGTTCCAGGCGTCACGGCTACGAGATAGTCGCGTTCTGGCGCCCGTTGGACTGGGTGGCGTTTGATGCCGTATGGACCGGCAGCCATGCGCGCTTCACTGACAGCCCGGGTGAGGACTTCATTCCCGGCGGCGTGGAGAACGCGGGGGAATTCGGCGTCTCCGCCATTCGCGACCGCTGGGAAGCCAGCATGCGCGTGCGTTATCTCGGCAAGTACCCGCTGATTGAAGACGGTTCTGAACGGGCCGGCGCCGAGACACTGGTGAATCTGCGCGCCGCGTACAACATCGGGCACGTCTCGCTATACGGCGAAATCCTCAACATCTTCGATGCCAATGCCAAGGACATCGTCTACTGGTACGGCGCGAACGTTGCGGGCCTGGACCCGCAAGGTATTCAGATCGATGGCCGCGTCAGTCGCACCGCGGAGCCACGCATGGTACGCGTCGGCGTGAAGTACACGTTCTGACCTTTGCTGCAGAGGTCGGCAATCGCGCCGGGCCATGTCACAGGAGACGCAGGATGAACATCAAGCCACTCATGATTACCGTCACTCTTATCGCCGGAGGACTGACTCTGGCGGCGTGCCAACGCGCTGGCGAGCCAGCCGCGCCAACCGCCGTCGCTGCGACATCGCCAGCCCCCTTCATCCTGACTGCCAGCATCCACGACATCATGAAATCCATTGTCGATCCATCGGCCGATTACCTGTGGGACAGCGTCAGCATGCACAGCTCCGCCAACGGCGTGGTCTACAACAAGCCGGAAACGGACGAGGATTGGCAGGCGGTACGCGACAAGGCCATCACCCTGCTGGAGGCCACCAACCTGCTTGAAATGGAAGGACGCCACGTCGTCAACGCCGGCCAGCACCTCGAAGATGAGGGCGCCGACGGCAACCTCACTGCCGAGCAGATCCAGGCACTGATAGACGATAGCCACGAACGTTTCACCTCCTTTGCGCAGAGTCTGCACGAAGCCACCCTGCACGTGCTGAATGCTATCGATGCCCGCGACGTTGATGGTCTGTTCGACCGCGGTGGTGACATCGATACCGCGTGCGAAGCCTGCCACGTCGTCTACTGGTACCCCGGCCAGGGCATTCCCGGCATCGCGCCTGTCGCCGACCGCTGAGTCGGGCCATCTTCGCTTTACCGGCACTCGCGCGAGTTGTCATCGCGCGACATTTGCCGCTACCCTGAACCGCCTTCAATTCACCCGCCGCGCTGGTGGTCCACCAGCGTGCGACGGGATTTCGTCAGGCCGGGAGGGAACATGCATTTCAGACTTTTGCTGGCGGCCACGGCGGTCGCCATGGCGAGCTGCCAGAACGATGTAGCACCGCCGCCATCTTCAATCGAATCCGTTGTTGCCGATGCCGCTTGCGATCGTGCTTGCCTCGAATCGGTCATCGAAAACTACCTGCAGGCCCTGGCCGCGCACGACCCGTCACGCATCGAGCTGACCGATGACGTGATCTTCTCCGAGGACAGCCAGCGCATGGCCGTCGGCGATGGCTCCTGGCGGACGATGACCGGCACCGGCAGCTACCGGCATTATTTTGCCGACCCGCAAGCCCAGCAGGTTGCCGTGATCAGCACCATGCGCGAGAACGGCCAGGGCGTCATTTACGATCTGCGTCTGCGCTTACGTGATAAGCGTATCGCCGAGATCGAATCAATGGTGATTCGCAGCCCCGGTGGTGCGCAGAAATACGAGGAACTCGGTGGCCCGCCGCCGAATTTCGTCGACATCATTCCCGTTGCGCAGCGTAACACCCGTGACGAATTGCTGGCGCTGCCGTTCAAGTATCTCAATGGCATGGAAAACAATGATCCGGACGGGGACTACTCGTTCTTCGATCCGCAGTGCAATCGCTATGAGCATGCGTTGAAGACCACCAACAGCGAACCCAAACATGTCGGTCATACCGAAAGCACCTCGTTTTCCACCATGACGTGTGAGGCACAGTTCAGCGGCGGCGGACTGGCCTTCGTCACCCGCATCCGCGATGAGCGATATCACAAGACCATGGTGGTCGATGAGGAAAAGCAGGCGATATTCGGTTTTGTCTATCTCGATCACAACGGCACGGTACGCAGCATCACCCGTCGCGATGGCACCGAGTCGCTCATCCCGCCATATTTCTCCACCCCGCGATCACTCAAAGTGGGTGAGGCCTGGCGCGTGCGTGACCACAAGCTGTTCGAAATCGAGATGACGTTGACCGAGACGCCGTACGGCACCCGCCCGCAATTCGGCCTGGACGGCGAAGACTCAGCGTGGCTGGCATCTCGCAATATCAATCCCGACGGTCTTCAGGTGCCCGATTCATGTGATCAAAGTTGCCTGGATGATCTGACAAGACAATTTCTGTCTGCATTGATCAATCACGACGCCAGCACGCTCCCGCTCGCACCTGATGTGCGCTACCGCGAGAATGGCGTACCGCTGGCGGTCGGTGACGGACTCTGGGGCACCGCGACGGCATTGGGTGAGTACCGGGTGCTATTGAACGATCCGGAGGCTGGCGTCGCGGGTTACTTCGGCACGATCACCGAGACCAACGTACCCGGCCTGCTCGCGGCGCGGATCAGTATTGCCGATGGATTGATCGATACCATCGACGTCACAGTCATGCGCCACGAGTACAGTACAGCGCGTGGCGGCACCTTGAGCCTGTTCTATCCGCAGCTCGAGGGCATGTTCGAACCGGATGCGTTTTCAACAATGGAACCTGCGCTGCTGCAAACCGCCTCGGCAACGATTCCGGCATCGACACGCCAACACGCGGATGCTGCGGTACGCGACAGCAGCATATTGGTGGCCGATGTCGCGCGCGGACTGGTGCTGCGGCAGGCCATCACCGACGTGACCAACGACGCAGGTGCAGAAGCTTCACCGGTCCAGGGCAGTTACTCGGTCGTCACAACGACGCTGGATAAATTCAGCGGTAACGATGTCGTACTCTCGCGGTCACTGGCCAAACCCGTACCGTACCGCATGCCATGGTTTGAATGAGAACTTTCTCTGCCGTGCATGCGTCCCGCAAGCGCTGGCGCCATTCAAGGAGAACAACATGACCACCGAATATCCCGTCTGCAATGGAATAGAACGCCCGGATCGACGTAACCTGCTGCTCGGCAGTGGCCTTGCGCTCATTGCCGCGGGATTACCTGTTCATAGCCTGGCGCAAGCCCAAGGCTTCGACACCGCCCCCAATGCGGATGAACAACACAACATCGATGTCGTCAACGCGTTCTGCAAAGCGTGGGAAACCCGCAATCTCGATGCGGTGATTTCCCACTTCATTCCTGACTTCGTCTATCGCATGAGTCAGGACACGCCGCCGATCACCGGTGGCGCCGCGTTGAAGGAAGTGATGCAACCGTGGGTCGATTCCTCCGATGCCATCACCTACGAGGTGCTGGCAACCTTTGCCCGTGGCCCACTGGTCATCAATCACAGAATCGACACCTACCACTCGCGCACGCGGCCACTGACCTGGGAAGGCATGGGCGTTTTCCTGATGCAGGACGGGAAGATACGCGAGTGGTTCGACTACACCATGCGAATGGAACGCAGCGCCGTCACGCCGTGAAAGTTTGGCCCTGCAGGTGGGATATCCGCGCGATTCAAGGTATCGTGCCGGGCTGATTACAAGCGGCCCGCCCCGGAAACGATAAGGATTGTTGCGACCGGCGTGAATGTGTACGCCCGGCAGGTCGCCACGCCGACAATTCCTTAGGATCCGCCGCATGATCAAGCCAACCCCCTTCCGCATACCCGGTATTCTGCACGGCTTCGTCGTCGCCATGCTGGTGGCGTTGACCCTGTTGTTTGCGGGCACGGCCCGGGCAGGTGACGGCAGCTGGACGGGCAACGGGCCACTGGGCGGCAGGGTGACGCACGTGGCCATCGCTGCCGATAACGCCAACATCGCCTACGCGATTGTCTCCGGCCGCATCTTCCACACCAGCAACGCGGGCGCATCGTGGAACGTCGCCGTCGGCAACTACCCGAGCCTGCCAGATGCGTATTGGGAAGGATTGGTGGTTGACCCGGTCGACCACAACACGGTCTATGCACTGGCTGGAACGGGCGATCGTCTGTTCAAATCCACCAACGGCGGCTTGACCTTCGCCGCGACCAATACCGGTCTGCCGGCGACCTACGGCTACGCCCTCGCCATCAATTCCGCCAACAGTGATCTTTACGTCGTTGTGGCCGATGGTGGTGTCTACAAATCCTCTGATGACGCCGCCAACTGGTCACTGGTGGGCACTATCGCCGGCGTCGGTACGCCCAAAGGCATGGCCATTGTTCCGGGCACCAGCACCACGATATATGTCTGGAGCGACAGTGGTGTTTACCGTTCGGACAATGCCGGTTCCACCTGGGCGGCGAAAAACAGCGGCCTGCCCGTCACCGATATCGAAGCATTCGCCTATCAGCCGGGCAACACGTTGACGGCATTCGCCACGGTGCGCAACGGCGGCACCGCGCAGATGTACAAAACGATAGATGCCGGTGATAACTGGACGTTGGTCGGCGCGGTCAAATACGGCACCGGTGTCGGCCTGCTGATTGATCCCACCAATACGCAAACCATGTACTACGGCATTGCCAACAATGGCGATTGGGATGGCTTGCAGAAAACCACCAATGGCGGCACATCGTGGGCGGCGGTCGGTGGTCCGTTTCAGTTGAAAGGCGTCACCGCTATGGCGCTGGCGCCGACCAACGCTTCACGGATTTTTGCCGCACCACACCCTACCCTTGCCGAATGGGACGGCCTTTACCGCAGCGACGACAGTACCGCCAACTGGACGCAGGTGAACACCGGGATCGCCGGGTCTTCAATCTATTCGCTGGCGCTGGCCAACAACGGCAACGGTGTCACGATGTACGCCGGCGGTTTCAATACGATGAACATCATTGACGCGAGTACTGACGGCGGCAGTACATGGGCGGCGCGCGACAATGGACTCACCGACGATCATCAAGCTACCTATTTCGTCGCTGTAGCCCCATCCAATCCGAACCGGATCTATGCCGCTGTTCGCGAAGCATCCACCGCAACCAAAGCCTGGCGATCGAACGATGGCGGCCAGAACTGGACCGACATCACGCCGCCGGCCAGCGCGCCCAGAATCGTTGCCATCGTTGTTGACTCCTCCGTGGCGGACACGCTCTACCTGTTGAATGCCGCCAACCAGATGTTCAAGTCCACCGATGGCGGCACGAACTGGAACCAATTGTTCGGCCCCTCGGGCTCGACGGGAATCACGCTGGCCATCGCTCCGACCAACCCGAATGTGGTCTTCGCCAGTTCCTCGACCGGTGGCGGTGCTCTGTTCCGTTCAGTCAACGGTGGCGCCAACTGGACCAACGTTTCCAACCCGCCGCTGTCAACGAGCGGCTACTACAGTGCAATTGCGGTCAGTCCGCATGATGCGCAGGTTGTCCTGGTTGGCGGGGGCTATCTCTATCGGTCACTCGACGGCGGTACAACCTGGGCTGCGACCGATCCCTATGTTGGTGGCGTCAACGCCATCAGCTTCGATCCGCTCAAGCCCGGTGTGGTGTATGCAGCCGTCGACAACGGCGTGCTTCGCAGTGTCGATAACGGCGCCACCTGGGGCTACATCGACGTGACCTTGAACGCATTCGATATCGAGGTCGACCCATCGGCTGCGGACACCGTACACGTTGGCACTGATCGCGTTGGCGTGCAGACGATCACTTTGCAGACCGACCTCGTTGTGAGCGGCAGCGAGAATATCGATCCCGTTGCGGTCGGCCAGACGTTGACCTACACGATTGACGTCGACAACGTCGGTGACTTTGTCAGCAAGGCCACGTTGACCGTAGACCTGCCGGCTGGCGCCACTTTCAACAGCGCCACGCCCGGCCAGGGCGCCCCTTGCGTTTTGAACGGCCTCACGCTGACCTGCGAACTCGGCGGGGTGGATGCCGGCGCCAACGCCAGCGTGGATATCGATGTCGTCGTCAATTCGGCCGGCACACTCACGCTGACCGCTGCTGTCGCTGGCGATTTGACTGACACTTTATCGGCCAACAACAGTCTCACGCTGGCTACCGCCGCGCAGGTCGATACCGACGGCGACGGCACGCCGGACACCATCGATACAGACGACGATAATGATGGAATCGTCGATGGCAGCGATAACTGCCCGTTGAATGCCAATGCCGATCAGCTGGACAGCGACAGCGACGGCCTGGGCGACCCGTGCGATAACGACGACGACAACGATACCGTCGCCGACAACGCCGACAACTGCCCCTTCATCGCCAACCAGAACCAGGCCGACTTTGACATCGACGGCGCAGGTGATGTGTGCGACGACGATGACGACAACGACGGCGTGACCGACATCATTGAAATCGCCGCCGGCCTGAATCCATTGGATGGCAGCGATGTCGCGATGGACAATGACAGCGACGGCTTTGACAACGGCACCGAGGCACTGGCCGGCGCCGACATCAACAACCCCGATGTCACACCGGTGAATGCCGGTGCGGGACTGGGCTTCTGGCGGAACAGCGCGCCGGATGGCGGCACCGTCAAGACGTTGCTGCTGCATCCCACGGATCCCGACATTCTGTGGGCGGCGGATCATGACACGGCGCTGTCCAAATCCACCGACGGCGGTATCAGCTGGAACGCAGTCGCGGGTGTCACCGAGCCTCCGCTCGCTGGTATTTCCTACGGTCCGGTGTTGGACCCCGATAATGCGAACGTGCTCTATGCCGGCGCTGGCTACGTCTTTGGTGGCGGCTACCTGATCAAATCCACCGATGGTGGTACGACGTGGACGCCCAACGGGCCTGACTATCCTACACACACCGCCTTGCGACCGTATTTTGTACGCGTCGCCGGGACCAGCAGCAATGTCGTGTATGTGATCGGCTACAGCAATAACGCTTACCGATTGTTCCGCAGCGATGACGCTGGCGCGTCATGGGTGGCCGGCAGTACCGTGAACGGCATCGATGGCGTCGTCGGTACGATTGGTCTGAATCCTCTGAATGACATCGAGGTTGCCCCGGATCAAGCTGGTGTGCTCTACGCCTACGGCAGTGGCAATGGCGTTGAGATTACAGCCGGACGGCAGGTCTTGCGCAGCAACGACTACGGTGTCACCTGGAGCAGTGTCACCAACGGCCTGCCGAACGAATCGATCAACTCAATGGTGGTACAGGATAACCAGACGGTACTGGTCACCTTGCTCAATGACAATCGGCTGTGGAAAACCATCGACGCCGGCGCCAACTGGGCGCCAGTTGTGCCCGCTCCGGCCAATCCGTTGCCTTCAAACGCAAAATACCTCTCCATCGTGCCAGGCAACAGCAGTTATATGTATGCCTACGGTGGTTTCGGTTTGACGGAAGGCGTATACCGCAGTCAGGACGGCGGCGCGAACTGGACTTTCCAGGCCAACGTCGGCCTGCCGGATGAGCCGATTGTGGCGTTATTCGTTTCGCCACACAGTTCGCAAGACGTTTATCTCAGCTTTACCAGTAACGGTCTGTATCGCAGTACCGATGCCGGCAATCATTTCACTGCTATCAACCATGGGCTGCATCATGTCAGTGCCACGCACCTGGCACTGTCCGCCAATGGCGGCACAATTTACGGCGCCTTCGATTACGCACCGGCCAAGCTTTACCGCTCGACCAATGCCGGCGGCGCCTGGCAGCCGATAGATTCGAGCATCGGCTTCCAGTATTACGATTCGGTCACCGCGCTCGCAGCTTCACCGGCCGCCAACGATTCGCTGTACGTAGGTGCATCAACAATTTGGGCAACGACCGATGGCGGCGACAACTGGGCGGACCTCAACGCCGGCTTCACCACAGGTACGATCGTCGCCATCGTCATCGACCCGACCAACCCCAACAATATCGTCGTCGGCAACAACTCCAACGGCGTCCGCTATTCGACCAACGGTGGCGTCTCATGGAGCGACGGCAACAGCGGTCTGCCCGCAGGTACAGCAACCCGCGTCCGATCGATCACGCTGGATACCAGCACCACACCAGGCACGCTTTACCTGACGCCCACCACAAGTGGCGCCAATACCTGCGGCATCTACACCAGTGGCAATTTCGGCGCTTCCTGGCAGTTGCTGAGCAATGATACGTTCACGACGTCCGATTGCCAGACCAAGGTTGTGGCGGACCCGCAAGTGCCCGGGACGCTGTATACGTGGGCGTTCTTCGTCCACAAGTCCACCGACCATGGCGCGACCTGGACCCAGTTGAACGGTTTCTCCGGCGCGCGTGACATGTTCGATGACCCCGACGGCGCAGGCGTCCTGTTTGCTACATCGTCCAGCGGGGTGAGTCAGACCCTCGATGGCGGCGTCACCTGGGGACTGGTCGGTGACTTTCCCGGCTCGTCGAATGTTGGTGGGCCGCAGAGTGTATTGCCCGGACCGCCAGGTTCGAACGTGGTCTATGCGACCACCGATTATCTCGGCACCTTCGCTATCCGCCTCGCCAATGATATTGAGGTCAGCGCGGATGCCACGCCCACGCCCGCCATCGTGGGTGATGACATGGTCTACACGGCGACGATTACCAATAACGGCCCCGCCGGTGATCCGCAGGTGAACGCAACCATCGTGTTGCCAGCCGAAGTCACGTTCACGTCCGCGGTAGCCAGCCAGGGCGCCGGTTGCAGTCACGATCTCGGCACCGTGACATGCGGTCTGGGTTCACTGGCTTCCACTGCCGCGGCGACGATTACCGTCACAGTAACGCCGACCGCGGCCGCCACGCTGACATTCAATGCCTCGGCCACCGGCGGCGTGCTTGAGCTGCAGCCCGCCAACCAGGATGTCACCAGCCAGTTCAGCGCCGCGTTGGATACTGATGGCGACGGCACCATCGACATCAACGATCCGGATGATGACAACGACGGCATCGATGATGGCAATGACAACTGCCCACTGGTCGCCAATGCCAACCAGTTCGATCTGGATGGCGACGGTATCGGCGATCCCTGCGACAACGATACCGATGGCGACGGTGTGGCCAACACCAGTGACAACTGCCCGCTGGCCGCCAATGCCAATCAGCTGAATACCGACGGCGACGGTCAGGGCAATGCCTGTGACAATGACGACGATGATGACGGCGTGACCGATGCGCAGGAAATCGCCGCCGGCATGAATCCGTTGAATGCCGCGGACGCCGCGTTGGACAATGACAACGACGGGTTCACCAATGCGGCCGAGGCCATTGCCGGCAGCTCCATCAGCAATCCGGACAGCACGCCGTACAACGCCGGCGCCGGTTATGGGGTATGGCGCGTCACCGGTCCCGCCGGGTTCAAAATCAAGGGGCAGCCGCAGGTCGACCCGACCAATCCATCGCGGATCCTCGTCCACAGCACTGCCGATGCCTTCCTCACCACCAACGGTGGGCTGTCGTGGGTCTATTTGAACGACAACATCAATGCATCGCTGCCGGCAACAGTGGGTGTGGCGACTTCGGCTACAGCCCTGGCCGGTGCCAACACCTTGTACGCAACGACCGGCCGCGGCGATGCACGCATCGTCAAGTCGACCGACAACGGCAACAGCTGGAGCGTCGCCGCCAATGGTCTGCCGGGCACTGCCCCACCTCAACTGCTGGCCGTGTCGCCGCAGGACCCGAATATCGTCTACGCGGTGCACTACCTCAACGGCGGTTACCGCTCGGCACGCTCGATCGACGGTGGCGCAAACTGGACCGCTGGCGACCTCATCACCGGCGGCACCGTATCTGCAATCGCGGTGGCGCCCAACAACAGCAACGTGCTGTATGCACTCAGCCTGACCCAGGGTATGTTCCATAGCGGTGACGCTGGCGCCACCTGGTCGCAGATCAACAACGGTCTGCCCGGCGGCGGCAACACCTTGCGCGGGATGGTGGTGCTCAACGCCGCCACGGTCGTGGTCAACACCTATGACGGCGATTACGTCTATCGCACCAGTAACAGCGGTCTGTCATGGGGCGCGGTGGACAGCGGGTCAGTCAACAAGCTGGTCGGCGTGTGGGAAGGATTGTCAGCCGACCCCACGAATACATCGCGCATGTATGCGCACAGCACTTCCACCAGCGGCAACCGGCTCGCGCGCAGCACCGACGGTGGCGCCAACTGGGTGATGCTGGGTGCCAGTCTGCCGGACGGAGCCCGTGTAGCGGGTCACGCCGTTGAAAGCGGCAGTGCGGACAACTGGCTGGTGATGACGGAGCAGAACACCTTGCTGCGCAGCTACGACGCCGGCGAAACCTGGGAAGACGTGACCACGGCTTTGGTGAACACCCTGGCCATCGACGTCGCTTACTCACCGGGCGACAACCGGGTCATGGCGCTGGTGCGTGATGCGCCAGGACACGTCTACGCCAGCACCAACGCCGGTGCCACCTGGACATCGCTGGATGGTGACCTGCCCACCGCGCAGATGGGATCCGAATCCTCGTTGGCCGTCGACCCGGCGAACGGTAATCGCATCTTCATCGCCGATGGCAACTGGGTCTACCGCACGACTGACGGTGGTTCGCATTGGACGGGTGTGCAGGTTGACCCGGCCAATGTCAGTCAAATCACTGCGCTGGTGCTTGACCCGTTCGACCCGTCAGTGGTCTTCGTCGGCGTGGAATACACCGGCGCCGGGAACGGCGTCTATAAATCCATCGACAGCGGTGCAAATTGGACCCTGTCCGGTTCAGGCCTGCCGGCGATCACCAACACGCCCGTTCGCCTGAGTACGGACCCGAACAACAATGGCACGCTGTATGCCTTTTTCCCCAACGCGGCCGCCGGCCTGTATCGCAGTCAGAATGCAGGCGCGTCATGGAGTCTCATCAGTGACGGCAATGTCATGAATGGCGATGAGGTCATCGTCGATGTCGCCGTGCCATTCGGCGCATCCGGCACGATCTACACGGTCGAGTTCTACGGTACGTTCAGTTATTCCACGGACAACGGCGTGACCTGGACCAGTTCGGGCAACGCCGTCGGTGGCGGTATTGCGGACCGCATTGCGGTCGACCCGTTGAATTCGCAGGTACTCACGATCTCTTCGACGAAAGGCATCACCCGCAGCGTTGATGGCGGCGTGTCCTGGCTGGAGATGCCGATCATGTCCGGCACACCGCAGTCGACCGCAGGCAGCTCAAGCTCTGAAATCACCCGCATGGCCCACGGCGCGCCGGGTTCAGGCGTATTGTTCGCGGGTTCATTGGGTCGCGGGGTGCAAGCCATGCGGCTGGGTTCGAACTTTGCCATCTCCGTATCGGATCTGCCCGATCCCATCGGCGTCAACCAGACGCTGGTCTACACGGTCACCATCATCAATACCACCGGGCTCGATGCCACCGACGTTGGCTATCGCATCGATACCGGCGTCGGTTTCACCATCAGCGATTACATCACCAGCCAGGGCGCGGGTTGCAGCCACAGCGGCAGTGTCGTGACCTGCGAACTGGGCGCGCTGCCGGTGGGTGGACAGGCGACGATTCAGCTGGGTGGCGTCACCGGCCAGCCCGGCACCATCAGCAGCCGCTTCAGGCTCACCGGTAATCTCGTTGACCGCTCCGGCAGCGACGGCGACCAGACGGTGACCACGCTCATTTCGCTGGATAGCGATGGTGACGGGACGGTTGATGCCATCGATACCGACGATGACAACGATGGTATTGCCGACGCCAACGATAACTGCCCGCTGATCTCAAACGCCAACCAGTCGAATATCGACGGTGATGCGCTGGGCGATGCCTGCGACAGCGACCGTGATGGCGACGGCATGCCTAACAGTTATGAAACGCAGTACGGTCTGAACCCGAACAGCGCTGCCGACTTCAATACCGATGCCGACGGCGACGGCTTGACCAACGGTGACGAATACCAGCGCGGCACCCGGCCCGATCTGGCGGATACCGATGGTGACGGCGTGAGTGACGGCGCTGAAGTCGCCAACGGCACTGATCCCAAAGTCAACATTGAGGCAGTCACCACCAACATCATCATCATTCAGCAGTTGCTGATGTCGGAGTGATAGCTGTTGAGCTGACCGTGTAGCGTCTGACGCCTGGCCCGCTGATTGTGGGCCAGGCTGTTTTCCCGCCATCCCGGACACCGCGCAGCCCCTCTTTTTCCGTCATCCCGGACACCGCGCAGCGGTGAGCCGGGATCCATAGGGCCTGCCTCCAAGCCACATGGATTCCGGCTCGCGCCCCCTTCGCGGGCGCGTCCGGAATGACGGAGCAGTAAGACAAAGCCCTTGCGGATTTCCCCGGCGTTGTGTGAGGAACCTGTTTTCTAGGGCAGAATGTTAATCGGTCGGTGGACACCAACCCACGTTAAGTCATTACCTGACTGGACTAGCGAGGCACCGACGCGGCCGTGGTTGCCGCACCGATGATTTCCACTGCCGGCTGACGCGTTTTCAATGCCTCGATGCCCGAAGGGCTGACGCCGGTTCCCCAAACATAAACCTTGCGTAGTGAACCGCTGTCGCCCAGCGCCGCCAGACCCGCGTCAGTGATCGCGGCGTTGCCGTAGATATTCAGCACTTCGAGCCTGGGCAGGCCGGCAATGGCCGCCAGACTGGCATCGGTCAGATTGTTGAGGCTGAGGTTCAATTGCTTCAGTTCACTGAAATCACGCAGACCCGCGAGGTCGCCGTCTTCGAGGCCCGCTCCGGCAAGGTTAAGCTCAACCGCGCTGCCGGCAGCCAGGCTGACTGCCGCTACCGCTTCGTCGCTCAACATGGAGCCCGGTGCGGCATTGCTGACCACATAACCACCACCGGTCTGGGTCAAAGGTCTGACCAGCAGATTCTGATCCTGCATTGCCGCCAGTGCATCCTCCGACAGCGATGCAACGTTCGACACCGCGACGCCTGTGCCGCCAGTAGCGGTAGCCAGACCAAGCTCAACCGCCAGCAAGCCGCTGACATCATCGGCAACCTGCAACTGTGCCACCGTTGTATCAGCCGGCATACCGGCATCAATCCACCACCGCAGCAAGGCCACCTGACCATCGGTCAGCGGTGTCTTGCCTTCGGCGGGCATGAAGTCATCATGCGATTTGGGCAACGTAATACGCCGATAGACCTCGCTGTGCTGCGCATCGCCGGCGACAAAGGTCTGCCCGGACTTGCCGCCTTGTTTCAATGCCGCCAATGACCGCAGGTTGAGTTCGCCGCTTTGTTTGTCATTGTTATGGCAATTGCCACACCGCGCCGCCAACATCGGCGCAATGACGTCGTGATAGGGATCGGCGGCGCCGATTTCAGTGACCGGCGCACGACGCGGGGCAATGCCCGCCAACGCGCGCAACGGCGCGGGTGCATATTCCACCAAATAGGTATCGCCGTGGGTCAGGTTGCCGCCGTAGTGCCCGGTCATGGTGACCAGCGCGAGCAACACCAGGCAGGCGATGGTGCCGACGGCGCGATACAGGTTCGGCAGCACCGCAACCACAAACCAGGTCAGCAGCGTTGCCAGCATGAAGCTGATGCCCCATGCGCGGTGCGCATAAGCCGACGCGCCGGTGAAGCCGCCCTCGGTGAAATGCAACATGCCCAGGACAACCGTCAACATCGCGCTGAGCGCGGTCATGCCCCACAACAGCGGCAGCACTGACCGCAGCTGTTCGCGGCGTCTGCCAAGACTCAGAAAATGCGCGACGACGGTCATCAGCAACATGCCAATCGGCAGATGCAGCGCGAGGACGTGGAAGCGGCCGAGGAAGTAGCTGAATTCTGTCATCGTTGTGGTTCCGTTGCTCAGCCCAGAATCTGTGGGACAAGGTTGCCGTGTACATCGGTCAGACGGAAATCCCTGCCCTGGAAACGGTAGGTCAGTTTCTCGTGATCGATGCCCAGCAGATGCATGATGGTGGCATTGAAGTCGTGCACATGTACCGGGTCTTTCACGATGTTGTAGCCGAATTCGTCGGTCTCGCCGTGACTGTAACCTGCCTTGACGCCGGCGCCTGCCATCCAGCTGGTAAAAGCATAGGGATGATGGTCGCGACCGAACAGCGGCGAAGTGATATCCCCTTGTGAATACGGCGTACGGCCGAACTCACTGGTGAAGACCACCAACGTATCTTCCAGCAGCCCGCGCTGTTTCAAATCCATGATCAAGCCGGCAATGGGCTGGTCCGCCGTGCGCGCCATCACCGGCGTGGAAGCCTGAATGGTGAAATGGAAATCCCAACCGTTGTAGAACAATTGAATGAACTTCACATCGCGCTCGGCCAACCGCCGCGCGAGCAGACATTGCCGGGCGAACGAGCCGGGATCACGCACTTCCGGCCCGTACATATCGAGAATATGATCAGGCTCATCGGCCACGTTGGTGGCGTCCGGCACCGACGACTGCATGCGGTAGGCCATTTCGTACTGGCTGATCTTTGAAAGAATCTCGTCATCGCCGGAAGCGGCATACTGTTCGCGCGCCAAGGCATTGATCGCAGCGATATCCTCGGCCTGTTCATTCATCGCCAGACCTTCCGGCGTATGGATGTAATGCACCGGATCGTTGCCCTTCATGAACTGCACGCCCTGGAAATGCGAGGGCAGGAAGCCGGAACCGAAAATCGCCGAGTCAACATTCTGCCCCTGTCCCGGGCCCATGTTGTTCATGACGATGAAGGCCGGCAGGTTGTTATTGTCAGAGCCCAGCCCGTAATTTATCCAGGCGCCGAACGATGGCCTGCCAACCAGCTGGAACCCCGTCTGCATGAACTGCGCGGCCGGGTTGTGATTCACGTGATCGGTATGCATCGAGCGGATGAAACAAAGTTCATCCGCAATGTCGGCGACATGCGGCCAGAGGTCACTGACCCAGGCGCCGCTCTGCCCACGCTGTTTGAATGGCGCGAGATTGCGCACCAGCGGGAATGCGGTCTGCCCCAGCACCATGGTCGACACCCGGCCCTCGCCCATCACTGATGCGGGAATCTGCTGGCCGTGCATCTTCTCCAGCTGCGGACAATAGTCGAACGTATCGACGTGCGAGATCGCCCCGTACATGTGCAGGTAGATGATTCGCTTGGCACGCGGCGCATGATGGCCGGCGCTGAGCACACCGAGATCCTGCATCGCACTGGCGCTACGCATGCCGAGCATATCGGCCAGCGCGAGCGCGCCGATGCCGAGGCTGCCGCGCTTCAGAAACGCACGTCGCGCGAGGCTGTTGATCTGTTGTTCACCTGTTGAATGTTTGTTGCTCATCGAGATGTTCCCCGTCAATCAGTGCCGGCTGTACGCATCGGGTGAATTCATCACCACCCGTGCGGTGGAGGCCAGCGCGGCAAACGCACTCAACTGGGCGTCCGGAACGTCGAAAGGCTGCAATCCGGCGGAAAGATACCGGGTGGCTTTTTCGCGATCGCCGCTGAAGCGTTGCAGTGAATTCGCATACTGCTCGAGCAGAATGTTCAGTTCGCGCTCGTAAGGCTTGCGGCGCATTGCTATGGCATACAGATGCGCCACCTGGGATCTGGCATCGTCACCGTGCAACATGGCCTGGTACGCCATGCCTTCATAGGCTTCCAGATATTGCTGATCGTTCAGCATCACCAGCGCCTGCAGCGGCGTATTCGATATCCGTCGGCGGGCAACGGTGGAGATACGTTGCGGCATGTCGAAGACCTGCATGGCCGGGTGCGGCGCAGCGCGTTTGATGAAGTTATACATCGTGCGACGGTGATGTTCGGACAGCGGCACTTCATCGGCTTCCGGATACATCGTGATCTGGTTGACCGAAACGCTCAACCAGACGCCCGGCGGTTGATACGGATAGACGCTGTTGCCGCCGATGGTCTTATCCAGCAATCCGCCCGTCGCCAGTGCGTTATCGCGGATGACTTCCATGCTGTAGCGTTGGCGCACACCGCGGCTGAGCAGCAGGTTGAACGGATCAACCTCTTTCTTTTCCGGCGAAATGTCGGAGCCCTGCCGGTAGGTCCGCGACATCACCATCAGCTTCTCCATGTGGCGGATATCCCAACCGGACTCCATGAATTCGGCCGCCAGCCAGTCCAGCAATTGCGGGTGGGTCGGAATGGACCCCTGGGTGCCGAAATCCTCGGCAGTCTCGACCAGGCCACGACCGAACATGCTCTGCCACAACCGGTTGATGTAAACGCGTGAGGTCAGCGGGTTGGCCGGGTCGAACAACCACTGGGTCAGGCCCAACCGGTTGCGCGGCAGGTCATCCCGCCACTCGAAAATCCGGCTGAAAGCCTGCGGCGCGACCTCTTCACCCGGGTCCGAATACACGCCGCGCTTCTTGACGTGCATGGGTTTGGCGAAGGGTGAATCGTCCATGACCATGATTTCGGGCAGCTTCGACACCAACGCATTGTGCTCGGCATCGGCGCTGCGCAGCGCTTCTCGGGCCTGCGCCACGGTCGGGTCGATACCGAGGCGGAACTGCGCGTAGTTATCCGCACTCACCGTCGCAGCACCCTCGTCTTCCAGGCAGGCCACTTCCAACGGACTCAATTCGCGGTTGAAGACCTTGACCTCGTCCAACCCCGAGCCTTCGATGGTGAACTGCTGCCAGCGTTTGCCGAAGGCCAGGCCGTACAAGGTGTCATCGATGAAGGTGAATGGTTCGGCGACGATGGTTTGCGTGAGGTTGTCGGCCAGCACCTTCACCTGCAACGGTTTGCCATTGAGATAAAGCTTGACGCCAGCTGCGGTACTGGAACCATCGTAGGTGACCGTGATGTGTGACCACTGCCCCACTGGCACCGGCTCGTCGGCGATCACGCTGAACAGATTGCTGGGCGTGTGCACCATGTCGAAGCGCAGATGATTCTTCTCCACGTCCAGCGTGTAGCCCATGGAGCTGAAGCGGGCATGCTGGTTGTGATTGATGATGGTGGCGTCGTCATAGACTTCATGCAGGTTGACCCAGAAATCCAGGCTGAAAGGATCCGTCCGGTCGTAGTCGCCGACATCGCCGCCCATGAAGCCCTTGTTCTGGGTGTCGAAAAAGAACGCCTGACCCTTGTGGCCGGCGCCGGATATCGGCGACTGCACCACCGCCGGCACCTGGCCGCGGATGGCGCTGGCCGATAATTGCAGCTTGTCGGTCTGCAATCCGGCCGGCAGCACCTGCGTGGCCTGGGTCTTGCCCGGGCCAAGCTTGCCGTAAGTGGTGACCTTGGCAAAATCCAGTGAGCCTTCGTGAAATTCGTCGAAGGGGTAATGTGCAACGAGCGAATCCGCCAAAGCAGCGCGAACTGCGTTCAACACGCTGTCGCGATCCGGCGTATCCGAGACCGAGGCGTACCGCTCAGCCTGTTCCGCACGCACGGATTCGTACTGGCGTCGTGCCGCTGCCAGTAGCGTCGCCAGCGACTGAACGCGACGTTCGGTTTCCGCATCCGGCAACGGTAGCGTCGGCCCTGACTCAACGCCGATATAAATGGGGGTGGAGAGATATCCGCCTGGTGTATAGAAACCCGGTTCGGCGGTCGCACTGAAGAACGCCGCGAACGAATAGAAATCCTTTATCGAAATCGGATCATATTTGTGGTCATGGCAACGCGCGCAGCCGACCGTATGGCCGAGATATCCCACACCGACCGTTTCCAGACGGTCGATGGCGTACTCATTCAGGTATTCCTCTTCGATGATGCCGTTCTCGGAGCTGCGCTGTCCCAGGCGCAGAAACGTGGTGGCAAGGCGCTGCTCGCGGGTCGGTGAGGGCAGCAGATCGCCGGCAATCTGCCAGGTTGAGAATTCATCAAACGGCATGTTGGCCTTGAACGCGCCGATGACCCAGTCACGCCACGGATGCAGCAGACGCTCACCGGCGTCTTCGAGGTAGCCATCGGTATCGGCGAAGCGGGCGATGTCCAGCCATTGCGCTGTCATATGCTCGGCGTGCTCGTCGGACGCGAGCAACGCATCGACCAGCTTTTCATACGCCATCGGAGAATCGTCTGCTACAAACGTCTCCACCGCTTCCAGCGATGGCGGCAGCCCGGTCAAATCCATGTACAGACGGTTGACCAGCGTCGCCCTGTCAGCTTCGGGCTCAAATGCAAGACCAGCCGATTGCAGGCGGGCATCAATGAAATAATCGATGGGCGCTGCGGCGTCGGCCGGTACCGAAGGTTTACGCACGCTGACGTACGCCCAGTGCGGCTGGTATTCCGCGCCGCTCTCGATCCAGTCACGCAAGACTTTCTGCTGCGCCGCAGATAGCGTCTTGTGGGTTTTGGGCGGCGGCATCACCACATCGGGGTCAGCGGAGGTGATGCGACGGATGAGCTCACTGCTGTCCGGGCTGCCCGGAACAATGGCAAATTTCCCCGGCGATTCCGGCAATTCGCCGGTGGCGGTGGCAAAGGTGTCCAACCGCAGGCCCGCCTTCTGTCCACCCTCGGCATCCGGGCCGTGGCAGGCGAAGCAATTGTCGGAAAGTATCGGCTTTACGTCCCAGTTATACGATAAATCCTGGCCAGCGTCGGCCTGGGTGACCGACGCATCGTTCTGGCATCCAGCCAGTACGCCGATTGCAATGAGCGGTATGAGTTTTTTCATGGATGCCTGCCAACTGGAACACCAGCGCTGATTCTTTCGGGGTCGTGCAGGCCCGTATATTAAATGAAAAGCGCGCTGATGCCCGTGCGGACCATGGTCGTTTCCGGCCCAAAGTTCCACTTGAGAACAAGGTGTGCCATGGGAGAACAGACGGCTTACTGACAGCCCGTCCGTCATGCTGAAATCGCCGGTCCCGCGGGTGAGATGGCTCTCCCGAAGTGCCTAGCGCTCCGGCAGTTTGACGACCGTGAACCAGAAGTTCTCAATCGCCGTAACTATGGTCTCGAACTCAGGCAGGCCCACCGGCTTCTTGATGTAGCAGTTGGCGCCCAGATCATAGGATTTGATGACGTCGATTTCGAAATCCGACGAGGTCAGAATCACCACCGGTATCCGTCGCAGATTATCGTCCTGTTTGATCGCGGCCAGCACGTCACGGCCGTCCAAGCGCGGCAGATTGAGGTCCAGCAACACCAGATCGGGACGTGGCGCATTGGTATGTCGACCTCGCGCAAGCAGGAACTCGAGGGCTTCGGCGCCGTCCGTCACCGTATGAATTTTCAGGTGTAATTTGCTGTTTTCGAGGCTTTCCGTGGTCAACTCCACGTCCGCCTGGTTGTCTTCGACCAGCAGGATTGTAATTGATTCAGACACATCAGGCTCCTGATTCGTGGGGTGTTACGGGTACAGTAAAGTGGAACGCTGTACCCATACCTTCGGCAGACTCTATCCATATCCTGCCGCCGTGGCGTTCGATGATTTTCTTGGTGATGGCAAGGCCGATGCCGCTACCGGCGTATTTCGTTCGTGCATGCAAGCGCTGGAACACACGGAAGATCCGGTCGTGATACCTGGCGTCGATACCGATGCCGTTGTCGCGGACCGAAAATACCCACTCGTTGCCGGTCTGCTTGACACTGACATGGACCTTCGGCGGTACGCCTTCGCGGGTAAACTTCAGCGCGTTACCTATCAGATTCTGAAACACCTGGATCATCTGTGTCTTGTCCGCCGCAATCTGCGGCATGTCATCCACGGTCACCTCGCCCTTGGATTCGGAGACGGCCACGGTGAGGTTATCCAATGCCGCCTGCACGACCTTGCCGATGGCCACTTCCTTCAACTTGTTGCCCTGCGTTCCGACCCGCGAGTATGCAAGCAGATCGTTCAACAACGACTGCATCCGCTTGGCCCCTTCCACCGCGAAATTGATGTAACGGTCGGCCTTCTCGTCCAGCTGGCTGTGATACCGCTGCGACAGCAATTCGGTATAACTGGCCACCATGCGCAGCGGTTCCTGCAGGTCGTGTGAAGCGACATAGGCAAACTGTTCGAGTTCGGCATTCGAACGTTCCAGCTCCAGGGTCCGGGCTGCTGTAAGAAACTCGGCGGATTTGCGGGCGCCAATATCACGCAAGGCAACGAACACGGCTGGGTATTCGGCGAACTGCAGGGTGGCGACGTTGATTTCCACCCAGCACAGTGCGCCATCCATCAACTGTAATTGCCACTCGACGCGACCGTGCCCGGCTTTGGCCATTGCAGCCAGCCGATCGTTTACCGATTCGGCTGACGCGTCGTTGTCAGGCTGCAGTGCAGGCGAAAGGTCGGCAAAGGTCTTGCCGCGCAGCTGTTGCCACGTGCCGCGCAGCAATGCCTCCGCAGCCGCATTGCAATCGCTGATGGCGCCGTCGTCGCTATTCATGATGACGTAAGCATCAGGCGAGCCGTCAAACAGAAGTTGATAGCGCTCCTTCAGCCGAACCACTTCACGCTCGATCTGCTTGCGTTCGCTGATATCGACAACAGAAACGACAACGTGGTTCGCGTCGCCCTCAACCATAGGCGCCAACGCGACCTCCACCGGCACTTCATGGCCGTCCTTGTGCAGACCGTGCAGATCACGGCCGGCCCCCATGAGTCGGGTGGAGGGATTGCTCAGGTACGTTTGGCGCTGCTGCACATGTTCCCCCCGCAGCCGTGCAGGGATCAAGGATTCGACCGATCGCCCCAGCAACTCATCGCGCGCATAACCGAATATTTCGCTGGTCCGGGCGTTGCATTGTGCGATGACACCTTTGTCATCAATCAGCATGACGGCCTCCGGCATGGCGTCGAGGGCGCGGTTGACCCGGCTCTCACTCTCGCGCAGCGCCTCAGTGGCCTGCTTGCTTTCATCGATATCGGTATTGCTGCCGTACCATTTGATAATGGCGCCGGATGTGCTGCGCAGCGGCACCGCCAGGGTCCGGAACCACCGATACTCACCGTCATGGCGCCGGATCCGGAATTCGATTTCGAAGTTCCGGCCGACCGCAGCAGTGGCCATCCAGTGATCGATGGCCCGTTGGCGATCGTCGGGGTGCAGTTGCTCCAACCAGCCATAGCCGAGCTGGTCGGCTTCGCTGACGCCGGTATAGGCCACCCATTGCGGGCTCAGATAGTCACACGGGCCGTCTGGCGCGCAGGTCCAGATGAGCTGCGGCAACGATTCGGCGACCTGCCGGAACCGACTCTCACTTTCGCGCAGTGCAATTTCCGCCTGCCGGCGTTCACTGATGTCGCGGGTGATTTTGGCGAATCCAAGCAACTCACCATTCTCGTTACGCAGTGCGGAAATGATGACATCAGCGAAAAACAGGGAGCCGTCCTTGCGTATCCGCCATCCCTCGTCCTCGACCTTGCCTTCGGCAACGGCCTGCGCCAGCAAGGCACCTGGTTTGCCGGCGGCGCGCTCTTCTGTGGTGTAGAACATCGCCATCGGATGACCCAGAACTTCATCGGCTGTATAACCCTTGATCCGTTGCGCACCGATGTTCCAGGAATTGATACTGCCGTCGGCGTCGAGAAAGATGATGGCGTAATCCTTGACGCTGGTCGCCATCAACCGGAAACGTTCCTCGCTGATTCGCAGGGCGTTTTCAATCGCATAGCGTGCGCTGATGTCTTCGAACACCAGTACAGCGCCGACGGCCATTTGGCCGGCGTCCTGGTACGGCATGACCTGCAGCGAATAGACAATGTGTTCGTTGCCCCGCAATTGCGTGTGATAGGGGCGCCCGGTTTCCACCACACGGCGGACCAGCCCGGCGAGGCCGGGAATATCCAGCTGCCATTGCAGGCTGGTCAACGAACAACCCTCCAACGGCCCCGCGCTGGCCACGATGTCCGTTGTCGCCCGATTGGCCTGGGTCACCAGCAATTGCGAATCGACCACCAACAAGGGAAAGGTCAGGCTCTCTTTCACGTTGGTGAGATCGGCCGCAGTCACCTCCAGTTCCGCTGATTTGACCTGCAACTCTTCGTTGACGGTCAGCAGTTCCTCGTTGGTCGACTGCAATTCCTCGTTCGAGGTTTCAAGTTCCTCGACCACCACGTTCAGATGGGCGCGGGTATTGGCCAGCTCCTGTTCCAGCTCATTGATGATGAGGCTCTCGCGCTGTTCGGGCGGCAGGTTGGCCAGGATCGCCTTGCCTTGCTCCAGCGGCGTGACCACGAACGATAGCAGCAGCAATGAACTGTTTTCTCTTTTCAGCGGACTGATGACCGGCGTCACTGCGCGTTGCGTGCCGCCGATGGTCAGCGCACGGGTCGCCCCGCGCGTCTCTTCCAACGTTCGGCGGCAACTGTACACCTGCGCCCGCAGGTCGGTTCGCATAGACTCATCGACCAGATCGAACAGGTACATGTTGGCCCGACCACTGGGAAACTTCAGGAAAGGTTTGAGGTCGCCCTGAAAATGAATGACGCCGTCGTCGGCATCGATCACCAGCGACGGCGGTCCGTAACGCTCGGTCAACTGCTCCAGCGTTTGCATCGTCACCATATCGGTTGAGGCGCCGGAAGGGCTTCGTTCCAGGCGGATGGCCGGTTCAGTAGCGCTCATCATCCCGTTCGCCGCACGTTGCGAGTAGTGCGACACGCCTTCCCGCCGTTTGTACAAGCGTGATTGCCGATCCATCGTTTCGAACAGCGCTTCCTGCTGGTCGACAGATTCAGACTTGCCGAGCATCAGGCATGCGCCCGGATTCAAGGCGTAATGAAAGACTTCCAGCACCCGCTTCTGTACTTCAGGGACAAAATAGATCAGTACATTGCGACAACTGATGAGGTCCATTCGGCCGAACGGCGGGTCTTCGATCACATTCTGGCGCGCAAATACGATTCTGTTACGGATGGATTTTGAAATGCGATACTGGTCGCCGACCACATCCAGGTAACGGTCACGCAACGGCTTGGGAATGCCGTCCATGTCAGAGGTGGGATACAACCCCGACCGCGCCCGCTCCAGGGCTGCCTCATCCATATCGGAGGCAAAAATCACGTATTGCACGTCGTTCTTGTCGCGGCTACGCAAAGCTTCTTCAAGCAGCATCGCGATGCTGTAAACCTCTTCGCCCGTTGCACAGCCAGGCACCCAGCAACGAATCACCCTGCCATCATCGCTGAGGTTGACGATTCTTCCGATGGCCGATTCGAGCGCGACAAAAGCTTCCCGATCACGGAAGAAGGCGGTGACACTGATGAATGTGTCACGCATCAACTGCTGTGACTCATCGCGGTGGGCGCGTAGATAGGCCACGTATTCCTTCAATGTTGCCACGCCGACAATGGTCATGCGCCGCGCGATACGCCGTTTGACCGTGGGCGCCTTGTAGTCACTGAGCTTGAACGCGGAATGCATACGCACGAGATTAACGATCTGGCTGTAGTCGTCGGTGTCGAGAATCCCGTCCAGCGCTTCCGCCGATTCGGTGGCCACCGACAGCAGGTGGGTCAAGGTCGCGCCGATTTTCGCCGGTGGCACGATGAGGTCTACCGAGCCGGTCAGAATGGCGGCGCGCGGCATACCGTCGTATTTGGCGGAGGTCGGTTCCTGCGCCATCGTTATGCCGCCCGCTGCCTTGATCGCGCGGATACCGTTGGCGCCGTCCGAGCCGGTGCCGGACAGAATGATGCCCAGCGACCTCGAACCCAGTTCGTTGGCGAGCGAGTCAAAAAAGCGATTGATGGATGGCTTTGGCCCGACTGTCGCTGTCGGTGCGGTCAACCGCAGCAGACCATTTTCCAGGATTACATCCTTGTTGGGCGGGGTGATGTAGACGTACCCGGGTTCGGGTTTGCGCTTGTCGACCAGGTCCTGCACTTTCAGCGAGGTCATGGGCGCGAGCAGGCTCATCAACATGCTTACATGCGTTGGCGACACGTGCTGGGCGATGACATAACTGAAGCATCCCAGGGACGGCAGCGATTCCATCAACTCGCGCAGTGCTTCCAGCCCGCCGGCTGATGCTCCGATGCCAACCAGCCGCAGATCATCGGCCAACGGCATCGGCGATACCGCTGCCGCGGAAGATGCGCGTGTTGCCTTACCAGCTTTTTTGCCGACCGATTTCCTTGCGGCCGGGGGCGTCGTTCCGGACACGGTGTGCGGATTCGATTTCGACCTGGCTGCGGCCTTGTTTGCCTTGGTCCGGGCCGACGTGCCGGCCTTGGCGGAATTGGATTTTACGACTGTGGTCTTGGCGACTGCCGCTGCACGCGGCTTGGTTTTTTTGGAGGGCTTCGTTGGTGCGGTGGCCTTGCTGATGACCTTTGATTTTTTTGGTGTCGCTGCCTTGCCGCGGGATGCACCTCCTGCCCTGGTCGTCCTCATCTGTTGCTTCCCCCTGGCCCACCCATGGACCGCAGCCTGATTTCCTATCCGCTATCGAGCGCCGCCAACACCACCGCACGGCTGGTCCGGACCAGTGTGTTCGCCGCGATTGTAGAAAGTCGTACGACATTCGCCGGATAAGGCGCTTTAACGACCCGAACCTACACCCGGGATACCCGTCCGGACGCGGCAAAATTGAAAACCGCCGCCGTTGCCATCCACGCAGATTGGACGGCCATACTCACCGGATACGCCTGCCCCCGGGCGGGAAATCTGCTGGCCGGGCATCAACGTGCAACAAACGCCATGCGCGCAACGACCGCCACAATATCAACAGATTTATGGCGTCGAAAGTGGTAGTTAAGCACTTTGATTGCATTTCGGGGAGCCCTGCTTCAGTGGGCACGTGCCGGCTTCGACACGAATTTTCACCCCCATTGCACCCCGCGCAACCGTCAAGCAGCGGGGCTGTTTCGCCGATAGATTCACCAATGTCCGAAGCCCGCTGACGCTCCGTCAGGGCGCAGACAGTACGGCAACGCAAGCGCATCGATGCGCGCGCCGCCATTCGCAACCGCTGTCACCGCGCCGCTGTCCGAACGCGCCTGATGGCACGGTGATTCGCTCGCCACAGCCAGGACGGTATGTATGGCCTCGATGTCCGGAAGTTACGATCTTCACCTGGTAGCGCTGTCCTACGTGATCGCCGTTTTATCCTCTTATGCGGGATTGGCGCTGGCGCGACGGGTTTTCAGCACCACTGGCGCTGCCGCGAGAGTCTGGCTGCTTGCCGGGGCGGTGGCCATGGGCCTTGGCATCTGGATAATGCATTTCGTCGGCATGATTGCTTACCATATGCCGGTCAGCCCGTCCTACGACGTGATGCTCACCACGCTGTCGCTGGTCATCGGTATCGGCGCCGCCGCTCTCGCCATTCATACCGCGTCACGTACGCAAATCTCACAGTTGCGGTTCCTGGCCAGTGGCGTCGCCTTTGGTCTGGGCATCAGCGCCATGCACTACGTCGGCATGGCGGCGATGCAAGTCGACGCCGTTGTCACATATGACATGGCTACCGTCTCCGCATCGATATTGATCGCTGTAGTCGCAGCTTCTGCCGCCATCTGGTTGGCTTTCGCCTTCGCCCACCGCGCCTTCCGCCACCGGCAACTGCTCAAGATCGTGGCGGCACTGATCATGGGGCTCGCCATCTGCGGAATGCACTACACCGGCATGAATGCCGTCACTTACGAACTCCTGCCCAGCCAGATTATGACGAGCGGAGGCGTCGGGCACCATCTGCTGGCGCTGACATTGAGCGTTGCCACGCTTTTCATTCTGGGAATGACTTTGTTGATTGCGTTTTTCGATGTCCGGATTGCCCAGCAACACCAGACCAGGGAATCACTGACCAGACTGGTGGAAGAGAGAACCGCGGAACTGGAAGCGCAGGCGTCGTCATTGAAAGAAGCCAATCTTCGCTTGCAGGGAGTACTTGAGCAGCGCGAAAAGATGGAATCCGATCTCTATATGCTTGGTCAGATCATCGACCAGTCTTCCAGCGAAATTTTCGTGGTCGACGCCAAGCGGTCGAACCTGTTGTATGTCAACCAGGGCGTGTTGCGCAACACCGGTTTCACCCTGGACGAACTGCTTACGCTGTCTGCCAGCCATGTAAACCCGTTCGTCACGCGGGCGGAGCTGGGCAAGATGCTTGATGATCTCGACAATGGACGTCGCAACGAAATCGTCATGGACTCCGCCCACCGCCGCAAGGATGGCACCACTTACCCCGTCCAGATTCACATGCAGCGAATCAGCATCGGCGAACGGGAAATACTGGCGATTACTGCGCAGGATATCACCGAGCGTAAACGCCTCGAGCTGCAACTTCTGCAATCAAGCAAACTCGAGTCCATTGGCCAGCTGGCGGCTGGCATCGCGCACGAAATCAACACGCCTTCGCAGTTCGTGGGCGACAATATCCGCTTCCTGCGCGACAGCTTCCGTGATCTGGGCGAGCTGTACGAAGTGCATACCAAACTGATCAACGCGATCGATTCCGGTTCGCCGACGGCTGAGCTTGTTCGCGAAGCCCAGGAAAAATCGGACGCCGCGGACGCGCCCTATCTGATGGAAGAGATTCCCGCAGCGCTGGAGCAGTCCCTGATCGGGATTTCGCGAATCACCAACATCGTTCGTGCCATGAAGGAATTCTCGCATCCCGGCACGGCCCAGCACGAGCTGCTCGATCTCAACAAAACGATTTCTTCCACTATTGTCGTCGCCACCAACGAATGGAAATATTCGGCGGAGATGCAAACCGATCTCGATGCCAACCTGCCACCTATTCCGGGCTCTCAGCAGGATCTTGCCCAGGTGGTGCTGAATCTCATCGTCAATGCCTCACACGCCATCGCCGATTCCCTTCAAGGCCGTGAAGAGGAGAAAGGAACTATCCGCATCTCAACGCGGGAGGATGGCGACATGGTGGAAATACGGGTGACCGATACCGGCGGCGGTATCCCGGCGGATATTCGTGACCGGATCTTCGATCCGTTCTTCACTACCAAGGAAGTCGGCCGCGGCACCGGGCAAGGCCTTTCAATCGCCTACCGAACCATCGTTGAGCAACATCGAGGCACCATCGATGTTGAATCGGAAGTCGGCAGTGGTACGACTTTCATACTACGCCTGCCGCAAAAGCCGGTCCGCGGTTCCACCGAGGAAAACGACGACAGCATGGACCCGGCTGAAAAGGCGGCATGAGCACATGCCGGCGGGCGTTAACGCAAGTCACCCGGCAGAGCGGGCCTTGCTACGAGCGCCGATCACGCGATTGATTCCACTTCCTCGAGTTCTGCGTCGGCACTGACAACGTAGATATACAGCTGTTGCGGCACGATGCCGCTTTCCGCCATCAACATCAGACGTTCACTGATGCTTCTGCTCACCGGTTGTCCCTTGCGGACCAGCAATGTGCCGTTACTGGTGTAGACGTCCTGCGCAATCACCATGTCGGTCGTGATGGCCGAGGTATTTATCTGGACAACATTGGAGCTTCGCAGCGTCTCGCTATGCCGCGTCAGCACCCGCAGAATCGCCGGGTCGTAACGATGCGGAAACATCGTCATCCGTTGCACGGCTTCATTGACGTCGCCGCTGGCGCGTAACAGCGCATCGAAATCCATCACAACGCGTAACGCACGCGCCATCAACGGAATCGACGTACCGCTGGGGACCCCGGCCTCGAAATGCGCAGGCGCAAAATCCGCCAGTTGCCAACGAGTGGCTTCCGCCAACTCGGCCAGACGCGGTATCTGTTCCACGATTCGCGCGCCAATCTCCGGATACTGCGCCATCAAGCGGCTTTCCGCCTCGCTGCTGGGGGTACCGGCCGCGGCGCGGTAGAACATGGCTTCGGTAATCAGTGTGGCGCCCAGTTGCGACAACGTGGGCAGCAGCGCGAGCTGCCACTCCGGAATTTCCCGCAGACGCGGGCTGATGGCAAACAAGTGGTGTTCGATGCTGCTGATACGACCGCACAATCTGGGGTTGGCCAGCGCCAGCGCCTCACCCATGGCATGGACCGCGCCAGTGAGTGTCCGCTCCAGCAACTCGCGCTCGGAGCGATAGTGCTGGTATTGCTGATGGGCACTGAGTATGGCTTCCGCGAGCAGCTTCGGCTCACAGGGCTTGTTCAGGAAACGGAAAACGTCGCCTTCGTTAATCGCATCCACTGCGGTCTGTTGATCGGCATTTCCGGTCAACATGATGCGGACAGTGTCAGGCGATATTCCACGTGCCTTCTGCAGCAGTTCCACGCCGTCCATGCCCGGCATGCGCATATCCGTGACGATTACCGAATACCGCGCACACTGGCGCAACCGCTCCAGGGCTTCCGCGCCGGAATTGCAGGTATCCATGGCGATGACCTTGCGCATGGCGCGCTGATAGCCGCGCAATACGTTCTCGTCATCATCTACGAACAGTACCTTCAGATCACTGCCTGCCGTGGACACTTCCATCATGCGAGCTCTGCTCTGGCCTGCTCGACTATGGATTGCAGCCCTTTGTCGGCAATATAGTCTTCATCGAGTTTCACACAGCGCCAGGGCGTATCCCCTGCAAGCATATGGGTCGCGATGTGTACCGCTGCCAGTGATTCACAATCAATACCGGCAGGCGCTGTGCCCGGCGCGTGGTGATACTCCACGGCAAAGGTGATGCTCTGCGGCAGGCCCCAGAGACTGAGCAGATAGGCGCCGGCCGTGGTATGGGCAATTGAAAAGTGATACTTCTCGACTTCACACACATCGGCGCCCGTCGCCGCGCAATCGGTCATGACGATGTCGTACAGGCAGGGACTGTGCATGGCGAGCAGCAACGCACCCACTTCGTGTAACAGTCCCGCTCCGAATGCGGCGCGGCAGGCTTCTTCGCCGTATCCCGCCAGGCGCGCAATGTTCGATGACGCCTGCGCAACACGTTCGCTGTATTGCCAAAGCTCCTGCAAATCGATGCGGCCCGACGGCCGCGTCTCCATCTGTTCGAAAATATGAAACGCGATAATCAATTCGCGCAACATGCCCAGGCCAAGCATCGATGCGGCGGTATCGGCGCGGGTAATCGCAGTACGTGGCGAGAAATAGGCCGAGTTAACCAGCTTGAGCAGCTTGGCGGTCATCGCCGGGTCTTTTTCTATGATGGCCCCGATGCGATCGGCCGAGCAATCCGGCGCATCGATGGCGACTGTCAGTTCCTGGTAGATTGCAGGCAGGCTGGGAATCGATGTCAATTTGCCCAGCGATGCTTCGAATATGGAATTATCCAGGCGCTGGCGCAGGTTGATTGCGCTGCCAACCGCCTCCTTCAGTGCATCGATATCGCAGGGCTTGGCCAGGAAGCGGTGGGTGACATTACTGCACGAGAACGCTGTTTCCTTGTCGGCCTCACCGGAGAGCACGACACGCATGGTCGCGGGCCAGCGTTCGGCAACCGTCCGCAGCAGCTCCGCGCCATTCATTCCCGGCATACGAATATCGCTGACCACCACATCCGCCGGCGCCTTCTCGAGCAGCTCGATAGCGTCCCTTCCGCCGCATGCGAAGCGCATGTGCCAGGAGTTGCGCATTGGCCGCAGCGAGCGGCGCAACCCGTCCAGGATCATTTCCTCGTCGTCGACGAACAGAACTTCGATCATCCGTGACTACCGCCGTTTGAGGTACCGCAATCCGGTGGCTCGCTTTTGTCGTCACGACTGGCGTCATGATTCACTTACATGCCACTGGTGAACAGGTACAGATTGGTTCGGGATTAAGCTGACCGATGGTTTTATCGTCACCACCCGCCGCAGCCTTGAAAAAGGCGGTTGAACCACCTTAAACATCTGTCACATGCGTCGATATACCCTCAAGCCTCTTATGTTTTAGTCAGATAGCTGCATACGGCGCCAGTATCTGTCAGCGACATTACGCCGCGCGCCGAAATCAAAGCGGAAGCCAATCGCTCCGAGGTGGTTCCAAGTGTCAGACACAATCCGAATTCTCTGCGTTGATGACGAAGAAGCCGTTCTGGACGGTCTCCGGCGATCGCTGAAGCGTACCGGGTTTGAGTGCATTGCAACCACCAGCCAGGAAGAGGCGCTGCGCATCGCCGGCGAAGTCGAAATCACGGTGGTGGTCACTGACTACAAGATGCCGGGCATGAACGGCGCCGAATTCCTGGATCGCTTGCGCCGTATCGCCCCCAATGCCCGGCGGGTCCTGCTGTCGGGTGAGGCCGATGCTGAATCGATCATGCGCAGCGTCAATCAGGGCGCCATCCACAAGGTCCTGACCAAGCCGGTGGCGCGCGACGAACTGGTGCTCGCACTCGAGGAGATGGTCGAGATATACAGATTGCAGCAGGATAACTCCCGACTGTCGGATGAGCTGGCCCAATCCAACCAGGCATTGCGTGCAATCAACGAAGACCTGAGCCGTCAGGTAGATATCAAAGTCGACGAACTGTTCAATGCGCGGCGTCTGGACTCCCTGACTTTCCTGCCCAACCGTCAGGCCATTCTCGAATATCTCACCGCGCAGGCGGCGGGCGAAGCCGGCGATACCGCCTTGATGGTCGCCTGTCTGGGTATTCGCGGCCTCGGGCGCATCAATGAAACCTTCGGTCTGAAGGCCGGCGATGCAGTGCTAGCCGAAGTGGCGCGCCGGTTGCAGGCAAGCAAGCTGCATGACGAATTCGTCGGCCGACTCGGCGGTGACCAGTTCTGTGTGGTCAGCCGCCACTACTCTGACCTCGGTTCCGCCAGGCGTCGCTTGCAGGCCATCATCGATTCGATTTCCGGTGAGTACAAAATCGAGGCGCATCCGGTATTGGTGACGGCGAACGCCGGCGTCAGCCTGGATACCACGCGGCCGTTGGACGGCGAACGCTTGCTGCACAATGCCGAGGTCGCACGTAACAGCGCCGGACCCGGCATCGGCATTCATGATCCGGATGCCGGCCGCATCATTGCCGAAGGATTGAAGCTCGAATTCGACCTCCGCCATGCCCTGGATCGCGATCAATTCGAATTGCACTACCAGCCACGCGTGGATGCGGCCAGCGGCCGTGTACTGGCCGTCGAAGGTCTGCTGCGTTGGCACCGTGAGCCGGGCAAAATGGTTTCACCGGGCCTGTTCGTCCCCTTGCTCGAGCAGACCGGACTCATTGTCCCTGTCGGTGAGTGGGTAATCGCCGAGGGCTTGCGCGCACTGGAACGGTTTCACGCGGCCGGCCATCACCGCATGGGCGTCTCGGTCAACGTTTCGCGGGCGCAGCTCAACGACGCCTCGGTGGTTGCACAGCTGAAACATTGGCTGACCACATCACCCAACCGCCACCTCGCCCGTTACTTCGAAATCGAAGTCACGGAATCCGCCCTCGCACAGGACGAGGCTTTATGCCGCACAGTGCTGAGGGAAATCGAAGACCTAGGCTTTGGTATCGCGCTGGATGACTTCGGTACCGGTTACTCCGCGTTATCAACGCTGATGCAATACCCGATTGATACGCTGAAGATTGATCGCTCGTTCGTCATCAACCTGGGAACTTCGGACACCGCGGGCGCGGTGGTGCGTGCGATCATATCGCTGGGTCGTAGTCTGGGTATGCGGCTGGTGGCGGAAGGCGTCGAAACCGAAGCCCAGTCACACCTGCTCAACGACCTGGGTTGCGATCAGCTGCAGGGCTTCTACTTCAGCAAGCCGATTCCTGAATCCCAATTGATGACGGTATTGAGCGCCAGCGCAGCGACCTCAATCGCCTGACAGCCATTTCCATCTGGCCCGCTACCGGGCCACTTGCTTGACACATCAAGCAGTCGCGGTTGCCCGCGCCCGGCGCCTTTGGGCGCTGTGGTACCATCCCGCCACCCAAATGCTCCAAGCCTGGTGGAGTTCCGCATGAAATATCTTTGCCTGCCTGTCGTCACGTTGATCGCCCTGCTTTCCACTGCCGCCGTCCGCAGCGCCGACAGCGTGGATGGCGCGAAGGTATTTGCCGACACCTGCGCCAGCTGCCACGTGCAATTGCAGGATGAGAAGATTCCCCGCCTTGATGCCTTGCGGCAGATGAACGCGAATGCCGTACTGCGAACACTGACCGAAGGTGCAATGCGGTTGCAGGGTGACCTGCTGACCGCGCAGCAACGGGTCGCGGTCGCGGAATTCGTCAGCGCCGACAAGGTTGTGGAACAGCCGCTGGCCTTCGAACGCGGTATGTGCGAATCGTTGCCGGCGGTGCGATCCTTCCGCGCGGTTGAAGTCTGGTCCGGCTGGGGTCGCGATCCGGCGAACACGCGCTTTGCCACCGACGGGGGCATCAGCCGCGACAACCTCTCCCGCCTCAAACTGAAATGGGCTTTCGGTATTCCTGGCGTTGTTTCTGCGCGTTCGCAACCAGCGGTCTATGGTGACCGCCTGTTTGTCGGCAGCGTCGAGGGGATGATCTTTGCCTTGAACGCGAATACCGGCTGCAGCTACTGGTCGTTCAAAACCGAAGGCGGCGTACGCTCAGCGCTCAGTGTCGCTGAAATCCAGACCTCCGCAGGCGTGGTCACAGCCGTGTTTGCCAGCGACCTGCGTGCCTACGCGTATGCCATCAACGCCGAGACCGGCGCATTGCTCTGGAAGGTCAAGGTCGATACCCACCAGGCTGCAATGGGCACGGCGGCACCCAAGTATCACGATGGCAGGCTGTATGTCCCGCTCGCCGGTTTGTCAGAAGAAGGCCTGGCTGGCGGCGTCAGCGATTATCAATGTTGCAGCTTCCGCGGCTCGGTCACCGCGCTGAATGCCGCGACCGGAGAGCAAATCTGGCAGACCTTCACGCTGCCGCCGTCAGCCTATGTACGCACGTTTTCCGACGGCAAAACCCTCAATGGCCCGGCGGGCGTTGCCGTCTGGAATACGCCGACGGTAGATACCCGGCGTGGATTGTTGTACTTCGCGACCGGTAATCAGTATGTCGAACCACCGATGCCAACCGCCAATGCCGTGGTAGCGGTGGATATCGATACCGGTGTGGTGCGCTGGTCCACGCAGACACTGGCTCAAGACATCTGGAGCGGTGGTTGCAGCCCGGACTTCGGTGGTGATCCCAAGAGTGAACGCTGCTGGGATCCTGTCGGTCCTGATCTGGATTTTTCCGCCTCGCCCGTATTGGTCACGCGCGCCGATGGCAAGGACGTAATCATCGCGACGCAGAAGTCCGGCCTCGGCTATGCCTTCGATCCCGACGACAACGGCAAAATGCTGTGGCAATACCGTTGGGGTGTTGGCGCGGCTCCGGGCGGCGTTTACGGAACCGCGTCGGATGGCAGGTACGCCTACTTTGCAGTGGCCGACCAACGCACGCCGCATCCCGGCGGCTTGCACGCGGTCGACATCACCACTGGCAGGCGCGCGTGGTTCACGCCGCCTGCCGAGCTGCTTTGCAAGGCCGGGCCGGGCTGCGGACCCGCCATGTCGGCGGCGGTCACCGTCATCCCCGGCGCAGTGCTTGCAGGCTCGATGGACGGTGGCCTGCGCGCGTATGACGCCGACTCCGGCGCGGTTCTCTGGACCTACGACACCAATCGATCATTTGACACCGTCAATGGAGTCCGCGCCAACGGTGGTTCCCTGGACGGCGCCGGTCCGGTCATTGTCAACGGCATGATGTACATCACTGCCAGCAATGGCGGCCCGTTCGGCACACCCGGCAATGCATTGCTGGCGTTCTCTTTGGAATAAGGTCGAAGATAAATTTTCCGTCATCCCGGGCACCGCACAGATCCTCCTTTTCCGTCATCCCGGACACCGCGCAGCGGTGAGCCGGGATCCATAGGGCCTCTCTACAAAGCCGCATGGATTCCGGCTCGCGCCCCCTTCGCGGGCACGTCCGGAAAGACCGAGCAGTAAGTCGAAGCTGTGCGGATTTCCCCGGCGTTGGGTGAGGGGCCGAAAAAAAGCGGGGCTGTGGTGTCCGGGATGACGTACGAGATATATTTGGCGCCCGTCAACGGCGCCACCTGCCCCGTTTCAGGTATTCGTCGAAAGTACCTTCGCGATACAGCTGGCGGAAGAATGAATCCGGATCGCATTCATACGGTAGCAGAATACTTTCCGTCGACCGTTTCCGCGCCGTGCGCCGCAGTGGAGGCTGCCGGTAATTCTCGGGATCATCGATCGTCATTTCGCCGTACAGGGTCTGGCCATCATCGAGCAGCGTATAGCGTTCGGTGATGCGCGCATTCTCTGAAACCGGTTCACCACGATAATCCCGGATGCCAGCCTTGAGATGCGTGGTCTCCACGACCAATGTTTCACCCTCGAAATGTCCTGTGGAAAATCCGTCGGCGCTGTTGGGGAAGAATTCCGGTGGTGAACGACCATCGAGATAGATCTGCCGCACCTCGCCGAACGCTTCGCTGAAAAAGAGTATGCGTTCGGGGCGCTGCATGATTTCCAGAAAATACGGATAACCGAACTGCGCGACGAGGCCCGGTAACATGCATCGCATGGGTGGTTGATCGAGGTCGGGGTTGTAGTTGGCGACGTACTCTTCCGCGAGCGGCGTGGTGTCCATCCGGTATTTGCGCAAGTCCTTGCCCGCGGGACGCCCCCAGACACCTTCGAAATTCACCGGCGTCGGCGCCTGGCCTGCCGTGGCCACCACTCCCCCACCCCGTGTCGCCCGCCACGGCACAGGCTGCGCGGGTGCGCCTTCCACCTGGTCGGTTGTGAAAGTGCCCGCCATCACGCCGTCCGTGAGCTTGCCGGTCAGGCGGCGATTGAACTGGCGCATCGAGACATCGCGGCTGTCCACCAGCATCACGATCCGGTCACCCGTGATTTCGACATCGATGGGGCCGCCTTCCACGTAGCCGACGATTTGTCCGCCGGCCTCACGCAACTCAAGCACGCCCACCAGATCGGGCGCCAGCTCCAGCCACCAGCGACCTGCGAACGCCGTATCCTCGGCGGACACCGGCGCACATAACAGTGTCAACAGCGCCAGTGCCGACAGTCGCTCCGCCATTGATTGCATCGAGGTCATCATTCGCGTTGCAACGTTCTGCCATCAGCAAAGATCACCTTTACCAGGCTGATACGCGGCACACCCTGCTTGGCGGGGTTACCTACCATTGTCACCACGTCACCGGCCTTGACCGAATCCCTGGTCCAGCCCTGGCGCACCAGGTTGTTAGGCGCGCTGCCGTAGATGTCCCACGATACCTGGCTGCCATCTTCCGCCGTTGCGCTCAGGTAGTAATGAATATGCGGGTTGTTGAACCAGACTTCCTCGACCACCCCATGCACCTCGATGGTCTGCGTGAGATCGAACTCGGCGAACGAGTGATGCGCAGCCGCGGGCAATGCCGACAGCAGCACGATCACGCCTGACGACAGCGAGCGTAATGCAGATAACATGTAAAGCCTCCACGCTTCCGGCCGGAGAATTCCGTCGGGGCCGGCATTTAGTTTAATTAACAAACGATTCTTTAGTAAACCAATTACACACACCCCTGCCTGGCTGATCGTCCGCAACAATCGCCCCGTGTCAATCCAGACGCAGCGCAACACATGCGTTGGTCGCGGAAAACCGGTCACTTGCAGCATCCGCCGAATCCAGGTTTGTCAGATATTCGCTGAATTGAACCGACCACCTGCCTGTGCGACCATCGCCGACTGGTCGCCGCATGGCGGGTCAGGCCAGCGGCCATTATCGCCGTCGGTGTCTTATTGGGGGGACAAGTGCAAAAACCAACTACTACCTATTGGCGGGAGAATGTGCGCATCCTGCAATGGCTGCTCGGCATCTGGTTCATCGTTTCATTTCCGCTCGCCATTGTGTTCGCCGATGCGTTGGACGCAATCCGCCTCGGCGGCTTCGGCCTCGGTTTCTGGCTGGCGCAGCAAGGCACGATTTACATCTATGTCGTGATGATCTTCGTTTATATCTGGTTGATGGATCGCCTGGATCGCAAGTACGAAGTCGACGAGCCCCACCTGCAACAAACCCACCGCGAGAATTGATATGACGCTGCAGACCTGGACCTATCTGTGCGTCGGTTTGTCTTTCCTGCTCTACATCGCCATCGCGATCCGCGCCCGCGCATCCTCCACCAGCGAATTCTATGTCGCCGGCGCACACGTCCCGCCGCTGGCCAATGGCATGGCGACCGCAGCCGACTGGATGTCGGCGGCTTCCTTCATCTCCATGGCCGGCATCATTGCGTTCATGGGTCGCGATGGCTCGGTGTACCTGATGGGCTGGACTGGCGGCTATGTGCTGCTGGCACTGCTGATCGCGCCCTACCTGCGCGACTTTGGCAAATTCACCGTGCCGGATTTCATCGGCGACCGCTACTACAGCCAGACCGCGCGGCTGGTCGCCGTCGTCTGCGCGCTGTTCGTTTCGTTCACATATGTTGCCGGGCAGATGCGCGGCGTCGGCGTGGTTTTTTCGCGCTTTCTGGAAGTCGACATTGAACTCGGCGTGGTGATTGGCATGGGGATCGTCTTCTTCTATGCGGTCCTCGGCGGTATGAAGGGCATCACTTATACGCAGGTCGCGCAATACTGCGTGTTGATATTCGCGTTCATGGTACCGGCAATTTTCATTTCGTTATTGTTGACCGGTAACCCCATCCCGCAACTCGGGTTCGGCGATGAACTGCGCGATGCCTTCGGCGGCGGCTACCTGCTGCAACGACTGGACGGTTTGAACCAGGAACTGGGCTTCGCGGCGTACACCGATGGCATACGCAGCCGGCTGGATGTGGTGTGTATTACCGCGGCGCTGATGCTGGGCACGGCGGGACTGCCGCACGTCATCATCCGCTTCTTCACCGTTCCCAGTGTGCGCGCCGCGCGCAAATCCGCGGGTTACGCATTGCTGTTCATCGCGGTGCTGTATACGACCGCCCCTGCCGTTGCGGCATTTGCCCGTATGAACCTGCTCGATACAGTGAGCAATACCGAATACGCGGCAGTACCGGGCTGGTTCAGGACCTGGGAAGCCACCCGACTCATCAGTTTCGAGGACAAGAACGGCGACGGGCGGATTCAATACGTTGCCGATCCAGCGCGCAACGAATTGACGGTGGACCGCGACATCATCGTGCTGGCCAACCCTGAGATCGCCGGTCTGCCCAACTGGGTGATTGCACTGGTCGCCGCTGGCGGTCTCGCGGCTGCACTGTCCACCGCGGCCGGCTTGCTGCTGGTCATCGCCACGGCGGTGTCGCATGACTTGTTGAAGCGCAATCTGATGCCGGGCATCAGCGAGAAGCAGGAATTGTTCTACGCCCGTCTTGCGATCTTCGGCGCCATTCTCGTCGCCGGCTATTTCGGCATCCGGCCTCCCGGATTCGTCGCCCAGGTGGTGGCATTCGCTTTCGGCCTTGCCGCGTCGTCATTCTTCCCGGCGATCGTGCTTGGCATATTCTCATTGCGCATGAATCGCGAAGGCGCGGTGGCGGGCATGGTCACCGGCATCACGTTCACCGCCGCCTATATCGTGTATTTCCGGTTCCTGAATCCGGCGGCGGACAACGCCGGGCACTGGTGGTTGGGCATCAGCCCGGAAGGTATCGGTACCGTGGGCATGGTGCTCAACTTCGCGGTCGCGGTCATTGTCGGTCGTATGTTTCCCGCCCCGCCCGAACCGGTACAGGCGATGGTCAGGGAAATTCGCGTACCCGGCCGGAATGATTCGCCGGTGGCAAATCAGGGCTGAAACAACTTCGCGACTGCCAGCGGCGCGGATGGCGCATCACCCGCCGAGGTGCGATACTCGCCGCCCGCTGTCATCGGCTAACAGAATTGGAACATACAAATGCTGAATCACAACACCTATTTCGACGGCAACGTCCAGAGCGTTGGCTTCGTCCGCAACAGCCTGAAGGCTTCGGTGGGCGTGATCGCGCCAGGCGAATACCACTTCGGCACCGCGGCCGCCGAGCGGATGACAGTCGTCAGCGGCACGCTGCAGGCGAAACTGCCCGAGGGTGATTGGCAGCAATATCCGGCGGGCACCAGTTTCGAGGTTGCCGCCAACAGCGGCTTCGACGTCCGCGCGGTAGGTGGCCCTGCGGCCTACCTGTGTGAATACCTGTGCGGTTGATGGAGAAAGTGATTGATTGAGACGCCGGCACCGCGCACCCACCTTGCACGGCGCCGTTCGAAGCGTTCCAACCCCGTTCAGGTCACAACGTAATAATCGAAAACCGAATGGTTTCCCCGGCGTTCGCCGGTGCCGACAAACATGGTTCGTGTCATCCACTCATATGGACCCGGCGCCGCTTCGAAGCGCGGTGTGATTCGGCAGTAGGGTGCAACCTGCGGCTGCTCGCCTTTTTCAATCGCGGCAATCGTCTCCGGCGCTGCGTAGGCGATGCCGGTGTTATGGATGTAGATGGGTGATCCATCGTCGGCTTCCAGCATGTAGTGTGCTTCGAACTCAATCAGTCCGCTTTGCCACATGCGCGGCCAGTCTCCTCCGGAGCGTGACACGACCTTGCCGTTCAACCGCGGGCCTTCAATCGTGCCGCCCGCTACCGCGACAAAGCCGCGGGTGAAGCTGGTATGGGACGGTATGAAACGCACGCGGGGACCTTCATCAAACTGCAGCGTCATTCGAAAGGCGAATTCCAGCGCGGGCTTTGGCAGCAGATCACTGAGGGTCATAAAGGTGGTCTCGCGGTTTGGATTAAGCGCGGCTACGGCCAGTGCGGTCGAAGACAATGACGAACAAGGCCATCACCAGTAACAGCGCCAGCACGGCAATGGCCGGCGCGAAACTACCGGTGCGCTGAAGTATCTGACCGGTCAGACTCGGCCCGACAACGCCGCCGGCGGTGCCGAACATACTGATCAGCGCAATCACACCGACCGGCACCTGGTGGCCGCCGATACGCACGGCCGCCGGAATGGTCCAGAACACGCCTTGCGCGGCGCCGATGCCGAATCCCGTGATCACCAACAGGCCGAGCACTGGCATGCCGGCCGGGATCAGCGCGGCAACCAGCATGGCGATACCCGCCACCGCAGCGGGCAGTCCGACATGCCAGAGGCGTTCGCCGTGGCGATCCGAATGACGGCTGTTCAGATACAAGCCCACCATCAGCCCCAGCTGGGGCAGTGCGCCCAGGGTACCGATGACCAGTTCGCTCTGGTCGCTGGCCAGCTGGCGCACCAGTTGCGGCAACCAGAACACCAACGCATAGGATCCGGTCATCAACAGCAGCCAGGTCAACGCGCAGCGCCAGACCCACGGATCACGCGCCAGACTCGCGATGCTGGCTGCGGGCGGCGACTTACCTTCAGCGCCTGTCACGCTCGCCTCGAGCCACTGCCGCTCATCGGCATTCAACCAACGTGCATCGGCCGGTCGATTGGCGAAATACCAGGCCGCAAGCACAGCAAACACGAAGTTCGGCAATGCCTGGACCAGAAACATGAAACGCCAGGGACTCCACGCCAACGGATTGGCAATCCCCAGCAACCAGCCGCACAACGGTCCGCCCAGCACCATCGACAACGGCACCGCCGCCAGCGCGCCAGCCAGTGCGCGGGCGCGCGCCGAGGGTGGCACCCAGCGGCTGATGAAATATGTCATGCCCGGCGCGAACCCCGCTTCGGCAATGCCCAGCAGAAACCGCGCGCCATAGAATTCGTTGACGCTCTCTACGCGCGCCATCCACAACCCCGCCACACCCCAGAAAGTCATCGCGGTGAACAGCCACGGTCGGATACCGAACATCCGCAGCAGCAACGCATGCGGATACTGGAAAATGAGATAGGCGATGAAAAACATGCTGACACCGAAACCGAACTGGTTCGGGGTCATGCCGAGTTCGCCCGACATGGCAAACCCGGCGTAGCTCACGTTCACCCGATCGATGGCGTTGATGAACGTGACGATGGCAATTGGCAGAACAAGGCGGAGGAACAGCTTCCGTTCCACGCGCTCCCGGACAACCTCATTGTCTACGGCAGCCAACGTGCGCGCGTCTTCCCCCAAGGCACTTTCCTCCCGAAGCTCATCGCTTGAATGAGGGCGAGCCTACACGGGCCGTGGCGGCGTGTCACTGTCGGGGCGGCGGCCGATATCCTGTCGGGATGAAGTCACGCGTCGACTTTGCGGCCAGCGACTCAGGCCTCCAACGTCAGCTTGTAGCCGTAGCCGCGCACGGTTTTGATCGGGCCGGTGCCGCTGCGCCATTGCAGCTTGGCGCGGATGCGCTGGATATTGACATCGACAACGTTGGTCAGCGGGTCCGAATCGTAACCCCACACCTTGTTCAGAATCCGCGTACGACTGATGACGCGGTCGGGGGAACTCATCAGCAACTGCAGAACCTGGAATTCCTTGGTGGTGAACTCGATCGGTTCGCCATTCTTGCAAACGGTGAACGCGGCCCGGTCGAGCACGACATCGCCCACCTGCAATTTCGACGCGCGTTCGGTGTGGCCGGAGTTCGAACGGCGGATCAGCGCTTCGATGCGCGCCAGCAGTTCATCGAAATCGAACGGCTTGGTCATGTAATCGTCGGCGCCATCACGCAGACCTTCGACCTTGTCCTCGGTTGCATCCAACGCGGTGAGCATCAACAGCGGCGTAGTGATATTCGCACTGCGCAACCGCCTGCAAAGTTCACGACCGGAAAAATCCGGCAGCATTACATCGAATACCAACGCGTCGAACGGCTCTTCCATGGCGCGCGTGTAACCTTCCGTGGCGTTGGCCGCAACGGCCACCGTATATCCTTCAACCTCCAGGCCAGGGACCAGAAAACGCTGCACCCGGGTATCATCTTCAACCAGCAATAGCGACGGCATAGTTCCCTTCCGTTGTTATGTTCCCGACCGCCCGTGGCAGGCGGATGGTGACCACCGCGCCGCCCTCCGGACGGTTGCTCAGCTCCGCGGTTCCTTCTTGCGCTTCGGCCAGCGCCCGCACCAGGGTCAGGCCGAGGCCGGTGCCCTCGTGCGACTCGGCGCGTCCGCGGCGAAAACGGCCGAACAATTCATCCACCGTCGACGGATCAAAGCCGATGCCATTGTCAGCCACCGTCATCACGGCCCATTCATCTTCCATGTGCGTGCTCAGCAGGATGCTTACCGTGCGGGCACCGTGACGCAGGGCATTATCCATCAGCGCTATCAACATCTGCCGCACGCGATGCGGATCGGCAAACGCGACCGCTTCGCAGCCTTCCGCCACTTCGATCACAGCGCCGAACTCGCTCGCCAGTGAGGCGAAATCCCGCGCGAGTGACTCAATCATTGCGCGCAAATCCACCTGCTCCCGGTGCAATACCAGGCCGCCGCCTTCGGCGCGCGCGATAAGAAAGAGGTCTTCTACGAGTCTGCCCAGGTGATGGGTCTGGGCGAGGATGCGTTCCAGTGGCGGCACAGCGTCAAATGATTTCCTGTCGCCAGCGCGCAACGCGACCTGCGCTTCGCCCCGGATGATCGTCAATGGCGTACGCAGTTCATGGCTGATATCGGCGAAGAACGAACGGCGCCGCTCGTCCGCGGCAGCCAGTTGTTCATTGGCAGCGGCAAGTTCCGACGTGCGCGCCACGACCGCAGCTTCCAGACCCGCGGCGAACCTTTGCAACGATGCCTGTTTGTGCGCGAGTTGTTCAGCCATCTGATCGAACGTTCTGCCCAGCCGTGATAATTCATCGCGACCACCGAGATTGATGCGGTAATCCATTTCGCCGGAGCCAAAGGCCAGCGCGCCTTGTTCGAGCTGCCGCAGTCCCGGACTCAGGCGACGCCAGACCAGCGCCAGCACAGTACCGGAACCGATGATGGCGAGAATCAGACACAACAGTGCCCCGGGAATCACGGTGCGACGGAACAACTCGGCGCGCCGCATGGTGTCTTCGAGCGATTTATCCTCGGTGAAAATCTCCTCCTGGATCATTTCACGGACAGCGTAGAAATCCTTATAGATGCGCAAGGACTCGTTGACTGCCGCCTGTTGGCCGGACTCGCGCCAGACCCCGTTGATGCGGTCGACCTTGGACTTGCGATCATCAAATACCTTCAGCGTGGCATAGCCTTTTTCGATCACCTCCCGCGCGCGTTGCGGTTGGGTATCCGGCGCCGTGACCGGCAGATCATCGATAGCTTCCAACGCAACGATGAACTCCGCGCGCTTGCGTGCGGCATCGCGCGACCGGCCCTGCGCTGCCTCGGATGAGGAATCCCGATCGAGATCCTCTTTCGGCGGGGTGAAAATCGTGGCGCGGTGAAAACGATCGAGGCGTTCCTGCAGACGGGTGAACCCTTTCATGCGCTGTTGGCTCGCCCGGGTGGCAGCGACGATTTCCTCCGCAGTCCTGGCAGTGCTGACGAGTATGCCGGTCATGATGATGACGACGACGAACCCGGCAATCGCCATCATGCCGAATTTCATGCGCAGCGTGGCAAACCTCTCCAACATTGCTTCACGTACCTCAGAATGCAGGGGCATCATCGAGTGCGGCGCTCTGTCATGGTCGCCTGCACAACGCGCGGAACCAGGCGGCTCCACTGCAGATAGCGCGTAATTCGCGGGCGTTGAATGTAATAGTTGGCGCAGATTTCGCCAGTACAAAATGTAACTGTAATCGATATTTAATCATTCCGATAATTGTCGACCATTTCCGCGCCACGCTGGCTTCATATGGCCACCGTTACCGTAGCGTCCTGCCTGCAATGGCTTCACCGTCCGTGTAGTTCGTGGCCATGACAGCCGCCTCACGTAATCCCGTGGGCGCACTGCGCAAGGTATTGCTGCCCGGCAGCAACTTGATCCAGTCGGTAGCACTGGCAGCAACATTACCGTTAACGCCACTGCAGGCGGCGCACCCTCACGATGTGATGCGGCGAAGGTTGTCCATTTGCAGGAAAGCAGACTCGCTGGTCAGTCGTGGCGACGGCAACGTGATGATCAGCGTGACGGCAGCGGCGCGTTCAACCGACGCGATGTACGACCAGCCCGGCCGTGGCTGCTACGCCGGCTTCACTGCGAAATACCAACAACAACCCCTAAATCTGGACTTG
>JACKNH010000010.1 GCA_024234975.1 Gammaproteobacteria bacterium
CCCAGGCCTGCAAGGCGCTGCGCGAAGAGGGCTACCGCGTCATTCTGGTCAATTCCAATCCAGCCACGATCATGACCGACCCCGGCATGGCTGATGCCACGTACATCGAACCGATACGCTGGCAGACAGTGGCCAGGATCATCGAGGCGGAACGGCCCGACGCACTGCTGCCGACCATGGGCGGGCAGACCGCGCTCAACTGCGCACTGGATCTGGCGCATCACGGCGTGCTGGAAAAATTCGGCGTGGAGTTGATTGGCGCTTCGATTGACGCCATCGATACGGCTGAGGACCGCCAGAAATTCCGCAACGCCATGGATGAGATCGGGCTGAAATCGGCACGCTCGATCATGGTGACCACCCTCGAGGAGGCGCAGGCGGCGCAGGCCGAACTCGGCTTCCCGATAGTGCTGCGGCCGTCGTTCACGCTCGGCGGCACCGGCGGCGGCATTGCCTTCAACCGCGAACAGTTCCTGGAGATTTGCACCCGGGGTCTGGATGCCTCACCCACCAACCAGGTTCTGCTGGAGCAATCCATCCTCGGCTGGAAAGAGTACGAGATGGAGGTCATCCGTGACCGCAAAGACAATTGCATCATCATCTGCTCGATCGAGAACTTCGACCCGATGGGGATTCATACGGGCGATTCGATCACCGTTGCCCCGGCGTTGACGCTGACCGACAAGGAATACCAGATCATGCGTGACGCATCGATCGCGGTATTGCGCAAAATCGGCGTGGAAACCGGTGGGTCGAACGTGCAGTTCGCGGTGAATCCGGCGGACGGCGAGTTGATCGTCATTGAAATGAACCCGCGCGTGTCGCGCTCATCCGCGCTGGCGTCGAAGGCCACCGGCTTCCCGATTGCCAAGGTCGCCGCCAAACTGGCCATTGGTTACACACTGGACGAACTCGATAACGAGATCACCGGTGGCGCCACGCCGGCCTCGTTCGAGCCGACCATTGATTACGTGGTTACCAAGATTCCGCGTTTCGCATTCGAGAAATTCCCGCAGGCCGATGACCGGTTGACCACGCAGATGAAATCGGTGGGTGAGGTCATGGCCATCGGTCGTAACTTCCAGGAGTCGCTGCAGAAGGCGTTGCGCGGGCTGGAAACCGGCAAGGTCGGTCTGGATGAAACCGGCTTCGGCGATCAACCCGATGTCCTGCAGCGTGAACTGCGTTCGCCGGGCGCCGAGCGGATTTTCTATCTCGCAGATGCCATTCGGGCCGGCCTGTCACTGGAACAGCTGCACGAGATGACCCGCATCGATCCGTGGTTCCTCGCCCAGATCGCCGACATCATCGATGACGAGCGGGCGCTGAGTGGACTGAACCTCTCCGCACTCGATGCAACCCGCATGCGCGCACTCAAGCGCAAAGGTTTTTCGGATGCACGCCTTGCGTTGCTGATTGGCGTCAGCGAAGCCGATGTCCGCCGTCGGCGGCACTCGCTGGGCATCCGTCCGGTCTACAAGCGGGTGGATTCATGCGCAGCCGAATTCATGGCGACTACGGCCTACATGTATTCGAGTTACGACGAGGAATGTGAATCCGCGCCCACTACGCGTGAGAAGATCATGGTGCTGGGTGGCGGGCCGAACCGCATCGGCCAGGGTATTGAATTCGACTATTGCTGTGTTCAGGCCGCATTTGCGATGCGTGACGCCGGCTATGAAACCATCATGGTCAACTGCAATCCGGAAACCGTCTCCACTGATTACGACACCTCCGATCGGCTCTATTTCGAACCGCTGACGTTTGAAGACGTCATGGAGATTGTCGACCTGGAGAAACCGCGTGGCGTGATCGTGCAATACGGCGGGCAGACGCCGTTGAAGCTTGCGCGCGCGCTGGAAGCGGCGGGCGCACCGGTTATCGGCACCACGCCGGACGCCATCGACAGAGCAGAGGACCGCGAGCGGTTCCAGCATCTGATCGAAAAGCTTGGTTTGCGGCAACCTCCGAACCGTACGGTGAAGTCGGTGGATATGGCGGCGTCCGCGGCCAAGGAGATTGGCTATCCGCTGGTGGTGCGGCCCTCCTACGTGTTGGGCGGTCGGGCCATGGAAATCGTTTACAACGAAACGGATCTGATGCGCTACATGCGGCAGGCCGTGGCCGTATCGAACGAATCCCCGGTCTTGCTCGATCGCTTTCTTGAACAGGCGATTGAAGTCGATATGGACGCAGTGTGCGACGGCAAGGACGTCTATATCGGTGGCGTGATGGAGCATATCGAACAGGCTGGCGTGCATTCGGGTGATTCCGCGTGCGCATTACCGCCGCACACGCTGTCCGACGCCATCCAGCACCGTCTGCGTGAGCAGGTGCGCGTGATGGCGCTGGAACTCGGTGTGGTGGGCTTGATGAACACCCAGTTTGCCATTCAGGGTGATGAAATTTTCGTGCTCGAAGTGAATCCACGGGCTTCGCGTACTGTGCCGTTTGTATCCAAGGCCACGGGTGTGCAGCTGGCCTGGGTATCGGCGCTATGTATGGTCGGCAAGACCCTGGTCGAGCAGGGCGTTCAGGACAGGTCGCAACCGAAGTTCTTCTCGGTGAAGGAAGCGGTGATGCCGTTTGCCAAATTCCCGGGCGTCGATGTGCTGCTCGGGCCGGAAATGAAATCCACCGGTGAAGTGATGGGCATCGGCGATACCTTTGGCGAGGCGTTCGCCAAGGCTCAGCAAGGCGCTTCGATGACGCTGCCCGAAGGTGGCACGGCGTTCATCAGCGTCCGCGAGCGCGACAAGGCCGATGCCGTTGTGCTGTCACGGCGTCTGCACCAGCTTGGCTTCAATCTTATTGCCACACGCGGTACGGCCGACGCCCTGCTCGCCGGCGGTGTGCCCTGCGCCAAAGTCAACAAAGTGGCGGAAGGGCAGCCGCACATTGTTGATCACATCAAGAACGGCGAGGTCAGTTTGATCCTCAATACCACCGAGGGTGCGCAGGCGATTCTTGATTCCTATTCGATCCGGCGGACGGCGTTACAGCACCGAATCGCCTATACCACCACGATGGCCGGTGCTACCGCCGCGATCATGGCGATTTCAGATATCAGGGACGAACGCGTTCGCAGCCTGCAGTCGTTACACGTGTAAAGAGGGGAAGGCATGAGCAAAACGCCCATGACAGTGGAAGGCGCGCAAGCGCTGCGGGATGAGTTGCATCGGTTGAAAACCGAGGACCGCCCGCGCATCACCAAGGCCATTGCCGAGGCCCGAGCTCATGGTGACCTGAAGGAAAACGCCGAATACCATGCAGCGCGTGAGCAACAGAGTTTTTCCGAGGGCCGCATCGCTGATATCGAATCGAAACTCGCCAACGCGGAAATCATTGATGTCGCGAAGGTGGATGCCGGAGGCAGAGTGATATTTGGAGCGACCTGCGAATTGCTGAATGTCGAGACCGACGCCGAGGTGACCTACCGCATCGTGGGTGAAGACGAAGCCGACATCAAGGCCGGCAAGATATCCGTGAATTCGCCTATCGCGCGAGCTCTCATTGGCAAGAAGGAAGGCGATGCCATAGGTGTGCAAACCCCCGGCGGTCTCGTGGAATATGAACTCCTGGCGGTACGTTACAGCTGACGTGCCCCGGCGTCGGCGACTGCCCCGGCAACCGGTTTCCGGGGGCATACGTCAGCCGTGAGCAGACGCTGGCTGCACGAGCACCACACCGACCGTTACGTCAAGGACGCCCGCGCCCAGGGCTACCGCTCGCGCGCCGCGTTCAAACTGAAGGAACTCGTCGACAAGGATCAGTTGCTGAAACCAGGGATGCGCGTCGTCGATCTGGGCGCTGCGCCGGGCGGCTGGTCCCAGGTCGCTGCGGAACTCGTCGGTCCTACAGGGCAGGTCATCGCGACCGATATTCTTCCCATGGATCCGATCGCCGGCGTCCATTTTGTCCAGGGCGATTTCACTGAACCGGGGGTATTCGACCAGATCCTGGCACTGGTAGGGCCGGCAGGCACTGACGTTGTAATCTCTGATATGGCCCCCAATATAAGTGGTGTACGCGCGGCCGATCAGGCGCGCAGTCTGGGGCTGGCTGAACTGGCGGCCGAGTTTGCGTTCGAAGTACTGAAACCGGGCGGCAGCCTGCTGTTCAAGATATTCCAGGGCGGTGATCTCGGGGATATGCGACAAACGTTGCAGCAGGCATTTACCAAGGTCAGCCACCGTAAACCGGCGGCTTCGAGATCCAGATCCAGCGAATTTTATGTGCTGGCAAAAGGGTTTAAGGGTCGAAACTGACTATTACGCTGCGCCGAAGCACTGAGGTGTGGTAGCTTCGAAACGGTTTCGCAGTGAGTGCGATTTACAAAGTGGGTGGTTTTCAGCCCGGGCCTCCACTATTTTATCCAAGATAATTGTTACTTAAGAGCGACATACGACTTTGAATGACATGGCGAGAAATCTGATCCTCTGGGTGGTCATTGCACTGGTGTTGATGCTGGTGTTTCAGCGTCTGACGCCGCCCACGGCCAACCCGACTGCGGTCGAATACTCCAAGTTCATCGATCTGGTGAAGGAAGGGCGCGTCGTCAAGGCGACCTTCGAAAACAACACGATCGAAGCCACGCTCAATGATGCCAACAGCACCAGTGTCAACACGGTAAGTCCGGAAACGGACAATACCTCGTTGATCGGCACGCTGTTGGACAACAACGTTCGCATCGAAGCCAAGCAGCCGCCGCGGCAGGGCTTGTTGATGCAGATTTTCATTTCCTGGTTCCCGTTCGTGTTGTTGATTGGCGTCTGGATTTACCTCATGCGGCAGATGCAGGGCGGAGGCAGCGGCCGCGGTGCGTTGTCGTTTGGCAAGAGCCGTGCTCGACTGTTGGGTGAAGACCAGGTGCGTGTCACCTTTGCCGATGTGGCGGGTGTCGATGAAGCCAAGGAAGAGGTCAAGGAACTGGTGGATTTCCTGCGCGACCCGAGCAAGTTTCAGAAGCTGGGTGGCAAAATTCCGCGTGGCGTGTTGATGGTGGGGTCGCCTGGTACGGGCAAGACGCTGCTTGCCAAGGCCATTGCCGGCGAGGCCAAGGTCCCGTTCTTTACTATTTCAGGTTCTGATTTCGTCGAAATGTTCGTCGGCGTGGGCGCCTCGCGCGTCCGCGATATGTTCGATCAGGCCAAGAAGCATGCACCCTGCATCATTTTCATCGATGAAATTGACGCCGTCGGTCGGCATCGTGGCGCGGGCCTGGGTGGTGGCCATGACGAACGTGAGCAGACCCTAAACCAGTTGCTGGTTGAAATGGATGGGTTCGAAGGTAACGAAGGCATCATTGTCATTGCTGCGACCAACCGTCCCGACGTGCTTGATCCAGCGCTGCTGCGGCCCGGCCGTTTTGATCGCCAGGTCGTGGTCCCGCTGCCGGATATCCGCGGCCGCGAACAGATTCTGAAAGTGCATATGCGCAAGGTGCCTATTGCCGATAACGTCCGACCGGCGATTCTGGCGCGGGGCACCCCGGGATTCTCCGGCGCCGATCTTGCCAACCTCGTCAACGAAGCCGCGCTGTTTGCCGCCCGCGGCAACAAGCGCCTTGTCGATCAGGATGACTTCGAGCGCGCGAAGGACAAGATCATGATGGGCGCCGAGCGGCGATCCATGGTGATGAGCGATGACGAAAAGAAGCTGACGGCGTACCACGAAGCCGGGCATGCCATCGTGGGCAGATTGGTGCCGTCGCATGATCCCGTTTACAAGGTCACGATTATTCCGCGTGGCCGCGCCTTGGGCGTGACGATGTTCCTGCCCGAAGAGGATCGCTACAGTTATTCCAAGGAGCGGTTGGAGAGCCAGATCAGCAGCTTGTTCGGCGGTCGTATCGCCGAGGAACTGATATTCGGACCGGAAGCCGTGACGACGGGTGCTTCGAACGATATTGAACGTGTGACCGACCTGGCCCGCAAAATGGTCACCAAGTGGGGCTTGTCAGAACGTCTGGGGCCGATGACCTACAGCGAGGACGAGGGCGAAGTGTTCCTCGGCCATCAGGTCACCCAGCACAAGCTGGTTTCGGATGAAACCGCCCATGCCATCGACGAGGAAATCCGCAATATCGTCGATCGGAATTACAACCGCTCGCGGACGATTTTGACCGACAACCTTGAAAAGTTGCACGCGATGGCGCATGCCTTGATCAAGTACGAAACGATCAACAGCGGGCAGATCGACGACATCATGGCGGGACGCGACGTCCGCCCGCCGGAAGACTGGCTCGATGACGACCGTGGCGGATCTTCGCGGGGGTCGAAATCGAGTTCAGATACCGACGATTCCAAAGTCGACGGGCAGATCGGTGGGCCTGCCCAGCAGCACTGATTCCTAGCGTCACACCGGGCGCGCCGGCATTGCCTGCCGTTTGCGCTCAAGACCCCGTGACCGTAGTCCGATACAAATCAGCAATGACACGGCCCGCTTTGCGGGCCGCTTTCGCTTCCGCCTGTTAGGAGCACGCATGGCCAACGAACGTAAATATTTCGGTACCGACGGTGTGCGTGGCACCGTGGGCGAGCCGCCAATCACACCTGATTTCGTCATGAAACTCGGCTGGGCCGCTGGCCGGGTACTTGGGCGCCAGTCCGGCGCGCGCAAGATGGTTTTGATCGGCAAGGACACCAGAGTGTCCGGCTACATGTTCGAATCGGCGCTCGAAGCGGGTTTGTCCGCTGCCGGCATCGACAGTCACATGCTCGGGCCGATGCCGACCCCCGGGATTGCCTACCTGACCCGTACCTTTCGCGCCCAGGCCGGCATCGTGATCAGTGCTTCACACAATCCCTACGATGATAACGGCATCAAGTTTTTCGCATCTGACGGGATGAAACTGCCGGATTCCATCGAGCTGGAAATCGAGCAGGAACTCGAGCAACCGATGCAGACCGTGTTGTCCAAGCAGCTCGGCAAGGCGCACCGGGTGAACGATGCCGCCGGCCGCTACATCGAGTATTGCAAGAGCACCTTCGGCAACGGCAAGACGCTCAAGGGTATGCGCATCGTGCTCGACTGCGCGCATGGCGCCACCTATCACGTCGCGCCGGCCGTGTTCAGTGAGCTGGGCGCCGAGGTACACGTGCTGGGCGCATCACCCAACGGTTTCAATATCAACGACAACTGCGGCGCCACCGCACCGGATGCCTTGCGTGAGAAGGTACTGGCGGTCAATGCGGATGTCGGCATCGCCCTGGATGGCGATGGCGACCGCTTGATCATGGTCGACAGCCTGGGCGGCGTCGTGGATGGCGATGAGTTGCTTTACATCATCGCCCGCTATCAGCGACAACAGGGCCGACTGAGCGGATCAGTCGTCGGCACTCAGATGAGTAATCTCGGCCTTGAGCACGCCATCAAACGGCTCGGGCTTGGATTCGAACGGACCAAGGTCGGTGACCGCTATATTCTGGAATGTCTGAACGAGAACGGCTGGGTGCTGGGCGGCGAAACGTCCGGGCATCTGCTCTGTCTGGATATGACGACCACCGGTGACGGCATCATCTCCGCGCTACAGGTGTTGTGCGCCATGTTGCCGGACGGTGCGACACTGCATGACTTGAAGTCAGGCATGTCGAAATACCCGCAGCGGCTGATCAACGTCCGGTTGGCGGAACGTTGCGACGTGTTCCAGATTCCGTCAGTCTGCGATGCGGTGGCTGCCGTCGAAAATGAACTGGGTAACAGTGGCCGGGTACTGCTGCGGCCGTCAGGTACCGAGCCGGTGATCCGCGTGATGGTGGAAGGCGAGGATTCGACGCAGGTGGACAAGCTGGCGCAGCAACTGGCGGATGCCGTCAGCGACGCCGTCGGCGCCGCTGTTCCAGCCTGAGAACGTTGCTGCGCAATCCGCTACCCGCGGATTGCGCAGCGTTTCCATCACATCTGATCAAGCCAGCCGCAGCAGTTCGTTGATGCCGACTTTTGCGCGGGTCTTCGCATCAACCTGCTTGACGATGATCGCGGCATACAGACTGTAGCTACCATCGGCGGCCGGCAGACTGCCCGGCACGACAACAGCGCCCGCAGGCACTTCACCGTAACTGACCTCACCGGTTTCACGATTGTAGATGCGTGTGCTGGAGCCAATGTAGACGCCCATCGACAGCACTGCGCCCTCTCGTACGATCACACCTTCGACGACTTCGGACCGCGCGCCGATGAAGCAGTTGTCCTCGATGATGGTCGGCGAGGCCTGAATCGGCTCCAGTACGCCGCCGATCCCCACGCCGCCGGATAGATGCACGTTCTTGCCGATCTGGGCGCAGGAGCCCACCGTTGCCCAGGTGTCGACCATTGTCCCGCTGTCGACGTAGGCGCCGATGTTCACATAGGACGGCATCATCACCACACCGCTTGCCACATAACTGCCGTAGCGTGCGACAGCAGGTGGCACGACGCGGACGCCCGCGGCCGCCATCGATGCCGCATCGGCATTGGCGAATTTCAGCGGCACCTTGTCATAGAAGTTGGTGAAGCCGGCGGGTATCACAGCATTGTCGTGCAAGCGGAACGACAGCAGCACGGCCTTCTTTGCCCATTCATTCACCACCCATTTGCCGGCTTGCGGTTCGGCCACGCGCAATTCCCCGGCATCGAGCATCGCCAGGCACTTGGCGACCGCCTGCCGCACGTCATCCGGCGCGGAGGTCGGAGAGAGGGTGGCGCGTTGCTCGAAAGCCTGTTCGATGATGTTCGCGATATCCTGCATTGGTATTTCCTTCGGCTCTTTCTCTGCTTTGAAATCAATTCAGGCGCGAGAGCAACGCCACGATGCGCTCGGCGGCCTCGACGCACTGTTCTATCCCTGCGACCAGGGCGATACGGATATGGTTGCGGCCGGGGTTGGCGCCATGGGCGTCGCGCGCCAGATAGCTGCCCGGTACTACCTTGACGTGTTCCTCCTCGAACAGCCGACGGGTGAAGGTCTCGTCGTCGATCGGCAACTTCAGCCAGAAATAGAATCCGCCGCCGGGGATTTCCGCGGGTAACACCCGGTTGAGTATCGGCGCCACCGCCTGGTATTTCGCGCGGTAAAGCGCGCGGTTGGCGATCACGTGGTCTTCGTCGGCCCACGCCAACGCGCTGGCATGCTGAACGTACAGTGGCATAGCGCTGCCCTGGTAGGTCCGGTATTGATAGAAGCCGGCGAGTATCTCCGGGTCACCCGCCACGAACCCGGATCGCAGCCCGGGAACATTGGAGCGCTTCGACAGGCTGTGCATGGTGAGGCAGCGCGCGAACGGGTAGGGGCGTGAATCCAATGCACTGCTGAGAATGCCTGGAGGTGGCGCCGCCTCGTCGAAATACAGCTCGGAATAACACTCGTCGGCGACGACGATGAAGTCATGGCGCTCCGCCAGTGCCTGAACCTCGCGCAGCATCGACTCCTGCATGATCGTACCGGTGGGATTGTGCGGTGAGCACAGATACAGAAGTTGGCAGCGCTCCCAAATCGATTCCGGCACACAGGCGTAGTCGGGCAGATAGCCGTTGGCATGGTCGAGATTCAGGAAGTACGGCGTCGCACCGGCAAGTAGCGCCGCGCCCTCGTAGACCTGATAGCAGGGATTGGGCATGACGACGACGGGTTCAGGGCGGCTGCGGTCGACCACGAATTGGACAATCGAGAACAATCCTTCGCGGGTTCCATTGAGCGGCAGCACGTGACGGGCCGGGTCGACCGCGCCTGCCGGCAGATTGAATCGGTGCGCCAGCCAATCGGCGACAGCCGCCCGCAGTTCAAGTTGGCCGCGGGTGGCCGGATAGCGCGCAGTGGTCGCCAGGTCTTCGATCAACGCGTCGCGAATGAATGCAGGTGTGCCGTGCGCTGGCTCGCCAATGGAAAGATCCACCATGGATTTGCTCGCAGGGGGCGTCGCGCCATCGAGCAAGCGGCTCAGCTTTTCGAACGGATAGGACTGCAACAGGTGGAGGCCGGGATTCATTGGCAGACTCGCGCGTACAGGCGGCGTAGTATAGCGCCGCGAACGTCCACGGGCAGCCTGCCATTCCGCTTGCGCCCATCCTCAGGTATTCTTACGCGCTTTTTTATCAAGGTAACGGGTCAACTGAGCGATGACTTCGACAGCTAAGAAAATTCTGGTCCTGGCCGGTGACGGTATCGGTCCGGAAATCACCGCCGCCACCGTTGCGGTGCTCGAGCGCCTGCGTAGCGATTACGGGTTGGCCATCGATATGACGCCGGGTGATGTGGGCGGCATGGCGGTTGATCTGCATAACGACCCGTTGCCGCCGCAGACACTTGAAGCGGCCCGCGCCGCCGACGCCGTGTTGTTCGGATCGGTTGGCGGTCCGAAATGGGACTCACTGCCGCGGCCATTGCGGCCGGAACAAGGCCTGCTCCGCTTGCGCAGCGGCCTCGGTCTGTTCTGCAACCTGCGACCGGCGATCGTCCATGCACCGCTGGCTGCCGCGTCGACACTGAAGCAGGAGCTGGTCTCCGGGCTCGACATCATGATCCTGCGCGAGCTGACCGGCGACATCTATTTCGGCCAGCCGCGTGGTATCGAAACCCTGGCCGATGGCGAACGACGCGGTTTCAATACGATGGTCTATACCGCCAGCGAGATTGAACGTATCGCGCACCACGCGTTCCGTATTGCGCGCGGGCGCGCAGGCAAGGTGTGTTCGGTGGACAAGGCCAATGTCCTGGAGACCATGGAGCTCTGGCGTGATGTCGTGACGGAAGTCGGTCGCCAGTATCCGGACGTCCAGCTATCACACATGTACGTCGACAACGCCGCGATGCAGCTTGTCCGCAATCCGCGCCAGTTCGATGTCATCCTGACCGGGAATATTTTCGGTGACATCCTGTCGGACCTGGCCTCGATGTTGACTGGCTCGATCGGCATGCTGCCCAGCGCATCGCTGGATGAATCGGGCAAGGGCATGTATGAACCCATCCACGGCTCGGCGCCGGATATCGCCGGTCAGGACAAGGCCAATCCGCTGGCGATGATTCTGTCGGCGGCAATGATGTTGCGGCACTCGCTCAAGGAGCCGGTCCATGCCGAGCGTATCGAACGTGCGGTGGCCAGTGTCCTGGAGCAGGGTATCCGGACGGCAGACATCGCCGGGCCAGGTGACAGCCCCATTGGCACCAGGGCCATGGGCGAGGCGGTTCTGACCGCAATGAAGTGATGGATGCGCGGTCCGCCGGGCCGCGGGTCCTGGGTTGAAGACGGGCGGCCGAATGCCGCCAATATCTAGCGTGAAACGGGTTGGACGAACATGAGCAGGACATTTGATGTAGCAGTGGTTGGCGCCACCGGCGCCGTCGGCGAGACAATGCTGGACATCCTCGCCCAGCGTAATTTCCCGGTCGGCAAGGTGCACGCGGTGGCCAGCAGCCGGTCCGCCGGCAGCCGGGTCAAGTTCCGCGATAGCGAGCTGGTGGTCCAGGATCTGGACAAATTTGATTTCAGCGGCGTGCAGATCGGCCTGTTTTCCCCGGGCGCATCGGTATCGAAGGTGTATGCGCCGAAGGCGGCCGCCGCGGGCTGTGTCGTCATCGACAACACCTCGCAGTTCCGTTACGACGATGACATCCCGTTGGTTGTCCCCGAGGTCAACCCGCACGCCGTTGCGGCCTACAAGAACCGGGGCATCATCGCGAATCCGAATTGTTCGACCATTCAGATGCTGGTTGCGCTCAAGCCGCTGATGGATGCGGCCGGGCTGGAACGTATCAACGTCGCCACCTACCAGTCGGTTTCGGGTACCGGCAAGGAAGCGATCGAGGAACTGGCCACCCAGACGGCGGCACTGCTGAATGGCAAGCCGGTGGAACCGGCGGTCTACCCGCGCCAGATCGCCTTCAACTGTCTGCCCCAGATCGACGTCTTCATGGACAACGGGTACACCAAGGAAGAAATGAAGATGGTGTGGGAAACCCGCAAGATCATGGAGGACGACACGATCCAGGTGAACCCGACCGCGGTGCGCGTGCCGGTGTTCTATGGGCATTCAGAGGCGGTTCACATCGAAACCAGGCGGAAAATCACCGCCGACGAAGCGCGAGAGCTGCTGCGCAAGGCGCCCGGCATCACCATAATTGATGAACGTGCCGATGGCGGGTACCCGACGGCTGTGACCGATGCCTCCGGGACTGACCCGGTATTCGTCGGCCGTATACGCGAGGACATTTCCCACCCACGGGGACTTAATCTCTGGGTGGTCTCGGACAATGTGCGTAAAGGTGCCGCACTGAATAGTGTGCAAATCGCCGAAATTTTGGTAAAAAGCTATTTGTGAACTATAGTTAAGCGAAATTTGTAAAGCTTATTCGAGTATCCGCCCGCCAGTTTCGGCCGGGCGGATATCACCCCGTCGGCCGTTGGACGGGATTTTTGGCTTGGTAGTTAAGGGATTACGCATGATTCGTAAACAGATCGCGCTTGCCGCCGCCGTCGCGCTGTCGTTCCCGGCCGTCATCTGGGCGTTGGGTTTAGGTCCGTTACAGACAAACTCGGCGCTCAATGAGCCCTATAACGCCAGAATCGAGCTTCTCGGCATGACGGCGAACGATTTCGATACGTTGAAAATCGAGTTGGCCGATCAGGACCAGTTCCAACGTGCCGGAATCCCGTTCACCGAGGATCTGTTGAATCTGCGGTTCGAGGTTGTCGAGAATCCTTCCGGGTCCGATTACATCGCCATTTCCACCCGTGAACCGGTACGCGAGCCATTCCTCAACTTCCTGCTGGAATTGAACTGGGCCAGTGGTCGTATGGTCCGGGAGTACACGGTTTTATTGGACCCACCGGTCCAGCTGACACGGCGCCCATCGTCGTCTGCCAGTGCGACTGCCTCCCGGGCACCCGTGCAGCCGGCCACTCCGCGTAGCGCTCCGGCAGCAACGCGCACATATGATGGTTCGGATTATGCCGTTCAACGGGGCGATACCTTGTGGTCCATCGCGTCCCGCACGATGCCGGCTGGCGCGAATTCCGTGCAGCAGATGATGGTGGCGCTTCAGACTGCCAACCCCGATGCATTCATTGATGGCAATATCAACAAGCTCCGTAGCGGCGCGGTATTGCGAATTCCCGACGCCAATGCCGTTGCCGATATCTCGCGTGCCCAGGCACTCGACGAAGTCCGTCGTCAGCAGCAGCAATGGCTGGGCAGTCGCGAAATCGACACGCCGTCGACCGCGGCACGCCCAATCGGCGCCGCAGCGCGTTCCAGCGCAACGACTTCCACGCCGAATTCCGGTGCCCGTCTGCAGATCGTCGCGCCGAGTGACGAGGGCGGTGGCACAGCCGGCGGCGCATCGCGCGAGGACCTGACGGTCGCGCAGCGCGAAAATGACGAGCTGCGCGCAAAAATTGCCGAGGCAGAGGAAATCATCGATCTGCTTCAGCGGCAGGTTGATATCAAGGACAACGAATTGGCGACTTTGCAGTCGCAGCTCGGCAGTGACTCAACGGACGCTGATGAGCCGGTATCGACTGACGAGCCAGCCGAAACTGTAGCCCGGACGCCCGCCGTCGAGCCCGCGCCCGAACCCGAACCTGAAGCCGAAAAACCCGTTACGCCTGTGGCGACCCGCCCGGCGACTCCTCCACCGGCACCGGCGGAAAAAGGTCTGCTGGAAACCATCGGCGACATGGTGCCGGGTGGTTTGATTACGTTGGGTGCCGGCCTGGTCTTGATTGCCGCTGGCATCGCCGCCCTGTTGCTGCGCAGCTCGCGGCGCAACGACGACGAGCCTGCCTTCGAAATGCGGCCGGCGGTTGCCAAGCCGGCGCCGAAGTCGCCTTCAGAAGAGGCAGCCGGTGATGATGTGGACGAAGCCATGTCCACTGTCCCCGGTACGGACGCAGAGGACTTCACCGCCACCCTCGATTCGCTCGAAGCCCATGGCGAGACCTCGCCGGACATGGTCTCCACCATCGAAGCCTCGCACGATGAATTGTCGTCAGCGACAGTCGAAGTGGATCCGCTGGAAGAGGTCAACGTCTATCTGGCGTATGAGCGCTTTGATCAGGCGGAAGAGCTGGTCCGCAAGGCGATTGCGGCCAACCCCGATGAACATAATTACAAGCTGCGCCTACTCGAGGTCTTCTACTCGGCCAATGACAAGAAGGCTTACGAAGAAGCGGCACGTGACCTGCACGACGCTGTCGATGGCAGCGGTCCACTGTGGGACAGCGCGGTTGCAATGTGGCAGGAAATGTCACCAAACCGCGCAATGTTCGAGGAAGTCACCGATTTCAACAAAACCGGCGTTTATGCCGCAGGTGCGGCCGCTGCTGGCGCCGCCGCCAAGACCTTTGTCGACATCACCGGTGACGATGCCCAGGCTGATGGTGATCTGACTGAATCCACCGCGGTGGGACTCGCTACCGAAGCGATGGATGACGTCGGCTCGGATCTCGACTTCGACCTCAGCAATACAACCGACATGGCGGATTCCGGTACGGTCGATTTCACCGCAACCGAACATGAACTCGACCAGGCCGACATTCAAACCATCATCGAACAGCCCGCGGAATCGGTGGCGGACGAACCCGATGGGATCTTTGATATCACGGCCGGCGGCGACGAATCCGCTGAAGATGTGTTCGATATCTCCGGTGGCGTCGAAAGCCCGGTCGAGCCGGTAGATTTCCAGGCCACTATCGCGGACGAGAGCGGCGCGGCAATCGACGATCCGCTGGATGTGACGACCAGCGGCCAGCTCTCGCCCGAAGACCATAGCGACCTGCTTAACGTCACCTCGCCGGGAGCAGCCGCGGACGAGGACATGCTGGATATCACCAGCTCCCAATTCGGCGATACCCAGGATGGACTGGACCTGTCGTCCCGTCAGGAAGAAACCGAACTGCCGAGGTTCGACGTCAGTGACACGGTCGCACCGTTGTTCGACGCGGACGAAGCCGCTGGCGAGACCGTTGCGGCCGCCAGTGAAACCGTGGCCTCGCTGGAGGATCTGGCGGAAACGGCGGCGGACATGGAAGGCACCACCGACGAAATGGTCCTTGATTTCGATATCGGTGAAATCGCTGATACGGATAGCGCCGAGGATACCGTCGCAGTGCTGGGAGACGACGATTTCGACCTTGCCCTGGAAACCACGGGTAATCTCGAGGAAATCGAAGCCGAACGCCTTGGCGCCAGCACCGAAGGTGAGCTGGATTTTGATCTCACCGTGGATGAAGACACAGGTGGCATGGAGGACTCCCTCGCAGGTGCGTCTACCGACCTTGATCTGACGCTGGACGGCGACGACGACGAACTGCCCGATCTTTCGCTGCATGGCGGTGAACTCGATGCCATTGTCGGGAGCCCGGCGGAATCCGCTGCCAATCTTGAAGATGATCTTGTGACCACGGATTCGGCGGCCGATGAGCTGGATTCGGAATTTGACCTTTCACTGGAAGACACCAGCGAACTCAGCGAGCTGGCGATCGAAGAGACTGTAGAACTGCCGCGCATGGGTAGTGTGGCCGCTGCCGATGATGACGGCATCGAGTTCGACGACGACGAGACCTCGCTGGAAGAGCTGACAAAGTCCATGGAAGACACGGTGTCCGGGCTGGGTGGGGTAGGCGCTGAACTTGATGTGAGCATGGATATCGACGCAGCCCTGAATGAAGAGCACGCGCTTGAACTGCCGGACGACGGTGAGCTCGACGCACAGCTGAGCGACGAAGACGAGGCCGACACCAAGCTGAATCTGGCAAAAGCCTACATCGAACTCGGAGACAAGGACGGCGCGCGGGCCATACTCGACGAAGTGATGCGCGACGGTACCTCCGCTCAACGTAGTGAAGCGCGCAGTCTGCGCGACCAGCTGGCGTAAATCCGTTCGCGAATTGATGTACAAGGCGCGACAACGCGTCGACACCACAGCGCAAAACCGAGGCCCGGCGTATGTCACGTACGCCGGGTTTTCGCTTTTTGGGCCAAGCAAGGCGGTAGCCTCCGGAAAATGCGGATAGCGTTGGGCATCGAATACGACGGCAGCGGCTTCAGCGGCTGGCAGGTCCAATCGCACGCGCGTACCGTCCAGGGCTGCGTCGAGCAGGCGGCGTCCGTCGTCGCCAACCATCCCGTGCGGATTGCGTGTGCCGGACGTACCGACACCGGTGTCCATGCCACCGGCCAGGTCGTGCACTTCGATACCGATGCTGACCGTTCCGACCGGGCCTGGCTGATGGGAATCAATGCCAACCTGCCCGCGGACGTCGGCGTGACCTGGGCGCAGCCGGTTTCCGACGATTTCCATGCACGCTACGCGGCGGAACGGCGGACGTACCGCTACGTGATCCTGAACCGGCCGGCGCGTCCGGGTCTGTTCGCCGCACACGTCGGTTTCGAATACCGCCCGCTCGAACTCGAACGGATGGTCCGGGCAGCCCGCTACCTACTGGGTGAGCATGACTTTTCTGCCTTTCGCGGGGCAGGATGCCAATCAAAAACACCTTGGCGTGAAGTACAAAACCTCTCGGTGGAAGGTATTGACGGCTTCATCAACGTCGAGATCACGGCCAATGCGTTCCTGCTGCACATGGTGCGCAATATTGTCGGTACGTTGCTGGTGGCAGGTACAGGCACTCGCCCCCCCGAGTGGGTTGGCGAGGTGCTTGCCAGTCGCGACCGGACCCGGGCAGGCATGACTGCACCACCGGGCGGCCTGTACCTGGTTAGGGTAGAATACCCCTCCCGTTTCGGATTGCCGGCTGCCGGGCCGCGACGGAGTTTGAGATTTTCATGAGACGAACCCGGGTCAAGTTCTGTGGCATCACACGGCCGACGGATGCGCATGCCGCCGTGGCGCTGGGTGCCGATGCGCTCGGCTTCAATTTCTGGCCGGGCAGCCCAAGGTTCATAGCACCTGCGGCAGCCGGCGAGATTGCACGGCAGCTGCCGCCTTTTGTAACTCTGGTCGGGCTGTTCGTAAATCAGTCGCCGGACGACATCAACGCCGCGATGGCTGCAAGCGGTTTGGGGCTTGTCCAGTTGCATGGTGATGAGCCCGCCGAACTGTGCAGGTCGTTGGCGCGGCCATACATCAAAGCCGTGCGTATGCGCGAGGACACGTCGCTGGAAAGCATCTGCGCCAGCTATGCAGATGCCGCGGCCATACTTGCGGACACCTATGTCGCGGGGGTTGCAGGTGGTACCGGGCAGACTTTCGATTGGGGCAGATTGCCGGCAAGCGCAGCCAAGCCGTTGATCCTCGCCGGTGGACTGACGGCGGACAATGTCGCCAGCGCGATTACAAAAGTGCGGCCGTTCGCCGTGGACGTCAGCGGCGGCATCGAACAGGCCAAAGGAATCAAGGATGCGGGATTGATGTCCCGCTTCATGCACGAGGTACGAAAAGTTGACTACGAGTAACGCGAAAATATCGACCGCCGCCATGCCGGATGCCCGCGGTCATTTCGGTCCCTACGGCGGCCGGTTTGTCGCCGAGACCTTGATCGCGCCGCTGAAAGAGCTGGACGAGGCGTATCAACGCTATCTGAAGGATCCGGAGTTCATCGCCGAGTTTGAGCGCGACCTGCGCGATTTCGTCGGCCGTCCCAGCCCGCTGTACCACGCGGAACGGTGGAGCCGCGAGCTCGGCGGCGCGCAGATCTACCTGAAGCGGGAAGATCTCAACCACACCGGCGCGCACAAGGTGAACAACACGGTCGGACAGGCCTTGCTGGCGCGGCGGATGGGCAAACCACGCGTCATTGCCGAAACCGGCGCTGGTCAGCATGGCGTGGCAACGGCTACCGTCGCCGCACGCTTCAACATGGAGTGCGTGGTTTATATGGGTGCCGATGACATTGAACGTCAGGCGCCGAATGTGTTCCGCATGAAGCTGCTCGGCGCCACCGTCGTGCCCGTCACTTCCGGTTCGCGCACGCTGAAGGACGCCTTGAACGAGGCCATGCGCGACTGGGTCACCAATGTCGACAACACGTTCTACATCCTGGGAACGGTGGCCGGCCCGCATCCGTATCCGGCAATGGTGCGCGACTTCCAGTCGGTCATCGGCCGCGAGGTGAAACAGCAGTGCCTGGAACGAATGGGAAGGTTGCCGGATGCGTTGGTGGCCTGCGTTGGCGGTGGTTCCAATGCCATTGGTCTGTTTCATCCGTTCATCGAAGACAGCGACGTCAAAATCTACGGCATTGAAGCCGGTGGCGATGGGGTCGAGACCGGCCGTCACGCCGCGCCGTTGACCGCGGGTCGCCCCGGTGTGCTGCACGGCAACCGCACCTACCTGATGGAAGACGATGATGGCCAGATCATCGAAACGCATTCCATCTCCGCGGGTCTGGACTACCCGGGCGTGGGACCGGAACATTCCTGGCTGAAGGACATCGGCCGTGTCACCTATGACGCAATCAACGACGACGAAGCGTTACGCGCGTTCCATCACCTGTGCCGCTGCGAGGGCATCATCCCGGCGCTGGAATCCAGCCATGCGCTTGCTTATGCCACCAAGCTCGCACCGACCATGCGGCCGGACCAGGTGATGGTCGTCAATCTCTCCGGGCGCGGTGACAAGGACATCCAGACCGTCGCCCGTATCGAAGGCATCAACCTGACCTGACAATCACATGACTGCAAGCACTGATACCAACCGCATCGACCAGAGCTTCTCGCGTCTGCGCGCCGCTGGCCGCAAAGCGTTGATTGCCTATATCACCGCCGGTTACCCGGCGCCCACGCGCACAGTGGACATCATGCACGCACTGGTCGCCGGCGGTGCTGATATCCTGGAACTGGGCATTCCGTTTTCCGACCCGATGGCCGATGGACCGGTGATCCAGCGGGCCAGTGAAGCCGCGCTGGCCGCCGGCATGCGTACCGGCAAGGTATTTGAGCAGGTCCGTGAGTTCCGCCAGAAGGATCAGACAACGGCAATCGTGTTGATGACGTATCTGAACCCGATCGAAGTGATGGGATACGTAAGATTCGCCGAACAAGCCGCAAGCGCAGGGGTGGATGGCGTGCTGGTGGTCGACCTGCCGCCGGAAGAGGCTGACGCGTTGCGCGGCGAGCTGACCGGTCGGCGGCTGGCCGAGATATTCCTCGCGTCACCCACCACCGATGCCGCACGGCTCGATCTGATCCGTGAAAACGCCAGCGGCTTCGTTTACTACGTGTCAGTCAAAGGTGTGACCGGCAAAGGGCAGATTGATACCGCCGACGTTTCGCGCCAGGTCGAGAAACTGCGTGCCGATTCAAAATTGCCGGTCGGTGTCGGCTTTGCCGTGCGTGACGCCGCGACGGCAGCGCAACTGGCTGGCGTGTGCGACGGCGTGGTGGTAGGCAGCGCGATCGTCGAGCGGGCCGGCGCTGATGTTGCCAGCGATCGCGAATTGTCCGCATTCGTCAAATCGCTGCGCGATGCGATGGACCAGGCGGTTGGTGCTTGAGCGGCCGTTGATCTTGCGACAAAGCGAATAATGAACTGGTTTCAGAAACTCATCCCGAAGCGCATCCGGACCGCGGCCACCAAGAGCAAGTCGGTGCCGGAAGGTTTATGGAGCAACTGCCCCTCATGCAAGGCGGTTCTGTATCGGGCCGAACTCGAGCGTAACGATGAAGTCTGCGTGAAGTGCGGGCACCATCTGCGCATTGGAGCGCGGGCAAGGTTGCGGAGGTTTCTCGATGCGGACAGCGCGGTGGAAATTGCCCCGGGCCTGCAGGCTGTCGATTTCCTGAAGTTCAAGGACACCAAGCGCTACCGCGATCGTCTGACCCAGGCGCGGCGTGCAACCGGCGAGACCGACGCGCTTGTGGCGATGAGCGGCAGCGTGTCGGGCATTCCCGTGGTGGCGACGGCCTTCGAGTTCGCATTCATGGGTGGTTCCATGGGCTCGGTGGTCGGCGAGCGGTTTGCCCGCGCAGTTGATGTCTGCGTCAAGGAGCAACGCGCGTTGATCAACTTCGCGGCCAGCGGTGGCGCCCGCATGCAGGAATCTCTGACCTCCCTGATGCAGATGGCCAAGACCAGTGCCGCGATTGCACGCATGCGTGAAGCCGGTTTGCCGTTCATTTCAGTATTGACCGACCCCACGACCGGCGGTGTTTCGGCCAGCCTGGCGATGCTGGGTGATGTGATCATTGCTGAACCCAATGCCCTGGTCTGTTTCGCCGGGCCGCGGGTCATCGAGCAGGTCACCAACCAGGCATTGCCGGAAGGTTTTCAGCGCAGTGAGTTCCTGCTCGAACATGGGGCCATCGACATGATCATTGACCGCCGTGAAATGCGCACCCGGATCGCGGCGATTGTCGGCATTCTCATGCGGCGTGCGGCAGCTGAAGCCTGAGCCCGCCGAGCCGACTGTGACCGGGCAGGCGCCGTGACCACTTCGCCAAGATTCACCACGCTTGATGACTGGCTGGCCTGGCAGCAGCCCTTGCAGATCAAGCCGGGACTCGACCGCGTACACGAAGTCGCGCGGCGTCTGGATCTGCTGAACCCTGCCTGTCCGGTTGTCATCGTCGGCGGCACCAACGGCAAAGGTTCGACAGTTGCCATGCTGGAAGCGGTGTTGCGGGCGGCCGGACTTGCCGTCGGCTGTTATACCTCGCCGCACATCACCCATTATTGCGAGCGCATCCGTATCGATGGCGAGCCCGTCAGTGAAACCGCCGTGTGCGATTCCTTCGCACGCATAGACCAGGCGCGCGACGATCTCACCCTGACCTATTTCGAGTTCGGGACGCTGGCCGCGCTCGATCTTTTCACACGGGCCGATGTCGATATCCAGGTACTGGAAGTGGGCCTTGGCGGTCGCCTGGACGCCGTGAACATCATCGATGCCGACGTTTCGCTGGTGACGACGATTGGTTTGGACCACATCGACTGGCTGGGGGATACGCGGGACAAGATTGCGCGCGAGAAAGCCGGCATCTATCGGCGTGGCCGGCCTGCGATTTGTGCTGACCGCGACATTCCACCGGCGCTACTGGCAACGGTGGAGGAAATCGGCGCAATTCCACGACGCCTCGGCGTCGAGTTCAATTTCGAAGCCGGTGCGGGTCGATGGGAGTTCTGGTCGGATCGTGTGCGAATCGAAAGCATCCCGATGCCGGCGCTTCCCGGGACATTTCAATTGCGTAATGCGTCGGCGGTCATTGAAGCTGTGACGTGGCTGCGCGACCGCTGCCCGATACCTGACAGCGCCATTTGCGCGGGAATCGCTGCTGCGCGCCTCAACGGCCGCTTTGAGCGGCATGCACTCGGCGCCGAGTGGGTGCTGGATGTGGCGCACAATCCGCAGGCCGCCGAAGCGCTGGCTGATGCGCTGGCAGGTGCACCGGTCACGGGCCGAACGTTTATAATCCTCGGCATGATGGACGACAAGGATTGCAGCAGCGTGATGCAATGCCTGGATGGTGCCGCCACCAGCTGGCATCTCGCGACGTTGCCGCCGCCGCGTGGCACCACCGCCGCGCGCTTGAAGGCTGCGCGTCCCGCAGCACGTGGCGCCCGCAGCGTATTCACCTACGATGATGTCGCCGCTGCTTGTCGTGCAGTCCATGCGCAGGCAGTGCCGGGCGATCGCGTGGTCATTACCGGCTCATTCGTGACGGTCGACGCTGCAACCCGCTGGTTGCAGGAACATATTGAAGTGGCGGGCGATGGACGCGCCGCTTAAGCAGCGCATCGTCGGCGCCGTGGTGCTGGTCGCGCTGGCCATCATTTTTGTACCAATGTTGTTCGAGGAGAATGGGCCGGAGCTGATCGACCAGACCGGGATCATGGCCGCGCCTGACGAGGAGTTCCGCTCGCGGGTCGTCGCACTGGAACCCGATACGGTGGAGCATGCGCGCATGGCGGCCACCGAGCCAGCGCCGGAACTCCCGGTGAGTGAGGATCCCGCGGACGCCAACCCGCTTGAAGCACCCCTGATTGAAGCCGCTGGTGAGGTTGCTGAACCCGCGCCGACGGCGCAGACACCGGTTGCCGCTGCCCCGCCAGCCGCAGTCACAGCAGCGCCTGCGGCGCCTCCTGCACGTTCCGGCGCCAATGCCTGGGTGGTTCAGCTTGGGGTCTTCGCCAGCCGCGAAAACGCACAGGCCTTGCGTGAGCGGGCGCAGAAGGCGGGATTCAACGCCTTTGTCGAGCCGGTGACCAATCCGCAGCGTACTGTCTACCGGGTGCGCATAGGTCCGGAGGTGCTCCGTTCGAACGCACAGACCATTGCTCAGCGCGTCAAACAGACCATGGGTGTGGATGCGCTGGTGCGTGCCTATCCCTGACGGATGCCGGAAATGAACTGGGCCGATATCGCGATCCTGATTATTCTGGGTATTTCGGCCCTGATCAGCGTCATGCGGGGATTTGTCCGCGAAGTGATGTCAATCGTCGCCTGGGTCGTCGCTTTCTGGGCGGCATATATGTTTACCCCTGTACTCGCGGCATTGCTGGACCCGATGATCAGCGTGCCCTCCGTCCGTCATATCGCGGCATTTCTCGCGATTCTGATCGTCACCCTGATTCTCGCTGCTCTCGTTAACTATCTGATTGGCCGACTTATCGAGAAGACGGGCCTGTCGGGAACCGACCGCGCGCTGGGCGTTATATTCGGCGTCGTGCGCGGCGTCGCCATTGTCGCCATCCTGGTCATTCTGGCGCGTGGTACACCGGTCAAGCAGGATCCATGGTGGCAGCAATCCGTGCTGATGCCACGATTCGACCAGCTGGCGGGGTTCATCGTCAGTTATTTTCCGGAATCTTTCGGCCGCTATTTCGAGTAGCGCGAATGTAGACGATAATGCGCGACTCACCGAGACGGGCGCGCGCGGCAGGGGCAAGACATGTGTGGAATCATCGGAATCGTCGGCCATTCACCGGTCAACCAGCTGCTGTATGACGGGCTGACGGTACTGCAGCACCGCGGGCAGGACGCCGCGGGCATCGCGACCTACGAAGACGGTCACTTCTATCTGCGCAAGGCCATCGGCATGGTGCGCGATGTGTTTCACACCCGCCACATGTTGCATCTTCGAGGCCGCATGGGCATCGGCCACGTGCGCTATCCGACCGCCGGACTTTCCTCGCCGGCCGAAGCGCAACCGTTCTACGTCAATTCACCCTACGGCATCATGCTGGCGCACAACGGCAACCTTACCAACTCGCGCCGGCTGAAGCGTGAGCTGTTCGAAGACGACCTGCGTCATATCAATACGGAATCCGATTCAGAAATTCTGCTCAACGTATTTGCACACGAGTTGCATCGATGCGGCAAGTTCCGCATAGACGCCAGCGATATCTTCGACGCCGCCGAGCGTCTGCACCGCCGCTGTACCGGCGGCTATGCCGTGGTCGCCGTGATCACCGGCGTCGGCATCGTGGCGTTTCGTGATCCTTACGGCATCCGCCCGTTGATATTTGGCAAACGCGAGAGCGCGGAAGGCACCGAGCATGTGGTGGCCTCGGAAAGTGCGGCGATAGACGTGCTCGGCTTTGAAGTGGTGCGCGATGTGGAGCCGGGTGAAGTCATTTTCATTCGCAAGGATGGAGAATTCTTTTCCCGCCGTTGCGCATCCAACCCCGTGCACTCGCCGTGCATCTTTGAAATCGTGTATCTCGCGCGGCCGGATTCGATCATTGACGGCATTTCCGTGCATAACGCCCGCGTCCACATGGGCGAGAACCTCGCGTATAAAATCCAGCGTGAATGGCCGGATCACGATATCGACGTGGTGATTCCCATCCCCGATACCTCGCGAACCAGTGCGCTGGAACTCGCCAATGTACTCGGCGTGAATTATCGCGAGGGCTTTATCAAGAACCGCTACATACCACGCACCTTCATCATGCCGGGGCAGGCAATGCGGCGGAAGTCCGTGCGCCAGAAGCTCAACACCATCAAGCGCGAATTTGAAGGCAACAACGTGATGTTGGTGGATGATTCCATCGTCCGCGGCACGACCTCCAGCCAGATCATCCAGCTCGCCCGCGATGCGGGTGCGCGCAAGGTATATTTCGCTTCTGCCGCACCGCCGGTGCGCCATCCGAATGTCTACGGCATCGACATGCCGTCTGCCGATGAATTGATCGCGCATGATCGAACCAACGAGGAAGTCGCTGAACTGATTGGCGCTGATCGGCTGATCTTCCAGGATCTGGACGCCTTGCTGGAAGCGGTGCGTCGCGATAACCCGGCAATCGAGCGATTTGACGTCTCGTGCTTCAATGGCCGCTACGTGACCGGTGATATCGACGATGCCTACCTTGCGGACATCCGCCAGGCGCGTTCGGATGAGGCCAAGGCTGCGCGGTCATCTGATCACAACGTCAATCACCTGAACGATTTGTACGTTTCCTCCGAACCCTGAGCGTTGCGATAGAACTTCGCGGGATTCGCTGACGCCAGTGGCGTTGACACTGGCTTGTTTTGACTGCTGCGGGAAGCTGCATCGTGGCAGGGTCAGAAAAGGCGGCGTGACAGCAATGGGGATCGAATATCGACCTGGTCCGGCGCAGTTCCCGGTCGAAATTCCCTGTCACGCCGCACAACCTGGATCGCTGCTATCCGTAGTCAGGCTGAATCGGCGGTTAATCTTCCAGCCCACGCAACTCACGCCGTAAGTGAAATTCGCGCGATGACACGCACTCTTCGATATCGCGCAGCCGCGATTCCAGTTTCGCGAACCGCTCCCGAACTTCTGTACGATCCATGGCAGGGCGTCGCCTGTGCAGGCCGGCGAATGGACCGTGCGGGCCGAACGGTCCATGCTCGCCAAACGGGCCATACTTGCCGAAAGGGCCGTATTCATTGCGTCGTGAGCGTCGTTCCGACCGGGCCGCACGCCGTTCGGCCTTCCGTTCCGCGCGATCACCACGACGCGAGCCGGTTTCACTGCCGGGAACGACCTCCATCAGGTACCAGAGCGCCAGGTATCCGACGATGACCGGGAAGATGCCGCACATGGCAGCGATGAACAGCGCAAAGCGGACGCCGAATACCCCGTCCCGGCTCCAGCCGTGTGCTTCGCCAATACCGGCCACCACGCCACCGACCCAACCCTTGCGCGGATCGCGTTGGACGCGATTGAACCAGGCGACGTTGTCGTAAACCCAGTCTCTAATGCTCACGGTTGGCCCTCCAATCGGGTTGTTCGGCATCGAGCAACTGTTCCAACGCTTCGATCCGCCGCTCCATGCGTTGCGCGATATCCGCGAGATCGTCGTAGTCACGATCGTCGGTCTTGTTCCGCTCGAGGTCCAACTCGCGCTTGCGCTCCGCGTGCCTGTGCCCCATGTAGATGATCGCCAGCACGAACACGAAAGGTGTGACAGTCGCAACCAGACCTATCAGTCCGCCCATATTCACGGTGTTCCCCCTCTCATGTCAGCGTCCACGGATGGCCATATGGATAACATTATTCGGCCGACGAGCCGTTGTTTCGAATGCGTTCGCGCAGCCGCTTGAGTTCGGCTTCCACCCGGTCATCGAGTTCCAGCGCGGCAAACTCATCGTCAAGCGTCGGCGGACCGCCGAGATCATGTGCTTCCACCTCGGCTTCCATCTGGTCGATACGGTTCTGATACTGCTCGAACTTCACCGTCGCATCGAAAAACCCGGTGTCCGCTGTTGTTGCTTGACCTTCAAGCGCGAGCTTACCGCTTCACGGCTAATGAGAATGGATTTCTGCGCGTCGACGCCATGTCGTTGAGTTGTAGCCTGCAATTTGCTGTACCGTCGCCTTCCAATTTGGCAATCCGCCATCGATGTTCGGAGTTCGCGGCGCATGGCGTCCATCCGTCTGACTGCTCGTCTGCAGCCGACAATGCGGCTTCCGCGCGAGATCGTCCTGTTCTGGTAACTGCCAGCTCGGCCTTGCGGCTCCAGTCTTCGGCGTCCAGTTCGGCGCTCGATGGCACGCGCAACTTCCTTTGCGTCAGCGTTGAGGCGGCCTTCGCGGTCGAGCGGACTCGACCATGGTGTCCATTTCTGAATGATGAGTCGCACCATCTTTTTCCGGTCTTCCGCCCATCCAGCATGGCGTAAATGTTCGAATTGATGACGTCCGACAGGCGCGAAAAATATGCTCCGCGACAGCCCGATGATCCTGTTTTGAAATCCGGCGACCACGCGGGCCACCGAGGATGCCAGTGCAATAGCGAGAACCGTGCCAGCCTCGGAGCCACCTCGTAACTGGTTGAAATATTTTGAAAAACCCAACTCCCCAAAATGGCGCCCAGAACCTTGTGTGCATAGACCAAGTGTTGGGCGAAAACGCAATTAGCGGTATTAATAGCCAACAGAGCGAGAGAACCAATCCGATCCCATTACGGCCAGTGCTGACGCCTTTCTCGCCGTGCTTGAACAGGTGCACGTGGCGGCGCCGCTTTCAAGCCTGTACCGATAGTGGGCGAACGCGGTACCGGCAAGGAATTGATTGCGTCCCGTTTGCATTTCATTTGTCCGCCCGCTGACCCACACCTTCGTCAAGTTCAACCGTGCCGCTTTGAACGAGGAGATGCTAAACCGAGCTTGCCTCTCGGCTACGTCAGTGTGGGCATATACTGCGCGGTCAAAGCGTGTACTGACGCTTGAGCTGGCTGATGGCGGTACTGATGTTTCTGGACGAATTGTTGAGCATGAGCCTGCGGTTGCAGGAGAAGTTGCTGCGGGTGGTTTGAATATGGCCAGTTTGGAGCGCATGGGCGGTAGTGAAACGCTGCTGGCTACTTGACGGAGATTGACGCTTTCGGCGAATGCCGATTCGCTGACGCTGGCGCGCGCTGGGCGTTTCTCGCGAAGACCTGCTCGATCGGCTGGCGTTTTGACGGGTCACGTTGCCAGCTGCGCGAGCGACGCGATATTATTACCGTGCGATTGGCGCAGAAGTTCGGCGAAAAACATGGCGCGCGAACCGCGCGGCGACCGTACTTCGCTGGTTCCATAACGCAGCCATAGCAGCAACGCAATCGTACCGTGCCAAAGAATGCACGCGAATTGCGTACGGTGAAACGGCTGTTCACCGGCACGATGATCCGGATGCTGGAATCGAATCGAAAGATCGAACCGTCTCGCCTTTATCGACCTCGGACTGCTGGTAGTGCACGACGCCGCCGCGCCGGAGGTGAGAATGCGCCGCAGGCGAGACCGGGCGCACGGTCGTGGCCGCGGATGTTGCTTCTCAGGTCGGCCGCGCGCGGCAACAGCGGTGGTGATTTCTAAATCGCGCGTCGTTTTCGGCAACAGTACGTTGCTGACTTAAAGCCTTTGCGCGCAAAGCCCGTTTCAACCAGCGTCGCGCCGAAATGCTAAATGACCTACCCCAATTCCTGCGCGGCCTGCTGCGGAAACACCGGTGATGACCGAAGAGCGGGCTGCCGGATTCTGGCGAGATGCAGTGCGTGACTGCGCACAGGGTTCCGCACGCCGTCTTTGCGGTGCTGACGGATGCCTCGGCCCGCGCTGACACCGTTTCAGTGTGATGTTTTTACCGTGCGCCCGCGTTCGTTATCGAACGCTGCGCCGATTTCGACCAGCTTGCGGGCGCACAGACAAATTCCAGCTAAAGATATCCAATTGCCGCAGCCGCCGCCGCGGGTTTTTTGAAACCGCGATGCGATGGCGCGTAATGCGCCCGGTACCAGGCCCGGTAAGGTGTATACCGAGTTTGCAGGTGGGTATCGATGCAGTGAGACAAAGAATGGCAAACGATGAATTTTATTACCGATACGCTGGCCTGTCGCGCAGGCACCACCGTACCAACGAGGGTGAGTATACGCAGCGAACCGTTATTATTCCTGACATCCAGCTTCTGCTTCTCAGTGGCACAGGCGGCCGCCTGTTCGATAAAACGGAGCCCGGAATGTCTATTCACGGTTCTCGAATCCGACCGTCCGGCACCTTTGAGGAACGACTGGCGGCGCTGGAAGGCCGAGGGGCCGCATTCGGCACCGCCTCGTACGAGCGCCATCCTCACCACGGCATTATGCGTCCTGGCCGAAGCACCACGTGGTCTGTCTTCGATCGATGCTTCGACCACGGTCAATATGTTCAAGAACACTCGGCCGCTTTGGTGTCACCACGACGTTTGTCCTGGGCTGACTGAAGCGGCAAGCCTGGGAGCGGGCGATCACGCCGCCGCAGACCAAAATGTTGTTCCCCTGGAGACACCGTCCAACCCCTTGACCGAGATTGCCGATCCTGCCGCACTGTCATGTTGGCGCGCGCACATGCGGTGCGCTGCTGGTGTCGATAACTGTTTGGTACTCCGGCGTTGTAACAGCTGTTGAAGCAAGGTGCAGACGTGGCCGCATTCCGCGACCAAGTATCTGATGGCCAGGGTCGCTGCGTCGGCGGCGCCATTGCCGGTCGCGCGGGGACTTCATTGACAGCAGGATTCTGCTGTCGCGCGCAGCGCCAAATGACCATGAGCGCGTTCAACGCGGGTATTTCTCAGCGCCTGGAGATCTTTGCGCTGCGGATGCGGCAACACTGCGGAGAATGCGGGTGGCAGTGGCGGAGTTTCTCGCGCGTCTCAGCAAGGCGTGGCGCGCGGGTCTATCATCATCCGAGCCTTGCATCGCATCCCCAGCACGAATTGGCGCGCGTCGTCAGCAGAGTTTACTTCGGCGCTATCCCGCGTTTGAGGTCAGAGGAAAGGGCTGCGTGGCGGGCAATCGATGGAACGAGAATCTGTTTCTATTAATGCCAACCTGGCGATAGCAAACGACTCATCACGCACCCCGCGACAAATCACCCACAGTCGTGTCAATGCCGGAGTGGATTCGGCCCGATGGGAATCGATGACAGCCTTCCGGTCTGCTTGTCCGTAGGGTTGAGGACGCAGCGGATCCATTGCGGACCTTCGATGCTGCACTGAATGCGAGCAGTTGACGCGATTCAGGTCATACGGCGCCACCGGGTTGCACACGCGGCAGGCCATTGAGAATCGAAACAGGCATCCGGTATCTTGCGGCCTTCCGCATACTGTCGTGATAAATCGTCTGGCGGGTGTAGCGGGTCGTCTGCGGTGCATTGAAATTTCGACGTTTTTCGTCCCGGTAACGCCTGGACGGCAGACCCTGGAATGGAACCGGATTCACCGTCCTGACCGGCCGTTGACACCACAGCGAAATGTCGCGCAATCGTCCACGGCGCAGGAATGAGCAAGTGGTCTCGAAATTCGTAAATCGCGTTCAGACAAGGCGCCAGGCCAGCGAGGAACGCAGTTTACACGTGAGTAACTGAGTACCGCAGTCGGCCTGGCAACGCAGGATCAACGTGTTTTACGAATTTTGAGACCGCTTGGAATGACCCGTTACGTATTCATCACCGGTGGTGTCGTTTCCTCTCTCGGGAAAGGCATCGCCGCCGCATCGCTTGGCGCAATTCTGGAAGCACGCGGCTTGCGCGTGCGCATGTTGAAGCTGGATCCGTACATCAACGTCGATCCGGGTACCATGAGTCCTTTTCAGCATGGCGAGGTGTACGTCACTGAAGATGGCGCCGAGACCGATCTGGACCTCGGTCATTACGAACGGTTCGTCCGTTTCCGTAGCAGTTCCAGCAGTAACTACACCACCGGCCGCATATACGCCAATGTCATCCGCAAGGAACGACGCGGCGATTACCTGGGCGCCACGGTGCAGGTCATTCCGCATATTACCGATGAGATCAAGCAGTCCATTCTCGCGGGTGCCGAGGATGCCGATATCGCGATGGTGGAAATCGGCGGCACGGTAGGTGACATCGAATCATTGCCGTTCCTTGAAGCCATCCGCCAGATGCGGGTGGAACTGGGTTCCGCCAGTGCCTTGTTCATTCACCTGACGTTGTTGCCCTATATTCCGGCCGCGGGTGAATTGAAGACCAAGCCCACCCAGCATTCCGTCAAGGAACTGCGTTCCATCGGTATCCAGCCCGACGTTCTGCTTTGCCGTAGCGATCGGCCGCTGCCGCCGAACGAGCGCCGCAAAATCGCGTTGTTCACCAACGTTGAAGAGAACGCGGTCATCTCGGCTATCGATGCCGACACCATCTACAAGATTCCACGCATGCTGCACGAACAGGGTCTGGATGAGATCGTGGTGCGCAAGTTCGGCCTGGATGTGCCACAGGCAGACCTGTCCGAGTGGCATGCGGTGGTCGACGCGCTGGAAAATCCGCAGCGCACCTTGGACATTGCGATGGTCGGCAAGTATGTCCACCTGACCGAGTCGTACAAGTCGTTGACGGAAGCGTTGATACACGCCGGAATCCAGACCCGGACCAGGGTCCGCATCCACTACGTCGATTCCGAGGACATGGAGCGCAATGGCACTTCCAGACTCGCTTCGATGGACGCCATCCTGATCCCCGGTGGTTTCGGCGAGCGTGGTATCGAAGGCAAGATCATGGCGATCCGCTATGCGCGCGAGAACAACGTACCGTTCCTGGGCATCTGCCTCGGCATGCAACTGGCGGTAGTGGAATTCAGCCGTAACTGCGCTGGCATGGAAGGCGCTCACAGTACGGAGTTCAATCGTCAGACCAAATATCCGGTGATTGGTCTCATCACTGAATGGTTGTCGCCTGAAGGCACGGTGGAGCGCCGCACTGAACGCAGTGACAAGGGCGGCACGATGCGCCTCGGCGGCCAGCAGTGCCGGCTCGCGGCAGGTAGCATCGTCGCGCACGTCTATGCACGCGAAGTCGTGGTGGAGCGTCATCGCCATCGCTACGAATTCAATAACACCTACCAGATGGATCTCGAAGGCGCGGGTATGCGCATCGCCGGCCGCTCGATGGATGGCAACCTGGTCGAGATTGTCGAGATTCCCAGACATCGCTGGTTCGTCGGTTGCCAGTTCCACCCGGAATTCACCTCGACCCCGCGTGACGGTCACCCGTTGTTCAGCGGTTTTGTCAAAGCCGCACTGAGCTACCAGACCGAGCGCAGCCAGGTCGCGGAAACCGCCGCTGGCTGAGACCCTCCGTATGCTGAAACGGCCGCCCCGGGGCGGCCGTTGATTGGCCTCAAGCGTTGTAATCTGTTGCGGGCACGCGGCTTTGTCGGGGCCTACTGTATAATCCGCGCCCACTATCCAAGCCTTCAGAAGGAAATCGCCGTGTCCAAGATTGCGGATATCCATGCCATTGAAATCATTGATTCGCGGGGCAACCCGACGGTTTACGCCGAGGTCAGGACCGAAGCTGGCGCTACAGGCGCGGCCGGTGTGCCGTCCGGCGCATCCACCGGCGAACGGGAAGCCGTGGAATTGCGCGATGGCGACAAGCAACGTTACCTGGGCAAAGGCGTGCGCAATGCCGTAGCCAACGTCAATGGTGAAATCCGTAGCGAATTGCTCGGGGTGGCAGTCGACGCCCAGGCTGACATCGACGGGAAAATGATTGCGCTCGACGGTACCGCGAACAAGGCGCGGCTGGGCGCGAATGCGTTGCTGGCGGTATCGCTGGCGTCAGCGCGGGCCGCGGCGGCCGAGGCGGGTAAGCCGCTGTATCGTCACCTTGCTGGCGACCGCAACGTCACCTTGCCGGTGCCGATGATGAACATCATCAACGGCGGCGCGCACGCCAACAACAGCGTTGATTTCCAGGAGTTCATGATTCTGCCGGTAGGCGCGCCGGACTTCGCAGAGGCCATCCGCTATGGCGCGGAAATCTTCCACTCCCTGAAGAAGCTGCTGGACAAGCGCGGCGCCAGTACCGCCGTCGGTGACGAAGGAGGCTTCGCGCCTGATTTGCCGTCCAACGAAGCTGCGGTGGAACTCATCATCGAAGCCATTGGGCAGGCCGGTTACACCCCGGGCAAGGACATTCTGCTGGGTCTCGACGTTGCGAGCTCAGAGTTCTACAAGGGCGGCAAGTACGAACTCGAATCAGAGAAGCGCAGCCTCGATTCCGCCGGCCTTGCTGAACTGCTGGCGGATTGGACGCGTCGCTACCCTATCATCAGCATCGAAGATGGCATGGACCAGAACGACTGGCACGGCTGGAAGCTGCTGACCGATGCCATAGGCGACCGCGTTCAGCTGGTCGGTGACGATTTGTTTGTCACCAATACCGAAATCCTTGCCAAGGGCATCGAAGGAAAAATTGCCAATTCAATCCTCATCAAGGTCAACCAGATCGGCACGCTGAGCGAAACGCTGGCTGCAATCGAGATGGCACAGAAAGCCGGCTACACCGCAGTGGTTTCGCACCGCTCCGGCGAAACCGAGGATTCCACGATCGCCGACCTCGCGGTGGCCACTGCCGCCGGCCAGATCAAGACGGGCTCGATGTCGCGCTCCGACCGCATTGCCAAGTACAACCGTTTGTTGCGTATTGCTGATGAACTCGGCAGCGCGGCGGTTTATCCCGGTCGCGGCGCGTTCAGCAACCTGCGCAGCTGACAATTAACCAGGTAGCGCCGGATTGAAAGCGGTCGTCGCCGTACTGGTCATACTGCTGCTGGCGCTGCAGTACCAGTATTGGTTTGGCCACGGCGGCCAGGTCGACCTGAATCGCCTGCGTGACCAGATTTCCGCGCAACACGCCGAGATCGAAGCATTGAAGGCACGTAATGGCACGCTGGCGGCCGAGGTCGCGGATTTGAAGCAGGGCATGGAAGCCGTCGAGGAACTGGCGCGCTCGGAAATCGGCATGATCCGCGACGGCGAAGTGTTTCTGCAGATCGAGAGAGCAGACACCGACGGTAACGCCGGCACGGACGTTCAACCTTGACTGCACACAAGGCCTGACCATCATGAGTCAAGCGCATCAGGTTTGGGTCATCATCCCGGCGGCCGGCAGCGGCCGTCGGATGCAATCCGACATTCCCAAGCAATACCTGCCGCTGGCCGGACGCAAGGTCATCGAGCACACGCTTGAACGCTTCACCTGCAATCCGCGCATCAGTGGGGTGATGGTCTGCCTGTCCGATGATGACCAGGTATTCTCGAGCTTGCAGGTCGACAATCCACAGAAGATTCGGACGACACCGGGCGGACGTGAGCGCGTCCACTCCGTACTCAACGGTCTGCTGGCCCTGGACCCGTTGATGCGCGCCCGCGACTGGGTGATGGTGCATGATGCGGCCCGCCCGTGTGTGCATCCGGCGGATATCGATGAGCTGCTCGACAATGGTCTGGCAAACGTTGATGGTGCATTGCTGGCGGTGCCGGTGCGCGACACCTTGAAGCGCGTTGAAGATGGCCGGATCGAATGCACGACGGACCGTTCGCAGTTATGGCACGCGCTGACGCCGCAACTGTTTCCCTACCATGCACTGCGCGATGCGATCGAGAAATCACTGGCCGCAGGTGCCGTCGTCACTGATGAAGCGCAGGCGATGGAACTCGCCGGTTTCCATCCCCGCGTGGTCGAAGGGCGGCCGGACAACATCAAAATCACCCACCCGAGGGATCTCGCACTGGCGCAGATTTTCCTTGCGGCACAACTCAAGGAACAGGCATGAGAATCGGTCATGGCTACGATGCCCATCGTTTCAACGATGGCGATCACATCGTCATCGGCGGTGTGACCATTCCCCACGAACGTGGGCTCGCCGCCCATTCTGATGGTGACGTGCTGTTGCATGCCATTTGCGATGCATTGCTGGGCGCGGCAGCGCTGGGGGACATCGGTCGCCACTTCCCCGACAGTGACCCTGCGTACAAAGGCGTGGACAGCCGCAGCCTGCTGCGCCATGTCATCGCATTGCTCGCCAGTGAGGGATTCGTGGTCGGCAACATTGATGCCACGATTGTCGCCGAGCGACCAAAGTTCGCGCCCCACATCGCCGAGATGCGTGCGCACATCGCCGCGGACTGCGGCGTGGCGCCTGATAATGTGAACGTGAAAGCAACAACGACTGAAGGCATGGGTTTTGCCGGACGTCGCGAGGGTATTGCCGCCCATGCGGTTGCGCTGATCCTCGCAGCATCCTGAGCGGCCTTACCTTCGTCAGGTAGTCCCCCTCGCCGCGTGCCAGGCAGCGCAAGCGCCTGTGTATCGGAATCGCGCCGCAACACCCCGGCCCGTCAGGATTTCGCATACACTGGTTCGCGGGAACAGGCATGCAGTCAGCCTGAAGGGGGAGTGATGGATGACGTGGCGGCGCGTTCCGCGCAGTCGATCGACATTGGCACACTGATAGACAGCCGGCCGTTATCCGGGCTGCAGATCAGAACCATTGTGCTGTGCGCGCTGGTGGTCATGCTGGATGGTTTCGATATCCAGACCATGGCACTTGCGGTTCCCTCGCTGACCGCCGAATGGAACATGCCGAGAGAGCAGTTCGGCCTGGCATTGTCAGCCTCGCTGATCGGGCTGGGTTGTGGTTCGGCTTTCATCGCACCGCTCGGGGACCGCGTTGGTCGCCGCCCGATGGTGCTGGTGCTCCTGTCACTCGTCGGACTCGCTTCCATCGCAACAGGATTCTCGAGTTCACCCACGCATTTCGTTTTCTGGCGCCTGATCACCGGGCTGGGTCTGGGCGCAAGCATTACCAACGCCATCGCACTGACTTCGGAATACATGCCCGCCGCCCGTCAGTCCTTTCTCACCACGTTGATGTTCAGCAACATTGCGGTCGGTGCATTGGTCGCCGGATTCATCGCCCCGGAACTGATCGCCTGGGGCGGCTGGCAGGCGGTGTTCTGGGCTGGCGGTGCGCTGCCTTTGATACTGGTCGTCATGCTGTTTTTCGGATTGCAGGAAAGCGTCCGCTTCCTGCTGGAACAGCGCCCGCAGGATGCGCGCATCCGCACTATAGTGCGTGCGCTGGCGGCAGATTCATCAGGCGTGAGTGTAATCGCGGATCCGGCGACCCGCACGCGGCGGCAATCCATCCGCGAATTGCTGACGCCTGAATTCCGCCTGCGTTCGCTGGTGTTGTGGACCATCTTCGCGCTCAACATGTTCGTGATGTATTCACTGATCAGCTGGCTACCCGCGTTGTTACGCGATGAAGGCTGGACCACGGCACAAGCCTTGCGCGGTGGCGTGCTGACACAATTGGGCAGCGTCGTCGGGGGATTGGCAATGACCTTCCTGGTCGATCGCGGATTGGCCGCCAGAACACTGCTGGTGTCCTATTCACTGGCTGCGATGGCACTGGTCGGCTTCATGGTATTCGATTCGACCTTGCTGGCCTGGTGCACATTGATCGTCCTGGTCGGTATCGGCATCAATGGCAGCCAACTCGTTCTGTTCGCGTTCGCCGCGGCGTTTTATCCACCTGCCATCAAGGCCACCGGTGTCGGCTGGGCGATTGCCATCAGTCGAATCGGCGCTGTCGGCGGTCCCATCGTGTTGACTTCGGTGATTGCCATGGGCCTCGGTACGGCGAGCGTACTTGGAACGTTGATTATCCCGACGCTGTTGTGTGTCGCCTGTGTATTTGCGTTGCCCCGCGTATTGCGTGATGCGGGCATCGGCCATCGAAATCGTTAAGGAGAAATAATGTTGCCCCCGCTCGCCAGTCTCTTCCAGCCATTGCAGATTCGCTCACTGACCATCAAGAACCGCTTCGTGATGGTGGCGATGTCGCGCTACAACTCGCCAAATGGCATTCCCGATGAAGATCTGGTGGCATTTCATGCGCATCGCGCGGCAGGGGGCGTTGGCTTGCAGATCACCGGCGCGACCGCGATAGATCGGCCAGGCGCCAACAATCACCCGCGTCTCGCCAACTTCCGCCCCGATAGTTACGCGGCGTGGCGCGAGGTCGTCACGGCAACGCATGCCGCCGGTGGCCCGCTGTGTCTGCAGATGTGGCATGCGGGCGCGCTGTTCAACGTGGCGCCGGAATGGCAACCCGACCCCATCGAGAGTCCATCGGGTTTGACAGCGCCCGGCGAGCCGCGTGGTGTGGCCATGACCGAAGAGATGATCGCCGACACCATTGCCGCGTTTGCCACGGCAGCACGACAAGCGCAGCGCGTTGGATTTGATACGGTTGAGATTCACGCCGCGCACGGCTTTTTGATCGACGAATTCTTCTGGGCCGGTACCAACCTGCGCACCGATCGCTGGGGTGGGGCGACGCTCGTGGAACGTTCGCGCTTCGCCTCGGAGATCGTCCGCGCGGTACGCGCCGCGATTGGCCCCGATATGGCATTGCTGATGCGCGTCTCGCAATGGAAGGAACAGGACTATTCGGTGAAACTCGCGGGCTCGCCGGATGAACTTGCGCTCTGGCTGCAACCGTTCGCTGACGCCGGCGTGGATCTTTTCGATTGCTCGCAACGGCGTTTCTGGGAAGCCGAGTTTGAAGGTTCGGATTTGAATTTCGCCGGGTGGGTGAAGAAAGTGACCGGCGTGCCCACCATCACCGCGGGTTCGGTCGGCCTCAACAATGAAGTGATGACGTTCTTCACCGAGAGTGTGCCCGCGCAGCCGGCGCCGTTGGACGAGCTGTTGCGGCGCTATGACCGCGGCGATTTCGATCTTGTCGGTATGGGTCGTGCGTTACTCGGGGATGCCGAGTGGGTGGCCAAGGTGCGTGATGGCAGGTTCGATGATCTTCAGGTGGTTTATCCGAAGGATGTGTTCAAGGTTGAAACTTTGATTCGTGCTGCGGGCGCATAAGATCGTTTGCTATCGACCCTGAATCGGGAGCAGCGTGACGATGCGGTGGTGCGGTCGGCCGGTGGTTCAACTCTGTCGGGACTCGCTGTGAATACATCCTTGTACGCTCGGGCTCGGCGTCCCTGCCTCGCACGGTCCCGCCGGATTTGAACCACCTGCCGACTGGAAGCCGCTGCGACGATTGATATTCAGTTTGAAACTTTGATTCGTGGTGCGGGCGCGTAGGGTCGGTTGCCATCGGCACTGACACTTGGTCGGCGAGGCGATACGGTGGTGCGGTCGGCAGGTGGATCAAATCCGTCGGGACTCGCTGTGAATACATCCGTGTACGCTCGGGCTCGGCATCCCTGCCTCGCACGGTCCCGCCAGACTTGAACCACCGTCCGACTGGGTGAGGTTGCGAGGATTGATATTGAGGCGTATCAGGTGTTACGCCGCAACAGCACGTAGATTGCGCCTGTGCCGCCGTCGTTGGCGCGGGCGGAGCAATAGGCCAGTACGTCGTCACATACCGCCAGCCAGCGTGCGACCTTGGGTTTCAATACGGGCTGGCGCCCTTGCGATCCCTGGCCTTTGCCGTGAATGATTCGTACACAGGAAAGCCCGCGTGTGCGCGCGTAGTGCATGAATTCGATGACCGCGAGTTTGGCTTCGTCGGTACGCAGACCGTGCAGATCGAGTTCGCTCTGTACCACGTAATGACCGCGCCGCAGCCGTCGCAACACGGCGTTCTGGACGCCGGGGCGATGGAATACGAGTTCTTCCCCGGTTTCGATATCGGCTTCACGCCAACCGGCTGCCATTTCCAGTAATACTTCGCGCTCGGCCCGTTGACTCTGGCGCGGAAAGGCCGGAATGCGCTTACGGTGTGGATCGACTACGTCAACTTCCAACGGTGTGACGTCACGCAAATGAGCGCGGAACAGCTCGCGATCCTCGCGGCTGGGACGGTCAGCCACCTCAGCACTCCCCGACCCAGTTGCGCGCATTTTCGAACAGGCGGAACCACGGCCCTTCGCCCGGCCGCCATGACGGGTCGATCCACGAATGCTGGCGCGCCAGGTAGATGCGTTCGGGATGCGGCATCATGATGGTGATGCGGCCGTCGTCATTGGTGAGACCGGTGATGCCATGGGGCGAACCGTTGGGGTTGGCGGGGTAGGTGCTGGCGATATTGCCTTGGTTGTCGATGTAGCGCATTGCGACTACACCTTGCTGCACGGCGTGCGTCATCGATGCATCAGTAGCGAACGTCGCACGTCCCTCACCATGCGCAACGACAATGGGCGCGCGGGATCCGGCCATGTCCGCCAGCAGAATCGACGGCGACTCCATCACTTCCACCATGACCAGTCGGGCCTCGTATTGCTCGGACCGGTTGCGCAGGAAGCGTGGCCAGTGGCTGGCGCCGGGGATCAGGTCCTTCAACTGCGAAAGCATCTGGCAACCATTGCACACGCCGAGCGCGAAACGATCATTGCGTTCGAAGAAGGCGTGAAACATCTCGGCGAGATGTTCGTTGAACAGGATGGATTTGGCCCAGCCGGATCCGGCGCCCAGCACGTCGCCATAGGAGAATCCGCCGCAGGCGATGACACCGGCAAAGCCGTCCAGATCAATCCGGCGGGTCTGCAAATCCGTCATGTGCACGTCGTAGGCATCGAAGCCTGCGCGATCGAATGCCGCCGCCATCTCCTGCTGACCATTGACGCCTTGTTCACGCAGGATGGCCAATCTGGGCCGCGATGTTGCGACCGCCGGTGCGCCGGACTGCCAGTCCGATGTGTCGAACGTCAACGAAAGTGATAGTCCCGGATCATCCAAATCCTGCAGGGACTGGTATTCCTCTCGCGCGCATTCGGGATTGTCACGCAGGCTCTGCATATGCATTGTGGTTTCCGACCACCACGCTTGCAGCGTCTTCAGCGGAAGGTCAAGGATGCTCGCGCCGTTGGCTTGTACTTTCAAGTTGCGGCTATCGTTCAACCGTGCAATACGTGTGACGTTGATGCCGTCAATACCGGCAAAGGCCTCGGCCATCGCAGCGAAGTCTTCGGTCCGGATTTGTACCACCGCACCGAGTTCTTCATTGAACAGCCTGGCAATGGCATCGCTGGTTGTTCCGAGATCGATATCCACGCCACAGCGGCCGGCCAACGCCATTTCCACCAGCGTGGTCAGCAGACCGCCGTCGGAGCGATCGTGGTAGGCCAGCAGATATCCGGCGTCGTTCAAGGCCTGGATAGCCGTGAAAAAACCGACGACGCGTGCGGGGTCGTCGACATCCGGGACTTCATCGCCAAAAGCACCGAAGCTTTGCGCCAGCACTGAACCGCCCAGCCGGCTGCTACCGGCAGCGAGATCGATATACACCAGTTCCGTTTCGCTGACGTCGCGACGTAACTGTGGTGTCAATGACTGACGCGTATCCATGACCGGCGCGAAGGCGGACACGATCAACGACAACGGTGCGGTGACGCTGCGGGAGACGCCTTCCTGTTGCCAGCCCATGCGCATGGACATCGAATCCTTGCCGACCGGGATGGCGATGCCCAATGCCGGACACAGCTCCATGCCGACGGCGTGCACGGCTTCGTACAATCGGACGTCTTCGCCGGGGTGGCCCGCTGCTGCCATCCAGTTGGCTGATAACACGATGTCACCGATGCGCGCGATACGCGCCGCGGCGATGTTCATGATCGATTCGGCTACGGCCATCCGCGCCGATGCCGCGGCATGGGTGACCGCCAGTGGGGTGCGTTCACCAATGGCCATGGCTTCACCGGTGATACCGACGTAATCATTGGCGGTCACCGCACAGTCGGCCACCGGTACCTGCCACGGGCCGACCATCTGGTCGCGGACGATGAGTCCGGACACCGTGCGGTCGCCAATCGTGATCAGGAACCGCTTGTCGGCGACACAGGGAAACTGCAGTACGCGTTTCACCGCCTGCTGCAAGTCGATACCCGTGGTGGTGAACGGGCGCGGCTGTAATGCGGCTGAAGCGACGTCGCGTTGCATGCGTGGCGCCTTGCCCAACAGCACGGCCATCGGCATGTCGATGGGTGTAGTGCCGCTCAGAGGATCCTTGACGGTCAGGTGGCGTTGTTCGGTCGCGTGGCCGATGACGGCGTACGGACAGCGCTCGCGAACGCACAAGCGGTCGAACACATCCAGTTGGTCGGCATGTACCGCGACGACATAGCGCTCCTGTGCTTCGTTACACCAGATTTCCAGGGGCGACATGCCCGGCTCGGCGTTTGGAATGGCGCGCAGGTCGATGATGCCGCCGCGCTCGCTGTCGTTGAGCAACTCGGGCACTGCGTTGGAGAGGCCACCGGCGCCGACATCGTGCAGCGTGATGATGGGGTTGTTTCCGCCAAGAGCGATGCAGCGGTCCAGCACTTCCTGCACGCGGCGCTCGATTTCGGCGTTGTCGCGCTGAACCGAAGCGAAATCAAGATCGGAGCGGGACTGGCCGGATTGCAGAGACGACGCGGCGCCGCCCCCTAAACCGATCAACATGGCCGGGCCGCCGAGCACGATCACCGGGGCACCCGGCGGGATCGTTCCTTTCTGCACGTGACCCGGCCGTACGTTGCCGAGGCCGCCGGCGAGCATGATGGGTTTGTGATAACCACGGATTTCTTCGGCGCCGTCGCGGTTCACACCTTGTTCGAAGGTGCGGAAATAGCCGCAGATGGCCGGACGACCGAATTCGTTGTTGAACGCCGCGGCGCCGATGGGACCTTCAAGCATGATCGACAACGCGGAAGCCACATGACCTGGTCGGCCGTAGCCCATTTCCCACGGTTGCGGCAGGCCCGGAAGTTCCAGGTGTGACACCGAGAAGCCGGTCAGTCCGGCTTTTGGCTTACCGCCGATGCCGGTGGCGCCTTCATCACGGATTTCGCCGCCGGAGCCGGTGGCGGCGCCGGGGTAGGGCGAGATGGCGGTCGGGTGGTTGTGCGTCTCCACCTTCATCAGGATCTGGGTGTCTTCTGTCACCGCGTGATATGGACCACCCTGCGAATCCGGCAGCCAGCGCGCGGCGGAATAACCGCGAATCACCGCCGCGTTGTCCTTGTACGCCGAAAGCACGTCACCGGGATGCAACTGCATGGTGTTGCGGATCATGTCCATCAGGCTGCGTTCCTGCGCCTGACCGTCAATGGTCCATGCCGCGTTGAATATCTTGTGCCGGCAGTGCTCGGAATTGGCCTGCGCGAACATCATCAATTCGATGTCGTTCGGATCACGTTCGAGGTTGTTGAACGCCTGCGCCAGGTAGTCGATCTCCTCTGGCGACAACGCAAGCCCCAACGCCCGGTCCGCTTCAGTGAGGGCGATCGAACCCTGCGCAAGCAGCGGTACGGCTTGCAGCGGGCGAGGGTGTTCCTTGCGCAGCAGCCGGTCGGCATCGGCCAGTGTCGGCAGCACCGCCTCGGTCATTCGATCATGAATCAGTTCATCGATGGCGTTGAGGCCGGCCTGGTCGGCGCTGCCGAATTCCCACGATATGCCATGCTCCACACGCAACACCTGCGTCAGCCCGCAGTTATGCACGATGTCGGTGGCTTTGCTGGACCACGGTGAAATCGTCCCTGGCCGCGGAACCACGATACGTTGACCCGGCGTGTCCGACCCTGCCTCCAGCAACTCGGCGCCGAGCAAATCGGCCAGCCGCAGCAACTCGTTCTCGGTCAGCGGCAGATCGCTCCAGGCGAAGTTGATTCGCGTGGCTGCGATATGCGAAAGCTGCGGCAGACGGGCGCGCAACTCGTTGGATTTTTCCAGCAGACGAAATTCAGACAGCGCGGGGCTGCCGCGGAAGATATACATGTTGCAAACGGGGTTGGGAGCCGGCCTCTATTGTAAGAGGTTGCGCAGCGCGGTGACAGCGCGTAACGCTGCCATAGGTTGCTCAGAGCTGTGGGATGTCGACCCGGACTTCGAGCAGGAAGTGGTCGTTCGAGGGATGCGTGGTCGTGACCAGGCGGCGCTGTTCCGCCTCGGTTCCGCTGGTCACGTCTGGTCCGGTGGCGGTCTGGGCGATGGTGAACCATTCACCCATAGGCCCGCTGGCGGTCAGATTCGCGCGCTGGCTGCTGGTGGCGCCACCGCCGGTCTTCTCAGGGCGGCTGAGCTCTGCTTGCAGCGACACCGTCACCGTGTGGTCGAGGACGCTGGCGCGCGCGAGGAAGCCGCTCGTCAGCGACTGCGATTCGATGCTGGCAGCACCGCGCCGACCCCATGTTCGCGTATCGACAGCCACTCCGGCGTAAGGCAAGGCCAGTTCGGTCTCGATGAACACGGGCTGGCCGGCGACTGTCGCCGCCATTGCCGCCTGGCGCAGGTCGCCGGGCGCGGTGGTGCTGATACGCCGACGGGCGTCCGACTCATCATTCGCGATTGACGTGCGTCGCTGGCGAACTGAAATCACCAGTGACAACTCGGGGCGATCCAGTTCTGCAATCAGCGGCGCCAGCTGGTTCAGGATTGACGGTGGCGCACTGACAACAAGTTGCATGTCGCGTCCGGTCACAATGCCGTCAGGCGCGATCAACGGCGCCACCAGCGGAATCAAGGCATCGGCGGTCCGGTGGTGCAGGTTGAAGAGCTGGAACTTCACCGCGGGCTCTTCCGCTTCCTGCGCCAGCGCAGGCGCCGCCGGCACGAGCAGCCAGATCGCGCACAACCACCGCCGCCAGACCCGCATCACAGATGGAGTCGGCGCAGATTCGGATCCGGTTCGCCTTGTTCCCATAATTCGTCGAACTGCTGCATGAGGTTGCGGACTTCGCGGCGGGCGTTGAAGCTGCCGGTGGTTTCGTAGAGGTCAGCCAGGCGTCGTCGCAGGTATCCAGTGCTATCGGCCAGCAACCAGGCTTCATTGAACTGACGATGGGTCAGGCCTGGTTTGCGCAAGCTGATGAAGGTCGGTAACCGGTTGGCGAGTTCGACCAGCCGATGGCCGCGTTTGATCAAGGGCTGGGGATCACAGACGACGATACGGATGCGGCTGTAGCGGCTGGCCAGCGCCAGCGCACGGACGGCCTCGGCGAATTCCGCCGTGTCGAACAGCGGCGGGTCGAGGTGGCGCGAAACGATATCCAGCGTGCGCTTGCATTGGCTGACCATGGCCAGCGCCACATCGCGGACGGCGTCACGTTCATCCAGCTTGAATTCCTGGTCGTCAGCGCCGAGTGTCGCTTCGTCCAGGTCCATCGTGCTCAGCTTTTGGCCTGTTCGGCCGCGTTGCCGATGTAGCTCGCCGGCGTGAGTTCGAGCAGCCGTTGCTTGTCGGCTGCAGGCAGCTTCAGTTGTTCGACGAACGCACGCACACCGGCGGCATCAATGCGCTGGCCGCGGGTCAGCGCTTTCAATTGTTCGTAGGAATCGGCAATGCCGTTTTTGCGCATCACGGTCTGTATCGCTTCGCCCACGACTTCCCAGGCGTCATCCAGATCGTCGGCGAGCGTCTGCCGATCAATTTCCAGTTTGTTCAAACCTTTCAGACAGGACTGCAACGCAAGCACCGTATGCGCCAACGCCACACCGACGTTGCGCAGTACAGTGGAATCGCTGAGATCGCGCTGCCAGCGGCTGATGGGCAGTTTGGCGCTGAAATGTTCCAACAGCGCGTTGGCGATTCCCAGGTTGCCTTCGGCGTTTTCGAAATCAATCGGGTTCACCTTGTGCGGCATGGTCGATGAACCCACTTCGTTGGCCACCCGCTTCTGGCGGAAGTAACGCAGCGACACGTAACCCCAGATATCGCGCGTCAGATCGAGGAGTATCGTGTTGACGCGGGCGACCGCCGCGCAGTACTCCGCAACGCAATCGTGCGGTTCGATCTGCGCGGTGCGCGGGTTGGGCGTCAGCCCCAGATGCTTGATGAAGTCAAAGGCCAGGGCCGGCCAGTCGACCTCGGGATAGGCGGCCATGTGCGCGTTGTAGTTGCCGACCGCGCCGTTGATCTTGCCGAGGATCTCCACCGCGGCAAGCTGTGAACGCTGGCGCGTCAGCCGGTAATGCCAGTTGCGGATTTCCTTGCCCATGGTGGTGGGCGTTGCAGGTTGGCCATGGGTGCGTGCAAGCATGGCATCGTGCGCGAAATCAATCGCCAGCGTGTCCAGTCTGGCAAGCACTTCATCGAGCATCGGCAGCAGCACGTCGTCGCGCGCATCGCGCATCGACAAGCCGTAGCTCAGGTTGTTGATGTCTTCCGAGGTGCAGGCGAAATGCAGGAATGGAATGGCCCGACCCAGATCGGCATGTTGTTCGCAGACGTCGCGCAGAAAATACTCGACAGCTTTGACGTCGTGATTGGTCGTCCGTTCTATCTCTTTGATGCGGGCGGCATGCGCGGGCGAAAAACCACTGATCACGGCATCCAGTGTAGCGCAGGTCGCTGCGGGGAACGGTGCCAGCTCGGCAATACGCTCGTCGGCGGCCAGCCACTTCAGCCATTCCACTTCCACCAGCGTGCGGTAGCGGATCAGCCCGTACTCGCTGAAGATCGGCCGCAGGGCGGTCACCTTGTCGGCATAGCGGCCGTCGATGGGGGAAATGGCGGTCAGGGCTGAGAGTTCCATGGTGTTCCGTGATTGAGCGGGCAAAAGACAGGGCGCGATTGTAACAACAAGCTTCCGCAATGTTTACGTGATGCAATCATCTGCCGGGGTTATCGGGTCTCGTTTTGAGAATCGCCGGCGCACTTGTAGTATTGCGCCGTGACTGATTCTGCTGATTCCCTCCCACCGGCCGGTGACAAAGGCCTGATTGCGCGCCGTTTCCGCGGCTTCCTGCCCGTTGTGATCGATGTCGAGACGGGCGGATTCGACGCCCAACGTGATGCTTTGCTGGAAATTGCGGCGGTACTGCTCGGGTATAGCGCCGAGCGCGGCTGGCACCGCGTCGAAACCGTTGCCAGCCACGTGGTGCCGTTTCAGGGCGCCAATCTCGATCCTGCCGCGTTGGAATTCAACGGTATCGATCCCCACCACCCGTTTCGCATGGCGGTGCCCGAGTTGCAGGCGCTGGAAAAGGTCTTTCAGCCCATCCGCAAGGCAGTCAGCGTGCAGGGCTGCAATCGCGCCGTGATGGTCGGGCACAACCCGGCGTTCGACCTGTCGTTTTTGAAGGCCGCGGTCGCGCGGACCGGGATCAAGCGTAATCCGTTTCACGCGTTCAGCACGTTTGATACCGCATGCCTTTCCGGAGTCGCCTATGGCCAGACCGTGCTGGCGCGCGCGGCTGATGCCGCCGGGCTGCAATGGGATAGCCGTCGCGCCCATTCTGCGATTTATGATGCTGAAATGACGGCAGAGCTGTTCTGCGCGATCGTCAATACCTGGGACCGGAAAGTCGGTATCGCCGGCGGCAAAGATCCCGGCTGAGACCTGATGGCTGTCGATGTCACTGCGCGGTGTCGGCGATGCGCTGGCGCCACATTCTGGCGTTGGCCAAGGTCCGGGCGATGTCGAGCGTCACGACGCTGCCATCGACTACGACCTGGCGACCTGCAACCCAGACCTGACTGACCTGGTCACGCCCGGCCGCGTACACCAGTTGCGAGATGGGATCGTAAACCGGCTCGGTGGCAGGGCGGGCAAGATCCACCGCCACGATATCGGCCTGTTTGCCGACCTCCAACGAACCGATCCTGTCGCCCAGGCCCAGGGCGTCGGCGCCGTTCTGGGTCGCCATGCGCAACGCGGTATGCGCCGGTACCACGGTAGGGCGGCCGGTGCTGCCCTTCGCCAGCAGCGCCGCGGTACGCATTTCGCTGAACATGTCCAGATCGTTGTTGCTGGCCGCACCGTCCGTGCCCAGCGCCACGTTGATACCCGCTTCGAGCAACTCGGGCACCGGGCAGATGCCGCTGCCCAGCTTGAGGTTGGACTCCGGACAGTGAATGACGTGCACGCCGTTATGCGCGCAGGCCTCGATATCGGATTCGTGCAGAGCCGTCATATGTACCGCCAGCAACCGCGGTGATAAAAGTCCGGCCTTGCGCAGCATGTGAATCGGACGTTCACCGTTGCTTTCCATGGCCTGGGTGACTTCGTGTTCGGTCTCGTGAAGATGCGTCACAACGGGAACGTCGAGTTCTTCCGCCAATGTGCTTATGCGCTGCAATGCTTCACCGCTGACTGTGTAAGGGGCGTGCGGTGCGAACAGTGTGGTAATCAGCGGCTCGTCATTGAACTGGTCGTGGACGCGCAGTCCCTTGGACAGGTAGTCGTCGATATCGGTGGCCCAGGCACTGGCGAAGTTGATGGCGATCATGCCAATCGCCGCACGGATACCGGCCTCGACCGCCACGGCCGCGGTCACGTCGGGAAAAAAGTACATGTCACAGAAACAGGTGGTGCCGCCGCCGAGCATCTCGGCCACCGCCAGCCGGGTGCCGTCGCGCACGAACTCCGGACTGGTCAGCGCCATTTCAGCCGGCCAGATGTAGTGATTCAGCCATTCCATCAATGGCAGGTCATCGGCATAGCCGCGAAACAGCGTCATCGCGGCGTGCGTGTGGGCATTGACCAGGCCAGGGATGAGCACGCAATCCGCCAGATCGACAACTGCGACGCCGGGGTACGCGGCAACGATTTCCTCACGCGGGCCGATGGCGGCAATCCGGTCGCCGTCGATGACCAGTGCGTGATCAGTGAGGACCTGGTTGTCCGGATTGACCGGGACTATCCACGACGCGGACAGAATTTGCAGCGGAGCACTGGCCATACGACGTCCCTGGTTGATTGGCACTGCCGGTCACAGGCGGCAGGCTGAATACGGTAACATAGCGCCCATGCCCTTTCCGAATAATCACATCGCCTGGACTGACAACGGGCTGGTGCTGCTCGACCAGCGTCTGCTCCCCCACACCATCGAGTTCGTCACCCTGACTACTGCACCGGCAGTGGCTGACGCGATTCGTGACATGGTCGTACGCGGCGCACCGGCGATTGGCGTTGCTGCCGCCTACGGCGTTGTATTGGCGGTCCGCCGGCATCTGCGTGGCGCCGGCGATGACTGGCGGCCGGCGGTCGACGCAGAGTTGGATCACCTGGCGCAGGCACGACCGACCGCGGTCAATCTGCAATGGGCAGTTGACCACATGCGAAGCGTGATCGCGTCCACACCGGCCGCAGCGTTGGTTGAACGCCTTACCGCCGAGGCGATCCGGATTCATGACGATGACATTGCCGCCAACAAGGCGATGGGGGAGTTCGGCGCGCAGTTGTTGCCACAAGCCGCCCATGTGATCACCCATTGCAATGCCGGCGCGCTGGCGACCGGTGGCCACGGCACGGCGCTGGGGGTAATCCGGTCTGCGCATGGTGCGGGCAAGATCGGCATGGTCTACAGCTGTGAAACCCGGCCGTGGTTCCAGGGCGCGCGACTCACGATGTATGAACTCATCGCGGACGAAATCCCCGCCACCCAGATCGTCGACAGTGCGGCCGCGGCGCTGATGCAGTCACGTCGCATCGATTGGGTGATCACCGGGGCCGACCGCATCGCGCGCAATGGCGATGTGGCAAACAAGATTGGCACCTATGCGCTGGCCGTGGCCGCCCGTGCCCATGGCGTCAAATTCATGGTGGCGGCCCCACGGTCGACATTTGATCAGGCGCTCGCCACCGGCGCTGATATCGCCATTGAACAGCGTGGTGAAGACGAAATCACGACCGTGGCCGGACACCGAATCGCGGCTACCGGCGGCCGGGTATGGAACCCGGTATTTGATGTCACGCCCGCCCATCTGATCGATGCCATCGTGTGCGAAACCGGGGTCATTCTCGACCCTGGCAAACACGGCGCCGCTATCCCCTGAGCCATGAAATCCGCCTCTGGTACGGGTGTGCCTGCGGGCGGCCTGCTGTGTTAGAATGCCCGTTTGGTACCGCGCTGAAATTTCATTGAAATTGAACCAGTTATATAAACCGCTACTGGGCCGCAAATGACCGATTTCGCAAGGCAGCTTTTACCCATCAATATCGAAGATGAAATGCGTCAGTCCTATATGGACTACGCAATGAGCGTCATCGTCGGCCGTGCCTTGCCGGACGTGCGTGATGGATTGAAGCCGGTGCATCGTCGTGTTCTGCACACGATGAACGAGCTTTCCAACGACTGGAACAAGCCCTACAAGAAATCCGCCCGCGTCGTCGGTGACGTCATGGGTAAATACCATCCGCACGGCGACAGCGCGATCTACGACGCCATCGTGCGTATGGCGCAACCGTTCTCGCTGCGCTACATGCTGGTCGACGGCCAGGGCAACTTCGGTTCTGTCGATGGCGACGCGCCGGCGGCCATGCGTTACACGGAAGTGCGCATGTCGCGTATCGCGCATGACCTGCTGGCCGACATCGACAAGGAAACGGTTGATTTCGCGCCCAACTACGACGAGTCGGAACGCGAGCCAACCGTGCTGCCGACACGCGTGCCAAACCTGTTGATCAATGGTTCGAGCGGTATTGCCGTGGGTATGGCGACCAACATCCCGCCGCATAACCTGAACGAAATCGTCGATGCCTGCATCGCGATGATCGACAACCCGGAAATCACCGTCGCTGAAATTCTGCAAATTGTTCCCGGACCGGACTTCCCGACGGCCGGCATCATCTGCGGTGTGCGCGGTATCCAGGAGGCTTACCTGACCGGTCGCGGCCGGGTGCACGTGCGTGCCCGGACCGAAATCGAAGAGGAGGACAACGACGTCCGTATCGTTGTCACCGAGCTGCCGTATCAGGTCAACAAGGCGCGCCTGATGGAGCGGATTGCCGAACTGGTCAAGGACAAGAAGATCGACGGCATCCGTGAACTGCGCGATGAGTCCGACAAGGACGGCATGCGCATGGTCATTGAACTCAAGCGCGGCGAAGTCCCCGATGTCCTGCTGAACAATCTCTACCAGCAGACGCAGATGCAGACGGTGTTCGGCATCAACACGGTTGCGCTGGTCGATGGCCAGCCCAAGTTGCTGAGCCTGCGCGAAGTGCTGGAGTGCTTCATCCGCCACCGGCGCGAAGTCGTCACCCGGCGCACGATTTTCGAGTTGCGCAAGGCGCGCGACCGCGCACATATCCTGGAAGGCCTCGCGGTTGCGCTGGCGAGTATCGACCCGATCATCGCCCTCATCAAGGAATCGCCGTCGCCCGCCGAAGCGCGCGAACGCTTGCTTGCGCGCGCCTGGCCGCCGGGCATCGTGACCGAAATGCTGGCGCGCGCAGGCGCGGCGAGTTCACGGCCCGAGGATCTCGCTTCGCAGTACGGTCTGCACAACGACGGATATCGTCTGTCGGAGAAGCAGGCGCGCGCCATTCTCGACCTGCAACTGCAGCGCCTGACCGGCCTCGAGCAGGACAAAATCCTTACCGAGTATCGTGAGATCCTCGAGCAGATTGAGCAGCTGCTGGATATCCTGACCCGCCCGGAGCGGCTGATGGAAGTCATCCGCGAGGAGCTGACCGAAGTGCGCGAGAGGTACGGCGACAAGCGCCGGACCGAGATTACCGAAGACGAAACGCAGCTGTCACTGGAAGACCTGATCACCGAGGAAGATGTGGTCGTGACGTTGTCGCATGCCGGTTATGCAAAGTCACAGCCGCTGCACGCCTATCGATCGCAGCGCCGTGGCGGCAAGGGCAAGACCGCGACCACCACCCGCGACGAGGACTTTGTCGACAAGCTGTTCATCGCCAGCACGCACGATACGATTCTGTGCTTCTCCAGTAACGGCAAACTCTACTGGCTCAAGGTCTACGAGCTGCCGCAAGCCGGGCGCACGGCGCGCGGCAAGCCTCTGATCAACCTGTTGCCGCTGGCTGAAGACGAACGAATCACGACGATTCTGCCGGTGCGTTCCTATGACGAAGGCAAGTTCGTGTTCATGGCGACGCGCGATGGCACGGTCAAGAAAACGCCGTTGCCTGATTTCTCGCGGCCGCGGGCCAACGGCATCATCGCGCTGGATCTGAACGAAGGCGACCGCCTGGTTGGCGCCGCCGTGACCGATGGCAGCAGCGAAGTGATGTTGTTCAGTTCCAGTGGCAAGGCCATCCGTTTCCGCGAAACCGACGTGAGGCCGATGGGGCGGACGGCGCGCGGTGTTCGCGGTGTCAGTACGCCAACAGGCACCGAAGTGATATCGCTCATCATCGTCGACCCGACACAGGCGATTCTGACCGCGACCCAGAACGGCTATGGCAAACGTACCCGGGTCGACGAGTTCTCGGTCCAGGGCCGGGGCGGTCAGGGCGTGATTGCGATTCAGACCAGTGAACGCAACGGCGCCGTCGTCAGCGCGGTCTCGGTTGCCGATGAACATGAAGTCATGTTGATCAGCGATGGCGGTACGCTGGTGCGCACACCGGTGGCCGGCATTTCGCTGCTCGGGCGGAATACCCAGGGTGTCCGTCTGATCAGCCTCGGTGATAACGAGTTGCTGGTCGGTATGGAGCGCATTGCCGATATCGCCAATGGCGATGAGGACGAAGGCGATGAAGACGGCGATGCTGGCGCGGCCGGAGATGCTGGCGAAGCAACGCCGCCCGGCGACGACACCACGCAATAGTACTGACCGCTGGTTTTGACCGATGAGCAACGAGAAACTCGCTGAATTGCGCCACCAGATTGACGCCATCGACGAGCGGTTGCTGGAACTTTTCAATGCCCGTGCCGCCGTGGTCCTGAAAGTCGCCGACGCCAAGCGTGAAGAGGGCGGTAAGGTCCAGTTCTACCGGCCGGAGCGCGAAGCGCAGATTCTGCGCCGGATTCAGGAAACCAGCACCGGGCCGTTGCCGGGCGCTGACGCGGCGCGCCTGATCCGCGAAGTGATATCCGCTTGTCTCAAACTCGAGCAACCGCTGAATATTGCCTATCTCGGGCCGGCAGGGACGTTCACCCAGTTGGCGGCTCTCAAACATTTCGGCCAGTTCGTCAACACAGTGCCTGCCTCCGGCATCGAACAGGTGTTCCGCGAAGTTGAAACCGGCCACAGCGATTTCGGCGTCGTACCGATCGAGAATTCGATCGAAGGCGTGATCGCGCATACGTTGGATACGTTGATTGATTCGCCGTTGTCGATTTGTGGTGAGATTGAATTGCCGATTCATCACAACCTCTTATCGAAGGCGCGCATTGTCGGTGACGTGGCGGAAGTGCTGGCGCATCCACAGGCGCTCGCGCAATGTCGCAAGTGGCTTGATGAGCATTTGCCCGGCGTGCCGCGCAGTGCGGTTGCCAGTAATGCCGAAGGCGCCCGCATCGCCAGCAACCGGCCGGAGGCCGCAGCCATTGCCAGCAGCATGGCCAGTGAGCTGTACGACGTGCCGATTCTTGCGCGCAACATCGAGACGCTGGCCAATAACACCACGCGTTTTCTCATCATCGGGCCTACCAGCCCCGGACCCAGCGGCCGCGACCTGACCTCGCTGGTGTTCAGTATTCCGAACAAACCGGGTGCGTTGCACCAGGTGCTGCAGGCCTTCGACGACAACGAAATCAATATGACCCGTATCGAGTCCAGGCCGTTGCGGCAGGGCAGTTGGGCATACAGCTTCTTCGTTGACATTGAGGGCCATGCCAGCGATCCGAACCTGGAGCGGGCGCTTGCTGAACTGAAGAGCCGGGTCACGAGCTATCGCTTGCTCGGTTCGTATCCGCGATCGGCCTTGTAGGACGATGTTGGCGCAGAAAATTGCCATCCTCGGCCTGGGTCTGATTGGCGGTTCATTGGCACGCTCGCTGAAGCGACTGCCGGACCCACCTTACATCATCGGTTATGACAGCGATTTGGACAGCTGCGCAGAAGCGCTGGCGCGCGGTGCAATCGACGCTGTCGCAGACAATCCGGCAGCGGCGGTCAGCGAGGTCGAAATTGCGGTCATCGCGGTGGTGATCGGCGCTGGCGAGCAGATTCTGCGCGAAATGCTGCCGGGGCTTGGACCCACAACCGTGGTCACCGATGTCGGCAGCGTCAAACAACCCGTCACCGATGCGGCACGCGCAATTCTTGGTGGGCATTTTCATAACTTCGTGCCCGGCCACCCGATTGCGGGCAGTGAGCGCAGCGGGTTCGCTGCCGCCACGGCAACGATGTACGACGGCTGCACGGTGGTGCTGACGCCGGAGGAGGAAACCTCGGCGGACGCCGTCGCCAAGGTCGAAGCGATGTGGCAGGCCACGGGTGCCGCGCGTGTCATCGCCATGTCGACCCAGTTGCATGATCGCCGTCTGGCCGCCACCAGCCACCTGCCGCATGTCATTGCATTTGCCCTGGTCGAGGCCTTGTCGAAGCTTGAAACCGATGAGGACATTTTTCTGCTGGCAGGTGGCGGCTTTGCCGATTTGAGCCGGATTGCCGCCAGCAGTCCGCCGTTATGGCGGGATATCTGTCTGTCGAACCGTACCGAGTTGCTGAAGGTTCTCGATCGTTTCTGTAGCGAACTGCAAACCGCCCGCGCCGCACTGGCTGAGGACGATGGGCGGACGCTGGAGGAGATGTTTGCCCATGCCAGCGAAATCCGCACCCGGTTCCGCGATACCCGCCGCAGCTGAAGGGCCAGATGACCGTGAGTTATGCGCCGTCACCATCACCCGCTCCGGCACCGGTTGTCGCGATAGACGGGCCGAGCGGGACTGGCAAGGGGACTTTGTGCGCCGCGTTGGCCGGCGAAACCGGCTGGCACCTGCTGGATTCGGGCGCCTTGTACCGGCTGGTCGCACTCGCCGCCCAGCGCCGGGGCATTGCCCTGGACGACGTGGATTACGTGACGGCGATTGCGGTGGCGCTGCCGGTCACGTTTGTTCCGCAGCGCAATAATTCATCCCCTGTCGTGCTGTTATCCGGCGAGGACGTGACCGATGCGATCCGCACCGAGGCTGCCGGCAGCGCTGCATCCGAGGTCGCCGCGCTGGGACCGGTGCGCGCTGCGTTGTTGGCGCGGCAGCGGGATTTCCGCCAGGCCCCCGGACTCATCGCCGATGGTCGCGATATGGGGACGGTGGTGTTCCCCGATGCCCAACTGAAGGTATTCCTGACGGCCAGCCCCGAAGTACGCGCCCAGAGGCGCCATAAGCAGTTGATGGAAAAAGGGATTAGTGTTAACCTCCCCCGGCTTTTAGAAGACATCGCTCGCCGCGACGCCAGGGACGCTGAACGCAGTGTGTCCCCGCTCAAGCCTGCCGTCGACGCAGTTGTACTCGATACAACTTCGTTGAATAAGGACGCAGTACATGAGCGGGTATGCGCAATGATGCGTGAACGACGCCTGATACCGTAAGTCGTCTGGTATCGGCCCGTTTGAGCTTCCTGCTGGCGCCTGTCGCAAGCGAAGCGGTAAACATCAATCAACAAGGTTAGAAGGAATGAGTGAGAATTTCGCTGAATTGCTCGCCGAGAGCGAGCTCGAAGTAAAACTGCGCCCTGGTACCATCGTCCATGCCACGGTGGTTGAAATCCGTCCCGACATCGTTGTCGTCAACGCAGGGCTGAAGTCCGAAGGATTCATTCCTACTGACCAGTTCACAGCTCCCGATGGCTCGCTTGAAATTGCTGTTGGCGAGATGGTCGAGGTTGCACTGGAAGCCGTTGAAGACGGTTACGGTGAAACCCGTCTGTCGCGCGAGAAGGCAAAGCGTGCGCAGGCATGGGACAAACTCGAACAGGCTTGCGAAGCCGGCAGCACGGTGCAAGGCGTCATCAGCGACAAGGTCAAGGGTGGTTTCACCGTCGACCTCAGCAACATCCGCGCGTTCCTGCCTGGTTCACTGGTTGATGTGCGGCCGGTGCGCGACACCAGCTACCTCGAAGGCAAGCCGCTGGAGTTCAAGGTCATCAAGGTCGACCGTCGCCGTAACAATGTTGTCGTTTCGCGCCGCGCAGTGGTCGAAAGCGAGAACTCGGCTGAACGCGATGAACTGCTGAACAGCCTGACCGAAGGCGCAGTGGTGAAGGGCCTGGTGAAGAACCTGACCGATTACGGCGCGTTCATCGATCTCGGCGGCATCGACGGTCTGCTGCATATCACCGATATGTCGTGGAAGCGTGTCAAGCATCCGTCCGAAGTGCTGAACATCGGCGACGAAGTCGAAGTGAAGATTCTGAAGTTCGACCGCGAGCGTCAACGTGTCTCGCTGGGTCTGAAGCAGCTGGGCGACGATCCGTGGGTCGATATCGCCCGCCGTTATCCGGAAGGTACCCGCCTGTTCGGTACGGTCACCAACATCGCCGACTACGGTTGCTTTGTTGAAATCGAAGAAGGCGTCGAAGGTCTGGTGCACGTTTCCGAGATGGATTGGACCAACAAGAACATCCATCCGTCAAAGGTTGTTCACCTTGGCCAGGAAACCGAAGTCGTCGTGCTGGATATCGACGAAGAGCGTCGCCGTATCTCGCTGGGCATGAAACAGTGCAAGGCCAATCCGTGGGAAGAGTTTGCAGCCACGCACAACAAGAACGACCGCGTCACGGGCGTCATCAAGTCGATTACCGACTTTGGCGTGTTCATCGGCCTGGACGGCGGCATCGACGGTCTGGTGCATTTGTCCGACCTGTCGTGGGATGTGCCCGGTGAAGAAGCCGTGCGCAACTACAAGAAGGGCGATGAAATCGAAACCGTCGTGCTGGCGGTGGATGCCGAACGCGAGCGTATTTCGCTGGGCGTCAAGCAGCTGGCGCAGGATCCGTTCTCGACCTACGTGGCCGAGCATGGCAAGGGTGTCATTGTCACGGGCACGGTTCTGAGCGTCGACCAGCGTATTGTTGTCGTTACGCTGGCGGAAGGCATCGAAGCCACGCTGCGTGCTTCGGAAATGTCGATCGACAAGGTTGATGATGCGCGCAAACTGGTCAAGGAAGGCGACGAGATTGAAGCCATGGTCATCGCCGTTGACCGCAAGAAGCGTGCGATCAGCCTGTCAGTGAAAGCCAAGGAATCTGAAGACGAAGCCGCCGTGCTGCAGGAATACAGCTCGGATAGCGAAGCAGGTACCGCCAAACTCGGTGACCTGTTGCGCGAACAGCTGGACAGCCGGGATCGCTGACAGCCACTGATTACGGATTAGTGAGTATCGGAACGGAACGCGAGAATCCAATGACGAAATCAGAGTTGATTGAGTTGCTGGTGCGCAAGCAGACGCAGCTCGGCTATCGCGATGTCGAGCTTGCGGTTAAAACGATGCTTGAACACATGGCGATAACGCTTGCCGCCGGCGAGCGGATCGAAATTCGTGGTTTCGGAAGTTTCTCGTTGCACTACCGGCCGCCGCGCGTGGGGCGTAACCCCAAGTCCGGCGAGCCTGTTTCGTTACCGGCAAAGCATGTCCCGCATTTCAAGCCGGGCAAGGAGCTGCGTGACCGGGTCAATGAAGGCCTGGAAGAGCAGCTCAAGAGTCAGGCTGGCCATACGCCCGCCTTCGGTCTCAACGCCGATAACGGCTGATCCGCGGTCTCCCATCCGGAAACAACATCGCTGGCGCCGCAATCACATGCGGCGCCAGCGCATTTTTTGTACGGCAAGCCACTCGCACTGCTAGAATTCTCGCACTTGATTTCAAGCTGTGCCTGACGCCACTCGAAGCCACTGCAGGTGGTCGTTGGCGGGGCTGCAGCAGTAATTACGGGAACCATCGGTTCAATGTCACCCGATATTCTGTTTGCGTTGGCCGTCACCTTGATACCGGTTGCTGCGATGTCCGGCTGGTACTATCGCGGCCATGCACGCGGCAAGTCGCAGAGCAGCCGCGAACGGTTGCAAGGCCAACTTGCCAGGAATTACCTCGACGGCCTGCGTTTCCTGCTCGACGACAAGCCCGATCGGGCAATTGAAACCTTTCTGCGGACGCTCGAGGTCGACGAAGACACCATCGAAACGCATTTTGCGCTGGCAAATCTCTTTCGCCGCCGGGGCGAGGTGAGCAGGGCGATCCGGATTCACCAGAATCTGATTTCCCGCGCGGGCCTGAGTACGGAACAACGTATCACCGCTGTACGTGAACTTGCCATTGACTATTACCGGGCAGGCTTGCTGGATCGCGCCGAAGTGTTGTTCCGCGAGCTGCTCGATACCGGCCCACGCCATAATGAAGACCTGAAATATCTGCTCGACATCTATCGCCAGGAACGGGACTGGGACAAAGCAGTGGAGATCGCCGGCCTGCTGCAACAGGCACGGGTATCGGGAATGGAACGTGAGCATGCGCACCTGCTTTGCGAACAGGCAGCGGAAGGCGGCGTCGATGGCGCGCTGCATGATGCCCGCGACCTGCTGGAACAAGCACTGATCATCGACCATCGCTGCGTGCGTGCACGCTTGATGTTGGCCGGGTTGGAACGCAATGCCGGCCAGTATCGTCGTGCGATCCGTCATCTGGAGCAGGTGGTCACCCAGGACAGGGCTTTCGTTCCGGAAATCCTCGAACCGCTGGTGGCCTGCTACCAGGCGCTCGGACGGACCGACGAATTGCATGCTTACCTGGCCGAACTGGCCAGAATGCGTACCGGCACCAGTACCGTGTTGAAGCTGGCCGAACTCGAGGCTGACGCTGGTCAGGTGGACGGTGCGATCCGGCTGTTGCTGACGGAATTGCGTGATCGGCCTTCACTGCAAGGTCTGGATCGCCTGGTGAGTTACCTGTTGTTGCAGGGTACGAACGATGATGCGGCATTGAGCCAGGTACGCGAGTTCACTCATCGACTGGTTGCCACCGGCACCACTTATCGTTGTCAGCAATGTGGCTTCGAAGCGCACTCGCTGCATTGGCAATGTCCCGGCTGCAAGGCATGGAGCACCGTCAAGCCGGTCGACGACAAGACAGGAGATTGAATCGGCATGATTAATGACAGAGGTCCGCGGGTCATCGTCCCGCTGGATGTTGAAAGCAGCGCGGCCGCAAAGGCGGTATGCGAACAACTGGATCCGGCAAGTTGCCGGGTGAAGATCGGCAAGGAATTATTTACGCGTGAGGGTCCCGCCGTCGTTGAGCAGGCACAGCGCGCAGGGTTCGGGGTATTTCTCGATCTGAAGTATCACGATATTCCCAATACCGTTGCCCAGGCCTGCCGCGCCGCGGCTTCGTTGGGTTGCTGGATGGTCAACGTTCATGCCAGTGGTGGCCGGGCAATGCTGGAAGCTGCCCGCGATGCTTTGGCCGGGGAATCGCATCGACCGCTGCTGATTGCCGTGACGGTGCTGACCAGCCTGGACGATGCAGCGCTGACTGAATTAGGGATTACCGACGGTACCGCCAGACACGCCGAGCGCCTGGCCAAACTGACTTTCGACTGCGGCCTGGATGGGGTGGTGTGTTCGCCTCTGGAAGCGCGGGCACTGCGCGCCAGGTTCGGACCAGCCTTCCTGTTGGTCACCCCCGGCGTACGTCCTGCCGGCGCCGCCAGGGACGATCAGCAACGCATCGCGACGCCGGGTCAGGCGGTGCGCGATGGTTCTGACTATCTGGTGATCGGGCGGCCGATTGTCCGTGCCGACGATCCACGCGCCGCACTGGCCGCGATCAACGGCGAAATCGAACGCGAGGTCAGCACTGCCAGATGAGCCGCGTCGCGGATACCACCTCGCACAGCCCGCTCGCTCCGCCACTTCCGCCGCCAGGCCAGGTCCTCAACTGGAAGCATCTGCCAGGGAGTGCCCGTGCAATCGCCATTGCCGCTGCCGCCCGCGCGCATGCCGGCATTTCCCTGGTGATTGCCGCGACGCCGGCCAGCGCCTACCAGCTTGAGACGGAGCTGCGATTTTTTGCGCCTGAACTCAATACAGCCGTGTTCCCGGATTGGGAAACGCTGCCGTACGACCACTTCTCGCCCTATCAGGACATCGTCTCGTCGCGGATCAGCCAGCTTGCGTCGCTATCGCAGTGGAATAAAGGCGTTCTGATCGTTGCGGCGACGACCTTGTTGCACCGGATCGCGCCACGGCAATGGTTGCTGGGCCAGTCGTTTGAGCTGCGCAATGGTCAACGCCTGGAGCGCGAAGCGTTCCGTGAGCGGTTGACCGATGCCGGTTACCGGTTTGTATCCGAAGTGCTGGAACACGGGGATTTCTCACTGCGCGGGTCACTGATAGATATCTACCCGATGGGCGCCGACACGCCGGTCCGTATCGATCTGTTCGACGATGAGATTGAGAGTCTGCGCACGTTTGATACCGAGAGTCAGCGTTCGTTGGAAACGATTGAATCGTTTTCCGTACTGCCCGCACATGAATTTCCGCTGACACAGGAGGCGATTTCCCGGTTCAGGCAGAACTGGCGGACGGTATTCGAAGGGCGCCCGACCAATAGCACGCTGTATAACGATGTCGGCGCCGGACTCGCACCGGCCGGTATCGAGTACTACCTGCCACTGTTCTTCGAATCCACCGCCACGTTAATCGACTACCTGCCGGTCGCGACCCTGGTCATCTGCGATACCGATGTTGCCGCCGCGGCGGAAGAGTTCAGCAGCGAAGTCGCGGAACGATATGAACAACTGCGCCACGATACCAGCCGGCCGTTGTTAACACCGGATAAAGTGTTCTGCAGTCACCAGGAGTTACTGCAGAGCATCTCAGGCTTCGCCAGGGTGAATGTACTGGGTCTGGATACCGCGGGCTCGCGCCATATCGTTGAATTCGCCGCCCGTATGCCGACAGCGCTGCCGGTGGATGCCCGCGCCAGTGACCCGCTGGCGATGTTACGCCGCTATCTCAGTGCGACAGCGGCACGGGTATTGATTGCAGCCGATTCCCCCGGTCGACGTGAGACTCTGGCGGAGTTGTTGTCGCGTCACGGTTTCCCGGTGGTCATCCGTGAGGATTGGCAGAGCTTTCTCGAAGGCAGTGAGCCGCTCGCCTTGTCGATTGGCAATCTTCGTGATGGCGCTGAACTGGTCGAGCCAAATATCGCGGTGGTCGCAGAATCGCAGCTGTTTGGGCAGCGTGCCGCCCAGACCCGACGACGTCGGCGGGCGACGACCGATCCCGAAGCGATCATCCGCAATCTGACCGAACTCGATATCGGTTCACCGGTCGTGCACGAACAGTATGGCGTTGGCCGCTACCAGGGTCTGGAAACGCTGGAGATTGGTGGCGCCACCAACGAATTCATCAAGCTGTTGTTCGCCGACAACGACAAGTTGTACGTGCCGGTTTCCTCGCTGCATCTGCTGAGCCGGTATTCCGGCATGGATCCCGAGCACGCTCCGCTGCACAAGCTTGGCAGCGGGCAATGGGAGAAGGCGCGGCGCAAGGCTGCGGAGAAGATCCGCGACGTTGCCGCCGAGCTGCTGGAAATCTACGCCAAGCGCGCAGCGCGGCGTGGCCATGCATTCAAATTTGACGAGAACGCCTACCAGACGTTCGCGCAGACGTTCCCGTTCGAGGAAACACCTGATCAGGAAGCGGCCATCGCCGCCGTGCTGGCCGATATGCGCGCTGAACAGCCGATGGATCGGCTGGTATGTGGTGATGTCGGCTTCGGCAAGACGGAAGTCGCTCTGCGTGCTGCGTTCATGGCGGTCAACGATGGCAAGCAGGTCGCAGTGCTGGTACCGACGACCTTGTTGGCACAGCAGCACTACCAGACGTTTGCTGATCGTTTCGCCGATTGGCCGGTGAAGGTCGAGCAGCTCTCGCGCTTTCGCGCCGGCGCGGAAACCACTGCCGCGCTCAAGGGTATCCGCGAAGGTACCGTCGACGTCGTCGTCGGCACGCACAAGCTGCTCAGCGAGCAGGTCGAATTCAAGCGTCTGGGGTTGATGATCATCGACGAAGAGCACCGCTTCGGTGTGCGCCAGAAAGAGCAGATCAAGAAGTTGCGGGCCAACGTGGATATTCTGACGTTGACCGCCACGCCCATACCCCGGACGTTGAACCTTGCGCTATCCGGAACGCGTGAGTTGTCTGTGATTGCGACACCGCCGTCGCGTCGTCTGGCGATCAAGACATTTGTCCGGGATTGGTCCGAAGCCCTCGCGCGCGAGGCCATCCTGCGTGAAATCGGCCGCGGTGGTCAGGTTTACGTAGTACATAACAAAGTGGAAGACATCGAACTGCGGGTGCGAGAAATCGAACGCATTGTGCCGGCCGCCCGGGTGCGCTTCGCGCATGGGCAGATGCCGGAGCGCGAACTCGAACAGGTGATGCTCGATTTCTATCACCAGCGCTGCAACGTGCTGGTGTGCACGACGATTATCGAAACCGGCATCGACGTGCCGACAGCCAACACGATGTTGATCGATCGCGCAGACAAGTTCGGTCTTGCGCAGTTGTACCAGTTGCGTGGCCGAATCGGTCGGTCACACCATCGCGCTTACGCCTACCTGTTCATCCCCGAGCGTCGTTCCATCACGCCGGATGCAGTCAAGCGGCTGGAAGCGATCGAGGCGCTCGAGGATCTTGGCGTCGGATTCACGCTGGCGACTCACGATCTTGAAATCCGCGGCGCCGGTGAAATTCTCGGTGATGAACAAAGTGGACATATCCAGGAAATCGGCTTCGGGCTCTACAACGAATTGCTGATGCGCACCGTCGCTGCGCTCAAGGCCGGACGTGAGCCCGCGCTGGATATGGATTCCGCGGCCGGCACGGAGGTGGACCTGCACCTGCCAGCGTTGTTGCCCGAAGATTATCTGCCCGACGTTCATGCGCGCCTGACGTTGTACAAACGTATTGCAAGTGCCGTGGATCTCGCGGCGCTGGATGGACTCCGTGAGGAGGTCGTAGATCGCTTTGGTCCGGCCCCACCCGCCACCCAGAACCTGTTCCGGATCACCGCCGCCAAATTGCGTGCAGAGCGACTCGGAATCCGTAAAATTGACCTTGGCCGACGCGGCGGCAGCGTGATGTTCCACGCCAACCCTACAATTGATCCCGGTGCCATCATCAAGCTGCTGCAGTCACCTGGACTGCGTTACCGGATGGAAGGCGGCGAGAGGCTGCGAATCAACAAGGACCTGACAGATGACGAGAGCCGTTTCCGTGAACTCGAACAACTGCTGGAGGGGCTCGCCGGTGGCGGCTGACCGGCGATGGCTGTCATGGATGCTATGGACGCTGCTGTTGGTCGTTCCTGCATCGGCCTTCGGCCAGATCGATGTGCCAACCGCCACGCCGGTGGCGGCGCGCTGGTACCAGGTGGAACTGATCGTTTTCCGTTACCTGGACCCGGCCGGTGTCGATGGCGAACAATTTCCCGAACCAATCCCTGCAGATTACTCCTATGCCCAACCATTGACCCTCCCGCCGGAGGATGGTGGGGCGCCGGACACCGGAGAGGCAATGCTGCCCACCGTAGCGCGCGTGCCGTTCGTTGCCGTCCCGGCTGATCAATTGACCATGAACACGCAGCAGAGCCGGCTGACGCGCAGCCCGCAGACCGAGGTGTTGTTGCACGTCGCCTGGCGGCAACCCGGCCCGGGAACCCGCAAGACAATCTATTTCAACGATGCGCCGCTCGCGCCGCCGATGGAGGTCGCCGAGGAATCAAGCCTGGAAGAACCGCAGGAAACCGCCGCCGCGGTTCCACTGGAAGTCGCTGCTGACGAGGGCTCGGAGGAACCGACGGAGCTCGCGGAATTGCCACAGTTTGAAGGTACCGCATTATTGCGCGTTGGGCGTTACATCGACCTGGATGTTGATATCACATTCCGTATGGATGACCTGCCGGTCAGAATGTCGACGACGCGCCGGATGAAGCTCGGTGAGCTTCACTATCTGGATCATCCCTTGTATGGCGTGCTGGCTGAGGTCACTCCGTATCGTATGGACGTTACATCCGTGCTGATCGATACCGATTCTGTGACTGAGGAAGATGCGGAGGAAGTGGCGCCATCAGCCGAAGGTTTCTCCGGCGGCGAAGGTGAGGATGGCCCGCCGGAGGACTGATGCCGCACGTTGCTGGCCGCCGCGCAACGTAGCCACCATGTCTTCCACTTTCAATTCCCCCGGCGCAAGTCCGGCCGCGCGATTGGCTACCACTGCCATCGTCGCATATGGCAGACCGGCTTCACGCGCCAATGCTGCTTCAGGCATTCCCGTCATACCGACGATGTCACAACCGTCATTGCGCATGCGGCGTATCTCGGCCGCTGTCTCCAGCCGCGGACCTTGAACCGCACCGTAGACGCCGCCGTCTACCACGGGCACGTTGACGTTGGCCGCGGCATCGAGCAGGCAGCGACGAAGTCGCGCGGTGTAGGGTTCCGTGAAATCTATGAATTCGACAGCATCCGGCGTATCAAAGAATGTGGTGGTACGGCCATGGGTGTAATCGATAATCTGGTCCGGGATCACGATTGCGCCGGGTGCGGCTGACTCAGTAATTCCGCCGACCGCCGCGAAGGCAAAGATGGCTTGCGCGCCGGCTGCTTTCAACGCGGCAATATTCGCCCGGTAGTTGATACGGTGAGGCGGGATGCTTTGCGCGGCACTATGTCGGGCCAGGAAGAGTATAGCGACGTTGTCGATCCGACCCGCCATCAAGGCAGCGGAAGGTGCGCCGAATTCCGTGGCGGCCGGTTCAAGCGGCGCGTAACTGTCGAGAACGTCATCCACCACGACGCCGGTGCCACCAATGACAGCTGCGACGATGGTCATACCGGTCAATTGCCCATTTCGCTCAACGCATGGCGCCCGGTCCAATCCTTGGCGAACTGCCAGGCGGAACGTCCGCTGCGGGAACCATGCAGCTGCGCCCACTGCAGCGCAGCCCGTTCCATGGCCGAGGCGTCGGTATCGACGTGGCCCAGTCGCGACAACCAGTGCTGCACGATATCGAGATACTGCTGCTGTTTGAAAGGATGAAACGCGAGCCAGACGCCGAAGCGCTCAGACAATGAAATTTTTTCTTCTACCGCCTCGCCGTAATGGACTTCACCATCGACGTAGGTGTGGTCGAGGTTGTCACGTTGCATTTCAGGTAACAGGTGGCGGCGGTTTGACGTCGCATAGATCAGGAGATTGGACGGCGCGCTGTATACCGAGCCATCGAGGGCGACTTTGAGCGCCTTGTAACCGGTATCGTTGGCGTCGAACGACAAATCGTCGCAGAACAGGACGAATTTTTCGTCACGGCCACGCAATGCCGCGGCGATATCCGGCAGGTTGCCGAGGTCGTGGCGGTCAACCTCTATCAACCGCAGGCCGGCGGCGGAATGCGCATTCAACAGTGCTTTGACCAGCGACGATTTTCCTGTCCCGCGTGGGCCCCATAGCAAGGCGTGATTGGCCGGGAGACCGCGCAGAAACTGACGGGTGTTCAGATCCAGAGCCGTCTTCTGTTCATCGATGCCGAGCAGGTCATCAAGTTGAATGCCCGACAAGCTGTCGACAGGTTCAACATGCGGTTGGCCGTGGCGTACCTGCCAGCGAAAAGCGATGGCGGAATTCCAGTCGGGATCCTGTGCCGCAGGTGGTATCAGCGCTTCCAGCCGGGTCAGTACTTCGTGGGCGTGGGTAATCAGTTTCTTGAGTCGTGACATGCCGCGCATTGTACCGGATTTGGTCACTTACAGCCGGGCCGGCCGACGGCGTGAGCTTAGTCCGGCGTGGACAGCGCCCTGGACAGCAATAATTCCAATCGACGCTTGTGTTGCAACAGATGCGCCGACTGTAATTTGGATATGCCCTGGCTTGTCAGCAATGCCGGAGACAAATCCACGTCAGTCACATAGATGGGGTAGTGCTCGCTGCTCGGTCGGGCGCTACGGATGAACCGGGCGGCTGCTTCCAGCATCCGGTTGCCATGACTGCGGGTCGAGAATTCTTCGTTTCCACAATAGATGGTGTACTCACGGTCCCCGCTGGCGGTGACGTCACCAAAGATTCTTACCGCGAGATATTCCTCAGCAGTCGGCTGTAACTCATATCGCTCCACCAGATAGCCACCTGAACGTTCGCGAGAGAGTTGAAAGAAATCGATTTCGATGTTTTCCACCTGGCTGTCATTTGCGTCATCGACGATGAAAATATGCCGGCGGGTAGAAGCGAAAAATTTGTATAGCTGACTGTAAATATGCCGGATGTCCGTAAAGTCGGCGACCTGGGTCGTCAAGGCGCCGTACTCATCAACAACGTAGATATTCGCCCGACTACCGACTGTTTCGACAAAAACCTGGATGTGCGTGGCCTGATTCAACTTGAACATGGCAGGTAGCGGCGAATCCTCCAGACATTCCTGGTCGAACCGTGTTTCGACCCAGGTTCCATGGGCAACTGCCAGTGCGGACAACAGGTTCTGGTAACTGCCCAGGTTCTCACACTCCATCTGGCCGCCGCGATTGGTCAGCAGGTAGTGGTTATCGTCAATCTCGATTACATATGCGCGACGTTGATTCACCGGCGCGGCGTAAAAGAACCCGGCTACGTCTCCGAAGAACTTTTCGACGCGCCGCTCGATGAGACTCGAGTATTGGGAGGCAAAGCTTTTTACGGTGAGCGCGGGCGGCGTTGAGCCGGCAACCAGCGGCGCCCAACGGAAATAGTCGCACATGGCGCGCAACAGGCCACCGACACCCTCGTAGCTGAAGCAGAACAACTCCTGCCATGACGTTGCGATAATCATGTCGAAGTTGTTGGTCAGGTTGATGCGCAGGCCGGCATAACGGAACGCGTCGCCGCTGTTGCTTGTCATCACATCGCCGTCGCGCATCCGGTCGCGCATCGGCTCATAGCCGATATTGACGAGGAAGGCCGAATCTTCTACCCGCGGCGCTTTCAGCAGGTCGTCATTGGTGGGTTCATATATATTCTCCGCCGGGAACCGCTCGCCCAGAAAACGCAGAATTGCGCGCAGTTCGGTCGCTGTCAGGCTCTGGCTGCCTTGAAACAAATGCCACCAGGTCCGTGGCCCGGAAATGCCGTTGAAGTGACACCAGCCAATCAAATCAATCAGGTTTGCTTCGCGGCGGATGGGCGTCGCGTCACCGACCGCATCCAGCCCCACCATGCCGCGATACAGTACCCAACTGGTATTGTCGCCATGCTCCGTCGCGTGCAGCGAAAGCTCCTCCTCGCGAAGATTGGCTTCGCCACGGTGATTCACATATTCGAGTTTGCCGGGTTTGCGTTCAAACGCCGCGTAGAGGCGGCGGCCCAGGATATTCAGATCGCGCTGCGTGATGCGTGGGTTGCCCGCATGCTGCCGGGCGAATTCGGATAACCGCGAGTAACACTGTGACAACACTTTGATGGTATCGCGCCGGTCCTGCAGCACCGACTCGATTTTCCATCGCTCACGGTTGTCGAGTTCAGTCAATTTGTAAGCGGGCCAGTCCCAGCCGCTGACGGCTTCTTCCAGGATTGCCCGTCGCCACTCGGGGTCGGTCGAAATGCGCGGTCGTGACAGCTTGTCGTGCGCCTTGAGATAGAAACTTCGACGGAGTACATCGAGTCGCGTACTGTCGTTCTGCGGCAGCAGATACTCTTCGACCTTCAGGTACATCTGCACGTACGGGTCGAGCCTGTTGAGCTGGTTCTCACCGTCGTAGACTGCAGCTTTGTACCGACTGCTGACCAGATCGCTATGCGGATATTCCGCAGCGTAGGCTTCCATCAGCAACAGCTTCTGGACAGATTTGTACGGTGAACCGATGCTCTTGGTCAGTTGCCAGACCGCAGCACCGAAGAATTCCTCTGCCGGGATCTTGCTCAGACCACCGAAGTCGATGTAATCGGTCAGGTCGAGTCGCCGTTTGGCAACCTGCTCGGCAATGAATTCTTCATAGCGATGATCCTGGTCTGGAGGTACCGCCCACCACAGCGGCCGAAGACCGGCCACTACCAGCGCGGAACGATAGAACTCGTCGAGCAACAGATGAAACTGGCTGCTGCCACTGCTTTCCGCCGATAGCCGGTTCATCTCGCCGCGCTTGAACTGCTCAGCCTGGATGACGAAGAAGTGCACTTCGAGGTTGAGTTCGGTCGCCCATTTTTCGACGCCGGAACACTTCTGTTGCAGCAGGTCGAGCTCTGCCGGTTCAAGAAAATCGGCATGGCAAAGCCAGATGTCGAAATCACTTTCTCGTGAATAGGCGACCGTGCCCGGACTACCCATCAAATACATGCCCTGGAGCGCCCAGCGCTTCTGCACGCGATGCTCAAACACAAAGGACTTGGCGATGTTCTTCTTGACCGCCGCCAGGGTGTCCCGGTTGGGGCCGTAGTTCGCGATGCCGCTCGGACAGTTCTGCGCGACATAGCCGGGCAGCAGCGGATGATTGGTATGGAACAGCAACGGCAGTACTTCCAGAAATACTTGCTGGCGCTGTAACAGACAGTCGTGGGTGCGGCGAAGCCGCTCGCGATTGATAGCGTCAAAGCGTTCCAGCGGTGATCGGGAACTGGCGGGACGACGAATGGTGGATTTGCCGGACGGAGCGCTCAACATACTGATAAATAGCGGCGAAATGCGCTGGATCTGCACTGGACCGGCGGCGCCGCCGTACCCGCCGGACAGGGCCCGCCCAAGCCCCCGGGGTGCTTGCGTGTGCAGCGCGGGGATATCTGTTAAACTGCTGTAATTTCTAATATTTGTTCACCAGGAAAGTACCCAATGTTTGGCTCTGGCATGTGTATTAAAGACTTCGACAGCGACCTCTGGAATGCAATGGCGGGCGAAGCCTCGCGCCAGGAGACGCACATCGAATTGATCGCATCGGAAAACCACGCCAGTCCGCGGGTCCTGGAGGCTGCGGGATCTGTCCTGACCAACAAATACGCCGAAGGCTATCCGGGCAAGCGGTACTACGGCGGCTGTGAATATGTCGACGTGGTCGAGCAGCTGGCCATCGACCGCGCCAAGAAATTGTTCGGCGCTGCCTATGCAAATGTCCAGCCTCACTCCGGATCACAGGCCAACTGCGCGGTTTATTACGCGTTGCTGGATCCCTACGACACGATCATGGGCATGAGCCTTGCCCATGGTGGCCACCTGACGCACGGCGCCAAGGTCAGCTTTTCCGGGCGCATCTACAAGTCGGTTTTTTATGGATTGAACCCGAACACCGGCGAAATCGACTACGACCAGGCTGAGCAACTCGCGCGGGAACACCGTCCACGCGTGATCATGACCGGGTTTTCCGCATACTCGCGCGTCGTTGATTGGCAACGGTTCCGCGAAATCGCCGACAGCATCGGCGCCTATCTCGTTGCTGATATTGCTCATGTCGCCGGACTGATTGCGACCGGTCACTATCCCAGCCCGGTCAATATCGCCGATGTCTGCACCAGCACCACGCACAAGACGCTGCGTGGCCCGCGTAGCGGGCTGATCCTCGCCCGCGCCAACAGTGATATCGAGAAGCGGTTGAATTCGGCCGTTTTCCCTGGCAATCAGGGTGGCCCGCTGATGCATATCATCGCCGCCAAAGCGGTGGCATTCCTGGAAGCGATGCAGCCGGAGTTCAAGGCCTATCAGGACCAGGTGATGATCAATTCACGCACGATGGCCGAGCAGTTCAAGGCCTGCGGGTTCGACGTCGTATCCGGTGGCACGGACAATCATCTGTTCCTGCTCGATCTGACGAACAAGGGCATAACGGGCAAGTTTGCCGAAGCACTGCTCGGTCGCGCCCACATCACGGTGAACAAGAACGCAGTGCCGAACGATCCGCAGCCGCCCACGGTCACCAGCGGAATCCGTATCGGTACACCGGCGGTCACCACCCGTGGATTCACGGCCGACGACGTCCGTGCGCTGACGGATTGGATCTGCGACCTGCTGAATGCCGGCGACGACGAGGAAGCGGTCATTACGGTGCGCGACAAAGCTGCCGAACTGTGCCGCCGCTACCCGGTCTATTCGAACTGAAATAACCAACCCGTTGCATCAAGATGCGCTGCCCATTCTGCGGACACCCGGATACCAAGGTCATCGACTCCCGCCTGCTGGGCGAGGGTGACCAGGTTCGCCGCCGCCGCGAATGCCTGAGCTGCAAGGCCCGCTACACCACTTACGAAACCGCGGAGCTCAGTCTGCCCCGCATCATCAAGAGTGACGGGCGTCGCGAAACCTTCAGCGATGAAAAGCTGCGCAACGGCATTGTCAAAGCCCTGGAGAAACGACCGGTGCCGATGGCACGGGTCGAAAGCACCATCAATCTCATCAAGCGCCGCATCCGTGAAACCGGCGAACGTGAAATCGATGCGCGGCAGATCGGCGAAATCGTCATGGATGCCTTGCGCAGTCTTGACCAGGTGGCCTATGTGCGCTTCGCTTCGGTGTATCGCAGCTTCGAAGATGTCAAAGCGTTTCTCGAGGAGATTGAGCGTCTGGAAAACGACCTGCCGCCGGAGATGCGTGAACAACAGCTGGACTTGCTCGGCGCCGAGCGCAAAAAGGACGATTGAAGTATTCGCCGGCCACGGTAGCGTGACTGGTCGCTACCCACAGTTTCCGAACAATTCGCCAAGTTGATGACCACATTTCCGCCAGCCATCGATTCTGACGCGCACTACATGGCGCAGGCAATCACGCTGGCGCGGCTTGGCTGGTACAGCGCACGGCCTAACCCGCGCGTCGGCTGCGTCTTGGTGAAGGACGGCAAGGTCGTCGGTGAAGGTGCTCATCTGCGTGCCGGCGAGCCACATGCAGAGGTCTACGCATTGCAGATGGCAGGCGCAGCAGCTCAAGGCGCGACCTGCTATGTCAGCCTTGAACCGTGCGCACATTTTGGCTGCACACCGCCGTGCGCCCGTGCGCTGATCGATGCCGGCTTGCAACGTGTGGTGTACGCCATTGAAGACCCGGATCCGCGAGTCGCGGGTGCCGGCGCAGCCATGCTGGAGGCCGCCGGGATTGCTGTCACCCGCGGCGTGCTGGCCGAATCTGCGCGCCAGCTCAATCGTGGTTTCCTCTCGCGCGTCGCCCGCAATCGGCCATTCGTGCGGGCAAAGGTGGCCATGAGTATTGATGGTAGAATCGCGCTCGCCGACGGACGCAGCAAATGGATTACCAGCGAGGCCGCCCGCCACGATGTGCAGCGCCTGCGGGCCGAATCCTGCGCCATCATGGTGGGCCGTGGCACGGTGATGACAGATGATCCGTCGCTGACAGTTCGCGACGCCCAGTTCGATATACCGGAGCAACCGCTACGGGTGGTGCTTGATACGCAGCTCGCATTGAATCCTGCCAGTGCGATGTTGCAGCAGGCAGGTTCATCGCTCATATACACGGCCAGTACGGATGACGCACGCATGGCTGTCTTGCGGCAGGCGGGCGCAACGGTCAGGCAGACGACAACCGAGGGTGCCGGGTTGGCCATCGCTCCGATTCTGGCGGACCTGGCGCAACAAGATATCAACGACCTGCTTGTTGAATCCGGGCCGGGTTTGACAACCGCACTGCTCACAGGCGGCTGGCTGGATGAATTGATTATTTACGTGGCACCACGACTGTTGGGTGCCGATTCACGGGCAGTGGCCGGGCCGCTCATGCTCAACGAATTGAGCGATTCGCCCACGCTCGAGATTAGTGACATCCGGCAAATAGGCAAGGATATTCGCATTACCGCGATACCGCGGATTGCGGACAACTGAGGTAGTAATATGTTTACAGGTATCATCACGGCCGTCGGCAAGGTGACGCAGGTGGCAGCCGGCGCATCGCATACCCGGCTGACGATTGATACGGCCGGCCTTGATTTGGCCGACGCCGAACTTGGCGAGAGCATTGCTGTATCAGGTACCTGTCTGACTGCGACACGGTTGGGTACGCGTGAGTTTGATGCGGACGTTTCACCGGAAACGTTGAATTGCACGACTCTGGGCAGTCTGGTCGTTGGCAGCGAGGTCAACCTCGAACGCGCGTTGCGTCTGCAGGATCGGTTGGGCGGGCACCTGGTGACGGGTCACGTCGATGGCATCGGTCGGGTACTGTCGATCACGCCGGATGGACAGGGTCAGGTGATCCGGTTTGAAGTGCCAGCCGATCTGTCGCGCTATGTGTCGCGTAAAGGTTCCATCTGTGTCAACGGTGTCAGTCTGACAGTGAATGCGGTGGATGGTGCGGTGTTCACCGTGCAGGTGATTCCGCACACGTTGGCGCAGACAACGCTGCACGACTTGCAGGCAGGCAGTGCGGTCAATATTGAAGTCGACATGATTGCGCGCTACCTGGAACGTTTGTTGCCGGCGCTACAGCCCGATGAAGTGGCAGGCGGTGTCAGCATTGAAAAATTGATGAGCGCCGGGTTTATCCGCGGCTAGTCCCGGGTGGCGGCGGATTATCTGCGCAGCGGATACGAAGATTCACGGCAAAGGTGGCAATGTGGCAGACATAGAAAGAATATCCGGATCACTGATCGCTCCCCGGGATGCACGGGTGGCTATCGTCAGCGCCCGGTTCAACAGTTTCATCGTGGATCACCTGGAAAGTGGTTGCATCGATATCTTGCGGCGGCATGGCATGAGTGACGGCAATATCGCCGTGGTGAAAGTGCCGGGAGCCTTTGAATTGCCAGTGGCCGTGCGCCGGCTGGCGCTGACCGGGCGCTACGAGGCGGTCGTTGCCTTGGGCTGCGTCATCCGCGGTTCCACGGCACACTTCGACTATGTCGCCGGTACCTGCGCGAACGGCCTCGCCGCGGTGGCCACCGATACCGGTATACCGGTGTCGTTCGGGGTGTTGACGGTCGACTCCATCGAGCAGGCTATCGAACGCGCCGGCACCAAGGCTGGCAACAAGGGCGGCGACGCAGGATTGACGGCGCTTGAAATGATCAACGTCTGCCGCGCCGTTCAATGACGTCACGTTCAATACGAGGGCGTGTCGGTGCACGACGCTGTGCCGTGCAGGCCTTATACCAATGGCAGATCACCGAAACTCCACCGGCAACGATCATTGCGGAGTTTCATAGCGACCGCGAATTGAACAAGGTCGATCTCGAATACTTCGACACACTGGTCCGGACCATTCCGCGTGAAGCCGATTCACTGCGGGCCCATATTGAGCCGCTGTTGGATCGCCAGTGGCAGGCATTGGGGCCGGTGGAACGCTCCATCCTGTTGGTCGGGACGTACGAGCTCGTGCATTGCCTGGAAGTGCCACGCAAAGTGGTGATCAACGAAGCGGTGGAACTTGCCAGGATGTTCGGCGCCGACGAAGGACACAAGTACATCAACGGCGTCCTGGACAAGCTTTCGCATGACGTGCGAGCCATCGAATGGCAGGCCGACAGTAAAGCGAGTGGGTGAGTTCGAGCTTATTCACCGCTTGTTCCGGCAGCGCGCCATTCAACGCGCTGACGTCATCACCGGGATAGGCGATGACGCAGCCGTTCTGCAGATTGAACCCGATGAACAGCTTTTGTGTGCGGTGGACACTCTGGTTGAAGGTGTCCATTTCCCACACGCGATGCCCGCACGGCAGGTGGGGCATCGCGCGTTGGCCGTCAATCTGAGTGATATCGCCGCCATGGGGGGGCGGGCACGTTGGGTACTCCTGGCATTGACGCTGCCCACTGCCGATGATGCATGGCTGGAAGAATTCGCCGAGGGCTTCCATGCCCTTGCCGCCACCCACGGTGTCGCGCTGGTCGGCGGCGATATGACCGCCGGCCCGCTTACCATCAGCGTCACTGTCATGGGCAGCGTGGCGCAAGGTCACGCGTTGCAACGTTCAGGCGCGCAGGCCGGCGATGTCATCTTCGTCTCCGGCAATCCGGGCGCAGCACGGCTGGGGCTGGATGCCATGTTGGAGGGTGATGATTCACCTTCGACTGAAACATTGCGGCAGCGATTCAATTATCCGCAACCGCGGCTTGCGCTGGGCACGGCGATGGCGCCGTATGCGCATGCGATGATTGATGTTTCAGACGGCCTCCTGGCAGACCTCGGCCATATCCTGGAAGAATCCCGCTTTGGTGCGCGGCTGAACGCTGAAGCGCTGCCAATATTGCCGGATGCAGTCGCTTTCGCAGGCAGGGACCGTGCCTTGATTGCCGCTGCGACAGGTGGTGATGATTACGAATTGCTGTTTACCGTTCCAGTATCCGCAGCTGCATTGGCCGAGGACGCCGCACTTCGAATCGACTGTCCGATTACGCGAATCGGGATCATCACTGCAGGTACGGAACTCGTTGTAGAGGGCGAGGGCGCCGCGCTTTTACGCGGCCTGCCACGCGGCTATCAACACTTCTGATCGCGTGATGACAGATCAGGTCGTCGGCGCGTAGGTGTCGTGAACCGGCAGTACGTCATCGGCGCAAGACCAGGCCGCGCGCGAACCGAAGAAGATGCGGGCCTGCGGCATGATCGGAGGTTCGCTATCCAGTACTCCGGCCGGAATCACGGTGAAACCACGTGCCGCATAGTAACGCGGTAACGGGCTGCCGCAAGTCGTACAGAATGCGGTGGAAAACCGCTCGGCATCCGGCACCTTGAACCGTTGAATCAACTCCGCGCCGCTGATCCACTCGACATCACCTGAGGTTTCCAGCAGCAGATTTGTGGCATGACCGGTGCCGTTGGCTTTGCGGCAGCGCTGGCAATGACAATGATAAAAGCGCAGCGGTTGACCCTGGACGCGAAACCTGACCGCGCCGCAAAGGCAGCTGCCGGTCAGGTTGGAAGTTTCCGCGTGTTGACTCACCTATGTTGGATCAGACCAGTTCAGGACGCCAGAGCGATGATGGCGATCAGACCGGTAATTGTCATTACGATGGTATACGGCAACGCCATGATGACCATCCGGCCGTAGGACAACCGGATTAAGGGTGCCAGTGCCGAAGTCAGCAGGAACAGGAACGCCGCCTGACCGTTTGGCGTCGCGACACTCGGGATGTTGGTGCCGGTATTGGTGGCGACCGCCAGCAGGTCGTAAGTTTCACGCGTAATCGTGCCGGCCTCGAAGGCATTCTGCAGTTCCGTGATGTAGACCGTGGCGACAAACACGTTGTCGCTGATGGCGGACAACAGGCCATTGGCCAGGTAGAACGCACCTGCCTGCTCTGTGCCTTCCAATTCAAGCACCCAGTGAATCACCGGCGAGAACAGGTGGTTGTGATGAATCACGGCCACGACGCTGAAAAACACCACCAGCAAGGCGGTGAAGGGCAATGCTTCCTTGAAGGCGTTGCCCAGGCGATGCTCGTCGGTCACGCCGCAGAACGCAGTGGCCAGCACGATGACGGAAAGTCCTACAAGGCCAACCTCGGCCATGTGGAACGCCAGGCCGATGATCAACCAGATGACGACCAGCGCCTGTACCGTAAGGGCGGCGCGATCCTGCAGCGTCCGGCGTTCGGCCTGTGCCTTGTCGTGCTCTTCCAGCACAGTGCGCACGCTGTCCGGCAGCAACTCACCAAAACCGAACAATTTGAATTTTCCAACACTGCGCAGGTGATGAGTCCCACCACCAGTACCGGCATGGAGACCGGCGCCACTTCGTGGAAGAACGTCAGGAAATCCCATTGCATGACCTTGGCGATCAACAGGTTCTGCGGTTCGCCAACCAGGGTGCACACGCCGCCCAGCGCCGTGCCTACGGCAGCATGCATCATCAGGCTGCGCAGGAAGGCGCGGAAGCGATCGAGATCGTTGCGGGTGTAATCGTGCAGCTGGTCGTCGTCGGCATGGTTATGCGACTCGTGCGACGCTTTGCCTGACGACACTCTGTGATAAACCGCGTAGAAGCCTTCAGCGACGGTGATGACTACCGCGGTCACCGTCAATGCGTCGAGAAACGCTGACAGGAATGCCGCCACGAACGAGAACAGCAGTGACAGCATGATCTTCGAGCGCACGTTCAACAGTATTTTGGTGAACGTGAACAGCAGAAGGTCCTTGACGAAATAAATGCCGGCCACCATGAAGATCAACAACAGGATGACCGGGAAATTGGTAACCGCCTCTTCGTATACCGATTCCGGCGAGGCCATGCCAATGACAATGGCTTCCATGGCGAGTAACCCGCCAGGCTGCAGCGGGTAGCATTTCAACGCCATTGCCAACGTGAAGATGAACTCGAGTATCAGACACCACCCGGCCACCGTCCCACCTGCGACTTGCAGCAGGATGGGATTGACGACCAGAAAGCCAAGAATGGTGAGCTTGTACCAGTTGGGGAGTGGCCAAGAAAGTTGGCCACCCATGCACCGGGCAGTGTCCGTACCGAGGTCATACCAAGAGGCCTTTCAAGCGGCGAGCTGCCGCAAAACGTAGGGTAGAATCCCGCCGTTCGCGTAGTACTCCCATTCCTTCGGAGTGTCCACGCGCACGACACACTCAAAACGCGTGATGCCGCCGTCGGCACGCTGCGCGGCCACGGTCACCGTCTTGACGCCGTGGCTGAAACCTTCGATTGAATACACTTCTTCACCGGTCAACCCAAGTGAGTCGGCGTTGTCACCGGTCTTGTAGACCAGCGGGAGCACACCCATGCCAACGAGATTGGAGCGATGAATTCTTTCGAAGCTTTCAGCTATTACGGCAGAAACGCCCAGTAATTTAGTGCCTTTGGCCGCCCAGTCACGCGAAGAACCCGTGCCGTACTCCTTGCCCGCCAGAATAACCAACGGCACACCATCGGCCTGGTAGCGCATCGAGGCGTCGTAAATTGACATCTGTTCGCCGCTCGGTTGATGGCGTGTCCAGCCACCTTCGGTACCCGGCGCCAGCTGATTCCGCAGACGGATATTGGCGAACGTTCCGCGCATCATCACCTCGTGATTGCCGCGACGGGCGCCGTAGGAATTGAAGTCCTTCGGGTCAACGCCGTGTTCAATCAGGTACTTGCCTGCGGGGCTGTCTTTCTTGATCGAACCGGCCGGCGAGATGTGGTCGGTGGTGATCGAGTCGCCCAGCCTGGCCAGACAGCGCGCGCCGGTGATCTGCGAAATGCCTTGCGGTTCACGCGGCAGGTCGACGAAGTATGGCGGGTTGCGTACGTAAGTCGACGCATCATCCCAGTGGTAGCGGATTGGATTTCTCGACTTCGATGCCGGCCCAGCGCGCATCGCCTTTGAAGACGTCAGCGTAGCTCGAGCGGAACATCGCGGAGTCGATCTTTCCGACAGCGTTGGCGACTTCCTGCGACGTCGGCCAGATATCCTTCAGATAGACCGGCTGGCCATTGCTGCCGGTGCCGATCGGATCGCTGGCGAGATCGATATCCACGGTGCCCGCGATGGCATAGGCCACGACCAACGGCGGTGACGCGAGGTAGTTCATTTTGACCTCTGCATGGACACGACCTTCGAAATTGCGGTTGCCCGAGAGTACGGAGGCCGCGACGAGATCGCCGTCGCGGATGCCGGCGCTGACAGCGTCAGGCAGCGGACCTGAGTTGCCAATGCAGGTGGTGCAGCCGTAACCCACGATCTGGAAGCCGAGTGCATCGAGATCCGGTTGGACGCCGGCTTTTCTCAGGTAGTCGGAGACGACGGTAGAACCCGGTGCGAGGCTGGTCTTCACCCAGGGCTTGGCTTTCAAACCCAGCTTGTTGGCTTTCTGCGCGACGAGTCCGGCGGCCAGCATGACCGAAGGATTCGACGTGTTAGTGCACGAGGTGATAGCGGCGATGACCACGGCGCCATCCTTCAACTCGTAGCTCTGGCCGCCATCGTTGACGCTGGCGGAACCGGCGCCGGCCTTGCGGTCCTTGGTCAGATCGCCGAGCGCTTTCTGGAAGGCCGGCCGCATCGCCTTCAACGCGACACGGTCCTGCGGACGTTTCGGACCGGCGAGACTCGGCTCGACCGAGCCCATGTCCAGTTCCAGCGTATCGGTGTAAACCGCTTCCGGGCTGCCAGCGTCACGCCACATACCGGTTGCGCGCGCATAGGCTTCAACCAATGCCACCTGGTCATCCGCGCGGCCCGACAGACGCAGATAATTGATGGTTTCGGCATCGATCGGGAAGATGCCGCAGGTCGCACCGTATTCCGGCGCCATGTTGGCGATTGTCGCCCGATCGGCCAGCGGCAGGTGGTCCAGTCCGGGACCGAAGAATTCGACGAACTTGCCAACCACGCCCTTGGCGCGAAGCATCTGCGTCACGGTCAGCACCAGATCGGTGGCGGTGACGCCTTCGGCTACCTTGCCGGTCAATTTGAAGCCGATGACTTCCGGGATCAGCATGGTCACCGGCTGACCCAGCATGGCGGCTTCCGCTTCAATACCACCTACGCCCCAGCCCAGTACGCCAAGGCCATTGATCATCGTGGTATGCGAGTCGGTGCCGACCAGCGTGTCAGGGTAGGCATACCAGCCGTCGGCTTTCTCGGCGGCAAATACCGCGCGCGCGAGGTATTCCAGGTTGACCTGGTGGCAGATGCCTGCGCCCGGTGGTACCGCGGCGAAGTTCGAAAACGCTTCCTGGCCCCAGCGCAGAAAGCTGTAGCGCTCCTGGTTGCGTTCGAACTCGATTTTCGAGTTCTGTTCGGCGGCGTTGGCCACGCCGAACACGTCAACCATCACAGAATGGTCGATGACCAGCTCCGCGGGCGACAGGGGGTTGATCTTGTCGGGGTTGCCGCCGAGTGCCTGCATCGCATCGCGCATGGCCGCCAGATCCACGACGGCGGGGACGCCAGTGAAATCCTGCATCAGAACGCGAGCCGGGGTATAGGCGATTTCCTTGTCGGGTTTCGCTTTGGCATCCCAATTCGCCAGTGCTTCGATGTCGTCGCGCGTCACGTTGACGCCGTCCTCGAAGCGCAGCAGATTCTCCAGCAGAATCTTTTGCGAGTAGGGCAGTTTGGCGACGGGATATTTATCAGCCAGACGCTGGACGTTGAAGATCGTGTACTCGCGTGAGCCCACGCCGAGTTTCATCCGTGTATCGAAACTGTTGTTCATGCCGACTCCGAAGTGTTGTACAGACAGAAAAATAAGATGGCGAAACGCTGCGTCAGGTGACGCCGCCGCCAGGTGACCCTCCCCCGAGTAAAGTCACTGGCAAGCTGCAGAATTATCCGCGATTTCGCCCGTCTTTTGTAACCGGAATGCCGGATAATTTCCCGGCGACCGCTCAAGCGTTGCTGATGCGCGTTGCGATCACACCGCCGCCAAGGCAGATATCGCCCTGGTAGAACACCACCGATTGTCCCGGCGCGACAGCACGCTGCTGCGATTCAAACATCACCGTGCACACATCATCATCGTCTGACAGGCTGACGTGGCAGGCTTGTACGTGCTGACGGTGGCGGATCCTTGCCGTGCAGTCAAAGCGCTGTCCCGGTGCATGACCCGCGATCCACGACAGGGTATCGGCACGCAGCCCGCACGACAGCAGTGCAGGGTGATCATGGCCCTGGCCGACCACCAGAACGTTGTCCGTGACGCGCTTGTCCAGCACGTACCATGGCTCTTCCGGTGCATTTCTGACGCCGCCGATCCCCAGCCCCTGGCGTTGCCCCAGCGTGTAGTAGAAAACGCCCTGGTGAGTGCCAATCTGCTCGCCGTGCTCGGTGACGATCGCGCCCGGCTGGGCCGGCAGATAGCGCCCCATGAACGAGCGGAAGTGCTCTTCTCCGATGAAGCAGATGCCGGTACTGTCACGCTTGTCATGGGTGACCAGACCCGCCGATGCGGCAATACGCCGCACTTCTGCTTTGGGCAGAGCGCCGACAGGGAACAAGGCACTGGCCAGTTGCTCCTGCCCGAGCGTGTAGAGGAAGTAGGTCTGGTCCTTGTTCGGGTCGCACCCTTTAAGCATGCGGTAACCGGTTTGATCCCGTTCGATCCGGGCGTAATGACCGGTTGCAATATGACTGGCGCCGCGTGCGTGGACGTGCTCCATGAACGCCTTGAACTTGATTTCCCGGTTGCACAGGATGTCCGGGTTGGGTGTGCGACCGAGCTGGTATTCGGTCAGAAAGTGGCGAAACACCTCGTCCCAGTAGGTGGCCGACAGATCGACCGTGTTCAACGGTATTCCCAGCTTTTCACTTACCGCGAGCGCGTCGGCGACATCGTCTTCCCAGCGACACTGGCCGCTGCCGGTCGGTTCGTTCCAGTTCTTCATGAACAACGCCTCGACCTCGTAGCCGGCTTCCAGCAGCAGCAGGGCGGAGACGGACGAATCGACGCCGCCGGACAAGGCGATGACAATCCGCTCAGGCATCAGGCTGGGCCGTTGCTAGCAGATAGTGCAAGGCGTTCAGGGGCAGTGCGTGGCCGGCAAGGTAATCATCGATGCAGGCGGTCACCATCGGACTGCGCAGACGCGCCTGACGGACGAGCAGCTCGTCGCGGGTCAACCAATGGACTGCGACAATGGCCGGGTCCAACGCGGTGTCGTGCCGGCGCACGGCCTCGGCTGCGAAGGCGAACCGCAGGTACTGGCCGCCCTCCGGGGGCTCGTACTGGTATATTCCGACCAGGTGAGTCGGGAGAATTTCCCAGCCGGTTTCCTCCCACACTTCCCGACATACCGCGTCAACCAACGCCTCGTCCGGCTCAAGATGGCCGGCCGGTTGATTGAAAACAGTAATGCCCTGTGGATTTTCTTCGACAATCAGGAACCGCCCATCCTGTTCGACTACGGCGGCGACTGTCACGTTGGGCTTCCAGCGAGATTTCATAATGTGAACTGCTTCACATTATGTGCGGCATTAAAAAATCCATATATTTCAATTGGATAAAATGTGCATTTGACAATCATATTTACTTTATTATGCTAACTGAACGATTTTAGCAACAACACCGGATACCTCCGTGGGTGAGTAGACAGGTCTAACCTGTCACCAGCGTATTAGGGCTGCTCTTGAGCAGCCCTTTTTTTTGCTCGCACAGGAGGGCGTTCAAAGGTACCGGTGGGTGCGTGATTATTTCCCGCCGTCCAACTCATCCCACAGGCCGGTCAGATCACGTTTGTTCGCCACGAGCTCGTTGTGCGGAACGCCACATAGTTCATGTGGGAACACCAGCCATGCATCGGTTTCGTGCAGGAAGTAGTCAGGATGCAGCGGCGTACGGTTACGCGTTGGCTTGTACCACGGGCAGGCGATGCGAACCGTGGACGGCATGTTCCGCCGCATACGTATTTCCAGTTGCGACAACACGGCGTGAACGCTGCGACCGGAGTCGAACACGTCGTCGACAATCAATAATGAGTCCGACGTGTTCAGTGAGTCGACCAGGTACTCCAGTCCGAGGACACGCACGGTGTCGGATTGACTGTCGATCCCCGTGTAGGACTGCGTTTTGATGGCGATGTGGTCGGTTGTGACGCCCCGATACTCGAAGTATTCCTGCACAACCGTTCCCACCGGCGTACCGCCACGCCATATCCCGGCAATGAAGTCGGGACGGAACCCACTCATATATATCTGTGCGGCAAGCCGGAAGGAATCGCGCAGCAGTTGTTCCGCGGTGATGAAGATTTTATCCATGCTCTGGCTATGTCTGGAATTGCGAGGTGGTCCGAATTGCGATGCTGCCTCAGCCCGGGTCCGTGGAGTGCGCATGCGGCTGGTTTGAACTGGTCGATCTTAGCCCGTAAACTGCCCCGGCTTGACATCCCTTCGCGTCTGTCAGCGCCCGCTAAATCCCTGTAACCCTCTGCTATGGAGACTCACGTTCATGAAGGCACTGATATGCGGTTCGTTTGCCTACGACACCATTCTGGCGTTCCCTGACCGGTTCAAGAACCACATTCTGCCTGAAAAGATCCACATCCTGAACGTGGCATTCGTGACCTCCGATATGCGGCGCGAATTCGGCGGCACGGCAGGCAACATCGCCTACAACCTGCGGTTGCTGGGTGGCGACGGCGCGGCGATGGGCACCGTGGGCCGCGATTTTGACCCCTACGCCGCGTGGATGGACAAACATGGCGTGGACCGCAGCCTGGTCAAGGTCATCGACGAGGAGTTCACCGCGCAGGCCGTCATCACCACCGATCTCGACGACAACCAGATTACCGCCTTCCACCCGGGTGCGATGGCATTTTCGCACCAGACCAAGGCCACCGAAGCACGCGGCGTGTCGCTGGCCATTTTGTCGCCTGACGGTCGCGAAGGCACCATCGCCCATGCCGAACAATGCGCCGAAGCCGGTATTCCGTTCATCTTCGATCCCGGTCAGAACACCCCGGTGTTCACCGCCGACGAATACGCCCGGTTCATCGACATCGCGACCTTCATGACGGTCAACGACTACGAGTGGGAGCTGGTGCAGTCCAAATGCGGCCTCACGCTCGACCAGGCGCGCGCCAAACTGGATGCGCTGATCGTGACCCGTGGTGGCCAGGGGTCGATCATCTATACCCCTGATGCCGAATACCAGATCCCCGTCGCCAAGCCGGCCAAGGTGGTCGAGCCGACCGGTTGCGGCGACGCCTTCCGGGCCGGTCTGATGTACGGATTGATGAACAAGCTGGACTGGGAAATCACCGGTCGCATCGCATCACTGATGGGGGCCTACAACATTGCCCAGCACGGCACCCAGAACCATCACTTCTCCCGAAGCGAGTTCGAAGGTCGCTTCAAGGAGAATTTCGGTATGGCGATGAGCTGACAGCCCCCGCGGCAACGCCGGATAGTCGGCATATCGATAGATATAACCGTTCTTTTTCAAGCAGGGCGGGGCTTTGTTATCGTGTGCGGCCGGATGCTCCGGCCGCATGCTGCGCCGTTTTCATTTCGCAAGAGTTTGAATCATGTATCAATACGACAATTACGATCAGACCATCGTCGACGAACGGGTCGCCCAGTTCCGCGATCAGACCGAGCGGTTCCTCGCCGGCCAGCTGGCGGACGACGAGTACCGTCCGCTGCGTTTGATGAACGGCCTGTATCTGCAACGGCATGCCCCCATGTTGCGGGTGGCGATTCCCTATGGATTGTTGTCGTCGGACCAGCTGCGGATGCTGGCGCACATCGCCCGCAAGTACGATAAAAACTACGGCCATTTCAGCACCCGGCAGAACATCCAATACAACTGGCCGCGATTGGAGCAGGTGCCGGATATTCTGGCCGACCTCGCCAGCGTGCAGATGCATGCCATACAGACCAGCGGTAACTGCATCCGCAACGTGACCTCGGACCACCTGGCCGGTGTCGCCGCGGATGAAATCGAAGATCCACGGCCGTATTGCGAGATCCTCCGCCAATGGTCGACGTTTCATCCTGAGTTCTCGTATCTGCCACGCAAATTCAAGATTGCCGTGACGGGCGCCACCGAAGATCGCGCCGCGGTCGCCGTGCACGATATCGGTTTCTACATGACGCGTAACGACACCGGCGAAGTGGGTTTCCGCGTGCTGGTTGGCGGCGGGCTCGGTCGCACGCCGTACATCGGCGCGATCATTCGCGAGTTTCTGCCCAAGCGGGATCTGCTGTCGTATTCCGAAGCCATCCTGCGCGTGTACAACCGTTTCGGCCGGCGCGATAACAAATACAAGGCGCGGATCAAGATTCTGGTCAACGCGTTGGGCGCGGCGGAGTTCGCCACCAGGGTTGAAGACGAGTGGCAGCAGATGGATCGCGACGCGCTCACGCTGACCGATGCGGCACTGGCGGACATCAAGCGCCGCTTCACCACGCCCGACTACCAGGCGTTCGACGGCGATGCCCCGGCATTCGCCGCAAAGCTGGGCGAAGATGCCGCGTTCAAGCGTTGGGTCAGCCGCAATACGCATGCTCACAAGCTGCCAGGTTATCGCGCGGTGTCAGTATCGTTGAAAACGCCGGAACGTCCGCCCGGCGATGCTACCGATGCCCAGATGGATACGCTCGCTGATCTGGCGGAGCGTTACAGCGCCGCCGAGATTCGCGTGACCCACGAACAGAATCTGGTGTTTGCGGATGTGGCAACGCAGGACTTGTATGCCTTGTGGCAGGGCCTTGATGCACTTGGACTTGCCGTACCCAATATCGGGACGTTGACGGACATGATCTGCTGCCCGGGGCTGGACTTCTGTGCCCTGGCCAATGCCGGGTCGATTCCGATCGCCGCTGATATCACCAATGCGTTCAACGATTACGATTACCTGTACGACATCGGCGAACTGAAGATAAAAATGTCGGGTTGTATGAATGCCTGCGGCCACCATCACGTCGGTCACATCGGCATTCTCGGCGTCGACAAGAAGGGCGTCGAGTTCTACCAGCTGACACTGGGCGGTTCAGCCGCCAGTGATGCCGTGTTGGGTGATCGCCTGGGGCCTGCGCTGGAGAAGGAACGCGTGGTGCCGGTCATCCGCAGCCTGCTGGATGTCTATCTCGAACACCGCCAGGAAGACGAACGCTTTCTCGATACCTATCGCCGAATCGGCATGACGCCGTTCAAGGATCGCGTCTATGGCGCGGAAGACGAGATTCGCAGGAGCGCATGATGAAAGTCATCAAGAACAATACAGTCGTGAACGACGCCTGGCAGCTGGTGGACGACGGCGCCGAGCTGCCGGCTGGGGATGTGATCGTTTCACTGGGTCGTTGGCAACAGGAGCGGGATGCGCTGCTGGCGCGTGACGGGCAGGTCGGCGTAGCGTTGACGGGCGACCAGGACCCCGCCGCGCTGGCCGATGACCTGGACCAGTTACCGCTGATTGGCCTGTTGTTTCCCAAGTTTACCGATGGTCGCAATTATTCCAGCGCGCGTCTGCTGCGCGAACGATTCGGCTACAAGGGCGAACTGCGCGCACTCGGCAACGTACTTCGTGACCAGTTGTTCTACATGCAACGCTGCGGTATCGACGCATTCGCGCTGGCCGAAGGTCGCGACGCAGACGCTGCCCTGCAATCGCTGAGGGACTTTTCCAAGGTCTACCAGGACACCGGCGACAGCGCGACACCGGTCTGGCGCCTGCGCGGCGCGGTCTGACGGCTCTTCCTGCGTTATCGAGAAGTTTTCGAATATGCGGCCCGATCCTGTCGGGCCGCTCTGGTTGATTTCCGCTGGTTACCGCCGTTTCTTGCGCTGCGCCGCTTTCGCCGTCCTTCCAAAGCACAGTTCAGCCACCTGCTCAAAGCGCTCCACGAAGTGCACTTTCATCCCTTTGCGCAGGTAAGCGGGGATCAACTCGTAGTCGCTGCGGTTGGCTTCCGGCAGTATCACTTCCTTGACGCCTGCCCGCTGCCCCGCAATCACCTTCTCGCGAATCCCGCCAACGGGTAACACTTCACCGGTCAGCGTCAATTCGCCGGTCATCACGATGGGACGGCGCAGTTTCCGATCGAGCGCCAGCGACAACAACGCGGTGGCCATCGTGATTCCGGCACTGGGACCATCCTTCGGTGTCGCGCCCTCAGGAACGTGAACGTGCACGAATGCCGTATCGAAGAACTCCGGATTGGCGCCCAAGGCACCCAGATGCGCGGTGACGTAACTGTAGGCAATCTCCGCGGACTCACGCATCACTTCTCCCAGCTGACCGGTGAGCTTGAACCCGCGCGCCTTGCGATGCACCAGTCCGGATTCGATGTTCAGCGTTGTGCCGCCCAGCGATGTCCACGCCAAACCGGTAACGACGCCTACCGCATCGGCAGCCCGTTGACGCCGGAAGTTCGGCGGACCCAGGTAATGTTCGAGGTCGCCCGGCGCAATCACCAGCGGCGGTCTGGCGCCTTCCAACAATTCGACAACGGCCTTGCGTGCGACGCGGTTGAGCAGTTTTTCCATGTTGCGTACACCCGCCTCACGCGCGTAATCGTTGGCGATAGCCTTTAACGCGGTGGGTTGTATCCGAATCTGCGAGGCCTTGAGACCGGCATTGGCGCGGACACGCGGCCACAAGTGGCGTCGTGCGATCTCCGTCTTTTCTTCGGTGATGTAGCCGGCAAGCCGGATCACCTCCATGCGATCCAGCAAGGGCCGTGGAATGGTGTCGAGCTGATTGGCGGTGCAGATGAACACCACCTTCGACAGGTCGAAGCGGACATCGAGATAGTGGTCGAGGAAATCCCGGTTCAATTCCGGATCGAGCACCTCTAGCAGCGCCGATGCCGGATCACCCTGGTAGGACGCGCCGATTTTGTCCACTTCGTCCAGCATGATGACCGGGTTGGCGGTGCCGCACTCGCGCAGCGCCTGCATCAGTTTGCCAGGCATGGCGCCGATGTACGTGCGCCGGTGGCCCTTGATCTCGGCCTCGTCGCGCATACCGCCGACACTGAAACGGAAGAACTCGCGGCCCATGGCATCAGCGATGGACCGGCCGATGGAACTCTTGCCGACGCCCGGCGGACCGACCAGCAGCAGGATCGAGCCGGCGGTATTGCCGCGGGCCGAACCCACCGCAAGAAACTCAACGATGCGTTGCTTCACATCGTCCAGGCCGTAGTGGTCGCGTTCGAGAATCGCGCGTGATTCGGCAAGATCAAAGTGATCCGACGAGTAGCGGCCCCATGGCAGCGACGTGAGTGTATCCAGGTAATTGCGGGTGACCGCGAATTCGGGCGAGCCGGATTCCAGCATCTGCAGCTTGTCGAACTCGTCATCCATCCGTTCCTGCGCCGCTTCGGGAATTACCAGGCCGTCGAGTCGGGCGCGGAATTTCTCGATCTCAACGGTCTTGTCATCCTTCGAGATGCCGAGCTGACGTTGTATTTCCTTGAGCTGTTCACGCAGGAAGAATTCGCGCTGGTGTTTGGAGATGGTTTCTTCCACCCGCTGACGGATCTCGCTTTCCAGGCCGGCGACTTCCAATTCGTGCTGGACGAGCACCAGGGTCTTCTCCATACGCCGCAGCAGCGGCACGGTATCGAGAATTTCCTGCAGGTCATCGCCGCGCGCACTGGTGAGGGCAGCCGCAAAGTCAGTCAATGGCGCCGCCTGGTCCGGTCCAAAGCGATCCAGATAGGCCTTCAACTGCTCCTTGTATAGTGGGTTGAGGGGCAGTAATTCCTTGATTTTATTGATGATAGCCAGCGCGTATGCGCGCAGCTCGTTGGCGTTTTCATCCGGTACCTTGGGGTATGCGACCTGCGCCAGCAGCGGTGGGTTCTGGCGCACCCACTGCTGCACCTGAAATCGTTGCAGACCTTCGGCGATGAACTGGATGCGGCCCTGGTCGCGGACGGCATGATGGATACGCGCAACTGTGCCGGTTGTCGCGATGTCTTCGATGTCCGGTACGCCATCAACCAACCCGCGGGCGTAGCTCAATCCGATCAGCTTGTGCGGGGTGCTGCCTACGCGCTCGATGGTCGCTTCCCACAACTTCTCGTCGACCACGATAGGCATCGCCTGGGCCGGAAAGAATGGTCGCTGGGTCAGCGGGAGGATCAGCAGGCGATCGGGCAGAACGTCCGCAATACGGGCCGGCACTGCGGTTTCAAGTAATTCCGCCTGTTGTACCTGACCTTCCGGATCTAAATCGGTTGCCATCGAATCGAACGCCCCTTTCTCTGTCTGGATCAGGAGATGGGGGCTGCACGGGGCGATATCAAGCAGGTGGCCTCGCTGGTGCGAGACGGCCACCGGGATCAATAGCTTGCGAAGCGTTCCTGTAACGGCGTGATGTCGCGGATGATGGAATCGGCGTCGCTGTAGCGGTCGGCGGGAAGCTTCGCCAGCAGTTTGTTCAATACCGGTTGAAATGCGGCGACGGGCTCTGGCAACTGCGGTATGTCGGCGTGGACATGCTGATAAACAAGTGCCGCGGCACTGTCGGCGCGATAGGGCTTTCTGCCCGTCAACATTTCGAACAGGATGACGCCCGCACTATAGAAGTCGGCGCGGAAGTCCACCGGGTTGCCCAGCGCTTGTTCGGGACTCAGGTAGTTTGGTGTACCCAGTACGCTGCCGAGCTTGGTCAGTTCGTTGGTTTCGTTCAGCCGCTTGGAAATGCCGAAGTCCGAGAGTGCCAGCGAATCGTCTGCCCTGAACATGATGTTGCCCGGCTTCAAATCGCGGTGGACGATGCCGTGCGCATGAATCGTCTTCAGGCCGTAGCAGATGTGCAGGAAGTACAGCAGTGCGTCCGCAACCGGAACGCCATGCTCCAGCCGTTGCTTGAGGTCGCCACGGGTGAAGAACTCCATGGCGATATAGCCGTATTCCTCGGTGAAGCCGTGTTCCAGGAAATGGACGACGTAAGGACTGTTCAGTTCGGCGATGATTTCGGCTTCGCGCTCGAATCGCTGCAATACCTGCGGGTCGCGGATGGATGCGACATCGATGATTTTCAACACCATGGTCTGACGGCTGGTCAGCGATTCACCGAGATAGACTCTTGAACTCGCACCCTGCCCGATTAAACGAATGAATCGATAGCCGATGGCTGAACCATCCGGGTTGTTCCCCACCGCCAGAGACTGGAACAGGCGCGCATCCCGGTGGAGCCGATCTTCCGCGGTACCACTGCCCGTATTGTCACCCGCGTGGCCATCCGCCACTGCGGCTTTCACCAGCGATGCCAGCCGTTCGCGAGACACATCGGACTTGCGGACGTAATCGAATGCACCGGATTTGATCGCGCGGGTGGCGACGTACTCGTCGCCAAACGCAGTCATCAGGATGATCGGCGGGAAGTTGGGGATCTTGGCAAAATCCAGCAACCAGTCCAGGCCGAGTTCGCCGCTGGGGCCGAGGTGGTTGTCGAGCAGAACGACATCGTACAAATCCCAGGCGAAATCCGGCCCCGGGCGGCCCTGTTGTTCCGGATCGTATTCGGACACTTCAATGTCATGAATGACGCTGGCCAGCATCCGCCGCACCAGCGCCATGTATTCCTTGGAATCATCGATGATGATGACGCGCATGGGTGTATTCAGCCCTGGAAACAGCGCGCGTTCGGAGCGGTGTCATGCCCGGTCGGGCATGCTTGCCGGATGTTGCTGAGGCGGCGCAGGACGCCGTGCCGAATATTCATGCGGGTGACTTTTGCTTGTGGATTCAAATGGCGTAATCACGCCGGTTCATCTGTCCAATCAGGAAACCACTGCACCATGTCGATATCGGCCTGATGATAAGGCTAAATGGGCCGGGTGGTGAAATACTGTAACGGCTGCGTATAGTCTAGACTGAACCCACTATACAACTGATAACAAACGTTTGCGGAGTCACTGACATGAGGTTCTGGTTGGCCGCGGCCACCACCATATTGATGGCAGGCACGGCGGCATTCGCCGGTGAAGCCGTGGATACCGCGGCATCCGGCCGCCTCGACGTCGAAGGCATGAAGGCGTCGAGCCGTGGGCCGTTTCAGCGGATCCGCTGGTTCTGCAAGGACGGCAGCATCCTCGAACCGCAGCCTTACGGCTGCAAGGAGCACGGTGGAGGCTCGCAACACGGCCAATGGTCAGACACGACCACGCGATTGCGTGATGCAGGTTTTTACATTGCCAATGTATATGCGGATCTCGACATCGAGGCGTTGCTTGCAGGGGACCCGGTCGGTGAGCGTCTTGGCCAGATGCTGGTCGAGCAGTTTCTGATTGAACGTGACGACGGCTGGATTCTGCGTCGCGCACAGTTCTACCGCGGCGCATTCCAGGAAGAGGGCGAGCGCGCTGGCAAGGAACGCCTGTTGCGCGAACTGCTCGCACGCCCGGCCTGGCTCGATGAACGTTACCTGGGGCTGCGCACTGCGGCCCGGCTGTTGCCCCATGGCAGAGAGACCGCCACGGTCCGGGAGATTCGTCAGGAAGCGGCAGCGCTGACGGCGCTCAATCCGGCCTTCTCCAATCTCCGCAACAAGATACACGGCCAACCTGGCAGCGAGGACGCGACGAGTGTGCGTGCATTCGCGGCCCAGGTGGACGACGCGGATATGCGTTCCCGCCTTCAAGCGCTGGCCGCCAACATCGATGGCGTTTACGCCATGCCGGTGATGCAGAGATTTGAACAGGCCGGATCAGCGGATCTCGGCAGTGAATCGATCAACGCCGCGGCGGCCGCCGCCCAACGACGTCTTCGCGGTACGCCGGACGACGCCACTGTGTTCGAGGCGACCGGTCAGCTGCTGGCTGAAATCCGTTCGGCCATGCCGCAGATTGGCAACCTGCGTTCACGCCTGCGGCTGCTGGATTTCAGTCTGGTTGTGGAAGACATCCATTTCACCGCCGGCCAATCATTGGCGAACGATGCAACCAGCCCTCGCACGTTGACAACGCAACTGGCGCTGCTGGCGGCCGCCGCCGATGGTCTGTATGGCGCCGGTCTCGTCAGCAACCGGCAATGGCTGGCGTTGCGTGATTCGCTGGCGTCGCTGGAACGCAGCAGCGTTGACCTGCTGAGTTACAAGCGGACATTGCAGTACCTGGCTTTGGCGCCGTCGTGGGGAACACAGCGCTATCGCTTTCTGTTCCAGGAAGCGGTCGACAAGCTGGCGGAAATAGAGCCACTGGCACACCAGTTCATTCCCGACCAACTGCGAGGCGGCCCGATGTTTGCGTACGCGCGGCTCTCCGATCAGTTGTTGCGCGATGCGAATCTGCGCGCAGGGATCGTCAACGAGTTGTTCAGTGATGCGGTCGGCGCCGGTTTGCGGGCATTGAACCCGGGGCTGGCGCGCGGTCGCCTGCATCTGGTTGCGCCGCATGAAGTCGAAGGCTTCGATCCCAAGGGAATCTACCTGCTCGCGGAAACCATTTCGGAATTGCCACCGGTGGCCGGCATCCTGACCCAGGGCGAGGGCAATCCGCTGTCACATGTGCAATTGCTGGCGCGCAACCTGGGAATTCCGAATGTCGCCATCGATCAGCAGCTGCTTTCCCGGCTGACGCCATATGACGGCGTCGACATCATCATGGCGGTCAGTCCGGGCGGGTCCGTACGGCTGATGGTCGATCACGGTGAGTTGGCGGCGCTGTTTGACGAAAGCACCGAAGCCGCGGCGCTGATTGAACCGGATCTGGTGAAGCTCGATATCGCCAACCGCAGCCTGCTGCCGCTGGCCCGGTTGCGGGAGAGCGATTCTGGCCGCGCAGTGGGACCCAAGGCGGCCAAGCTGGGTGAATTGATGCACCACTACCCCGAAGCCGTCGCGCCGGGCCTGGCCATCCCTTTCGGTATATTCCGCGAACTGCTGGAACAACCCGCACCGGAATCACCAGATGAATCGATCTGGACCTGGATGGTACGAAATTATCGCACGCTGGAAGCCATGCCTGCCGACGGAGTGGAACGCCGTGCGGCAACCGAGCGGTTCCGTGCGCAATTGTACGCGGCGGTACTGACCACGCCGCTGGCCGATACATTCCGGGCCGAACTTGCACAGCAGATGAACGCTGCATTTGGCACTGACGGCGCGTACGGCGTTTTCGTTCGCAGCGACACCAACGTCGAAGACCTGCCGGGTTTCACCGGCGCCGGCTTGAACCTTACCGTGCCCAACGTGGTGGGATTCGACAACGTGGTGGCTGCCATTTCCCGCGTGTGGGCATCGCCGTTTACCGCCCGCGCGTTTGCCTGGCGTCAATCCCACATGCGGCAACCTGAACTGGTGTTTCCCGCGGTACTGCTGATGGCGAGCGTCAATTCAGCCAAGTCCGGTGTTTTGGTGACCTCCGATATCGACACTGGCGATCGGAATTGGATTTCAGTTGCGGTCAACGAAGGCGTCGGTGGCGCAGTTGACGGGCAGAGTGCCGAATCCTTGCGCATCAACATTGAAACCGGGCAGGTACGCGTGCTGACGGATGCGACCGCGGTCTGGCGCAGGCAGATCGATCCGGCCGGCGGCGTGGCCAGACTGCCGGTCAGCGGTGATATGGCTGTGCTCAAGCCGGACGAAGTGGCAGCGTTGATTGCGTTCGCGCATGAACTGCCGCAGCGATTCCCGCCGATTGTCGATGCCGACGGCAATCCGGCGCCTGCCGACGTTGAGTTCGGCTTCGAGAATGGACAACTGCGCCTGTTCCAGTTGCGACCCTTCCTCGACAGCAAACAAGCGCGTGGCAGCACATATCTGCATACGCTGGATGTCTCGCAGGAGGCGCTGGCGCAATCAGTAGTCAACCTTGAATCAGAGCTGGAGCATTTATGAAGAATTTGATCAGGATGGGTCGCATCGTGCCGCCGCTGATCATTGGCGCCGTGCTGTCTTGCGTGGTCAATGCCTATCCCATTGATGGATACGAGCGTACCGGCATCGGCCGGCTGGAGGCCGCCAGGCGCATTGAACTGGGTGAAATACAGGCGTCGCGGCAACCCGCGGGTGGCCTGTTGACCACCGAACAGGTCGATATCCGTCTGCGTGATTTCGACCTGGATGCGCTACCGGCGGTCGACCCGGCATTCACCGCCAGCGTCCGCGCCTTATTGGAAGACAAGGCCGATGTGTATTCGGTGTCGGTTCTCGATCTGAGCGACCCCGCACATCCACGTTACGCTGAACATGCCGGTGAGATTCCGCGCAACCCGGGCAGCGTCGGCAAGCTGGTGGTAGCACTGGCCATGTTCCAGCTCCTGGCCGACCTGTATCCCGACGATACCGAAGCCCGGTTCGCCGTTCTGCGGGACACCGACGTGCTGGCGGATGACTTTGTCATCAGCGATCACCACACCGTGCGTATGTGGGACCGCGCTGGACAGCGTCAGGTACGCAAGATTCTGCAGCCGGGAGATCATGGCAGCCTGTTCGAGTTCATGGACTGGATGTTGTCGGCAAGTTCCAACGCGGCCGGTGCGGTGGTCATGAAGCAACTGGTGCTGTTGAAGCAGTTCGGTACACGCTATCCGGTCAGCGAACAGGAGGCCGACGAGTTTCTGCGTACGACACCCAAGGGTCAGCTGCAGCAGATGCTGGCCGACGTGTTGCAGACGCCGCTGACCCGCCATGGCCTGGACGTCAACAAGTTGCGCCAGGGCAGCCTGTTCACCCGCGTCGGCAAGCAACGCATTCCCGGCACCAGCAGCCATGCGACCACCCGCGAGTTGATGAAGCTGATGCTGCTGATGGAACGCGGCAAACTGGTCGACGATTTCTCCTCGACCGAATTCAAACGCCTGATGTATTCGACGGAGCGTCGAATTCGCTATGCCTCGTCACCGGCACTGAGTGACTCCGCGGTGTATTTCAAGAGCGGCTCCCTCTACCAGTGCGAACCGGAACCGGATTTCGTCTGCCGCGCCTACCAGGGCAATGTCCGTAACCTGATGAACTCGGTGATCACTGTAGAGCATGAAGCGCAGGATCGGCGGCTGTTCTACATCGTCACATTGACTTCGAACGTGTTGAGGCGGAACTCGGCGGTCGACCACCAGACGCTGGCCACCCGCTTGCAACGTCTCATCGAACGCGACCACCCGGTGCCACCGGAGGCAGCACCGTCAGCTGTCACGACGGCGCCGGCCATGGATGAAGCCGCAGCGCGGGCAGCGGCCATTGGCAGCGACGAAGACGAGGAAGAGGGTAACGGCGAGGAAACCGAGGCTGCGCTTGGAGAGCTGCAGCCTTGACAGGTACCTGATATCAGCGATTGGTGGCGTTGAGGGCCAGCCGCTGCGGTGCAATCTGGCGGTGGAGCATGCGCGGCAGCTGTACCAGCCACTGACCGCCAGCGGGGTTTTCCGCCAGGGCCACCAGGATGTAGCGGAATCCGTCACCCTCGATCAGCGCGCTGTCGGCATGGAACTGGTGCCAGGTGCCGGACTTCCGGTACATCTCGACCTGCTGGCCAGCGAGGCCTTTGACAAACTTGTGCTGAATCGCCGGGCGCGACAGGATTTCCTTCATCACCGCCGTCAGTTCCGGGTTCACCAGCTGGCCGGTTTCGAGCATGTAGTAGAAGCGTGCAACCTGGGTGGCGGTTGCGCCATGGGAGATGTTGTGTAGCGGGTCGCGCTGGAAGGCGACGCCTTGTGCGTATTCCTTGCCTACCCAGAGGCCACCATCGACCTGCGGATCATAGAGACGGAAACGGTCGTCCTGCAGGATGGCGTTGACCCGGCGTTTGCCAACCAGGTTCAGAACCGCGGTCGCATCCGCATTCGAAGAATTGCGGATCATCCGGGTCATGCTTTCCTGCAGTTCCGGCGTCAGCTTCAGGGCGCCGCGTTCAATCTCGACGCAGGCTGCCAGCAGGATGGCGATTTTCGGCAGACTTGCCGCATACATCATATGGTTGCCATTGGCGTCGGCAACCCGGGGTTCGCTGAGGTCGGAGATATCGACCAGGGTGACCGCAAGTTCGTTGCGGGCCACGGCATCTTTGAGGTGGAGGCGATCCAGTGTTTGATTCAGGATTTTCTGCAGGCCGGGATCGTGAGCTTCCCAGAGCGAAATTCCAGCTTCACCACCATCAGCGAGGACTGCCGCCGAGGTGCACACCAGAACCGGTATAATGCTGAGCAGTTTCAGGAGGCGCATATGGCTGACGAATCTATCATTGAGAGTATATTCGTCGCAATATCGTGATAATTTTAATTTTTTTACCTGATCCCACGAATGTTGTTGCATATTTGCGACCAAGTTCGCGTTAAACGGCGCCCATGAATCGCGTTTCGAACCCATCCAATTCCAATGCTGCAACTGCGTTCGCATTGATTTCAGCGATCCTTATGATCGCGCACCAGGTGGCAGGCAAGGCAACCCGGGATGGGATATTTCTGTCATATTTCGATGTCACGACGTTGCCGAAAATGGTCATCGTCGCTGCATTGGTTTCCATGGCCGCAGTCATCCTCGTTGGTCAATTATTAGCCAGATTCGGTCCGTCGCGCGTAATTCCTACCGCATTGGGCCTCAGCGGCGCGAGTTTCATGATCGACTGGGTCCTGTATTACCAGGCACCGATGACCGTCGCCGTCTTGTTGTATCTGCAGATGGCCGCTTTCGGTGCGGTCTTGATCAGTGGCTTCTGGTCGGTGGTCAACGAGCGCTTCGATCCGCACACGGCCAAGAGCACGATTGCCAAGGTTGCCGCTGCGGCGACGCTGGGCGGGGTGATTGGCGGCATCATCTCTGATCGCGTCGCGGTACTGATGGATGCCCGTGCGATGTTGATCGTGCTGATGCTGCTCCATTTGGGATGCATGGTGACGGTGGCCGGTATCGGTCGGACCCGCCACAGCGCTGCCATCAAAATCGATGGCAACCCGCTTTCCGGGGTGAAAATACTCTTCGGCACCCGCTACCTGTTGTTGATGGCAATCCTTACGCTGCTGGGGTCGACCCTTGCCGCATTGCTGGATTACGCCTTCAAAGCGATGGCGACCGAGCAGATTGGCGATCGCGAAGCCCTCGTGGTGTTCTTTGCGCGTTTCTACGCGGTCTCCAACGTCGCCACTTTCCTGGTGCAGATTTCACTGGGGCCGCAGGTGTTGCGCCGCTTCGGCATTGGCGCGACGCTGTCGGTGATGCCGGCGGTGGTGTTCCTCGCCGGCATCCTCAACGTCTTCGCCCCCAAGCTTTGGGCAGCTGTCCTGCTGCGCGGCGGTCAGGTTGTCTTCTCCAATTCATTCTCGCGCTCGGCATTTGAGCTGTTGTACACGCCCGTGTCTCCGGTCCGTAAGCGGCCGACCAAATCCCTGATCGATGTCGCGTCCGAGCGCGCGGGTGATATTCTCGGTGGCGGTTTGCTGCTCGCGCTGCTGGCAATGATTCCGGCAATGCCGCCGGTCGCCGTGGTGCTGGTTGCCGTGCTGGTCACGCTGGTTTTGCTGCTGGTCATCGGCCAGCTCTATCGCGGATACGTGGAGCAGTTGGCGGACAGCCTGCGCGATGGCTCGCTGTCACTGAGCCATGACGACGTGGTCGATGCCACGACACGGCACACTCTGGCGGAGGTGTCGGCAGCCGCAGAACGTGAGCAGCTGATGGCGCGGATCAAGGCCCGCAAGCGTGCGCATCTGGGCCTGGGCGAACCCATGCCGGCGGAAGCCGACGCCCAGGCCGAGCGCAGCCCGGTGGTCGAGACAACCGAACGCCGGCTGGCGAACGCGATAGCCGACCTGAATTCGGGTGATACGGCGCGGATACGCGAATTCCTGCTGGGCGACTTCATGGATCGACGTCTGGTGCCGTCGATCATCCCGCTGCTGGGTGTCGATATGCTCGCCGAGGATGTACGCATGGAGTTGCGCTGGATGGTGCCGCAGACCGTCGGTGCATTGACCGATGCGCTGCTGGATCCGGATCTGCCCGTCAGCGTGCGCCAGCGCATTCCAGGCGTCATGGAAGTTTCGCACAGCCCGCGTGTGATACACGCGTTACAACAGGGGTTGCATGATCCCGAGTTCAATATCCGCTACAGCTGCGGCCGCGCACTGGCGCGTATGCGCGGGCGCGACGACTCATTGGATATCGATGATCACGACGTCTACGAACTGGTGCGCCAGGAAGTCCGCGTGGATGAAACGACCTGGCGGCGTCGCGAGCTGGAAGTCGAAGTCGATCTTCCCATCGACCTCGAAGCAGCGCCGGTCGGCGGAAGCACACAGACGGACTACAGTCTGGCGCACGTCTTCAACCTGCTCAGCCTGGTGCTGGATTCCGAGGCCGTCTACCTCGCGCTACGCGCGGTGGTCAGCAACGACCGTGCCCTGCATGGCACGGCGCTGGAGTATCTCGAGAACGTGTTACCCGAGGATATCCGTGACGACTTGTGGCTGCATCTTGGCGAGGCCGTGCCTCGCCGCGTCGTCCGCCGCGGATTGAGTGAACTGGTGGATGAACTGCGCGGCGCCACGGTCATCGCCCGCGCCAGCACCTAGGCTTGACCGGCAGGTAAACCCCACAAAAAAAAACCGGCCGATGGGCCGGTTTTTTATTAATCCTGCAAATCGATGTCAGAACGGGATGTCGTCGTCGAAATCATCGCCACCTGAGGGCATGGAGGGCGCGTTGCCGCCGCGGCTGCCGCTGCTGTAACCGCCGCCGCCGCCGCTATCGCTGGAACCACCGCCACCACCACCGCCGCGACCGCCGAGCATCTGCATTTCATTGGCAACGATTTCGGTGGTGTATTTTTCGTTGCCATCCTTGTCGTTCCACTTACGCGTCTGGATTTTGCCTTCGACGTAAATCTGCGAACCTTTTTTCAAATATTCCGCGGCGATTTCGGCGAGTCGGCCGAACATCACCACCCGATGCCACTCCGTACGCTCCTGCTGGGTGCCGGAATCCTTGTCGCGCCAGGATTCAGCGGTTGCCAGCCGCAGGTTGGCGATCGGCCGCTGATCCGCGGTATACCGGACTTCCGGATCCGCACCCAGGTTTCCTATCAGCAGCACCTTGTTCAATCCACGAGCCATGTTGGTTTCCTCCATTGGGTTCCGCTTCCCTGCGAAACCGGAAAATCAAGAATGCCGGCAGCTGCCGCCGGCGGCGGGAACCGGCGATTGTACCGAACGCGCTCGGGCAAAAGAAATGTCTCAGGCGGGCTGGTGCCGCGCGACGGGCGCCATCCCCAGCGTAACTACCAGCCAGATCAATGCCATAGCCGCACCGGCATAGCAGATACCGTGATAACCCAACCACTGCGCCAGCGCGCCGCCCAGCAGGCCACCGGCAAACGCGCCGGCGAACTGGCTGGTTGCGAAGATGCCCAGTGCGGAACCGCGCTGATGCGGCGATGCCAGGCGTGATATCAACGCCGGAAGGCTGGCTTCCAGGTAACAGAAGCCGGCGAAGAACAAAGTCATGGCGCCCATCATGGTCAACTCGCCTTGGGCCAGTGACGGCATTGCTGCCAATCCCAGGCCGATCAACACGATGGCGCCACGGAATACGACCATTGTCAGGCGATCATGGTGGGCGAGCCGCATCATCGGCAGCAGCGCGGCGAACGCGACGGCCAGCACGGGCAGATAGATATGTGTGTGGCGGTCGGCCGGCACGCCGGTTTCCCGCGCCAATAGCACGGGGATGGCGACAAAGACCGCCGCCAGAATGCAGTGCAGGAAAAACACGCCCACGTTCAAAGGCAACAGGGGGCGGTCCATCAGTACCTGTCGCACTTCCGCGCCAATGGGTTGATACGCGGGGTTGAAATGTTCGTTGGACGGATTGGGCACCACCGTAATCAGCAGAATGCCGGCGACAATTGAAATGACCATCGCCGCCCAGAACACGCCGGACAGGCCCACCAGGCTGTCCAGCAACGGGCCGGTGACGAAAGCGCAGGCGAACGCGACGCCGATGGATGCGCCGATGATGGCCATCGCCTTGGTTCGCTGCGAATCGCGGGTCAGGTCGGCGGCGAGTGCCATCGCCGGGCTGGAAACTGCGCCGAGACCTTGCAGGGCGCGCCCCAAGATGATGCCGACAATGTGGTGCGACAGGGCCGCAGTGGCGCTGCCCAGTGCAAACAGGCCCAGACCCCAGATGATGACCCGCTTGCGGCCCAGACGGTCGGAGGCGGCGCCCAGTGGCAGCTGACATCCAGCCTGCGCCAGGCCGTAGATTCCAAGCGATAACCCGATCAGCAGCGGCGTCGCACCCGGCATCTTTTCCGCGTAAAGCGCCAATACGGGCAACACCATGAACAGGCCCAGCATGCGCAGAAAGAAGATGGCCGCCAGGGCGCCGACTGCCCGACGTTCAGTGCCGGTCATGCCGGTGCCAGGATCAGAATGATTCACTTTGAAAGCCAGATGTGGAAGCGCTTATAGTACCAAGTTTCGCCGATATCCGTAGCAGCCGAACATGGACACGATCCGCATCCGCGGTGCCCGAACCCACAATCTCAAGAACGTCGATCTCGACCTCCCGCGCGACAAACTGATAGTCATCACCGGCTTGTCAGGCTCGGGCAAGTCGTCACTGGCGTTCGACACCATCTATGCCGAAGGCCAGCGGCGCTATGTCGAGTCGCTGTCGGCCTACGCGCGGCAATTCCTGTCGATGATGGAAAAGCCGGACGTGGACCATATCGAAGGGCTGTCGCCGGCAATCTCGATTGAGCAGAAATCCACGTCGCACAATCCGCGTTCCACGGTTGGCACCATCACCGAGATCTACGACTACCTGCGCCTGATGTTCGCGCGCGTCGGCACACCGCGTTGTCCGACCCACGGTGAACCGCTGGATGCGCAGACCGTCAGCCAGATGGTGGATACCGTGCTGGCGTTGCCCGCCGACAGCAAGCTGATGATGCTGGCGCCGATCGTCAGTGGCCGCAAGGGCGAACACCAGCAGGTGTTCGAGGAACTTGCGCGCGCCGGATTCGTCCGTGCGATTGTCGATGGCGCCGTCATCATGCTCGATGATCCCCCCAAGCTGGCGTTGAACAAGAAGCACGACATCGATCTCGTCATTGATCGTTTCCGTGTGCGTGAGGATTTGAAACAACGGTTGGCGGAATCCTTTGAGACGGCATTGCGCTACGGCAACAGCGTTGCGCGAATCGTGCCGATGGAGAAAGGCGATAACGATATCGATCTGCTGTTTTCGTCACGTTACGCCTGCCCGCATTGTGGCTACAGCATCAACGAGCTCGAGCCGCGCATGTTCTCGTTCAACAATCCCGCGGGCGCCTGCGGTGGTTGTGACGGACTTGGTGTCATCCAGTTCTTCGATCCCGCGCGAGTCGTGCAGCGGCCTGATCTCAGTCTGCCGGCCGGTGCGATTCGCGGTTGGGATCGCCGCAACGCCTATTATTTCCAATTGATCAACGCGCTCGCGGATCACTACGGCTTCGACATCGACACGCCGTTCAACAAACTGTCAAAGAAGATTCAGCAGGTCGTGTTGTATGGCAGCGGCAAGGACGAGCTGGAGTTCACCTACCTGCGCCAGAGCGGCAAGGCGGTAAAACGCAAGCATACGTTCGAAGGCGTGCTGAACAATTTCGAACGCCGCTACCGCGAAACCGATTCCCCGATGATGCGCGAAGAGTTGGCGCGGTTCCTCGGTTCCAAGCCGTGTCCGTCATGCAATGGCGCACGCCTGAATGAAGCGGCGCGCCACACCTATATCGAAAACGTAACACTGCCCGATGTCACCGCGATGCCCATCTCGCGCGCGACGGAATATTTCGCTCACCTGAAACTTGCCGGCCATAAAGGCGAAATCGCCGAGCGCATCCTGCGCGAAGTGCGAGAGCGGTTGCAGTTCCTGGTCAACGTCGGCCTGGAATACCTGACGCTGAATCGCAATGCCGAAACGCTGTCCGGTGGCGAAGCACAACGTATCCGGCTGGCGAGCCAGATTGGCGCCGGGCTCGTCGGCGTGATGTACGTGTTGGACGAGCCGACGATTGGGTTGCACCAGCGCGATAACCAGCGCCTGCTCAATACGCTGATCCATCTGCGTGATATCGGCAACACCGTGATTGTTGTCGAGCACGATGAGGAAGCTATCCGTGCGGCCGATTTCCTCGTTGATATCGGCCCTGGCGCCGGCGTGCATGGCGGCGAGATCGTGTTTCATGGTACGCCGGCGCAGATTCTGCGCAGTCGTGGGTCGGTGACCGGCCAGTATCTTTCCGGCGCCAGGACCATCGCAGTTCCTGAGCAACGCACCCCGCCTGACACAGAGCGCATGGTGCATATCCGCGGCGCCAGTGGTAACAATCTCAAGCGGCTCGATGTCGATATTCCGGTCGGGTTGCTGACCTGCGTTACCGGTGTTTCCGGTTCCGGTAAATCGACCCTGGTCAACAATACGCTGTATCCGTTTCTTGCCCGCGAAATCAATCGAAGCTCGGCAGAGGTCGCGCCGGTCGAGACCATCGATGGGCTGGAACATTTCGACAAGATCGTGGATATCGATCAAAGCCCGATTGGTCGCACGCCGCGTTCGAATCCGGCAACGTACACCGGTGTGTTCACGCCCATCCGTGACTTGTTCGCTGGCACCCAGGAAGCACGCTCACGCGGCTATCAACCCGGTCGTTTCAGCTTCAATGTCAAAGGCGGCCGTTGCGAAGCCTGCGAAGGTGATGGCGTGCTGAAGGTGGAGATGCATTTCCTGCCGGATATCTACGTGCCATGCGATATCTGCAAGGGCAAGCGCTACAACCGCGAAACCCTTGATATCAAGTACAAGGGTTGCAGCATCGACCAGGTGCTGGATATGACGGTGGAGGATGCGCGCGCCTTTTTTGATCCGGTGCCGGTGATTGCCAGCAAGCTGCAGACGCTGATAGATGTCGGTCTGTCCTACATCAGGCTCGGCCAGAACGCGACGACGCTGTCGGGCGGTGAGGCGCAGCGGGTGAAGCTGTCGCGTGAGTTGTCCAAGCGCGATACCGGGCAGACGATGTACATCCTGGATGAGCCGACCACCGGCCTGCATTTCCACGATATCGATCAGCTGTTGGTTGTGTTGCACCGGTTGCGCGATCGCGGCAACACGGTGGTCGTGATCGAGCACAACCTCGATGTCATCAAAACCGCTGACTGGTTGATTGACCTCGGACCTGAAGGCGGCGATGGCGGCGGGCGCATCATTGCGGCCGGTACGCCGGAGCAGGTGGCGGCCGTAGCCGGCTCCTATACCGGGCAATTCCTCCAGTCATTGTTGCCGTTGACCGCCACGACGGCGGCGAAACCGCCGACCAGGGCAAAGAAGAAAAAGTAACGGCCGGACGGGAAGCTCAGACTGCTATCTGCCGGCCGAGCGCGGCACCCAGGGCCAGGATCAGCGGGCCCTGGATCAATATCTCCAGTCCGCTCAGCAATACCAGGCGGCTGCCTTCGAGGTGCCAGCTGCGGTCCAACTCCTGACCAACCAGCACTGCGAGCTGTTGCGCCACCCGGTGCAGCAACCACGCCAGTGCGGCGATTGCGCCGAGCAGTGCCCATCCCGGAAACGGTGTTGCGCTGGTGGCGCCGATGAATCCGGTATACCAATGGAACAGCAGCGCTGTCGCCGCCAGACCTTGCGCGGGCAATACCAACTCGGCATGACGGCCAAGCCCCGGAATCCAGGGGAATATCAACGTCACCAGGAATACGACACCGACCAGATTGTTGAAACTCAAGTACCCCTGGACGGAAAGTTCACGCAATGACGGCGCATGCACCAGTCCGAACAGTGTCGGGTAGCCCAGCACTACGAATGAAACGATTAACATCGATCGCAGCAGAGGACTTGCGAGGATGTTCCAGTACCACCGCAACGCATCGTTCTCTTGCAGATGTCGCGCCAGACGGACTTCCAGCAAAGGTTCCAGCATCGCAATGATGCAAAAGCCCAGCAGCAGCGCCAGGATGCGCGGTTCCAGCAGTATTTCGCCGTAACTCATCCGGCCGCGCTGACGGTCAATGCCGCCTGCAATTCGTCAAGCGATTGCGCGGGCGCGCTGCACGTCATGCCGCGACACACGTAGCCGACGATGTCGCCGCGTGGTGCTCGGGCCGCCAGTGCCTGTGGCAGCGTGTCGGCGGCGGCAGGAATCGCCAGCACCATCTGCCGCGGCAACGCCTGCGTGCGCAAGGCCTGTTGCCAGCGCGCGAGTGCAGTTTCATTGCCGCGCAAAATAGTCATCGCTGGCGGCGACAGGAATTCCTCCAGGGCGTTCAACATGGCGTTGTGCGACCATGGGTAGCGTTGCATGACATCGGCGCCGGCTTTCAAGGTATCGCCAGCTGCGGCCAGGTAACGTGTATCGCCCAGCAGGTGGCCCAGGCGTCCCAAGGCCATCGCGGCAATGCCATTGCCGGCCGGAATGGCGTCGTCCTGGAAGGCGCGTGTGCGCATCACCAGCCGCTCGTGGTCATGCGCGGTGAAGTAGAAGCCGCCGTTTTCGGTGTCGACGAAATTCGCCAGCATGGTGTCGGCCAGTTGCAGGGCGAAATCTAGGTCCGCCGCGCGCCAGCGCAGTTCAAGCAGCGCAAGCGTGGCGTCGAGCAGGAATGCATAGTCGTCCAGGTAGGCCGGCAGGCGGGCGCGCTCACCGCGACAGGTGGCGAGCAGACGTCCATCGCGCCAGAGGCGACGCTTGATCGAATCCAGCGCGCGCTGGGCGGCATCGCCCATCATCGTATCGTTGAGCAGCCGCGCGCTTACGGCCAACGATTTGATCGCCAGCCCATTCCATGCCGTAAGGATCTTGTCATCGCGTGCCGGCGGAATCCGCGCAGCACGACTGGCCAGCAGCTTGTCGCTGGCGCTTGCGAGTAGCGATTCAACTTCGGCTTCAGGCAGATTCTGCTCGCGCGCGATGGTCGCGGCCGAGGCATGTACCGTCAGATGCCAGTGCCCCTCGAAATTCGGCGGCTGGTCCAGCCCGAAGCGGCGGCTGAAGCAGTTGAACTCACGTTCGTTCAGCAGTGCTGCAACCTGCTCAACTTGCCACAGGTAGTACTGGCCTTCCTCGCCTTCGGAATCGGCATCACGGCTGGAGTAGAACGCACCATCATCGTCCTGCATATCCGCAATCATCCAGCCGGCGATGGCGCGTGCCGTGCGCTCGAATTGGCGTTGGCCGCTCAGCCGGAAGGCCCAGGCGTAGAGCGATAGCAACTGCGCGTTGTCATACAGCATCTTCTCGAAATGCGGGATCTGCCACCGCGCGTCGACGCTGTAGCGGTAGAAGCCGCCACCAAGTTGATCGTTGATGCCGCCGGCCGCCATCCGTTCCAACGAGTACAGCGCCATGTGCAAGGCCGCGGACCCTTCAAGGTCATCGGTGGGTCGGGCCGCCGCATGTCGCAGCAGCCGTTCGAGACTGGTGGGGTGGGGGAATTTGGGCGCGTCGCCAAAGCCGCCGTAGCGTTCGTCGAACGATTCCTGTGCCTGCGCCAGACCATCACTCAGTGGCGTACCATCGAGTGGTACCACGCTCGGGTTGTGTGAGATGCGGTCCAGCGTCGACAGTGCGCCGCGCAGCTGTTCGTTCTGCGCGTGGATTTGATCGGGTTGGTCATGCCAGGCAGCGGCGATGCGCAACAGCAGATCGGGGAAACCGATCATGCCGTGACGCTCCTGGGGCGGAAAATATGTCCCGGCGAAAAACGGCAGTTGATCGTCGGGCGAAAGAAATACCGTCAATGGCCAGCCGCCAGGTCTGCGTGAAAGCAGTTGATGCGCCGTCTGATAGATCCGATCGAGATCGGGGCGTTCTTCGCGATCCACCTTGATGTTGATGAACTGCGAATTCATCAGCGCCGCAATGGCCGGATCCTCGAACGATTCGTGCGCCATCACGTGACACCAGTGGCAGGCAGAATAGCCAATCGATAATAGAATGGGCTTGCGCTCCCGGCGGGCCAGCGCCAGCGCCTCCGGTCCCCACGGATACCAATCGACCGGATTGTCCGCGTGTTGCAGCAGGTACGGACTGGTTTCTTCACTGAGCGCGTTGGTTGTCATTGTTCTTCAAGCCGGCGGGATGGCGACCCGCAGGTTCGGGTCTCAGGCGCCAGTTTAGCAAGACCGGGCACCCGCGCCTAAGGCGGTTGTAATTCACACACCGTGGCAGGGACTGCGGGCATGGCCGCAGCCGTGGTGAATCGCGTTAGAATGGCGGCCCCATGCTGACCTATCCCAAAATCGATCCCGTCGCGTTCGAACTCGGCCCGCTCGCCATCCACTGGTATGGTCTGGCCTATGTCACCGGTATCGCCATCGGCTGGTTGCTGCTGCACCGGCGGGCGCGCGCCGGTGTCATTCCGTTCACCACCACCGAAGTCAGCGACATGGTGTTTTACGGCGCGGTCGGCGGTGTGCTGGGCGGGCGGCTGGGCTATGTGCTGGTTTACAACCTGCATGACTATCTGGCCAATCCGCTGGCCATACTCAAGGTTTGGGAAGGTGGCATGTCATTCCACGGCGGTGTCATCGGCTTCATCATCGCCACTGCGCTGTACGCCCGGATGGTGAAACGCCCGTTCCTGTCGATCACCGACGCCCTGGTACCCATCGTGCCGGTTGGCTTGTTGCTGGGCCGGATCGCCAATTTCATCAAGCCCGAACTATGGGGCGCGCCAAGCAACGTGCCCTGGGCCATGGTCTTCCCGGATGCGCGTGCCGGCGCCGTGCCGCGCCATCCATCGCAACTCTACGAAGCATTCCTGGAAGGCATCGTGCTGTTCATCGTGCTGTGGATATTGTCGCGGCGGCCTCGCGCCACCGGGCTGTTGTCGGGGCTGTTTCTGATTCTCTACGGCGCATTTCGTTTTATCGTGGAGTTCGTACGCGAACCTGATGCGCAAATCGGCTATCTGTTCGGCGGCTGGGTCACAATGGGGCAGATGCTTTCTCTGCCAATGATAGTCGCCGGGCTGTTGATCCTGCTGTTCGTGACCTTGCGTTCCAGGCCAGAGGACCATTGAGATGCAGCAATACCTGGAACTTCTCCGTCATGTAAGAAACCACGGAACCCGCAAGGATGACCGCACGGGTACCGGTACGTTGAGCGTATTCGGCTACCAGATGCGGTTTGACCTGCGCCAGGGTTTTCCGTTGCTGACAACCAAGAAGCTGCATTTGCGCTCGATCATCCACGAGTTGCTGTGGTTCCTGAAAGGTGACACCAACATCGCTTACCTGCACGAGCATGGTGTGAGCATCTGGGATGAGTGGGCCGATGCCAATGGCGATCTTGGACCGGTCTATGGCGCGCAGTGGCGTAGCTGGCCGGCAGCCGATGGCAAAGCCATCGACCAGATCAGTGAAGTGATCGAGCGAATTCGCAAGGATCCGGATTCACGGCGCCTGATCGTCAGCGCGTGGAACGCCGCCGAGATTCCAAAAATGGCATTGGCGCCGTGCCATGCCTTGTTCCAGTTCTATGTCGCGGACGGCAGGTTGTCGTGCCAGCTCTATCAGCGCAGCGCCGACATCTTTCTCGGCGTGCCGTTCAATGTCGCTTCGTACGCGTTGCTGACGCACATGGTGGCACAGGTTACCGGTTACCAACCCGGCGACTTCGTTCATACCTTCGGCGATGCACATCTCTACCTGAATCATCTGTCGCAAGCCGATGAACAGCTCAGCCGCACGCCGGGGCCGTTGCCCGCGTTACGGCTCGCGCGCGAGGTGAACGATATCTTCGATTTCCGTTTTGAGGATTTCGTCATCGAAAACTATCAGGCGCAGCCGACCATCAAGGCGCCGATCGCCATATGACCGAAATCGTGCTGGCGGTGGCGATGACACCACAACGGGTGATTGGCGTGGATGGCAACCTGCCGTGGCATCTTGGCGATGACCTCCGGCATTTCAAGGCGCTGACAATGGGCAAGCCGGTGATCATGGGTCGCAAGACCTTCGAGTCCATCGGCAGGCCATTGCCAGGCCGACGCAACGTCGTGGTCACGCGCAACCGCGGCTTCGTTCCGCCCGAGGGCGTGTGGGTCGCGCATTCCTACGAGGAAGCCATCGAACTGGTGAGTGATGCGCCCGAGGTGCATGTCATCGGCGGTGGCGAGCTGTACGCGATGGCGCTGCCCACGGCCAATCGCATCGAATTGACCCTGGTTCATGCGGATGTGGCGGGCGATACGCGCTTTCCCGAGATCGATGCCGGACAGTGGCTGGAAACGGCGCGCACTGCGCATGCCGCTGATGCCAATAACGATCACGCCTTCGATTTCGTCACTCTGGTCCGCCGTTGATTCACCGGCGCTGCGGGCCGTTGCAACCAACCTTCAACTTCACGCCAGGCAGTCAGCTTGCTGTGGAAACTGCGCCCCGCATGGGCCGGGCTGGTTGAAGGCAGCCGGAATGTCGGCAGTCTGCCGGACGCCTCGGGCAGCGTCGGCGCGATGCGTCTGCGCCAGACCTCCGCTGCCTTGCTGCCATTGAAGAACACCGCCGATATTGCCGGATGCAGGCGCAGAAACCGGCCGAAATCATTCGCCTGAATCGTCGCGTCATCAATATCAGCATCGAGACTGGAAGGGCGATGGCAGGCCTTCAGCACGTCCCATAAGGCGATGTGGTGCTGCACCAGGCCTGCGCAACGGTCAGTGTATGGCGCAGCAGCCTGGATATCGAAAATTGCCTGCATGATCGGCCAGAACGCGTTGCGTGGATGGGCGTAATACTGGTTTGCCGCCAGTGATTGCCGCCCGGGCATCGAACCGAGGACAAGAATACGGGCGTCGTCGCGTACGACGGGCGGAAAGCCGGTGACAGGTTGCATGGCGCCATCGTAACGGTGAGTTGTCGGCGACGCCAAAAAAATCACCGGACACATCGGGGGCGATGTGTCCGGTGGCGCCCAGGGGAGTCAGGCACTCAAGCTGCAGAAGGAGCGACAGCGATCCGGCAGCGGGCCAGCGCGCGTTGCACTTCCACATGGGGGTCTGGCAGGACGGTGGGTTGCAGATCAATCAGTTCCAACCGTATGCCGCGGTACTGCGCATTGGCACGGAAGTCCTCGATGATTTCGATAACGTCGCTGTCGATGTTCACCGAGCGAGATGCATCGATGATGACATGCGAGTTGGCGGGCAACCGGCTGAGCGTGCGCTGGATGCTGGCCTTGTTGACGAAGGTGACGTCCTCGGCAAGTTCGAGTCGGATGGTATGGTCTGCGTCATCGAGATCGGTGCGGACCAGGAACGGCTTGCGGTAGTTGTTGTACATCACGTAGAACACCGCGACGCTCATGCCGATGCCGATTCCAATCAGCAGGTCAGTGAAGACGATACCGACCACTGTAACGATGAATGGCACGAACTGATGCTTACCCAGTCGGTACATCTGGCGGAACAGCACCGGCTTGGCCAGTTTATAGCCGACCGTGAACAGGATTGCCGCCAGGCTGGCAAGCGGAATCAGGTTGAGCAAGGCGGGTATCGCGAACGCACACGCCAGCAGCAGCACACCGTGCATGATGGCGGACAGCTTGGTGCGGCCTCCTGACAAAATATTGGTCGAGCTGCGCACGATGACCTGGGTGATCGGCAGACCGCCAATCAGTCCCGCCGCGATATTGCCGACGCCCTGCGCCGCGAGCTCGCGATTCGCCGGTGTTACGCGCTTATGCGGGTCCATCTTGTCGGTGGCGTCCAGGCACAACAGCGTTTCCAGGCTGGCGACAACGGCAATCGTCAGCCCCATGATCCAGACCTGCGGATTGAATACCTGGGTGAAATCCGGCGTCGCGAACTGGCCGAGGAAACCGCTCATGCCGTCGGGCACTGGCAGCGACACCAGCTGCCCGGAGGCCAGAGCCAGAGTCTCGGTATTCTGGAACAGCAGGTGCATTCCAATGCCAGCAAGTACGGCCACCAGCGGGCCTTGAACGATACGGCTGAAGCGCCGCTGCGCGATGAACGGGTGTTCCCAAGCGAGCAGAATCAGCAGGGATACGATGGTGATAAGCAGCGGGCCGGCGCTGATCGAATCCAGCACGTACCACAGTTCCGACAGCGTGGTATGTCCATCCGGCTGCGCAAACGAGAGACTGCCTTCCGGATCGGCATCGTAGCCGACGGCATGCGGCAGCTGCTTGAGCATGATGATGAGACCGATGCCCGAGAGCATCCCCTTGATGACCGAACTGGGGAAGAAGTAACCGATGATGCCGGCGCGGGCGAAGCCCAGCAGCAGCTGGAACATGCCACCGATGACAACAGCCAGCAGGAAGACTTCAAAACCGCCCAGTTTCTCGATGCCGGATAGAACAATGACCGCCAGACCGGCTGCCGGACCGCTGACGCCCAGTTGCGATCCACTGAGGCTGCCCACCAGGATGCCACCGACAATACCGGCGATGATGCCCGAAAACAGCGGTGCGCCCGAAGCGAGCGCAATGCCCAGACACAGCGGCACGGCGACCAGAAAGACAACTATCGAGGCCGGCAGATCGTGTTTGAGATTTGCCAGCAGATTCTGTTGTAGATGTTTGCGCATTTCCAAAAACTCCTCGAGTACTTGAACCAGTGCACTCTGCCGGCGGCAAAGCCGCGACGCCGGGCGAGTGGCAAAACACCTTCGTACGACATGGTGTGTGCGATATGAGAGAAGTCTATGGAAATCAAAAAACGGATAAAGTGGTCGAAGTGATAGAAAATTCGTATCACATGACCCGCCGCGAAACTGCGCGGCGCAGCGGGTCAGATTCGAGCGGGGTGCTTTTCGCCCATGACACAGGCGAAAAAGAAAATGGCGTGGGCCAGATTTGGCGCGGCGGGTACCAGGTACCAGTAGTCGGTCGCGACGGGCATGACCGCGATTGTGATGGCGGCAGTCATCAGTGCCGGATTCAGCCACGCGACGTAGCGCGGGACGTCCGGCATTCGTCGTACCTGCCTGGCGAAAATCACGGATGCGACAGTTCCGGCCACGAGCACGAAACCCCACATGGCAGCCAAGGTCCGATCGTCGCCAACCAGTACGGTAAACAAGCCCTCGTATTCCCAGCTGCGATCAAGCACGTTGCTGATCCGCAGCGCGGTCAACAGGTGAATGCAAGCACCGACCATGCCGATGCAGATGCCCAACATCCGAATCCAACGTTCAGTCTGACCGGAGCGGCGTGAGAGCAACATGGCCGCCTTGTTGTAACCAATGGCGTAGAACGGAATGGCTATCACGCCAGCGGCACCGCCCAATCTCACCCAGTTCGGAGCGATGGGTGGCGCAATACCCGAACCGGAAACGTGATTGGCGGCCACAAGCAACATCATGTCGCCGATGGTGGCCAACAGTGCTGCCATGACGGCAAGCATGGTGATGGTACTGATGCGATTCATGACGAAAGCGTTGAATCCGGCGCGCAGGACGCCTCTGGAGACAACTCCGGTGTCAGTTCAATGCTGCTGCCGAGTAACAAATCCGAGAACGCCAATTTCAGAATTATTGGAAAGGGTCCGCAGCCATGCAATGGCTTCAGCCTGCCTGACGCGGACGCTAATGTACTCCCTGCGACGATTGTTTTGCCCGAAAAATTCCACCGCCGATTGCTAATTATTGCATCAGGATTCGACCGCGACGTCGGCCAGTCTCGGGCTGCACTGTTCAAGGGCATGATCGGTGTCCTGCGCCTGAATGTTGCCTGAACTCAGCGCCATTTTCCTTTCGGTGCAAGCGTTGGCATCAGCGCCTGGCGTGCGGCATCCAGCAGATCGCTTTGCATTGCTGAAGGTGCGCCACTCGATTCGGCGACGCGTTGCATAAGCTCCAATGCCGATTGCGCCTGTGCCGGGGAACAGCGGTCGAGACTGGCGGCCATGACGGTTGCCAGGTCGCTGCGGACTTCATCGCCTTTGCCCAGAAGGTGGGTGCTCGAAATCAGCAGGCCGGCAGCGTCGCGTTCGGATTGATGGAACTCATCCCGGAATACATTCAGCAGGGTTTGTTTCTCCTGCGAACTCATATCGCCATCAGCCTTGGCGACGGCGACGAGGAGTAAAGCGGTCATTTCCATCGGGTGGTCAATCTTGTATATCGGATTGGCATCGTAATGTTTGCGCCAGCGCCGCCGGCGCCGCCAGAGCCACGGGTTGAGCCCGCCGAGGTCGATGCCCATTTCGGCCAGTCGATGCAGGTACCAGAGCACGGTGACCAGACTGCCGAGGACCGCAAGAATGATATGCACCACAAAACCCTCCGTGTGAGTGATCGCATGTAGTGACACTGCCTCTGCGCAGGTGATTGTCCCGACAGGATGCGACGCATCGCACCGGGTATCGGTGTTCCGTGATGACGTCTTGAGCGCAATGGAATATGCCGGTCGCCACCCGCCAGATGGTGGTTCGCTGCGGGACTGCGCTTTCTTTCTTCTTGCCGGCAACATTGCCACAATAGCGCCGCGCAAAACAATAATTCCCGTGACCCGGAACCTGTCCGGGCCACGCTGGATTCCACGCGTAACAAGGGGGAGTGTGATGCCGGCCGGAACCCGTATCAAGTTGTCGATCATGATGTTTCTGCAGTTTTCGATCTGGGGCGCGTGGTACGTCACCATGGGCACTTATCTGCTTAAAATCGGTTTCGACGGGATTTCCGTCGGCGCCTCGTACAGCACCGTCAACTGGGGCGCTATTTTTGCGCCCATCGTCGCCGGGATGCTGGCTGACAGGTTTTTTTCCGCACAGAAAGTCATGGCGGTACTGCATCTTATCGGCGCGGCAATGTTGTGGTGGCTGTCGACAGTCACCAACCCCACCGAGTTTTTCTGGATGCTGCTGGCATACGCCATCTGTTACATGCCGACTTTGGGTCTGGCCAACGCCATTTCGTTTCACCAGATGCATGATCCCGGTGTCCAGTTTCCCGCGATTCGTGTCATGGGAACGTTGGGCTGGATCGCGGTGGGCCTGCTGATTGGCATGGTCGCGCCCGCGGTGCTGGGCCATTCCATTGAAGACACCAATCTACCGTTGAAGCTTGGCGCCTGCTTCTCTCTGGCATTGGGCCTGTTCGCCTTCGCTTTGCCGGATACGCCGCCCGGAAATCCCGGCGAGCGGCCCACGCTCAGCCAGTTGTTCGGGCTGGAAACAATCGCTTTGATGAAAGACCGCTCATTCGCGATTTTCATCCTTGGGTCATTGCTGATTTCGATTCCACTGTCCTTTTACTACAACTTCGCCAACGCGTTCCTCAATGAAAGCGGTATGGAAAACGCCGCGGCAAAGATGACCATGGGGCAGATGTCGGAAGTCATCTTCCTGGTGTTGATTCCGGTGTTCTTCGTGCGGTTGGGCGTGAAGAAGATGTTGCTGGTGGGAATGGGCGCATGGGTGCTCCGCTACCTGCTGTTTGCGTTCGGCAACAACGACGCGCTGGTGTTCATGTACTACGCCGGCATTATTCTGCACGGCGTGTGTTTTGATTTCTTCTTCGTCACCGGCCAGATCTACGTCGACAAGGCCGTGCCCAAGGCCTTGCGCGCCAGCGCCCAGGGTTTCATTCATGTGGCAACCTATGGCGCGGGAATGTTGATCGGGTCGTGGGCGTCCGGCGTGCTAGTGGACAACTACACCGTCGAGGCCAACGGTGCGACCTCTCACCTGTGGCAGACGATCTGGATCATTCCCGGTGTCATGGCATTCGTGGTCATGGTCCTGTTCATGCTGTTCTTCAAGGATCCGCCAAACAACCTGACTGCCCGCCAATAAGTCACGGCACACCCGTGCCGGACGCGACGCCGCACGGGTGCGTCTACGGCATCAATACAGCGTAAACGCGTACAGCATGTCATTGACCGCCAGGAGCAGGTGCTGACGACCGTTGACTTCATAAGTCTGCGGACCGTTGGTGATATTGCCGATGCGCGTATGCCACAGCAATTCACCATTGGCGCCATCGAAGGCCACCGCGTTGCCGCTGCCGTCACCGGTGAAAACCAGTCCGGTCCTGGTGGTCAGAATGCCGGCGCCGACACTGCCACCGCCTGGCCATTCGTGTCGCCATATGGTTTTGCCATTGCGATAGTCGATTGCCTGGAAGGCGGTGCTGTCGAAACCGACGATCGCCGCCCGTTTGCCACCCAGGCCCATCGAGCCGCGCGGGTCGGGATCCGTGAGGTAGAGGATATTGAAGCCATTATTCTCATGCGTGTAGAACAGGCCGAGATCCGGGTTGTAGGCAGGGGGCTGCCAGTTGGTGACACCGCCCTCGACGGGGGAGACCAGCGAGCCGGGAATCGTCGCTTCCTTGGCCGGGTTCGGATCCGGCGAACCATTCCTGCGGATCCCCCTGGACCAGTTCGACGTCGTGCCGTACTGGCGGGTGACGATGGGTTTGCCTGTCAACCGGTCGACCGTGAAGAAATAACCGTTGCGTGCCGCGGTCGACACGAGCTTGCGGGGTTCGCCATCGATGATGCCGTCAATGAGCACCGGCGTTTGCGCCGAATCCCAGTCATGGGTGTCATGCGGTGAGGTCTGGAAATACCAGGCCATTTCACCGGTGGATACTTTTATCGCAATAAGCGAGCAGGTGAACAGGTTGTCACCAGGTCGTGCCACGCCGGTATAGCCGGGCGTCGGATTGCCGGAACCGAATATGTAGTAGTCAGTTTCGGGGTCATAGACGCCTGGTATCCAGACCTGGCCGCCACCGTGGCGCGCGGCTTCGAGGTTGGGCCAGGTTTCAAGTCCCGGGTCACCGGGGTTTTGCGGTGTCGTGTTGAATATCCATTGCAGTTCGCCGGTCGCGGGATCAAACGACTGCAGGAACCCGGGCGAATCAAGATCGTTGCCGGTACCCACAAGGACGTGGTTACCGATCACGATGGGCGACATCGTGGAGAAATACTGCTCTTCCAAGGATGCAATCGGCGTGTGCCAGAGTTCCGTGCCGTTGCGGGCGTCCAACGCGACGAGATAGTTGTCCGGCGTCTCGAACAGCAGGTTATTGTTCCAGATGGCGGCGCCGCGGTTGCCGATATGCGTGCCGCCACGGGTCTTCCAGAAGAAATGCCAGAGTTCCTCACCAGTGGCGGCATCCAGCGCCCAGACATGGTCCGGCGCGGTCACATAGAGCACGCCATTGACCTGCAGCACGGCGCCCTTGATGGTGGGGGGCGGAATGCGAAAATCGCCGCCACCTTCGCCGCCGACTTCGGTCTTTACCGTCGACGGCGGCGCGAACGGGTTGCTGTTGCTGCCGCTGCGAATGTCCGGGTTCATCCGCACCGCCCAGGCCAGCGTGAGCTGCTTGACGGTATGTTTGTCGATTTGCTCAAGCAGGCTGTAGCGCTTGCCGGTGTAATCGCCGGAGTAGGAGAGCCATTCGCCTGCAAGCGGTGAGGTGAGTGATTCAGGCGAGAGCACGACCTGCTGGGTCTGGCCGAGCGCAGGTGCTGCTGCCATCAGCGCCGCCGAAAGTGTCAGAGTGAGCTTTTTCATTTCAGTGTCGCCAGGTAAGCGGTGACGTCATGCATCGTGTCGTCGGACAATTGCGCGCGTAATTTACGATGCCGGATCAGCGGGTCGTTGATGGAAATCGAGGCAACGCCAGGCCCGGCTGTGCGGGCAAAGCTGCGGTAGCGACCGTCGGACATCACCAGGCTTACGGTGAAATCGTCCAGACGTTTCAACTCGCCTTCTATCCGTTGGCCGTCATGCATCGTCACCACGACGGTGGTACGCGGTGTCGAACCGGTTGCATCCGGGTCAGGCGGTCCCCAGCGACGCCCGGCTACCCAGCTGTTCTGCAGGTTTTCCGCACTGTTGATGCGGCTGGCGATATTGCGCAAATCACCCGTGACCGAATGGCACGCCGTGCATTCACGGTCAAAGAACCGTTTGCCCTTGCGCGCATTGCCAACAACGATATCCAGTGCCACTTCTGTACCAGGTGGCGGCGCACCCTGCGGCCGGGACGTTGCCACCACACTGTGTATGTACTCGGCAACGGCAAGGATGTCGGCATCCGGTAATGGCAGCGCCGGCATGGGCGTCGCACCCGGCGTACTACGCCCTTGCTTGACCACGGGCAGGATCAATTCACCCGCTTCATCGCTGAGCACCAGCTGCGAGCGCAACAGGTTGGGGCCACCGATATCACCCCCGCGCAGGTCCACGCCGTGACAGCTGCGGCAGTTGATGCCATATAAGGCCTGGCCGCGGGCAATCCGCTCTGGGTCGCCAGCGGCACGTTGCTGGGCGGGAAACGTGGGTTGGGTCATCCACTCCGGCAATTCTGCCGCGGAGGCGTCAGGTGTGCTGACTGAGATCGCCACGGCTACTGCGAAGAAGGACGCGGCGCCACGCCAGCCGCAGGCTTTCAGAGCTGATTGCATTATTTCCCCCAACCGGCGCAATGAGTGGCGCCGGGACTGACGTTGCTGCATTCGATGCGGCCAATACTACTATGTCGGCGACCGCGGCCGGGATGTCCCCGCCGCGGTCAAGGCATCACGCGCAGCCGAGCAGGCCGGCAAGGTGTCGATGACCGCTGGCGATCGCGCCGAACGGATCATCGCTGACATCGATTTCTATGAAGCCGTGTCCGGCGCCGATGGACTGCATGGTGGCCAGCACACTGGCGAAATCAGTCTTGCCGCTGCCTGGTGCAAATAACTGCCGCGCCGGTTCATCGGTGACCACATCCGGATCGAAATCCTTCATGTGGCAGGCGAGCACGCGCCCTGCGTAACGCTGGAGGTAGGCCACAGGGTCGAGTCCCATCGACGCCAGCCAACCCAGGTCCATCTCGATCAATACCAACGCTGGATCGGTCTTTTCCATCAAATAGTCGTACGCCACAACATGTTCAACCGGCATGAATTCGACGTGATGATTGTGATAACCGAAGGTCAGGCCGAGCGCTTTGTATTCCCGCGCGGCCGCGTTGAGACTTTCCGCCAGTTTGTCGAGTTGTGCGAGGCTCTCGGGCGGTACGAGCGTGAAGCGCCCATTGCGCATCTGTGCGAATGAAGTCGGTGCGGCAATGACGACGGTGTTCACGCCCAACTGATGCGCCAGCTCAGCCGTCGGGCCGATATTGGTCAGTGTTCCATCAATATGCGAAAACGGCGTGCTGATGCCGTTGTCGCGGGCGATGGCGGCAAACTCCGCAGGTTGCAGACCGAACACTTTCGCGTCCGGGCCACCGGTCAGACCGAACAGCTCGGCCTCACGAATGCCAATCTGTGCAAGACGCGCCAGTGTGCCCGCCACATCCTTCTGCAGGCCTTCGCGAACCGTGAATAATTGCACGCCACTGGCCAGCGGCGAACAGGCCTCGGCGTCGGCCCGCCGCGACGGAACCGTCACGCACCCGGCGACAACGGCGGTGGTGGTGAAATAACCCATGGTGTTGATGAAGCGGCGGCGATTCATGCGCGTAACTCCCTGGTAATGGTTGTAATTCTGACCCGGACCCCAGCGACGCCGCATCGTAGCACACCGGTCGAAGCGCGTTGGACGCCGGGCCATCCACCTACCGGATTATGCATACCGGTCAATACGCGGCGCGACGAGGTTCAGACACCCGTTACCCTAAGCAGCAGCAGGACGGCGAGCGCCATCAACATGCACCAGCCCAGTGTGAACGTCAGCCGCCGCGCCGGTATTGCGTTGCGGCCGGTGTGGACAACCACATGGGCGATACGGGCGGCGACGTAAAGTGTTGCGAATACGATCGCCAGGGTGCCGGCGGCATTCAACACATACAGGCTGATCACCATGACATAGAACAGCACGGGGGTTTCAAACTGGTTGCGTATCGAATTGTTGACCTGGATGACATAGTCGGGCCAGGCGTCCTCATGCAATGCGCGGCGAGCGACGTTCACTTCGCCGTTCAGCAATGCGCGCTTCTTTCTGCGCAGCAACATCAGGTACAAGGCGAATGTCAGAACGAACTGTGCCAGTAGTGGTATGAAGATGTAGTGCGCTTGCATGGACTTTGCTCCGGAACGGGACGTCGGCAATCAGTCCGATTTGCGGACGTCAAAATAATGGTTGTCGTGGGCATCAGTGAACGTCGCGACCACTTCCATGCCATGTGCCTGCAACAACGCGCGGTAGCCGGCTGCACCCAGCGAAACGGACTTGCGGCCGGTCGACATGTCGTCCCAGTCGCACACCTGTTCGGGTGCGGTAAACAGGAAGCGGCCACCGGGCAGCAATGCGTCGCCTATATGTTCGAGCAGCCGCGTCTGTTCATCCACCGGCAGCAGGAAAAGCAGGCCGATGGCGATGATGCCGGCGTAGCGTTGGCCGAAGAAATCCGAAACATGCGCGGCTTCGCAGGCCGCGGGCGCTGTGGGGTGCAGGCGCTGGAATTCCGCGAGCGCGGTCGGCGACGCATCGATACCCGCGACCAGAAAACCGTCTTCGGCAAGTGCCGTTGCAATGGGAGCGCCGCTGCCACAACCCAGGTCGAGAATCAATGTCCCGCGCGGCAGGCGCGACGCCCAGTCGCGAACCTCCTGAACGTTGATGGAGGAATGCGCGCGATGACGGATCAGTTTGTCGGCAACTGCTTCCCAGCCGTGTGATGGGTCCTGTTCGGGCATGGGTGTTGATCGGTCGTTCATTGATTTCTCTGTTCACTCGCTGCCAGTCATGGCGTCAAATTCGGCATCGGTCTCAGGTACGGACCGCAGATGGATGCCGGCGCCGGAATATCCTGCCAGCAATGCGAGGTGTCCGCGCAGTGACAGGTCGCCGTCCCGCTGATAATACCCGCTGACCCACTCGAGCAGGAATGGCAGTTTCTCCTGTTGCTGTTCGGGCGTCGGATATTTATGCGGCTCCCACGGTCGGCTGCGGCAGTTCGCAAGGCATTGCTGTTCGCCGGGGTCGAGCAGAATGAGTTTTGGTAGCCAGGGCAGGCAGGCCGCGATCAGGTTCGCGTAGCAGCCTTCGATAATCCACCCCACATGCTGCCGACAAAACGCCTCCACCATGGTGCGTGCTTCGCCCGCATCACGCGGTTGTGCAATCTCACCCGGCACGAAGGCGACGAGATCGAGGTCGAGCATTGGCACACCGTGCCTGAGCGCCAGCTTCTGCGCCAGTGTGGACTTGCCGGAACCGGCGTTACCGACGATGGCGAATTTCATCCGTGGCGCGCCTGCCATCCGCTACTTCTTGACACCATGTTCACGCGCCAATGCCCGCGCAACCTTGCCAATCAGCGCATAAGGCATCGGGTCCGCCAGCGGGAATTTCAGATTGCCCTTGTCACCACGGTACGGCGCCAGGGCCTTGTCCAGTGCCGGCGTCGCCGTGAGCGGAGGGTAAATGCCGATATGCTGCTTGAAGGCGGCAAAGTAGCAGAATATCCGCTCACAACGGTAAGCGGGCATCTTGTAACTGATGACTTCAGTTGCTTCCGGCACTGCCTTGATGATGACCGCCCGGATTTTCTTCAATATGGGTTGCACTGTCGCCGGTGCGGCCGCGATGTAGGCGTCTACCGATGGCGTGTCGCCGACTGCCTTATTCTTGGCCGGTCTGCCGCCGGCCTGTGGAATGCGCAGTTGCCGTGCACTGAAATCCAGAAGTTGCGCGAACCTTCGTAACCGGGTGGCCTCCTGTTTGGCGCCAGTCACCCAACCAATGGCCAGCCGACGATAGGAAGGCGGTTGTGACTCGAAGAACTTCGCCGCGGTCTTGTGCCGTTGCAGTGTTTTCAGCATTGGCGCAGGTAGTTCCGCCAGCGCTTTCTCGTAGGTATAGATTCCGCTGCGTTCAGCATTTCTGTGTTGAAACGCAGCGAGTCCGTCGGCGTGCATGCGGCCTTCCGCAGTCAGTACTTCGATGCGCTTGATGTTGACCGCGCTCCATGTACTTCCCGGGCGGCGCGGCGTGAAGCGGATCATGTAGCTGTCATCATCGATGCGCTTGCGAACACCATCAATCCAGCCGTAGCACAGCGCTTCGTCAACGGATTGGGGCCAGGTCAGACTGGGTCTGCCCGTCTGCTTTTTCCAGAATCCCACCCAGAGTTCGCCTGCCGAGCGATGGTTGCGCGATAGCCAGCGGCGGAAATGAGCAGGGGTGGCAAAGAAATGCGGGCTCATGCCTGTATACGCCCAAGCGGTTGGTAGTCCAGCGCAGGTTTGCGGCGGCGGATCATCCAGGCCAGGCAGCAGCAGGCTGCGGCGGCGCTGAGATGTTTCAATGTATGGCCGCTGACGGTTTGTTCCGAAGCCACGTAAACGGCCGCGTCACAGGCTTCCAGCAGTTTCGCCACCACGTAAAACACCAGTGCGAGCAACAACAGGTGTTGATGCGTAAAGCGGCTGCGAAACCCGGCCAGCGCCGCGCCGGCCAGCAGCAGCGGTGCGAACTGTACCCAGACATACAGCCGCAGATCCCCGGTTACCCGCCAGTAGACGATGCTCACAATGCCGATGACCAGCGCCGGAATCAGTGCGCCGTGTCCCAGGCTGATGCTGACGTACTCAGCAACAATGGCGCACAGCAATGCCATGAAGCCGATGGTCATGGGCAATCGATCCCAGACCAGTGTCGCGTCGGATGGGGCGAGGTGATACCAGGCGGAGCCAAGCGCGACCAGCGAGATGCCGGTAAACGTGACCAGCCACAGGCTTCGCGCAGGCATTCTGTGTTGACGGTAGCAGCCCATCAGGCCAAATCCACCTGCCAGAAGAAACGGCAGGTTGGAAATCACGTCCAGACCATTGGGAATGCCCCAGACTGTTCGTGCGTCAGCAAACTGGTGGTAATGCTGGTCCTGGCCAATGAACGGCAGCGCGAATACGATGACACAGCTGACGATGGCTGTGCCGAAGAATATCTGCCGGCTGAGAGAAAATCGTGCGCGACTGGCCGATGACTGCATTTTCAGGCTCGGTGGTTGTCGTGGCCCAGGGTAGTATCAGGGCGTGAGGCGTGCATGGGCAATTCTGTCGCCCGCGAGTTCCGGAAACATCAGCCTTCGAGTTCGCGGACGGCAGCGCCGGGCGCGACAGTTCCGCTACTGACGATGCGGGCGCGCAGGCCGGCCTTGTGCGCAAGTTGTTCCAGGATGTGCGGCCCCAGCATTCTGGCCAGATGTGTGCAGGGCTCGCAGAGGCGGATACCTTCAAGTTCACAGTCGCCCAACATGAACCGTTTGCCAACGAGATCATTCAAGCCGATGCCCTGCGTCACCACGTTGCGTCGGAACTGGCCCGCGTCCAAAGCGATATCGTTCAATTTGTTGAAGGCGTCGATCTGTTCCGCCTCGATCAAGGTCACTTCCTTGTCGGGGCGGCCTTTGAGCTTTTCCGAAAATGTCCCCTGTTCCTGATAGTAGCGGTCACCGACGACGCCGCGACCGGCTTCCAGTTGGGCAGAAGCCACGCTGGCCATGGGTTCACCTGCTTGTGGCGCAATATGCAGTGAGCGGATCGTTGCGGACATGGTCGGCTTGTCTCGGGAAATCGTCTGAGGCGTATCTTACCAGCCCGGCATCGGCATGGCGCGATCAGTTGCCCGTCCTGAGCGGCCTGCGTTGCACGCGAGCAGGTCAACGCTGCACAGGTAGCAGACTTCCTGGGCAAGGTTGGGCGGACACCTGCGTGCCGGGGTTGTATGTGTCCGAGCCGCGCGCCCGGCTACGGATGACGACCCGGTCAATTATTCTCCGTGGCATTCAGACGCAGATGTCTGCGCCCGGCAAGGATGAGGGTTGCGGTGGCCATCGACAGCAGGCTGGGGGGCAGCGGCACGGGACTTGCGAATACCACTGCACCGTTACCGATATTGTTGCCAAAATAGTTGGTCGCCATCAGGGACAGCGAGTTATCACCCGCCTGCGCGATGATCGGCGGGAGCGTGAAGCTGCCGTCCGGGCCAACAGCGGCAGTCCCGGTAATCAAATTGCCCCCAGAGAGCACTGAATATTCCACGACTGAGTACCCGGCGAGGGCGAATATCGCATCAAGCGGACCAGCAATGCCTGCGGCCAGGGAGTAACTATCGGGAAGGTTGAATCCGGCCGGTGGATTCGTCGCATTCTCGAGCTCGGCCAGCGAATTGATGTCCGGCAACGCGATGCCTAGTACGACGGCGCCTGCGGAGTGTAGTGCCGTGTAGCTGGGCTGATAGTCACTGGTGAATACGTTTCCAGGTGCGCTATCGGTAAAAAGCAGAACAATTTCACCGACACCGGGGGCAGTGCGTGTGGATAGACCCAAGAGAGTGCCAGCAGAGCGCAAGCCGCAACTCACGCAGCTGTTGCCGCCTATCTTCGATATAGAGTTGAACGCATTTGTCATGACTGAATTCAACGCGGTCCAGCCCATTACGATGCGCGAGCCGGACGTATGGAGCGATAGTGCGGTCATTGCTTCGCTCGTGCTGAGCGGTAATTCGTCGACAATTCCGCGAGCATAGTCGAGTTGCTGGTTGAATTCGGTCGAGTCAACGCTGCCGGACTCGTCCATAACGAGGGCCACGTTTACCGGCCCTATGCCATCGATACGGCCTGAGAAAGTCAGCGTTTCACCGACGTTAACCTCGGTGACGGATGGATTGAGCGTCAGGGTTGCAGCCTGGACGACATTGGCTGCTGTAAGCAGCAAGGTTGCAGTCAGCAGTTTGTTCATGCCGGTATTCTCCATTTGCGGATTGGGCCGATACAGCGTTTGAGGGCGGATCTTAACCAGCAGCAGCAAGTGCGATCAGTTTCCACGTCAGGAAGTTCAAAAAATCTTAACGTTTCGACAACCTTCGAAACATTGCCGTGCAGGGCATCGAAGCCATGGGCCGGGCCGAAGAAGTCACAGTGAATGGCCTTGCGGTAATGTTCCATCCGGCGTCGGTGGTCTTCACAGGACCGGCCTGCCCGATCAGCGAGGAAAGGTGTATTCAATCGACCGTCAGCCCTGTTTGATGACCAGCATCGATACACCGACAGTCGTTGGGGTGCGGTCCTGGAGGCTGTCAGCCGTGATTACTTCGCATCAGCGCAGCTTATTTCCCACGGAATACCGAAACGATCGGTCACCACGCCAAAGCCAGGCGACCAGAACGTAGGTTGCAACGGCATCCGGATGCTCCCGCCGTCGGCCAGGCCGGCAAAAATGTCGCGGGCGCGAGCCAGTGAATCGATGGACATAAGCACGAAGAAGCCCCGCGGCGGCTGATAGGCGTCTGGCAACAAATCGGCGCCTGCGATCTCACCGCCGTCGAATCGTAGTGACGCATGGATGATGTATTCATGGAAGCGGGTGTCGGTATCGGCCGCGAGCGGAGATTCGCCGTAGGACATTAAAGTGATGATCTCGCCGCCGAACAGCGCGCGATAAAAATCGAAAGCCTCGCGACAGCAGCCGTTGAAACACAGATGTATGCCGGGCGTCATGACGTTGCGATCTGCACGCCAGGACGCCGATGCTTCCGCGCAACAACTGTCATTCGGTCACCTTGCGCAGCATCAGCATGTCCTTGATGCGTCGCTCCTCATCGGGAACAAATCCGCAGTGTTCGATGTAATTGCGCGGGTTGACGAACGTGCCGAACAGCAAGTCCCAGATCGGCAGGCCGTAATTGTCGCGATGGCTGCCGCGCTGGTGGTGAACCCGGTGCATCTCCGGCCTTTGCAGCAAATACCCCGTCCAATGCGGTGTTTTGAGATCCATGTGGATGTAGAGGTTGTTCAAGGCGGCATAAAGCAATGCCCAACCGGCGGCCCGGGCATCGGCGCCGAAAATGACATAGGCGCTGAACGCGTTGATGAAGGTGGCGGCGATGCCATCGAACGGGTGGATATAAAACGCCGTCAGCGATTCGATGCGTGAGGGGCTGTGATGCAGCTGATGGAACACCCGCCATAAGCCATCGAACTGGTGCATGGCGCGATGCCACCAATAGGCGATAAAGCTGGCGGCGGAAAAAGCGCACAGCCCTTTTAATGGCGCGGACCAGTCAGTCGGCAACTCGTACAGCGCATGATCGCGGAAGTACTCAGCGAAAATAACACCGGCGGCAAGCGTCGCCCCGACCTGAGCAAGACTCAACGTACCGGCGTAGATCTGCCAGCGCTTGTCACACTCGGCGCCGGAAGCCGGTGCGATGACTTCCAGGGTGAAAGTCATCGAGAACGCCAGTAACACCACGAAATACAGTAGTAACGTCATGGAGATCCTTGCGCCCTTCCGGCGCCGTCCAATCCATAGCGGTAGTGCCCGGTGATCGGGAACGCCAGCAGGATATCATCCTCCACCGGACCCATACCTATATTGTGCAAGATGTTGGGTCGCTGACCATCCAACGAACGCGAATCGGCGACGATGCCGATGTGCGGCAGGTTGCCGGGCAGCATCCAGGTCACCAGGTCGCCGGCGCGATAGGCGCGCGGATCGCGGGTGATTGGCAGCGACTGGCCGTGGCGGCCGAAGTATTTCATCAGGTTGGGCACCCGGCGATGGTCGATGTTCGGGTCGGGACGGCGCATGCCCCACAGGGGTGGGTAGGCAGCGAAATTCGCGCTCATATCCTCGTGCACGAGTTGCTGGAGATCGATATGCAGCGCGCGATACGCGCGGACAACAAGATCGGTGCAGACGCCGCGGTCGTTCGGTACGTCGCCGTTGGGATAGGGAATGACGCGATAGGCGCCGTCGTACCTCACCGACAACCGGGTACGGGCGCGGGCCGCGTCAATCAGTGTCTGCGTGGCGTTCTGGGCATTGGCCGTGCCCCAGCAGCACATCATGGCAACGATGGCCGCCACCCACATCGTTTTACGTCGGCGCATGTGAAATCTCCGCGGTCACCAGGCGGTAACCGAAATCCTGCGTCGTCTCTGTGAGCAGATGGCCATAGCGCTGCCGCCAGGCGCCGCTGGTGATATCGTCGGCGAGACGCTGAAGACCGGCGGTGGGTTCGGGGATGCGAGCAAATGTTGAAATCGCCGCGCGGACACCCGGTTCGAGATAACGCTCGGGGCGCGCCCAGTAGGCGCATTGGAATCCGTCAGTGCAGTCATGAGGAATCCGCACTTCGCGGACATCAATCGCGCCCAGCACTGATTGAATTTCGCCAGGTTCAGGGAACAGGTGTTGATCAATCGTGCCGACTTCGGGGATGTAGTCTGTCAACCAGAAGCGCGGCGAGGCGGCCGACCATGTCAACAACACCACTTTGCGGCGGGCGACGCGCTGCGCTTCGCGCAGTCCGGCCTGCCAGTCCGACCAATGGTGCAGCGTCAGTACGCCGAGTGCGGCATCGAAGGTGTTGTCCGCGAAGGGCAACCATTCAGCGCGCGCCTGCACGACGTGGTCACGGTTTATCCGGCGGCTGAGCATACCGTGGGAGGCATCGACGGCCACGACGTCGATATCCAGCGGTTCGTAAGCGCCGGTGCCGGCACCGATATTGAGAACGGTCCGAACCTCGCCCAGTGCCTCGCGAATCATCGCCGCGATACGCGCGTCCGGCCGGCGGTACGCGTTGTAGCCCTGGCTGAGGTGATCGTAGTTGACTGGCGCGTCGGCGTTCACTGCCACGGCGGCATCCTCTCGTGATTCAACGATTGCTGTTGAATCGTTCATCACCACCATACCAGAACGCCGGCAGCGGGCGCCCCGTGTGAATCAACCATTGGCGAAAGGCGGTCCTGGTTACGAATTCCTGCGTGAAGCGTCCGAGCTCTGGCTCGACGTTTGCGTCAACCACCGCGAACAGGTGCTCGAGAACCTTGGCCCGCAACATCACCGGCGGCAGGTCCTGGCGGGCGGAATAGCCTACCAGCGGCTCGCCGCGGAACACGGTGGTCGATTTCTCCCATTTGGGATCGACACTCTGAAATCGCAGCCCGTCACGGATGATGCCGCGGGCGAGTTCCTGCGCGACCAGCACTTCATGCACCAGACGCTCGCGGCCCCAGTGGCGGACGACATCAGCAAACTTCAGGCTGTCGACGTCCAACAGGGGTTCACGGGCAGAGTTGCCGGTGGGCTGCATGTGGTGAGGTCTCCCCAGGTATCCGTACTCGGGCTGACGGTTCGCTGCCACCAAGCCGTTGCCGCTGCCATTGTCATTCGTCGAATGCAGTCCAGCCAACAGCGGGTCCGTCAAATTCTGCAACGGACTCCCGGGAACCCCGGTAATCCGTCGCAGGTTGGTTCAGCCGCTCATTGGGTCCAGAGGGAATGGATGTAGTAGGGCAGGAATACGGAAACGCCCTCAATCCGCGAAATGCCGCCGTCTTCGATTTTGAACACATCAAGTCGGCCGCGTGAGTTCGGGTATTCGATTTCCACCTTCAGCGGGGCGCCGCGGGTGGTCTGGTAATCAACATAGCGCACCGCGTGATCCTCGATGCTTTGTGCGATCACCACGCCGCGCGCGACATCGACCACCGGGTAGCGGCGGGCGCGGATGCGGTCGACGGGTTTGTATACGCCTGCCTTCAGTTGCGCTTCACAGCCGCGTGCCACCTTGGCGGCCCAGTAGTCGCCGCGGGTGGTCGGCAGGCCATTGGTCGCGGCTTCGCAGCCACGGGCGAAATTCGTGAATACCTGGCCGTTGTTCTGCTGCTTGCTGTTGAAGTAACCGTCGACCAGGGCGATGAGTTGCTCCCGGCTCTGGCGTTTGTCTTCCGGCACTTCGCTGGTGAAGCCGGAATAGGCGGCGTAGGTCTCGACCTTGGCAAACAGTTCAGGTTCGCCTTCGCGCCCCAGATAACTTTCAACCTCGCTGATCTGATTGCCGGAGACCTTTAACCGCAGACCGTGGTAGGCGGCCTGGCCGTGTTCTGTGGTGATGCCATACCACACAACATTGCCGGTGGACGGATCGGTAAAGAACATGCCGTCGCCTGCAACGCCAGGGCCGGCGCCCCAGAAGCCGTCACCAATCATCATGGCGACGTTGTTTTCGGTATAGCGGACGTTGTCGGCCCAGGGCAGCTTTGAGAAATCCTGCTTGACCACGTCAGTGAGGTAATGGCGGGCATGGCCGATCAGGCAGTTCTCGTCGCACGAGGGCGCCTGCGCCATGGCGCCGGAGGTGCACAACACGCCGGCCAGCGCCAACGGAAGATGTTTTGTCATAGTCATGGAATGCTCCCGCTGCGATCAGCGCGTCTGGAAATCAACGTTCGGCCTTGCGAACGGTGATGGCATGAAATAGGGCACGTAGGTGAAGACCGCCTCGATGCGGGCGATTTCGCCGCTGCGGATCTTGAAGGCTTCCAGCAGCGTGATCGAGTTCGGCCATTTCAATACCGTTTTCAGTTCGCGGCCATCGGTCAGCTTGTAGCGGTCGAAGGTGTTGGCGTGGTCGAAGAAGCCACTGGCGACGACGATGCCGCGCTCTTCATCCACCAGCGGATAGCGGCGTTCGCGGATCCGCTTGTTGATACGGTAGATGCCCAGCTTGAACTGCTCTTCGCAGCCCTGCGCGATGGAGGCGGAACCACCGCCGGTGCTGGCCGTGGTGCTGATGCCGTTTTCCAGTCGGCCACAGTCATCGGTGAAATGGGTGAACACCTGGCCGTCGTTGAGTTCCACCGTGCTGAAATAGCCATCGGCCACGGCAATCAGGCGCTCGCGAGGCTTGCGCTCCTCCGGCCGCAGAATGTCATTCCAGGTGGGGTCGTGGCTGACGGTGGCCGGGTTGCCGAAGGGCTTGGGCATATCCGGCAGACGGTTGACCACGGTTTCGATTTCCGTGATCAGGTTGTCTTCAACCTTGATCCGCAGCGCGAGATAGGCCGGGTTGCCGTGCTCTTCGACAATGCCGAACCACGCCGCGTTGCCGGTCTGCGCATCGGCCACTTCCAGCGCGCCGGGATGTACTCCGGAAATCGTGCCCCACAAGCCGTCGTTACCCACCGGCATCACCACATTGTTTTCCGAGAACATCACATCCGGCGCCAGCCGCGCGCGCGAGAAATCGCGATCCGCCAGCGCCTCGATATAGTTGCGCGCATGGCCGATCAGGCACTGCCGGTCGCACCTGACCTTGATGACCGCGCTGGGTTGGCCTGGCGCCTGTGCCGATGCAGCCGTGGTGACGGCCACCGCAGCCACTGCCAGCCATTGCAAGGCAGGCTTAATGAGTGTGGAGGGATTCATCATTTTTTACTCGCTTAATCAAGTCGCTGGAAAATCGCATCAGAAGCATTGAACACGGGATCAAGGCATTGGCACCGCATACAACATGAAAGCCGGTGGTTCCTTGCCCTTGAGGTCGGCATCGAACAGGTACTGGATGTTGCTCTCGATAACGTACGCGGTGTCACCCACGACAGTCGCGCCAGGCGATGAAATCAAATCATCGCGTAACACCGTCAGCGACGCGCTATCGCCGTCGATTGTGACGATGGCCAGTCGCCCCGCCTGACCTTCGGCCTGGATGAAGCGGTTGCCATCGATCAGACGCAGGCCATCCGGGCCGCCAAGCTCGTGGGAAAGTTTGAGTTGCGTCAGCTTGCCCATCGTGCCATCGACGTTGATGTCCACCCGCAACATCTGCTGACTGCGCACGTTGTTCACATACAGCGTGCCATTGGCGCTGAAGGCAATGCCGTCGACGCCAACCAGCGCCTTGTCTTCGCCGAACAATTCGAGCGTGTTCGCGCCGGCAGCAAGTTTGAACAGGCGGCCATTGGCGGTATCGGTTGCGTAAGCGGTGCCGTCGGCGGCGAGGGTGATGTCATTGCAGGTCGAAGCCGGTGGCGGAAAGTCGTAGCTGGCCTTGAGTTCTCCGGAAGTGAGATCGAACGCCTTCAGCGCGCTGGTGCCCTGGGAACGTTCCGGTCCGAAGAAATTCGGCACTGAGCACAGCCATAGCGTGTTGCGGGCTTCGTCGGCCAGCACGCCGAGAATGGTCAGGATGCCATTGGTTTCGGAATGGCGGATCCAGGGTTCGGCGGTGGCGCTGCCAGGCGGCGCCTTATACACATTACCTTTGACACTGCCGGCATAGACGGTGCCGTCGCGCGTGGACGTGATGCTTTCGGAGAACACCTGGGTGTCCATGATTTGAATATCAGGCAGTACCTGCTGCGCGGCGCAGCCGGAAGCCAGCAGCAGCGCCGCGGCGCTGCTCAACAGTGGTTGCATGCGTCGCATGAATCTCATTTCCATCGTGGCCGGCATCAATGGCCGGTGGTGTTGGTGGGCGCCAGTTCCAGCGCTTCGTTGTTCTGCTGGGCGTTATATGCATTCCATGCCAGATCGGTCAGATAGGCATGAATGGCATCGGCCTGGCTGTCGTTCAACACGTCGTCCCATTGCGGCATGCCTTTGTTTCGACGGGCGCCATACAGCACGATGCCCTTGAATCCGGCGTGTACTTCCGCGGTCATGCGCCGAAGGTCGGGCGTCAGGCCGTAATCATTGTTGGCGTGGCAAATCGCGCACGAGCGGCCGAACAGGCGTTGGCCTTCGCTGACCACGGCAGCATCCGCGGTGTTTTCCACCGGCGGTTGCGGCAGCGGTGCAACGGAACTGACTTCGGGCGGCAAGGTGACGGGTGCGCCGTCGAGTTTGAACGCGATGATGCGATTCTGGTTGCCGTACCTGATGACGGCGGAGGTATCGTGCGGGGCGAACCAGCCGCCACCGCCCCAACCGGCGAGCACGGCGATGTATTGCACGCCATCGATCCGATAGCTGATGGGGGCGGCGATGATCGAAGTGCCGACATGCAGGTTCAATACGCGCTCGCCGGTGGTGGCGTTGTAGGCACGCAGATAACCACTGTCGGTCCCCTGGAATACCAGTCCACCGGCGGTGGCCAGCACACCGGCGCGATCCCACCAGCCTTCGTTCTGCTGTTCCCATTTCACTTCGCCGGTGGCCGGGTCGAACGCTTTCAGCACTGCGCGCGACTGGGCTTTGCCGCGCTTCTGCACATCCGCCAGTACAGATTTCACCGGTTCCTGGAACAGGTCGGGATTGGCGAGCATCGAGTCGCCAAACAGAATCACGTTGCCGGCATTGGCCTGCTTCGGGCGGTACTCATGGCCGACGGTGGCGTCGTAGCTGATGGCGCCGGCTTCGATGGCGGGAATGAATGCCAGCTTGTTCACCGGGTCGTATGACATCGGGTTCCAGGCATGGCCGCCCATACCGGAAGGTTCGACGTAGATTGCTTTTTCGTTGTTGTAATCAACCTCGGGACTGATGGCCGGCCGCCCGGTTTCCAGGTCGACATGGGTTGCCCAGTTCACCGGTACGTACTTGTCCGCCGAGAGCAGTTCGCCGGTGGCGCGATCCAGAATGTAGAAGAAGCCGGCCTTGGGCGCCTGCATCACAACCTTGCGGGTGACGCCATCGAATTCCATGTCGGCAAGAATCATCGGCTGGGTGGCGGTGAAGTCCCAGCTTTCGCGCGGTACCTGCTGGTAATACCAGGCCATGCGGCCGGTATCCGGGTTGATGGCGATGATGGAACACAGGAACAGGTTGTCGCCGCCCGCCGGGCTGCGTTCATGCCAGTTGAACAGCGCGGAATTGCCCGTGCCGACGTACAGCAGGTTCAGTTCCGGATCGTAGACCATGGTATTCCAGGCAGTGCCACCGCCGCCGACATCCCAGCGGCTGTTCGGGTCCCAGGTCGCGGCGGCCATCTCGAGTTCCGGATGTTCGAAACCCTTGGCCGGATCACCGGGCACAGTGAAGAAGCGCCATTTCATTTCACCGGTTTTCAGATCATAGGCGCTGACATAGCCGCGCGCGTCGTAATCTGCGCCGGCGTTGCCGATTACAACGACATTGCCGGCGATCTCGGGCGCGCCGCTGACGGTGTAGGCTCGGTCCTTGAAGATCAGCGTATCGACTTCCCAATCCACCTCGCCGGTGGCGGCGTCCAGACCAAACAGTCGCCCATCGAGTGAACCGACATAAACCATGCCGTCCCACACCGCGACGCCACGATTGACTTCATCGCAGCAGGTATAGCGATTCACCTGGCCATCACTTTGCGGGTCGAACTTCCACAGTTCCGCGCCGGTCGCCGCATCCAGTGCATAGACCCGCCCGGTAGTGCCGGAGGTGTAGAGGATGCCATCGACGACGATGGGATTGGCTTCCATGCCGCGGCTGGTGCCGGTCTGGTAGTTCCACGCCAGGCCCAGTCGGCCGACGTTGTCCAGGTTGATCTGGTCCAATGGTGAGAAGTGGCCCTTGCCGAAATCGCGGCCCTCCGTCAGCCACTGATCCGGTTCCTGGTCCGCATCCAGCAAGCGCGCACGAGTGATGTTCGCGTAACTGCGCGTGGTAGCCGCCTGACCTGCCGGCGCCTCGGCCTGGTCTGTGGCGGCAGGACGCCCGGCTGCGGTATCGGCACTCTCATTGCCGCAGCCGGCAAAGATCAGCATGAGACCGGCGAGGGCGGCTGCAATGGGTTTGGAGCATGGTGAAACGGGTTCTGGCAGTGTTTGCATATGTCTTTTTTTTGCAGTGCGTGATGGGCAACGGGGTGTGACGCAGGTCGCCGGATGATACTGGAACGCAGCGACGCTTGGCCATCGATCCGGATCAACGTGGCATCACCGGTGATGGTATCTGCTGATACTCAGCGCGCATTGGTGTGCCGCTACAAGGTTGCGCTGCGAGTCCTGCCGCAGGCAGGAATGAAACTGCCGCGAAATCAACCGACGGAGGCGGCCGATGCAAAATCCTGCTGCGCGCATTCCAGGCGCCATTCCCACACCGGGCCGTCATCCGGATGGAATACGGTATCCACACAGACGAAGCCGAGTCGGCGCAGGATGGATGTCGATGCGCTTTCCTCAGGCAGGGTCTGCGCGGCGATGCATACGGCCGGGGCCTCATTCACAGATATATCGATTAACGCACGGGCCATGCCGGTGGCAAAGCCCCGACCCTCAAACCCTGGAAAAGTGAAGTAGGCAATCTCGACCCGGTTGTCCACCGGCGGCGATTTGAATCCGCAAGTGCCGACGCAATGGCCGTCCACCGTCGCGACATAACCCAACCAGGGTGGAGCGTAACCTACGCGCTGATACAACCCGGCGTAGGCCGAACGCACGTAGCCCAGTTCAGCCGGCGGATTTGCGATCGCGTGCTGCGGATCGCCCGTTCTCAGGAGGGGAATCAGCTTCATTCGCGCAACCAGTATTCGAATGTTGAGTGACCAAGTGTTGCAACAGCCTAACGAATCTGGCGCGCGAGTCAAAGCCGCATGGCGACACCAGTGACAGGGATGGTCCAATCATCGCGTGAGGATGTCCATACCCAATTCATAGGAGAACGGATATCAATGCTATGAAAGAAGTGCAGCGTGTATCGCTATGCGCGGGTCTGCGCTCTCAGAAACTTTTCGAGCCGTTGGTTGAATGCATGACCCAGGCGCGGCACCGCATGACCCGCGCCACTCAACACGTCCCGTTCTGCATTCAACTCGGTCGTCAGCAGGTCACAGATGGATTCGAATACCGCCGAGTGACCACCCGATATCACCAGTGTGTGAAAAGGCGCGTTCCGCAAGCGCTGGAATGGGAACCGGGCCAACCATGGGTAGCGGCAGGACATCAGTAGTTGCGCGCCAGTGGCAAGCGTTGCAGGCAATGGATCTGGCAGCGAGATTTCTACACCGGCGAGGCGGAAGAACTCGGTGAGAAATTCGCGCGGGGCGGCACGACTGGCGGATATGTACCTGTCCACCTCTTCGGTTGCCTGCCGGACATGCTCGAGATGCATGGCGATGGAATACGCCGCGGGTTCGACCAGGGTCAGTGAGTGCACAGCCTCCGGTCGGTTGGCCGCCGCCAGCAACGCGCCAACACCGCCGTAGGAATGCGCGACAAGGTGCGCGCCACTGCCTAACGCCACAGCTATGTCGTGCGCATCCACTTCGAAGTCTTCGCCCTCGGCGGCCGGGCTGTTGCCGAAGCCGCGCCGGTCAACCACGCCCAATGTCCAACGCTCCGCCAATTCCGCCTGCGCGCGCCAGGTGATGCCGCCGCCGAAGACGCTGCCATGGACGAACAATACGCGCGGCCCGGTGCCGGTTTCTTCAATATGGATTCCGCTCATGCCGCGTATTATCGCCCGAGACAGCATTGAATGATCCTGCCTGGTAGCGCTTTGACCGCAGCGAGCGCACTGGCGTAAGGTGCCATCGGCGCCGCCATCCGAACCAAGGAGTTTCTATGAACGCAAATCCCCTGCTTGCGCCTGCCGCTGTGCTGGTGCTGTGGTCACTCATCGTGTTGTTCTGGCTGGTGCTGACGCGTTTTCCGGCATTTGCCAAGGCCGGGATCAAGGTAGGAAATTCGCCGCGTGGCGCGCGCTATGCCGATGTCGAAAAAGACATGCCGGCCGGCGTGAACTGGGTATCGCACAACTACACGCACCTGATGGAGCAACCCACGCTGTTCTACGCGGTCATTGCCATCCTGGTGCTGGCCGGCGACACCCACACCATCAACCTGATGCTGGCCTGGGGTTACACCGGCCTGCGCATCGCGCACAGCCTGTGGCAGTGCCTGGTCAATGTCGTCGCCGTGCGTGTGGTGCTGTTCACGCTGTCAACACTATGCCTGCTGGCGCTGGCCATTCATGCGGTGATGCTGACCTTGCACTGAATCCCGGCGCAGTTGACCCGCGGTCAGTGCGGCCGGGTTGCCGCGCGTTGTGGTAGCAGAAAAATAAGCAATGCGATGGCGACCAGCAACGCACCCGATGCCGCGTAGCGGCTGAGTTCCAGGCCACCGTTGGCGACAGGTTTGTCGAGGAAGTCGCCGACGACCGCACCCAGGGGACGCGTCAAAACGAATGCTGCCCAGAACAACACGCTGCGCGATATCGATGTCGTGTAGTGCAAGGCGATTACGGCCAGCAGCAAGGCACTGAAAATGGCGGCTGCGCCGAGATAGCCAAGTCCGGCGGTATCCGCCGTCCAGTCACCCAGCGCGGTTCCCAGCGTCTGCGAGAACATGATTGTGATCCAGTAGAAGAATTCGGTCCGCGGGGTGGCGACGGTGGCGACATCGATGCTGCCCGTGGTCCTGTACCACGCGATCAGCGACGCCAGCAGCAATGCCAGCAGTAGCACGGAGCCACCGGCATAGCCGATGCCGAGTGATCGCGTGGCGTAGTCGGCCAACGTTGTACCGACAGTGGTCGAGGCGATGATGGTGGCCCAGTAGAGCAGCGGATGGAAGCCGCGCGCCTTGATTTGCAGAATGACCGCGGCAATGAATACGGCCATGAATATTGCTGTGCCAACCAGATAGCCGAGGTTCATCGACATGGAGACGCTGTCGCCACCGGTCTCGCCCAGCGTGGTGGCCAGCACCTTGATGATCCAGAAGCCCAGCGTGATGGCAGGGACTTTTGCGGTGACATCGGCGTGGGTTTGCATCGGGAAACCTCTGCAGGCAATTGTCGCAAGGCGCGAGCGGTGAGCGCACTGTAGTTGCCATTTCTTAAGCACCGCTTAATCCGTGCGAAACGTGTGTTCCGCAAGCCGTGCGGGCTGGCATAGAATGGCCGTCCGGTAGCGGCTGAAGGGGGCGGCCATGCGGTTTTCCATGTGTGCGGGCGCAGTAGTGTTCGCAGTAATTACCGGGTTCGGCCAGCAGGCCATTGCCCAGCATGCCACTGCCTTTGATATCGAGGATGGTGATCGTGTATTCCAATCCTTGTGCGCGAACTGCCATGGACCGGACGGCAACCTGATTGCCGGCATCGACCTCGGGCGCGGTCTGTTCCGGCGAGATTATTCCGATGCCGAGTTGATCGGCATCATTCGCAACGGCATCCCGAACACGCCGATGCCACCCAATCCTTCCATGTCGGATGCGCAGGCCGCGCAGGTCGTGCAATACCTGCGCGCCACCGCGGCCCGCGGCGGGCGCACAGTGCGCGGCGACGCTGTGCGTGGCCAGGCGCTGTTCGACGGCAAGGGGAACTGCGTGGATTGTCACCGGGTCGGCAGTCGCGGTGCGCGCACCGGTCCGGACCTGAGCGACATCGCATTGAAACGCAAAGCAGATGAACTTGAGCAATCGCTGCGCGCGCCGGCCGCCGAGATCCAGGCCGGTAATCGACAGGTGAGGCTTGTCACCCGGCGCAGCGAAACCCTGCTCGGCCGTTTGCTGAATCACGATACTTTCACCGTGCAGATTCTCGATGCGGATGAGCGGTTGCGCTCCGTGCCCAAGCAGGACCTGCGTGAGTTCACGTTCGCGCAGACCACCATGCCTGATGCGACCGACGTATTGAATGATGATGAGATCAACGACGTGATCAGCTACCTGCTGACACTGAAGGGGAGTGTTGCGCCATGAAGTACCGCATGATCATGGGCCTCATCGCCGGGTTGGTGGCGACTGCAGCCGGCGCACAGGTCAGCTACGATCGCATCCTGCATGCGGACCGCGAACCGCAGAACTGGCTTAGCTATTCGGCCACGCCGGCCAATCAACGCTACAGCCCGCTGGACAGGATCACCACTGCAAACGTCGACAAGTTGCAGCTCGCCTGGGTATGGCAGGCGAAGTCACTGGAAAAATTCGAAGCAACGCCACTGGTGGTGGATGGCGTGATGTACACGGTACAGGCGCCCAATGATCTGGTGGCGCTGGATGCCGCCACCGGCCGCCTGTTCTGGACCTATCACCACGAACCCGCAGCAGATGTTCGCACCTGCTGCGGCCGGGTGAATCGCGGCGTCGCGATTCTCGGCGACACGTTGTACATGGGCACGATCGACGCGCATCTGCTGGCGATTGATGCGCGCAGTGGTCAATTGCTCTGGAATACGGAGGTGGCCGATTCAGCGGCGCTGTATTCAATCACGATGGCGCCGGTCATCGTCGAGGACAGGGTCATCGTCGGCACCGCCGGCGGCGATCTCGGCATGCGCGGCTATATCGCCGCCTATGATGCGAAGACAGGCAGTGAACTGTGGCGGTTCTATACGATTCCAGGACCAGGCGAGTTCGGTAACGATACGTGGTCGGGCGAATCGTGGAAGGTTGGCGGCGCCGCGGTATGGAATGTCGGCGCTTACGATCCGGAGCAACGTCTGGTGTATTTCGGTACCGGCAATCCGGCGCCGGATTGGGATGGCCGCGAGCGCCTGGGCGATAACCTCTACAGCGATTCCGTGGTGGCGCTCGATGTCGATAGTGGCAAGCTGCGCTGGTACTACCAGTTCACGCCGCACGATGAAATCGATTACGACTCCACCCAGGTGCCGGTACTGGTCGACCGTTCATGGCACGGCAAACCACGCAAGCTGATGCTGTGGGCCAACCGCAACGGCCTGATGTATGTACTTGACCGTGTCACCGGTGAGTTCCTAGCCGGCAAACCCTACGTGCAGGTGAACTGGATGGACGGCTTCGATGCCAAGGGCCGCCCGCAGCGGGTGCCCGGTATGTTGCCGTCGCCGGGCGGCACGTTGATCCGTCCCCACGTGCACGGCGCGACGAATTGGGCGCCGCCGTCGTACAGCCCGCGCACGGGGCTGTTCTATGTCTCGCATTGGGAACAGTCGGGCATCATGGCGATGGAAGGCCAGTTTCCGCGGCCGGTCGGTATCAATCAGCAGCAGACGGCGATGGGCCAGGTCAATCTGCTGCCCTTCGTCAACAATGAAGAGGAAGCCTACGGCGTAATCCGTGGCTACGACCCGGAAACGCTGGATCCGAAATGGGAATTCAGGATGAACGACGTCACCTGGGGCGGCGTGTTATCGACTGCGGGCGACCTTGTGTTCGGCGGCGGTCGCGAGGGCTACCTGCTCGCGCTGGATGCGCGCAACGGCGAACTCAAATGGAAAGCCGCGCTCGGCGGGCAATTGAACAGCGCGCCGATGAGTTACGCGATTGACGGCCGCCAGTACGTGGCAGCGGCGTTTGGTTCGGCACTGTTTGTGTTCGCGTTGCCCTGATTCGAAATCACCGACAGGCGCGCAACCGTCCGCCGAACTATTTCCTGTTCCGGGGTCTCAATGAGCCGGGCTAAGCATGTACCATACGTGCGCCTGCCCGGCAAAAATCCACTCGACATTTACGCACATGCTTTAAATGGGGGAGCCAATATGCGTAGCCCGATAAAAACTCTTCTGTCGTCCGCCCTGGTCGCGGCCCTTGCCGGTCTGACCGCGTGTGGCGACAACACTGCCACCACCGATGCCACTGTGGAAACGCCAGTGGCGGCTCAGGATTCCTCCGATGTCGTGGACGGTGAAATGGTCACCGTCTCCCGCGCGGGAGACTGGATGTCCTACGGCCGCGACTACAGCGAGCAACGCTACAGCCCGCTGGACCAGATCACGCCGGATAACATCAATGAGCTGAGCCTGGCCTGGTTTGGCGATCTTGCTGAACGTGGCGGCAGCTACGAAACGACGCCGGTAGTGGCCGATGGACGCATCTATGTCACTTCGCCGTGGAGCAAGGTCTATGCATTCGATGCGCGCTCGGGCGAACTGCTGTGGAAATATGATCCCAAGGTGCCGGGCGAATGGGCGGTTCGGTTGTGCTGCGGCATCGTCAATCGTGGCGTGGGCGTCTGGAAGGACATGATCATCTGGGGCACGCTGGATGGCCGGCTGGTGGCGGTGAAGGCCGCAACCGGCGAAAAGGTCTGGGAAGTGCAGGCCACTGATCGCGATCTGTGGCTGTCGATTACCGGCGCACCGCGTATTGCCAATGGCCGTATCTTCATCGGTGAAGCCGGATCTGAATTTCATCAACGCGGCTACGTGGCTGCGTACGACGTCGAAAACGGCAAGGAGTTGTGGCGCTGGTGGTCGGTCCCCGGCGATCCTTCGCTGGGCTTCGAACAACCCGAACTGGAAATGGCCGCCAGGACCTGGAACGGCGAGTGGTGGAAGACCGGTGGCGGCGGTACGCCATGGGATGCCGTCGTCTATGACCCGGTCACTGATCTCGTCTATATCGGAACCGGTAATGGCGCACCGTGGCCGGCGGAAATTCGCTCGCCCGGTGGTGGCGACAACCTGTTCACTTCCTCAATCGTGGCGCTGGACGCGAGTACCGGCCAGTACCGTTGGCATTATCAGGCGACGCCCCAGGATAGCTGGGATTTCGACAACACCCAGCAGATTGTCACCGCTGACCTGATGATCAATGGTGAGCAGAAGCACGTGCTGATGCAGGCGCCGAAGAACGGCGTGTTCTATGTCATCGAAGCGGCGACGGGTAATGTCATTTCGGCCGACCTGTTCGTCCCCACGGCGAACTGGATGAACGGTTTCGATGAAAAGTTCCGACCGATACTGAATCCGGACGCCAACTACGGCGCATTCGGTGACCGCGGTTTCCACGTGGTGCCGTCCGCCGGAGGTGCGCACAGCTGGCACCCGATGGCGTTCAATCCTGATACCGGCCTGATGTACGTCCCGACCAACTACAGCAGCTTCCCGCTGGTGGCCGAAGCGGGTGCAAAAATGGGTAACCAGCTGCTGTCGATCAACGTCGGCAAGCGGCCACAGGAAGCAGCGCCACAACTTGAGGGCGCCGGTTCCTATCTGTTGGCCTGGGACCCGGTGAAAAAAGCGCCGGCCTGGGAGCAACGACAAGGTGGTTCGCGTTCAGGCGTGATGACCACCGCCGGCAATCTTGTGTTCCAGGGCACGGCTGATGCAACGTTCTCCGCCTTCCGCGCCGATACCGGTGAGAAGGTCTGGACCGCGCCGACGCAGACCGGCATCGTCGGCGGCAGCGTGAGTTATGAAGTCGATGGCGAGCAGTACATTGCGGTGGTCGCCGGGCAGAGCGGTTTCGGCGGCAGCTACTGGGCGCCGAACTACGCGCGGCTGCTGGTATTCAAGCGCGGCGGCAATGCCACGTTGCCCGAGATGATCAGCTACACACCGCCGGTGCTGAATCCGCCGGAGAACTTCGGCGATGCCCAGCTGCTTGCACAAGGTGAACAGCACTACAACGAACACTGCGCCAGCTGCCATGGCAACAACGGGCGGGTGAGCAGCATGTTCCCGGATCTGAAATATGCCGCGGCATTGAATACACCGGAACTGTTCAAAGCCATCGTGATCGACGGCGCTTTGCAGAATAACGGCATGGTGTCGTTCCGCGAGCATCTGTCGCCTGAGGAAGCTGATTCGATCCGCGCCTACGTGGTCAGTCTGGCCAACGAGGCAAAGAACAACCCGCCACCGGCTTTCGGCCGCGGCGCGCCGCCACCCCCGCCGCCGGCACCTGCGGGCACGGCGGCCAAGGCAACGACGCCTGAGCTGCATAACTGACCGAGTCGTTACGCGACATAAACAAGGACCAACCCAGCCCACCGTCATTCCGGCCGCACCCGCGCAGCGGGTGTGAGCCGGCATCCATGTGGCGTTGCTAGTCGCTGCATGGATTCCCG
>JACKNH010000011.1 GCA_024234975.1 Gammaproteobacteria bacterium
AGGCCATAAAGCCGACCCCAAAAACGCTGCGCGGTTTCGGGCCGGCTGATGGCTGGAGTTAGACCAAAAAACAACCACAAAAGGAATCTTAAAGAATGTCCGCAATAGCCATGGTTGAACGAGCTAAATCAGCTATCGATCTCGGCGAAAGCCATTTTCGGGAGTTTAAAAGTGGTTTAGATGGAGCGCCTGGCGAAAAAGTTAATAGAAGCATAAAGTCTATCGCTACGAACATTGCGCAAACATTGGTGGCTTTCGCGAATGCTGATGGTGGTGAATTGCTTGTCGGCGTCGAGGATTCAGGCGAGATTACCGGGTTGAACAGTTTCTCCGAGAAGGAGCTGGGGATTCTTGAGCAATCGCCAGGTAATAGAATACATAAAGACACCCCTCTGCCCACGGTCAAAAGGCACCGCCTAAGTATTGACGGCAAGGTTGTGCTTTACTTTTCAGTTCCAAAGAGCACGAAATATATCCATATAACCTCCGATGGACGGTGTCTTCAGAGAAACGACTTGGAGTCTGTTCCTGTATCCGCTGAAGCCCTTCAGTTCGAGAGGGATGAAGAAAAATCGCGAGAATACGATCGGCAATTTGTTGATGGGGCTTCCGCAGATGATCTTGACGTAGAGTTGGTAAGAATCGTTGCAGACCAAATTTTAAAGGGAATGAGTCCAGAGAAATGCCTTCAATACCTAGAACTCGGCGAGTATGGCCTTTCTTCATTGCGACTTAGAAAAGCAGCAATGCTGCTGTTTTCAAAAGAACCTACCAGATGGCACCCTAGACTTCAAATAAGAATAATGAAGGTGGATGGAACCTCAGTCCTAACAGGCGAGGAATATAATGTCGTATCTGACGAAACAATACCCGGTAACATAGTAACTTTAGTTGAAAAAGCTTGGGAAGCTTTAAGGCCGCATCTTGTGCACACGAAGCTAGACCCTAACGCAAGATTTTCACAGAAATCAATTTACCCAGAACTTGCATGTAAAGAAGCGCTGCTTAACGCAATAGCACACAGAGACTATTCGGAAGAAGGACGTGGAATAGAAGTTTATATTTTTACAGATCACCTTGAGATTCGAAATCCCGGAGAATTGCTCTCGACGATAGAGCTCAATGATATTGTCAAACAAACTGGAGCCCATCAATCTCGTAACACGTATATCGCCCGTGTACTTCGAGAACTCGGGTATATGAGGGAGCTAGGGGAAGGCATGAGGCGAATATACGATCTCATGCACAAAAATGAACTGGCGCCACCTACGCTCCAAAGCGGAGAGGGTGGATTCACAATAAGGCTTACGCACCGCCCCCTCTATTCAGATAAAGATTTGCTGTGGCTTGGTCAATTTGATGGGTTTGACCTAGATAGAGAGCAAAAAGCAATTATTTTGCTCGGCCAGGAAGGCGCGATTTTTTCTGCCAAGGACGTATGGGACGCTGTTGGCATTGTTGACACTGAGCATTATCGATTGTTGGTAGACAGTTTGATTCGCTTTGGAATCCTAGGGAACCAAGTAGAACGCAACAAAGCAAAGCGGTTAGCTAGAAATAAGAAAATTCCGTTTCGAGAGTACCCAAGATATTGTATTAATATTCCCTCAAGTGAAAAGCCCACGCAGCAAAAAGATCCAGAAATACGTGTCGTTGTCGAACAAGAGGATGTACGAACAGAAAGCAACAGACTGTATGTTGGGAATATACCTTTCAATATAACTGAGTCTGAAGTGTACGATGCGTTATCAGGATTTGGCGACTTAGAGGAAATCGTGATTCCCAGGCGACATGATAAATCCAAAGGCTATTGCTTCGTCGAGTATTCGGACAATGTATCGGCGAAAGCGGTTCTTGACTCAGATAAGGAAGTGCGCATTCAAGAACGAAAATTATATTTCAGAAAGGCCAAAGGGTCTAACAATTAAATACACCCGACCTGATAGTTCCTCCGGTTCAGTAGACACCCTGACCTAACCAAGTCAGGAGTGTTGAGGATGCCAAAGCCAGGACCCAGGACGACGTACAAGTACAGTGATCAGTTCAAAGCGGCAGCGGTTCGTTTGAGCCAGTTGCCGGGAGTGGCGATACAGGATGTTGCCGAATCTCTTTACATTCATCCATTCATGTTGTCTCGTTGGCGCAAGCAGGCACGGGAGGGATTGATTGTGACCAAGGGTGTGGAACTGGATAAGGATGTGGCCGCTGAGCTGAAGTCGCTCCGCAAGCTGAAGAAGGACTACGAGCGGCTCAAGATGGAGCATGACATTTTAAAAAAAGCCATCGAGTACACTTCAGGTCAAAGGGCGACATCTTCGCCTTCATCGAAAGCCAGCAGGAAACCTTCCCGGTGACGACATTGTGCCGGTTGTATGGCGTGAGCCGCAGCGGGTTCTATGCCTGGCAGTGTCGACCGATGAGTGAGCGCGCAATTACCGATCAGCAATGGCTGAAGAAGATAGAGCGAGTCCATCGTCGAAGTCGTGAGACGTATGGGAGCCCACGGGTTCACGCGCGCTTGCGCAAGGATGGGCAGGTCATCGGCAAGCGCAGAGTCGAGCGGATCATGCGTGAAAACGGCGTTCAGGGTTGTTCGACGAAGTTGTACCGTCGATTACCCGGGCTGCACGAGTTCTATGGCAGCGTTTCCAATACGGTTCGGAAGGTGAACGTGACTGGTCCAGACCAGGTCTGGCTGGGAGACGTGACCTATCTGCAAGTGAATGGCCAGTGGCGCTATCTGGCGACCGTGATGGATCGATTCACGCGGCGCATCCTGGGTTGGGCGCTGTATGAAAAGGGTGACGGAGGGATTATTTTTTGACCAGTCACTGTTGCCGCGATTGCTATTGGCCAAAAATTAATCCCTCCGTCACCCTTTCCTCGCAAGTTTATAAATAGTAGGAGTAGGTCTACGTTCATAACGTACGACTTGGACGTTGAAGACGAGATCAAGCCTGGCTTAGAGCGTAATGGATTTGTGCATAGAGAGAACTTTCTCGGACTTGGGCGACATAAGCCTGCAATGCGTTCTATAGAGGGGCTCCTTCCCCGTCAATTTGTCGCAGACGTCAACGGAATGCATGGTGACTTAGTCCAGCAAGCGATGTATGGGTCGAAGGAAGAACAAAAATCAGCAAAAAATGCACTAAAGAGAGCTTACCTTGAGGCGTTCAAGGAGACGTGTCAGCCGACTGAAGAATGGTTCGGTGAGTTCTATAAGGTTGTTAAAGTCATTAATTTAGCACTGGGGAATAGGTAAACGATTGTATGGGAATTTGTGAGCCCAAACGTTCAATGTTGGAGTACTAAAACAAGATGGAAATTCATAATGGTAGGCATTTCCACATAGACATGAACCTTCAATAAATCTTGAATTATCGAATGGATGCGCCAATGAATACAGAAAACGTCACAAAATCACTCCAGCAGTTAATTGATGCAGAAAAATTCATTGAGGGGACGTTAGAGCCAAAGGTAGTTCTTTTTGCAGACCTTTCTGGATCAACTAGCTACAAGGCTAAACACTCAATTGTCGATGGTTTAAAACGAACCTTTGAACATAATCAAACCATTGCAAGTTGCGTCTCTCAACACAACGGCAATGTAGTGAAATTTATTGGTGACGAGGTGATGGCGGTATTTGATGATGCCGACGACGCAGTGCTTGCTGCAATCGATTCACAGCGAATATTGAAATCTTTGCGAGCATCACCTGCTATTCAATCTAGGATCGGCATTCATCTCGGGCCGGTCGTCTATTTTCATTACGAGCAATCGACGACAGCAGATCCGCAAGGCACTACAGTAGACGTTGCGGCCCGAATAGTCGCCTGCGCAAAACAAAGTCAAATATTGATATCGGAGGAGGTTAGGTCAAGATTAACTATGAATGTTGATGTTTTGCCGGGAAAGGCATTTATACCTCGCGGGACGTCTAGTGTTATTCAAATTCACGCAATTGAATTTGAAGGGGCGGATACTATCGTTACTGTGTCGAAATATAGTCCGATCCTGTCTGACGATATGGAGTCCGTCCTTGCAGAGGCGACCCGTAAACTGAACGAAAACCTCTACGCGGATGCATCGATATTGGCACGGCGGGTAATGGACGTGGACGAGCGCCATCCTGACGCGACCTATATCTATGGAGTGTGTTGTGCTGAAGGTTTTGGCGGTGACATCGAGCAGGGAATAAGGTGTTTGCGAGAAACGCTTGAAAACAACCCAGAGCATTTCAGGGCTATGCATTTTCTCGCATTCCTGCTTTGGGAACGTTACGAACGTAATGGGATGCAATCAGATCTATCGGAAATGGTAGAGATAACGGAAAAATGCCACGAACTTTCGAAGGTAAAGCAGGATCGCTACACGCAGTTAGTTTCGGCAGGAAATCTAGCATACTATTTGGCATTAACGGGCGGAGAAGTAAATTTGAAAAGGGCGGAGCAATTGTGCCTTGAATCAGATCGGTTTTATGAAAAGATCGGTCGCGTGTTTTACAGTCGCTTCTTGGATACATTCGGCTATGTACTAATGTGTGCTGAAAAGATTGACGAAGCCGAAAATAAATTTCGTCAGTCCGTCGCACTGGATCCTGACAACTCCCACACGTTTATCCACTTAGGTGAATTGTTGTCCAGAAAACTGAGAGCGTCGAAGAGTTAGGGAAAAAGGTGTCATATATGTATCTGTTGGGAGATAAGGCATCAGGTATATATCGTCCTAATTCATGGAAGAACTAACATTAGGCGAGCCGTGGGAGCGGCGCGATGCGCTGGAAGAGCAGGCAGCTTCTGTACTCGGGCATATGTTGTTCGCGTTTTCTCTTCTGGATGTCAATCTCGGACTGTATCTCGAGGCGTTGGAATACGGTGAAACTATTGCGTGCCGTACCGAGGCAGTCGAAAAATTGAATTTCCATCGTAGGATAGTCAGGCTCGAGAAGCATGTTGAAGGTCGGCTTCCTGCCGGTTCAGAGCGACGCCGTGCGTACGAGGCATGGATACAGCGGGCTCAATCAGTCAGGCTTCAACGGAATGACCTCGTGCACGGGCGATGGGGCGTTGAAGCGCGCAAGGGCAAGGTTGTGAACGTCCTGGGCCTGCCGACTTCCGGCAATCAGCAAGTTTATGAGTACTCGATTGAGCAGCTTAAAGATGTTCTATGTGAGCTGCGCGAGCTGTTAGAGGAGTTGGCGAGGCTAAGGAGCGATTGGCCACTGGAAAGCTAATGGGATATTTGACGGTTTGGGTTCTACCTTTGAAAAGGTGGCAGTTCTATTTCTGATTCGTAACCAGATTGCTACTAAATGGGGGTAACGTCGGGAAAGCAAATGATCACGGTCTGTCACCCACGAGATGAAGTCGAGCAAATGCTGTTGGTCGCTGAATTGGAATTTGCTGGTATTCCCTGTTTTATCAATGCGGAGCATTTCGGGAGCCTTTACCCTGGCATGCAAATACCTTGGTACAACGAAAAGTCGATTCGAGTGCCGCCTTCCTGCTATGAAGAAGCTACGGATATCGTCAACGAGTTCAGGAAGGGCTATACGCCACAATCTGTAGGGTTGGACGCAACGTCCAAGTTCAGAATGTTGGCGGAGGCTGTATTGTTTGGCTGGGTGATGCCTTACGGAACAAAGAAGAAGCGGCCTGAATAGTTTGGGGTCAGAGTAAAAACTCCGCACGCTGCTGTTCCACGGTTGATATTCTCCGGCGTATCAACCCATCAGGCTTTTTACTCTGACCCCAAACATGTCGTCGTGTGTACGCACCTAGTACTTCAAAAACTCCTTCGCCACCGTGTCATCACACGGCTCGCCCGACACTACCGCGTCCGGTCGGTAAAGCCAGCGCCCGGAATGTGTGACGGGCTGCTTGAGGTAAACCGGGTCTTCCATCGTCACGTCATATTGCAGACTGGTGCCGTCGGGATTCAGGGTCAGACGCTCGATAAGGTGTTTTTGCGCGCTGGTGGGGCGGCCCGGGGCCATGCCTTCGGGGTCGTCGGTGAAGCCGATGGTGTCGATCACCAACGTTTCACCGTCCCACGTGCCGATGGCGTCGCCAAACAGCGTTGGGGCGATCTCGCTGGGATGCGTGCTGTTCAGTCGGATGGTTCGATGTGAGTCCATCCAGTCAATATTCATCACGACGGCATCATTGTTGGTTTCGATTTCAATCAACGTAGGCAACAACACCGATGCCGGCGGACCTGCGGGCGTACAGTCTGCTTGTGCCGCAAGTTGAGTATCACGATCTGCCAGTGCTCTTGCCATTGCCTCGGTGTACGGCCATTTCGGCATGCTGGCCAGATAGGCCAGGAAACTGGAGGTCTCGCTTATCCACTTGCCCGATAGTTCCGTCGCCTTGGCAATTGGTTCAGCCGCTTTGACGCGGCCCCTGATATGCAACGGCAAAATCGCGCCGCTGGCATTGGTCACGTCCAGTCCCATAACCGCTTCCGAACCGCGTCGGCTGGCAAACCCTCGCACTTGTATGACTTCGCCAATGGGAAAATCGGAACCGGAAACGCCCAGCGGCCTGACTGTGGAACTTGACCCTGCTTCGACCCGAACCCGCTTCGTCTGACCATCATCGCCATCGGCAACGTCAAGCATGATGTAGATATGAGGGTTGCCCCAGGAGACATCACGGATCGTCCCGGTGATGGTGATCTCCTTGCTCGTATCGTAGGCCGCGGGGCTATGGTGCGCGGCAGCAGGCTTGCACAGGCAAGCTGTCAGGATCGCCACCAGGAGAGTGGTTGACTTACATTGCAGGGGCAGGCCTGCATTGTTGTATCCGGCCATACGGTTCCTCGGCTGTTTTGTGCAGGCTAATCAATTTGTGGCCTGATATGGGTAGTTTAACTTGAAAGATTCAACGCACGATATTTGCGCGTAGCGGAGCGGTTTACTCAGCATTTTCGCGCATCCGCGCGAAACGGATTTGTGCGCCGGATGTTGCCACCTGTTATGAAAGCGTTCTGGTTTGGCTACGTTCAAAGTGTAGTCGATTGAAAGGACAGCGCATCGAAACTTCCGCCAGTTTTAATCACGCTTTCATGTACCCGGCCGCAGTACTTGATCCACGCATAGACACCTAAATTTCCTTCCTCTAGCATCCCGGTTCTGCACGATGAGGAGGGGATGTCTTCATGCACGGTTTCACCAGGTTGATCGTATTTCCCGCCGTCGCCGCGTTGGCCGGCGCTGCGCTGGTTGCCTGTAGTTCTGAGGCGGGTACAGCGTGCTCGCAACTCGCGGACGCCTCGTTCGACGGGTTTTCCATCACCTCGGCGAAAGACATCGCCCAGACCGATAGCGTGCCGGCGCATTGCGAGGTGACGGCACAGATCCCGCCAAAAGCGGACGGTTGGCCGATCAACCTGCAGGTCGATATGCCCGCCGATTGGAGCGGACGCGCGGTGCAGTTCGGTGGCGGCGGTTTTGATGGCGTGATTCCAGAACCTGAATTCCCGTGGTCAACGCCGGGAGCGATGGAGCGCTTCATGCAGCAGCACAACGCCACATTCTCCGGTGACAGCGGGCATGACGCCAAAAACCTGCCGGTAGGGCCGGAGTACGACACGCGCGGTGGCTCATTCGCATTGAAGGCCGAGGCGTTGGAGAACTTCGGCAACGCCAGCGAGCGCAAGACTTATAACGCAGCGATGCAGATCATCGTTGCGCACTATGGTTCGAAACCGAAGTGGACGTACTTCGTCGGCTTCTCGCAGGGCGGCAAGGAGGCAATGCAGGGTGCGCAGAAGCATGGCGAGGACTATGACGGCATGTTGATTGGCGATCCGGCATTGAATCTCACGGGCCTGATGTTGCTGCATCACAAGGTGACGCAGGATTTCTACGCGAACGGCGGCGAGAACTGGATCAACCCGACGCTGGCGCGCAAGGCAGCCGACCTGAGCGTTGCGCAGTGTGATGAGCTCGATGGCCTGAAGGACGGCTGGATCGGGAACTTCGAAGCGTGCAAGCCCGACTTCTCCGAACTGGTCTGCGGCGACGAAACATCGGCTGAATGTCTGACGCCGGGCCAGCTCGCTGCACTGAACGGCATTGCTGAACCGTTCACGCTCGACTACCAACTGCCGTCCGGGCTCTCCAGCCACGCGGGATACTCGTGGGGGCACATCGATTTATCCGGCGCGTATATCGGCGCGCGGCAGCAACCCTCGCTGCCGGTCGCGAACCAGGGGGGCGTGCGCGACGCCTTCGTCTATGCGCTCGGCGATGGCTACGTGCGTTTCTTTGTTGCGGGCGACGAGAAGTATGCGACGCTGGATTTTGATCCGAATGCGCCGCAATGGCGTGACCGCATCATGGAACTGTCATCGATCATCGATGCGACAAATCCGGATCTCTCCAAACTGGCCGACCACGGCGGCAAGATGATTCTGTACGCCGGCGGTTCATCGGAAGTCCCGCCACTTGAAACCGCCGCGTTCTACAACCGTGTCGTCCGGACCATGGGCGAGCAGAAGGCGGATGACTTCATTCGCTACTACGTGTTCCCGAACGTCACCCACTTCGGCTCCAAGCCCGACGGCTTACCCGGCGCGGCGGATCTCTTCCCGGTCCTGCAGGCGTGGGTGGAGCAGGGCAAGGCACCAGGCCACTTGGTGAATACCTCGCAGGACAGCACGAAGGTTGCCGAACGCCCGCTCTGCGCCTACCCGGCGTGGCCGAGGTACAACGGCGCGGGGGATACCTCCTCAAGTGAAAGCTTCACTTGCGTGACTGATTGAAGCGGCACTGCGACAACCAGGGCCGACGCTTGGAATTGCCAGTACTGGCATTTCTACGATTCGGGGTTGGCATTCCTCGGCTACAACATGGACTGACACATTCCGGTTTACTCGTGCACGGAAGTTTCTTGCACCACAGGTCAACCACAATGAGTTTTCGACCGTTGTTGCCGTGGCTACCGGAAAGTAGCGCTTAAACCCTTGCACGCGTGTGACCCAACGAAAGAGGATGTTGCTATGCGGACGATGCTCAGAACCTGTGTCCTGATGGTTGCTTGTGTTTCGGCCACCTGCGCTGTGGCGCAGCAGCCGCGCCCGCCCGGCAATGACCCCTTCTCACAGGGAAAATTTGAAGAGGCCGAGCAATCCTTTCGAGCCGCTTTGGAAAAGAACCCCGGCGATGCCAGGGCACTCGCCGGACTCGCACGTGCCGCCTTGTTTGATGACAAGGTGGACGAAGCCATCAACCTGGCCGACAAGGCGCTCGCGATATCCCCAGGTGACCCGGTTGCAACGCGAACGCGTATGATCGCCCTGGAGCGCAAGGCCGCATTCGGACCCGATACGTTCAACTTCACACTCGATCGCCCGGTCGCGATCAAATTCGACCAGATTGATCCTCTGCCGGTGGTCAGCGTGACCATTGGTACGCGGCAGGCGAAGTTCCTGTTGGATACCGGCGGGCCGAATGTCACTGTGACCAGGGCACTGGCTGAAGAGCTTGGTCTTCCCCTGACCGATGGGCCGATGGGAACGTTTGCCGGTGGCCGGCAGGCGAGAACGCAACGGACGCTGATTCCGGAATTTGCGTTGGGCTCACTGAAAATATCCAACGTACCTGCCGGTGTGCTTGAACTGGGCGGCATGCCGGTCGATGGCATCATCGGCTCCGGCCTGCTGATGCACTTCCTCTCGACGATTGATTACTGCAACGGAGAATTGATCCTCGCGCCACGCGCGGATTCGGCAACGTTTCAGCAGCAGGCCAGCGCTACCGGCGCCAACGTCGGCCGCATGTGGCTGATGGGCGACCATTTCATCCTGACCCGCGCGCGATTCAATGATGCGCCGGAGGGCATATTCATGGTCGACACCGGCTTCGCCGGCGGCGGTCTGCTGGGCACCAGGGAAGCGTTGGAAGAGGCGGGCATTGAGATTGATGCGTCGAAAGTCGTGACCGGTATCGGCGGTGGCGGGGCGGTGCAGGGTATCCCCTTCGTTGCCAGTGCCACCTGGGGCAACCTCACCCGCGACAACATCACCGGCCGCTACAACCTCGGTGGTGGCCAGTTCGGCATCTTCCCGTTCCGGATGAACGGCATGCTCTCCCACCAGTTCTTCCGCACCAGCCGCCTGACCTTCGACTTCGAAACCATGCGGATGGTGACGCAGGAGTGCATATAAAGGGGGACGGAGGGATTATTTCTTGACCACCTCCAGCCGCAGTATCCGGGGCTGGTCAAAAAATAATCCCTCCGTCCCCCTTTATACCGCCCCCCTTTATGTTCGCCGCGCCTCCAGCGATCCGCCACGCAGCTTTTTCGGTTGGCTGTCGCGGTGGGAAACGTAAATTTTTGAAAACCATCGTGCGGAGTAGGCGCGTTATACTCGGGCCCTCGAAGCTTGGAATCGATTTGCCCGCTTGCTAAATGTGGTGGCACTGATGATCTGCCCGTTCGCTTGCAGGGGGAGGTGGCCTTTTCCCACTGACGCGGATTTCACGGCATGCGATGGCACGTCCTCGGTGTATCAGGGAAATCCAGGAATCGAGTTCAAGCGTGAAAACAATAACAAATAATCAAAGTGTGTCAGGAGTGGGGTGCCCATGAAAAAAGCAATGTATACGTTGGCGATTCTTTGCCTGGGAGCGGTTGTAGAGGCGGCATCGGCCGCAGTCGTTAATAGCGGCACCTCGACGAATGCGGATTTGCAGGGCCTGGAATGGCTGAGCCTTGATGTCACCGCGGGGATGTCCAGAGAAGATGTGGAGGCGTCTGCATTGCTGACCACCGAGGGATGGCGTTATGCAACCAGATCTGAAACAGAGGCGCTGATTAACTCTTTATGGGGCGGTGTCTACAATGGCTACTCGCCGGACAATGCGCCAGGCGCGCTCGACTTCCTGACAACGTGGGGAATCCTGAGTACCGCAAATTCCGGTTATACCAATCCGAAATCATCGAGTTTTATTTTCGGTGAAAGCGGTGCGTGTGACGCATCGCCCGCCTATTCGTGCCTGGGTACGGTGACGCACTTTGACGATTCCCCCCACGGTTGGTTGGTGCTGAATGTAAACACCGGCCTTAATGAATCCCCCTATGTATCAGGAATGGTCGGATTTTTTTCCGACAATGTCGGTGGGAATTTCGGCGTGACGGACTCAAATCAACTCCGGCTGAACGTATCTCAGAACGCAGCAACGGGTTCACTGTTGGTTAGGGAGGCTTCGCCAGTGCCGCTGCCCCCCGCACTTTCATTTCTCGCGCTGGGATTGTTCAGCCTGATAGGCGCCAGGCGCCGAGGACATTCAACGTCAAGATAGCTTCTCTGTAGTCACCGACCTGATCTTCATCGTGGCCGGCACTTGGTGCAAAGGGGGACGGAGGGATTTTTTGTTGACCACCTTCAGTTGCAGTAACCGTGACTGGTCACAATATAAGGTTCCTCACCCAACACCGGGGAAATTCGCGTGGGCTTCGTCTAACTGCTCCGTCATTCCAGACGCGTCCGCGAAGGGGTGCGAGCCGGAATCCATGCGGCTTGCAGAGAGGTCCTATGGATCCCGGCTCACCGCTGCGCGGCGTCCGGGATGACGGAGAAAAATCATTCCGCCGCCCCCCCTTTTTTCATATATTCCGAACCAGCCGCTTGAGCTTCGACTTCGAAACTCTGCGCCGGGAGACGCATAAGTGTAAGCTCTGGCCTGACGATCTCTTGCATACCATGGGTGTCAGCGACGGTGCATGCAGGTCCAGTTTTTACACTGACCCCAAATAGCGCGAAATAGCGTTTCAGATAGGAAATTTATGGCCCTGGTTGCGTGTACCGAATGTGGAAATCAAATCTCCGACAAGGCCGTGAGTTGCCCGCAATGTGGTGCGCCCGGCGTCACCGGGGACTCCACGTCCCCATCGATGGTCCACTTGCCCGAGGACAGTGCTGAAGCAGGGGGCACGAGGTGCCCTTTTTCCGGGCACCCGATTCCAGAGGGCGCAACCGTGTGCGTTTGTGGTGCGCACTATGGGTATGCCAATCCGGGCGCAGAAGCGACGAAACGATTGGGGCGCAACATTCTGATCGTCTGCGTGGTCTGCCTGTTCATCATTTCGTGGCCTGTCAAGCTGATCCCCGTACTGTTTCTTTTACCCGGATGCTTTCTCATGCTGCAGGGCTGGATGCAGATGCGAGGCGGCAAGACGTGGTGGCGCAGTACGGACTGAGCGTCAACCGTCCCCCTTTCCCCTTTCGCTAAGGATTACCACTGACGCTGTATTTATTCCGCAGCAATTCTGGTGCAGATTAGGGCAACCGATTGAGCGACCGCTGTTCGCGGCCGCCTGACATTCCTCGACGCTGCCTTTATCGAAAGGATCAGACCAGATGTTCCGGATTTACACTCCTGCGCGTGCTATGAGAGTCATTGTTTGTGCATCGCTGCTATCGGCGGCAACAATCGTGCGGTCTGCGCCCCTTACCTGGCTGCTTGCGGACGACTACGGCACTTCCCTGGGTCAGTTTGACCTCGATTTCGCTTCGCCGGCGACCAGCAATGTGCAGCTCCGTGGCTACTACGACTTTTACAGCCGCCCAGGCTTCGTTCTACTTGACACGACGGACAGCGTCGGCCCTTATCGCGTGAACGATTTCCTCTCGTTCTTCTCGCCCACCACCGGCAACACCTATCGCCAGGATTACGGCAACGGAGAGTTCAATGAAATCCGGGTGAACGAATCGGTGATTCAGATAGGAACGCTGACGACTCCCCTTGAGTCCGCCGGCGGCGTGTTCGAGGTCGCGATACGGGAGTTCTACAGCTTCGATGAAATCACGCAGTACTGCGATTACTACGAAGAGATTTACGACGACGAAACGGGCGAAGTGATCGCCACCGGCCCCTGCGCGTCCTACTCGGTCGAGGCCTATTACAACAGCGAGTCCGACGACTGGTATCTCGGCACGCTGACCAGCACCCCGGTGAGCCCGGTGCCATTGCCACCAGCATTGCCGCTGCTGCTGTCGGTGGGAGGGCTCTGGGCGGCCGGGCGGCGGAGGCCAACGCAGAATCAAGGGTGAGAACCGATTGGGCGGCGTGCGAACGCTTCCGGTGTCGTGGTATTGTCGATCGGCAGATCCACCGCTTGATCGCGACGGTCAACGAACACGAGGTTTTACGTGACCCAGGACTTTTTCGCCCATAAGGCCGACAGCTACGAGCAGGAACACAACCGGCTCGCCGTCATCGATAAGATCGCCGGCGCGCTGGTGGCCGGTGTTGAGATGACGCCCGAAATGCACTTGATGGATTTCGGCTCCGGTACCGGGTTGTTGACCGAACGGGTGGCGCCACGGGTGCGCAAAATCACCGCGGTGGATGTCTCGCCTTCCATGAGTGCCCACCTGACGGCCAAGCGCGAGCAGATGCCCTGCGAGCTGGAAATGCTGGCGGTCGACCTGGAGACCACTGACATTGAAGGCGGCTTTGATGGCATCGTCTCATCGCTGACGATGCATCACATCAAGGACGTACCCGCAATGTTCAGCAAATTTCGTGACCTGGTGAAGGACGGCGGATTCATTGCCATCGCGGATCTCGACCAGGAGGACGGCAGTTTCCATGGCGACGAGCCGGGCGTGTATCACCTCGGCTTTGTACGTGAGGAATTCGCCAGGCTCGCTGCCCAGGCCGGGTTCAGCGACGTCACCGTGAGCACCGCCAGCGTGATCGAAAAGGACGACAAGCAATACCCGGTGTTCCTGCTGACTGCTCGCAAGTGACGGGCAACGCCAGCTTGCCAGCAGAGTCATCTCGCAAGAGTACATCTGGCAGCGACAGGCGCCAGTGAGGTAACTCTCGCGCTCTTCCAGGCGTCTGGACAAGCAACCGGCGCCAGGGAACTCAGCGAGTAATTAGAGAATCCATTGCTTTCCGGAGAAGGGGAGAATCCGCATGAGCATCAGGCAGTTCATCAAGTCAGCCGCCGGTTTGACACTGGCGTTCTTCATGATCGGCAGCGCGTCGGCACAACGCATTGGTGTGCCGGTCCCGCCCCTGGGCGACGGCCCCTGGATCATCGACACCGCCGAGCAACACAAGATAAGGGTCAGTGTCGTAACTCGCGATCTTTCGCATCCCTGGGCCATCGCGTTCCTTCCCGATGGCGGTATGTTGATCACCGAGCGCCCCGGGCGCCTGCGCTATGTCCGCGACGGTGTACTGGACCCGGAGCCGATCACCGGTCTGCCTGCCCTGCGCACGGATGGCAACGGCGGGCTGATGGATGTTGCGCTGCATCCGGACTTCGAGCGCAATCATTTCGTCTACTTCACCTATGTCAAACCTGTCGAGGGTGGCATGGGCGCGCCTTCACTGGCGCGCGGCCGGCTCGACGGCCATACGCTGGCGAATGTTGAAGACCTGCTCGTGCCGGACGCCAACCCCGGAAACTCCGGGTTGAGCGGCCGGTTCATGTTCGGCCCGGACGGCAAGATCTACTTTGCCACCGGCGGCCGGACCCAGGACGATGTCATCAATGTCGCGCAGGACCCGATGAGTCTGCGTGGCAAGATCTTGCGGCTGAATGACGATGGCTCAGTGCCGCAGGACAACCCCTTCGTCGGTCGCGCAGGCTATCGCCCGGAAATTTACACACTCGGTCACCGCAACACGCTGGGCATCATCGTCCATCCTGTGACAGGTGAGATCTGGCAGCACGAGAATGGCCCCAACGGCGGCGATGAGCTCAACATCATTCTGCCGGGCCGCAATTACGGCTGGCCGTTAGTGAGTTTCGGCCGTCATTACAACGGCACGCCCGTGAACGTGCATCCCACCCGCGAAGGCATCGAGCCACCGCTGATATTCTGGGTACCTGCCATAGCAATCGCCGGCATGGCGGTTTATACCGGCGACGAATTTCCGGCCTGGAAGGGGAATGTCTTCGTCGGCGGCATGACCGAAGGGCGTCTCCCAGGCACCGGCCACCTGCAGCGCGTTGTGTTCAACTCGAAGATGGAAGAGATGCGCCGCGAATCCATGCTGCGCGAATTCCACCAGCGCATACGCGAAGTCCGCCAGGGGCCGGACGGATTGCTTTATCTGCTGACCGACGAGGATGAAGGGGCACTGCTGCGCATCGAGCCAGCCGAATAGAGTCGCGCGGTATTGCGTTGAGCGGCGCCGGCTCAGGCCTCGATGGACGGAGATGGTGTGATGCAAATCTACCGGCTGGTCCAGCGCCGCTCAGCGATCCGGAATTGAATGTGCGCCCGGGTGGTCGTGGATGGCGCTTTGACATGACAATGCACGCTCCTGAGATTTAACGGGCGTACGCCGACGTTTTGATGCGACCGCCGGGTTTGCGTTCGAGTCACGACTGAATTACGGACGCTTACCTTGAGCGACTGCACCGATGTATTTCGCCCGCGTGTTGGCGCTCTGTTTCTGAACGTGGACTCATCATGCAAGCATCAGGACAAAGAATTCTAATTACGGGAGGCGCCAAGGGAATCGGCCTCGCACTGACCCGCAAATTTGTTGCCGCTGGCAATACCGTCATCATCGTCGGGCGAGACCGTGCAGCGCTTACGACAGCGGCCGCCGGGTTACCCGCTGTCGAGATCATCGAGGCCGACGTCGCGACGGAAGCGGGTCGGAACGACGTGATTCAGAAAGCGGGGGATGTCTCGGTTCTGGTCAACAACGCCGGTGTGCAATTCAATGGCGACTTCGCCAGGATTTCTCCGGCAAGCATCGATAGCGAAGTTGGCGTTAATCTTCTCGCGCCACTGCACCTGACCCACGCCTTGCTTCCCAGGCTCCTTGAAAAGGACGAAGCGGCGGTCATGAATGTGACGTCAATCCTCGGCATCGTTCCCAAGCAATCCGCAGCGGTTTACTGCGCGACCAAGGCTGCGTTACACAGCTTCACAAAGACATTGCGCTGGCAGTTGGAACAATCAAACGTGCGGGTGATGGAAGTAGTCCCGCCGGTGGTGGATACCGCCATGACGGCAGGGCGGGGGCAAGGCAAGTTGGCCCCGCAAGCCGTGGCGGATGCGGTGTGGCAGGGGTATCTGGCGGACACGCCCACAATCCGCGTGGGTAAGGCAGGCGTGGCGGCGGCACTCGCCCGGTGGGCGCCGTCGGTCGCCGAGAGAATCATCCGGCGGGGTGATTAGGTCTGCGAAGTATTTGCGATCGGGGGAGACGATAGTGGATTCAGCAAGGTTCTGGGACAAGATAGCAGACAAATATGCGCGGCAACCTGTCCGGGACGAGGCGTCGTACCAGTTCAAACTCAAGAAGACTCAGGAATATCTCCGGCCGGATCTGCAGGTGCTGGAGTTTGGTTGCGGTACTGGTAGCACGGCGATTGTCCATTCGCCATTCGTAAATCAAATTCTCGCCGTGGATTGCTCACAGAACATGATCGACATCGCGCGCGACAAGGCCGCGAAAAGCAACGTCGACAACATCACCTTCCAGGTCGATACAATCGAAGCGCTGCAGGCGCCTGCCGAGAGTTTCGACGTGGTGATGGGGCAAAGCATCCTGCACCTGGTAGAGGACAAGGACGCCGTCATCAAAAAGGTGTTCGAGCTGGTCAAGCCGGGCGGGATTTTTGTCAGCAGCACAGCGTGCATCGGTAGTGGCATGGGGTTCCTGCGTTACGTGGTGCCAATCTTCCGCATGTTGGGTAAAGCGCCGTATGTGGCGGTGTTTACCAGGGACGAATTGATAAGTGCCATTCGCCGCGCAGGGTTTGATATCGAATTCCAATGGCAACCGGAAGGAAAGATGGCGGTGCCGTTCATCATCGCGCGAAAGCCCTGAACCGGAGCGCGCCACGGTGCCGTCACTTATGAGGCCACTAAACCGTCATTCCCGCGCAGGCGGGAATCCATAGGGCTTCGAACAACGCCGTATGGATTCCGGCTCACCGCTGCGCGTTGTCCGGAATGACGGATGGGAGAGGTCGTTGGCGTGGTGTTTCCGTTTCCGGACGAACTCACTTCACCCGTCATTCCCGCGCAGGCGGGAATCCATAGGGCTTCGAGCAACGCCACATGGATTCCGGCTCACTGCTGCGCGGTATTGGGAATGACGGATCGGGGAGGTCGTTGGCGTGGTGTTTCCGTTTCCGGACGAATTCACTTCACCCGTCATTCCCGCGCAGGCGGGAATCCATAGGGCTTCGAGCAACGCCGCATGGATTCCGGCTCACCGCTGCGCAGTCTTCGGAATGACGGGTAAAGTGAGTTAAGCTTTCTTCTTTGTGTTTTTCCAAACGTGGCGGGCGAATAAAGCGATGCACGCAGTCATCTTCGATATTGATGGAACCTTGCTGCACTCCAATGAGCTCGATAATCAAACCTATATCGCCGCGATTCGCGAAGTGCTGGGGCCGGTGAAGCTGCGCGAGTCGTGGACCCACTACACCAACATCTCAGGCTCCGGAACCTTGCTGGAAATACTTGCCGACAATGGCATCCATGAGACCGAGCCAGCACTGCGCGCCGTCGAAGACGCCTTCGTCGCGAGAATTGCCAGCCATATCGATAGCAACGGACCCATCCCGGCGCTGCCGGGCGCGCAGCAATTTGTTACCCGACTGGCTCAATCCAGTGAACATCGTATTGCCTACGCCACTGCCGGTTGGTTCGGCGCGGCGCGCCTGAAATTGCTGGCTTCGGAGTTTCCGCTCGACGCGGTGCCGCTGGCTTCCTGCAATCATCACATTGCCAAAGCCGGAATCATGCGTCATGCGCTGAGCCAACTCGCGACCGGGTTTGAATCTGTCACGTATTATGGCGATGGCGCATGGGATAAAGCCGCCGCCGCATCTCTCGGTTGGGCCTTTGTGGCGGTGGGCGAGAAATTGAATGGCCTCAGACGCTTCGAGTAGACGGCAGAGGTATACAGCGCCTTGAGCATGAAATGTGAATGGCGCATCCAACCCGGCACGACGCACGCATCTTTCAGTTTGTTGTCAGGACTTCAAGCGAGACGCGTGCTTAACAGTCTCGCGCGCGGAAGATGTCTGTGGTGTCTTGCCGCGGTTCCGGCCAATCAGTCTTGGATCTTCAGAGACTGTCCGGCAGATTCACCGGCTTGTATTCCTGCACTGTCAACTGCCGCTCGCTAACCGACGGATCAATGATCGCGCCCGGTTCGATTTTCCTCGGTTCAGCCAGCGGCAGGTAGAATCCGAACAGTGAACGTCGTTGCCACTCGCGGTGGCTGGCCTTTTTCGGCAGCACTTCCAGCAGGCGCCATGCGCCGCCGAGTGAACGGTGCATCATGCCATCCGGGGCGGGCGGCACGTAGGTATGCTCGCCGGAGGTATGCGCTTCGCCGCAGACGAGGTGTCGGTACAGGGACTTATCCACCAGCAGTCCGGCTTTTTCCGCTTCATCCACCATCCAGCGCAGCGCGTATTTCGACAACTGGCTTTCTTCTTCCGGATAGCCGCCACCGATATCCGAGTGCACGCCGGCAAACCAGCGCTGTTCGATGTCCTGCGGCACCGTGTCGTTGGGCTTGTACGGATTGGGGCAATGCGGCTGCGGATCTGTCCATGGCGCTACCCGGAACATGCGGCGGCGTTCGTCGATGGCCAGCGCGTGGCGGAAGATCTTCACCGAGGGATTCTTGAGTGTGTAGGGCAGGGTCTGCAGACTCGGCAGATAGAAGCGATCCCGCCGTGGCACCAGCACGGAGCCGACACTGTCCCAGGCGCCGATGAAATGAATCTTCGGCCGGCGCGCGCCGACTACCCGGGAGAAATGCCAGGCGAACGGCAGGTCGTTATCCGACGCGGCGCGCTTGTATGCACCCAGTGCGCTGTCACACAGGTTCAACTGCTCCGGCTGCAACAGGCCGACGAGGTGCAGGAAACCGGCGAGCACGCGTACCGACCAGGCGCCGCGGCTGAAGCCGAACAGAAAGATGCGGTCGCCACGCTGCCAGTTTTCGACCAGGAACTTGTAAGCACCCAGGACGTTGTCGTCGAGGCCGTAGCCTGTTGCAAGGCCGAGTACGCCGGTGGTCTTCTGGCTGAATCGATGCCATTCGTTGACCCGGCCGATGGTGCCGACGCCCGGGTTGTAATAGCACTTCTGCTGTTCAGTCTTGCGCGAGAGGCGGTAGAGCTTCAATACATTGGAAAGGTTGCGCCCGAGCTCGTTACCCGTGCCGTCCAGCAGCACAACGAGATTGCGCCGTACGCTATCTTTTTGAACATCCAGTTCTATGTCATTCATTGCCTACCCGCCATCCTGGTGGGTATTGTAAGCCTGCGCAGCCGTTGAGCGATTCTAATTTTTCTATAGTTGCGCGGAATTTCCGTGCAGTCGTTAATTGCGGAAAGTTTGCTCGGCTATGCCCCGCATGATTGCGTAACCCCGCCGATTCGGATGCACACCATCGTTGCCGATATCCGCGCGCAGCTCGTTGTTTGCGCCGGCCAGCGAGGCGTAGTAATCCACGTATTCGAAACCCTGCTCGCGGGCGTAGCTTTGCAGCCAGGCATTCAATGTCTTGATGAACGGGCGAGGGTCAATGGCTTGCTGCCAGGGAAATGCCGCGGCGGGTGGAATACTCGCGAGCATGACCTTGATGCCGTTGCTGCGTGCCATTTCCGCCATCGCCATGATGTTGTTCTGCACATCCTGCAAACGCTGCGGGCCGGTGTTGCCGGCGATGTCGTTGGTACCGGCCATGATCTGCACGGCCTGCGGTTTCAACTCGATGACATCCGAATGAAAGCGCAGCACCATCTGCGCGGTGGTCTGCGCCGAGATGCCACGGCCGATGATGCCGTTGCTGAAGAACGACGGATCGGCCAGCGCCCAGTTCTCGGTGATTGAATCACCCATGAACACCACGCGTACCTGCTTGCCGCTGGCGATGACGTCCTTGTTGGCTGCTCGGTAGCGGCATAGCCCCGGCCAATCCTGTGCGGCGCGTTCGCGGTTCAACTTATTGAAGTCTGCTATCGCCGGGTCGCGGCCAAGCGCACTGAAATCCTCCGCGGTCACCGTTCCCGGCTCGAGGAACATGTCGCTGACGCGTTTGGTGAAAGCCGGCGGTGGCAGCAGCGGCGCAGGGCAGGGTTCATCAACGATACCGGCAGCCGCCGGCGACGGAACTTCCAGCGCCTGCCACCATGCGTTGAATTGATCAATCCAGAATGCACCGGAAGAATCCGGCCAACCCACGCCAAAGGCATGGCCACCCTCCTGCAGCAGATGCGCTTCTACCGGGCGGCCGGCAACGCGCAGCGCGTCGATCAGATGCAGGCTGTTTTCCACCGGTACCGCTTTGTCATCCATCGCATGCACGATGAATATCGGCGGCGTATCGGCGCTGATGTGTTGTTCGGCCGACGCATAAGCTACGGCATCATCGGTCGCGGGCTTGCCCAGCAACAGGTCGCGCGAGAGTTCATGCGTCCAACGTGCATCCATCGTGACTACCGGGTAAATCAGGCCGACGCCTATGGGGCGGGTGCTCTGCACGTCTATAAGATCAACGGGTGTGTAGACGTCATCGCGGTACCGGGTTGCCAGGGTGGCGGCGAGGTGGCCGCCAGCGGAGAAGCCGATCACCGCCAATGCATCGGCATCGATGCCGTATTGCGCGGCCCGCGCGCGAATGACCCGCATCGCGCGCTGTGCATCCTGCAACGGCACATCGGTTCGCCTGTCCCAACCTTCGCCGGGAAGGCGGTAAGTCAGCACGAATACCGTGATGCCGGTGGCATTCATCTTCGCGGCGACATCCACGCCTTCGTTGGCAATGGAGACGAACTGGTACGCGCCACCTGGAATCACCAGCACGGCTTTGCCATTCGGCTTGGCCGGCTTGAAGACGTGTAGCGCCGGGCGCTCCGTATTGCGGATGAAGACTACCGGCCAGTCAGCCGGCAGTGTCTGCGCCGCATAGCCGGCCGCACCGGGAGGCGCACCGGGCCAGAGATCGATCGTTTCCGCGTTGACCCAGGCCGCCGGCAGTTCACGCGGCATCGGCGGTGGTTGGCGCTCGGCGGCGTCGACTGACGTGAACATCAGTACGAGGACGCCCATGTTGACCAGCAGGCGCCAGCGCCGGCGTATAGATTGGTTCAGAGCTGCGGACGGATATGCCATGGCTCAGCTGCGCCCGAGATGCTTGTTGAAGAAGTTGACGATGACGTCGTAGCAATCACGCGATTCCGGTACATCCGTGTTGTAGAAGAATCCGTGGAACATGCCTTCCCAGACATGCAGATCGGTTTCCACGCCTTGCTTGACCAACAGACTGTGGGTGTAGACAGCGGAACTCAGTTCGAAACCTCGCGTACCCGTCACTATCAGCGTGGGCGGGAACCAGGCCATCACATCCGGTGAACTCGCCGGTGACGCGAGCGGATCGTCCAGCGCAACCTCGGCGAGGTAGCCCAACGGTGCCAGTGGGGGAGTGGCAGCGGATGTCGGCGGGGGCGGGTTGCGGCTCTCGCCTATAGCGGCAGTGAAGTAATTGGAATCGCCACCGAAGCCGAAGGCATCGAGCGTCAATCCGGCACACAGCACGCCCACCGCGCCAGGTTTCGGCAGGCCGTGTTCGCGGAACCACGCTACCGCCATTCCAGTCAGCATGCCGCCCGCGGAACACCCATAGATGCCGATATTTTCAGGCGCATAGGTTTTCAGCAGTTCGCTGTAAACAGCGGCGACATCTTCACTGGCCGCGGGAAACTTGTGTTCGGGGCCTTGGCGGTAGTCCAGGCTTACGACGCGAATACGGCCAACAGCCGCGACGGGAATGGATTCAAGTTCAGCGCAGCCCGGCCAGCAGCCGGAGAAACCGCCTCCGTGAAGGTTGATCAGCACGCGGCCTCGATTGGTCTGTGTGATGCCTGCCTTTGGCTCGTAGTCATAGACATGGACGCCGGCGATGGTGATGTCACGTTTGATGACCGGGTAAGTCGCGCGCTGGCGATCGAGATAGGGCGCGAGCAGCGGCGGCAGGCCGCCATCCTGAATCAGCAACTCGGGCTGCTGCATGTTCTGCAGATGCTCGACGAGATATGCCTGGCCTTCGGGCGAGAGGAAACCGGAGATGGGGACCGGGTGTGCCGGGACGTGCACGGTGCCGTTGCTGTCTATAGCAATCGACGGACGCGTATCGCTGGTTTGTTGCGCGTGTGATAACGGAAGCAACAGCAGTTGCAACACCACGTAAGAGTAAACGCAAAAGCGCCGGCGCTTGATGGCGCTGGTATGGGTATCTGAAATCATGGTATCCCCCCCAAATCGTTCCCGCCTGCCTTTATTCCTTTCCGAAAGAATTTTCACCGCTCGCGGGTATTTGAGGCTACATTTGCACTGCCTCGAACAAAATCCGCGGGCCAATGTCCGAGGGTTCACGACCACAGGCCACATCACATTGCAGGCAGGGGGCGGGGGATGCGCGGTCTGCTTATTCTTCACGCGTTGCTCGTGGGCATTTTGCTGCCTGCATGTTTTGCCATTGCCGCGGACAACGTTCCGCACATTCCCAGAGTCACTGTTGCGCCTGTCATCGATGGGGAGATTGGTCCGCAGGAGTGGACCGGAGCACAGCAGTATTCGCTGAGCTACGAAACCTGGCCGCTGGACGATATCCCGGCCGAGGCCGACACCGAAGCCATGCTGGTGGAGGACGGCGAATACCTTTACGTCGCCATCATTGCCCACGATCCCGAACCGGAGAAAATCCGCGCGTACTACCGCGATCGTGATTCAGCCTGGGACGATGACTGGTCCGGCATCATCATCGATACGTTCAACGACGAGCGGCGCGGTTTCGAATTCTTCGTCAATCCGCTCGGCGTGCAGATGGACTTGATCAACGACGACATCGTACGGTCGGAAGATTCGTCCTGGAATGCGCTGTGGGATAGCGCCGGCCAGATCACCGATGACGGTTACGTGGTCGAAATGCGCATCCCGCTGCACCAGTTGCGCTTCACCGAAGGGCTGGCCGAGCAGACCTGGGGGCTGGACATTCTGCGCGCCTATCCGCGCGATCGGCGGCATACCTTTTCCATCAACAAGCTTGACCGCGACATCAGCTGCTTCCTGTGTCAAATCCAGAAGGTCCGCGGCTTCGCCAACCTCGTCCAGCAGCCCAACCTGGTCGTGGTGCCGACGGTCACATCAGCCTACACCCGCGCGCGGCCGGCCACGCCGGGCAGCGGCGGGTGGGACAGCAGCTTTGATGGTGAAGCAGGCATCGATGTGCGTTGGGGCATCAACCAGGACATCTTCCTCAACGCGACCTTGAACCCGGATTTCTCCCAGGTGGAAGCCGATGTCGCGCAACTTGATGTGAACAATACCTTCTCGTTGTTCTTCCCGGAGCGCCGCGACTTCTTTCTCGAAGGGGCGGACTACTTCAACACCCAGGCCAATCTCGTTCACACCCGCAATATCGCCGCGCCGGATTACGGGGTGAAGCTGACCGGCAAGCGTAACAACACGACGTTCGCGGTGTTCTACGCCAATGACTCCAGCACCAGTTTTCTCATTCCGGGCAGCCAGCGTTCCGAAGTGGCGCATCTCGATGTGAGCAGCCAGAACGCGGCGCTTCGCCTGCGGCAGGATTTCGGCAGCCGGGTGAGTGTCGGGTTTCTCGGTACCGGCCGGGCAGCGACGGAGTACTCCAATGTACTCGCCAGCTTGGATGGCAACGTCCGCCTCGGTGACAGCGATCGCATATCAATACAACTGATGACCTCGGCCACCGAGTATCCGGCCAGCGTGCAGACAAGCAACGCCCAGCAAGCGGATATCGCCGACAGCGCCTACACCGTGAGCTACAACCACAACGATACGGAGTGGGACTGGGTGGCGCGCTACCAGGAATTCGGCGATGAATTCCGCGCTGACCTCGGCTTCGTCAATCAGGTGGATTACCGGCGCACATTTGTCGGCGCATGGCGGCGCTGGCGGTTCGGCCCTGAATCGCGCTTCAGCCAGGTCAGAATCGGCGGCGACTGGCTGAAGTCCTGGAGCGAAAGCGGGCAGCGGCTGGAGGACTTGCACGAGTTGAGCATTAATGCAGACGGGCCCTGGCAGACCTATATGTTCATGGGCGTCGGCCACCGCGAACGGTTGTACAACAATCAGTACTTCAACGAACGCTGGCTTGATACTTACGTGCAGTCGCGGCCCCGGGCGGGTGTGAACGTAGCCATGGGGATGAACTTCGCGCGGGCGGTCGATTTCGCCAATACACGGATGGGTGATCTGTTGACCTTGCGCCCACAGGCAACCCTGCAACTCGGCCGCCAACTGCAGCTGCGGCTGCAACACAACTACCAGACTATGAAAGTGGACGGTGGCCGGCTGTTCGCCACGCATCTGAGTGACATGCGGGCGACCTGGCAATTCGGTTTGCGCAGCTTCGTCCGGCTGACCGTCCAGTATTCGTCGACGAATCGCGATCAGGACTTGTATCTCTCGCCTGTGGACCATCACGCACGCTCACTCACGACCCAATTGCTGTACAGCTACAAGCTCAACGCCCAGACGCGCTTCTTCGTCGGCTACTCCGATACCGGATTGGACAACGATATGCTCGATGGTCTGCGGCAGACCAATCGCACGCTGTTCACCAAGTTCAGCTACGCCTGGGACCCTTTTTAAGTTTCCGAGTCCGGCACGCAACCCTCGGTCATGCCTGCGCCGGTGGCATAGTGTCCGCTGGATAATTATCATTGGTAAATCCGTATCCAGCGGCCATCGGGGGGGCAAATGACACAGGGGATGGATATTCACGCAGAAGTTGAGGCATTGGGTCAGCGCCTGCAACGGCTCGAAGACATCGAAGCCGTCCGCCGCCTGCATTACATCTACGGCTACTTCATGGACTACTGCCGCTACGACGAGGTCGTGGACCTGTTTGCCGAAGGCGGCGAAGCGGTGTTTCTTTCCGGTGTTTACAAAGGTCACAAGAGTCTTGCGCGCCTGTACAAGGATTTTCTCGGCCAGGTGTATACGAAGGGCGAGCCCTGCCCGCGCTTCGGCTTCGTTGCCGACCATCATCTACTACAGGAAGTGATCACCCTCAGCGACGATGGTCACACGGCAAACTTCCGTGGCCGCTGCTATATGGTGCTGGGCAGCCATCACAGCCGCCCGGATATGCCGGAACTGTTGCCGCTGCAGGTGTACGAAGCCGCGCTGTATGAAAACACCTATATCAAAGTTGCGGGGGTGTGGAAGATTCAGCGCCTGGAATATTCCATTCAATGGCAGGCACTGTATGAGAAGGGCTGGGCTCACACCGCGGTGGATCTCAAACCGGCGACGGTGACCTATCCGGAAAACCCCATCGGCCCGGATTTCTTCATCGATCAAACCCAGTCGTTGTGGCCGGAACGTTCGGCGGTGCCCTACCATTACGTCCACCCGGTCACCGGCCGGCCGATCGAATAAACCTGTCGTCGCACAGAATCGCTACCATGCGCAGAATTCTTCCGGTTGATATCACGCCCGAGCGGTTCGAACGAGCGCTGACCGCGTTCGGCGCCATTGTCGGCAAGGATTGGGTGCTGGACGACGATATCGATCGTGACGCCTATGCAGATGCCTACGCGCTGGGCGACGCCACCACGCATGCGCCGTCGGCGGCCATCGCGCCGGCATCGGTGGAGGAAGTGCAGGCGGTGCTGCGCGTCGCCAACGAATTCGGCATTCCGCTATGGCCGATCTCGCGCGGCAAGAATTATGGATACGGCGGCGCCGCGCCGTGCATGCCGGGAACCTTGGTCCTGGATCTCGGCCGTATGCGGCGCATCCTCGATGTCGATGTCCGCCGTGCTTACTGCGTGGTGGAGCCTGGCGTCGGCTTCTTTGATCTCTACCAGTTCCTCGAACAGGAAAAGCTGCCGCTGTGGGCGCCGATGCCGGGCAACTGCATCGGCAGTGTGCTGGGCAATGCGTTGGAACACGGCACCGCCTACGGTCCGCATGGTGATCGCGCCAACAACTTCTGTGGCATGGAGGTCGTGTTGCCCGACGGTGAACTCATCCGCACCGGCATGGGCGCAATGGCCGGCGCGGACGCGTGGCACCTGTTCAGGTACAGCTATGGACCCGGCTGGGACCAGATGTTCACGCAATCCAACCTCGGCATCGTCACCAAGCTCGGCGTCTGGCTGATGCAGGAGCCGGAAGCGGCGATGGAATTGCGGATGGAACTGCCCGACGAGGAAGACATCGGCTGGGTGATCGAAACCCTCGCGCCATTGCGCCAGGCCGGCGTGATCAAGAGCCAGGTCAACATCGGCAATTTCATGCGCTATGTCATGGGCTCGTCGCAGCGGGACGACTGGTACCGTGGCGAAGGCGCCATGCCGGAGGACATCCAGGCTGATATCAGACACCAGCGCAATGTCGGCTGGTGGGGTTTGGAGATCATGTTGTACGGCTACCGCGAGGTGATTGAAGCCGAGGCGGCAGTCATCCGGCGCGCCTTCGCGGCACAGACAACCAACGAATTCACCACCCGGCTCTGGAAGCGCGGCGAACCACGGCCACCGTTCCCGCATTATGGTGTGCCGATCAGCTTTCCGTTGCGGATCGCGAACTGGATCAGCCCCTACGGCGGGCACCTGGGATTCTCACCCATACTGCCGCCGGAGCGCGAGCCGCTTCTGGCGCAATTGCGCCGGTCGCGACAGATGTTCCGCGACTACGGTTTCGATTTCTACGGCGGCTTCACCCTGGGCGAGCGCCACGTCACCGTGGTCAACATGCTGGCCTACGATCGACAGGATGAAGACATGGTCCGTCGCGGAAGGGAACTGCTGCTGGCGTTGATGGCGGATGCCAAATCGCGTGGCTACAGCGAATATCGCAGCCATCTGGCGTTCATGGATGAAGTGGCGCAGAGCTACGATTTCAACGGTCATGCGCTGGCCAGACTCAACAACAAAATCAAGGATGCGCTGGACCCGCAGGGCATACTCGCGCCCGGCAAGCAGGGCATCTGGCCAGCGCGCTACCGGAAGCAAGGATGATGCAGCGCGCCGGACAAACACCTCAGATGCGGCGGCGACTGGCCGGCATATTGGGACTCATGGCTGCGGCTACGAATCCTGTCGATGCGGCGGAGCAGGGTGCCATGCCGTACACACCGCCCGGCGGCTACCTCGGTCGTTGCGCGTTGTGCCACGAGAACAATGGCATGGCGGAGCAACGTCTGCTCGCTTTGTACCAGGATCCGGCGCGGGCACGATTGTCATTGCGTGATGATCTGACACCGGCGTATATCCGGCAGGTGGTGCGTAATGGTCACGCATCCATGCCGCCGATGTCACGCGTCGAAGTACCGGATACCGAACTCAACGACATCGTGGCGTTTCTCACCTCACCCAAGACTCGCGAGGCCGCGCCATGATCTCGCGCAGGTCGTTGGTGCAGCATCTGGCTGGCATCACCGGGCTGCCATTGCTGTCGCGCCATTGCGCAGCGTTCGCGTATGCAGCCACTTCGCTCCCGGTGGGATTTGTCTACGATGCTTCATGCCACACGCTGCGCGAGGCGGCTGGCAATACGCCCGCGGAGAAGGTGTATGCCATTGAAGGTGATGCGGCCACCCTCTGGTACGAAATGATTGATCACCGGCTGGGGGTGGAATTCCAGGTGCTCTATGGGCTGACAACCCCAGCCGATTTCCACGTCCTGCGCGATCTGGCACGGTCGCGTGGCTACCGTGCACTACCGGGCACGCCGGCAACGGACAGCCCCCGTTTCATCGCCTGGTCGCTTGTACCCCGGCACTATCTCATCGGAGAACCCCATGTCTTCAAAACGGTTTGAAGGAAAGAATATCGTCGTTACCGGCGGCAACAGTGGTATCGGGCTGGCTGCCGCCCAGCGGTTTGTCGCCGAAGGCGGGCGCGTTGCCATTGTGGGGCGGAATGCGCAAACGCTGGCAGCGGCGCGCGAGTCACTGGGCGGTGACACCATTGCGGTGCAGGCCGACATGTCGACGCTGCCCGCCATCGAACAAGCGGCCGCAGGGCTCGCAAAGCAAATGCCGCATGTCGACGTGTTGTTCGCCAATGCAGGCATTGGCACCATGGTGCCTGTCCGGGAAGCGAGCGAAGCGGTCTGGGATCAGATCATGAACGTCAATCTGAAAGGCATGTATTTCACGGTGCAGAAAATTCTGCCGTTGATGGGACGAGGCGGTGCGATCGTGTTATGCAGTTCGCTGGGGGCGGTCCGCAGCTGGCCGGGATCTTCGATTTACAGCGCCAGCAAGGCTGGAGTGAATTCCATCGGTCGTGCACTGGCGTCGGAACTTGTCGCCGATGGCATCCGGGTGAACGTGGTGATGCCCGGCGGCGTCGATACGCCGATCATGGAGCGCTCCTTGCCCGCGCCGGTGGCTGATGCCGTACGCAAGGACATGGCATCGCATACGCCCATGCAGCGTCTGGCAAACCCGGAGGAGATCGCCAACGCGGTCGCGTTCCTTGCTTCCGACGAAGCGTCTTACATGACAGGTACAGAAACCATCGTCGACGGCGGAATATTTGGCTGCGCGTCCTGATTACGGCGGCAGCCGCGCAAGCACGGTCCTGCATCAAGAACAATCTATCTGCTGATTCGAAGGATTCAAGCACATGGCAACCAACATCAAAGGGCCGGCAATCTTCCTGGCCCAGTTCGCCGGCGATGCCGCACCATTCAATTCCTGGGATGCGATTACCCAATGGGCCGCTTCACTGGGCTACAAGGGCGTGCAGGTGCCGACCTGGGACAGCCGATTGTTCAACCTGCAGCAGGCCGCGGCGTCGAAGACATATTGCGACGACTTCGCCGGCGCTGCGCGTGAGAACGGCGTAGAGGTCACCGAACTTTCCACGCATCTGCAAGGGCAGCTGGTCGCGGTGAACCCGGCTTACGACCAGGCGTTCGATGCATTTGCGCCAGCACAGGTGCAAGGCAAGCCGGCCGCGCGCCAGGCCTGGGCAACCGAACAGATGAAACTGGCGGCGGCAGCATCGAAGCATCTGGGGCTGCACAGCAGCGTCTCCTTCACCGGCTCACTGGCCTGGCCGTTTCTCTACCCGTGGCCGCAACGGCCCGCCGGCCTGGTGGAGTCCGCTTTCACTGAACTCGCGCGCCGTTGGCGGCCGATTCTCGATGTCTACGACGAAGCGGGTGTGGATGTCGGGTTCGAGATTCATCCCGGCGAAGACGTTTTCGATGGCGTCACCTTCGAGATGTTCCTCGATGCGTTGCAAGGTCACTCACGCTGCCGGATCAACTACGATCCCTCGCACTTCGTGCTGCAACATCTGGATTACCTGGCGTTCATCGACATCTACCACGAACGCATCTGCGCCTTTCACGTGAAGGATGCCGAACTCAACACCGACGGCCGCCAGGGGGTGTATTCGGGTTTCCAACCCTGGGTGAATCGCGCGGGTCGCTTCCGCTCGCTGGGTGATGGCCAGGTGGATTTCCGCGGCATCTTCTCGAAGCTTGCGGCCTACGGCTATGACTCATGGGCCGTGCTCGAGTGGGAGTGTTGTCTGAAACATCCCGAGCAGGGCGCGGCCGAGGGCGCGCCATTCATCACCGATCACATCATCCGCGTCACCGAAAAGGCGTTCGATGATTTCGCCGGTGGGGCGACTGATCAAGCAACCATCAACCGCATGCTGGGATTGTAGGAGCCACCCGATGACAGTTCGCACAGGTAACAAGCGCAGCGGCCGGATCAAACTCGGCATGGTCGGCGGCGGCGAAGGCTCCTTCATCGGCGCGGTGCATCGGTTTGCCGCCCGTATGGATGATCAATATGAACTGGTCGCCGGCGCATTGGCGTCGGATGCCGCCCGGGCACAATCCTCAGGCAAGGCGTTGGGCCTGGCGCCGGAACGCATCTACGACAATTTCGTCAGCATGGCGCAAGCCGAGGCCGCGCGGCCGGATGGCATCGAAGCCGTCGCCATTGTCACGCCGAATCACATGCATGTGCCGGTGGCGCAGGCGTTCATCGAGGCCGGCATTCATGTCATCTGCGACAAGCCATTGGCGCTGGATATGAAACAGGCGCGGCAACTGGAAAAGCAGCTGGCGCGAAGGAAGGATGTCATCTTCGCCCTGACACACAATTATTCGGGCTACCCGATGATCCGCCAGGCCAGGGCCATGGTCGCGGCGGGCGAGCTGGGTGATATCCGTGTCGTGCAGGGTGAATACCCGCAGGACTGGTTGACCACCGACGTCGAGCGCAGTGGTCAGAAGCAGGCGCAATGGCGCGCCGATCCGGCACGCGCCGGGGCCGGCGGATGCATTGGCGACATCGGCACCCATGCCTACCAGTTGATGTGTTTTGTCAGCGGCTTGCAGCCGAAGGAATTGTCGGCGGACCTGGCTTCATTCGTGAAAGGACGGGTGCTCGATGACAATGCACATGTGATGTTGCGTTTCGATAACGGCGCCAAGGGCATGTTGTGGGCGAGTCAGGTCGCGCCTGGCCACGAGAATGGCCTGCAGATTCGCATCTACGGTTCAAAAGGTGGTTTGCAGTGGCGGCAGGAGGAACCCAATCACCTGTGGTTCACGCCCTACGGTGAGCCGAAGCGATTGCTGACGCGAGGCGGGGCAGGCGCCAGCGCTGCGGCCAATCGCCTCACGCGTATTCCTTCCGGCCATCCCGAAGGTTACCTGGAAGGGTTTGCCAACATTTATTCCGAAGTGGCGGCTGCCATTATCGCCGCGCGTAAGCATCGCCGGCCGGACCGGCAGGTGACGTTTCCGAGTATTGCCGACGGCATTGCCGGCATGAGCTTCATCCAGGCGTGCGTGAAATCATCGGCGGGCAACGGGCGCTGGACGAAACTCTGAGCCGCTCGCCAGCCCCGCTCTTTACCAGGCCAATCACCCGCGGGTGGTCCTATTCGTACGGGCTTTCGCGGCTGTCCTGGTCCATGGACGCGGCGTTGCTCCTGATCTGTTGCGTGTAGTCTTCGGCGTTCCGGCGTTCGATATTGTCGATCGCCTCCCACATCTCTTTGGACCGACAGATTTTCCGCGGCAGGTTTGAGCCGGTGCGCGCCACTGTCCGGCATTCCTGGTTGTTGTCGGCCGATGCAACCATGTTCGAGGTATTTGCACCGTCACCCTTCGGTGTCCCGGCGCAGCCGGCCGCAAGTACTGCAAATGCCGCCACGCAGATAAGCGCGAGGCCGCGACCGCCGACTGGTAAGGCTGCAATAGGCATCGTCTGCTCCTTTGACTCTCATCGGATGGAAAACTGTGTCGCACCATAGACCACGTGCAATGCAGCAGACAATAGAGGCTGCGAAAGTGTCGCATGTGCACATTCAGCACTGGAGCGATTACCGGCTGAATCCGAAGCTGACCACGGCTTATACTGCGCCAGGACGATTTGCCGGGCGGGTGAAACCCACCGCCGGCGATCGGCGGAATGGCATTAAATCGGGGGAGCACTATGCGAACAGTTTCACTGGCACTTCTACTTGCCGCATCACAAGGCGCGTGGGCGCAAACCGACTGGAACGCACCGTTCCCGCCGCATACGGTGATGGACAACCTGCATTACATCGGCACCGAGGCATTGGCATCCTTCCTGGTGACGACGCCCGCCGGCCATATCCTGATCAATTCCGACTTTGAATCAACGGTACCTTCGCTGAAGCGCAACGTCGAGGCGCTGGGCTTCCGCTTTGAAGACATCCGCATCGTGCTGGGATCACATGCCCACGGGGACCACATGGAGGCGGATGCAATGGTCAAGGAGATGACCGGCGCCAGCGTGATGCACATGGCCGAAGACATGCGAAACCTCGAATCGATGCAACCCGGTGGTAAGGCGCATCCCGTTGATCGCGTGCTGCATGATGGCGACACGGTGAAACTCGGTGGTATGACGCTGACTGCGATCCGCACCCCCGGCCACACCGAGGGCTGTACCAGTTGGGCAATGGATTTGCGTGAGAACGGGCAGACCTATCACGCATTGGTAGTGTGCAGCTACGGCGTCAATCCGAATTACATCCTGGTCGATAATCCGCGCTATCCCGGTATCGCGGATGACTATCGCTACACCTTTGCCAAGGCGCGAACGATTCCGGTGGATGTGTTCCTGGGGTCGCACGGTTCTTTCTACGGATTACCGGAAAAATACCAGGCGCTGGTTGCCCGCCAACCCGGCGATCCGAATCCGTTTGTCGACCCGCAAGGCTACCTCGCGCATGTGGATCTGCAGGAAGGGCGGTTCAAGGCCATGCTGGCCGAACAGTCAAGTGGTGCGAAACAATGAGCAGGCATCGATTCGTATTTTCACTGGCGATTGCCTTGATTATCTCCGGCAATGCGATGGCGCAGACGGTCCTCATCACCGGCGCGAACTCCGGCCTCGGGCTGGAATTCGCGCGCCAGTATGCGGCGAAAGGCTGGCACGTGATCGCAACGCATCGTCGATCCTCGATTCCGGAAACGCTGGCAACACTGGCTGCCGAACATGACAACGTGCGCATCGAGCGCATGGACGTCACCAATGAAGCACAGGTCCACGCACTCGCCGAAAAGCTGGCGACGACGAAGATCGATGTGTTGATCAACAACGCCGGTGTCTACAACGATCGCAGCAGCTGCCAGACCGACGATTGCCCCGGCGACTGGAGCAACCAGAATTTCGGCAAACTGGACTACGGCTTGCTGGAGCGGATCCTGGCTGTCAACGTGAAGGGTCCATTGCTGGTCAGTGAGACATTCGAGCCGCTGGTCGCTGCCAGCGAGCAGAAGAAGATCATCGTCATCAGCTCCACCAATGGCTCATTGACCGAAGAGACCCCGCGAGGTGGCGCGATTTTCTACCGCGCGAGCAAGTCCGCACTCAACCGCTCGTTTCAACTGGTGGCTTCCGCCCTGAAGCCGGAAGGCATTACCGTCATCATGCTGCATCCCGGTGCCGTGCTCACTGAGCGGCAGGCGGGACTGGCTGGTTACGCAGGCATGGTGGAAATGCCATTCACGGTCGAACATATGATCAACACCATTGGCGCGGTCACCCTGCAGGACAGTGGCCACTTCATCAATTACGACGGGACATCCCTGCCATGGTAAAGCGCATATACAAAGCAGGTACTACGGTGGGGCTGGTGGCAGCAGTTGTCCAGTTGTATGCGGCTGAGCCCATCGTGCAGGCCAGTCCGGAAGATATGGCAGCCATTACGGCCTTCAATACAGCCTACCTTAAAGCTATCAACGAGGAAGATATCGCTGCACTCAGTGCGCTCACGACTGACGAGCACATGATGATTGCGCCGAACGGCAAGCCCATTGTCGGCAAGGCCGCCAACGACGAGCTGAATGGCCGCGCGTTCCGTCAGTTCGAATTCGATGAGCACTGGTATCCGGAAGAGACGGTGGTCGATGGCAATCTCGCCTATCAGCGCGGCACCTATCTGGTCGTTGCCAAACCGCGCGACGGCGGCGCCGAACGCAGATTGACCGGAACGTTCATGCGGATCTACAAGAAGCTGGATGGGCAGTGGCGCATGGTTCGTGACATGTTCAACAGCGACGGCACCTCGCAGAATCCGGCGTCGGCCCCCGCGCCTGAATAAGTTGCGAACATGGCCACTGGCAAGGAATTCGCTGAATACCTGCACGAGGTATTTGCGCAGTTCGGTCCCATCCAGACCCGCCGCATGTTCGGTGGTCACGGCGTCTACCACGAGGGGCTGATGTTCGGTCTGGTGGCGGATAGCGCGCTTTACCTGAAGGCGGATGCGCAGACCACCGGGCAATTCACCGAACGTGGTCTGCAGCCGTTCCAATATGAAAAAGGCGGCAAGGCCATGACCATCGCCTACTACCAGGCGCCGGAAGAAGTGTTTGATGATCCGGATGAGGCCGCGGTCTGGGCCAGGTTGGCATTCGAGGCAGCGCTGCGGGCGAGCCGGGCGAAGCAGGCAAAGTCCCCCGCGCGTACCCCCCGGAAAAAGACCACTCCCGGCCGCAAACCCCGACGATAATCAGCATTCGCCTCGGCAACGCGCGCCGGTCGAAAAGTCGTAGAAATTTGGTCTGGCAGTGGTGTCGGCCTCGTGGGTGTCACATTGCGGTAAAACGCCTGTCACGAACCGCTCATCAATTTCACATATTCCCGTCATCTACGTTTGCAACCATGGGGCGCTCCACCCACCTGAAGCCATGCGTATATGACCAACGAGTTGCCTATCGTCGACGACGCCACCACCGCCGTCTCATTCCGAATCAGGACCACTGACCTTGGCTTCATCAAGGGTCTGTCGCAGCGTTTTCGTGGCAAGCAGTCCGATGTTCTGCGATTCGTCGTCCGTCTCGGGCTGCAGCAGCTGGCGGTTTTGAAGGACTCGCAGGCGTCGGGTGAGCGCCTGCGACCGTTACTGGCTGAAGTCGGTCTGGACATCGTCGAGCATTTTGAAATGAATATTTCAGAGCTCGATCGTGTCATCAACGGCGGCGCAACACCTTACAGCGCCATTCCGAGGGAACAGCTGGCAATGCTGGTCGCGGCATGTTGCGGCGAGGGCACCTGCGGCGCCCATCGGTTGAGTCTCGATCCGAAGGAAGGTGATGCCCGGCGGGAAGTCACGTCGGCTATCTTCGCCCCGGATAAATCGGCGCAGGCTGATACTTCAGGCGCTGCCGCAAATCCGGGCGTCGGAAGTCACGTCGCTGGTTGACGACACCTGCTTGCGGACTATCCGTTGTGTTTGATCAATCCTTGACACTCGTGCCGATGTCCACGGCCACGTGCGTTTCCGTGCAGCCCGATACGACGACGTGATTCGAGTTGCGATTCCGAGGGGCAATGCGGCGTGGGCGCTACTGCTGCCGGGTGTCGCTGTGACTGTTATCGTCTGTGACCTGTGGCTTGCCGGGCCGCCGATACCCATGCCTGAGTTTGCGCCGCATGAGGTAGCTGACGTTCAATCAGCGGCAACAGCGCCAGCGCGGGAATTGACGCGTATTCCGCAATGGTCGTTGTTCGGAGCGGAAGTCACGCCGTCCGCGGCCGAGCAGGCAGTGCCGGTGGTCGATGTGTCTGAACTTCCCGATAGCACTATCCCTGCGGTTCTTGCAGGCGTGCTGGCGAGCCCGGACAGTTCCTCCGCCTGGGCCATCATCGACGCCGATGGAACGCAACAGCGTCACTACCGCGCGGGAGATGCACTGCCCGGTGGCGCCGTCGTTGAATCGATTCAGAACCGCATTGTGGTCATCGAGCGTGGCGGAAAACGCGAAGCGCTGCGCTTGCGTGAAGACCGCGGCAGTGGTCCCGCACCACCGGTTGTCGTGGATTTGCCGCAGGTCGTCGTCACGGAATCAGCGGATGCCGGCAGACGAGGGCGCGTGGCCGCCGCACCCGTACAGGCGACGAGGAGACCGCGCCGCTTCGACGATTGATGCGGCTCGTCACGGCCACACCAGAATTCCCTACCGCTCTCACATTCGATAGCAAACTCCCGTCATGAATGGACTGATGATGCTTTTCCGGTATCTCGCACTGCGTTCCTGCGCGATCGTTTTGTGCGTGCTGCCGTTACTTTGCTCGCCGGCATCTGCGCAGGAAGCGACGCCCGCAGCTGGCCTCATCACCCTGAACCTCGAGAACGCCGACATCCGTGCGTTGATCAGCACGGTGTCGGAGATCACGGGGCGTAACTTCGTGGTGGATCCACGGGTGCGTGGCGAGGTGACGGTGATTTCGGCGGCGGGCACAACGCCGGAGGCGATTTACGACATCTTCCTGTCGATTCTGCGGGTGAACGGCTTCGTGGCGGTGGATTCGGGCAGCGTGGTGAAGATCCTGCCGAGTGCGATCGCGCGCCAGGAAGGCGGTGACTTCACCAGTGCCCCGGACCGTCTGCCGCTGGATCAACTGGTGACGGCGGTGATCCCGATCCAGAACGGCGATGCGGCGTCGATCGTGCCGGTGATCCGTCCGCTGCTGGCGAACGAAGCGCACGTCGCGGCGCATGCGGCGGGCAACGTGCTGCTGGTGGCCGATTCGGCGGGCAACATCGAGCGGATCATCGACATCGTGCGGCGGATCGACCGCCGCGCCAGCCAGTATGACTTCGAGGTGATCCCGCTGCGCTTCGCGGTGGCCGATCGGGTGGTAGCGCTGCTGACCCAACTGGCGGCGGCGACAACGCTGCCGGGTCAGCCGCAGGCGCCGGTGCCGGTGGTGCCGGATCCGCGCACCAACTCGCTGCTGGTGGGCGGCACCGATGCCGAGAAGCTGCGTTACCGCGCGCTGGTCAGCAGTCTGGATGTGGAAGTGGCCGAGGATGGCGGGATTGAGGTGATCAACCTGCGCTTCGCTTCGGCCGAGGAGCTGGCGCCGCTGCTGCAGGACATCTTCTCCGGTGGTCGCAGCGTGGCGACGGTTGGCGCCAACGTGCCGGGTGGTGTCGCGGCCAGTGGCGGCGCGGGCAACAGCGGCGAAGTGAAGATCCAGGCCGATCTGACCAACAACGCGCTGGTGATCCAGGGCTCCCCGGAGGTGATCCGGCGGGTACGGCAAGTCATCGCGCAGCTCGATGTCCGCCGCAATCAGGTGCTGGTGGAAGGGGTGATTGCCGAGGTCAAGACGACCACGGTGGATGAGCTGGGGATCCAGTGGCGGACCGCGCCACGGGTCAGCGGCATCGTCGCCGGCAGCAACAACCCCGGCACGTTCTCGGTGGACAGCGGTGCGTTGCTGGAGGATGGGCCGACGTCGCTGTTCGGCACCGCGTTCACGCTGGGGTTCTTCTCCAATGGCAACATCCGCGCGCTGTTGCAGGCGTTGAGTTCTGATCAATACACCAACGTGTTGTCGACGCCGACGCTGGTGACGCTGGATAACGCCGAGGCCAGCATCGTGGTCGGCCAGAACGTGCCGTTCGTCACCGGCCAGTACACCAACAACTCGACCACGCCGGACAACCCGTTCCAGACCATCGAGCGGCAGGACGTGGGTGTGATCCTGCATGTGAAGCCGCAGATCAACGATGGCAACACGGTCACACTGGAGATTGAGCAGGAGGTCTCCAGCATCGACCGCGCGACCTCGGGGCTGGGTCTCATCACCAACCAGCGCAACATCACCACCACCGTGCTGGTGGATGATGGGCAGACGGTGGTGCTGGGCGGGCTGATCAGCGATGAGTTGCGCGAGGGCCAGCAGAAGATCCCGGTGCTGGGCGACATCCCCGTGCTGGGCACGCTGTTCCGCAGTACCCGCAACGATGGCGACAAGACCAATCTGATGGTGTTCCTGCGGCCGACGGTGTTGCAGACGCCCGAGCGCGCGGCGCAGGTGACCGATCAACGCATGGAGTTCGTGCGCGAGAAGCAGCAGGTCCAGCAGCAGCGGCCCAACCGGCTGTTCCTGAATCCAACGCCGCCGAGCCTGGACACCTTCGACGGTCTGCTGGAGTGAGCCTGCCGTTCAACTTCGCCCGCCGCCACGGCGTGCTGCTGACCACGTTGCCGCAAGGCCATGGCCTGCTGGCGCGCGAGGACGCCCCGCTCAACGCCTTGCTGGAAGCCCAGCGTGTCGCGGGCGCGACGTTGCCGTTGCACATCGTCAGCGCCGAGCAGTTCGAGCTGCAGTTGCAGCAGAGCTACGAGTCCTCGGCGGCCGGCAGCGAAGACATCATGACCGGCCTGGGCGACGGGCTGGATCTGGATGCACTGGCCGACAGTCTGCGCGAGCCCATGGATCTGATGGAGGCGGCCGACGACACGCCGATCATCCGCTTCATCAACGCGGTGCTGGCCGAGGCCATTCGTGACAACGCCTCGGACATCCACATCGAGCCGTTCGAGCGGCGCCTGCTGGTGCGGATGCGCATCGACGGCATTCTGCACGAGATCATGACGCCGCCGCCGGCGATCGCCCCGCTGCTGGTCTCGCGCATCAAGATCATGGCCAAGCTGGACATCGCCGAGAAGCGGCTGCCGCAGGATGGACGGATCTCCTTGCGCATTGCCAACCGGCCGGTGGACGTGCGTGTGTCGACGATGCCGGCCGGGCATGGCGAGCGGATCGTGTTGCGTCTGCTGGACAAGCGCGCGGGACGGTTGGAGCTGGATCAGATCGGCATGGATCCGGACACGCTCGCCGCGCTGGATCAGATCATCCACCTGCCGCATGGCATCTTCCTGGTGACCGGACCCACCGGCTCGGGCAAGACGACGACGCTGTATGCCGCGCTGGGACGGTTGAACGACGCCACGCGCAACATCATGACGGTGGAAGATCCGATCGAGTACTACATCGATGGCATTGCGCAATCGCAGGTGAACCTGCGCACCGACATGACCTTCGCGCGCGGGCTGCGGGCGATGCTGCGGCAGGATCCGGACGTGGTGATGGTCGGTGAGGTGCGCGATCTGGAGACCGCCGAGATCGCGATCCAGGCGAGCCTCACCGGCCACATGGTGTTCTCGACGCTGCATACCAACACCGCCATCGGCGCCATCACCCGCCTGCGCGACATGGGCACCGAGCCGTTCTTGCTCTCCTCCAGCCTCGCCGGCGTGCTCGCGCAACGGCTCATCCGGCTGCTGTGTCCACAGTGCAAAACCGCGACTACCCTGCCCGAAGCCGAAGCGCGCGCGCTGGGCGTGCCAGAGCTTTCAGGGCACGCCGTCTATGACGCCAATGCCAATGGCTGCGCTCATTGCAACGGCATCGGCTACAAGGGCCGAACCGCGATCTACGAACTCATCCATGTCGACGACACGTTACGCGGGCTCATCCATGATGGCGCCGCCGAAGCGGTGATGGCCGGCCATGTACGGCAGACCTCACCATCGCTGACCGCGGTCGGCGTCCGCAAGATCGTCGACGGGCTGACCAGCCCGGCCGAGTTGCTGCGCGTGACACGGGTGCTGTAGACCATGCCGGCTTACAAATACACAGAACTCAACAATGCGGGGCTCTGATACGAGCATGTAACCGCGGAAGATTGGAGCCGTCTCCCGGATTACCGGTATTTGACGGTAGCGTTACAACGCTGAAAACGCCGGGACGTGCTCGACAGCCGGCGTGCGCGAAGCTCCGGTGTGATCGCAACTGCCAGAGCAAAGTGCTTGCCGCGCAAGGGTTTCCCGGCATTGACCGGAGCGCAACACACCTGTTCGCCCTGGAATTCAACGGCCTCAGCTTGCTCACCAAGCCGGTAACGACATCGCATGCGCGTCATCAAAGTGAAACATCACGGGAATAATGTAGCGGCCTCGCGGGAATACCTGGCAGCACCTGGTTCGCGACTAAAACGTCCGGCTCGCGGTAGCACGACACAAAGGCCAAGCAATTGAATCCCTTTTCCAAAAAAATCCTGCATGTACGAGCCGGCTGAGTACACGTTTCAAGATTACCTCGACATCTGGCGACGCCGGAAGCGGACCGCGATCAAGGTCGGCGGTACGCTGCTGCTGGTGACGCTGCTGACAGTGTTGCTGTGGCCGGCCATCTATCAATCCACCGCTACCATTCTTATTGAGCAGCAGGAGATTCCTGAGGACCTGGTCCGCTCGCTTGCACAGGGCTATCCCGATCAGCGCATCCAGGTGATCAGTCAGCGGGTGATGACCAGCACCAACCTGATCGACATCATGAACCGGCACGACCTCTACTCGGTGGAACGCCGACGCGAACCGCTGGAAGTGGTTGTGGAAATGATGCGGGATGACATCGAGCTCGAACCGGTCAACGCCGACGTCGTGGACCCGCGCAGCGGGCGCGCCGGCCAGGCCACCATCGCGTTTACGCTGGGGTACGAGAACGAATCCCCCGACCGCGCCCAGGCCGTGGCCAATGAACTGGTTTCCCTGTTCATGCAGGAGAACCTCAAGTCACGGACGGAATCGGCGCAGGAGGCTTCGAACTTTCTGGCCGATGAAGCCGACAAGCTGGGTCAGCAGGTGTCAGACCTCGAACGACAACTGGCGGATTTCAAATCCCGCAACATCAATGCACTGCCGGAGTTTGCCCAGTTGAACCTGGAGCTGCGGGCAGCCTCCGAGCGGGAATTGATGGAAATCGATCGGCAGATCCGTTCGTACGAACAGCAACAGATCCTGTTGGACGCCGAGCTGGCGCGAACCGACCCCGGAAGTAATCTGGTTGTCTCCGGCAACCAGGTCGTGCTCGGTCCTGAGGATCAGTTACGCGTACTCAAGACCAACCTCGTCGCATTGACCGCACGCTACGGACCCAAACACCCTGACATCATAAATGTGAAACGGCAGGTTCAGGCACTCGAGGCCAATCTGGGTCAGCAATCGACTTACAACGAACTGTCCATACGATTGGATGAAGTTCGGGCGGCGCTGGCCGAAGCCACCAAGCGGTACTCGCCTGACCACCCTGACGTGCAGCAGTTGCAGAAGATCGTCGCGACCATGGAAGCGGGGATGAAGAACTCGCCCGCCGCGCAGGTCGCCGCGCTTTCTCCCAATGATGCAGACGGCGGTCCGACCAATCCTGCTTACCTGCAGCTCAAGGTACGCCAGGATACGATTGATCAGGAGTTGAACACGCTGCGGGACAAGCGCGGTGAAGTCCGACGTCAGTTGGACGAGAGTGGCCGCGTGATCGCGCAGACACCCGAGGTCGAGCGTGAACTCCGGGTGCTGACGCGTGACTACCAGAATGCATTACAGAAATACCAGGACGTTACCGCCAAGCGCATGGAAGCCGATGTGTCTCGGAGCCTGGAACGGGAACAGAAGGGCGAGCGGTTCTCTCTGATCGAACCGCCGCTGTTGCCGGAAGAACCGGACAAGCCCAATCGCTGGGCGATTTTCATCATCGGTCTGCTGTTGTCGCTGGCATCCGGTGTGGGCGCGGTGGCGCTGGTGGAGACCATGGACGGCGCCGTGCATGGCGGATTCGCTGTTGCCGCGGTAACCGGTGCAGCCCCGTTGGGCACAATTCCGCTGGTGGATGCCATTCATGCGCGGCCGGCTCAGACGATGTCGTGGGTCGTGACTGGTGTGATAGCGTTCGCCGTCGTGGCACTGCTGCTGTTGCTGTTCCATTTCAATGTCATGCCGCTGGATGTTGCCGTGTATTCGGCCATGCGCCGCATGAGTTTCTGATTTCGGCGGGTTGATTCGCAAAGCTATGAGCAGAGAACCAAACAATCTCGGCATGAATATCCGCTATTCGGAGACCCGCGTGGTGCAGGTGGCCGAAACCGAACTGCTGCGGCGTGGCATTGTAGTCCGCCCGGGAACAGCAGGGCAGGATGCGGCAGTGGATCGGCTTGGCGTCTCGTTCAACATGTTGCGAACGCAGGTACTGCATCGGTTGACGCAGAAGGGTTGGAACACGCTTGCAGTCACCAGCCCGCAGGCCAACACCGGCAAAACGATGAGTGCAATCAATCTCGCAATCAGCATGGCGCGCGAGCTGCATCATACGGTTTTACTGGTTGACCTCGATCTCAGAAAGCCGAAGATGCATGAGTACTTCGGCTTCACTCCCACCATCGGGATAGAGGACATTCTCGACGGCTCGGCGGAGCTGTCCTCGGCGCTGGTCAACCCGGGCATAGAGCGACTCGTGATGTTGCCTGCCAAAGGGCCTGTGTGGAATTCCGCTGAACTGCTGGCGTCCCCGGCAATGGCACAGTTGGTGATGGACCTGAAGTCCCGCTATCCGTCGCGCTTCATTCTGTTTGATATGCCGCCGCTGCTGCCGACGGACGACACCATCGCGTTTGTGCCGCATGTGGATTGCGTACTGCTTGTCATCGAGGACGGCAGGACCTTGCGTACTGACATCGAACGATCAGTCGGGCTGCTGAACGGCGCTTCCACGCCGCTGTTGGGGACGGTATTGAATAAAGCGGACGTGCGTCAGCCCACTTACCCGTGAGCGAACTCAGCGTTTGGCGCGGCCTGAATTGCGGCGGCCAAGCAGCCAGGGCAGCAGCGGCGCCAGCATCATCAGCGCCGGTGGTAGCGGCACGGGTTCCGGTGTTTCACCATTGTCAGCATTCTCGACCAGGAAAGCGTAGGGCAGGCTGCTGAAATTCAGTGAATCGGCAACCGCCTGCAGTGGACCGGGTTGTCTGACGAATTGCGGTTCGAATGTGTTCTGACGTGCGACAACGGCCAACGGAGCCGCTTCGGTGGCACCCAATGTTCCTGTTGCCGGCATCACTGCCACCTGCTGCTCCGCGCGCAGAGGAAGGAACGGGCCGGTCGTATCCCAGATGGTTGGCAGCTGGAAGGGAACGGCGAACTGGCGCTCGCCACCGGCGCCGTTGCGTACCAACGCGGCAATCTGTGACCAGAGGTCGTTGCTGTCCAATTCCGAACTTCCGGCCGGGTCCCAGCCTTCAGCAGAATTGTTGCCGCGGCCCAGATCCAGTCCGGCGACCAGCGCCACGGCTTGTACGCCGGCAGCGGCAAGCGCGAGTCCGGCGGCGATCCGCACGAGGTTGCGGTGAGTGAAGTTGGCGGCCATCTGAATCCTCCGTTGTCAGCTTGACCGGAAACCGGGTAGGCCAACACTCGCTATTTTTCGCGCATGGTAACGGGCGCTTGTTACCGTACCGTTGCGAATCATCAGGGCGATTAATTATGACAATGTATGCATTTAACATCCGCAAATTGCGTCCGAACCGGGACGCGCCCGCCACGCCGACCTTCCGTGTAAATACGCCGTAACAAACTTTTCGTATAACTCTCGTGTTGCGTCTGATCGGTCGAAAGCAGGGGTCGCCAGGGAAATGTTGAAGGTATTCATCGGATACGACCCAAGGGAAGCGGTCGCCTATCACGCATTGGTACAGAGCATCGTCGAAACATCATCGATGCCGGTATCAATCACGCCGTTGGCGCTGCAACATCTGGAAGCCGTTCTGACGCGCCCGCGTGATCCCTTGCAGTCGACGGATTTTGCATTCTCGCGCTTCCTTGTACCGTACCTGTGCGACTACAAGGGCTGGGCGATATTCATGGACTGCGACATGATTGTGACTCGCGACCTTGCGGCGATCTGGGAATTGAAGGATGACTCGTTTGCCGTGCAGGTCGTGAAGCATGCGCATAAGCCGGCAGAGTCGCACAAGTTTCTGGGTCAGCCGCAAACCAGGTACGAAAAGAAGAACTGGTCCAGCGTGATGTTGTTCAATAACGCACGCTGCACTGCATTGACGCCAGACTACGTCAATCAGGCCAGCGGTCTGGAGCTACACCAGTTCAAATGGCTGGCGCATGACGGCGAGATCGGTTCGCTGCCGCCAGGATGCAATCATCTGGTGGGCTACGACGAGCATTCCGAGATGATCAGCGTCCTGCATTACACCACCGGTGGTCCGTACTTCGAGAAGTATCGCGACACGGAATACGCGGATATCTGGTTCGACGTCTGGAGCAGGGCGGCCTATGCCCAACAGCAGAATCAACCCGACGGCGGCCCGCACGAAAACTACGAAGGTCAAAAGCATGAAGACAGAAAGTTACGCGCCTAGCAGCCCACTGCCCTTCGGTGCCCTGAGCGAGGCGGATCGCGCGCGCCTGGACGAACGTCTGGAAATTGCCTGGCGCATGGTACAGGACGGCGACACCGACCAGGGCCTTGAAGAATACGAGCAAATCTGTGATGAGTTTCCGACGTCGGCGGACGCGCACAACCTGCTGGGGATGACGCTTTTGAGCGAAGAGCGTTTCGACGAGGCGGAACGTGCGCTCTCGAGAAGTCTGGGAATCAACCCGACCCGGGCCGACGCCTGGTACAACCGTGGCGTGGCGAACGAGGCGAGGAAGAACACCAACCAGGCGTTGATCGACTACAACCAGGCACTGCGTTTGACGCCGGAATTCCTTGAAGCGGGATTCCAGCTTTGCAGATTACTGGCACGCTATCGCCGATTCGACGATGCCTACAACGTGGCGTTGAACACCGGGGCCAGGCTGGCGGGCGCGAACAATCCTCACCATGCACTGGTGCTGTTGCGCGAGGCGGCGGGATGGAAGCCTGAGGCAGCCGCCGTCAATCATGGGCTAGGCCAATGTTACCTTGTGCAGGGCCGCCTGTTCGACGCCCAGCTGTTCCTGCGCAGGGCGCTGGCCAGCGAACCGGAACGTCTTGAAGCGAGGAATCTGCTCGGTCTTGCGTTGTACCACGACGGAAAGATCGGCGAGGCTATCAAGGAATTTGAAACGCTGCTGAAAGACCAGCCGATCCATCCCTACGCCCGTAATAATCTGGGTAACTGCCATTCGCGTCTGGGCGACTACCGTGAATCGATCAAGCAGTACCGGTTCGCGATTAACCAGATGTCGCTCTACAAGGAAGCGCATATCAACCTGATTCAGGATCTGCACGCCAGTGGTCAGCTTGACGAGGCTGAGCGGATGTGCGAAGAGGCGCTGAGCCTGTGGCCGGATTTGGCATTGGCACATTCCACTGCGGCGTGGTTGCTGCTCGCACGGGGCGAGTACACGCGAGGCTGGCGCGAGTTTGAATGGCGGGTGCCGGCAACGCACCAGGGTCGCTACCTGGGTGACCCGCGAAATCCCGAGCAACCGCTGCCACGACCGTCATCGTTGTCGTTGAACGATCTGAACGACAGCCGGGTGTTGCTGCTTGGGTCGGGCGGCCTGGGCACCGAGCTGTTTTTCATGCGATTCGTGCCGCAACTTCGCGCGGCCGGCTGCACCTGGATCGGTTATGCGACCTCGCCGCGTATGGCACAGCTGTTGAACGAACACGAGGCATTTGATGCCATCCTCTCACCTGAGCAAGCAGCGAATGCGCAGTTTGACCATGCATTTGCCATAGGTGATCTTCCCCTGGTGTTGGGGCATCGCAACGGCGAGTCGCTGGGTGAACCGTTAACGCTGACGCCCTCGGCAGCGGCGGTCAATGAAATGCAGAACCGCCTTTCGGCCGCCGGTCCCGGACCTTACCTTGCATTGACGTGGGAATCCGGGCTTGCAGCTGACGGTCCGCGTCGTAAGCGGGTTTCACCCGATGCGCTGGGCAAGGCCGTGCGCAACTGGCCGGGTACGCTGGTATCGGTGCAACGGCAACCCGCGGCCGACGATTATCGAGCCCTGATTGGTGGGGCTGAGAGGGACGTTGCCGACTTTTCCGATGTCAATGACGACTTGCCGCAGGCACTCGCCTTGATGGGCCTGGTGGACGAGTACGTCGGCGTCAGTAATACCAACGTCTATCTTGCCCTGGCACAACCCAGGGTCACCCCGCGCGTACTGGTCAAACAACCCGCGGAATGGCGCTGGACCGCGTCTGAAGGCGGCGCCTCACCCTGGTATCCCTCGGCGCACCTTTATACCGAACATCATGCAAAAGGCTGGGGACCCGCACTTGCTGCACTGGCAAATGACCTGCAGTGACGCGCTCGCCCAGCCCCGCCACGATTCACGTCTGAATTTCCCGCCAGCATGCCGTCCAGGCGTGCTTTGTGAATTGTATTCAATACATCTCGCCGCAACGAAACGGTAAGACAACTCAAATCATACGGTAATCAAGCGAAGGCATAGTGCTCGCACGTAGGAGGGGCTGGGATGCAGTGCGGCATCAAAGAGCACGGCAACCTGCAACCGAAACCTATCGCGAAGCCCTGTGGAACACGTAAGCCGTCGGTGGCACTACCAAATCGACGCCGTACTGGTTGGCCACTTCTTCGCAAAACTGAAGTACCACCCACGTAGGCCAATTGCAGGAGATTTGAGCAAATGAAAATTCGTTATCTGACAACCGCCGCGGTCGCGCTGATGGCTGGCAGCCATGCCTTCGCTATCGACACCGGCTTGCAGTCGCCGCTGGGCGACGTCGTACTGACGGCACGCAACGTGCTGACCAGTTCCAGCCCGGAGACCTTGATCTGGGATCTCAGTAACGGCGCCAGCGACCTGACCGTTTCTGACTTTCTCAGCGGCGCAGCCGGTTCCTTCACCCTCAGCAATCCACAGGTTGCCAGCTGGGTCAACGCAAACATTGGCGAAGGCCCGATTTCATTCAATATCATCGCCGGTATTAGCGGCATTCCCGACCTTGTCGATTACCTGCCAGACCCGAACAGCGGCGGTTTGTCGACGGTTGACGGCGTCCAGAATGTCATCAGTGGCGCCGACCTGTCGTCTTCGCAGAACGAAGTGTTCAACCGTCTGACCGACATCAACTTTGCCGGCTCTGATAACAACGTCATCACCGTTGGACCTTCCAATGCGGCGTTCTTCAAAGCTGCAGGCCTGTTCGGCAACCCGGACATCAACGGTGAAGTCGGTGGCAGCGCAATCAACTTCTACTACTCGAAGTTCCAGTTTGACTGCTGCAACTACCAGTACGGCGCCTTTGATCAGGCGAGCTATGACAGTGAAGTCACCTACCTCGGCTCGTTCCAGTTCCTCGCCAATGGCGACCTGCAGTTCACCTCCGCCAGCCCGGTACCGGTACCGGCTGCCGTGTGGCTGTTCGGCAGCGCCATGGCTGGCGTATTCGGCCTTCGTCGCCGCGTCGCCTGATTTAGTGCCGCGAGCCCGACACTGCGTCGGGCTCGCGCTTCAGGACAGGACCCAACTCACCCTTTAGGAGATAAGAGTAATGAATTCCCGCAATATCATGATGCTGAAACGCTCCGCGCTTTCAGTCGCCATTGCAACGGTATGCACCAATGCCTTCGCTATCGGCGATGTCGTTGGTACCGACACGGACTTCCGCATTGTCATCGGCGGCGCCACCGCGACCGAAGACACGCTGAAGACCCAGATTATCAACAACGTCTGTGACGACGTTAACCCGGTTGACCTGTATACCGACGGTACACATTTCAACATCGCCTGCACGGTCGACGCTTCGGTTGACGCGGCCACCCCCACGGTCACGTTCCAGAAGAACGGCGGCGGTTCCTCGCAGGGCGTGCTCGCAGTCGAAACTGCAGACGAGGTTGTACTGTTGAATACGGGCTGCGCCACTGCCGGCACCACAAAGACGGCCGGTGCAGGCCGCTCCTATACCGAACACACCGGCTGTGCCGGCACCAACGAAACGTTCGCGCCTGACTACGGCATCTCCGATATCGAACCGGCTTCCTTCACCGGCCCGCTGGGCGACTTCCAGCTCGGCAGCTACGACGGCGGCCTGCTGGCGGCTGAAACGGCTTCGCTGCCATTCGGTATTGTCGTCACCTACCAGTTGTATCAGGCGCTGCAGGCAGCGCAGTTTCCTGCAGGTAGCTCATGCAGCCCGGCCGTGGTCAACGCCGGTATCGATGACGTCGGTTACAAGACGATCGCCGGTGCCGTCATCAACAATGCAGTCCCTGGCGCTTTTCCTGGCAATGGCATCAACGATGCATATGAAACGTTCGATACGGATACCGCCCAGCCGGTTACGATTGACCTGACCGAAACCGGTACCTCCTATGACACAGTACTCGGTACTGGCGCCGCCGGTGCGGTGAACTGGTATGTCGACGAGACAGAAGCCGCTACCGGTTTTGGTGATCGTCCGCATCGTCATGGCGACACCGCCGAATGTATGCCGACGCTCTCACGTACTGAAATCCAGTCGATCATGACGGGCCGTCTCACAACCTGGGCCGACCTGAAGACCCAGAATGGCGCCAGCAACCTGGTGGCTGATGCCACGGGTAAGGCCTGGGGTACGGCCGGTCCTGCTTCGTTGAAGGACAAGGTCACCATGTGCCGCCGTGTCAAGGGTTCCGGTACGCATGGCACGATCTCCATCTCGCTGCTGCGCACGACTTGCGGCCGCGCCAGCTCGACCATGCCGGAATTCCCGTCCACGGGCAACATGTCAATCTACCAGACGACCAGCTCCAACGGTCTGGGCGAGTGCCTGGATGACCTGGCTACGGGTCACAACAACGAAACCACCGCTGTGGCGCTGGGTGCTGATGGCCGGGGTGGCAACATCCCCGAAATCGCGACCCTGCGCGCATGGGCTATCGGTTACCAGTCGTTGGAAAAGAACTACGACCTGGAAGAAGGCTATCGCTTCATCAAGATTGATGGTGTTGCCGGTACGCTGGAAAACTTTGTCGCGGGTGACTACCGCGTGTTCGGAACCACGACCTTCAACCGTCGTGCGGATAACACCTACACCACCGCTGATGCTCAGGGCGCCAACGCGCTCGCCGCTTCAATCTACAACAAGCTGGCAGTTAACCTGGGCGATGCATCGTCGCTCAAGGTTACCAACGCTGCATTCGTCCATCCGTTCGGCTACAGCGGCTTTGCCGGTAACCCGAAAACGGCTGGTGGCGTGAACATCCTGCCGGTGCTGCCGTACGACCCGATCAACGATGACCCGATCGCGACCATCTCTCATACGAATCCGAACGATGGCACTACCGATACCTGCTACGGCCCGATCGGTCGCCGTGACAGCGCCGGTACCAGGTTGATTGTTGATTAATCTGTACCTGCACCGCTGTAAGTCTGTAGCAAAACGCCAGCCCCTTGTGGGCTGGCGTTCCCTTTTGTCAGCCCAGAACTTTTGTCCCAGCAAATGATTGGTCGAGATATCGTGAACCGGCGCTTCGAATCCCACTGGCTGTTGCTTGTGTTTCTGCTATTGGCGCAGATCTCTCGCGCCGCCATCGACAATGGCGAGGATGCTGCCGTCGATCCCGCCACGCCGATGGACCCGGAAATGGCCATGCAGGAGCCTGACGAAGCCAGATTCGACATCTGGGAGTTCGAGGTCGATGGCGCAAATCTCGTTGCGCAGACGGAGATTGAACGGGCGGTCTACGGATCACTTGGTCCGCAACGCAGCTATGCCGACGTCGAACGTGCTGCACAGAACATAGAAACGCTTTACCGCGATGCCGGCTACGGCGCGACGGTATTCGTGAACATCCCCGAACAGGACATCAGCGAAGGTCTTGTCCGACTGGATGTCATTGAGGGCAAGGTCGATCGTCTGCGGGTGACCGGCTCGCGCTATTTCGATATCGACCGGATTAAAAGCAAGGTTCCGGCGCTGGCCGAAGGTGAAGTCCCGAACCTGCCGGCGATGCAGGAGCAATTGCTGGCGTTGAACTCGGCGACTGGCAATCGGCGCATTGCGCCGGTCATGCGGCCGGGGCGCCGCCAGGGCACCGTTGAGGTAGAGCTCGAGGTCGAGGACAAGCTGCCGGTACACGGCTCGGTCGAGGTCAATAACCAGTATACGAGTGCGACGACAAAGACCCGCGTCGCTGGCGAACTGCGCTACGAAAATCTGTGGCAACGCGAACACAGCCTGGGGGTGTCATTCCAGTTGACCCCTGAGGCGCCGGAAGAGGTTCGTGTGCTGTCATCCACCTATGTATTCCGTCCAGGCTTGCATGACTGGATCGCTGCGGTATATGGCGTTTTATCCGACAGCGAGATTTCGGTATTGGCTGGCGGCGGTGCTGGCGATATTGGCGTGCTGGGCAAGGGCTACGTCGTCGGTGGCAGGCTGATCAATCCACTGCCGTCATTTGACGGAGTCTTTCACAACCTGACCGTGGGATTCGATTACAAGGATTTTGACGACGAAATTGCCTTAACCGCGACTGACGAAAGCATCTTCAACCCGATCAGCTATGTGAAGTTTGTCGCTGGTTGGGGAGGATTCAAGCGCTGGGACAGCACACGGTTGAATTTCAATGTCGATGCGAACTTCAGTGTCCGCGGCCTGGGCAACGACGAGTTTGTGGATGTCGCCGGCGCGCCGGTAGCTGAGTTTGCCAACAAGCGCGCCGGCGCGAAATCGAATTTCATGTATCTGCGCGGATCCGGCAGCCTGGAGCACGACCTCACGCAGGGCGGGCGAATGGTTCTGAAGCTGGATGGTCAGTTGGCTACCGCGCCACTGATCAGCAACGAGCAGTTTGCGCTAGGCGGGATCAACGGTTCGCGCGGCTATTCCGAATCCCAGGTGTTGGGGGATAACGCATTGCGGCTGAGACTGGAGCTTCAATCTCCCTCGCTGCACGGTCGACTCCCAGGTGACTTCGCGCGTGAAGTGCGTGTGCTCGGATTCTTCGATGCGGCTTACGGTGAATTGATCAATCCGCTGCCCGATGATCTGGCCCATTTTCGTGTCATCGGCACCGGACTCGGATTACGGACAGTCCTGTTCGATGGATTGACCTCGGAACTGTTGTGGGCCATCGCCTTGACTGAAAACGGCGACATCGACGCCGGTGATTCACGAATCCATTACCTGTTGCGCTATGCGTTCTGATCCCTTGAGACATCCCGCAAAACCCGTCCGTTGGATGCCGGTGTTCCGGCCATTGGCGGCGGCAGTCGCCATCGCACTGGCAATGCCGGGACAGCAGGCCGCTGCGGAACTCCCTGTTCCATGCGACCCGTGCACCTTGAATGACGTTGCTGTTCGATGGGCGAACACGGCCAGTCAGGCGGCACCGCAAATCAGCGCCGATGGCCACGAGATGACCATTGAACAGGTGTTGGACCGCCAGATCTACAACTGGCGTACGTTCAATATCGGCGCCGAAGACTCCGTGGTGTTCCACCAGCCATCGTCCACCTCGGTGGCGCTGAATCGCGTACTGGACCCGGCGCAACGGGTGTCTGAAATCGCGGGCAATCTGCAGGCCAATGGACAGGTTTACCTGATCAACCCCAACGGTGTCGTGTTCAAGGGCGATGCTCGCGTAGACGTCAACTCGCTGCTGGCTTCATCACTGGCACTGAACGACGAAGTCGACGGCTTGTTTGAAGAAGCCGGACTGTTCGGGGTGTTGGCGCAGCAGATCGCATCGCAGAACATTGCCGCGCTTGTCGCAGACGGAGCGGCGGAGCCGGGTGACATCATCGTTGAACCGGGAGTTGTGATCGATGCTGGCGAAAACGGCCGCATCATCCTGGTCGGTGGAAATATCGAGAATGCGGGTGCGTTGCATGTTTCAGGACCCGGCGGCCAGGCGTTGCTGATTGCCGCCGAAGACCGTGTTTACTTCTTCCAGGACGACAATTTGCGCGGTATCGGCGTGGAAGTGGGCACTGGCGGTGCTGCACGCAACCTTGGCCAGATAATCGCTGGTACCGGCAATGTCACGATGGCCGGTCTGACCGTCAATCAGTCAGGGATCGTCCGGGCAACCACGACCGTCAGCGCCAATGGCACCATCCGCTTGCAGGCGCGCGATGGCGCTTTCCCGAATCGAAGTATTGCCTCACCGGGTGCTTTGCAACTTGCGATAGACCGCGAGGAAATCGCCAGCCGCAGTGGCACGGTTGCGTTCGGCGAGGCCAGCGTCACGGAAGTCCTGCCGGACCTGGCGTCGACTGAAAAAACGGTCGATGACCAACCGTCACTTGTTTCGCGCGTGGAAGTCCGCGGCGAGTCGATCACCGTCGGCGACGACGCGGTCATCCGTGTTCCCGGTGGCGAAGTTGAAATGTTGGCTGCCGAAACGCCGGGCAATCTTCGCTCCAGTCTTGCCACGGTAGCCAGTGGGACGATAGTTGTCGGCGCCAATGCGACAATCGATGTTGCCGGGTCCCAAGGCGTTGCGATTGCCGCGGATCGCTCGTTGCAGCAACTGCAGGTGCGAAAGAACGAACTGGCCGGGTCGCCGGTGAACCGCGATGGCCCGTTGTTTGGTGCGACGATCACTTTCGATATCCGTAACCCGCCTGAGGTGGTTGATGTATCGGGCGTGCTTTCATCGCTTGGCCGGACGGTGGGAGAACGTCTGTCCCCCGGGGGCACAGTGACACTGCTGGCCGGCGCACAGGTGACAGTCGAAACCGGCGCCGTCATCGATATTTCCGGAGGCTCAATCAACTATTCACCGGCGGCTGGAACAACCACCAAGGTGATCGTCGATGGTCAGGTCATGGACATTGCTGATGTGCCTGCTGATGCGACCATCGAGCGCGTTCTGGCGGCGGACAATGCAACAGATCCAAAGTGGGGCTTTGACCTGAACTTCGCAGTCCCCGGGGCCGCGGCGCTGTATCGCCCGGGGTACGTAGAAGGAAAGGATGCCGGGCAACTGGTTGTAGGTTCACTCGATTCCCAACGTCCTGTCACGATCTTCAATCCCGATGACCTCATCGTGGATGTCAATCTGGCCGGAACCGTCGCGGCCCGGACGATTGTCGGGGAATTTCAACGCGGCCAGTCCGGCGCGATTGGCGGCTTTCAGCGTCCAGCGGACGAATTGCCGGGGCTGGGTACTGTTGTTGTCGCAGCTTATAGCGGTGATGCGCAACTACGCAACGGAGCGCTGTCCATCGACGGGGACATCATCAAGCTTCCTGATCTGGTCAATCTCGAACTCGACGTAACCTCGTTTGTGATTCCGGCCGGGGTCATGATCGAAATGCCTGATGCGCTGCTCGATGTCCGGGCCGAGACAGACATCAGTATTGCCGGGACGATCAGCGGCGCCAACGCCACGCTGGCCTTTGCGGCCGGTACCGGCTTTGTACTGGCGTCCGGTGCGGAGATCGATCTTCAAGGCCAATGGGTCAACGATCTTGCATTTGTGAACCCGGGCGCAACCGACGCGCCGCTTCTGATCGACGGCGGCAGCGTAGAGATTTCAGCACTCACAGTGACCCTGGCAGCGGGGTCCTTGATTGATGTCGGCGGTGGTGGCCAGCTGACCGATTCCGGCAGGCTCGTCGCGGGCGATGGTGGGGACATCTCGATCGCGGACAGATCCGCGCTCGATGCGCCACTGGGTCTGGTGCTTGCAGGTGATTTAGGCGGATTCGTGCTGCCGGATGGCGGCGTTGACTCAAGCCTGTCGATCACGACACGCGACATCGTACTGGCCGGAACTTCGGCGATTGCAGCCGACGATGAAACCTTGGCGTTGGGGTCTTCATTCTTCACTGCCAACGGGTTTACTGATATTGCATTGGTCAGCCACCTCGCGCTGAGTGTGGAGGACAATTTCAATCTCTTGTTTGTGCCGCACTATCGGGTGCCCGAGGCGGCGTCACTATCGGCGATTGCCGGCTATCGCACGGCCAGTTATCACAGCGTGCCGTCCGGCACCGATATCGACGACTTTACGCGCACCGGTTCGATACTGGAGCCCGACCGTCGGACTGCGCCGACGTTGACCCTCAGCGCTGTCCCGCCATTTTCGGTGTTGGAGCGGCGAGGGCTGGCTGATGTCGATCTCGAACCGGTACTGGCTGTAGCCGATGGCGCCAGAATCGTGTTGGACTTTGGTGGCGCCATCGAACTTCAGGCGACCGGCAACATCACGGTTGGGGGACGTCTGCAGGCGCCGGGTGGGGCCATAGCCATTCAACTGGACGCGGCTGGCGCCACTTCCGATTTTCTGGGCTACCAACCTGAACGCGCGGTAAGGCTGCTCGATTCCGCGGCATTGAACGTGGCTGGATACGTCATTCCGCTGCAGGCCGATGATTTCGGGCGCACCACGGAAGTGTTCTCTGCGCCGGGCGGCAGCATCGACATCATTACCGGGAAGCCGGCAACCAACGATGGCGCTTACGTGATCGCAGCCCCCGGTGCCTTGATTGACGTTTCCGGTGCAACCGGTACGGTAAGTCGGTATTCCGCAAGCGGCAGGGGTGTTCCTGTACTGGATGACATCCCGCTTGCCACGGATGCGGGTTCCGTGACGATCCGCGCATCACAAGGCATCCAGTTCTTTTCACGCGCCAGGGCCTCCGCTGACCAATCCCTGGGCGCACGCCCGGGCAGCCTCACACTGGCGATCGACGCAAATCTGCGTGCTGCAGACCGCGCCGATAGCGGGGGCGTTCGTTTCCCGCAGGTGCCCATGCGGATTGAATTGGCGGGCGATGCAGAATTTCCATTGGCCGATGCCGGACTGGCCGTTCCTGACGAATATTTCGGCCTGGGCAGTTTCTCGCTGGAGAACTATCTCGCTGCAGGGTTTGGTGAACTCGTACTGCGAGTGACAGCGAACGAGGCTCAGTTGAACCCGCGCAGCAACCAGGTTCCGTTAATGCTGGCCACCATCGACCTTGTCGGTGATTTTCAATTCGATGCCGGGCGGTCGCTGGTGCTGGACACACCGATGATTCGCTCTGACGGCGGCGCGGCGGCAATTTCCGCCGATTATGTCCGCATGGGTTACAGCGACGATCTTCCGAATCATCTCGGATCGTCGTTGACCGCGTTGGGATACACACCGGCTGGCGGAGAAGGCGCCGCGGTGTTGAGTGGTGATTTCATCGACGTAACTGGATTGCTGACCCTGCGTGGATTCGGCACCGGTGAATCCGGCGGCGGCTTTGCATTGTTGAGCGCCACCGACCTGCGGCTCACCGGCCAGCGTGCGCCCATTCTTACCAACACCAGCAGTTTTCTTCGTGATCTGACGGGCGTCATCCGCGCCAGCGGCGACCTGGTGCTGGGTGGTGAACGAATCTATCCGTCGACCCTGACCGATTTCAGGATCGAAAACGAAGCGGACGCTGGTGCCGTCATCATGATGCGTCAGGGTGAATCGACAGTCGCTGAGGACTGGAACCTTACCGGCGCGTTGGGCGACCTGTTATCGGCTTACTTGAATGGTTCCGCCGCCAGCCAGATGTCGACGAGTCCACTGTCGGCTGGCGGCAGTGTGACAGTCAGCTCGGACAATATCCTCAATTACACCGGCGTCTATGCGCCGGTAGGTCAGATTATCCTGGATGCCGATGCGCAGTTGATTCTGGCCGACGGCAGCCTGCTCTCGACCACGAGCAGCAATACAACGCTGTTCGGTGAGATCGAAGTCGGCGAGTGGGTCTTCCCGTTCCGCAACGACGGCAATCTCACCATACCGTATACGTTGGTTGTCGACCCTGCATCGACGGCAGCATATGCGCTGGGCCTGCCCGAACAACAGGTACGGCTGATCGCCGATGGAACAATCGTGGATTCACAATCATCGGCGACGCTGCCTGCAGGCAGTGTTGAGTTCCGCGAGGGTGCAACGATTGACGTCACCGGGGGTGGTGAACTCGTAGCATCGGAATTCATTGCAGGGCCATCAGGCAAAACAGATATTCTCGCGGCAAGTGCGCAGTCCGGCGCGTTCGCGCTGATACCGGTGCTGGGCGATACGCTGGCGCCGGTTGATCCGCTGGATACGCCGTTTTTTGAGTACGCCGCGAATCAGCAGATAAGAATTGTCAACGGCGGCGACAGTGGCATCGCCCCCGGTGTTTATGCGGTACTGCCGCCGCGCTACGCACTGTTGCCCGGCGCTTACCTGCTGACGCCCGATGACGCTGCTGGTAACGGTGTCGCTGATCCGCAATTGGCGCTGTACAGCGCGGAAGGGCTGCCAGTAGTGACAGCAACTTTCCAGCTGTTCGGCCAGACTTCAAACAATTCCGTTACCGATTTTCGCTTCAAGGTGGAGGACCGCGACGCGCTGGGTTTGCGCGGCGAATATGCGCTTGCCAGCGCGACTGAATATTTCACCGCCAAGGCATTGGACGATGGTACGGACATTCCGCTGCTCCCCGGCGACGCCGGCGCCCTGCAGTTTCTACCCAATCGCAATCTGATCCTCGGTGGTTCGTTGGCGACCTCGGATTCGGCGTCGGGGCTGGGGGCCCGGGTCGACATCGTGGCCGAGCGTATCACGCTGGTGACCGACGCGGATGAGTCCGCCACTGACGGCCTGCAACTTGTGGCCGCCGGGCTCGAAAGTCTCGGTGCCGAGAGTCTCCTGCTGGGCGGCACGCGTCGCGCAGTTGGCAACCGGATCATCATCGATGATGTGGCGACTACGAAAATTCTGGTCAACGATGACGTCGCGGTGGAGCTACCCAGCGTCACGCTGGTAGCCAGTGAATCGATTCTGCTGGGCACCGGAAGTGTACTGAAAACAGGCACGCAATCCGTTGCCAGTGCCGCCGTGCCGCTGGAGCTCGTGGGCGATGCGGCCATCTTGCGCATCAGTACCCGGTCATTACCTGCCTTCAGTCGTTCAGTCACCAATGGCGGTAGCGCTGACGTTGTCATTGAAGAGGGCGCATCGCTATTTGGCGTTGGTTCCGTGCTGATTGATGCCACCGGCGATGCGACGCTTACCGGTTCGATAGCGCTTGGTGCCGGCGGCGGTCTCGCGCTTGGCATACCTGCCATCGGAATCGGCGTAGACGATGCTGAATTTTCCGGCACGCGATTGAGCGACGCATTCTTTACCGAAACATCCCTGGGTGAGCTGGTTCTTCGCAGCAGCGCGCCGATTGCACTGTTGGGAACTTTTGACCTTTCTGCCGGCAAGCTGACGGTGGATGCACCCGGTCTGCGCGGCTATGGCGCACAAACCGATACTGCCACCCTGCGCAGCAATCGAATCGCCCTGGAAAATCAACGTGGCTCGGCGCTGGACGACGCCGAGGGCGGTAGTGGTCGCCTGGTGATGGCAGGCCTGGAAAGCTCACCAACAGCCGGCGAACTTGTATTGGGGACCACCGGGGGCGCGGAATTTTTCCTTGCGGGATTTTCTGACACGCAGATCGATGTCGGTTCGGTCGTTGCGACCGACGACCATGCGCTGCAGATTGCCGGTGACGCCGCGATTGCTACCACGCAACTTCTCGCGCTTGCCGGCAAATCGCTTTCGATGATTGCTTCCGGACAGCTGAGCCTCGTATCACCAACGCCCGGCGCCACGCCCGCCACTACGGTCCTCGATGATGTGGCGGTGGACGCATACACGACGTTAGCCTCAAGCATCGCATTGCGTGCGGACGATCTGCTGATAGATGCACCGATTACCGCACGCAGCGGGACGGTGACAATCACTGCCCGCGATGGTCATCTAATGCTCGATGGTTCCATCGACGTCAGCGGTCTTGACCAGGAGGCGTTCGGGGATTCGGTCGTGTCGTCCCCTGGCGGACGCATCACTCTGGTCAGCAACAATCAGCTGACGGATGAAGAATTGATATTGTTGAGGGCGCCGGCCAGCGAACTGACCGACGCGGCCATCATTTCGCTGGCTGCCGTGCAAGGTGGAATCGTGCTGGGCGCGAATGCGGATCTCGACGTCTCTGGCGGCAGCGGCCAGAGTGGCGGTTCGCTTACGATTGCAGCACCGGACAGTTTCATTAGTGTGGCTACGGATTCCGCTCTGGTCGGCAACACATTTTCGGGGGTGGCCGGCGCCGAGTTTGTCGTGGATGTCGGCTACGAATTTTCCGACAACATCGACGTACTGTTTTCCAAGGCGAATATCGCACCCGGCACCAGCTTTGCAGGCCGCCAGCAATTACGGTTTGGCGACGCCGTCGACTATTTCTGGGGAATCGATATCACCGCGCGCGACATCGGCTTCGACTTCGATGAGGGCAGTCTCGCAATCAATAGCATGCTGGACGCATCCGGCGGCAACGCCGGTACGATCACGTTGAACGCGCGTGACAGGTTGACGCTCAGTACGGACGCGAGGCTGCTTGCCAATGCCACCGACGGCTATGCCAACGATGATAGTTCTCTCTGGCTGGATGGACGTCGCGGCGGCAAGGTAACGCTGGCATCGCCGTATGGCGAGGTCGGGATAGAAGACGGCGCGATCATTGACGTGGCCGGTACCCGAGTCGGGGCCAGTGGCGATCTTGAAGCGGGAGATGCATCTGGCCTAGTCCGGTTGATAGCGCAGGCGGACGATGACGGAATTTCATTGAATGTCGGCGACGTGGCTATCACCGGGGCGCATACCGTGGAAGTCATCGGTCATCGCGTCTATACCCCGGAATCCGCGGCCGGGATTCTGGTTGATGGCAGGCAGCTGACCAATGCCGCGCAGACCTTGCGCGAGCAAGTGGGGCTTGCCGGAGTCGCTGACGTACGCGTCGCGCCGGGTGTTGAAATCGTGATCACCGACTCGGTGACCGTCGATAGCGCGCTGTTTAATGGTGATCTGGCGGCGTTGTTTGACGCCGTGTCAGAGAATCCAGGCGATGCCGTCAGTCCAGGCATGCTGACCATTCGCGCTGCCGGTGATTTGGTCATCGCGGAAGATGTGGTCGATGGTCTGATCAGTGACACTACGCCGGGCTTCATCTCCCACCCGGTTGCGGTGGACTTCGGTTTCGTGACGCCGGTGGAATATCTGATCGCGGATGAGGCGCCCTCATGGTCCGTGCAATTCATCGCCGGCGCTGACCTTTCGGCAGTGAATCCGCTGACGGTTCATAGTGGAACAGGCGACCTCACCATCAGTGATGGCGTCAGTGTGGTGACGGGGACCGGCGATATCGCCATCGTTGCCGGCGGTGATATCAACCTCGGTATCGACGCCCGTGTATTTACCGCAGGGCGCCATCAGGACCTCGCCACCAACACCGGGTCCATCAGTGACGCAAATGATATTGAGTTGCTCGGATTCGAGTTCCTGGATTTCGAGACCTTCGAAGAAATCATTCTCAGTGCACGGCTGTCAGCCGCGGAGCTGGTCATTCCCGGCGCATCGTTCCCGGATCAAGGTGGCGACGTCGCCATCCTGGCGGGAGGCGATTTCAACGGCGCCGGTTCGTCGCAGTTCATGACGCAATGGATGGTGCGTACCGGTGTCGTTTCCGGCGCATTGGTGACCGGCGTCGACGGCAGGCAGGCGCGGCAGGTCATGCCGCGAGCATCCGGTGTGGTTTATGACGTGGTCGACGGCGACCTGGATACCGGATTCAACCAGGGCGTCGCGGCGTTCGGCGGTGGCAATCTGACACTGGTCGCCGGTGGCGACATCAAGGACGTGTCGCTCAGTCTGCCGACCACCTTGCGTCAGGAAGGTACGACGCCGCTGCAGGGCAATTGCGTGGAAGGCTGTGAACCGGGTACCGAAGTCCGCTGGCTGGACTACCTGGACGATGCCACTGACTATGTCGACGTCGTCAATGAAATCGGCGGCGGCGTACTGCGGGTACAGGCCGGCGGTTCAATCAACGAACTGAACGTGCTGGTGACGCGCGGCGATATCGACATCAGGGCGGCGCATGACGTTGCCCTCGGGACGCTCGGTATCAGCAACACCGTTACCACGATCGTCGCCGGCGGCGGCGCCTTGCTGGGATCGGTTGCTGACTTGATGAGTCTGCAGTCGCTGGCGGAAGTCGATGTACTGGTGCCGGGCTTCAATGAACTGGAAACGAAATATTTCGGTATAACGGCGGATGCCGCTTTGGCACTGTCCGCGCTCAGCGGCGACGTGGTGCTGACGAACGAGGTTCGAGGCCTCAGCCCGGCCGGTATGGAAAATGTCTACCCCGGGAATACGGTGCTGACATCGCTGGCCGCCGATGTTCAGCTGTATAACAGTATGATCCTGTTCCCTGATGCCACCGGCACCTTGCTGATTGGCGCAGGACAAAACATCCGATCGACAACCGGCAACGCGATTGATCGGGTGCAGATTCTGCAATCGGACTATGACCGTAGCCTGCTGCCGGGCATCGACAACCCGTTGGGCGCCGGGACTGGCAACATCGCGGAGTTCGCCGCATTCAACCCGTTGTTGAACTCCGCTTTCAGTGAACCGGGCCATGCGCGGACGCCGGTACACACCGGAGATCTGACACCTAACCGGTTGACGACCGCTAATGGCTCGGTTTCCGGTATCCAGGCCAGGTTGGCCAAGAGTTCGACTGTGGATGCCGCCGAAGATATCGCCAACATCGAATTGGTGATTCAGCACGTCAATAACGGTGACCTGTCGCAAATCAGCGCCGGCCGCGACATCACATTCGCCTCCGCGCGCGGCGGTGCGGGCAGAATTCTGGTCAACAGCGACGCCGAAGGTGCATTGCGTGCCGACGGCGACAAGATTGCGGTCGGTGGACCTGGCGATACCCAGGTGATCGCCGGCCGCGATATCAACCTCGGAACCTCGAACGGCCTGCGCACGTTTGGCGACGAAAACAACCCGGTACTGGCGGACGACGGCAGCAACCTGTTGGTGTTGACGGGCGCATCGGGCGCACCGGACTGGGCCGCATTCCTCGTTCGATACCTTGATAGCGACAGTGCCGACGCCGATACAATCGGGCAGGCCGCAGCGGCGCTCATAAACGAAAGATACTCGCCCGCCAATGAGGTTACTGTCGACGATCTTGAACTGCCCACGGATTCACGACAGCTCTATCACGCAGATCTTGTTCGCTACCTGCAGGCACTCGACAGTGCCGGGGTGCGCGAGTATGACGCCGCGAGCGATCCGGTCGAACAATTGAGGTCGTTGCCACTCGACCGGCAGATCAACTTTCTCGCCGCGGTGTTTTTCAACGAATTGCAGCTTTCCAGCCTTGAAGCGGCAGACATTGAATCGGACCACTATGAGGACTATGTCCGCGGTCGCCACGCCATTGCGGTCCTGTTCCCGGGCGGCGACGGCGACTACCAAGGAAATCTGACCAGTGCCCTGAGTGCAGTGCAAACGCTTGATGGCGGGAATTTACGAGCGTTTGTACCCGGGGGGACGGTTGACGCCGGAACCACAGCGCAGACCGGGGTGCAGAAGTCGCCGGTTGATCTGGGTTACGTGGCTTACCGTGCCGGCGATGTCGAAATCTATGCCAGTGCAAGTATCAACGTGAACAGTACCCGCATTTTTGCCCAGGGCGGCGGCGACGTTTCACTTTGGTCCGACCACGGCAACATTGACGCCGGCCGTGGCGTGCGGGACGCGACAACGCTGGCAAGTACGGAGCCCGTTTACAATGTCTTTCTCGATTACCTCAACCTGCCTCCGATTGCTGTCGCCGGCAGCGGTATTCGCACACTGGCGCCGGCAGGTGTCACACCGGGCGGCATCACTCTGGCGGCGCCCGAGGGCACCATTGATGCCGGTGACGCCGGCATTGAATCCGGTTCGACGTTGGTGTTGGCAGCCAAGGAAGTGGCGAACGCGGATTTCATCGGCGCCGGAGGACCGACTATTTCATCAGTTCAGGCGCCCGCCGCAGTCGGCGCCGGCCTCGGCAACCTGGGCGACGTTTCCGCCGCTGCAACCTCCGCGGTTGCTGAAACCACCCGGCAGGCCGCGACACAGGCAGCTGCGCAGGCGGCGGCTGCCGCAGCACAACCCGTTGCCGCGCCAACTCGAATCAATGTTGAGGTGCTGGATTTCGGCAGTGGCTGAAAAATGACAACACCCGCAATGTTCCTGTAACAGAACTGAAAATTCAGCGCGTTATTCTTGGCCCCTTCAAACAGGTCCCCGACATGGCTCTCCGTACGCTTGGTACTCTTGTGCTGCTCTTTGTCTGCGCCACCGCCGCCGGCTGGTGGAACGAGGAGTGGCTTGGACGCAAACAGGTAACAATTGAACCCGTTGATGCCGGCATATCGACAGCGCTTGCCGATGTCCCTGTGCTGGTCCGGCTGCACGTTGGCAATTTCCCCCAGTTCCTGAATGTGCGTGATGGCGCGGCGGACTTCCGCTTTGTTGCTGCTGACGATCTGCAGGGGCTGCGCTATCACATCGAAAGTTTTGATCCGGTCGGCGAGATGGCATTTGCCTGGGTTCGCCAACCTCAGATCACGCCGGCAGCGGGCGCCAACAGCTTCTGGCTGTACTTCGGTAACGCCGAAGCGCCCGCAGCCCAGAATGCCGGTGAGACCTTCGACCCGGCAACGGTGGCGGCATTCCACTTTTCAGAAACCGGTGGTCTGCCGAAAGACAGCTCCGCATTCAACACCCCGGTGTTATCCGGTGACGTGATTCCCAACCCTGCGTCCCTCATCGGCAGGGGTATTTCGTTACCGGGAACCGGGGCGATGATTCTCGCCCAGACACCACAGTTGGCGTTGGACCCCGCGCGAGGTTGGACATTCTCCACCTGGGTGCGTCTGAACCAGCCGCCGCAGGATACTGCCGCATTGTTGTCGTGGGCCGGCGGCGGTAATGCACTCTCCGTGGATGTATCCAGTAGCAGTATTCAAGCCTCATTCAATGATTCTGTGGCCAGCGGCCCCCCGATTGCTGACGGGCAATGGCATCACGTGTCGCTGGTAGTCACAGCTGCGGAACTCGCGCTGTTCGTAGACGGTGAACAAGTCGCGGCGACCGCCGTTTCGGTGGCGGCCATCTCCGGATCGATTGCCATCGGCGGAACGGCTGCAAACGAGCGATTGCTGGTGGCTGATCTGGATGAGCTGGAGATTGCAAATGCCGGCCGGTCCGCCCAATGGCTGAAATTTGCATATATCCAGCAGGGCCTGCGCCACGACCAGATCACCCACTATGGCCTCGACGAAACCGCAGAGGGCGGCGCCGCCGGCCACAGCCAGGGCCACTTTGCGATCATTTTCCAAAGCGTGTTCGGCAACAAGGACGCCATCGTCGAGCAACTCGTCATCGGCGTGTGCGGGCTGATGATGGCAGCAGCGATCGCCATCATGTTCCTGAAAGCGTATTCGCTGCAGCGCGCGGCAAAAGCTTCGGAGAAATTCCTGCAGGCATTTGGCTCGGTATCGATGACAGATGACGTCGCTGGCGGTCACTCGGGGCAGGGCGCCACGCTCGACGATCTCTACCTTGCCAACACGGCCTTTGGTGAGTCTCCGCTGTGGAAGGTATTCCATGCCGGGATCGACGAGGTGCGAAAGCGAACCCAGAGCAAGGCAAATGCTGAAGGACTCGACTCCAAGGCGATGGCCTCGGTCCGCGCAGCGCTGGACGCGGTCATGGTCCGGGAAGGCCAGCGTCTGACCAGTCAACTCGTGCTGCTGACAATCGCGATTTCCGGTGGACCATTCATCGGTCTGCTGGGCACCGTGGTTGGCGTAATGGTGACGTTCGCGGCCATTGCCGCGACCGGCGATGTGAATATCGCCGCCATTGCGCCGGGCATGGCCGCCGCGCTGCTGGCCACGGTCGCCGGCCTCGGCGTCGCGATACCTTCGTTGTTCGGATACAACTATCTGAGCTCACGGGCCAAGGAACTGTCGGCTGATATGCACGTGTTCGCCGATGAAATCACCGCGCGCTTCAACGAACTCTACGGTGCATGACGTGCGCATGCAGCCCCACGAGACAGGACTGAATCATGGCTGGTGACGTCAAGGGCGATCTTGATGCATATGACGACATCAACATCACGCCGATGGTTGATTTGACGTTCGTGCTACTGATCATCTTCATCATCATGACCACAGCCGCCGTCCAGGGCATCAAGGTCGAGCTGCCCAAGGCAAGCTCGCAACCCAGTCTGGGGGAATCGAAAACCAAGGCGATTTCAATATCCGCAGATGGGACCGTCTATCTCGATACCTACCCGGTCTCAATGGGTGAACTGGAGTCGCAGCTTTCAGGATTTTACGCCGCCGATCCGAGTCTGCCGGTGATTATCAAAGGCGACGCCAAGGTCAATTACGCAGCGGTGATCGAAGTGCTGGATCTGGTCGGCCGGATCGGCATCACCCAGATCGGGCTCGTTACGCAGAAGCAGGCCAAGTAAGTGAACGAACGCAAGAATCCTTTCGAGACCGAAAGCGAAACGCCCGCACGTCGCAAATGGGTGCCGATTGCAGGCGCGGCGGCGCTGGTCGCGATTTTCTCCGGCGCAGTCGTCGGCATCATCAACATGATGGACGGCACCTCGGCGCCGGTACAGCCGCTGGTACAGGAAATCACCATTCTGACGCCACCTCCACCACCGCCGCCGCCCGAGGTCGAACCACCGCCGCCACCGGAAGTGGAGGAGGTTGAAATTCCGCAGCCGGATCCGGAACCGATTGCCGCGGATGACGCCGCTGAGCCGCCGCCCGGTGACAGCAGCGGCGACGATGTCGTCGCCGGCAGCGGCAATGGGCCGTCGCCGTTCGGCAGTGGTGGCCGGGGCAATCGGGGCCCGTGGAATCGTGAAGGCTGGTATGCGTCGCAGATAAATCGCGATATTGAAACCGCGCTGGCACGCAACCAGACGCTACGCGGCAAGAAGTTCATCGTGACCGTGCGCATGTGGATAAGCGAAACCGGTGCAATTTCCGAGAGTGAAATCGTCAAGGGAACGGGCGATGCGAGCCTGGATCAATCTCTGGCGCAGATACTCGCCTCCGACGTACGCGTGCGCGAAGTGCCGCCAGATGATATGCAGCCGGTGCTGCTGCGTATCACTTCGCGCTCGTGAATCCTGAATCCAGCAAGCAATACAAGTAGAGAACCTCAACAATGCGTGTTCGGACTTTGACAGCCGCCATATGCTATGCCCTGGCACTCCAATCCACGAGTGCGGCAGCCGCCCAGGATCAGCTGGGTAACCTGAAGGACAAGGTTTACGGCCTGCTTGACGATCTGGTCGCGCAGGGCATACTCGCCCCTGAAAAGGCCGCAGAACTGAGTGCTCCGGCGGACGTGCCTGTAGAGTCAGTCGTAGCAGCGGAGCCCGCGCGGCCCACACCAGTTGCAGCGCGTGGGATCGAGGAGGAGATCGTTCAACCGGTAATCGCGGATGCCGGCCGGGTAATTCGTGTGCCCTATGTGCCGGAATTCGTCAAAGACGAGATCCGCACCGAGTTGCGCAATGAATTGCGCGAGGACGTGATGGAAGATGTCATCCAGACCGCCGCGCGGGAGCACTGGGGAACGCCGGAAGCACTGCCTGGTTGGCTGCAACGGATGAGTTGGTTTGGTGATTTCCGACTGCGCGGCGACTTTGCACGTTTTGCGGATGAGAACCTCGGCTCAGGAACCTACATCGATTTCCAGGCCATCAACGATCAGCAGCGCTTTCTGACCAATCCCGAGACTTTTTACAACTTCACCGAGAACCGCGAACGCCTCCGCATGCGGGTCCGTCTGGGTTTGAACGTCGCCATCACGGACAAGCTGGCGGCGACATTCAGAATTGCGACCGGCAGCCTGGATAACCCGGTGTCCCTCAATCAGACCATGGGGGATGCCTGGAACAACAAGCACTTCAATCTGGAGCAGGCCAATCTCACCTGGCGCTTCGGCAGTACAGACTGGTTGACGTTACGTGGCGGACGGATGAAACAACCTTTCTTCTCCACCGATCTGGTCTGGGACAACGATGTCAATTTCGATGGCTTCACCGCGCATCTGAAATTCGACTACGGCAGCAAGTTGCTGGGGACCGAAAACAGTGCGGTGTATCTGATGGCCGGCGCCTTCCCGCTCTCGATTACCGAAACGGAGATCGACGACGGGCAGTCCAACGACAAGTGGCTATGGGCGGGGCAGATCGGGATTAACCAGAGCTTCGGGGACGACACGACCTTCAAGCTGGCCGCGGCCTATTACCATTTCTCCAATATCGTTGGGCAATTGAACCTGCGGCCATTGCAGGGTTTTCCCGACAGTCGCCTGCTGGACTGGACCGCGCCGGGGCTGGTGGCAAAGGGTAATACAATGTACGCCATCAAGCCGGATGAGTTCGGCAACCCGGTATTGTTCGGATTGGCCTCGGATTACCACCTCGTCAATATCACCGGTCAGATCGATCTCGGCTACTGGGACCCGTTTCATATCGTTCTCACCGGCGACGTCATCAGGAATATCGGTTACAACGAGGACGACGTTCTCGCCCGTACCGGTTATGACGTGCGCAAGCGGGCGGACGGCTGGTCGGCGCGCCTGGATCTTGGTGCGAAAGATATCTCGCGCCTGGGTGACTGGCGGTTGTTCGCCAGCTACAAGTACCTGCAACGTGACGCGATGCTTGATGCTTACGCCGAATCCAATTTTCATCAGGGCGGCACCAATGCCAAAGGCTGGGTGCTCGGTGGCTTTCTCGGCGTGGCCGATGACACCTATATCGGCATTCAGTATTTCACTGCCGACGCCATCGATGGCTGGAATGAGAACCTCGGACCCGGTACCGACGATACTCCGCTGGGTATCGATGTCATCACACTTGATTTGATGACGCACTTCTGAATGATGCTGTCGCTGCCCGTCCGAATTGCATCAGCAGGTGCTGTAGCACTCGGCCTCGCGCTGTCTGCGCCAGCGACGGTATTGGCCCAGCAGTCACCCGAGCAACTACAGCAGGCACTGACCCGCGCGCAGGCGATGTTGCGTCAGCAATCCCAGCAGCGGGCCCAGATGGAGGCGGACCTCGCCCGACTTCGGAATGAACACGCCGCCACCGAGCGCAAACTGGAAACGCTCAACGGCCAGGTGAAAACCCTGCAGCAGGAACTGGCGCAGACGCGGCAAGGCGCCGAGCAGGCGCAGGCCCGATCAGCCGCGACCCAGGAGCGCGCGGAGCGCCAGTTCACAGCAACCCGTCAGGAATTGAATGACCTTGCAGCGAAGCACGAGGCACTGACGGCGGAACATGCGTCTCTGGTGAGCGGAAACGAACGACTCGAAATGGAATTCGCGGCAGTCACGCGTGATCTGGAAGACGCGCGGCAGCGAAACCTTGCGCTCTATCAGACCGTAGAGGAACTCGCATCACTGTATACCGATAAGTCGGCGATGGACGCGCTGATGCAGCGCGAACCGTTCACGGGTATCAAGCGGGTTCAAATCCAGAACATGATGCAACAGTTCAAGGACGATGCTTACCTTCAACTGCTGGATTCCAATCTTGAGTCTGCTGGCCAGGCGGAGCCCTGAAGCAGGCCGGGTTATGGCTGCCTTAATCCAGAATTACCGCGTCAGCCTGAAACGGCCGGTGTATGGCGTTTTCCTTGTAATCGTTCTTTCGGTTCTTGCAGGCTGCGGCAGCCCGGAGGACCGACAGGCCCGGTATTTCGCCCACGGGCAGGATTTTTACCAAGAAGGGAATTTCGAGAAGGCGCGGGTTGAATTCCGCAACGTGCTGCAAATCGATCCGCATAATGTCGAGGCGCGGATGGCGTTGGCCCGGAGTCTCCTGGGCTTGCAGAACTGGCAGGATGGCGCGCGGCAGTTGCTGGCGGTGCTGCATGAAGATGCGGCCCACGTTGGCGCCAATTTTGAACTCGGCCAGCTGTATCTCAGGGCGCGTAATATCGAGTCAGCGCGCAAGCATGCCGAAGCGATTCTCACTGTCGACGCCAACAATCCGGATGGTATGACGCTGCTGGCGGGTGTCCTGCTCGCCGAGGGCGACGCCAAAGGCGCGGATGAGGCCATCGCCAAGGTGCTTGCCCTGTCACCGTGGCACAAGCATGCCACAGCGCTTGAAGCTCGCCTGCTGGTCAGTCGCGGGGACTACTCCGCGGCAGCACAAATCGTGCGTCATTGGCTGGCGCAATCTCCTGGCGACATAGAAATGCGTGCAGTGCTCGTCTCAATTCTGGACGAGGCCGGGGATATCGATTCCGCCATCGTCGAGATGGCTGAGGTCGTGGCGCTTGCCGACGATAGTCTTCCTTATCGCCTGAATCTCGCCCGCTATCTGCTGGAGCATACGCGGTTGGACGCAGCTGAATCGGTGCTGCGGGAGGCGGCGACAGGGTTCCCCGATGACAGCGACAGTAAAATCATGCTGGCAGAGATCGTCGCGCGCAAATCCGGTCGGCCCGCGGCAATCGCTCTGCTGCGCTCGATGCTCTCACGTAACGAGGGTGATTATCGACTCCAATTCGAGTTGGGGCGGTTACTCGTCAGCGAAAGCCTTTGGGCTGAGGCACGCACCGTTTATGACGATGCCATTCGGCGGGCAGGCGACAAGTCACCGCTGGCAAACAGTGCACGTACGCGACTTGCAGCCGTGGCGGCGCGCCAGGGTAACCTGGACGAAGCCAATAACATCATTACCACGGTCCTGCAAAACAACCCACGGGACAAGGAAGGCCTGACATTGCGCGGTACCCTGGCGCTCACGCGGGGAGATGCCGCGGCAGCGATTGCGGATTTCAGAAGTGTGCAGCGTGAGGATGCCGGTGACGTCAATGTCCGGCGGATGCTGGTGCGGGCGCATCTCGCCAATCACGAACCAGAGCTCGCCATTGATCAACTACGCAAGGGCATTGAGCAGGACCCGGCGGCGACCGTACTCCGCGCCGAGCTGGCGGATGTCTACCTGCGAACGAATAACGTCGAGGGCGCTACCGATCAGCTGAATGACATTTTGCGCGTCGAGCCGGCCAATCTCGATGCGCTGAAATCGCTGTTTCAGATTGATGCCGCGCGCAAGGACTGGTTTCGCGCCTTGACGGATGCCCAAAGGATCCAACAACAGTTTCCCGACGACTCGCTAGGCTGGCATTTCGCCGGGATTGCCTATCAGGCGATGCACAAGCCTGACGACAGCATCTCGGCATTTGTCACGGCGCTGGAAAAAGCACCAGACGCTATTCAGCCGTTGACTCTCCTGGTGCGGGCCTACCTGTCAAATCAGCAGCAGCAGCGCGCATTCGAACTCGTGCAGACGACACTGAATTCGAACAACCGGAATTTCGTCGCCGCCAACCTGCTCGGAGAATTGCAACTGGGCGTCGGCGACTACGAAGCCGCGCGCAAGGCGTTCGAGCTGGCGATGACGGCGAATCCACGCTGGGACATTCCCTACCGAAATCTCGCAGCGACCTATCTTGTGCTCGGCGATAGTGCGGCTGTAAGCAAAACCCTGGAATCCGGAATCGCGGCGACCAAGGGCTCTGCCTTGCTGATTACGACCTATGCCAACCAGATGGCGGAATTCGGCCAGTTGGACAAGGCGATTGAAAAATACTCGGAAATTCTTGCTGCCAATCCCGATTCAGAACTTGCGACCAATAATCTGGCGATGCTGCTTGCAGAGTACCGCTATGACGATCCGCCCAGCATGGCGCGCGCAAAGGAACTGGTGGCGTCGTTGGCTGGCTCTGATAATCCTGGCTACCAGGACACGGTAGGGTGGGTGTACTACCGCGCGGGCAACTTTGCCGAGGCTGTCGAGTATCTTCAGCGCGCCGCGAACGCCATGTCAGACTCAGCCGTCATCCGTTACCACCTGGGGATGGCGCTGCTGGCGGAAGGCAACAAGCTTTCGGCGTCATCCCACCTGCAGTTTGCGGTGGATGCAGGTGTGAATTTCCGGGGCCTGGAGACCGCCAGGGCACGGCTTACGGAATTGGCGGGGATCTGAACGAACTTGGTATCGCGTAAATGGCTGGCCGCAGGTTCACTGCAGCCCGTTGATCAGCGCATGTGTATTCCAGGCATTTACTCCGTACCCCTGGGCAAATGAATTGGGGTAAAACCCGCCGCCGATAGTGCCGGCGGCGGGTGGTTGACTCACTTTCCGTGTGCGCCCGGATTACAGGTTCTCGGGAACGATTCTGGCTGACACCGCGAATACCTCCGGCGTGCGCGGGTCGACATTGACTTTCACCCAGTGCTCGTCGCCTTCACCAAATGTTTCAACGCGGGTCAGCGTCGGTACGACGATGGCTGGTTCCGGATTGGCCCATACCGGCCCCAGGCGCGGTGTGTCGACGCGGAACAGGTGTGAGTCACCATGGACGAGCAGCACCGGCTTGCCGAATGCCTGGGTCAGTTCGAACAGCTTGTTCAGGAAATCATCGAAGCCCAGGCGTGCCGGGTCGCCATTGGCGAATTCCAACGCCATGTCGGCTTGCATAGACACCACCAGCCCTGCAGCACCGCGTGAGCTCGCGGTTGCGAACGCCGATTCAAGCCAGACCAGATTGGCCTCGTTTCGCGCGGTGTATTCAGCCAGACGATCAGCGCGAGGTGTGGCCGCCGTGTCGGTGGGGTCATATGGGCTCCATGGCCGCAGATTGTTGGCGCTTCCCACGACATGAGTTTGCACGAACATCACGCGGTTGCGCATGAACATGGTGTTTTCAACGAACTGCTCGTAGCCGGCCATGTTAGCCTGGGTCATCACGCGCATCGGGTGGCCGCCCGTGCTGAAGTTCGGGTTTGGAAAGAACAGATCCCTGATGAACTGCAGACGTTCCAACGGATAGTATCCACCGTTATTCGCACGGTGGCAGTCTGTCCATTCGTTGTCGCCGGGCGTGTAGATCAACGGGATACGCAGTTGCTGCAGCTGGTTAAAGCGACGAATCAACCGCTCGTCGGAGCATTCCGTGCCACCGCTCTTCACATCACCGATATGGATGACGAATTCCACCGTGCGATCGCGGTTGATGTTAGTCAACATATTGTCAAAAGCCGGTTCCACGGCGTCGCCGTATGGACCATCGCCGATGAGGGCGAAGGCGAACGATGAAGCGCCGTATTCGTGCGCATTGCCGCGGCCATCATCGTGGCGGTCGCGGTCTGCAGCGTGTGCAGATACGATCACCGCGCTGGATACGGCCACTGCCAATGCAAGCTTTTTCAAAATCATGTATCTCTCCCGAAGTCCGTTCTGTGCTGGAAATGCATCTGAATCGATGCGGTTCGATCGCCAATGGTTTTGGCGACGCGAGGAATCTAGCCGGCAACAATGAACGGCAGGTGACACCATCGTGACAGTAGAGTGATCGTGATGTTGCGAAGGGACTGTCGAAGAACCTACGCGGTTGAAAAGTGATTCGTTCTGGTGCTTAAGATGTTTACTGCGGGCGCTTGCATTGTTCTCGTGCACGCCGCATGGAGCGATAACATAACGTTCATATTGCTGCCACGCGGATGAAAACTTTGATGCCTAGCTTCTCTGACCTGAGGGCGGCAATGATGCCGGTCGCATTCAGGAGGGTAATACTATGTTGTCGAACAATTCACTGAAATTGGCAGGTAGTGGTTTGGCCATGGTCGCAGGCATGGGGATGTGCCTGACGGCGTGGGCAGGCAACGGTAGTGGTGGCAGAGACCATCAGCAGGACAATGAACGACACGGGCACCATGGCGACCATGGGCGCCATCTCGGAAAGAACGACCCGGAGGTACAACTGGGGCCAAGACCGTTCTTTCTGTTGGGAAGCCTTGAGGAGGGTGATCTGAAGGACAAGCTGCTGCAATGCCAGTCAGGCCCGTTCTATCAGACGGATTTTTCCATCGGCCATCGCGGTGGTGGCACGTTGCAGTTTCCGGAGCATACGGCCGAGTCGCACGAGGCCGGCGCGCGAATGGGCGCAGGGATCATGGAATGTGATGTCACCTTCACCAGCGACGGTGAACTGGTTTGCCGCCATAGCGAATGCGATCTGCACACCACCACCAATATCGTCGATACGCCCCTGAACAATAAATGTTCTGTGCCGTGGGCAGGTGCTGGTTCACAACCGCGTTGCTGCACCAGTGATCTGACGGTAGACGAGTTCAAATCATTGCAAGGCAAGATGGATGCTTCCAATCCTGCTGCCGCGACGGCCGCAGGTTACCTGGGTGGGACGGCCGATTGGCGTACGGACCTGTACAACAGTCGCGGGATGCTGCTGACCCACAAGGAAAGTATTGATCTCATCAAATCGTTGGGTGGGCGCTTTACGCCGGAACTGAAGGGCGGAAATCCGCAGCGCATCGCGGCGATTTTCGGCAGCCAGGAAGCCTATGCCCAGAAGATGATCGATGAGTACAAGGAAGCCGGTATTCCTCCGGAGGACGTCTGGGCACAGAGCTTCAACAAGGATGATGTGTTGTACTGGATTGCGCATGAGCCGGCATTCGGTCAGCAGGCGGTATTCCTTGATGACATCGATCCGACAGACGGCAACCCGGACAACGATCTGCCGCCGACGCTTGATGAATTGCGTGATCTCAAATCTGCTGGTGTACAAGTGATTGCGCCGCCGATGTGGGCGCTGCTGACGGTCAATAATCGCGGTGAAATCGTTCCTTCGCAGTACGCGATGGACGCCCGAACCGCCGGCCTGGATATCATCACCTGGACCTTCGAGCGCTCTGACTTGCGCAAGGGCGCCGCCGGAGGCGGTTGGTATTATCGCTTCGACCCGAATGGCGTCGCAGTCAAGACTGATGGCGATATGTACAAGGCCCTCGATGTGCTGGCCAAGGACGTTGGCATTCTTGGCATCTTTTCCGACTGGTCAGCAACCGTCACCTATTATGCGAATTGCATGGATCTCTGATTTGCCGGGCCGAGCCCCGTCGCCATAAATAGTCCGCAGTTTTCAAGTTGCCCTCGTCGGTCGGCCTTCCGACGGGGGTATTTTTTTCCGCCATCCCGGACACCACGCAGCCCCTCTTTTCTCGTCATCCCGGACACCACGCAGCCCCACTTTTTTTCGTCATCCCGGACACCGCGCAGCGGTGAGCCGGGATCCATCGGGCCTCTCTCCAAGCCACATGGATTCCGGCTCGCGCCCCCTTCGCAGGCCCGTCCGGAATGACGGAGCAGTAAGATGCAGCCCGTGCGGATTTCCCCGGCGTTGGGTGAGGCACAATCTTGTTGTACTAACTGATCCATGCCAATCACGGGGCCGCGCTTCGTCCACGGGTAGATGACCGCGCGGTGCCAAACCGCTATTCTGCGGTCATCCCGAAAATCGAATTGTCGTATTCGCCGCGACCTGCCATGTCTCAGCCAGAAAACTCCGCTGTGCGGGAAACCGCCGGGTCACACATGGTGACCTCGATTCCGCGCGCCACACCACAGACAAGAGTCAGTGAAGTCATTGCGCAATTACGTGGCCGGAAATACGAATGCGCCGATACGATTTTCGTTGTCGACGATACGGAACACCTGCTCGGCGTGGTCCGCATCAACGACTTGCTGGCCGACGGTGAACACTGCCTGGGTGACATCATGGAGGAGGAGCATCAGGCCGTGCGGACGGATGATGACCAGGAGCAGATCGCCATGCTGGCGATTGACCTCAACATGATTGTCGTGCCGGTGGTTGACGCCTCCGAGAAACTCATCGGCGCCGTGCCACCTGAAGCGCTGTTCCGCATACTGCGCGATGAGCACATGGAGGACTTGCAGCGTCTTGCCGGTATCGCGCTGCATGCCGAAGGGCCGGAGGTGGCGCTGAACGCGCCGTTGTCCGACCGCTTCCTGCGCCGACTGCCATGGCTGGTATTCGGTCTGGTCGCCTCGTCGCTGATCACCTTCGTCATGGCCCGTTTCGAGGAGACGCTTTCGGCCAACGTCGCCGTCGCATTTTTCGTCCCCGCGCTGGTGTATATCGCCGGCGCGATTGGCACCCAGGCGGTATCAGTCGCCGTGCGTGGGCTGGTGGATGAAGACTTGCGAATCGCGAGACTCCTGCGCGACGAATTGCTGATCGGTATCGCCATCGGTACCACGCTCGGCGTTATTTCGGCGGCGGCTGTGCACTTGACCTTCGGTGACCATGTGTTGGCGTTGGCGGTGGGTCTGGCGGTGCTGGGTGGAGGCGCGGTATCGGCGGTGGTCGGGTTCGGGCTGCCGTGGCTGTTTCGCCAGTTCGGTTTTGATCCTGCGCTGGGCAGCGGGCCTATCTGCACCATCATCCAGGATGTATCCAGCCTGTTCATCTACTTCGTGCTGGTGACGCTGTTGGTCGTTTGATGGACTCGGAAGGGGGAGCGGGATGCGCATAATAAAACGAATGGCTGCGGCTGCCGCAGTCACGGTTGTCTTGCAGGTCGCTCACGCGCAGGACGGGACGCCGGCTTTGAGCGGGCTTGCCGCCTACGCCAAACGCATCGGCGAAACGCCGCGCAATGTCGCCGCCGCCGCTGCCGCCACGCGCGGGCTGAACCTGTGCAGTGGCCGTTGGCAGGGCGGACTTACCGACGAAATCATCGAACGAGACCTGAACGGGCGGGATCCTTCGCTTGGCAGCATTCCGAATGACTTCGTCACCGGGATCGACGAAATCGCACGCACGGTCTCCGTTACCTATGACGCGGACATGCCACCGCGGCACGTTGTCTGGCGGCCGGTGTTGGGTTGCGTGCAATTGCCGATCGGCGCGCCAATGGACGCCGCGCAATATCTGCCGCGAATCGATGTCGCTATCACGCCGCCGAACTTTGATGACCAGCCCTGGCCGATGGGTGATCGCAAGGCGACGGCGCGATTACCGCGTGGCCAACGCAAGGCGCTGGCGGATGTCGTGGATGCGGCATTCGATGGTACGACGTATGGCGGCGCCTCGTGGGCGGTGCTGGTGGTTGCCGACGGCAAAATCGTTGCCGAAAAATATGCTCGTGGCTTCGATATGCATATGGGTTCGCAGACCCACTCGGCTGCAAAGAGCTTCGCCGCCAGCGTGGTGGGCATCGCCAGTGGTCAGGGGCTGATCGACATTCACCAGCCCGGCCCGCTCACCGCCTGGCGCAAGCCCGGCGACCCGCGTGGTGCCATCACGCTCGAGCACTTGTTGCGCATGTCCAGCGGTTTGTATACCCAGGGCCATGGCAGCCCCTTGCAGAAGATTTACGCTCAGGGCGGAACGGTCGCCGACCTGGCGGCAACCAATGTGCTGGACAGCCAGCCGGGGACGCACTTTGTCTACAGCCCGCCGGATACCATGCTGGCGGTCAGGGCAGTACGCGAAGCAATACACGACGACCAGCGCTTTCTGCAATTCCCTTTTCGCGAGTTGTACTGGCGCATCGGCATGACGCGCACCTCGACGAACAGTGAATGGAATGGCGACTTCCTGATGTCGGGTCAGACCTGGAGCAGCGCACGTGACTTTGCCCGTTTCGGCCTGCTGTATCTGAACGACGGCGTGTGGCAGGGCGAACGGATTCTGCCGCAAGGGTGGGTCGACTACGTGACCACCAGAGGACCTGCGCAACCGCCGCGCCCGCCGTACTACGGTGCGCAGTTCTGGTTGTACGGCGGTATGGCCGGTCTGCCGGACGATGCCTTCAGCCCCAGTGGCGGTCAGGGTCACTACGCGATGGTCATACGTTCACGCAATGTCGTTATCGTGCGACGCGGCTTCGATCTGCCGGGTGAAAACTTCGATATCACCCGATTCTGCGCCGACGTGCTGTCCGTACTGAAGCGTTGATGAAAAGCAGTTATTGCTGACGGCAGACCCGGCTGGATCTTACCGGTCAGCCATTTCACCGGGGGTGACGCTCCCATGGAATGGATGCGGCGTTTTTGCGTTTAATCACAGCGCGGTTCATTATTGCCCAACGCAATCCACGACGACTATTCGACGCCATGTCACGCGCGGCAAAACCTTCCGATAAGAAGAATTCGAACGAGTCCAAGGAGCGCATTCACGGCAGCATCGCGCGCCAGCTCGGCGTTGCAATCGTCTCGGGCAAGCTCAAGCCCGGCGACACGCTGGACAATGAAATCGATTCCAGTGAGCAGCTTGAAGTGTCCCGCACGGCTTACCGCGAAGCGGTGCGGATTCTGGCCGCCAAGGGGCTTGTTGCCAGCCGTCCCAAGTTGGGCACCAGAATCAACGACAGGAGCAACTGGCAGTTGCTCGATCCGGATGTGTTGTCGTGGTTTTTCGAAAGCCAGCCCAGCCAGGATTTTATTGTCGGCTTGTTTGAGCTGCGGATGATTATCGAACCTGCCGCCGCTGCGTTTGCGGCGGAACGCCGGACGCAGGCAGATCTCGCGGTGATGCGCGAGGCGCTGCTGAACATGGAGCGGTTCGGGCTTGCGGATGCGGAAGGGCAGAGTGCCGACCGGGATTTCCATGACGCCATTCTCGCCGCTACCCGAAACCCGGTGCTGGTATCGCTGACCAGCAGTATCGGCGCCGCGGTACGTTGGACGACCATTTTCAAACAGCGCAAACGCAAGCTTCCGCGCAACCCATTGGTTGATCACTGGCGCGTGTTCGATGCCATTGCCGCCGGTGGCGCTGACGCCGCGCGGGCAGCGATGGAGGAACTCGTCACCCTTGCGCTGGAAGATACCCGCCGCGCGATGTAGCCGGGCTACTGCTCGCGGCGGGGCCTTGCAGGTTTTCGAGCGCATCGAACCTACCCGACCGGCACGTCCCCCGGTGTCTGGCTCGAGCTAGCTGCATCAATTCCTGTCTTTCAGAAAACTCAAACAAAACTGGATGAATCCTGGCTGAAAAACGCCGGGTGGGGCAAATCCATGCAGAACAATCGAGGGACAAAAAAAAATGGAGGGCCGAAGCCCTCCATTCAACGTACCACGATACTGAACAACTATCAGAAGCGGGCTTTCAGCGTAATGCCGTATTCACGCGGACGGTCGACAGTTGCGAAGTCGAACTGCCAGATACCGTGCATGAAACCCGAGTTGAAGTTGTAGGTGTCGGTGATGTTGTTCGCCCACACGCTGATTTCGTAGTTGTCGTCGCTCGGCGTCCAGATCAGGCGCGCATTGTGCTGCCAGTTGTCGCCTGCTTCGGTCTCGTTCTGCAGACCCTGGAAGTCCTGGCGCAGTTCCAGCGTGGATGCACGCCAGTAGCCGCTCCAGTAGTTTGCCTGCCAACGGGCCAACAGCGAGCCACCGAACACGTTATCCCACTCGTACTGGGCACTGAACATCAAGGTGCGCTTCGGAGCACGGGCAAACGCGGAGTCGATCGGCAGCGGAGCGCCCGGGTTGATGCTGATGTACTTGGTCTTCAGCAAGCCGATGTTCGAATTCAGCGTCAGCCGGTCGATCGGCAACCAGGTGAACTCGAACTCGATGCCCTCGGCGCGGCCGTCTGCGGTGTTCTGCAGAACCAGCTCGGTCGCTTCCTGGCCAGTGACGCGGTCGATGACGGTACCCAGGTACTGAATACCGTTCCAGTCGGTACGAAAAGCCGTGACGTTAGCACGCAGGCTGCCGTCCAACAGGTCGGCGCGAACGCCGATTTCCCAGTTCTCGATACGTTCCGGATCGTACTGGATGCTGATCGGACCCAGGTTGTCTTCGTACTGCGAGATACCACCCGAGTTGAAGCCTTCGCTGTAGCCACCGTAGACCATGATATCGCGGCTGATGTCATAGGTCGTGGCGAAACGCCAGGTGTTGGCGGTGAAGCTCAGCGGGTCGCGTACGTCGACCGGGCCACCGACCGCCATCGCGCGGCTGGCAAACAACGTGTCGAGCTGGATCGGACGGGCTTCGGTCAGACCGGCTGCGATGTTCTGAGCCAACTTGGCCGGCGTCATACGAATCGCCGTATTGTCCTGCTTGTGATGACGGTAGCCGGCAGTCACATCCCAGGCATCGGTGATGTTGAAGGTCAGTTCGCCGAAGAACGCGTCGCCCTTCTGCTGCTGGCCATTCAGACGGTCCGAGGTGACACCGCCGCCGGGGCCGGCGAAGGCGCCGATCCAGCCGTTGCCACCCGCCCAGTCACAGGGATACGGCCAGTCTGCCGCGGTGGTGTTGCCGGTGATCGGTACACCCAGCCAGTTGTTCTGCCCCGTGAAGTCACGACCAACATCGGCCGGCGAACGTTGGCAGGCCGGGCTGGCCAGCACATCTGCATAATCCAGGGTCTGAATGGTGCCGGAGTTGGGCGCTGCCAGCGTCCAGTCCTGCATCGTCCATTCGACGCTGCGGTTGCGCAGTTCCTGCTTCCAATGGTAGTAGCCGAGGGTGTAGGTCAGGCGCTGATCAAAGAAGTCGCCGGTGATTTGAACTTCGTGACTCTGCAGGTCCAGGCGCGAAGTGTCGTAGTTGACGAAGAAGTTGTACGCCGAACCGCCCCAGTCGTTGTAAATCGATGCGTCGACCGAGCTATCACCGAACATGTATTTGATGTGGTGATTCTCGTAGAAGTCCCAGTCTGCATGGAACGTTGTCTGGCGCAGGTACTGTTCGTTAGGCGAGGTTGATGCGGACCAGCTTTCGTATTCGCCCAGCATGCCGCCCGGATAGCCTGCCACTGAAGACATCGGGTTGAAGCCAACGCCGCCGGCAGCAAGGCTGGCGATGTCGTGAGCTTCGGCGATACCTACCTGGTAACCATGGAAGTAAGCGACGTTGAAGTCGATACGGGCCTGTACACGGGCCTGGCGGCCAACCTGGTCATCACGCTGATGAATCAGGCGGAAGGACAAGGTGTCGGTCGGTTCCCAAAGGATATCGCCACGCATCGTGGTGCTATCCATCTTGCCGCCTTTTTCACCTGTCGTCAGGCTCTTGACCCAGCCACCTTCGGAGTATTTGCCGAGGGTCCACTTGGTCTTCAATGTATCGGTGATCGGCAGATCGATGGATGCCATGACATCACGGCGTTCGAGGTTGCCGATGCCAAGGTTGACGCTGACGCCGAATTCATCGGCTGGCGCCTTGGAATGGATATGGATCGAGCCGCCGGTGGAATCGCGGCCGTACAACGTGCCCTGCGGCCCACGCAGAACTTCGATGCGATCAAGGTCAACGAATTCACGCGTCAGCAAACCGTTGTTGGAAACCTGCCAGATGCCATCGAGATACACACCGACATTCGGAATGCCGCGCATGTAGAACAGACCGCTGGTGGTACCGCCGTTGCCGCCGGCGATGAGCACGTTCGGGACAACACCGGTCAAGTCTTCGACGTTTTCGATGTTCTGGTGCTCAAGGGATTCCGCGGTGATCGCGGTGACGGCGAGAGGAACATCCTGCACGTCTGTAGCGTGGCGCGTGGCGGTAATAATGACTTCTTCGAGGCCGGATGCATTCTGCGCGGATGCGGTTCCGACGCTGAAACCTGCTTGAACGGCAATTGCGGACAAGACCGCAAGCCTCATTTTGGAAAGCTTCATGTACTCCCCCTAATAAGTGGAATGAATAACAAGGTTGCCCTGTTGTCCGCCGAATCACGCGACGTGATTTTTAAGACAATTTGCCTACCCCATGACCGAACTTTTAGGCAATTGCAAAACAACGCGACCCTTTTTAACGATTCACTTAACAACAGTCAACAGGGGAATCCATTAGTTTTGACGTGGGAATACGGCGACCAAGTGTGGGAAAGTCGTTTGTGGGAGATTTACAACAAAGGCGCTTGTCGCACGACTTGAAACGGAAGCGCGACAACTGTCTGGCATGCGGTGGTGCAGCAACTTCAGATGAAAACCTTCCGCCGTGTCATTCGTCGTCGAAAACAACGAGTGCGCGAATCTCAATACTATTGCGCGGTACTGCGGTGGCGCCTGCGTCGGGTACGTCCGCTGCGCCATGGGCAGTCCGCCGAAAGCCCGGTCCTGCTGCGGGATCGAACGTGGAAAAGACGAGAGCTTCGCCAGGTTCCATCGTCGGAAAGTAACACCACTTCTGCGCCGGGTTTTCGCGCACGAACGTGATGCGGAAATCCGCACCGTCCGCCTCGCGCGCCAGAATTTCGGAGCGCTCTTTGGCGGAATCATCAAAAAATCCGCAACCTTCGACAATGTCCTCAACGGCCAGCGTGGTGTTATCACACAAGCACAGCGTGCAATCCTGCGGTGGCGGCGACAACATCTGCCAGTAGTTGAATATGCGCCAGCGCTTTGGTTCCTTGTGGCCGAGCCGTTGGGCCAGCGTGTGCATTGCCTGTTCGGCCACGGGCTGCCGTGACATCAATCCGTAAGCGAAATTCCCTGGCAGGTCACTGTGAACCGCACGCGCGGGCGCGGCGATGGATGTGCCTCGCGAATTTTCATGTGCTTCGGAATATCGGATGTTCGGGCCGGCGAAGAGCACGGCCCAATTGCCGCCAGTGTGTCGCAGGACGGTTCGTTCAACGGCAGGTTTCCACGTGCTTTCGATTTGCGCGATGTCGCTGTAATCAAGCGCTGGACACTCCAGGCGGGTGAGTATGAAACCCTCGCGGTCGAGACTGAAATCAGCGGCCTGCGCCCGCACATCATGCAGCTCAATTTTCGCGGATCGCTGTTGCGTCCCGGTCCAGCCGTAATCGAGGATGAATTTGACTCTGCCATCTTCCCCGGGGGTCACGAAATTCAGCGTTGATTGCATGGCGGGTTCCGAAACAGTCTGCGAGTGAACGGGCTTGGCGCTCGAAATTATAGCAGTGATAAATTTCGTCGGCGAAGTGCTTCTGCCCAGCCGAGCATCGTGTGGATGCTCACAATCGAATCTGCGGCGTTTGATGGTGGTGCGCAGTCAGAATCGAAACCGCGCGTTATTGATCAATTGCGGAGCCGACAGTTAGCCGAAGACGGCGACAACAGCTGTCAAACGTCTGGACGCATTTAGGTGCCGGGGAATACCGACATTTGTCCAGCAGCATCCGGTTACCCCCGGTTTACAACCACCTCACGGGCCGCCCATTGGGCGAATTCATACCGTGTGCAGATGTCAGCGCTGTTGCGAGACGTTCCCTCGACAACCCGGTAAATGACCATGTCGTGGCGCGGATTGGTGGATGTGGATTCGTCGATTATCTGCCGTACCGACCACTCCGAACCCAGTTTACCGTTGGTGTAGTAATGGCCGAGGACGATTTGCTGGGGTGTCATCTTGACGCTTTCAGCGTGCTGTAATGCCAAAGTGATCAGCCGTTGCAAGTCCTCCGTCGTGAAATCCACGATGGTGTTCATGTCCGCCATGGCCTGCTCGATGAACTCCTTATCAACCGTTCGGGCAGGATTTGCTGCGTTGGTCGCCGCGGTGAATCGCATCAGGCTTGCCGGGTAACGCCGCCACGGGAAGAAAGAATTGAATACCACCGCGACGATGAATATCGTCACCACATTCAGCAGCACGGGCGCGACGATGTAGTAGTACCAGGGCATGCACGTCGGCGCCGCCGATGACGGCCGCCAAGGCTGTCGCGCCGCCCGGCGGATGAATGCAGCTCAGCACATGCATGGCGCCGATGGCGAGACCAACGGCCAAGCCGGCCGCAAGCATCGGGTCGGGGACCAACTTGTAACAGGTGACACCGATGGCTGCGGAAATCACATTGCCGCCGAGCAGCGCCCACGGTTGCGACAACCTGCCATGCGGAACCGCGAATAACAGCACGGTGGCCGCGCCCATGGATGGCGCGATGATGGCAGTGCCCTGGGCGCCGGCGGTCTTGTAGGTGATCAGGGAGATGACGAACAGGCTGAGCACGCCACCCAGGGTGGCAACAACCTTTTCCGCGCTACTGACATTCTCGTGTTCGATGCCTAAAAACCGGCGTAGCGAGTGCAGCCACGGGCGTAGCATGGCGGAGGCCCCCAGGTGGAAAGCTGGAAAATATCGCCTGGCAGCCTGCGAGGCAAATCCCGGCAGGGTTGTTCTGATTCGGTCCGATCGGTTGAGCCAGCACCTTTTAATCAACAGACGATCGGAATACCTCGCTATGGAGAGCGTCGCAAACGTAACGTGCCAGCGGAAACCCTAGTCCTTGTAGTTCTCGTAAAAGACATAGGACGTCGAATAATCGCTGATTTCGAAGTAGACGCGCTTTTCGCCCGGATCCTGCAGAAAATTGAAATTTTCGTCGACCACGCCGTAGCCGAAGCGATAGGCGCGGGGGACGCCATCCTGCGTACCGGAACCCGTCGTCACCTTGTCGATCTTGATGAAGCGCATGACCAGTTTTTCACCGGCATAGATATCCAGTACACCGTTGGTGCCCGTCCAGTTTTGAATACCGCGTTGCAAGCGGTTCTGTTGTTCCTGCGTACATCCGCCCAGCATTAACGCGGCGGCGGCAATTATCATCAATCCTTTTCGCATGGTGTCCTCCCGGGGAACGTCTAATCGCGGCATGCGCACGATCCTGCAATCCATATGGGTCTTATGCAACATTGAATATGGTGAGTTGGAGTATCTACAAACTCTGATTCCCGCGAGTTGGCGCATTGGCAGCCGACCATCGGGCGCAGGTTCGGAACCGCCAGCGTGGCTTGGCAGTGAGACGATTCCCGACGAATGGCCAGACTGTATTGGAGAGGGGGTGATATCCGGGGGCAATTACCGGCGCGGTACATGGGGGTGGCCGCCGGGTACGCCGTAGCTCGAGAGTTGATGCGGTCAGACGCCACGTGGGCATATAAAACTGATGCTCAAATTTTTAAAGCGTATCGTAATCTCTGGGACAGCCAAGCGATAAAGAATGAGCTTTGAGATGAATAGAGCAACAAAGGCTATATTGGTCCTCTTCGCGATTACAGGAATGTGTGAGGCGGATACTTTGAATTCGAAGCATTCTGAGGGACTGCAGCTATCCCTGGAAGTTATTGAAGTCACCGATTCGTGTGTGGTTTTCCCATATCAATTGTTTGATGAGACGATTGAAGGAATCAGGTCATTCAGATTTGAGGTGCGCGTTAGCCTGCAGGGTTCAATGCAACACGCAATAAAAATTCTGAAAGATATTGCTGTTTCATCACCGTTGTTCATTAACGTAACTGATGAAAATGGTGACACAACTACGAGAGCTTCATTTAAATTGGTGAATTACGGAGGGGTAAAACGCGATGATTTTTTTGAGTTGCACCCCGGCCAGACCGTAACTTTTGTGAAATGTGGTGACATCGTGCGACGACGTATCTACGAGGATAGTGAGGGTGAATATGCTTTAGGTCGCGAAGGTATATATTTCGAAAATGGTGGCAGTTTTTCACAGGCAATCCCGTCGAGCGGGATCGCGAATCTAGAGGTTACATATTCTATAAGCGAAAGCAGAGCTAAAGATTTTTCGGAAGAGTTCGGTCTATCGAATTTATGGCACGGTAAAATTGTCGCTGAAAATTATCGACTTGATCTCGGGAGTAGTGAAACAACAATAGAAAACTGAGGGGCTCCCCAAAAACAGCAGCATTTCGATCGAGAATTTTTGGTGATATTTTGACCAGAAAGGACGTCGAACATGAAACGCAAACGATACACGGTCGAGCAGATCGTCGCGGCGGTAAAACAGCATGAGCTTGGGACGACGGCGGGAGACATCATCCGCAAGCTCGGGATCGCGGAGGCTACGTTTTACCGCTGGAAGCAACAGTACGGTGGTCTCGAGCCGAGCCAGGTGCGAGAGTTGAAGCAACTTCGTGAAGAGAATGCGAAGCTCAAGAAGCTGGTCGCGGATTTGAGCCTGGACAAGGTGATGCTGCAGGACATTGCCGCAAAAAAATGGTGAAGGCCGCACAGCGCCGAGCCATCGTGAATCATCTGACGGCTCAGTATGCCGTCAGTGCACGACGGGCGTGCGGCCTCGCCAGGATTTCCGCGTCGGCGTATTACTATCGCGCGAAGTCCGATCCGCAATCAGCACTGCGGTTACGGATCCGTGACCTCGCTCGTTCACGGGTCCGGTACGGGTACAAGCGGATCCACGTTCTGCTGAAGCGCGAAGGGATCCACGTCAACAAGAAGCGGGTTCATCGCTTGTACTGCCAGGAAGGGCTGCAGCTACGGCCGCGGCGCCCTCGTCGGAACGTATCGGCGGCTCGGCGACAACGTCCAAGGATCGAAGCAAGGGCGCCGAATGCGGCATGGGCGATGGACTTTGTCTCGGATCAGTTGCAGGACGGACGACGGTTCCGCGCGCTTACGGTTGTCGATATCTTCACCCGAGAGAATCTGGTGATCCAGGTGGGGCGGCGTCTGGGAGGTGAGGATGTTGCGCAGGCATTGCAGCGGATTGCCAGGCGACGAGGATTACCCCAGCGGATCTATTGTGATAACGGTGCTGAATTTGCGGGGCGTCTGGTCGACTTATGGGCTTACGCGAATCACGTAATCCTGGAGTTCTCACGACCTGGCAAGCCGACAGATAACGCGTTCATCGAATCATTCAATGGCAGTCTTCGGGATGAATGTTTGAACACGCATTGGTTCACGAGCTTGACGGACGCGCAGGAAACGTTGGACGCTTGGCGGCGGGACTACAACGGGAGCCGACCTCACAAGGCACTCGATGGCCTGACGCCGTTGGAATATGCGGGAAAATGGGCTGCAGAGAAAGCCGAAACTCTCTGAAGAAGTGCTTCTGATAAGGGGAGCCCCTCAAATGTCGACTCGGCTGAGCAAAATGAAAAAGGTTGAACCGTCCAAATTACTTTGAGGCATCACCGTGTTTTTAAAATTGAATAAGGCAGTCTTCGCGCTTTTGGTGGCGCTCGTTATGTTTGGTTGTCGTGAATACAATCTATATCGGTATGAACCTGTAACGCTCGATATTTTGGGTGGCAGCCTAGTGGTTGCTGCAGAAGGGTCGTATGGTCAAAATTATTCATACGATGGTAAGGAATATGCTGACTTCAGCAATCCATATACATTGCTTTTTATGCTTTCTATGCCCTACGAGCATGATATTGCAGGATTAAGAATTACAAACATTGATCTTACTGGTGATGAAAGTGGCAAGACGATTTCATTGGAGGATACTCAAAGCGATAGAGTGAACGACCCAAGAAAGCGTACAGATCCAAAAGCTGAAGCAAGAACTGTCATTGCCGCTGTAGGAGGGTTAACTTCCGAGAAGTTTAGTTATGAATCTTATGTTCTGACGGCTACAGTAGTTGTTCTTGGCAAAGATGGAACTGAGAAAAAAGAGGAAATTTCAGTTTTGTTGAAAACCAGTTTTACAAAACAAAAGCGCAGCGACTGGTTTGACAAATACATGAGCGTTTAGTTACCAGAATATTAATAGGACACAAACGAGAAGAGCTGTAACTGAGCAAGGCTGCGCGGTCGTGGTCACCATCATCCACTTTGAACAATCGAACCATGAATCTGCCGACTCGAGTACTGCACGATTTCGATGCCTACAGTCGTGGCGATATCGATGTTGAGTGCCTCCAGAGGCGCGTTGAAGCGGCAGTCGCCGCAATGGACGGAAGTGTTCCAAAGGATCTCCGAGAGCAATTGGAGAGATTCGTTCGGGACGCTGAAGTCGCGAGTTTTACGACAAGCACACAAGAGCTGGACGGCCGCATTCGTGAATTGGTAGAACCCATAGTGATCCGACTGAAGGCGCAAGAAGCTCAGAGGGATTGAGTTGCTGCAAGGGGCATCGCAATCGAGTGAGCCCCTCACTACTACCGGCGCCCTGAAAAACGGAGTACAACCCGAGACGTGATTTCCTGATCGACCAGAGGGCAGTGTGGGTGAGGTGAAATCGCTTCGGACCGGACAAGAATACAAGGCACCTGATTCGTCGGTGGCCCAGAGGTTGCCCAGGAAACAGCCGGCCCTATTCCAAGCCTACCGAGACCGGATTTCAGACTTACGTCAGCAGGCCCAAATGACACCCGCTGAAGCAGCGAAAATTAGCGACGTAGCAATCAGCACCTGGAATTGATGGGAGGCGTCCGACAATGCGCCACAGGCGGCGCGCCTCCTGATTCGTACAGCGGCAGAGTACCCTCCCGTACCGCATTGCGGGTGGGATGGTTGGCGGTTTGTCGGCGACACCCTTTATGGCCCCTCGGGCGAAGGGTTTACTTCCTCTGAGATTGAAATGTCTCAGTATCGGGTGCAGCATAGTGAGTTACTTCAAACTCGAATAGAGCAGCTCGAGTTGCCGCTCAAACGAGAGCGGGATGGCGGCGCCGCTGAGGTAAAGGGACTCACGGCGCAAAAATCGACGGTACTGGGGTTCTTGCTGAGGCCCACCAAGATGCGAAGGATAGCCAGTTTCCAGAAATTCGAGCTATCTCTCACGAACTTTGGGCTGCAATGATGGGGGCGTCTGGGCTCATTCGCCGTTGCTGGGCAGTTCGAACCGGGAAATAAACTCGTGTGACGAGCGTGCGCTCCGAGTATGGCAAGTGAAGCGATAACGGTATGAATGCCTGCGAAGGCACAATTGGTCGGCTAAGGTTGCCGTTCCTCCGCGAGCCCCAAAATTTCAAATAATCGATCAAGAGTGTGACGCGACTTGCCACGCTGTCTGGGCATTAAGGATCTGGCGAGTGCGTCAACTACAGAAGTATTTCAGATTGCCGTAGCGGAGGCAGTATACTAAGTGGCGTCAATTCCGGGGTACTAATGTGCGTATTGCTAGTTGTCAAGTTGTGACTTGCTTTGAACCTGATCGATTGCTGCCTTTAGCTCTGGGGCCGCTATTGAAGCAAATGGTTCAGAAAGAGGGAGCAAAATTATTTAATGTAAATGCGCCAGACGACGCCCCACCATCGCTGCCGCGGTTAGTACTTCTGACTAAGGATGGAATGAATCTAAATATATGCCTCGATAGGTACGACCTTACTTTGACGCCGCCGGACCACGTTGCAGATAGTCTCGACGAGGTTCTGGACTATCTGAGGAGTATATTTGAGAGATTTGTGGGGATCCTTATTAACGACATAGTTGCGTATCGTTGGATGGGTATAGTTTTAAGTATCGAATATCCAGAATCTTCCAAATCCAGCAAGACTGCAATAGAAGCTGTAACCCCTACTTTTCATAAACTGACAAATATTCGGTTGGAGGACCGTCCACTTCGCTCATTTAGATTAATGTACGGATACGAAGAGTACGGATTCTTTTTTACGATAGCTGTCGAAGGGTTTGAGCAAAGGGATATTCTTATTCCAGTTCCAACCGGTGAAGCGGAGCCCAAAGATATTGACGTCGCAGATCATCCGATAAGCTCATTAGGTGTTCAAATCGTGCATGACGTAAATAATAAGCCTGGCCCGAAGCAAAATCCGCTAGAGGACTTTGCAAAGATTTTGGATTGCCACCGTACAAACGTAAAGCACTTACCGGAAAAATTAGGTATCAACTCGGTGATTTCACGATGACTCGAACAAATTCAGTTCTTGCTAACGATGATTCCAGAACCATAGTCCCGTTTAAACGAGGAATTGGAAAGGGTATCGGAACACTTGAGCAATCCTTACAATTGGAAACGCTCAAAAATTTCAATTCGGAACACGACCTGCAAGCACTGATAAATTCCGCTGTCATGGAAGCTTATTTGGCTGCTAGGGCTAATGAGCTTGGGGCACACGACGGCCCGTTCGACCCGATTTACTTTTCTGCGTTGAAGATGGACAAAGTAATATCGGAGGACATTGCAAAGCTAGTTAAGTATTCCGGAATAGAAGACCTTTCCGCAGAGATCGATTTCGCAGACGGTATGGACGACTACTAGAATTAGGCTTCGGTCCATGTACGTCGATGACTCCGATATGGTTCCAGAACTCCGGCAGGGAGACGTCGTTTCACTTGTCCATATCGTCGGCGCTATTAACCTAAACGCGATCCAATTTATTTCTACAGCTGGAACATCCGGGATAGGAGATGCCACCGCCTGGCAGGTTCCCGATAGGCCAAAATTTGGTGACGCTATGGTGCTTTCACATAGTTGCGAAATTGATTTGGAAAACACGGTCAAGTTAACCAGCATAATTTTGGCACCTCTCCGAGACGTTCATACCGCAACGAAGCCGGAGCGTATAGAGGAATTAATTAGAAGCAACTACATTGATCGCGAAGCAGCCCCAGCGTCTTATCTAAAATATTTCTATCTAGATCCGAACCACCGATTTGAGAACACGAAAGGGTGCGTAGTCGACTTCTCTAAATGTTATAGCGTGAGGAAGCAGTCGTACGAAGTGCTTAAGAAAAACAAGGTTGCCGAATTAAAGGACGATGCGCGCGAGAGCATGGCGATCAAATTGGCGCTCTATTTCTATCGATCGCAACAGATGGCCTAGTCTAATTAGGGTTGTGTGCAGGGAGTCCGGCTGTGCGTCAATAATTCCCCATCAAGTCGTCGACGTTCGAAGCAGACATCGATGTACGATAAACACTAATTCAGCACTTACACAGCGAATGCTGTCAATGGATTGAAAGGAGACGCGAGTATAACTCGCTGATTCTATTGGTGGAGCGGAGGAGGATCGAACTCCCGACCTTCGCATTGCGAACGCGACGCTCTCCCAGCTGAGCTACCGCCCCATTTTGCAGTGCCGGCAGCGGTGATGCGGCCGACGAAATTGCAGTGCGGACTGTATTGGAACTCGTCGGTCCGGTCAAGATTCCGCTGGCTTGCGGCCGTTCAACAGGTAGAATCGCTGGCAGATACCCGCCGGGACCTGCCATGTCTGCTTTACCCCAATCCAGACCCGAATTCCCCGCACTTTTCCGCGACCAGCTGACAACGTGTCAGGTCAATCTCGGCTATACCTGCAACCAGGCATGCCACCATTGCCACGTCAATGCTGGCCCCAATCGTACGGAGCAGATGAGCGGCGAGACCGTCGATGCGGTGCTGGACTTTATTGATCAGCACAAGATCGCCACGCTGGATTTGACCGGCGGTGCGCCGGAACTCAATCCGCACTTCCGCCGCCTGGTCACCGCCGCAAGACGTCGCGGTCTGCGCGTCATCGATCGCTGCAACCTCACGATTCTCGAAGAACCGGGGCAGGATAATCTGGCCGCGTTCCTGGCCGAAAATGAAGTTGTCGTGGTCGCTTCGCTGCCATGTTATGACAGGCCGAACGTCGAGAAGCAGCGCGGCAAAGGCGTTTACGATCTCAGCATCAGCGGGTTGAAGCAGCTCAATGCACTTGGCTATGGACGCGTTGGCGGTAGGTTGGAGTTGAACCTGGTCTATAACCCTGTGGGGCCTTCGTTGCCGCCGTCGCAGATTGAACTGGAAAACGATTATCGTCGCGAGTTGGCGGAGCGACACGGCATCTCTTTCAATCATCTGCTGACCATCTGCAATATGCCGATTGCCCGTTTCCGCCATGCGTTGGAACGCGATGGCCGGCTCGATGCGTACATGGATACGCTGGTCCACGCCCATCGCGACGAAAATCTGGCGGCGGTGATGTGCCGTAGCCTGGTCAGCGTGGATTGGGAAGGCTATCTCTACGACTGCGACTTCAACCAGATGTTGGGCATGCCGCTCAGTGGCCGCCGAACCCATATCACCGAGCTTTCCGACGCCAATGTGGATGGGCGTGCGATCGCTGTTGACAACCACTGCTTCGGTTGCACCGCGGGGCAGGGCAGTAGTTGCGGTGGTGCGCTCGCCTGATGAATGCAGTGCGCGGAGCACGATGAGCGATCACGCTGCAAGGCAGTGCTTCATCTCCATTGTCATGCCGGTACTGAATGAGGCGGAGGTCATTGCGACGCGAATCGGAGAATTAAAGCATTTGCGCAAGCATGGCTATGAACTCATCGTCGTTGATGGCGGCAGTCACGACGGCGCCGCTGACCGCGCGGTCGCCGCGGATCTCGTGCTGGTTTCTGCTCGCGGCCGGGCACGGCAAATGAACGCAGGTGCCCACCAGGCAAACGGGCAGTTTCTTCTATTTTTGCACGCGGATACGCAATTACCCCCAGATGTGGCGGACGTGCTGGCGCCGCTGGCGCAGGCGTCGGAGCCACGCTGGGGAAGATTCGATGTCCGGCTCGATAGCCCGGCATGGTGGGCGCGAATCATTGAAACGGCGATGAACCTGCGCTCGCGCTGGACCGCGGTCGCTACCGGCGACCAGGCGATGTTCGTCCATCGTGATCTCTTTGCCGCGGTCGGTGGCTTTGAAGACATCCCGCTGATGGAGGATATTGCCTTGTCCAAAGCCCTGCGGCGCAGATCCAGTCCACTGTGCCTGCGGGCGCGCGTGCGGACATCGGCGCGTCGCTGGCAGCGCCATGGTGTTGTCCGAACAGTATTGCTGATGTGGCGGCTGCGGCTGGCGTATTGGCTGGGCGTGCCGCCCGCAAAGTTGGCACTGCAATATGCCGAGCGATGAAGCTGCCGTGGTCGTGTTCGCTCGCTGGCCTGAACCGGGAAAGGTGAAAACGCGGCTGATTCCGCACCTGGGGGAGGTGGGTGCAGCACGCCTGGCGCACGAACTGCTCGTTCGGACACTGACCACGGTCAGTTCGGCAGACTTCCCGGTGCAGATACTGTGTGTCGACGGCGCGGTCGATGGCTTCGAACTGGGTGGTGTGGTTGATCCCATGCAGTGGCGCGTCATACCGCAAGGTTCGGGAGATCTCGGTGCGCGGATGGCGGAAGTCTTCTGGCTGGTGTCCATGCGGCAACGCCACGTCGTGCTGGTTGGGTCGGATATCCCGGCATTGAGTGCAGAAATCCTCGGCGAGGCCCGACGTGCGTTGCAATCAGGTGTTGACGTTGTGATTGGCCCGGCCAGTGACGGCGGTTATTATCTCATCGGTCTGTCGGGGCATCATCCCGCGCTGTTCCAGGAAATTCAGTGGAGCACGCCGGCGGTATTCGCGCAGACAATGACCCGAATAAACAGCCTCGGACTCTCGGTTCACGTGCTGCCGGAATGCTGGGATTTGGACCGAGAAGAAGATTTCAATCGTTGGCAGGAATTGAAGCGAAACGCATCATGAGCAAGGCGCTGGAAGATTTCATTGCACAATACCCTCTGACACTGAACGATGATGTCCGCTGGGGCGACATGGATGCGTTCGGGCACGTCAACAACACCGTTTATTACCGCTATTTTGAAAGCGCCCGCGTGCTGATGGACGAGCGCATTTCGTTCCACGACGCAGAAAACAACATAGGCGCCATCCTGGCCGAGCAGAGCTGCCGTTACCGCATTCCGGTTATCTATCCCGACACGTTGACCATCGGTCTGCGCAACATCGAAATCCGCGAGTTCGATGTCATCCAGGAGTATGCACTGTTCAGCCATACCCATCAGGCCATCGCCGCGACCGGCACCGGCCGACTCGTGCGCTTTGACTATCGCAACAACAGCAAGGTCATGATCGACGATAATCTTCGTCGCCGGTTGCAGACCATCGAATGGGCAGGAGCATGATGATGAAGCGGAATGTGTTGTTGCCTCGATTGAGTCTTTCGGCCGGTTTACTCGTGGTACTTGCGTCTGCGCTGTTATCGTCCGTTGCCCTGGCGCACGGCGTGGCGCAGGTCGACCAGGGATTTCTGCAGACAAATTCCGGCATGGCGCTGGTGCCTTACATGTATCTCGGCGCCAAACACATGGTCACGGGGTATGACCACCTGCTGTTCCTCGCCGGGGTCATTTTTTTCCTGTACCGCATCAAGGATGTCGCGCTGTATGTCACGCTGTTCGCCATCGGCCATAGCACGACGCTACTGCTCGGCGTGCTGGGCGGCATCCACGCCAACGCCTATATCGTCGACGCCATCATAGGCCTCTCGGTGGTTTACAAGGCATTCGAGAATATCGGCGGTTTCCGTCGCCTGGGTTGGAATTTTGATACGCGGCTGGCGGTGTTGTTCTTCGGCTTCTTCCACGGTTTCGGTCTGGCCACCAAGCTGCAGGACTTGACGCTGTCAGCGGATGGCTTGGTGCCGAACATGCTGGCATTCAACGTCGGCGTGGAACTCGGCCAGTTCTGCGCACTCGCACTCATTCTGGTCGCGTTCAATCTGTGGCGTGCATCAGGTCGTTTCATGCAGCACGCTTTCGCCGCCAATGTTCTGTTGATGGCGGCAGGGTTCGTGTTATTCGGATATCAATTGACGGGCTACCTGATAAGTTGAAGAGGGTGTAATGGCTGATACCAAGTCGCCGTTTGAAGTTACGCCGCCAGCGGCGGGTTCATTGATCAAAGCCGTACTGGCGGCAATCGTTGGCGCTGCCGTATTGCTGGTCGTCGTCGTGCTGCCGGCAGAGTACAACATCGATCCCACCGGTCTTGGCGGCGCGCTCGGGCTGACCAGTCTGCGCGGTGGCGGAAGTGGTGAAGGCGGCGCGGGCGGCGGAACCGTATCATTCGCTGCCGGAACGGCGATGAGTCTCGAAGGTGTGGAAGCCGCGGGCGGCATGAACGACCCGGTTCCGTTACCGAACACGGCGGTTCACCAATCGCATACCGCACCGTTCCAGAAGCGCACCATCGAGATTGTCATGGCGCCGAATGAAGAACTGGAATACAAGGCGATCATGCAGCAGGACCAGGTCATGCTTTATCACTGGCGTGCCGACCGCGGCGATCTTTATTTCGATTTTCACGCCGATTCTCCCGAAGCTCCTGAGGGCTTCTGGGTGCGCTATGAAGAGGGTGATGGCGTTGCGGAGTCACAGGGATCACTGGTCGCGCCCTTCAACGGCAACCATGGCTGGTTCTGGCTGAACTACAACGAATTCCCCGTCACCATCACGCTGGATGTCGAAGGTTATTTCGATGACATCGTTGAGCTGGGGCGGTCAGTGATTCCCCAGTAGAGGCAGGGCTCAGGAATCGGTGCGGTTTCGCATCCGCTCCCGGTCCAACGCAACGATCAGTTGCTCGACCTTTCGCGTATCGTTCTGACCGAGATTCAGGAAGCGGGCGCCGACCCGTGATGCGCGTGCGCTGCCCTGATGTTCGACATGGCAGATTTCGACTTCGGCCGCCACACGTTCGCCATACGGTAGCGAGATCATGCAGTAAGGCAGCACGTCACCCTTGGTCAGGGTCGCGGTCGGGCCAAACGGCACGCGAGCCGAAAATCCTCCCAAGGAAATATCACGCAGTTCGCCGTGGCAGTCAGGAATGCCATCGTTGCGCAGTACCAGCGAGATGCTGTCGCGCAGCGGCACAGGGGCACGATAGTACTGCCGCTTCTGCGTGTGCAGCACGCGGTTCGGAAACATCACTTTGTAATAGGGAATACCGCGGTCTTCACCTGTTGCGGTAATCAAGCTGCGAAATTCCACGTCCAGGCCGTCGATGCGGGCGCGTACGCGAATGCGTGGATCTTCTTCGAGCAGTTTGGGTCGCACCTGAGGCACCAACTCATCGAGTACGAGGTAGCGACCGCGTTCGACGACTTCCAGGATCATACTGTTGTGACGAATCGCGGATTCGCTGACGTTCACCGTAATGACGGCTTTGGCGCGGCAGATGGATTCCAGTAACAGGTTGACACTGATCGGGCTGTCGGTGACCCGAACAATTTGATGGGAACCCGTGATGTCAAAGTCGTCGTCCGGAACGACGACCGGCGCGGGTACACGCTTTGGGCCGAAGAATCCGAACATGGGAAACCGTCAGGAAGAGAAAATCAGGCGCGGGCTAATGGACCAGCCAATGGGCCATACTGCAGTTTGCCACGCGCACCGTAGATGGCCGGTGTGCTGGGCGCACCTATAAACAGTTCAAGCAGGCGGCGGTTCATGGCCCGCGCTGCCTCAATGATGATGCCGTTACGGCGATTATCACGATCACATTGTTCCAGCAACTCGTTGGCAGTACGCCAGTCTTCAACCAGTCCGTGCGCGAGAAACAATTCGGCCGCGGTTTTGACATTGGCTGCGCGCATCGTCTTATTGATGTCGCCGATCAGGCTGCGCAGAATCTCGAATTGCTGTTGCTTGGCTTTGCTGCTGTCGATGATGCCTTGGTCATTGCGCTCACGCAGTGCCAGGCGCTCGCATTCGAGCTGCCGCAACAGTTCGTTGGCGGCCGACTTTACCGCGCCGATCATCGCGCTCAAGACAGTGCGTTCAGCCGTGAACTGTGTCATGCAAGGTGCTCTCGCAGCATCGATTCAAATTCCAGCAGTTTCTCCGCCGTTGCCCGCGGATCGACTTCATATGATCCATCAGCAATCTGTTGACGGATTTCGGCAACGCGCTGCTGGTCAACGTGGGGCAATGACTCCACGGACTGCACGAGATCGCGGATGCGCGAAGCGAGGTCGGTAATCGTGACGACGTCACTCGAACCTGCCTTACCGGTTGCGGCCGCCGCGCCGCCATTGTTCGGTCCAGTCGCACTTGTGGTTTGACTTTTTATACCCCGTATCGGACCGCTGCCGGGGCCATTAACACCTGTCACCATGGTCTGGGTTCTCCAACTAAGCCTGCAGGAGTTAACGGCGCTGAATACAGAAACTTAAACCCCCCGTTATGTGACGGGATAGGCGAATTCGTCGCGCCGTTCCGCTGGCAATGCTACATCCATCCTGTTATCGCATCATCGTCCCGGCCGTGGAAATCTGAACCATGGAACGACCGGTGACCATGGCCTCAATCACCCTGGAAGAACTGAGATTCTTCACCGGGATCCGTTCTCCCGCACGGCCATCGCGCAAGGCGAGACCGTTGGCTGATACCGCAATGGCAGCACCTACTGCATTGATGGTGACTGTTTCGCCACGTTTGACGAGTTTTGGCGGCTGCAGCTGGCCAGTCGACAACACCGTATCCGGACTCAAAGCTCGCCGCGGGATCCAGCCGGTGACCTGCGCAACGTCAGTGAAGTAGCCGCTGGTCAATCCTGCGACGCTGCGGCGGGCCACTGCGAGCATGTCCGGGCTCAGCGGTACGCCGGGTGCGGCGGGCCGGGTCAATACCACGATATCTACAGACTGCTGGATGGATACCGGAACCAGCAGCGACCAACGGCGACTGCCATTGCAGGCAACTGAGACTGTGGTGTTGCCGCTTGCGCGACCGGTTGCCGACATGCGGGCGGCCAGTGGCTCGTCGCATTCCGGAACGCGCAGTCGGCTGTCGAGACGGCCGACCTCAACGACGGTTTCCCCTGCGAGTGTTGCGGCGTGGGTTTCAGCGAAGCGCTGCGCGACCGCGCGAATGCTGGCCTCGGATTGGAACGTGTTGGCAGCCTCGCCGGCCATTGCAGTGACCAGAAGAAGTATCGTGCCCATTACGCGTAGTTTCATTGCTCATTCATCCCGCTGTTTTGCGTCTTGCGGGAAGGTCAGCAAATTCCATGCCGCCTTGTAGCCTTCACCGCGTCTTCCGAGCCGACAGCCGTTTTGTGCCTTGGTATGCACCTGTGTCAGAGCGGGCTGCGGAAATTCGACCTCGGCAATGCTGGACGAGGAGGCGGCAATTCGCCGTTGGCGGGCGGCAATGCTTGCCGTTCGCTGCCGGCAGTCACCGGCAATTTGAACTTTTAAATCCCGGAAAACCCGCTATTTCCTCTGTCTGCGCAACATGGCACGACTTTCGCTTATATCGGTCCGCAACCAGCAATCACGGCGGACAATCGCAATGTTCAACCTCGACAAAGCATTCGGCATTCACGCACAAGCGCTCACGGCGCGGGCGGCCCGTGCGGAAGTGCTGGCTACGAATCTGGCTAACTCGGATACGCCGGGATATCAGGCGAGGGACCTGGATTTCAGCACTTTGTTTTCCAACGCGGGTGTCTCGCTCTCACGCACGGCCAGCGGTCACGTCGGCGGCAGAACCGAATCGGTTGCTGGCGCCCGGTTGGTCTATCGCACGCCGATGCAGGCTTCGCTGGATCAGAACACGGTCGATCCGCAGGAAGAGCATGGCCGCTTCATGCAGAACGCGCTTCAGTATGAAGCAAGCGTGAGGTTGTTGAACGGCAGAATCAGCGGGCTGCTGTCCGCTATCAGAGGCGAGTAATCATGGATTTATTCAGAGTCTTCGATATCGCCAGCAGCGCGCTCAGCGCGCAGACGGTAAGAATGAATACCACGGCCAGCAACATGGCCAACGTGGATAGCGCCAGCAGCAGCATCGGCACGACCTATCGCGCCCGGCAGCCGGTCTTCGAATCCGTGTTGACCCAGAGCATTGGCGATGGTGTCGCCGTGGGCGGCGTCCGGCTGGCCGGCATCGTTGAAAGCAACGCGGAACTGCGGCGGGAATATCAGCCGGCCAATCCGCTCGCCGATGAAGCCGGCTACGTGTTTCTTCCCAATGTGAACCCCGTGGAGGAGATGGCCAACATGATCTCCGCCTCGCGTTCGTACCAGACCAATCTCGAAGTCATCAACACGTCCAAGCAGATGCTGATGCGGACGTTGAATCTCGGCCGCTGACGGGAGGCCATATAAATGAGTAACGGAACACTACCCACCGGTCTGGACGCGCTCAGCGCCACGCGGTTGACGAACAAGCAGGGCACCAGCAAGGACGTGGGCCAGGATGAATTCTTCAAGCTGATGATTGCGCAGCTGAAGAACCAGGACCCGATGAAGCCGATGGAGAACGGTGAGTTCCTGACCCAGATAGCGCAGTTCAGTACCGTCAACGGCATCCGCGAGCTGCAGAACTCGTTCAGCACCCTGGCGAGCTCGATGCAGTCGAGTCAGGCCTTGCAGGCCTCTACCATGGTCGGCCGCACCGTGTTTCTGGACGGCTCGCAACTCATTGCCGGCGGCTCCGCACCCGCCAATGGCGCGGTGGTGCTGCCGCTGGCCGCCAGCGATGTCACGGTGACCATCGAGGATGGCGCCGGTCAGGTTGTCCGCGAAATCCATCTCGGCGCACAACAGGCCGGTAATGTCGAATTTACCTGGGAGGGTCTCGATGATGCAGGCGGCAATGTGCCGCAGGGCATCTACAACGTCAAAGCCAATGCCGTATTCGACGACTACGGCGCTCAGGCGGTTGGCACGCTGGTCAAGCTGAAAGTGGAAAGCGTGACCGTGCCCGGCATCGGCCAGCCACCGCAATTGAATCTGTCAGACCGTCGCTCGGTCACTTTGAGCGACGTCATCGAAGTCATGTAGTCCGCGCAAGTCACGCGGAAATCATCGGTATCCAGGAGAGAACAACATGCCATTTCGTGTAGCGGTAAGTGGATTGCGCGCAGCGCAGGCGGACTTGAACGTGATCGGTAACAACATCGCGAACGTAGCCACCACGGGTTTCAAGAATTCCCGTGCAGAATTCAAAGACGTCTATTCCATCAGCAATATCGGCAGTGCGGGCGACTCACCAGGCCGCGGCTTGAACGTCTCGCGGATTGCCCAGCAGTTCTCCCAGGGCAACATCTCATTCACCGACAACGGCATGGATCTCGCGATCAGCGGTAACGGCTTCTTCATCCTCGATGACAACGGCTCGCGCAAATATACCCGCGACGGCGCGTTCGGTCTGGATCGGGAAGGCTATGTCGTGAACTCCGCCAACCAGCGCCTGGTGGCGTTCGGTGCGGACTCAACCGGCACCATCACTGGCGCGACTGGACCGCTGCGCATTGACCTCAACGATATTTCGCCTCAGGCGACCGGCCGTATCGATATCGGTATCAATCTCGATGCATCGGAAGACCCGCCCGGTACCGCGGTGTTCGATCCGCTGGACGCCAGTTCGTATAACCGGTCGACTGCGGTCAGCGTCTACGATTCGCTCGGTGGTCAGCATACCTTGCAGATGTTCTTCCTGAAGCAAGGCGCTCCCGCGGTGAACTCCTGGAGCACCTATACCGTAGTCGACGGGGTCGCAACCAGCGGTCCCAGTACGATGGCCTTCGATTCAGCCGGTGCTTTGGCCACGCCGGCCAACGGCCAGATCACAATTCCGACCTTCACGCCTGCCACCGGCGTCGACCCAATGGATGTCACGATCGACTTCAGTGGTTCAACACAGTTCGGCAAGGACTTCGGCGTCAATGCACTGGCGCAGGATGGTTTCAGCTCTGGACGATTCAGCGGTATCGATATCGATGAACAAGGCGTACTGCTGGCGCGATTCACCAACGGCCGCTCACGCGTACAAGGTCAGGTGGCACTGGCGACCTTTGCCAACGTGCAAGGTTTGCAACCCATCGGTGAAAGCGCGTGGGTCGAAACCTTCGCCTCTGGCGCCCAACTCGAAGGCGCGCCCGGCACTGCCAGCCTCGGCTTGATTCAGGCCGGCGCGCTGGAAGATTCCAATGTCGATTTGTCCGAGCAGCTGGTCAAGCTGATCGTCGCGCAGCGCAACTACCAGGCCAACACCGAAGTGATTTCGGCAGCGGATACCGTTACCCAGGCAGTCATCAATATCCGTTGATCTGCATTTCTGAACTGACGACTGGACACTGACACATGGACCGGATGATTTTCCTGGCGATGAACGCGGCGAAGCAGAACCTGCGGGCGCAGAACATCGCAATGAACAACCTCGCCAATACCAGCACCACCGGCTTCAAGGCGGACTTTCAGGCCGCGCGAGCCATGCCGGTATTCGGCGATGGACATCCCTCCCGTGTCTACTCCATGGTCGAACGGCCTGGCATCGATTTCACGCATGGCGCCATGGTGACCACGGGTAACGATATGGATATCGCCGTCGACGGCGAAGGTTGGATCGCGGTGCAAGCCGCGGACGGCACGGAGGCCTATACCCGCTCGGGCGATCTGGAGCTCACCGCCAACGGCATTCTGCAAACCCGCTCGGGTCACCCGGTGATCGGTAACGGCGGCCTCATTACCTTGCCGCAGAATCAGGCGATGGTCATCGGTGTCGACGGCACCATCTCCATCCGTCCGTTGGGCCAGGAAGCCAACACACTGGCGCAGGTCGAGCGCGTCCGCCTGGTCAATCCGCCCAAAGACATGCTCATCAAGGGCGAGGACGGTCTGTTCCGCATGCGGGATGGCGCCCAGGCCGACACGGATGCCTTTGTCCGCGTGAAGCAGGGGGCACTCGAGGCGAGCAATGTCAATGCGGTGGAACAACTCACGCAGATCATCACGCTGGCGCGGCAGTACGAAATGTCCATCAAGGCGATGGAAACGTCGCAGCGAATCGACGAAGCCAGTGTGCAGCAGATGCGCCTGAACTGATAACCGGCAAACCGAACCCAGGACTGAAAGAAAATGGATCCAGCATTGGTAGTGGCAAAAACCGGCCTTTCCGCACAACAAACGCGGATGTCCGTCATCGCCAACAACCTCGCCAACGTGGCAACCACGGGCTTCAAGCGCGACCGTGTCGCCTTTGAGGATCTGCTGTATCAGACGGTGCAGCAGCCCGGCGCATCGTCATCGGAAAGCACCGAGCTGCCATCGGGTCTGCTACTCGGTACCGGTGTACGCATCGTCGCCACCAACAAGATTTTCACCCAGGGCAACTTCGTTGCCACCGAGAATCCGCTGGATATCGCTATTCAGGGGCGGGGCTTTTTCCAGGTGCTGATGCCAGACGGTAGCACTGCGTATACCCGCGACGGCACTTTTTCGATGAACTCACAGGGCCAGATGGTGACCTCGTCCGGTTACCTGCTTGACCCGGCAATCACCATTCCTGCGGAAACGGTTTCCGTCACCATCGGTTCTGATGGCACGGTCACCGCGCTCCAGGCCGGCGCCGCCACGCCATCGCAGATCGGTTCGATTCAGTTGGCGGATTTCATTAACCCGCAAGGGCTGCAGGCCATCGGTCAGAATCTTTACAAGGAAACCGTATCCAGCGGCAACCCGCAGGCCGGCACGCCCGGGTTGAACGGGCTTGGCACCTTACTACAGGGAAATGTCGAGGAATCGAACGTGAATGTTGTCGAGGAGCTGGTGGACATGATCGAAGCCCAGCGCTCGTACGAAATGAATTCCAAGGCCGTGCAGACCGTCGATGAGATGCTGCAGTACCTGAACCAGACTCTCTGATAAATGAATAGAGCGGCGCCGCGTAATCGCGGTGCTGGCTCCGGAAAATGGACAAAGAACAGATGAAAACACGCAGCTTTGCCTCAACGACCTTTGCGACACTTGCCGTCCTGGCAATCGGCATGTCACTGACCGGATGCAACTCCGCCCCCAAGCGTGACCCCGGCTTTGCCGCCAGCCTGCCGGCCTACCGGCCGATGGACGCGCAGGGTAACGGCGCCATCTTCCAGACCGGGCACAACATTGTGCTGTTCGAGGATAACAAGGCACGGCGCATCGGCGACCTGTTGACGGTTCGTCTGACCGAATCGACCAACGCGACCAAGAGCGCCTCCACCACGGTCAGCCGCGACCAGAGCGCCAACATCACCAATCCGACCATTCTTGGCAGCACGCCCAGCTTCAATCTGCCCGGCATCCTGCCGCTGGCAAGCACCGGCAATAATTCGCTGGAAACGGCAATATCCGCCGGTTCGGATTTCGAAGGCGGCGGCGACAGCGCCCAGAGCAACAGTCTCAATGGCTCTATCACCGTTACCGTGGCCGACGTTCTGCCCAATGGCTACCTCTACGTGCGCGGCGAAAAGCGTCTGAATCTGAACCAGGGCAATGAGTACGTGAAGATTGCCGGTATCGTCAGACCGCTTGATATTCAAGCAGATAATTCGGTGCCGTCGACCAAGATCGCCGACGCCACGATCATCTATAACGGCGACGGCGCCACCGCTGAATCCAATCGCATGGGCTGGCTGGCCCGATTCTTCAACAGCAAGGCCTTTCCGTTCTGAACTGGCACGGATGCTGCAACTGGCCTGCGCATACTCAATATCTATACGGGTAAAGCGGTTCGTCTGAGTTCAACTCGATGGCCGCCGCACCCAGCATCGGAGCCGTCATGTCGATTGATAAGTTGAAGAAGGCGTTCTTACTGGTGGCCGCGGCCGTCGCGGTCGGTCTGCCGGGAACAGGCAGCGCCGAGCGCATCAAGGATATCGCCGCGGTCGCCGGCGTGCGGGAAAACCAGTTGGTGGGCTATGGGCTGGTTGTTGGTCTGGATGGCACGGGCGACCAGACGACCCAGACGCCGTTCACTGTGCAGTCGATCAAGTCGATGCTGGCGCAGATGGGCGTGACGGTACCGGACAACGTCAATCCGCAGCTGAAGAACGTCGCAGCGGTGATGGTACATGCCTCACTGCCGGCATTTTCCAAACCCGGCCAGACCATCGATATCACGGTTTCTTCAATCGGTAACGCCAAGAGCCTGCGTGGCGGCAGCTTGCTGATGACACCACTGAAAGGTATCGACGGGCAGGTTTATGCGATGGCCCAGGGTAACCTGGTGGTGGGTGGCTTCGGCGCGGCGACCAACGATGGCTCGCGCATCTCGGTCAACATTCCCAGCGTTGGCCGTATCCCCAACGGTGCTACGGTCGAGCGCGAAGTTGCGACCGCGTTCGGTAGCGGCGAGTACCTTACCTTGAATCTTCACAACCCGGACTTCACCACCGCAACCCGTGTCGCCCAGGCCCTGGAAGATACATTTGGCGCGGGATCAGCCGCTCCGATAGATGGTTCTTCCGTCCGCGTGGTCGCGCCGGCCAGTGCGTCGCAAAGGGTGGCCTTCATGTCCATGGTGGAGAACGTGGAAATTGATCCGGGCGAAGCGCCAGCCCGTGTCATAGTGAATTCCCGGACTGGCACCGTGGTCATCGGTCGCAACGTGCACGTGACCGCAGCAGCGGTGACCCACGGCAGCCTCACCGTGACGATCAGCAGTACGCCGATCATCAGTCAACCGGAACCGCTCTCCGGTGGTGACACAGCAGTCGTTCCGAACAGTCAGATCGCGGTGGAAGAAGAGCAGTCGCGCATGTTCATGTTTGCGCCGGGTGTCTCGCTGGAAGACATCGTGCAGACCGTCAACGGCGTTGGCGCTGCGCCAGGCGACCTGGTGGCGATTCTTGAAGCATTAAAGGAAGCCGGTGCACTGCGGGCCGAATTGATCATCATCTGATTTTCAACGACACAGCCCATCATGACCGCCACCGCTGCCAATGCCCTGGACTTCTCGCGCTTCGCCGAGGTTAAGCGCATGGCCCGTGGCGACAGCCCCGAAGCCTACAAGGAAATCGGCCGCGAATTTGAAGCGATGCTGTTTCAGATGATGCTGAAATCAGCGCGCGACACGTTGCCTGGCGACAGTTTGTTCGGCGGCAACGAGATGGAAATCTATCAGGATATGTTTGACCAGCAGGCAGCTCTTGCGGTAGCGGCGCAAGGGCGGTTGGGAATTGCCGACGCGATAGCAGCGCAACTTTCCGGACAGAGCGTCCGGCCGGCGATACCCGGTACTGTGGAGGGAGAGGGACTTCGTACGTTCAAGGGCATTGACCGCTACTCGGTGATGGCCTCGGCGACGGCGCAGGTAGCTGGCGCTACTGCATTGAAAGCAGTTGATGACAGTACGCCAACGTCGGCCGAGGACTTCGTCGCCAGCCTGCTGCCACATGCACAGCGTGCCGCCAAAGCGCTGGGTGTCGACCCGGCGGTGATTGTGGCGCAAGCAGTGCTGGAAACCGGTTGGGGCCAACGGCAGATTCGCGCCAGCGATGGCACGAGTTCCAACAACGTATTTGGTATCAAGCAAAGTCACGGTTGGCGCGGCGCGGTAGTCAATACGCGGACAACCGAATACCAGGGTGGCCAGGCGCATCAACAGACAGCGGCTTTCCGCAGCTACGCAAATCTCGATGCCGCCTTCGGTGACTACGTCGAGTTCCTCAGTGGCAACGAACGTTACCGCGATGCGTTGGGCGCCGGCACTGATGCCAGGCGGTTTGCGGTCGGGCTGCAGCGGGCAGGCTATGCCACCGACCCGGCCTATGCCCGCAAGATCATCGACCTGTTACCGCGGGTGCGTCTGCATATGGCAACCGCGTCCGCGCCGGCGGCCATCAATAACGGATGAATTGACCGATGAGCAACATCTTCAATGTCGGATTGTCGGGCCTGATGTCCTCCCAGCGGGTGCTGGCCACGGTCGGGCACAATATCGCCAACGCAAATACAGAGGGTTACAGCCGGCAACGTGTAGAGTTATCGGCCCGTCTGCCGCAGGCCATCGGCGACATCAATATCGGTCGCGGCGTGACCGTCGATTCGATCTCCCGCGTGTCCGACCAGTTCCTGACGTCCCAATTGCGCAGCACTGCGGCCAACGAGCAGCAGCAAGCCGCCTATCACTCGATGGCGACCCAGGTGACGGACCTGTTCGCCGATACCAGTATCGGCATTTCCTCAGTGCTGCAGTCGTTCTTCGATGCCTTGCAGGACGTCAACAACGATCCGACATCAATCACTTCCCGCCAGATCTTCCTGTCCGCAAGCGAGGAGCTCGTCACCCGGTTTCATACCCAGGCGAGCGAGGTCGGTGATATTGAAGACGAAATCAACTTCGATCTGCAGTCCGCGGTCAACGATATCAATTCCCTCACGCGCTCGATTGCGGACCTCAACGTCAGGATTCAGCAGGAACTCGGTCGCACCCATGGCATTCCGCCCGCGGACCTGCTCGACAAGCGTGACCTGCAGCTGGTCCAGCTGGCGGAGCTTGTCGGGGCTAATGCGATTGAGCAGGCGGATGGACAGCTGACGGTCACCGTGGGCAACGGCCAGGTGCTGATTGCCGGCGCAACGGTCAACAAGTTGACGTTGGTTCCTGACCCATTCGACGCGACGCGGATGGAAATAGCACATGACGTGGGTGGCACGCCGTCACCGATCTCCAATTATCTGACCGCGGGCAGGGTCGGCGGGCTGCTGGCAGCGCGTGCTGAAGTTGTGGACGGTACACGTAATGAGCTCGGTCGTCTCGCCGCGGCCTTGTCGCTGGAGTTCAATACCCAGCACAAGGCGGGTATCGACCTCAATGGTGCTTTCGGTGGGGACTTCTTCAGCATTGCCGCGCCACAGGTGATCAACAAGGCAGGCAATACCGGCGGGATTTCCGTGGCATTCGATCCGGCCAATGTCGCCAACCTCAAACCCGTGGACTATCGCCTTCGATACGATGGCACCAACCTGACCTTGACCAACTTTGCCACGGGCGCTCAGCAGACACTGACCGGCGCGGGGCCATTCAACGTGGAAGGTGTGCAAATCTCGATCACTTCCGCACTGGCGGCGGGTGACGAGTTCCGAATCCAGCCGCTACGTAATGTGGCGCGCGACTTCGATGTGGTCGTCGACGACACCCGCAAAATTGCAATTGCGGCGCCGGTGCAGACGCAGGAGTCCTCCAGCAATCTCGGCAACGCGACCATCGCGCCACCGCTGGTGTTGGATGCGTCCAATCCAGCCTTGCGCAACACGGTCAATATCGTGTTTCAGGACCCGCCGACGACATATCAGATCAATGGCGCTGGTCCGCTGATTCCGTACAGCAGTGGCAACACCATCGACCTCAACGGTTGGCGAGTTCAGATAAGTGGCGCGCCTGTCGCCGGCGATACTTTCACCATCCGCGCGAACACTTCAGGGTTTGGCGACAACGCGAATGGCTTGGCGCTGGCTGATCTCGCGACCCGTGGCATTCTGGATGGCGGCGCCAATTCCGTCGTTGAAGGTTATGGCAACCTCGTAGGCGTGGCCGGCGCCAAGACCCGCCAGGCAGAACTGTCGCACGAGGCATTTCAGGTCCTGCGCAATAACGCCATTGCGGCACGTGAAGAAATATCCGGCGTCAATCTCGATGAGGAAGCGGCCAATATGCTGCGCTTCCAGCAGCTCTACCAGGCCTCGGCGCAAATCGTTCAAGCCGGACAGGAAACCATTGATGCGCTGCTGAGCATCATGAGGTAAGCAGTGATGAGAATTTCGAATCAACTCCAGTACCAGCAAAGTCTGAGCAAGATGCTCGACATCCAGGCACAGACAGCCAAATACCAGAACCAGATTTCGTCCGGCAAGCGCATCGCCAATCCGTCCGAGGACCCGAGTGGCTCAACCAAGGCGTTGCAGCTGACCGAGCGGATTGAAGGCCTGAGCCAGTATGCGCGCAACGCGAGTTACGTCGAACTGCGCCTGCAACACCAGGAAGGCGTTATCAGCTCCATCGAGGATGTCATGCAGCGCGTCCGTGAGCTTACTCTGCAGGGAAAGAATGGCGCGCTGTCGACCAGCGACCGTCGAGCCATCGCTGCCGAAATCCGCCAACACCGCGAGACATTGGTCGGGTTGGGGAACACGCAGAACGAAAGCGGAGAGTACATATTCTCGGGCATGGCGGTGGACACCCAGCCGTTCTCCAACTCACCTGCGGGTAACGTTGTATATAGTGGTGACCAGACGACCCGGGAAATCGAGGTCGGTGAGTTCCGCAAGCTGCGTGACGGTTTCTCCGGTTACGAGGTGTTCATGGCCATTCGCGAGGGCAATGGCAGCTTCGCCGTCGATCTGAACCCGGCGAACACCGGCTCAGCCAGAGTGGTTTCCAGGATGATGACGGACCCGGCCAATTTTGCCGCGGAAAACTACCGAATCCAGTTCACCTCGGCGACGACCTATGACCTGTATAACGACACAACAGGAACTTTGGTCGCTGCTGCGCAAGTTTATTCCGAAGATGCCGATATAGCCTTCAACGGACTCCAGGTGGCACTTCAAGGTACACCTGCCGCGGGTGATGAAGTCACGATCTCCCCGGCGCGCAACGTCCCGGTATTCGACATGCTGGATGGCGTTATTTCCGCACTCGAATCCGATCCCATTTCCTCGGCTGACTGGGCAAAGTTCCATCAATCGACGGATAACTTCCTCGGTGATATCGATCAAGCCCAGGAGAACATTCTCCAGGTCAGAACCGCCATCGGCGCGCGGCTGAACGGCTTGCAGATTCAGCATGACGTCAACGAAACACTTGATATTCAGCTGAAACGCGCGCGATCAGATATCGAAGATGTAGATATCGCTGAAGCCGTCAGCGCGCTCGTGCAACAGACCACCGTGCTCGAAGCTGCACAGGCAGCTTTCGTGAGAGTTCAGGGCATGAACCTGTTCGATTTGCTCTGATCCGCAAATGCCAATTCAGTCTCATGATTCGCGTAGCACACTTCCTAAAGATAATTCAACCCCGTTCCGATACCTTGCTCAACGGCGGAAATGTGACCTCTGTGTGGGGTCAGCCAACGTTCAAGGCGGCACGGCAACGACGTCCGATGACCGACCACAGTAAGCACTTGGCTTTAAGGAGAACCTAATGGCCCAGATCATTAATACAAACATCGCTTCGCTTAACGCGCAGCGCAACCTCAACAAGTCGCAGACCGCGCTGAATACGTCCTTGCAGCGCTTGTCTTCAGGTCTGCGCATCAACAGCGCGAAAGATGATGCCGCGGGCCTCGCTATTGCTGAACGCTTCACGACGCAGATTCGCGGTCTGAACCAGGCATCGCGAAATGCCAATGACGGTATCTCTCTGGCCCAGACCGCTGAAGGCGCACTGGCCGAGGTGACTGCCAACCTGCAGCGTGTTCGCGAACTGGCCATCCAGTCGCGCAACGCCACCAACAGCGCCTCCGACCGCGCCGCGCTGGACGCCGAAGTCCAGCAGCGTATCTCGGAAATCAACCGCGTTGCTTCGCAGACACAGTTCAACGGCCTGAACCTGCTCAACGGTACCTTCAACGACCAGATCTATCAGGTCGGTGCCAACCAGGGCCAGACCATTTCGATCAAATCGATTTCCTCAGCCACTGCACAGGCACTGGGCCTGCGCGGCGGCACCCTGGAACGCTATTCACTGACGGGTACGACCGTGACCGGCGATCTGAATGTCGGTGACCTGACGGTCAACGGCGTAGATGTCGGCTCGCAGACAGGTGACGCAGCGGTGATTGCCGATGCCATCAATACCCTGGATACCCGCTACGCGGCCAGCGCGACCAACACTCGCCAGATCGCGTTCGCGGATGTTTCCGGTCTCGGCAACAACTCCATCGTCTCCGGCGCCTGGACCAACGCGGTCTCACAGGCAGCTGCAGCCAGTGGCACGGGCGAGGCGTTCAGCCTGACCGTCGGCGGTGTCAGCATCTACTCCGAACAGCAGACGACGACGACCGGTGCTTCCGGTGCGTTCACGCCGGCCGTCGCCACCTCGTTCGGCGCCTCAGGTGAGACATACAGCATCACGGTCGATGGCATCAGCGTGTTCTCATTCACGTCCACCGCTTCGTTCGCCACGGAAACAATTTCCGTTACCGACGTGCAGAACGGTGTCGATGCCGCGGCGGCAACGCTGAATGCAGCGGGTTACACCATCAGCGGTACGGTCGCAGCCGGCACCCTGGCGTTCTCCCGCGCAGACGGCGCGGCATTCAATACCACGGTGGTTGATACCACCAGTGGTGCTGGCGCCAACCCCGCCTTCGCGAACTTCGCGACCGGCACCACGGCTGCTGGCGCTGGCCCGCAGTTGACGGTCACCGCCGCGGAAATCGACAGCGGTGTCGCTGCCAAGGCTTCCAACCTGGCCGCCGCCGGTATCACTTACTCCGGTACCGCCGCCGCTGGCACGCTGGCCTTCCATTCAATCAGTGGCGCTTCGTTCGACGTCGTCATGTCGAACAACTTCACCACCGGTGGTGGCTTTGCCAACGATTTCATCACGGCAACGACCGCGTTCGCATCGGGCACGAAGACCATCAACAACGTCAGCACCTATACCTTCGAGTTGAACGGTACGACGCTGTCAGTTGACGGCAACGCCAACGGAACAGTTACAGCGACGGAAATCGCCGCGGCCATCGACACCGTTGAAGGGTTCACCGCTTCCAACTCGGGCGGTACGATTTCGCTGAATTCCGAAGATGGCAGCAACTTCACGCTGAAGGAAACCACCACGGGTTCGCCGACCGGCGCTGGCTTTACCGGTGTCGACAGCACCGGCACCACCTACCGTGGCAGCGTGACACTGGCTTCCCAGGTCGCAGTCACCATCGGTGGCAACGCGCCCGGCAAGGCTGGCCTGACCGCTGGCGCTGCGACCAGCAACACGGTTGCCTACACGGCGGCCAACGTGCTGACCGCAACGAACTCTGACGTAATGCTCGAAGTCGTCGACAAGGCGCTGACCAACGTCAACAACTCACGCGCAAGTCTGGGTGCTATCCAGAACCGCTTTGAGTCGGTCATTGCCAACCTGGCGACATCGGTGGAAAACCTGACGGCTTCCCGCTCGCGTATTCAGGATGCTGACTTCGCGATGGAAACGGCGGAACTGACCCGTACGCAGATTCTGCAGCAGGCCGGTGTCGCGATGCTGGCCCAGGCGAATTCGCTGCCGCAGAACGTGTTGTCACTGCTGCGTGGTTAATAAGTCCTACAAACTGATGTAGCGGTAACTGCAACCCGGCCATGTCGATTGGCCGGGTTGCAGCCGGTTATATGCGGGGTGAAATATGGAACCCATCGATAGTAGATTGAGCACTACGCGACCGCCGGCGACGCAGTACAGCGCCGCCCCTGCGGCCGATGTGCGCACGCAACCGGGGGAGCAGGAGGGGCGGCAGCACAAAGAGATATCGCTGTCTGAAGCGGTCAAGGCTGCCAATGTTGCAATAAAGAAGATTTCGACGGTACTCGAATTCAGCCAGGATGACAGCACGGGTAAAACCATCGTCAAGCTGGTGGATACAGGTTCGAAGGAAGTCATCCGGCAAATCCCTTCCGAGGAGATGCTGGCAATAGCAAGAGCCGTGGATCAATTACAAGGCCTGCTGTTGAACGAAACGACCTGACACCGCGCGTCATGCGGTGCAGGCCGTTTTCATGCGGCGGGGATCGTCCTGGACGATTCAATGGAGTAGGCGGTTAAATGGCAATTTCGTCACCTGGTATCGGTTCGAATCTCGATGTGAACAGCATCGTGACCCAGTTGATGGAGCTGGAACAGCGGCCATTGCTGATTCTCACCAGCCGCGAAAGTGTTTATACCGCGCAGCTGTCCTCGATGGGCAGCATCCAGGGCGCGCTGTCAACGTTTCAGTCAAGTGTCGGCGCGTTGAAGAGCGCCGGTACCAATACCAGCTACCGGGCGACATCCAGCGATACTGATGCAGTGACCGCGGCGGCGACGCCCGCCTCGGCGCCAGGCGTGTACCAGGTCAACGTTACTGCGCTGTCACAGGCGCAGCAGTTGGTGGCTGCCGGCCAGGCGACTTCAACCGGCGCCATCGGCTCTGGTGCGGAAACAACCCTGACGTTCAGTTTCGGCTCTATTACCGGCGGCACGCTGGATGACGAACTGGGCACTTATACAGGTGCGACCTTCACGCCGGACACCGAGCAGGCGCAGGCAACTGTCACCATCAGTGCAGGCAACAACTCTCTGGCGGGGATCCGTGATGCGATCAATGCTGCGGATATCGGCGTCACCGCGGCAATTGTCAATGACGGCAGCGGAACTCCGTATCGCCTGACTTTGGCTGTCGATGCCCCGGGTGATAACCACAGCCTCAAGATCGATGTCGCTGGCGATGCCGCACTGTCCAGCCTGCTGTCACATGATCCCGAAGGCACGCAGAATCTGAGTCAGACGCGGGCGGCCCAGAACGCCGCGCTGACAGTCAACGGAATTGCTATCACCAGCCAGTCCAATACCGTTGCCGGTGCGATTCCGGGGACCGCACTGACACTCAAGAGCGTGGCGGAGAACGTAGCGATTACGATCACCCGCGATGACAGTGCAATCCAGAAATCGCTCGAAGGGTTGGTAAAGGGTTACAACGATTTAAACGCCGCCATCGGGGATGCGACTGCCTACAAGGCAATCATGCAGGGCGATGGCTCCATGCTCGGCATTCAAAACCGGATCCGCAGTGCGATTGGCGCAATTGAAGGGACGACCGGGACTATCGACACGTTGTCTCAGCTCGGTGTGCGCTTCCAGGTTGATGGCACATTGCAGTTCAGTACCTCGGCGCTGACTGATGCCATGAACAGCGATCCGGAAGGCGTGCGGGAAGCGCTGGCCATATTCGGCGACGCATTGAAGACCTTGGCGGACGATTTCAACGGCCCGAATGGCGTAGTGAAATCCCGGGTGGATGGCGTCAACCGCTCGATTGACGACATTGCGCGCCAACGTGAATCGTTCCAACTGAGGCTGACCAAGGTGGAAGAGCGCTATCGCGCCCAGTTCGCCGCGCTGGATGCGCTGCTGGGAACGATGCAATCGACAAGCAACTACCTGACGCAGCAGCTGGCCAATCTGCCGACTATTGGCGGCAACAATAACTAGGGATGGTGAGGTTACAAAATGATTAGAGCCGGCCTGATCGCATTGTATGAAGAACTGTCCGAGAAAACCGAAGCGATGCTGATGGCAGCGAACGAAGGCGAGTGGCAGCAGGTTACCGATTTGGAAGCGGAACGGCAAACTGTGCTGACGCGCATCAAGGCTTATCCGATTCTGAATCCCGAACCGGATGAGGCTCGCCAACTCGCCGGCACACTGCAGGAAATTCTCGATCGCCAGTCGCAGCTGTACGCGCGTACCGCGGCGGAGTTTGATCGCTGCCGCAAGCTGATCGTTTCCACCAGTCAGGAACGCAAGATCACGCAGGCTTACACAGCACGTTGAATTAGCGCGTCCTGGACGTGGCAACTTCTGGCGCGGCAGTGCAGACCGAATTATTTCCACGATCGATATAGCGATTTGCTATACAAAATTGCTGGCGTCACCTATCAAGGCCGACATCGCGTGGACGATAAATATCACATGCGTCGAACACAGTTTCGGCAGCGCTCAAAAGGAGTGAGCTGCAGGATAGTTGGAGGGGAAGGTGGAGTTTCGTATGCTTCACCCGGCCCGACACCGGAATGTCGTACCGACAAATATACGCTGGTTGAGCATCCACGAGTGCATAAAGGATGCTGATGTAGAACACGCTGGTATCGGGCAAGGGCTGTACGCCCGGCAGGTAGACATGATGGATATTCATTTCATTAATCGCACGCCCCTGGACCGGATCGCAGGTAACCCTCGCGCGGTCAACGGGGCGGACCGCGGTCAGGAATTCGCAACGGTCGCCGCCAAGGCGAACAATGCGGAACGGACTGCATCTGAAGCCAAGGCTTCGACCAATATTCCGCGCTTGCCGGAGCGTACGTCCAGTCTGCAGCAGACAATACGTCGTCGCCTGCAACTCGACGTTGAAAGTCCGGCGGGAGACAAGGTGTTCACGGTCGTCGATAAAGCGACCAACGAGGTTATCCGACGCTTGCCGTTTGCCTATGGGGCGCTGGATACCGCGGGGCTGACCCAGGCGGGAGCAGCCATTGACGATGAAGCTTGAGCGGCCCGGCCGCCAGCGCCACAGGGACTCACGGGGAAGGGAAGGGCAGTATGCAGGGCAATAACTATACGAATTCCATGTCGAACGGTTTGTCGGCGTACAAGTCAGTCGGTGTCCAGTCGGCCATCGAAGATGCACCACCGCATCGGTTGATTCAGATGCTGCTCGACGGCGCTATCAGCAAGGTCGCCATCGCCCGCGCGGCAATGGAGCGTGGCGAGACCGCGACCAAGGGTAAACACATCAGTTGGGCGATCAGCATTATTGATGGGTTGATGGGTAGCCTGGACAAAAGCAAAGGCGGCCCGGTGGCCCAGAACCTGGCGGCGCTCTACGGTTACATGCACCAGCAGTTGCTGAGTGCAAACCTGAATAACGATTTGGGCAAACTCGATGAAGTGAGTCGTTTGCTCGGACAGATCCGCGAAGGCTGGGCCGGCATCGCACCGGAAGCGGCCCAACGTCAGCCGGCCTGACGGTAACGACTCCGGTCGCCGCTTCCCCGGCGGGCGACCTGGAGGGTTGATGTCGTCGAGAACTGCGGCACCTTCGGGTGCCGCAGTCGTTTCCGGCGGCGATAGCCGGTTGAACAGTCTTTCGCACATTCATCCCCACGCCGGCCGTATGGTTTGACAATTCTCACCGTGGGGCTGAGTCAGCTAAAGTCATTTCTTAACATCATGTATCAAATTCAAGCCACTGATATATAGACAGTATTCCTTCATCTGTCAGTCCCTGTCCGCAGTCTCAAGCCAATTTCGTCAAATTCCTGACGAAGAAATTCAATTCCTCTGCTACTTTTGTGTTTCTAGTGTCAAGATTTTGGTATATCCTCCGGTCATTTATCACATATCGTCGGTAACTATATGACTTCAAAGGTAGAGAGCGCGCCTGCGAGCGGGATAAACAACACCAATGGTGACCATGGCATGGCTGCTCACCCGGTGCTTGTAATCGAAGAGGACACCGCTGTCCGCACTCACCTGGGTGGAATCCTCAACTACCTCGAGTTCCGACCCCACGTTTATTCGGTGGGCGAGGCCTGGGAGGAAAACCTCGGGAGTGACCATCCGCCCTCCCTGGTGATCGTCGGCAATTGCGGCAATCTGCCGGCGCGCGAGGATGTATTCCGGCGCGTTCGTGCACTGGACCCCTACGTTCCGCTACTTCTGTGCAACAGCCTCGAACAGCCCGAAGCGATTGGGCAGGAACTGGTCGCGGGCGCATTGGCGCAGATACATGTTCCTCTGCAACATTCCGAATTCAATGCCGTGCTGTCCAAGGTGGCGACCTATCGCGAAAACCGTCACCAGGGAGGTGCACCGCGCTCGCTCGAACTGTTCCGCAACATGGTTGGCTCCAGCCGCGGCATTCAGCGCGTGCGCAAGATGATCGAAATGGTCGCAGAAAGTGATGCCAACGTATTGATTACCGGGGAATCAGGCACCGGGAAAGAAGTTGTCGCACGGCATATCCATCATCATTCGGCACGCCGCAACAAGCCATTTGTGCCGCTGAATTGCGGGGCGATTCCGCCCGACCTGCTGGAAAGCGAATTGTTTGGACACGAGAAGGGTGCATTCACCGGCGCCTTGAGCACACGTCAGGGCCGGTTCGAAATGGCCGATGGCGGCACGCTGTTCCTGGATGAAATCGGCGATATGAGTCTTGCCATGCAGGTCAAGCTGCTGCGGGTTCTGCAGGAGCGGACATTTGAACGTGTTGGCAGCAGTAAAAGTATGACGGTGGATGTCCGCATCATCGCGGCGACCCACGTGGACCTTGAAGAGGCCATCCGGGACGGGCGCTTTCGCGAGGACTTGTTCTATCGCCTGAACGTCTTTCCCATCGAAACGCCGCCGCTGCGTGAACGCCAGGAGGACCTGCCGTTGCTCGTCAACGACCTGGTGGAACGTCTGCGCCATGAGGGGCGGGGTAGCGTCCGGCTGACGCAGGCGACCATCGATGTGCTATGCCAGTACGAATGGCCGGGCAACGTTCGCGAATTGGCCAATCTGGTCGAGCGGCTGTCGATCCTTTACCCCAATGGCGTCATCGATGTACATGATTTGCCGGAGAAATACCGCTCGGATGAGGTACTGGAGCGGACACCCGTCCACACCAACACGGCCGACGAAATGGCCAGCATCGCGCATCTGCCGCGCTCTGGTCTCGACCTGAGGGATCACCTGGCGCGCGTCGAGCAGACGCTGATTCAGAAAGCCTTGGACGAATCGAACTGGGTCGTTGCACATGCCGCCAAGCGTTTGAATATGGGGCGGACCACGTTGGTGGAGAAGATGCGGAAATTCGGATTCACCCGCGACGACATGTCGGGTCTTTGACGCATTGCCGGGGCAGCCCCAACCGGAAGATACGTAACTCTCTGAATGTAATATAAAAATACTTCTGGCATAGAGTTTGCTGTAAATCCCGAAAAAGCCAACAGGCTGAGGGGATTATGACGCTTGCCAGATCAACCAAGCAGCACCGCATGCCGGCGACGCCCGATAGCGCGGAGTTGCTGGATGCGTTCCAGGCGTTCGAGCGCAGTTCGCGCTTTCTCACCGAGCACTACGATCAACTGCGCGAAGAAGTCGCCCGGCTGAATCATGCCCTGGAACAATCCCATCAACAGCGACTGGCCGAGCTCGAAGAGCGTGAACGTGTCGCGGCCCGACTGAAGAATCTCCTCAAGGCGCTTCCCGGCGGCGTTGTCGTGATCGACGGCGAAGGTTTCGTCGAGCAGTTCAATAGCGCGGCTGGCAGGATTCTCGAGCATATTTCCGTTGGCCTGCCCTGGGCGGCCATTGTGTCGGCCAACGTGTCGCCGCGTTGGGATGACGGCCACGACATATCGCTGCGTAATGGTCGCCGGGTCAACATCTCCACCCAGAGTCTCGGCAACGAGGCAGGGCAGATCGTTCTGCTGACGGACGTTTCGGAAACCCGGCGTCTGCAGGATCAACTCAATCTGCACAAGCGCCTGTCCGCGAATACGCAGATGGCCGCCGCGCTGGCTCACCAACTGCGAACGCCACTGGCCTCAGCTTTATTACTTTCCGGCCAGGCGGCGGGACTGGCGGATCCCGCGACGACCAGGCGCGTCGGCCGCATCCGTGATTCCTTGCGACACCTTGAACGCCTGGTTGAGGATTTCCTGCTGTACGCGCGTGGCGGCGAAATGGGTGCTGAGGCCACGTCGGTCGACGGGTTGATGGCGGAGTTTCACCTGCGGGTGGCCGAGATGAATCTACCCGAGTCCTTCACAGTCAGTTTTCCTTCCGCGATGCCAACGTTGGCCGTGCGCGTCAACAGTGAAGCGGTCGTCAGCGTGATGCTCAACCTGGTGCAGAACGCTTTTCAACAAGGCGGCGACGACAATGCGATGGATATCACCGCTCGCTGTGATGGCGGCTTTCTGTGTATCGCCTTCAGTGATAACGGCCCTGGCATCGCGTCGGACCGCGCCAGCGAAATATTCGAACCGTTTGTAACGAGCCGTCCCGGCGGGACCGGCATGGGGCTGGCCATTGCGCGGTCGGTGGCACGTGCGCATGGCGGCGAACTCATGCTCGACCCTTCGTATGCCGACGGCGCCCGGTTCGAACTCAGATTGCCACTCGTCGAATTGCCAGCCGCGGACCAGCGAAACGCCAATGGGAGCGAAACCTAAGTGATGCAGACCACTGTACTGATCGTGGAAGATGATTGCGCCCTGCGCGAAGCACTGTGTGAAACGGCGGCCATTGGCGGGTATAACGCGTTGGCGGCAGACAACGGCGCCGCGGCATTGGCGGTATTGCGCGATCATCCGGTGGACATTGTAGTCAGCGACATTCAGATGACGCCAATGAATGGCCATGAATTGCTCAAGGCGATGCGCCGCGAGCATGCAGCGGTGCCGGTGTTGTTGATGACGGCTTACGGCTCGATTCCCGATGCGGTCAGCGCGATGCAGGACGGTGCTTCCGATTACCTCGTCAAGCCCTTCGAATCGGAAGTGCTCATCAGCAAGATCGCGCAGTACGTGCCCACCGACGACGCTGTCGACGAAGACATGGTCGTCGCAGACCCGCGGACGCGCGAGATTGTCGAACTTGCGCGGCGTGTCGCGAAGTCCGATGCCGCGGTCATGATCACCGGCCCCAGTGGCGCGGGCAAAGAGGTCTTCTTCCGGTTCATCCATCGCAACAGCCGTCGTGCGGAAAAAGCGCCGGTTGCCATCAACTGCGCCGCGATCCCGGAAAACATGCTCGAAGCGGTGCTGTTCGGTTATGAAAAGGGTGCCTACACCGGTGCGTACAAATCGTGTCCGGGCAAGTTCGAGCAGGCGGACGGCAGCACCTTGCTGCTGGACGAAATTTCCGAAATGAGTCTGCCGCTGCAGGCCAAACTGCTGCGCGTCCTGCAGGAACGCCAGGTGGAACGTCTGGGTGGCAGCACACCAATTGATCTCGACGTGCGGATCGTTGCGACCTCGAACCGCGATCTGGTCACGGAAGTCGCCGCCGGTCGGTTCAGGGAAGACCTTTATTACCGACTGAATGTATTTCCACTGGCAGTGCCGGCGCTGCGCGACCGGCCGGACGACGTGGTCCCGCTGTCGCGATTTCTGATTTCGCGTGCCGCGCGCAACAGTGGCGTCGCCGTACCGGAGTTCACACCGGCCGCGCAAAACCGCCTGACTGCACATGCCTGGCCAGGCAATGTCCGTGAGTTGGATAACGTCATGCAGCGCGCGCTGATCATGAGCCAGAACGGCGTCATAGAAGAGGCGGATCTGATATTTGAACAGGCAGCGCCCACGCGCTCGAGTACTGGGCTCTCCGAGGCCCACGCATCGATTGCAGCGGGCGACGAGCAAGGCATTTCGCTGGGCGGCAGTCTGAAGGATCGCGAGCGCGGATTGATCATCGACGCCTTGCGTGAAGGCCATGGCAGCCGCAAGTACGCGGCAGAAAAACTCGGTATCAGCGCACGCACGTTGCGCTACAAGTTGGCGCGTATGCGTGATGAAGGCATGGCAGTGCCTTCGCGCTGAGCAAAAAGACAGAACAGGGGAGAACTCATGGTTAACCAGATCGATGCGAACGGCGTGATCCTGCAGATGCGGGCGCTTGCGGCAAGAATGCAGGCCAATACACCGGCGACCGAGGCACAGTCCGCGGACAAGCCGGCATTTTCCAATGTCCTCAAGCAGACCCTGGACGAAGTCAACTCGGCGCAACAGAAGGCCGCGAACATGGCAAACGCATTCGAACGTGGGGATCCATCGGCCAATATCGCTGACGTCATGATTGCGATTCAGAAGGCTGAAATCTCTTTTCAGACCGTCACCCAGGTCCGCAATCGTCTCGTCTCGGCGTACCAGGAAGTGATGAACATGCCCATGTAGGGGGGCGGTTTGCAAAATTGCGGACCTGAGAACAACCAGCCAAAACATAGAGCCTGAACGATGGCCCAGACAACAGTCATGACACCTGAAATTTCGCTGATGCAGTTGTTGCGGCAAGCGGGAATATTGCTTGGCATCGCCGCTGCGGTCGCGGTGGGCGGCTATGTAGTGATGTGGGCGCGGACGCCCGCGTACACGATGGTCTACAACGAGTTATCTGAGCGCGATATGGCGGAGGCCATGACCGCGTTGCAGGCTGCGGCGATACCCTACCGGGTCAACCACGAGGGTGGCGCACTCATGGTTCCGGCCGGTGACCTGGATGCCGCCAGGATGCAGTTGGCGACTGCCGGTGTGCCCCGCAGTCATACCTCGGGTATGGATGGCCTGGGCGAAGAGCAGTCGTTTGGAACCAGTCAATTCATAGAGCAGGCACGCTACCAGCACGCAATCGAAAGCGAGCTTTCACGTTCCGTGGGGCGCGTCCAGAACGTGCGCAGCGCCAGGGTTCACCTGGGCATTCCCAAGGCTTCGGTTTTCACCCGTGAGCGGCGACCGCCAAGTGCATCAGTATTTCTGGAACTGGATCCGGGACGCCGACTGGAACCCGCGCAGGTGGAAGCCATCGCCAACCTGGTTGCCAATGCCATTCCAAACCTGACGGCCGAGAATGTTTCAATCGTCGACCAGCGTGGCAACCTGCTGACCGTGGAATCGGGTGAGTTTGCAATGTCGTCCAAGCAACTCGACCTGACCAGGAAGATCGAGCAGAAGTACGCTGACAATATCGAGCGCATTCTGATGCCCATCGTCGGTTTCGACGGCGTGCAGGCGCAGGTGACCGCGACCATGAATTTCAGCGATGCCGAGGAATTCAACGACCAGTGGACCAACCCTGAAGATCGTGCCGTCCGCAGTGAGCAATTGATGGAGGACGTGCGCAACGGCAGGTCCAACACCACCGGTATCCCGGGCGCCTTGAGCAACGAACCGCCGACGGCCGCCGAGGCGCCGGAGCAGGCGGCTGAGCTGAACGTCGGTGATGAAGTGTTGCCGGACGGCACCATCGTGCGCGCGGGCAACCGGCGTACGGAGTCTGTTCGTAACTTCGAAGTCAACCGCAAGGTCAGCAGGGTACGTCCGGCGTTGGCTTCGCTGGAACGGTTGTCGGTGGCGGTGGTGGTGCGTAACAAACCTGTTCCGCCAGTGGTTCCGGGCGAGGAAGCCAATGTACCTGTCACCATCGGCGGCTACACCGAGGCCGAACTTCAGCAGATCAACAGTCTCGTCAGGGAAGCCATCGGCTTTGATGAAGCGCGCGGCGACACAGTGCAGGTGGTTAACGCTGAATTTGTCGCGCCGCCGGAATTCGAAGCGCCGCCGCCGGTGCCGCTGTGGGAGCAACCGTGGGTATGGGATGTCGGCAAGCAGGCGCTTGGCGGACTGTTCGTCCTGATTCTGGTATTCGGTGTGCTGCGGCCGGTGTTCAAGTCATTGATGGCCAAACCGCAGCTTGCGATGGTTACACCAGCGGCATTGCCTGGCGGTGTGCCACAGGCGCCCGCGATCGGCCCTGACGGGCAGCCAATTCCTGGGTTGCCATCACCGGAAGAACCCAAACGTAAGGTGCTCGACCTGTCGATGGCGACGGATTTCGACGGCGAGGTGGCAGCGGTGAAGAAGTTCGTCGCTGAAGATCCCAAGGTCGCTGCGCAGGTTGTGAAGACCTGGGTAGGAGAGGGTTGATGGCCAGCGCGCTCGATGGTGTCAGCAAGGCGGCCATTTTCATGATGACCCTGGGCGAGGACGGTGCGGCCCAGGTGATGAAGCATCTCGGACCACGCGAAGTGCAGCGCATCGGTCTGGCAATGACGGTGCTGGCAAATGTATCTCGTGAACAGGTGCAGGAAACGATTACCGACTTTGCCGGTTTCGTCCAGGATCACACGTCGATCGGCATAGGCTCCGATGATTACATCCGCAAGGTGCTGGTCGATGCATTGGGTCCGGACAAAGCCAACGCCATGGTTGACCAGATCCTTTCAGGTGGCAAAAGCAAAGGCCTTGAGTCGCTCAAGTGGATGGATGCCCGCACCATTCTCGACATGATCCGGTTCGAGCACCCGCAGATCATCGCCATCGTGCTGGCCTACCTGGACAGTGACCAGGCGGGTCAGCTGCTGAGCCTGCTGCCGGAACGTGCGCGGCCAGACATTCTTGCCAGAGTGGCGAACATCGGCGATGTCCAGCCACAGGCGCTGGTAGAGCTGAACGACATTCTCGAACAGCAGTTGCAGACCGGTGTCGGCTCCAAGACATCTGCGATGGGCGGGATCAAGTGCGCAGCCGACATCCTCAACTTCGTCGACGGTGGTCACGACCAGTCAATCATCGAGTTACTTACCGAACAGGATCCGGACCTTGCCACAAAGATCCAGGATTTGATGTTTGTATTTGAGGATATCGCCGAAGTCGAAGACCGCGGCGTGCAGACACTGCTGCGCGAGGTCTCCACCGAAACGCTGCTGCTCGCCCTCAAGGGTACCGATGACGCAGTAAAGAACAAGGTGTTCAAGAACATGTCGCAGCGCGCGGCGGAAATGTTACGTGACGATTTGCAGGCGAAAGGTCCGGTCAAATTGAGCGATGTTGAAACCGCGCAGAAGGAAATTCTGACCATTGCCCGCCGCCTGGCTGACGAAGGCCAGATCATGCTGGGCGGTGGTGGCGGCGGCGAGCAGATGATATGAGTGGCGAAACCAGACGCAGCAAAATCATCTCGGGCAGCGACGCGCTCGCGTGGCAGCCGCCGATGGTTTCCGGAATGCTGCTGCACGCGGACGGCAGCCGCGAAGAGCTTCATCTTCCTACCGCCGGCGATCTCGAAGCACTGCAGAAAGAGGCGGCTGAGGAAGGTTATCGGCAGGGCTTCGAAGAAGGGCGCGCCGCGGGCGAGGCGGCCGGCCGCAAACAGATGCTGGACGCGGCGAAATACCTGGAATCAGTCATCCAGCGGCTGGCCATGCCGCTGGAGGAAGTCGACGATGCCGTCATCGACAGCATCGCCGACCTGTCGTTGCTGTTGACGCGTCAGCTTGTTCGGCGCGAATTGAAGACCGCCCCGGGCGAAGTGGTTGCCGTGGTCAAGGCGGCATTGTCGCAATTGCCGGTGTCTGCGAGGCATCCACGTCTGCGCCTGAATCCGGAAGACGTCGAATTGGTCAAGGACGTACTTGGCATGGATGGTGACGACAAGCGGTGGCGCATCGAGGCCGACCCGATTGTTGCTCGTGGTGGTTGTCTCGTGGAAACGGAATCTTCGTTCATCGATGCGACCGTTGAGGCACGTATTGCCGCGCTCGCATCGAAAATGCTTGGCGGCAACAGGGGTTCCGACAATGCGGCCTGACGTGGCTCGTTCACCCATATGGCAGCAACGCATGCAGCCGTTTTTCAATCGCTTGCAGACGCCTACACCATTGGTTGTGGAAGGCAAGCTCACCCGGATGGTCGGCTTGACGCTGGAAGCCGTCGGTTGTCAGGCGGCCATTGGCGATCGGTGCCGCGTGGTTGGCCAGGGCGGCCAGAGTGTGGAGGCCGAAGTCGTGGGTTTCGCCGGCGAGCGGATCTACCTGATGCCGACTGACCTGCCACGGGGCCTGGCGCCTAACGCCAGGGTCATTCCACTGGGTGGCGCCGGCGATGTCGTCGTCGGCAATGCGTTGCTCGGACGGGTGATCGACGGCGCCGGACATCCGCTGGACGGCCTTGGTCCCATCCACAGTGATGATCGTATGCCACTGCAGGGTACCGTGATAAACCCGTTGCGACGGGCCCCGATTGATAAACCACTGGATGTTGGCGTAAGAGCCATCAATGGTCTGCTGACCGTCGGTCGCGGCCAACGCATTGGATTGGTTGCACCGAGTGGTGTCGGCAAGAGTGTTCTGCTGGGAATGATGGCGCGTTACACCACAGCCGACGTCATCGTCGTCGGCCTGATTGGTGAGCGCGGCCGTGAGGTGAAGGAATTCATTGAACATATTCTCGGCTCTGCGGGGTTGAAGCGTTCAGTGGTGGTCGCCACCCCGGCGGATATGCCGCCGCTGCTCAGGCTGCAAGGCGCCATGCTGGCCACGACCATCGCTGAATACTTCCGTGACCAGGGCCGACACGTGTTGCTGTTGATGGATTCGCTGACGCGGTTTGCGCAGGCCCAACGCGAAATCGGTCTGACGATCGGCGAACCACCCGCGACGCGGGGATATCCACCTTCGGTGTTCGCAAGATTGCCAGCGCTCGTTGAACGTGCCGGTACCGGAGATGTGGGTGGCGGTAGTATCACAGGGATATACACGGTTTTGACTGATGCAGATTCGGCGAATGATCCCGTCGGTGATTCGGCCAAGGCAATTCTCGATGGCCACATCGTTTTGTCGCGCGATGTGGCGGACAGCGGCCGCTATCCTGCAATTGATATTGAATCATCCATCAGTCGCACGATGCCGCTGATCACCACCCCGGAACATCGCATGATGGCAAGAAATTTCCGCCATCATTATTCCGTGTACCAGAAAAACCAGGATCTATTCAGTGTTGGCGCTTATCAGCAGGGTGCCAACCGGGAACTGGACGATGCAGTGAAAATCTATCCGGCCCTTATCGACTATCTGCGCCAGGACATGACCGAAGCGGTCGATCTGGCTACAGCCAAGTCAGGTTTGGCCGATCTGATCAACAGCGGCGCGAGAGCCAAAGGCTAGTCGCCAACGGGAGCTGTGTCATGAAGCGATCCTACCGGTTACAAAGAATCGTCGATCTCGCCAACACCGCCGAGCAGGCCGCGACCGGCAAACTGGCCGGCAGCGAGCGCGAGGTGCGTGGTCTGGAGCAACAACTGGCACAGCTTCGCGCCTACCGCGCGGAATACGAAACGCGCCTGCAACACGGAATGGCGCCGCTGGGAGCCTACGCATTGCAGGAATACCACTTGTTCATGCGGCGGCTTGATGAAGCCATTGAAGGTGTGGTGAAGAAGCTCAGTGATCGACAGGCGCAGTTGACCGCCCAGCGGCAGGCGCTGGTGTTGCAGCGTCGCAAGAATGAAATTCTGCAGGGAATACAGGGCCGCGCGGCGATGCTGGAAGATCGCAACGACCAGTTGCGGGCTGACATCGAGGCCACCGACCGCGTTGCCAGCAGGGTCCGAGCCACATCCTGACCATCAAGTACGGCACGTCTGGTGCCGATTCTAGCGGGTACCGATGAGTGCCGGGCGTGGCGGCTGCTACGAACACGGACCTGCGGGTCGGCAGGCGTGGGCACACATTCCCGGGTACTGGAAAACATTTGGAATGGTAATGGAATCAGCGATTGACGAAGACAATGCGGCTGGCGCGCCGGGCATCATCAAGTTGCCCCCAGAGGTGAATATCAGCGCCTCTGCAACGGTGAAAGTAATGCTAGCCGATGCCCTTGCCGCTGCCGACAGTAAAGTGGCGTTGGACGGTGGTGAAGTGGCTGCTGTGGACACTTCCGGCTTGCAATTGTTGACAGCCTTCGTCCGCGATGCCGGCCATCGCGGTGCCTCGGTCGAGTGGATGAATCCTTCGGACGTACTCAGGGAAACCGCGTGCCGCATCGGGCTCGCGGGCGAACTGAAATTTTCCTGCTGACAGGTGAATCGAATGCCGGTACCCATGGGCTAAAGCGAGCCGGGGCCTGGCCGATATCAGTCTGGCTGAAGTCGAATTTCGGTGCGCGCCGGCGGCATTCGATTCCCAGCTGTAGATTCATGGCCATGCGGTGCGCAATTCAACAACCGGGTAGAGACCAGACACGATGGACAAGAACATGAAAATTCTCGTCGTCGACGATTTTTCGACGATGCGCCGAATCATGAAGGGACTGCTGGAAGAACTGGGCTTCACCAATATCACCGAAGCTGAAGACGGCGCTCAGGCTTTTTCAAAGATCAAGGCTGGAAGTTTCGATTTCGTCATTACCGACTGGAACATGCCGAACATGACCGGACTGGAGCTGTTGCAGGCTATCCGGGCGGAAGATGCCGTCAAGGACCTGCCGGTGTTGATGGTGACGGCGGAGCAGAAGCGCGACCAGATTCTTGCCGCTGCCGAAGCCAAGGTAAATGGCTACATCGTCAAGCCGTTCAGTGCAGCGACACTCAATGAAAAGCTGACCAAGATCCTTGGTTGAATATTGACCTGCACCGGCGCCCGGTGCAGCACGGCGGCGATGTTCACGTATGGATACAGAAATCGAGCTAAAACTAGCGCGTGAGTTGGTTCGTGCACTGGAGGGGCGCGACCGCGCCCAAGCCAATTCGCTCATCGAAAAGCTTTCCTCAGAGCAGTACGAGAGCTTCATGGCGGAAATCTCGCGCCTGTCCGACGAACTCTCCCGCGCCCTGCAAAGTGTTGGCAATGATACGCAGGATGCGGTGTCGGCCACCCAACTCGTGCCGGATATCGGCGACCGTTTGCACTACGTAGTCACCCAGACCGAACAGGCGGCCAATAAAACCCTGGCAGCCGTAGAGACCATGGTACCGCAGGTCAATCGCATCAAGTCCGTGGTGGCCGAGATGACCGAGCGCGCTGAAGTTGCGGAGCACGCGATGGTGTCGCCTGAGGAATATGCAGTGTTCCTTGCCACCGTGAACTCGATGTGCAATTCAATGAGTGGTCAGCTCTCGGAGATTATGCTGGCGCAAAGCTTCCAGGATCTCGTCGGTCAGGTCGTGCTGCGATTGATTGATGCGTTACAGGTGCAACAACGCGGTCTTGGCCAATTGCTCAATCCGCCCGGAAAAGCACCGGTTGGCTCGTCGTCCGCCGGTCCGGACATTGAAGCGCAGGGGCCGGCCATCAACAGTACGCCGGCAACCGTCGCCGGTCAGGATGAGGTTGACGACCTGATCGCCGGGCTCGGGTTATAGAACTTTTTCCATCTTTCGGTAGGCAGACATTGCCGGCTGAACGAGTAGTGCATTCCATCAGTCCCGTTCATGGGCAACCTTGCCGCGTAACGCCTTGCGGGTTCCAGTCCGCTTTTTTTCCTCCAGGCGCTTCCTGACCGATGCCTTGCTGGGTTTGGTAGCTGTACGCGGCTTGCTGCGCACTGCCGCCGCCCGCAACAGCGCTTCAAGTCTGGCCAGCGCCTCGCGTCGATTAGCCAGTTGGGTACGATGCGTGCGCGCCACGATATTGATGATCCCGGTTGCCGTGGCGCGCGAACCGGCCAAATGCAGCAATCGTGCCCTGACATCCTCAGGCAGAAATCCGGCGTTGGCGATGTCGATGGTCAGCCGTACCGCGGTAGCGACCTTGTTTACATTCTGGCCACCCGGTCCACTGGATTGAATGAACTCCCACTGCAATGCGGAGTCTGGGATGTTCCATGGGAGGGTGTCACCGGTAGTCCGGCCTCGATTCGTCGCCATCGGCGTGGCAAGCTCCAGGGTGAAATTTTCAGGGGAGATATTCGCATGAACCACACTGAGGTGGGTATGAAATTCATCGTCGCCGTGTTGCTGGCAATGCTGCTTGGTCCGGTGGCGGCGATGGACCTGCAGGTCGAAGGCAAGACCGCATTGGTGACCGGCAGTACATCCAACATCGGGTATGCCATCGCCAAGGCCTTATTGAACGAGGGCGCAACGGTTATCGTCAACGGTCGCAGCCAGGCATCCGTTGACGAAGCTATCGAGAAGTTACGCGAGGAAACCGGGCATACCGCCCAGGGCTTTGCCGGTGACATGACCAGTGTCGTGGCGGCCCAACGCCTCGCGGAGACCTATCCTTCCGTGGACATTCTCATCAACAACGTGGGTGGTGCGAGTTTCGTACCCTTCATGGAATCCACGGATGCGGACTGGATCGAATCGTTCGAATTCAATGTCATGACGGGGGTGCGCCTGTCGCGTCTGTACCTGCCGTACATGCAACAGCAGGACTGGGGCAGAATCATCTTCATATCGAGTGAGAGCGCACTGCAGATTCCGGTGGAATTCATCCACTACGGCGTGGCCAAGGCCGCGCAGATTGCCGCTGCCCGTGGTCTGGCGGAGCTCGTTGCGGGCAGTGGGATCACGGTGAACAGCGTTCTGCCTGGGCCGACCCGCGAGCGCGGCGCAGAATTGTCACCAGCGATGGCTGAGCGATTCGGTGCGAAAACATTTGAGGAATTCGAACAGCGCTTTATCCGGGATTTCCGCCCGACCTCGCTGATCAAGCGGTTTGCCGAACCCGACGAAGTGGCGGCGCTGGTGACATATCTTTCCAGCCCGCTGGCTTCCGCCACGACGGGCGCCGCGTTGCGGGTGGATGGTGGGGTTGTCAAAAGCGCGTTTTAGTCGGGCCATAACGACAACGGCGCAGGCGCGCTGGACACCCGGCTGTTCAGCGCGCTTCCGATTTTTCCGCCTGGCAACGTTCGCAGCGATAGATCGTCACCAGACGCCCCTGCCGGACATCGAATTGTTTGTCCTGCCAGACTTTCCACTTGTGGAAACCGTGCTGGCACATGCCCAGTGCCGGGGCCCGCTTCTTTTTGAACGGAATGATGTCAGCCACGGCCTGGCGTAACGGCGAGATTCGCGCGCTGTTCCAACCAGCGAATCAACTCGCTGACGCTGGCGTCGCTTGAGTTTGCGGCGGTGGCTTCGGCCCAGAGCGCGCGCGCCGCGGTGGCCAATGGCATGGGAAAATCCGCGTCCTGCGCCAGCTTTCCGGCAATACCCACGTCCTTGTTCATCAGCGCGAGTTTGAAAGGATCGTCGAAGCGGCGCGACAAAATGCGTTGCTCGATATGATTGCGCGTAATCCATGAACCGCCGGTCGAGACATTCAGCACCTGATTCATGACCGCTGGGTCAACGCCGTAGCGCTTGCCCAGCAACAGCCCTTCGCCGGTCGCCATGAACGTCACCGCGGTGATGAGGTTGTTGATGGCTTTCATGGTGTGCCCACAACCCACCTGGCCGAGGTGAAAAATTCGCGCGCCCATGCTCGAAAGCAGACGCTGCGCACGCGGGAAGTCATCATCGCTCGCGCCCACCATGAATACCAGATCGCCAGCAATTGCACCGGCTTCGGCACCGGAGACTGGCGCGTCCACCAATGCAATGCCAAGCGGCTGCAACGCGGTTGAGTTTTCCCGGGTAATCCAGGGCTCCGATGATGAAGTGTCGATCACCAGGCTGCCGGGTTTGAGCGCTGCGGCGACGCCACCACTACCCAGGATGACGTCACGAACCGGCTTGCCGGAGGGCAGCATGGTAAATACGACATCGGCGCCGTCGGCCGCCTCGGCAGCTGATGACGCCGAGCCAAGCGCAGGACAAAGCTCACATGCGCGTTGGACGGCGGACAGTGAGAGATCGAAGGCCTTGACCTGATGACCGGCGCGGGCGAGATGTCCAGCCATCGGCGCGCCCATGACACCGAGACCGATGAATGCAATAGTGGCTGTCGTCATGGCGGCGAGTATAGCACCGGCAATCCGTCCGTCAGTCGGTGCATTGGAGCTTGTCGTCGGCTTCTTCTAGAATGCCGCAGTAACTCTTGCTCGGATGGTCGCATGTCTCAAAACGCCGATTCAGTCAAATCCATTCTTTATGCGCTAGGCGCCAATTTTTCGATAGCGATTGCCAAACTGGTGGCGGCGGTGATCACATCGTCAGGCGCGATGCTGGCGGAGGCCATCCATTCGCTGGCCGATACCGGGAACCAGCTGTTGCTGTTGCTCGGTCTGAGGCATTCAAAGCGACCGCCAACGGCGGACTATCCGTTGGGCTATGGCAAGTCGATCTATTTCTGGTCGTTTCTGGTTGCGTTGATGCTGTTCAGCATCGGCGGGTTGTTTTCCGTCTACGAAGGTACCCACAAGCTGCTGCATCCCGAACAGGTCAATTCACCGATGATCGCCATTGGCGTTCTGCTGTTCGCGATTGTCGCCGAAGGAATTTCCATGTGGGGATGTCTCAACGAAGTGGCCAAAGTGCGCAATGGACGCTCGCTGATTCGCTGGTTTCGCGAAAGCCGGCAGAGCGAGCTACTGGTGATTTTCGGCGAGGATCTTGCAGCGTTACTGGGACTGATACTGGCATTGCTTGCTATCAGTTTGAGCTACGTGACCGGCAACCCCATTTACGATGCCTGCGGTACGATCGCTATTGGTGTTCTGCTGATCGTTGTCGCGGTATTCATTGGCATAGAAGTCAAGGCGTTGTTGATTGGGCAGGGTGTAGAGCAACACGTGCATCAGCAGATGGTCGGATTCCTGGCCGGGCGCGATGAAGTCGCCGAAGTATTCAACCTGCTGTCCATGCAACTTGGTGACCGGGTGATGGTGGCGGTCAAGGCGCGTATGGCCGAGCAGTCCGATGCTGCCAGGCTGGTGACCGATATCAACACCGTTGAAGCAGCCTTCCGCGTGGAATTTCCCGCGGTGATGTGGCTGTTCTTCGAACCGGATAACAAACGCTGATAGCGCAGGTTGGCTCAGGCGGCACTCACCAGGAAGGATCGCATCGATGCGGCCGGCATCTGCCAACCTTCGCAGAAGCTTGTGATCAGTTCATCGGGCCGGGCCAATCCCAAGGTGTACAGCAACGGCAGGAAATGGTCGTAGGTAGGGTGCGAAAGGTCGGCAATCCGTCCCAACTGTTGAAAATCAACGACGCTTTCGAAGTCGCGACGGTCGATGAAATCAGCGATTTTCTGGTCGAACTCAATGGCCCAGTCATAGGGTTTGCCGTCACGCAGCCGGATGTTGTGCACGAGGTTGCCCGAACCGATGATGAGCAAGCCTTTATCGCGCAATGACGACAGCTTCCGCGCGAGATCAAAGTGGAATGCGGGCGGACGGCTGTAGTCGATACTGAGCTGAATGACCGGTATATCCGCGTCCGGGAACATGTGTTTCAGAACCACCCAGGTACCGTGATCAAATCCCCATCTGTTATCGCCGAAACAGGGCACTTCCTTTGGCATGGCTTCGGCAATTTCACTTGCAATAGAGACATTGCCGGGCGCTGGGTAAACCAGCTGATATAACTCGTCCGGGAAACCGTACATGTCGTAATTCATGCGTGGCGCATCGTTGGCCGTGATCAGCACGCCGCCTTGCGTGAGCCAATGCGCGGACACCGAGATGATCGCCCGTGGTCGTGGCAGCTTGCCGCCGACCTCGCGCCATTGTTCCGTCCAGGTATTGTCCTCGAGTGCATTCATCGGCGTGCCATGGCCGATGAACATCGTGGGCATGCGCTCGTCAACGGGTAACGCCTGGAAGCGATCCAGAACTTCGGTCAATGGGGTTGCGACTGTCATTCTCTGGGTTCCCGGCATCAACACGCTGGCCAGCAGGCCGGAAAGCAGGGAACGTCGCCGCCGGTTGAGTTGTCTGTCCTGCATCGTCAGTTAAACTTTGGCAAATCGTGCGAAATTATACGGTAAGTCGTGGAGACATCCATTGCGTGGCTTAAGTTCATTTCTGGAGCAGATGGTTGCGTGCGTGCGCACGCTGGCACATCGGAACGAGGTGGCCAGCGAGGCAGCGCCTGCCTCGCCTTCGGCTGCGAACATGCCGGCGCTGGGTATCGTCAATTTGTTGATAGGTGCGCGAGGATCGCCGCAGGCGCCACAGCGAGGATACAGGCCAAGCAGTCTTGCTGACATCAGCCGCGCCGCGTCGCATCTCTGGCAGCAATGGCAGGCAACGTCCGCCACCGCACTGGAGACCTATCCACAAGCTGGTATCTCTATGGATGCACTATCACGTGACGAGCGCGACGAGCGCGCGGAGGTTCTGTTGCGGGCATTGTTGACTGCGGCGAAAGCCGACGGACACATAGACAAGGATGAGCAGGCGCGTATCGACATCGCACTGAATGATATGACGCTGGACGAAGACATCCTGCATTTTCTGAAAGCGGAGTTGAAGCGTCCGTTTGATATCGATGCGGTCGTGGCTGCCGCGGCGGACGCATTGACGGCCCTGGAAATCTACGTAGCGTCGGTTGTCGTGATCGATGATGCCAACGACGTCGAACGCGACTATCTGGCCCGCCTGGCGGCGCTGCTCCGTTTGCCGTCGAGCATCATAGATGGACTGCCAGACTTGCCAGACCTCGCATCGGCCTGATCGCAGGCGCTTGATGCACAAGCCGGTGCGGCCCGGAGTGCGCCGACCAATAAGTAACGAACCACGAGATTACTGTACGTTCAGGCGGCGGTTCCAATTGGCGAATTGCTGAAAATCGAGTTCACCTTTTTCATCGAATGGAATCGATACCGGCAGATTGGCGATGCTGATGCGGCCTCGCAGCCGGTAATCAACCTTGCCCTTGTCGGCCATCGCACCCAGTTGGAGAAGGATTCTTGCCAGGCTGGTGGTCGCGGTGAAATTCACGACGGTATCGCCATAGGCCGGAACCTCGGCGCGGTCGCCGCTGACGCCACTCGCAAACTCAATGCCATTGACTTCAAGGTTTGCCGAAGCGCCGCGGATGGTCAGCGGTTTGTCATTGGGATTGGTAACGCGAAGGCCAAGCAGAAAACGCTGTTCAAACAAAGTCGAATCGAGCATTTCCAGCGACGAGAGGGTCAATGATGGCGGCTGCATTTTGCGATAGGCGCCCGCGCATCCCGCAAGCGCCACTGCCAACAGCGAACAAAGAATCGCCGACAGCCAGATGCGCAGCGTAGAAACGCCGGTAGGTTTCCAACTGGCTGCCTCACGGTACATCAAATTCTCCTGCGGATTATTCGTAGATGACGTAGCGCTGACCATCGCGGCCGCGCACGATATGGGCGGTGCGTCCGTCATTGGTTCGGATCCCCAGCGTACCGTCGGGCCCATAGTGGATGAAATCCCGTGGACCCCCTTCACCGAAATGCCTTACGCCGAAGTCGTCCCGGCAGACTACCGCGCCCTTGCGACTGCCGATGCAGGTCAATTCCGGCTCGGCCGCATCTGCTGGAGCGGTTTCTTCCTGGGCCTGGGCGGTCGTCAGTAGCAACAGCGCCGTGCAGCAGATGCCAAGGCGGAACCAGCGGCGCAGCAGCGGGCAACGCCGAGGTACGCGAGCGCGGAAGGGGAGGTGATTGCCGGCCAGTGGTTGCATGCTGGGAAGCAGTATAGGTCCCGGCTGAAGGGGAACTCAATGTCCGTCGTCGGAGAGCCAGTCAAGGCGTGATGGACGTGTTTGGAGCCGCGGCGCAACAACGGCATATGCTTATGTCATCCACTTCGTAGACAGCGCGGGTCACCTGTTTATAATCGCCCCCCATTCACGGCCCATTTCAGACGGATTTGCCCGCCAATGTCAGTCGAAACCACTGGAGCTTCATCTGCCGATCACTGGTCTCCCGCAGCTGTTTCGGCGTTGAATGCCGAGTATGCCCCGCTGCATTTCGATGAACGTATCCGCAAGCTGTATCGCGATTTCTCGCCGGACAAGGTGTTGGTCACGTCGTCGTTTGCCGCAACGTCGGCCTATTTTCTCCACATCATTTCGCGCATACGGCCGCAGCAGCCGATTGCGTTTGTCGATACCGGATTCCACTTTCCGGAGACCATTGCCTATCGTGACCACCTCGTCGAGCTGTTTGGACTGACGGTGATGGATTTGCGCGCCGAGGACTGGAAACACGAATTCACGGCGAAGGAAAAAACCTATGAGAATGATCCGGATTTCTGCTGTACGATCAATAAGATAGAGCCTCTGGACAGCATCAAGCCCGACTACGACGTCTGGGTTTCCAGCCTGATGCATTGGCAGAGCGACCATCGGGCAACGCTGGAAATCTTCGAAGAACGTCGGGGCATCCTGAAGTTCAACCCCATGCTCGATGTCACCCGCGAGCAGCGCGATGCTTATATCGCCGAACATCAGTTGCCGTTCCATCCGCTGGTTGCCAGAGGCTATTCGTCCATCGGTTGCGCGCATTGCACTGTGCCCGGCGAAGGGCGTAGCGGTCGCTGGGTAGGCAAACCAAAAACCGAATGTGGGTTACATCTTTGATGTGACCGCCGGCCGCCAGAAGTGTGGCTGGATGCCTGGGCGTTTGGATTTCCCGATCCTGCAGAAGCAACCGCGAACGCCGAAAATCAGGTACCTCGCCCAACGCCGCGGAAAACCTCACGGGCTCGTCTTACTGCTCCGTGGTTCCGGACGC
>JACKNH010000012.1 GCA_024234975.1 Gammaproteobacteria bacterium
GACCGCAACATCAACGCCGACAACACATTCGGGGTCACCGCCAGTTCACATATCGCGCGCGTGAATCCCGCGGATCCGAACAGCCCTTCGATCGAATCAGTGATTGATGATTTCACCAGCTACAAGAACCGCAATGGCGGCATCTGGAGTCGCGGTGAGATGAAGGTGTTCCGCAATCTGAAACTTGCGGATAACGCCATCGGGTTCACCCATGCTTCCGGCTCGGCCGGGCGTGACCCGTTCACTTCAAAGGTGGTCGATTCGCTGTTCGTCGGTGAGACCGACAACATCGGCAACCCGCGCAGCGAAGCGGAAAAGGCCTATGGCCGCAGCATGCCGAAGAAAGTCGCCGATTATCCGATTCGCGGCTACGAGTATTATGACTACCGTCACTCCGTCGAGGATTCCACTTTCGTGAATTACGCGGATAACGCCACGCGCGAGGCGGGCGCGCTCTCGTACCTGATGTATACCAGCTTCGGCATGCACACCGAGAACGCCGCCAGGGGACTGAAATTCGTCAACGCCAAGCCGGTCAGCTTCCCACCGGTGGTGCGGCAATGGGCGTCTGACTTCGGCCGCCGCAATGCCTGGCGCGGCGCGACCATCCACGATCTCGACGGCTCCGTCAGCGGAACGCCCGGCGCATACATCGTATTGGATAACGGCATCGCTTCGGATGAAGAAGCCTGCACGATCAAACCGTCATGGGGTGCCGCCGTATGTACGGGCGACTATGGCCGCTTCAGCGTCGGCGTGAATGTCGGCTTCGGCAACACGCCGATTACCGATCCGGTCATGCTCAGCCGCAACGGCCGCCGCTTCGAATACACCGGCGTCGCCACCATCCGCAGCGGCGCCGAAGTCCGCGTGGAAACCGCCAGGCCATCACTCTCGCTCTCATTGCGCGAAATGGACGATGGCGGCTGGGTCATCTTTGAATTGCCCGGCTTCAACACCACCGCCAGCGGTACGCAGCAAGCCAGCCTGGAAGCCTTGCGTAACGCCAGCGGCACCGCGTATTTCAAGGACGGAGAGACATTGTGGGTGAAACTCGTGGTCGACGAATCAGCCAGCGAAGGACCGGTGCTTGAACAGGTCGGCCGGCTGGTGGCGCAGGCGAGTGTGGATGTGAGCCGGTAATCACAATTTCAACGAATATCCTTAAGGGGGGATGACATGCACGTACGCCGATTGTTAGCGACCATACTCGCCAGCGCCATTTCCGTTCCTGCCCTCGCGCAGGACTGCGATCGCAGCTGCCTGGCAGGCAAACTCGATAGTTATCTGAATGCCGTGGTCGCCAACGACGCCTCCAAGGCGCCGCTGAGCTACGGTTTCCGCCAGACGGAAAACTCCATCGTCACGCCCAATGACGAAGGGCTGTGGTCTACCGTGACGGGCCTGGGCAAACTGCAGCGCCGCTACTATGACCCGGAAGGCCACACTGCCGGATTCTTCGGCCTGCTGGATGAAAGTGGCGAACCTGCGATCGTCGCGCTGCGCTTGAGAGTGGAGAACCAGCAGATCACCGAAGCGGAATGGCATATCGGCCGGAAGAACGACGTGGGCATCACCGGTGAGCCGGGCAAAGTGGTATTCGATGTCGATAATCTGCTCGCCAATCCGCCCAACGAAGGCTTCGTGCCGTTGGATCGCCGCCACTCGCGCGAAGACCTGATCGCCATCGCCAACAGCTACTTCGACGGCATCATGGCCAAGAACAGCAAAGTGGTGAAAGGGCATCCGGGCTGCTCACGGCGCGAAAACGGCTTCCCGACCTTCGGCGGCGAACTCAAGCCAGGCGAGATCGGTTTCGAAGGCAAGAGCGACTGCCGCACCGTCGGCGATTTCGGGCTGGCCCAGATCACCGCCAGGCGCACCCAGGTAGTGGATGTCGAACAGCAGATCGTGATGATGTCCGTGGTCTTCCTGCGCCGACCCGGCAACGAACGCTGGCGCAATCACTTCACCCACACCATCAGCATCGAGGACGGCTTGATCCGCCATGTGCACGGCGCGATGTTCTACGCACCGCCAACCCAGCCAGTGCCCAACTGGCCGCCTTATGATGGGAATTTCCCGTTGCAGCCCTAGGGTAGAGAGATATTCAGGGTCAGGGTGAAAACTCGCAGGTTTTTACTCTGACCCCCTAACAATGCTCTGACCACTGGAGCCTGACGGAATACCTGCATACTTTAAAAGCGATTGGTCACGTCTATGCTGGGTTATGGATGCTCTGAAATATTAGCGCCTGTAGTTGCACGCCAAATGCGCCGGAAGTCTGTTCGATTATTTGCATGGATACTAATATCGTGTGTTGTGTGTCCATCGTTTGCGGAGCCGGACGAGAGCACCGTAAGAAGATACCTCGCTAACTTGATTGCTGCTACGCTCTCAATTGAAAGTGGCGATTACGGGGCTGACGCAGTACGAACGTCGGGGCCGCTGAGAATTCCTGGTATTGGTTGCGTATCGTGGCGAGAATTCTACGGGCTAAGTTACGGCCCCTCGCAGGATTCCATCGAATTGCTCGTGGCCAACTCGCAATTTTATGTTGATCCCCATACCGCCAATGACACGTGCCCAGACTTTGAAACGGGTAATTATATCCGGCTGAATGCGTCGGTCGTCGACTTGCTGACTTTGGACTCGGTGGTAACCGAAATTAATTCAGGCGCTAGAGAACTGAGTGGCGCCGAGCAGTTTCATGCGCCACTAAAGCTTGTTGCGGTATCGTATGGTTACAGGGGGGCTGATGAGGAGCCCGCAGATATCGTAGGAACACTGATCGACACGAATAATCGTGGTTTCTATATCAGCGTCTCGATTGATTGCGCCGAGGCTTGCGACGTTTATCTGAAACCATCAAACATCGTCCCGTGATGAACCTGTCTGCATTAGAGTTCCACGGTGTCGCGCATGTGAATAAAGTTTCGAAGGATATCGCCAGCCGGCATGACCGCCATTTAACCTAAGCTCAGCGGAGTTTTCACACTGACCCTGAATTACAATGATTCGAAAAAACAAAACCCGCCGAGGCGGGTTTTGTTTGTGGAGTGGATCTGCGCTCAGGGAACTGTCTTTCGGCGTCTGACCCCAACGCCCGCCAGTCCTAATCCAATCAGCGCGAGGGTCCCGGGCTCAGGAACGGTGCTGTTCGTCAGTTGAAACATCTGGTCCCCTGCCGTGCTCATGAAAGTGAAGCTATTGCCATTGAACTGTGCCATCAGTGCATCTTGTGGCGCCGGGTTTCTGAGGCTTGCTTGTGCAGCTTCGAAGCCGTTGCCTGCCAGCCCTACCCAATAGGCGGTGTTTGCAATCAACACTGGTTTATCAAAAGTAGCCCTATACATTCTGATCGAAACAATTGCTCCGGCTAGGTAGGCAGCCGGTGCACCATTCCGGCTCACCTGCAATCGTTCAGGCCGAAGGTGCGTGTTGAGCATGCTGGGCAACGCAAGCAATGCCAACGTCGCTTTTCCCCAACCGCCGACGCCTCAACAGCATCGCCCCCAACGCTGACCCCAACAGCCACACCGCGCCCGGTACCGGTACCGGTGAGGCCATTACATTCAGGATCACCGAACGCCCATCCTGCGAAAGGCTAAACGCGAGCCCTGGAAGTTCGGGGAAGAGCACGGTGTTGAACGAGCCGAACAAACCTCCCTCTGCGACCAGGAATTCAAACTGGTCGCCCGCTTGCGGGACGAAGTCGAACAGGTCGAAGTCCAAGGTGCCGGCGAGGTGGGCGGTGCCGCCGATTTCCCAGCGGTCGAATTCGCTGCCGGGTTCAGTACCGATGATATCGATGGTCAGCATGTTGCCGCCGCCGAAAATCATATTGCCTTCGACGGTGGTGAGCGCCGGGCTGTTACCGGCGTTGGTCAGGCCGTCGAACAACACGGTGCCCAGGCCCTGAAAGCCGGAGCCACCGTGGTAGCTGCCGAGGAACGCGGCGACGCTGCCGGTGCTGACGCGGAACTGGGTACCGTTGTTGGTGATGTCGTCGTAGAAGTTGACTGTGGATGTGCCGCTGATCAGCACCGTGCCGGTGTGATTCAGATCGCCGAATACATCGCTGATCAAGCCGCTGAAGTTGATTGCGCCCTGGTTCTCGATGCCGCCGTCGGCCATGAACGTGCCGTGGCCATTCACTGTAGCGCCAGCTTCGTTGGTGAAGTCCTGGGCGAATTCGGCGGTGCCGCCGAGCACGTTGACGGTACCGGCATTGGTGTTGCCGGCGCCGGTGAACAGCAGGCGGTCGCCATCGTTCACCCGCACTTCGCCCGCCGCGGTGTTGGTCAGTGGTGTTTCGATGCGGCCATCGCCATGCACCAGGCCTGTGTTGCTCAACGCGCCTCCTTGCAGCCGCGCGGCCGGACCGGTCAGCACGATTTCGCCGAGGTTATTGAAGCTGCCTGCTGAGAGATTGGCGTTGTCGACAATGACCAGGCCATCCGCCAGCACCGTGATGGTCTGGTCAATGTTGAGCATCGCGTTGGCGCCTTGTTGCAGCGTGGCGCCGAAGCGCCCGCCGGTGCCGACGGTCACGCTGGCCGAGGTCAGCTGCAGCGTACCGCTGTTGAACTGCAGCGTGCCGCTACCGACAACGTCATCGGTGATCAAGCTGCCGCCATTCAACAGCAGGCTTGCGCCACTATCGATCACGGTGTTGCCATCCACCCGCAATGTGCGGCCGGTGATGAGGTCCACGCTCGCGCCGAGTGCACCGCCAGTGATGACGTCGAAGTCACCATTGAGCTGATGGAAGGTTCCACTCAGGAAGCTGAAGCTGCCGTTGTTGGTGAATCCGGTGGTGCCGAGCGTACCACCGTTGATCGTCAGGCTCGCCGCAGGATCGATGACGGTGGTGGTATCGACGACCAGCGCCTGGTTGGCGCCCAGCGTCACGCTGTTGCCGAGCACGCCGCCTGCGCCCACGGTGAAATTGTTCACCGCCTGGTGCAAGGTTCCGGTGGCGAAGTCCAGCGTGCCGCTGTTGTTGATTGTGTTGAAAATCAGTTCGCCGCCGGCGAGATTGACGGCGCCCGTCGCCCCGATGTTCAGCGTGCCCGCAATATTCGCAACGCCGAGGTTGCTCAACGTCAGCGTGCCATTACCGCTGCCGCCAACGGTCAGGTCGCTCGACAGCTGCCAGAGCGAACCTTCACCGGTGACTGTGGCGGTGGCGTTGTTACCGTTGGTCGGTCCCAGGACCGTGACACCACTGGTCAACTGGCCGCCGGCGCTTACCGTGACGATGCCGGAGACATCCAACGTGTTGGCGATGGTGCCGATGCCGCCGTCGATTGCCAGCGTGCCCGGTTGGCCTATCGTCATCGTGTTACGTACCTGCAGTTTGCCCTGGCCGTGCGCATTCACGTTGCCTGTGCCGCCAGCGCCCAGCGTCAGGTTGCCGACGTTCCACAGCGAGGTGGCATCGCCGATATCGACCGTGCCCACGCTGCCGTTGTTCAAACCGACGGTGGCATCACCGGTGTTGACCACACCTGCGTTGGAAATATTGATTGTGCCTGCGCCGGAGTTCGCAACGATCAGCCCCTGACCATTCCATGCCGATCCAGCGCCGCTGACATTGACGGTGCCGATACTTCCACCGGCAACGCCGACTTCATCGTTGTGGCCACCGAGCGCGGTGACCGAACCGCCGCCGTTGATATTCATCACGCCGTTCGCGGTGCCCCCGTTGCCGACCACCACGCGCGCGTTGTTGAGATTGATGGTCGCCGCGAGGCCGACTTCCAGCGTGCCGTTGCCGTTCTCGCCAACGCTCAGCTTCGATGCTGGCGCGGACTGACTGCCGACCGTCCAGTTCGAGCCCGCGCCCTGCAGCACGACGCCGTTGATATCAAGAGCCTGCGGCGCGATGCGCACGTCGCGGCTGATCACGTGGGCCGCGCCGTTCACCTGCATGGCGCCGCTGATATCGATGGTGTCGGCCACGTCCAGGGTCAAACCGGCAACGCTGCCATTGGCAGTGCTGCCGACCACCAGCGTCACGATATCCACGGTGGCATTGCTACCGCTCAACGCACCGTTGAGCGTGAGGCTGTTGCCACCGGCAAATTGCGGCGTGACATTGGTGAACACAAGCTCGCCGCCGTTATCGATGACGACATCCGTCAGCTGCGGCGTGCCTGCCTGGAATTCCAGCGTGCCGGTGGCACCTACGTGCAATATCGGCGCGACGAACGTGCCGCCGGTGAAGACCTGCGTGGCGGACTTGTTGGCATCGAGACCGACGTTGAAGGTTTCAACATCCACGTCCATGGTGCTGTTGCCGAACTGGCCGCCGTTCAACGTCAACGCACCCATCGCGCCGCCGACGGCGGGCGTGGAGAAAACGCCACCGTCCACGGTGATCGCGCCGGCGGGGTAAGTGAGTACCGTTTGTGCGGCGATGACATTGGCGCCCGTGCCGGCATGAACGGTAAAGCTGCCGCCGACGGCAAGGCTGTCAAGTGCTAAGTTGCTGCCGGTAATCGACGCCGTGCCATTCACCACCATGCTGCCGTTCGCGGCGAACTGCGGTGCGGATTCAGTGATTGCAAACACGCCACCTGCATCAACCGTGACAGCATCAAGCGCGGCCGCGACTGCCTGCAGTTCCAGATTGCCGGCAGGGCCCACATGCAACACCGGCGCGGCGAATGTCGTGTTGGCTGCGGTATGCGTGGTCGGCTTGGCCGGGTTCAGACCAATGTTGAAGACGTCGACATCCACCGCCATGTTGGCATTGGTGAACTGGCCGCCATTTAACGTAAGTGTTCCGGCGCCGCCCTCCATACCCGAGACTTCCGTGGACCAGAACTCACCATCCTCGACATCAATGACGCCAGCGGGATCACTGAAAGTGGTGACCCCGGTTACGAATACTGGCGCTTGCGCGCCGGGGTTGAGTGTGAGGCTGCCGCCGACCACGAGATTGCTCATCGCGGCGATGCCGCCGGCCATGGTTGCGGTGCCGTCGATGATCATGCCGCCGCCCGGTGCGAACTGCGGCATGGAATCGTTGAGTAGCAGCGAACCGCCCTGGTCGACCTGAACAACAGCCATCGCGGAGATGGCCGATTCAAAACGCAGCGTGCCCACTGCGCCAACGCGAACCTGGGCTGCCGAGAAAGTATCGTTGGCGACCACGTGCTCGAAGGCCGATCCGGCGAGGCCGACGTTGAACTCACCGACATCGATCACAACCGCGGCGTTGGTCAACGCGCCACCGTTCAGGTTGATGATGCCTTCACTGCCGTTGGCCCCGCGCACTTCCGGCGAATCCAGCGCGCCGGCGTTCAACGTGATGACGCCGGCCGGATCATTGAACAACACCTGACCGATATTGAAGAACGGGTAAGCGGTGGTTCCGCTGGCGTCGACCGTGAAGCTGCCGCCGACTTCCAACGTATCCAGCCACATCTGGCCACCGGTGAAGCTCACCGCGCCGTTGGCGACCATCAGGCCGGGGCTGTCGAAGCCGGGAATGGCATCGATGAATGAGAGGGTTCCGCCGGCATCCACCTGCACCGTGTCCAGACCGCCTGGCGTGTTGTTCTGAAACACCAGCGCGCCGTCCGCGCCAACATGGATGACATCGGCGTTGAACGACGCCGTCGATACATGCGACGCAGCCTGGCCGCTGCGACCGACATTGAAATTACCAACGAGTAGATTTGTGGTGGCAGCGAGCGGTGTGCTGCCGTTGATGTTCAACGTGCCTTCGTGGCTGTCGGGAACGCCCTGGATCTGCTGGGTCGTGAGCGAACCGCCGGCCAGATCCATCACGCCGGTGTCGAACAGGTTGACCACGTTGGCGTTGATGCTGCCGGAGAGCATATTGACGTTGCCGCGCACGCTGAGCGTTGCGGCGCTCAGACTACCGCCGTCAATCGAAATGGCGCCATTCGGTTCAACCACCACCGGACTGATCCCGCTGCTGCTGATGAACTGTGCCTGGTCTTCGATGACCAGCGCGCCGCTATCACCTCCAATACTCGTGGTGCCGTTGACGACTTCAAGTTGCGTGCCGGCGCCGGCCAGCGCGAGAATGCCGTAGCCGTTCTGTGAGTAGGCCGGGTCGTAACCGATGTAGAGGTTGCTGTTGGCGCCGGTGGTCAGGGTTGCGCCACCGGTCATCAACAGCTCAGCGGGCGCCTGCAACGTGGCTGCGGATATGCGAACGGATTCGATATCGGCATCGGCCTGATCTGCCATTTGCAATGTGCCGCTCAATTGCAGCGCGGCTGCATTCAGTTGGGTGCCTGCGCCAGTGACGACAGCATTGCCGCCGGCGAACAGGGCTTGCCCGAGCAGCAACTGCCCGCCAGTGGTGACCGTCAGCGCGCCGTTGGTCGTCAGGCCTGCATCGGAATCGAACACGCCACCGGCATGCACTGCGATGCTTTTGGTCGGATCAAATTCCAGTACGGGCTGCACGCTGCCCTGAACCACCGGGCTGCGCAACGTGATACTGCCGCCATTCACCACCAGGCCGGACGCCATGCGCAGGTAGCCGCCATCCACCAGCACGCTGCCGGTGGCGTTGATGGTCATGCCGCCGGTGGCCGCGAAATCGTAGAGTGCGCCATCGAGTACTTGCAGGTTGGCACTGCCTTCGGAGGCGTGGCCGATGACCGCGCCCGCAGGACCGACGCCGTCTGCCTGGCGCAAGGTCGCGTAGCCGGTCAGCGTCAACTGTGCCTGCGAAGTCGCGCCGCCGAGTGTTGTCATCCCCAGGGAGTTGATTTGAACCAGTGTGCCGGTGGTGGCTTCAACCGTTTCGGTGTCTGCGGCAAAACGTTCGCCGCCAATGACCACATTCGCGGTCGAACCCGCCACAGTGTCGTCCGCCAGCGACAGGTCTGAAAAGGTAGCACGCGCGCCTTCACTGATGACGACGTTGGCCGTATGACCGTTGGCGCCCCAGATGCTTTCCGCCTGATCCGCCGTCACATAAACCGCCTGCCCTGATGCAACCAACGTGCCGTCACCTACGGCGCCTTCACCGGCGATATCAAGATAGCCGTCAACCAGCAGGCGCGAGCCGCTGTTCACGGTGAAGGTGCTGCCGTTATCGATGTTGTAAGGCGTCGTGAATTCCAGCCAGGCTTCGTCGATAGCGGTCAGGTTGTGGCCGTTCAACTGCAAGCCGGCCGCAGCCTGGCCGTAGATCTGGCCGTTCTGCACCAGCAGATCGTTATTGATATCGAGCACACCCCCATCAAGGGTGACTTTCGCCGAGCTGCCGACGCGCAGCTTGCCGTTGCCGGTGACGAACTGCCCGCCACTGGTCAGTGTCAGGAATGCGTTATAACCGGCGGCCGGGTCGACGCCGCCCATATCGAAACTGGCGTCGGTCGTCTGCGTGATTGAACTGCCCGCCCCATCGACAGTGATGTTGACGACGGAGCCATTCTGCTTCGCGCCGACTTCCAGATCTGAAATGTTCAGCGAGCCGCCGTTGCTGACCGTCACTGTATGCGTGAGCTGGATCACGTCATCCTCACTGACGCCACGCCAGTGCGAAGGCAAGGCATTCGCGGTGAGCACAGTGCCATTGCCGGTGACGGTGAGGTCCGAGTCACCGAGCAGTGAGAAGTCTATGCCGCCGGCGACTATCATCGTCGAGCCGGAACTGACAGTGAGCGAACCGCCATCGGGCACTTCAAAGCCATCGGAGGCAAGCACGACGAATGCGCCGTTCATGGCGCTGAAGCTCACGCCGGAGCGCAGGTTCAGTTCACTGTCGTCGAGAACGCCGAAGGAGCCACCATTGATCACGACGTCGCCAAACGCACGCACGGTTGAGCTGTTCTGCACATCCACGTTGCCGGTCGCCTGGATAGACAACCCTGCATTGCCGGTGGTGAGAATCGCGTGGTTACGCAGTTGCAACGTGCCGTCGCCGGCGACTGCGTTGCCGACCATCACCGCGCCGTCGAGATCCGCAATCAACGCCTCTTCGGCATCCAGCAACACCAGTTCATCTGGCGCGCCGGGCACAACGCCGATCTGGAACTGGAAGCCGTTGGCGAACGGCACGGGGTAGTCGCGAAATTCGGTCAGCCGGAACTGCAGGCTTTGCGAACTGTAGACAGGCATCCAGAAGAAATCTGTGAGTTCGGGCAGCACGTAGCCGGCAAATTCACCGGCGTAGTCGGTGAAGGTCAGCGCGGTGAAAGTTTCACCTTCGACCAGATTGAACGTGAAGCCGGGCAGCAGGCCATCGATACCCAGCTGCAAAACGCTGACATCCAGCAAGCCGCCGAGATTGGCGCGGCCGTTGATGTCGAAACCCGTGCCTTCAATGATCGTCTGGCTGCCCAGTTTCAATGTGCCGCTGGTCTGGGTGAAGTCCCCATTGAACTGTGAGCTGGATTGGCGCGCATCGACCAGGAAGGTGCCGGCATTGTTGACGACGTCGCCGTCGATCAGGTGGCCGGTGAAGTTGACGTCGCCGCCGTTGATGATGAGCCGCGCGCCGTCGTTGAGAATCAGGCTCCCTGCATTGTTGAGCGAGCCGGTGGTGACAAGATCATTGAAGCTTGCCGGTGCCAGTGAACTGGCCGCGCTGATTTCCAGCACGTTCTGTACCAGCGCGCCCTGCGGCTCGGCATTGATGTCGAGCTGGCCGAGATTGAGCAGGCCGCCACGCACTTCGGCAGTACCGCCATTCACGCTGAAAGTGCCGGTGGCTTCGTTGACAACGGCCGGTAACGCGGCCGTATTGACGGTGTCGCGATCGCTGCTGATAACTGTAGGAATGACACTGTCGAAAACGACATTGCCCGCGTTGAACAATGCGCCACGCCCGGAGTTGAGGCGGCCAGCGCTGCCGGTGAACGAAATCGTCGCGCCATCGAGATTCAAGGTGCTGGTGGCGCCGACTTCTATCGAACCGTGGGCCAGCGTCAGCGAACCGCCGGACAACAGTAGTTCAGGGCTGGCGTTCACGCCACCGTCGACCGGGCCGAACAATGTGGGGATTGCCGCGCTGTTTCCACCTTGCAGCGTGATCGTGGCGGCGGCGATGGTGCCATCGCCATAGCGGATGGCACCGCGGTCGCCGGTGACCGTGGCATTGAAGATGTTGCCGCCCGCATCGACGGCGAGTACACCGCCGGGCGAGATGCCGATGGTGCCATCCTGCAACGTGGCTTCGACGGTCAGGCGATCCTTGACCTGAATATGGCCGACTTCGCTGAAGCCGTTCTGGGTTTGAAACATGCCGGCGGCGACTTCCACTACGCCACGTTCAATCGTCAACGTGCCGAGGTTGGTGACCCAGGCGGAATTTGTCAGACCTTCGAAGCGGGTGGGGGCGGCGCCTTCGGTATTGTTGATCGTGGTGACGCCACGGTTGCGCAGCTGGCTGGCGAAGGTATCGATATCGCTGAGTTCGAGCCGGTTCGGTGTCGCCGGGTTCGGGCCGGTATCGATATCGACCAGGCCGCTGCCGGTGATAGTGGCGTCGACAATCGTCAACTGGCCGGCGATGGTATCGAAGCCGACGAAGATGTTGCCGTCGTTCAATAAAGAAGTGTGAAGGTCAGAGGCGCCGATTTGCGCCTGGTTGCCGGTGACGAGCAACGCGCTGTAATTGCGGATGTCGCCGATTGCGAGCTGACTGCGCGCGCCGAGGAACAGCGCGGTCTCGATATCGAGGTATGGGCCGGCCGAGGTATCCAGCAAGCTGTTGATCAAATCCACCTGGCTGCCGCCGGTGGTGACGACGCGACTGGGCGCCTGGTCCGCCTGAATCTGCTTGCTGGCGTATTGGCCTTGCAACTGCAGTTCTCCGCCGGTGGTGGCGTACTGCTGCGGCGTGCGCTCAAAGCTGAGGTCCGAAACTATCGAGCCGCCGCTGGATTGGCCGGTGAACTGCACACCGAACGAGTTTTCGAAAATCGTGATGCCCGGCAACGGCAGCTTCCAGGTCTCGTTCAACGTCTTGATGATCGGCGAGTTGTTGTACTTGAGCGTCGGGCCGAGGATGTTGATGTATGGCGTCAGCGCGAGTTGCGTGTCATTGCTGAAGGTCGATTCGGCGAAACGGACGGTCGGCACAATCTTCAGCCCGTCGGTACCCAGCGAGAGCAGCGAAATCGGAATCGTGATGTCGGCGAAGCCGCCGGCCTCCATGGTCGCGGTGCCCACGACCTGGCCTTCGGCCGTCTGCAGTTGCAGGTCGATCATCACGTCAGGCGTCTTCAGCTCGAAGTCCTGGCGGAAGCCGAGGCCGACGCCGGTGGTGACATCGAGCAGGCTGACGTTCACGTTGGTGAGGAAATCCGGCGCGCTGCTGCCCAATGCGTTCTTCAAGTTGAAGCCGAGCGGCGGCAGGATGCCAAGTTGGGTGCCGAGCGCGGTCAGGCTCAAGCCCGCGCTGATGAGATCCGCCGAGCCGGTGCTGTCGATGACGGCATCGCCGGCGGCAAATACGCCTTCGGTCTGCACGACCGGGAACAGCGTCGTCTGGCCCGGGCTGCCATACCGCACAGTAATGATCGGTACGCCAGCCGCATTGCTGTAGACGGGGAAGCGGTGGCCCATACCCGCCATGATCAAAGGTGTGACATCCAACTGTGCGGGCGTGCCGCGGAACAACATCACCTTCTGGTCGTAGGAATCGACGATGTTGCCGGCCGTGTTGTTGTAGTTGAACGACAACAGTTCGGGCGAGACATCAACATCGATCAGGGTGCCGCCGAAATTGGCGCAATCAACGAAACAGGCGCGGCCACCGACCGAAGCGAACATGTCGATCTTCATGCCGACGCGGAAACCGAAATCGGGCGAGGTCGTCTGATACTTCAGGCCGGACAGATCGAGCGCTGAACTCAAGCGCACGGTTTCACCGGGGCGGACGATATCAGGCACATTCAGTTTGATCGAAAACGGCGCCTGCCCTTGTACCAGGCCGCTGGTCGCGTGGTAGCCGAGGTCCAGACCAACGGTACCGTTGGTTGATGCGCGAACTTCCAATCCATACGAATCACCGAACAAGCCGGTCTCGATGCCGCCGAATCCCCCACTGGTGTTCCACGAGGTACCGAGGAAGATGTTCTCGGAGATGTTGAACGCACCACCTCCATCCCACAGGTTGACGCCGCTGCCACCGTTCAGCAGGTAGTTACCCGTAACCGTGAGTTCACCGGCTTGCGCGGTATGCAGCGCGCTGGCGATTGCGGTCAGCAGCAAGGCCTTCTGCCATCGCGGTGCTGCCTTATCGTGCCGATTCCGTGGCGAAATTGAAGAGAAATGCCGGACGGACGCATTCGCTTTGGCGCGCATGGATGACACTTTCCGCGCGCTTCTGGCAGCACGCTTTTATTGTTATGAAGGCAAGAATCCAAGGCCGGTGTGCAGGGCCCCCCTGGTCCGGCGGTCGTTCGCAGCGTCCCTGAAATACCGAGCGGACACGCTACGACGGAGTACCAGCATAGGCGTGGTGTCGCTCATGTCGCAAGCAAAAGGGCGGCGTCAAAACGCTGCGGATTCGCACGGGCGGATTGGCGTCAGTACACGGTTCCCTGGCGGCATTGCCACGCAGCAGGAGATTTTCCCGGCGACACCCGCGGCTAGGCCGGTCGTATGTTGAATCGCGCGCGAGCGAGTCACCCGCTCACGAACAGGAAAACGCCGGAGCCCGCAGGCTGTCGGTCAGATGCTGCTTTTTACGGCGGCTATGCCAATGGCGAAGGCCATTGCAGACCTTATTTCACGAACCCCTGCCTGCGCTGGCGCCCGCTGTGACGAGCAGCAACTGGGCAGTTAACTGCGCTGTAACCGGCGCGCGGCCAGAAGTGAGAGCGCAGCGATGCCCGAGAGCAGAATCGTGGAAGGTTCCGGCAAGGGCTGGAAGTTGTCGGCGCTGAAACCGGCAAACGCGTCACGACCGGTCTGGCCGCTGAGGTTTGTGAATCGGGCAAGGATACTCAGGTCGGCGGTCGGGTCGTCCAGATCAGTGGAATAGACCAGCCGCGCAAGGTCCAGCCCCGTGTTGAAGTAGATGAACAGACCCGCGCCCGGTGTGGTGATTTGCGCGGCTATAGCATTTGCGGCCAGTCCGGCGTTGAACGTGGCCGGGAACTCCTGCAACACGATCGCGTTGACGCCGCTGGCAGGCAGACTGGCAGCCGGACCGTTGGCAAAGGTCAGCGGCAACGAGAGGTTGAAAACCGCGGCGTCGAATGCCAGCGCATCGGTGGCGGGGTCAAAGGTAACAGACGGCTCGCCGCCGACAATCTGGCGTCCGGGCGTGGTCAGAGCAGTGGAACCGGCGAACGGATCCGTGTTGAAAGTCAGCACCGTGGCATCGGCGTTGCCGGCTAACAGCAGAGCAGCAAGTGTCGTTGAACAGAGTTTCATTGCGCGTTATCCGGCCCGGACCGGATCCTCCAGGATGTTCGCGTCAGATTAGAACCCGTCCACTCCACACGCAATGGGCCGCCCGGTACTTTCAGGGGGTAACGCGTCACAGAAAACAATTGCCGGGAGTCGGGTTTGTACCTGTTCGATTTCCAATCCCGTGACGCACAGCCAGGCTTGTTGGCCCGGGAGAATTCCTCAGTGCAGTTTCACCGAAAAGGCTTTCGCGGTTTCGCGCGCAGCGGGTTTCTGAACTCTTTTTCGTTCCGGTCCGTGCGACTGGCTGACCCGGCGGGAAACCGGCATCAGTCGATGCATTCCATGACATGACCTCGCTGCCGCCGCAGTGCGCCGAGAATGCCTGCGCCGGCAACCATCAACAGCCAGGCCGCGGGCAGTGGGACGACGGCTGGAACGTTGTCGATCCCCTCGCTCACAACGATCCGGAAATTTTCCGCGTCGGGGAACTCAGGGTCGATATAGATGTAGGGGTCCGCTTTTGCTTGCGCGGTACTTCCGTTACCGCCGAATGCTGAAGCCACCGCTTGCAGGTAAATCGAACCTGAGCTGACAGCCGAGCTCATCGTAAACCGCAGTAACGGATTCAGGCTGGCAACCCCTTCGCCGGCGCCGCAACCGTAGGAGCAGATGTCCCTTGTGATCGACGTCCCGTCGTTGAGGGAAGCGATAATTCTCGCGTACGCGTAAGAATTGCTGCTGCCGGTCGTCGTTGCACTGAGAGATCCGAAAATGAGAATGCCGACGTCACCATAAGTTGTATTTGAGGGATCAACGGGATCTACGGCGAAATGGTACGTGAGTACCGCACTTGCGGTTCCCGACGGCGACCCTGGATTCCAGGTGGAGTTGGCGGTGACCGTTCCGCCCTGGGTACCACTGACAGTGGCATTCCATGCACTCGAATTTTCAGCATAGGCGCAGTTATAGCCCTGGACAGCAATGCCACTACAAGAGACAGAGTAAGTTGGGAGCGGAACAGTGGCAGCAGGGGAGGGTGCAACTCCGGCGCCGAGAAGCGGGACGATTACCAGCAACGATTTCAATATCGACATGAATTTGCCCTCTGGATCAAATGCGACGCGACGATTTGGTTATCAGACAGGTATCGAAGCCTGCGCGCCCGATGCCTCGCTTCATTCTCCCCTTGAGTTCCGGTAATTACGCGTTGAAGTGGTCAGCCTTGTTTTAGTGTCCTGAGCCTGTTGTCCGATACGGACTCGTACGGACGCGGTCGATTCGGCAATAAAGTATCATCGCAGACAAGGTTGCGATATGGCGTTCACAAGGGTACCTGCCCCGCGCCGAGGCAGAAATCAATTCAGAATGGGTGAAAGTGGTCTGTCCCGGGTATTTCGCTCGCCGGGTCAGTCACCATCGGGCCAGACGGTCCCCTGATCCGCCGCGGCGACCGGGGCCAGGCCGCGGTAGACAAACTTCTGCAGCCGCTTGCCCTCGTAGGTTTCCGTCGTATAGAGGTTACCCTTGGAATCCAGCGCGACATTGTGCACGCCGAAGAACTGCCCGGGCTGGCGGCCACCGCTACCGAACGCGGTAACGACCTCCAGCGTCTTGCGCTCGATGATATGAATGCGCTCGTTGAGGCCGTCGGCGAGGAAGATCCAGGTCTGCTCGGCATCGTTGGAGAAGGCGATGTCCCATACCGATCCTGCGCCGAGCGTCAGCGGCGCGACCCGCACTTCCTCAACGAAGGTGCCATCTCTTTTGAACACCTGTATGCGATCATTGGCGCGGTCGCATACATACAGCAGGCCGTCATTCGAAGGCGCTGCACAGTGCACCGGGTTGCGGAACTGCTGCGCCGGCGGCGCGGCGGGATCATAGTTGCCGAGGTCGGTATCGTCCGGGCGATTGCCGTAAGCGCCCCAGTAGCGTTTGAACTCACCGGTGTTCATGTCGAGCACGGCGACGCGTTTGTTCAGGTAACCGTCCGCGACATAGGCCTCACCCGCGTCCTCATCCAGTGAAACCTCGGCGACACGGCCGAAGTTTTCCAAATCGTTACTGCCGTTGTTCTTGCCCGGCGCGCCGAGCTGCAGCAGAAACTCGCCGTTGCGCGTGAATTTCAGCAGGTGTGCATCCTTCTCGCCATTGCCGCCTATCCATACGTTATCGAACTTGTCGACGGTGATGCCGTGATTGGATTCTGGCCAGTCGTAACCTTCGCCCGGACCACCCCAGGAGCCGACGAGGTTGCCTTCGGGATCAAATTCCAGCACGGGTGGTGCGGCCGAGCAGCATTGTCCGGCCGGGGAGGTCACGCCGGCGGTCGCCTCGGTTTCAGTGTTGAGTGATGCCACGCGGTGAATGATCCAGACGTGATCCCGCGAATCGACCGAGACGCCAATGGTCGAGCCGATGAGCCAGCCATTGGGCAGCGGCCTGGGCCACAACGGATCGACTTCGAACGAGGGCACCATGCGTTCGGCGGCGTGTGCGTCGGCACCCATCGGCACCGAATCACCGCATCCGGTGAGCAACAGACAGGAAACAGGCGGCAAGGCAAGCAATAGCGAACGATACATGGCGTCCCCCCCCGGGTATGTGTATATCGTTTTCAACGCGGGAACGATACGTGGTTCGCGCGGTTTGCAAATTGTAGCGGAAACGCTAGGCTCGGCCATCCACTTCATTTCAACCGGAATGCGACGTGCGCGGATTGGTATTGCCAGGAAGCTGCGAACACTTGGCGGCCCGCACCCGATGGGCGCGCTGCGTTATCGCGGCGCTTTGCAGTTGGGCGTTCGTCTTGATGGCGCCGCTCGGCGAGGCGCACGAGATTCCGAGTGATGTCACCGTCCGCTTCATCGTGCATCCCGGAACTGAGCGTATCGAACTGCTGGTGCGCGTGCCGCTCGAAGCCATGCAGGACATGGCATTCCCTACGCTGGGGCCGGGGTATCTGGATATTGAACGCGCCGACAGCGAACTGAAGAACGCCGCGTTGCGCTGGCTGGCGGACGATATCCGGCTATACGCAAATGGCGCGGCGCTTACGCCGCCCCGATTGATTGCCGTGATGGCGTCCATCCCCAGTGATCGCTCGTTCGTCGATTACGAATCCGCCCGCAAGCATGTGCTCGGCCCCGCGCTGCCTGCAGCGACGCAATTGGTCTGGCGCCAGGCGCTGCTGGATGCCTTGTTCGAGATTCCGGTTGAGTCGCCGGGCGCTGCCATTGCCATCCGCCCCGGCCTTGATCGGCTTGGTCTGAAGGTTACATCGGTCATCCGCTTTGAAGCGGACGACGGCGTCACGCGAATGTACGAAACCCGCAATGGCGCCGAGCGCATTGAACTGGACCCGCGCTGGCACACCGCTGCATTGCGCTTCGTCAAGCAGGGTTTCGAGCACATTGCCGGCGGTGCGGATCACCTGTTGTTCCTGCTCTGCCTGGTGTTGCCGTTTCGCAAGGACCTGCGCGCGTTGGTGTGGATAGTCACGGCATTCACCGTCGCGCATTCCATCACGTTGATCGGCTCTGCCTACGGGATGACGATCAACCGGTTGTGGTTCACGCCGCTGGTCGAAGTGCTGATTGCCGCATCGATTCTCTACATGGCCGTGGAGAACGTCATCAAGCCCAATGCGCGGATGCGCTGGATACTAGCGTTCGGCTTCGGCCTGGTACACGGCTTCGGATTTTCGTTTGCGCTACGGAACACCCTGCAATTCGCCGGCGACCATGTCCTGCTGTCGCTGCTTTCGTTCAACCTCGGTGTGGAACTCGGCCAGTTGCTGGTGCTGGCCCTGCTCATACCTGCTTTGTGGTTACTGTTCCGTTACGTTGTTGCCGAACGCATCGGCACCATTGTGATCTCGGTGTTCATCGCCCATTCGGCGTGGCATTGGATGGGCGAGCGTTACGCGGTGCTGGAGCAGTTTCTGCCGGGTTAACAGAGCACGGGCAGAATACAAGGTGAGTGGAATCCCTGAGTCTAGCGCGTCAATTCCGCCAACAGAAACGCGCTGACCGCCGCAATCTCCTCCGGCACGGCATTGTGGTCCATCGGGTAGATGTGCCACTCAACGGGCCAACCAGACCGCTGCAGGAAGTCTTTTGACCCCTCACCCCATTCGAAGCGCACGACATTATCGTAGGTGCCATGCGCCATGAAGATGGGCGTGTCGCGATTGACCGCGGAAGCTTCCGTTGCCAGGGATTCGCCATCGACCAGATAAGTGGACATTGCGATGATCCCGCCGAGTTTGTGGGTCGAGCGCAGGCCCGCATACAAAACGATGGCGCCGCCTTGCGAGAAACCGGCGAGGAAGATGCGTTCGCTGGCCACACCGCGTTCAATTTCACGCGCGATGAGTTGTTCGATCTGCGCCTGCGAACGGCGGATGCCGGTGAGATCCGCGCGATCATTGAAATCCGCGGCCTTGATGTCATACCAGGCCGGCATGCGCATGCCGCCGTTGATGGTGACCGGGATTTCCGGGGCGTGCGGGAAAACGAATCGGACTGCAACGCCGCGCGGCAGCTGCAGGGCGGGCACCACCGCCGACCAGCCGTGGCCGGAATCGCCCAGCCCGTGGAGCCAGATGACGGAGGCCGTCGGGTTCGGGCCGGTTTCTGTTTCTATTGCGTCGAGGTAGTCAGTCATGGGGGCGATTATGCACCATCGCGTGGAAATCGGAATGTCTCGAACGGATGGTCGGGCGTTTCGATATCGGGACTGAAATGGCGCGCGGTCCACTGAATCGAACCTTTAACCGGGTAATCGATTACAGTATGACGTGTCACCATCATCGGGAGCCGCCCATGCGACGTTTATGTTTATTATCTCTTGCCCTGGCAGCGCATACGGGGCTGGTCGTCGCAGATGCTGATCTGGCGGCCGATGTGGCCAGTGATTACAGCGCAAATCTCAGCCCGCTGTTCCTGCATTTCCATCAACATCCCGAACTGTCCGGTCGCGAGGAGCAAACCTCCGCGCGATTGGCGGGCGAGTTACGGGCGCTGGGGCTTGAGGTGACTGAACATGTCGGTGGCACCGGCGTGGTCGCTCTGTTGCGTAATGGCAATGGACCGACGGTGTTGATCCGGGCCGATATGGATGGTCTGCCGGTGGCCGAACGTTCGGGCCTGGCTTATGCCTCGCAGGCAAAGCAGATGGATCCCTACGGTGTCGAACAGAGTGTGATGCATGCCTGCGGACACGATACACATATGACAGCCCTGGTCGGCACCGCGCGGCAGTTGATTGCGCGCAAATCCGATTGGCATGGCACGGTGGTGTTCATCGGCCAGCCTGCAGAGGAAACCATCAGTGGCGCGAAGGCGATGCTGGAAGACGGGCTTTACTCGCGCTTCCCGAAGCCGGAATACGCGCTGGCCTTTCATGTGAACGCATTGGACGAGGCGGGGAAGGTGAGCGTGCCGGATGGCATCGCCTATTCGAGTTCCGATAGCGTCAACATCAAGGTACGCGGTATCGGCGCACACGGCGCGGCCCCGCACAAAGGCCTGGACCCGGTGCTCATCGCCTCATCGATTGTTGTGAACCTGCAATCCATCGTCGCGCGTACCATTGATCCTTTGCAGCCCGGCGTCGTCACGGTGGGGTCGATACACGGCGGCGCGAAGCACAACATCATTCCCGAGGAAGTGAACCTGCAGCTCACGGTGCGTGCGGATACACCCGAAGTGCGCGATCAATTACTCGCCGCGATAAGGCGGGTGGCGCTGGGAACCGCAAAAGCTTTGGGCGCATCGGACGATATGTTGCCGATCGTCGAACCCCACGGTGAATCCACGCCGCCCACGCGCAACGATCCGGCGACGACACAGCGGGTGCGTGCGGTGATTGAAAAGTCACTGGGCGCTTCGCGCATGTCCAGCAAGCCGCGCGAAGGCATGGGTGCCGAAGATTTCGCTTACTTCGTGACGCCGGAGAGTGGCGTCAAAGGCGTGTACTTCGGCGTGGGCGGTACGCCGGCAGCGGATCTCGCGACGGCAGCGTCGCATCATTCACCGCTGTTCAAAGTGACGCCGGAACCGGTGATCCGGTCGGCAGTGGAGGCGATGACGGTGGCGGCCATTGCGTTGATGTCCGACTAGTCTGTCGCGATGTCGTCCACAGCGGGGAAAACGTCGAGGTTGGCTACAGGCCATGTGGAATCAGGACCGTGCGAGGCAGGAAGCCGAGCCCGAGCGTACAGGGATGTATTCACAGCGAGTCCTGATCCCACATGGCCTGTAGCCAGCCCCCCGGTTTTCCGGCCATTGCGAAACCTGGCATGCCCCGTACGCCAAGCAAGCCGTACACATAGATATGTCTCCGAATCAGGCTCGGGCCAGACGGCGCACTCGATGCGTCGACTTACTTTATCGGTGGCAGCTGCGCCAGCCCCGGCAGGTGTTCGTCGACGGCAATGGCGTAATAGCCGCTGGCGGCATAGGTGATCATCACCGCCACCAGATCCATCGCCCCGCGGGTGCCGAATAATTCCTTCGCGTTCGCAAACGTGGCGGAACTCATCTGGCGGTCGCGCAGCATTTCGCGGCCGAACTGAATGACGGCAGCGTCGCGCGGGTCGAGGCCGGAGACGGGTTTGTTGTGTTCGATGACGTCGATCACGTTCGCATCGAGGCCCGCTTTGGTGGCCGAGCGAACGTGGCCATACCACTCCAATTCGTAGTTCGTTTCGCGGCAGGCCACCAACGTGGCGACTTCGCGCGTCAGCACATCGAGCGTGCCACTGATTGCGCCGTCATGCAGCGCGACCAGGGCCTTGGCCACCGGAATGTTGTAAGCCGCGTACGCGGCCGGGCCGGTCAGCGGATCGTCCCTGCCACTACCGGGATTGAAGATGTCGGCCAGCGGCTTGCCTTCATTGCCGAGTTCCACGCGCGACAGGTGCGGGATCCTGGCGCCGGATGCAGGGTTGATGTCGGCCGGGATTTCCTGCGCGTGCACGGTTGCAAGGGTGGAGTACAAGGCGATCGCGACCAGCGTGTTCGTGTTCATCAAGGATTTCCTCGTATTGACTGACGTGCTCAACGCCGTGGCGCCGGCAGCGCAAATGCAGTGATGGTGTCACCGGCGGCCACCGCAATGTACTGCCGGCCATCGAATTCATAAGCCATCGGCGAGCCACGCCAGCTGCGGACGTTGGCCTGGAACTGCCACAATACTTCGCCCGTGGCGGCATCGGCCGCCATGAACGAGCCGCTGTTCTCGTCGAACATCACCAGGCCGCTTGCCGTGGTCAGCACGCCTGGAAAGGTGTTGAAGGGCGACGGCCCCTGGGCGATCTCCAGCTTGGTGTCGCCGGTGTGGATGTCGATGGCGCGCAAGGATCGCACGCTGGTTTCACCCGGCACGCCCCGCGCTACGCCGCTCATATAACTTTGCAGCGGTCTCCAGGTCTGCTCACGCGCCGAGAACAGATTGCAGGCTTCCAACACTTGCACGTAATAGGTCTGCGTCTGCGCAATGTAACCGGTGGAGTACCAGTTGGTGCCGCCGATAAGACCGGGGCACACGTACTGTTCACCGGTTTCAGTCACCGGCAGCTCCTTCAGAATCGGCCGGCCATCAGCGCCGATGCCTTCCGCCCAGTTCTGATTCTTCAGGAAGGGTTTGGCCAGCAGCAGTTCACCGCTGACGCGATCAAGAACATAAAAAAATCCGTTGCGGTTGGCCTGCACCAGCAGCTTGCGCGGCTTACCGTTCCACTCGGCATCGATCAATGCGATGGGTTCCTGCGCATCCCAATCGTGGGTGTCGTGCGGCGTGAACTGGTAGTGCCAGAGCAGTTCACCGGTCTTCGCGTTCAGCGCGACAACGCTGTCGGTATACAGGTTGTCGCCATCGCGATTTTCGCCGTAAAGGTCAGGGCCGGGATTACCCACTGGCCAGTACAACACGTTCAGTTCCGGGTCGAACGAGCCGGGCATCCAGGTCGCGCCGGCGCCGTGGGCGATGGCTTCGGCACTGGGCCAGGTCTCCGAACCGGGTTCGCCCCAGGCGGGAATCGTCCAGAAGCGCCAGGCTTCTTTTCCTGTGTCCTGACGATAGGCGGCGATGAAACCGCGTACGCCTTCGTCACCGCCGGCATGACCGCCGATCACGAGATCGTTGAATACCAGTGGCGCATTGGTGCTGTTGTAGCTCTGCGTCCAGTCGGCCATGGGCGTTTCCCATAACTCGCTGCCGTCCGCCGTACTCAACGCGATGAGATGCGCATTGTCGGTGAGGAAGAAGACCCGATTGCCAGCGACGGCCACGCCGCGGTTGGCGCCGAAGGTGGCGTTGCCGGCGAGGCCCTCGGTAAACGGCCGTGACCAATGCCAGATCTGGCGGCCACTGCCGGCATCCAACGCCCACACCGAGTTGCGATAGGTGACATACATCACGCCGTTCGCGACCACGGGCGTGGTCTGCACCATGCCGGGCGCATTCAGGTTGAATGTCCACACCGGGCCAAGCTGATGCACATTGCTCTTGTCGATCTGCGTGAGATCGGTGTGGCGATAGCCGCGGGTGGCGCCGTTGTAGGTCGGCCAGTCGGCGGTGCTGGTCACTTCACGGAATCGATCCTGCGGCAAACGGCGTAACAGGCGGATGCGGCCTGAATCATCGCGCAATTGCAGATCGGCATAGCCTTCGCCCGTCACCACGCCAGTGAGCTTCGTCCCATCGGCCAGCGTCAACGTGCGGCGGTCCTCACGTGCTGCCGGGTTGAATGCACCGAAGGGCGCCATCGATCGCATGTAACCGATCAACGTTGAAAGTTCCGCGTCGGCAACCGTTACCGGCGGCATGCCTTTCTCCGGATTGCCCTTGCGCAGGTAGGCGGCCAGTGCTTCGTCGGTCAAGGCGGAGTAGGCGGCTACGATGGACGGCCCGTACTCGCCGCCATTGCCGTCGCCGCCATGACAGCGCGCGCAGGTCAGGTCGAACAACTGGTGGCCTTGTTCCAGCGTTTGCGCGTGGGTGATGTTGGCGAAGCACGGCATGACCATCACGCTGGCAACCAGCGAACGCAAGGTGCTGCGGAACATGTGACGATTCCTTCTCAGGGTTGCGAGGGCGAATTGCGGCGTTGGATCAATTGATCGCCAGCGGTCGGAGCGGCGAGCCTGTCGCACCCTTGTAGCGAATCGGCGTCGCGATGAACATGAATTCGTAAATGCCATCGTTCACCAGTTCCTCGAAAATCATGTTCTCGATATTGAACACGCCGTTCTTGGTCATCAGCTCCTGGTGTACCGGGCCGAACAGTTCAGGATCGGGGTTGCGGGAGATCTCGGTGGCGAAGGTATCGCCGCCGGTGACTGTCACTTTCTTTGCCACCAGCCAGCGCGCCACTTCCACGCCGATGCCGGGTGCATCTGCGTTGTAGGTCGCGGTGTCGCTGTACCAGAGAGGCCCATAGCCGGTGCGGAACAACACTGCGTCACCCGGCTTGATGGCGGATTCGTTGATGCCTTGCCGCGCCAGCGCGCCGCGGGCATCCGCCACGGTGATTTCGTAATCCGGCGCCAGCCGCTGTACGCCTTTGTAGCCGGCGATGTCGAGCAGAATGCCGTGGGTGAGAATCGGCTTGAGCTGCTCCACACCCAGCGCCCGCAGGCCATCCTTCGCATTCATCTCGCGTGCCGTGTAACCGTTGTAGAACACGCGCTGTACGCTGCCATCGGCCATCTTCATTTCCGCGCCGATGTGACCCAGACCATCAAACTGGGTGCCGACCTGGCCGATTTCCGCGGCGACGAATTCATCGTTGCCGACATTGCCGTTGCGGCCTGCCGCATCGCCACCGGGCAACAGCCGCAGGGAGTAGGAACGCGCGCCGACCAGTGGCATGTCGTTGGTGTAGACATGGCCGAGCTCGTAAATTTTCCCGCGTTTGACCAGCGACGTTGCTTCCAGCACTTTCTCCGGCGTGATGCGGTTGGATGCCCCTGCCTGATCTTCCGGGCCCCACTCTGAAGGCCACCACGGGCCGGCATCTCTCGACTGTGCGGCGACGGTCAATGGTGCAAGCAAGGTGATGACAAGGATTCGATTGCGCATGCGTTTCTCCGGCGTAGTCGTGAGAGTCATTTCTTCAATCCATAGACGTAAAGGCCATTGCCCATGGCGGCGGCGACATATTGGCTGCCATCGTTGATGAACGTGATGGGGCCGTTGCTGCCCTGGCCGCCCAAACGTTGTTGCCATAGCAGTTCGCCGCTGCGTGCGTCGAGTGCCAGTAACAGGCCTTCGCGATTGCCGGTGAACAACAGGTTGGACGCGGTCGTCAGAATGCCGCTGTGACCGACATCGTTCATCGCAAAACGCCAGACGCGTTTGCCGGTGCGGGCATCGAGCGCGAGGATGGCGCCGTTGCCGACGGCTTCGGTCCAGGTGTTGATCGGTTGGTTGCCGAAGCCGGGAAGGTTGGCCGCGCCGGGTACCGGGCCGCCGAGCAGGCCACCGACATAGATGCGCCCCGGCACGTAATCCACGGCTTGCGCTGCGTATACCGTGCCGTAGTTCTCCCAGGCCGAAAGATAGAAGTAACCACTGCTGGGGCTGTAGGACGGCGAATACCAGTTGGTGCCGCCTTGCACGCCGGGATAAGTGACGCCGCTGGGGCCTTGCGGGGTTTCGATTGGCCGGCCCGTTTTCTTGTCCAGCCCGCTGGCCCAGTTCACTTTGACGAACGGCGTGCCATGCAGAAACTTCCCGTTGGTTCTGTCGAGCACATAATAGAAGCCGTTGCGATTGCCCCAGAGCATGATCTTGCCGCTGGAACGATCATCCTCAGGCATATCAGCCAGCACGGGGATCTGAATCGCGTCGTAATCGTAATCATCGTTCGGCGTGAACTGGAAATGCCAGACGAGTTTGCCGGTGTCCGGGTTCAACGCAACGACGCTGTCTGAATACAGGTTGTCACCGGGCCGCACGCCCGGATTGAAATCAGGTCCCGGATTGCCAACACCCCAATAGGTCAGATTGAGATCCGGATCGTAGGAGCCGGTCAGCCAGATGGAGGCGCCGCCATGCATCCAGGCATCGCCGCCATCGGCCCAGGTCTCATGGCCGGGCTCGCCCGGGCCGGGGATGGTGTTGAAGCGCCAGACCTCATTACCGGTTGCGGCATCAAACGCTGCAATGAATCCGCGAATGCCGTATTCACCGCCGGCAACGCCGACGATCACCTTGTCCTTGATGGCCAGTGGTGCGAGTGTCATCGCGTAGCCCAGGGCGGGATCGGCGATTTCGGTCTGCCATACCAGTTCTCCTGTGGTCGCATCGAGTGCAATGACCTTGGCGTCCAGTGTGGCCATGTATAACGTGTTGCCGAGCATCGCGAGCCCGCGATTCACCCGACCGCAGCACGGGCGCGCCGTGCTGTCCGGCACATGCTGGTAGCGCCAATACGGACGCCCGGTGGCGGCGTCCAGCGCGTAAACGGTATTGGGCGCTTCGGACAGATACATCACGCCATCCACCACCAGTGGTGTGGCTTCAAACGCTTCCAGTGATTGCGCCTGGAACACCCATTTAAGTTCAAGTTGATCAATGTTCGCCGGCGTGATCTCATCCAGCGTGGAGTAGCGCTGGCTCATGTAGGTGCCGGAATACGTGAGCCAGTTGCCGGGGTCGGCAGCTGCGTTATCGAGGCGCTGCGGTGTGACCTGGGCCGTGGCCAGCAACGGCGCGCTGCATAACGCCATTGCAAGATGTTTGAAGTTCATGGCTGGGCTCCTTTCAGCGACAACAGGTAGCCGAGCAGGTCGGCGATTTGTTGTTCGCTGAATCTGTCGCCGTAGGCCGGCATGGCGGATTCGTTGCCGATGCGGTATTCCTTCAGCGTGCGTTTGTCGAGTGAAACGAGCCGTTCGTCCTTGCTCACCAGTTGCACACTGAACGTGTCTTCATTCAGGCGGCGACCTTCGACGACGCGGCCATCGGCTGTCACCGCATGCACCGGACGATTGCTCGGCATCATGCCGCTTACCGGATTCTGCAACACGCGGCGCAGTGCCGCCGCGGTGCGCGTTCTGCCGATCGAGGTGAGCGGCGGAGCGTAAGCGGGGCCGCTGCCACCGACGCGGTGGCATTGGGTGCAGCCACCTTCACCTTCGAACAGGTCCTTGCCTGCGGCTGCATCGCCAATCGTCACGCCGGTGCCATCGAAACTGGTGATGTTGCGCAGGTAGGCGACCAGCGCTGCGAGTTCGGCTTCGGCATAACCGGTGGCGGCCATCGCCGTACCGGGGACGCCATCGCGGATCACGCCTTGCAGATCGCGATCGGTGGAGGCATTGCGAAACGTGCCACGGCGCAGGTTGGCCTGCGGCATCAGGTCGCCATTGGGTCCGTGGCAGACGACGCAGCGTTCGGAAAACAACTGCGCGCCGTAAGCGATGTCGGCGATGTCGTATTGACCTTCGTGCTGCTGGGCGGCGGCTGCCGGCAGGGAAAACAGGCATGCCGGCAGCAACACGGCGGTGAACAGTGTTGTCAGTCTTCTCATCAGGAATCCTCCCGTTGCGGGCTAGTGTTCCTGGCCTTCGATGGGGGCAACGCCTTTCGGCAGATTGGCTTCCGGCTGCCCGCCCAATACCTGCTGTACGCCCATGCGCAATAGCCCGGAATCCGATGGCGCCTGGAAGAATGTGTAACCGTCCCGTACGCCTTTCCACGCCGAAGGACCGGCGAGATATTTGCCGGCGCCCAGCGTTGCATTCTTGATTTTGGTGACGATCGCTTCGTATTGCGGATCACCCTGGCGGTAGCCGGAGAAGCTGCCGATGTCCGAACTGGCGGCAAAGACGATGTCGACCTGGTCGATAGCGGCGATCTTGTCGGCAATGTCCGCGCCGGCGGGATTCTCGATCATCGCCACAATCATGATGTTGTCGTTGGCAAGCTCGCGATAACGGCTGCCCCAGAGGGCGCCGTACTGCCCACCGCCCTGGCTGCGTTTGCCGATGGGCGGGTATTTGGCGAAGGTGATGGCGTTGTTGATCTTCTCGACGGTGTCGACCAGCGGCACGATGATACCCAGCGCGCCGATATCGGTGGCCTTCTGAATATCGCCTTCGCTGTCGGAAGGGACGCGGATGAATGGCACCGCAGGACCGGGGCAGGCGCGAACCATCGCCGCCACCTGATAATAGGTCAGCGGGCTGTGCTGCATTTCAATCCAGAGGAAATCAAAACCGGAGTTGGCCATCGCGCAATAGATATCGATGTCCGCGGTGGTCACGGTGCCGCCCACCACCTGCTTGCCGGCCGCCAGCTTCTGTTTGACGGTGTTGAAGATGTTGCTGTCAGCCGCCTGCGCGGAAATATTGCAGAGGCCGGATACAAACAGGGCACACAGCAGTGCCCGGCACATCAAAAATCCCGATTTCATGATTCCCCCCTAAGGAATGCGTACCAGGCGTTTCGCCGGCGCCAGGCCAGCCTGCAGCCGGTCGGGTTGCGAAGCGCCCGGTCAGTGTACACCGTTGCCGGACAACTTCTGTAGTTGCTACATCAACCCAGCGGAACCCGATAGTTCGATGTACCCATATTCCGTGGATTCAACTGTACTTCCTATGCGGTTTGGATTGTGGGTAAGATGCCGCGGGTATCTGGTTGAGACGACAAGTGTCAACAGCGTGCTTCGGCGCAGCTTGTGCCTGAGGCGCCAGTGTCCGGGGGGGATGCCGTGAAAACATACAGCCGTCGCCGCATGCTGCAAGGCATGGGGGCCGCAGTCGTGCCGTTGATGGCGGGCCGGTCCCGCGCACAGCAGCCTGTGACCGATGTCGAATCGCTGGCGCCGATCTCCGGTGACCGCGATTGGACCGGGCAGAATCCGATTCACTATCCTGACCCCGATGTCATCGCGCTCGACCCGCGATTCAGGCGATATGGTCTGTTCAACGCTCCCATCCAACGCTTGTATACCGGCACGGTGTGGGCGGAAGGTCCGGCGTGGAATGGTGTGGGCAGGTACGTGGTCTGGAGTGACATTCCCAACAACGTACAACTGCGCTGGATCGACGACGACACTCGCGTCTCCCGCTTCCGCAATCCTTCCAACAACAGCAATGGCAACACCTTTGATTACCAGGGCAGACAACTGTCCGCCGAGCACGGCATGCGCCGCGTCGCGCGTTACGAAGCCGATGGCTCGGTCACGGTGATTGCGGAGCGCTACGAGAACAAGCCGCTGAATTCTCCCAACGATGTCGTTGTACATCCCGACGGCAGCATCTGGTTCACCGATCCGGTCTATGGCATCAGCGGCAACTACGAAGGCAACCGGGCGGAGCCGGAATCGAAACCTTCCGTATACCGGGTGGACGGTGGCAGCGGTCGCGTTCAGCGGGTGACTGACGACGTCGCCATGCCCAATGGCCTGTGCTTTTCGCCGGATTACTCGCTGCTGTACGTGGCCGATACCGGCGCCAGCGAAACGCGGGTGTTTCAGGTCCAGGGTGAGCGCCTGGGTAACGGCAGAAGTTTTGTACGCCTTCGTGCACCCGCTGGTATGCGTTCCGCCGCCGACGGCATCCGCTGTGATGTTGAAGGTAATTTGTGGTGCGGTGCGGCACCCGGCGTACAGGTGGTGGCGCCCAATGGCGATCAAATCGGCATGATCCGGTTGCCGGAAATCTGTGCCAACCTGTGCTTCGGCGGCGCCAAGCGCAACCGTTTGTTCATGACGGCGAGCCAGTCGTTGTACGCGCTGTATGTTGGTGTCGCTGGTGCGCATATCTGTTGATCAAGGCTGACCTGATGAAACGATTCTGGATGATCATGCTGGCGCTCTTGCCCGTGACCCACACGCGGGTGGCTCTGGCCTACACCGAAGAGCAGGCCATCGGGGGCCAGGCGTTGTACTACCAGCATTGCCTGCAATGCCATGGCGAAACCATGGCCGGTGTCGACCAGGCGCCGCCTTTGGCCGGGCCGCAATTCGCCGGGCACTGGCGTGGCGAATCGTTATTGGCGCTGGTCGAACGCATGAACACCATGCCACCGGATAAACCCGGCACGCTGTCGCGGCAGAACCTGGTGGATATTCTTTCCTACGTGTTGTGGTACAACGGATTGCCGTTCGATCAGGCGCCGCTGACTACCGATCGCACGACGCTGACTGACACAAAATTTCCGATGCCCGCGATGGGCGAATGACATTCGGAGCGGCGCAATGAGCTTTCATGATTTCCGCCTTGCCTGTGCACGCTGTCACCTGCTGCCGGCATTACTGCTGTCGCTGGCAGCGGGCCAGTGTGATGCACAATCCACGGTCACCGCTGAACAAACAGGCGGCGAGTGGACGACATACGGCGCGAACCTGGCCAGCCATCGCTACTCACCGCTGGACCAGATCAATGCGGATAACTTCAAGGATCTTGAAGTGGTCTGGCGCTTGCGCACGGATTTCCTGGGGCCGCGGCCCGATGGCTTATACGGTGCGACGCCGCTGTACGTGAACAACACGTTGTATACCACTGCGGGCACGCGACGCGCCGTGATTGCGATGGACCCGGCGACCGGTGAAATCCTCTGGCTGCATCGGCTGGACGAAGGCGAGCGTGGCACCGCGGGCGCACGCCAGGGCGCGGGGCGCGGTGTCGCCTACTGGGAAAGCGATGATGGCAAGGACCAACGCATTCTCTATGTCACCCCCGGCTATCGATTGATTGCGCTGGACGCGCGCACCGGCGCGGTCGTTACCTCATTCGGCGACGAGGGGATCGTCGATCTCAAGCAGAATTTCGATCAGGACCTTGACCCGCTGGACCCCGGCATCGGTCTCAATGCCACGCCGCTGGTGGTCGGTGATGTGATTGTTGTCGGCGCATCCCATCGGCCGACCTCCGCCGTGGATTCCACCTGGAGTGCGCGCGGCTACGTGCGCGGGTTTGATATTCGTACCGGCAAACGGTTGTGGATCTTCCACACCATTCCGCTGCGCGGCGAATACGGCTACGACAGCTGGCACGGCAAGGCCGAGGAGAACGGCAACGTCGGCGTCTGGTCGCAGATGAGCGCCGACCCTGAACTTGGCCTGGTTTATCTGCCGGTGGAAATGGCTGCCGCGGATTACAACGGTTACAACCGTCCGGGGGATGGCCTGTTCGGCGAATCGCTGGTGGCCGTTGACGTGCAGACCGGTAAACGCAAGTGGCATTACCAGACGATTCACCACGGCATCTGGGACTGGGACCTGCCGTGCGCGCCCATTCTGTTCGATATGCAGATGAATGGTCGCACGGTGAAAGCGTTGGCGCAGCCGACCAAGAGCGCCTTCCTGTTTGTTCTGGACCGCGAGACCGGCGAGCCGATCTGGCCCATCGAAGAGCGGGCCGTGCCGCAATCTGAATCGCAATACGAAACGACCAGTCCCACCCAACCGTTTCCGACCTGGCCGAAACCATTCGATCGCCAGGGCGTGACACCCGACGACCTCAACGATTTGACGCCGGCGCTGAAGGCTGAGGCTGAAGCGGCACTGGCGAACTACCGTATAGGACCAATCTTCACGCCGCCGGCACTCGCCACTGAAGGTGGACCGACGGCTACGTTGATGTTGCCCGGGCCGGTCGGTGGCGCGAACTGGCCTGGCGGTAGTTTTGATCCGAAGACCAACCGGCTGTACATCCATTCGCACACGCAGTTGAGTGAGCTGGTCAACACGCCCTCGGACATGGTGCCGTTCAATCGCGGGCCGGGTGGAGAGGCGCCGAAGAAACCGGGTGCTTTGCCCGGTCTCGGGCCACGGCCGGGGCTGCTGGGGTCACCGGGGGGACTCGTGCCACGCCGGCCGAGCGTCGTGTTGCAAGGGACCATTCCGATGGTCAAACCGCCGTATGACCGTATCACCGCCTATGACATGAACACCGGTGAAATGGTCTGGCAGAAGACCCACGGCACCACTGAAGACGCCATCCGCAACAACCCGGCACTGGCCGGCGTGCCGGATATTGATCGCCTGGGTTCTTACGGCCGCATCTTCATCGGCACGCTGACAACCGCTACGCTGGTCGTCGCCGGTGAAGGCGCCACCCATACCAACGAACGCGGTGAAACCGTGGCGCTGCTGCGTGCCTATGACAAGGCTACCGGCGCGGACATCGAAGGCAGGATCGAAATGCCGGCGCGTCAGACCGGATCACCGATGACGTTCATGCACAACGGCAAACAATACATCGTGGTGTCGGTGACCCACAGCGGCGCCAACGTCGGTGGCGAAATCGTGGCGTATGCATTGCCGTGACGCTCGGGCAACTTTGGCAAGTTTGGGGTCAGAGTCAAATCTCCACGAAGTGAATCTCGTCGGGGACACGCAACAGACTCGAAACAACCAGCTGCACTGAGTTTTTACTCTGACCCCAGATTTTGCGGAGCAGGTTTATGAAAGTGATTCGTTTTCTTGTCGTCGCCGTGCTGTCCGGAGGGTTGAACGTGGCGCAGGCGGCGGATGCCGTTCCCGACGGTCTGACGGGTGTGTGGAGCGGGTCGATGACAACGCCGGATAACCCGTGGTGGAACTCCGAGGATACGTTGTGCTTTCCGGGTTGTCCGAAACTGTTTCATGATCATCTCGGCTCGCTGCTGGATGACCCGACCAACGACAACACGCCCGTGGGCGAGCTCGCGGGTAAAACGTTTGGTGTGGTAATCGCGGACCGCATGGCCCGCTCCACGGCCGAGGGCAAACGGCTGATCGAGGCGTCCACCGCGACGGAAAATATCGACATGGCGAAGTTCTGCGAGCCATACGGATTTGTACGCGAAGCGATGAACGCGTTGCCGATGCGAATCAGCCACCGCGGCGATCACCTGCTGATTGAATACGAGGAGTTCAATCTCTCGCGGACCATCTGGCTCGATGGCCGCGAACATCCAAAACCGGCAGTCAACACCCCACTGGGGTTCTCCACCGGCCGTTTCGATGGCAAAACGTTAATCGTGGAAACCACCGGCATCAGCGGTGACTATCTCATCGGCCTGAACAGCCCGACCGTGCACTACGGCCGGTTTGCCGATGGCGCGAGCGCAGTGGAACGCTATGTTGTCAGGGATGAACCACGCCGATTGGTGCTGGAACTCACGTTGACCGATCCAGTGACGCTCAATGAGCCTTACGTGTGGACCAAGACATGGCTGGCAACGCCTGACGTGGATTTGCTGGTGGATAGTTGCGAAGACGTTCCGGGAGAAATGCAATGAATAATGGCAGAACACACCGAATCATCGTGGGACTCGTTTGTTGTCTCGGAGGACTGCTGCATGCGACAACGGCCAGTGCCCATCACTCCGCCGGCCTGGTCTACGACGTCAACGTCCAAACTGAAATTGAAGGCGTCGTCACGCGCTTTGAACTGGGCAATCCGCATATGCGGATTTATTTCACCCGGCCTGGCGTTGACGACCAGCAATGGATGGCGGAGGGAGGCTCACGGACGGTGCTGGTCCGCAAGGGCTGGACGGCGGATACGTTCAAGCCGGGCGACAGGATACGTTTGCAGGGAAGCCCGTCGCGCGACGAACGGCCGATATTTCATGTCAGAAACATCATCCGGGCTGACGGCAGCGAAATCTTCGCCGAAGACGGCGCCTCGCCGGCCGATGCCGAGGCGCGCCGACAGAGAACGCGTCGCAGTGAATAGTTAAATAATTTGGGTCAGAGTAAAAACTCCGCGAGATCTTACTCTGACCCTGAATCTCAGGGCTGGGCGCGGCGGGGTCGTGCGGCCAGGCCGATTAATGCCGGTGCAATGAGCGCGAGCGCTGGAGGCAGCGGCACCGGTGCAAGCGGTGCTGCCGCAAGCACGGCGATGGCGTCACGCGATGGACACAGGTTCAACGTCGCTGCATAGCAGGCGAAGGCCGTCAGGTTCAGAGAATCCCGTGCGGACAGGTAACCTTCGATTCTGAAGCGCAGTATGTTGTAGCCATCGGTCTCCGCCACGAGGTCTGAGTTCGGTCCCGGGCCGGTGATATCGATGAGTGAAAAAACCTGCTCGCCTTCGTAGAAGGAGAAAGCCGGGTTGCCGCCGAGCTTGTCGGCGTCGTTGATTTCATCGCCACCCGGATCATCGATGACATCAAAGAAGGCCGTGGTGTTGCGCGATCGCGCGAGCCCGTTGCCATCGGTATCGATGAGCTCGAGATCCAGCAACACATCTTTCATTGTCGGACCCGACGTCACGTCGGTCGCCATGAGGATATCCAGCGCGTAGACGACTTCTGAGTCGGTCGGGTTGGTGATGCCGTAACGGACGAACAACCAGGGATCGGCATCGGACATCGCGACAAAGGTCAGCAACACCCGCCCGGTGACGAAGGGCCCGATGAGTTGTTCGAACTCGTCGATTGCGTCTGGGTTTGCCGCAATATTTTCGTGGAGCAGTTCCAGCCTGCGGATGGCTTCCTCTTCCACCGCTATTGGCGTCTTGTCGACCTGCGATGCGTAGGTGATTTCGGCCTGACGGTCAGCGACCGCACCGAAGACGTGTAACGGCTCGGCGGCGGCGGCGATCTGCGCGACCAGCATCGAAATGGCGAGGGCGAACGGACCGAGGACAGCCCGCCCGCACACACTGGGCGGCATCACGTTCATGACAAGCTCCTCTCGTGGGATAGTTATTGTTTCTGGTGGTTATAGCACGCGTTCCGCCGGCTGCGTCGCCGGATTTCACGGCACTTCCTGACAGCGTCGGACGTCATCAGACGTAGACGGCCAGTGAAATGACAGGTGCCGGGCAGGACCGGCGGCGTCCAAAAATAGTCAAATCACCTACTAAGTGGTCTATTTCGCCGTTGATGAATGGTGAATTTCGCTGTTAAATCCGTAACTGATTGAAATATAAGCATTCGGGTACTGGCACGATACTCGCATTGGTGTGGTTTGGGATCACATTCAATCTGCCGGGAGGGCGCCCGCTATGCCGTTTCTGACCACCTTGTTCACTCTGATTCTGCTCGGCTTCGCCATAGTGCTGGCCGGTCCTCTGCTGGCATTTGGCGCCGGAGTGGCCGTCATGCTCGGCTGCGGTCTGCTCTGGTTCCTGCCATTTCTGTTCATTCTCTTCTCCGACCGCGCGGGCGGCCTGGAGAAACTCGGCTGGATACTGCTGATGATCTTCTTCTCGTGGTTCGCGTGGCCGTTCTACTTCCTGCTTGCGCCGATCTGCCGCAACGACGAACCGTCCGCCCGGCATTACCACTATTACGTCAGCGACCGTCGCTACTGAGTTCAACGTTACAAGGAGCTACTACCATGCAGAATTTCACGCGCTACGCCGGCCAGGTGTCATCGCAGATGTTGATCTTCATCGCCATCATCGCCTGCCTGGCGCTGGGTCTGATCGGTCTGCTGTTACCCATCATTCCCGGGCTGCTGTTCCTGGGCATCGCCGCGGTGCTGCTCGCACCTTACGTGCCTGCGCTGGGTGACTGGATGCGCCGCAGCCCTGTCATGCGCCGCTACATGGACGATGCCGAGAAGCTCGCATCCCTACCGGCCATCGACCGCATCAAGGCGGGCCTGTGGTTGAGTTTGCGCATGCTGGTCGATTCCGCGCGCCTGCTGTTTGATTTCATTGGCGCGCGAATGACTGATCTGCGTAGCCGGTCGGCGGAGCAGCATGATGCGGGTGAGGCGAATCGGACCTGGTAAATCAAATTCAGTGCATTGACTGTAAGGCCAAAACGGAATCCCCGGCTTGAGCCGGGGATTCAAGAACCAAATTCAGAAATGGAAGGCTCAGGCGGCCTTCGCTCTGCGCCGCCGGCTCGCCATCGTGACGATGGCGGGTACCGCGAACAGGATTGCGGCATCACCGATCGGCACGGGCTGAACGCTGACCAGCGGAAAGAACGTAGCCGTTATTCGATTGGTATTCACGTTCACCCAGTCCATACCGATGCGTCCTGCGAATGTCGGAGGTAAGGTGCCGGGCAATGCGTTGCTGGACAGGAAGTCCGTGATGCCGTCCAAGCCTTCGGCCCAGTAAATCCGGAATCCGACGAGACGGAAATCTCCGAGCAAATCAGCCTGCAAATCCGGATCCGGAAATGCAGTCACAGCAAATGACAGGCTCAAGAGATCGTAAATGAAGTATGGCTCTACGAGATCTTCAACCGGTTTTGGCACGAAATAGCCTTCATCGGCGACCAGTGCCACGCCGATTGGATCACTGATGTTGACGGCGCCCAATGCGGCGGACAAATTCGTAATCGCGCCGGCATAACCGGGCCGCAAAGGACTGGGCGGCGTGGCGTTGATTGCAAAAGTCTGCGGAACGGATGAATCGTACACGAAGGTTCCGCTGACGGTATTGAAACCCACCGCACCGATCAATTGGTTCAATTCCGAAGCATCTGCCGGTGAGTAAAACGGAATCGTCGCAATATTCGGGCCGGTCTGGAACTGGTAGGTTGTAGCGGCGAAGGTGGGCGCCGCCAGGCATGTCAACGCGCCGAGACAGAGAGCTCTAAGCTGCATGGTTATTCCCATTCTGATAGTTGTATTTGACCATTGCCGAATGGCCGGGTGGGTGGCGCCGCTATGCTAATTGCGCGCCCTTATCGCGTCCAGTGGCGGACGCGGGGGAGAGACGCTCGCGGTCCAATCACTTGCAACCGGCAATCGTACCTGACGGTATTTCCACGAAATCAGCTTGACAAATTATTCCGCAACCGCTCTGTGAGCACGCGCATCATTTCAAGCGCGAAAGTGGGATGCTGGGCCACCAGCAGGTTGAATCGCTTCTCGTTGATTACGGCCACCCGGCAAGCAGTTTTTGCTTTGGCACTGGCGCTTCGCGGGTAATGATCGATCAATGCCATTTCGCCGAATATGCTGCCGGCCGGAATCGTGGTGAGCAACTCGGAGTGATGGACGATTTCCACTTCGCCTTCCAGCACCGCGTACATTGATCCGTTGCCAGGGTCGCCTTCGGCAAAAATGGGCTGCCCTGCATCGTAGTTCATCGTATCGGGTTCATTGTTGAAGATATGGAAGGTTGTCATGCGGAATCCTGATTGGGTGAGGCGAGTGTTTGTTGTACAGGCACTCACTTTACAAACACAACCACAGTGATGCCAGCCATCGCGCAGCGACGTTGTCATATGGATGCAATGTTGAACTTGCAGGATACGATGCGCGCAATACCGGGCCGCGCCCGCAAGGCAACCGCACCTGTGGAGCGGAGACATACCCGATGTGATGTGCGCATCGCGCGCACAGAGTCCAAGAATTCATCATCGCCAGCATCATCGAATCACACGATAATCGCTCAGACGGAAGATGGTGCGGGAGAGAATGAAGGCCGTCACCGGCTCCGGCGACAGGCTAGTGACTTCACCTGTCATGTCCTTGCGGTAGAACGCGGTACACGCAGCGTTCTGCCAGACGGTTTTGCGCATTCCGGCCTTCATACGAGTGACATATGCACGTTGCAGGTCTTGCCTTGCGTCGATGGCCTTGATGCCCGGATCCCGCTTCACGACGCGTATCGCTTGCACGATATAGCGGGTTGCTGCCTCCATATACGATAGCTGCGAGCTGTGGCCAGAGCCGGTATTTGGTCCATTCACCTTGAAGTAATTGGGGAACCCGGCAATGGTGATGCCTTTATAGGAAACGATTTCATTTTCCCATTCGCGGTTCAGGTTGCGACCACCGATGCCATCCACCTGAAAAGTCAGTGCGCGTTTCATATCTGAATAGGCGTAATACCCCGTGGCATAGATGATCACATCCAGCGGGATCTGCCGGCCGTCGTTCGTTTCAATGCCTTCGGCGTTGATGCAGGCGATGCCGCTGATGTCGACCGCGACGTTCTCGCGCGCCAGTGCAGGCAGGTAGTCGTTGGTCGGGATCACACGCCGGCAGCCCAGTTCATAGTCGGGCAGCATGTGATCGCGCAGTTTCTCGTCTTTGATGTATTTGTGTAACCGGTTCTTCAATTGGCGCCGATAGAAACTTTTCATCCAGCGGCTGATGGTCTTGAACCCCGGATACTCACGGAAGGCAACGAAGCGGATGTCGTAAAACGCGAAGACCGCGAGGCGGATGAGGTGGCGGATGATGGGCAGCGTCCGCAGGCGGCGTTCGATCGCGCTGTAGTGCCTGTCGGAGCGCGGCATGATCCATTGCGGCTTGCCCATGAACAGCGCAAGTCGTGCGACCTGGCCGACGATTGCCGGCACTAGCTGGGCTGCCGAACACCCCGAGCCAATCACGCCGACCCGCTTGCCGGCAAGATCAACGGAGTGGTCCCACTGACCTGAGTGGAAGGCCAGGCCATGGAAATCCTGCGCACCTTTGATATGCGGAACATGCGGGTTGGCCAGCACACCGCTGGTATCGATGACGAAGCGGGCGCGGTATCGCTCGCCCGAATCGGTCTCTACCGTCCATAAGCAATCACCTTCATTAAAGGCCACCCGGACCACGCGCTGATACGTCTTGATGTACTTGCCGAGACTGAACCTGCTGATGATATGGCGGGTGTAAGCCAGCAGTTCAGGCTGTGAGGCGAAGGTTTTACTGAACGGATACGGGATGAACGAAATCGAGTAGAGGCTGGTTGGGATATCCACTTCTGCGCCCGGGTAGGAGTTGACCTGCCAGGTTCCACCGGGCTCGGCATTGCGCTCGAGGATGAGAAAGTTGTCGAAGTGCTCGCGCTGCAACCGGATGGCTGCCAGCAGACCGGAGAAGCCTGACCCGATGATGATCGTTTCGATGTCCGTCAGCGGTCGCGCCTTGATCTCGTCCGCCGTTGAATCGGCTGTCGCCGCACAGTACCCGGTATTCATGTCGACTTCGATTCTGATGCTGGTTTGAATTGCATTGTCTGATGCATTGGCAAGATTAGGCATCCGATTCTTCAAATGTCCTTAAGGCTGACGGCTCGCGGCCATCGCGCCGGATACATGTTCACGCAATCGCAACGGTTTCATCATTATTCGGCAATAACTGCCCTCTAGCCTTCCTTGACCGGTTGGACGCGATCGCATCCAGCCAAACGGGGATTCAACATTATCGGGAGGGATGACATGGAGCGGAGAGCTGCATTGCTTATGGCCGCGTGCGCGGTAGGCGCGGGGAAAAGTGCGTACGCGGAAGATGTGACGGTGCGATTTGCCACGTTCAACGCATCGCTGAACAGAAACTCACTGGGCGAATTGGCCGCGGATCTCGATCTGCCGAGCGCTTTGTCGGTCGATCTGACCCAGCGCTATGCCAACAGTGCGGATGTCAGCGGTCTGAGTTCGAGTCAGCGGGAAGTGCTGCAGATTCACAACGTTGCCGAGATCCTGCAGAAGATCAATGCCGACGTTCTGCTGGTCAACGAATTCGATTACGACGAATACGGCGTCGCCGGCACCAGTAGCAGCAGTCAGCCGCTGGGCTATTCAAGCCTTTCGGCGCAACGATTCCAGTCCAACTATCTTTCAGTAGTTCATGGCGGTGCGGATACCGGCCGCGATGCTACTTCGCCGTTGTACTACCAGTATGCCTATACGCCGGCCACCAATACCGGGCTGGCTTCCGGCCTGGATCTGGACAACAACGGCACCATCGGCGGCGGCAATGATGCGTTCGGTTTTGGTAATTTCGCCGGCCAGTACGGATTCACGCTGTACTCGAAATATGAAATCACCGCCGTGCGCACGTTTCAGACTTTCCTCTGGAAGGATATGCCCGACAACCTGCTGACCAGTGATCCCTCGCCGGATGCGACCAACCTGGCCAACTATTACTCGGCGGACGAGATTGAACAGCTCAGGCTTTCGTCCAAGAACCATGTCGATATCACGGTGAATATCGATGGCCAGGAAGTGCACTTCCTGGCAGCGCATCCGACACCGCCGGTTTTCGATGGTGTTGAAGACCGTAACGGCAAACGCAACGCCGACGAAATCCGCTTCTGGGCCGACTACATCAACGGTGGCGATCAGGCTGCATATATCTACGATGACAACGGTCTTGCCGGTGGTCTGGCGGCAGGTTCGATTTTCGTTATCGCAGGTGACTACAACGCCGATCCAAATGACGGCGATTCCTTTGCCAACGCAATTTCGCAGCTACTAAGTGACCCGTTGATTAACGTGAGCTTCACGCCGGAGAGCCCCGGCGGCACGCTCGCTGCTGTGGATCCGGATAACAACGGCAACACCAACGCCAGCCACATTGGCGACCCGCGTTTTGATACCGGGGACTTCAACGATGCCGCGCCGGGCAACCTGCGCGTGGATTACGTGTTGCCTTCCAGCAATGTCGACATGCTCGGCGGTGGTGTGTTCTGGCCGACCGAAGCCGATGCTGATCGTCCGCTGGTGGGTGAGTTCGGTCAGCCCGGCCTGTTCTCGGGCATGCCCAGCTCTGACCACAAGGCAGTTTTTGTAGACGTGGCCATTCCACAACCGGTACCCGTGCCTGCGGCGTTGCCTTTACTGGCCAGCGCGCTGGGTCTGCTGAGCGCCCGCCGCCGGTGTCGGCGCGCGTAGGCCAACGACAAACAAAATGAATTTCTGAAAACCCAGGGAGATATAACCATGAAAACGATGAACCTCGTTCTCGCCGCAAGTGTCTGCGCAATGCTTGGCAGTGCGGTCAATGCCTCGGCATATACGATTGAAGCGTTCGACAACGCCACCATCCAACCCGCCGGTCCGCGTTCCGGCGCCAGCGGCAAGGCCTTCTTCAATATTGAAGGTGACAACAACGGCAGTTTTGCGTCGTACGGCGTCGCCCGGTTTGATGGCGCAGCCACCCGGACCGCATTGGACCTGGCTTATGGCAGTGGCCAATGGCGGATTGACTCAGTCGAACTGTTGCTGACCCAATCCAACGCCTCGTTCACAACCAATGGCGCGTTGACGATTGCATACACCGCTGATGACAGCGCTGATATCCAACCTGGCACCAGCGGGTTGCAATATCCTGTTGCAGGTGACTTTGCCGACATGCAGTCGGTGGGCGATTTCAACTTCGTGCAGGTGGCGACCGGCGCCGTTGACAGCTACCTGCTGTATTCGCGCGGTGTCAGCGCCTCGGCGGGCGCGATGAGCCTGCTGCAGGATCTGCTGACGGACGACGTACTGACATTGTTATTGACTGAAGGCGATGCCTCGGTCGCGGCGACCTATGCCGGTTACAGCAATTTCACCTATGACGGCCCGACGTTGAGCGTGGTGGCGAGCCCGGTACCTGTGCCGGCGGCGCTGCCATTGATTGCATCGGCAATTGGCTTGTTGGCGGTGAGGCGGGGCGGGCGCGTGAAGCAGTCCGCATAACGCGGGGGCGGAAAGGTACTACGAACACGGTAACCAGCTCAGTCGGCGATAGCGGTAAACCCCTGTCGCCGACGTTGGCCGCAGTGCCTTGCGGGGTGAGGACCGTGCGAGGCAGGAAGCCGAGCCCGAGCGTACATGGACGTATTCACAGCGTGTCCTTACCCCGCAAGGCTCTGCGGCCAACCTCCCCGCGTACACACCAGGTTTTCAGGCTGAACTGAGCGTCCGTCAAAAGCTGACCGGCACCTGCGGCGCGGCGCCGCTCTTGATGTCGTCCACCAGTTTGGGATTGCCGTTCTCCCACACCAGCAGCATCGAGCGCTTCGGGCTGAACCCCTTGTGGCGACAGTAGGCCGGCATCGCGGCCATGTCACCGGCTTTCATGATCACACGCGCCAGTGGTTCCCCTGTTTCCTTGTGGTCGCAATTCCAGTGAATCTCGTCGCACATCTGGAAGAACCACTCCACGCGATCATTGCCGTGGATGATGGGCAGGATGTGTTCTTCGGTGGTCGGACACATGAAGCTGTTCTTCACCACCGAGGTGAACGACGGGTTCCAGGTGACCTGTGAGCGCGACAGGAAGGCGAACAGGTTGAAGGCATGCACTTCGTTCTCAAAGCCGGGCTCCGGATGCAGTTCCGGCGCGTCCTGCGAGACATCGGCAAACGCGCGGTTGATCGGTGAACCACCGGCGTCGGTTCGCAACGCGAGGTCGCCCTGCAGACCGACACAGCGCTTGGCGAGTTCACGCGCGCGGGTGATGGCGGGAAGGTTGTCGCCGTTCTTCGGCCCATAGGGTGAGCCGGTTTCCTGGGGCGCGGCGAAGGGATCAAAACCGGCGTTGGTCCAGTCGGCCAGCATGCGTTCAAACACGTCGCGGATATCGCTGGTCGGATGGTTCTCCATGCGGTCGACGCCGGCATCCTTCATTGCGCCATTGAAAGCGCCGGCGTAGATGTCGACGGTGCCATAGTGATTCACCGTGCCGAACACGTCGTCAAAGTTCACCCAGCCATAAAAGAATCCCCAGGCAACATCGCGCATCAAGGCACGCAGGAAATTGCCGGCATCCAGCGTGTGGCTCATGGGTTTGCCATCGCGCGTGGTCCAGGTGATGTGCGCGAAGTATTCGTCGCGCCGGAAGCCGAACCCGCCCAATGTGAAATCGTTGTAACCGTGTGCGTTGCTCATGATGAATGCTCCCTCAGGCGGTCTGGCAGATGTCTGCCCAGCGTTCGATCGACAGGTCACCCTTGCAGGTCTGCAGGACGATGACCGCGGGCTTGCTGCTGCGGAACTGGTAGGCGCAGCCGGCCGGCAGCATGCCCTGGTGGCCGCGGCCGAGCTTCATCCAGCCCATGTTCTGCCCGCGCGGTTCGCCATCGACCAATACCGCGCCTTCCTTGTCCTTGTCCTGCACGGTCGCATCGGGCACGAGCTTCACCAGATGGATTTCGAATTCACCATCCATGCATAACGCGAACTCATCATGCGCGCAGGTATACCAGGGTGAGCTGCCTTCGGCCCGCAGCACTTCCAGCACGTATTGCATGTTCTGGCCGAAGACGACTTTTTCGTACGGCTTGCTGTTGTTGGCGATTTCGAAACAGTTGGAAAAAGCATAGTGGCGCACATCGTCGTTGATGGGTTCCACGCGGCCCTTGTCGTAATCGTTGAGCGAGCCAAAGCGGGTGCGGTAGGTCGGCATCAAACATTTCTCCCCTGGAAAGTTGAATACGCGCTGCAGGTCGGGCGAGCCTAGCAAGGCGGTATGGTCGATTCAATGCTTCGCCTGCACAACTATTTGCATCTTTACGGTTAACTGCTTGCTGTTTATTCTTCCCGGCACAGCTATCCATTCACCGTTCAGCGCGCCGGGACCCGAGGGCAATGAAAAAACGCTTTTTCCTGCTGTGCAGCATATTGCTGGTGCCATCCATATCCGGGCAGGCGGCGGAACCGTTAGGTTGGCTCACCAAAGATGCTGACTGGGCCGCCAGCAAATCTCAGTTGCAGGCGTTTGGTGAAAAGTTTTCCAGCGCGTCGGATATGTACGCCTACCTGCAGGTGACGGCCGGCGGGGGTGATACGCTTCAATGGCCACAAATGGGTGAGCCGGCGTATGACTGGTCTGGCGTCTATACGCGCACTGGCGGCGGCCTCTCCTTTGACCCTGATATCGCGGCCGGTGAGACCACGGCCAAGCTGACGCCGGCCGGTGCAGCAGCACGCCAGGCGAAGATCGACCGCGTGAATTCCACCGGCGGTGAATACGATCCCATCTCCGATTGCCGGCCGCCGGGTCACCCGCGCTGGGCAACCGAGCCGTTTCTGCATGAATTCGTCGTCACGCCCAACCAGTCCTGGCTGATGAATGAAATGGTCAACGACGTGCGTCGCATCTATACCGACGGCAGTGCGCACACCTTGCCCGAAGATGCCTATGCCTCGGCTAACGGCGACAGCATCGGCTTCTGGACCGATGGCATGTTGGTGATCCACACTCAATACCTGATGTCTGGCCAGTACCAGCGTGGCACCCAGCCGGATTATTCAGACCAGGTGCAGGTGGTCGAGCGTTGGAAGAAGATCGACGGTGTGGTGCTGGAAGCCGACTTCTGGGTGTTCGATCCGGTCAATCTGGCCAAGCCATGGTATACGCGGCAGAGCTGGACCAAGCTGGCCAACGACGACAATCTGTTGCGGCTGCGTTACTGGGATTGCCGCGAAAACCAGAATAATGAGATTCTGCAGAAATCCGATGGCACCAGCCAGTTCATGGATTTCGATTTCATCGAAAACGATGCCGAAGTCAGCACTGACGAAGAAGTGAAATGACATTGCCGGCCTGGAAAGGACTGTTATGAAAATCAAAGCCTCGATCCTTCTGCTGCTGACGGCGATGCCCATCGGCGCTGCGCTGGCACACCATTCCGGCGCCATGTTCAATTACGGCGAGATGGTGGAAGTCACCGGTGTGGTGAAGGAGTTCCAGTACACCAACCCGCATTCCTGGCTGCTGGTGGATGTGACCAATGCCGATGGCAGCGTCACCACCTGGGGGTTTGAGGCTGAAGGCCCGAGCACCTTGATGCGTGCCGGCATCCGCAAGAACGATTTGCCACCGGGCACGAAGATCACGATTCGCGGCAACCCGCTGAAGGATGGCCGCAGTGCCGGCGCCTGGATCGACGCCGTGGTCGACGGCAAAACCATCAATCCACGCAACGGCTTCGCGGTGGTGCCCGCGGCAAAATAGTCGGCCGCTCGTCAGCACCAATAAAAGCCCGGCATTGCCGGGCTTTTTGCTTTCGCACCACCTGCGTCGACTCAGGCACTGTTCTTCTTGATCCAGTAATTGACTTGCGAGCGCGACATGCCCGTCATACGCGCTGCCTTCACCGCGCTGCCCTGACAGCGTTCCAGTGCTGCGCCAATGAGGGCGTCATTGATTTCATCGCGGCTCAAGCCACTGTCGAGCAACTGCGCCGCCAGCGTGGTTGCGGCCATGCTCTGCTTTTCCGTCAATACGAATGCGCGGAACGGATCCTTGTTCTGGATATCCGCCAACGTGGATACGGTCGGAACTCATCAGCAGATGATTGACGTCGATCGCTTCACCCGCTTCGACGAGGATGACGCCGCGCTCGATGATGTTCTCCATCTCACGCACGTTGCCTGGCCAGTGATAACGCTGGAACAGCGAGATCAGTGCGTTGCTGAATCCGGGGATGCTTTTGCCGTGGGTTTGCGAAATCTTGCGCAGGAAATAGTTCATCAATACCGGAATGTCGGCACGGCGTTCACGCAACGGCGGTATGTAGACCGGGAACGTGTTCAACCTGTGGAACAGATCGGCGCGGAAACCGCCTTTCTGTACTTCATCCTCGAGATCGGCATTGGTTGCTGCAATCACCCGGACATCTGACTGCATGGTCTGGCCACCACCGATGCGTTCAAATTCACCCTCCTGCAGAACGCGCAACAACTTGCCCTGCGCGGAGAATGACAACGTGCCTATTTCATCCAGGAAAAGGGTGCCGCCGCTCGCGCGCTCGAAGCGCCCCGCGCGGGTTTTGTCCGCTCCGGTATAGGCGCCTTTTTCAACGCCGAACAACTCCGCTTCAATGAGCGATTCCGGGATCGCGGCACAGTTCACCGCCAGAAACGGCGCTTGCGCACGCGCGCTGCGCCAATGCAGTTCGCGGGCAAATACTTCCTTGCCGACGCCACTCTCGCCGAGAAACAGCACCGGCGTCTGGGTGCTGGCAACCTTGTCCACCAGGTGCAGCGCGAGATTGAAGCCCGCGGAGGCACCTACCAGCGTGCGTTTGTCCTTAGGAATCTCGATGCCTGTAACCCGCCCGCGCCTTTTTGCGACCGCCGCTTTCGGCACTGGTCGGTAGTTTTCGGCGCGGAAACGGCTGAGTTCCTTTTCCGCATCCGGCCATTCCGAGGCGGGCTTGCCGATCAGGAAGCATGTTTCATGGCCCATGGCGATGCATTCGATTTCGCGGAAGATGATCGGGCGGCCGAAAAACGCCGAGGCATAGCCGCAGGCGTGGCCGATCTGCTGCCAACCGCCGGGCTCGTGGCTGATGCCGAGCTGTTCAAGATGCGCCTGACATTCCGCGCTGTTGTGCCAGTAGTATTCGCTGTAGAACTCACCCTTGTCCGGGTTGGCTTCGAACTTCAGCGCTTGAACCCGCACCGAGCCCTTCAGCGCATGAATCTGCGGCCCGGTTTCAAAACTTTCGAATACATCCGCGTCACGCCGCAGCTTGTGCGCGAGTTCGCCGTAGGCCGTACCCATTTCGTAACCGATGCGTGACAGGACCGCGCGCGCGCGTTCGTAGCCAAGCGACAGGATGAGTTCACGCCGCATGATGCCGAGGGACTTGTTATCGGTCAGCACCATGCGTTCGCCGTTGAGGATGATCTCGGCGTTCTCGGGCGAGAAATGGAAGTTCTCCAGAATGTCCGCGAAGTCCGGGTGATTTTCAGGCCGCAGATCATTTACATGCTGCCGCGGCGCCTCGGGTTTCGGGGGGCGACCTCCGGGACGCCGTGTGGGTAGCTGTTTTCGGGTGCTCATCCGCGACCGCTTTCCGGGTTGGCTGCTGAATGCGTACATTTAAACATTGCCGGCATAGATATGCGTAATTTCAGACGATGTTTCATCGCCGGGCTAGCGGGTGAATGGTCAACCAATTGAAATAACGCATGTTTCCCTGAATGGCACACGCCTTGCTCTTATCTGCGAAGACGCTGGAACCGGCCGTTGGGCACAATAATGGTTGCAGCTGCCGTCGCGGCGCAAAGGGCCTGAAGTCCCCGCCGCGCAAGGGGTGCAAGAAACAAACACAGGGGGAGCAAGCAAGGTGGCCAGCCAACAAGAGTTGTTTGAGCGCGTTGAATCGATTTTGCCGGGCATTGCGCAGCGGCGGCGCTACGTCAGCGACCACGGCGTCATACATCCGGATTCGCTGAAGGAGTGCGAGGAAATCGAAATCATGAAGACCCTCATACCGAAGCGGTATGGCGGTTTTGAACTCGATCTCGACACCATGGCCGGCATCATTCGCCGGCTCAGCGCGAACTGTATGTCCACGGGCTGGATCATGGCGTTCTTCGTTGGCCACAACTGGATGATCACGCGCTTCAACGAGCAGACGCAGAACGACGTATTCGACGACAATCCGGCGCCCAAGGTACCCGGCCAGATCCGTCCCACCATCGCCGCGAAGAAGGTCACCGGCGGTTATGAGTTGACCGGTAAGTCACACTGGAACTCGGGCATCGTGCATGGCGACTGGGTGCTGACCGGCATCCTGATCGAAGGCGAGGGGCCGAAACTGGCGCTGGTGAAAGCCGGTGATTTCCAGATTGATGAAGTCTGGGATATGGCGGCGATGGAAGGGACCGGCAGCCACGACATGATTTGCGATGGCACGTTTGTGCCCGAGCATCGGACAACGGAGATCGGGCCGTTTGTCGAAGGCTATCCGAACGGTCGTGGCATGTACGACAACCCGCTGTACGCGATGCCGGTGCTGCCGTTCATGTATACCGAAGTGGCCGGGGTATTTGCCGGCGGTCTGACCGGCGCGACCCATCATTTCGTCAACATGTTGAGTGGCGGCGATCCGACCTACAGCCCCGGCAAGCTGGCCGAGTTGCCCACCGTCCACCTGAAAATCGGCGAGGCGGCCGCGCGGGCGAACGCGGCCAACAAACTGACCGACGCGCTGGTCCAGGAGATCCTCGGCATCCGCGATTCACGCGGCATCACCTTTGAGGATCGGCTGCGGCTCAAGGTGGATATGGGTTACCTGGTCAACCACTGCCGGGACTCGATCAACTCGCTGATCCATGACGCCGGCGCCAGAAGTTTCGAGAACAAATCGCCGATCCAGGCATTCTTCCGCGATATCAACACGCTCAGTGTCCATGCGTTCTGGGACTGGAGCGTATGCCGGGAGCAGTATGGCCGTGGCCAGGTGGGACTGAAACCCACGCACCCGCTGCTATAGTGTCGGCAACCAGTTACAAGCGGCACCGATGATTCGTTGCCCACGGTGGACGGCCCCCATCCGACCCACCGTGGCAGTCGCCCGCCGGCGTGGCCCCTGCTTTCCCCGCAGACCTCCCATTGCGTCGGCGTTCGATATACGGGTTTCGGGGCCGCTTGTTCTTACCCGGAGAAGACCATGACCATCAGTTCAGACGTATTCCGTTCCGCCATGCGCCATCTCGCCGGCCACGTCTGCCTGATCACCACCTGCGGCAGCGACGGCGCACGCAATGGTTTGACCGCCACCGCAGTGTGTTCCGTTTCCGCCGAACCACCCACCCTGTTATGCAGTGTATTCACCCAGACCGACTGCCGCGCCACGATTCAGGCATCGGGCAGTTTCGCGGTCAATGTCCTCTCGGTCGCCGACAAGGCGCTGGCTGATCGCTTCGCTTCAAAACTTCGGGGCGAAGAGCGGTTCCAGGCCGGCGAGTGGCAGACGCTGGAAACCGGCAGCCCGGTATTGAAGAGCGCCCTGGCGAGTTTTGACTGCAAGCTGGTCAATTCAGTGCAGGTCAATACGCACAGCATTCTGATCGGCGAGATCCACGCGGTACGCATTACGCAGAATGTTGAAAAGCCACTGCTGTATTCGCATGGCGGTTACGGTGAATTCTCACGCCGCACGCCAGGTGCGGACACCAGCATGCAGTGGTGTCCGGACTGGGACTTCTCCGCGGACGCCTCCGCAGGGGAACTCGGCGACTAGCACATCCTTCACATCTCGGCGTTCGCACCGAGGGACTGGTGCATTCGGTTCGGTTTTCGGCGTTTCACTCCAGGACTCATCAACCGGTGACCGCAGTCGCATTCGGGCCGGCCGAACGTCTGCGCTTGCAACTATTACAATATCAGCCTGATTTCCACGCGGAAAATGGACTTTACCGACGTGTGTTGTTAGCTATGGATCCATCCAGGAAATCCGTCGTTTCCGCCGCCTGGCGCGATCGATTTGGATCCATTGCGATCGAAGTGGGAAATTCGGAAAATTCAAAGCTTCCCGCTGCCAGGCCCGAGGATGGAATAACGATACGTCAAGGTGAATTCGATATGTCCACAGTAATGACGCGTCCGCAATCGGTTCGTATTCCGTCCACGATCACGGTTGCAAACGCCGGCCTGGAGCGGTCGCGTCAGCCCTTCTCTATTTGTGTCGCCTTGCGTAAAGTGACCGCTCTTCACCATGAGCGGGTTGAGCTGCTCATGCCTGTCAGTCGCGAATCAGTCGGGCTGCCTGAGTACCTTGAGTTTCTCGGTCTGATGGCCGAGTGGGTCGCACAGATTGAATGCTGGATCGGGCACCATCCCAGTACCGGAATATGGCAATCGCGGCTGCCGTTCATCCGACGGTACTCGCGCCTGGTGGCTGATCTTGAAGCATCGGAGCATCCGGTGCCTCGAACCATGAAGTGCCATTTCAGCGCTATTGCGCTCTGGCCTCAGGACGAAGCCTTCTACTGGGGCGTGCGATACGTGATCGAAGGGTCGCGGCTGGGCGGGCGGATGTTATATCGGAAGTTGTCGGAGCAGCACGTGGCAAGTGCCATGCGGTTCCTGGCGGAGGACGAACTGTTGGCGCAGCAATGGCGCGATTTGCGGCAAGTTATGGAAGTGAGAATTCGGTCCATGTTTGATTTGGAGGTCGCCTGTACCGGCGCGGTAGCGGCTTTTGGCATGCTGGAAGACCATGTCCTCAGCATGACCGCCGCCGACGCCGCCCCGGCGTGCCGCCAGGGGAGTGGGGATGCATGACGCCGCCGTCAGCCGATGATGCCGCTGACACCGCGTCGACTTCAACGTCGGCTCGCGAATCTGTAGACCTTTCCAACTGCGATGTGGAGCCCATACATATTCCCGGCACGATTCAGCCACATGGTCACCTGTTCGTGTTTGACAGGAACGCCAGGCTGGTCGCCTACAGCGCCAATGCCAAAGAGTTCACCGGTTCCGATATCCGCGTGGGCGTGTCGGCAACGGATTTTCCATGGCTCGCGCAGCTGACCGAGGATTTTGACGACGCGCTCGCAGATCTCCTGGAAGGCGAAACGGTGGTCCGCTCCGGGCAGATTGAACCGGACGGACGACCCTTCGACTACTTCGTGCACGCTTACGGCGGCCGGGTGCTGGTGGAATTCGAATATCGGCTGGCGAGCAAAGAGGAAAGCGCGGAGTTCGCCTGGAAAGCCCATGTCGCACTGGATCGCCTGAAGCGACAACGTCATATCGAGCCACTGCTGGATATGGCGGTCGAACAGGTCAGGGCCATTACCGGGTTCGATCGTGTCGTCGCCTATCGTTTCCGGCATGACCAGAGCGGCGATGTGGTGGCGGAGTCGGTCGTAGCGGAGATGGAGCCGTTCATCGGTCGCCGCTATCCGGCGAGCGATATTCCCGCGCAGGCGCGTCGACTGTACACGCTGAATACCTTGCGCTTCATTGCCAGCACCGAAGATGCCCCGGTCAGCATCGTTGGCGATTTGCCGTCAGCGCCGATTGATTTGAGCCACGCCGTCCTGCGCAGCGTCTCACCGATCCATCTCGAATATCTTCGCAATATGGGCGTCGCCGCATCGATGAGTGTCTCGCTGCTGGTTGATGGTCAACTGTGGGGATTGATCGCCTGCCATCATCGGACGCCAAAGCGCGTACCTGCGTCCAGCCGGATGGCGTGTGATGTCATCGCGCAGGTCTTGTCGACGACGCTGCAATCGTTGCTGGACAAGGAATACGCGGCTGAGATATCGGCCGCTGCAACGCTGCGCTCAGCGTTGATGCAGGCGGTGCTGGAAGCGGAAAACATGCTCACCCCGATCGTCGAGCACTCCGCGAACCTGCTGCAGCAACTCAAGGCCGATGCGCTGATCATCTCCCATTCCGGCAAGCTTTATATCCATGGCGATGTCTCTGAAGGGCTGGCGAAAGAGATTGTCGAGACGCTGAATCAAAGCACAGGGTATCAGGGCCTGATTACGTTCACCCGCCGGGAGGAGTGGCCGCAGCATCTGCATCGCAAGCTGGGCCGCTGGGCCGGCTTGCTGGCGATGTGTTTCGACGTTGTCGGATGTGCCTGGATCATCGGGTTGCGCCTGGAACAGATTGAAACCGTGCGCTGGGCCGGCAAACCGGAGAAAGTCATCAAGGTCGGGCCAATGGGTGCGCGGCTCACCCCTCGTGGCTCCTTCGAAGAGTGGAAAGAGACCGTGCGGAATTCGGCTGAGCCATGGTCAGACGCCAGACAGGCGATAGCACAGGAATTATTGTCCGCGCTGCTGCAGGTCAGTAACAAGCGGCATGCCGAGACCGAGCGTACGCGCACGCAACTGCTTGCGATGCTGGGACATGATCTCCGCGATCCATTGAACTCGATCAGCATGGCGGCGCGGGTATTGGAGCGCGGACAGGCGCAACCCCGGCTGGGCGAGCGTATCAGGCAGTCCAGCAGCCGGATGCAGAATCTGGTCAACCATGTACTGGACCTGAGCCGCATCAACAGCGGGCTGGGGCTTGGTCTGAAGTCCCGTCCCGTCGACTTGCGCATGCTGGTCGCTGATCTGGTGGACGAAGTCAGAGTGGCCCATCCCGGCGTCAACTACCAGTTCAATCTGCCACGTGGCGTCACCGCCGATTGCGATCCGGATCGGATTGCGCAGGTGCTTTCCAACCTGCTGAGCAACGCCCGCCACCATGGCGAGATTGGCAAGCCGATCACCATCGAGCTATATGACCAGGAGGGTCAGGCCATCATCAGCGTCCGCAATCAATCGCCGAGAATTCCCGTGGAAACGGAAGCGCAGCTGTTCAACGCGTTCAAGGCCGAGTCCATTGCCAACGAGCGCAATCGGGGCGGATTGGGGCTAGGGTTGTTCATCGCGTCTGAAATCATGAAGGCGCATGACGGAGAACTGTTTTATCGCTATCAGGAGCCGGAAGTGGTATTCACGCTGAAAATGCCGCTGGGCGGGGAAACCGCCGATGTCTCCTGACGGATTCGTTTGCCGGCGGAATCAGGGATCCATGATCAAGGTACTCGTCGTCGACGACAACAAGGAAAGCGCCGCGTTGTACTGTGACGTGCTGGAACTTGAGAATTTCGTGGCACAGGCCGAACTGAACGGGGCAGCGGCGATAGAGCGCTGCCGGCTGTGGTCGCCGGATGCGATTGTCATCGACATAGAACTGCCTGATATGTCAGGCATCGAACTGGCGCGACAGCTGAAGGAACAGCTTGGCTACGGCGGCACAATCGTCGGCACCAGCGGCTACGATCCGGAAAAAGCCAACTCACTGGGGGCGGACCGCTATTTCGATCATTTCATCCAGAAGCCGATTGATGTGGACAGACTCATCGAATTGCTGGACGGCGCAGCGGCAGCACCGGGTCCGGCATGAAGGCAGTTGGCGGAGTGAGCGATCCGGTCGCGGCGGCAATGTCCGCAACGTCAGAGTGGGTTTATGCCGGAATTGAACAAGAAATTCTGCTGCGGGTATTGCCCGCCGTCCGTCACGACCTGCTGGGCGCGCTCACCACGATACACCTGACGGCACACGTCATGTTACGCAAGCTTGCCTCCAACACGATGCCGCCAGAGCAATGCGTGGACCGCGTTCAATTGATGCTGGATACGGCGACGGCCGCCACCGATGGAATCCGGGCATTGCGTCGCTGGGATCCGCAAAGCGAAGGTGACTACGACATTTGCGAGGTTGCAGAATTCGCCATCCAGCTGATGCAGGAAAACCTCCGGGTCAGGCAACTCGAAGTGCGTCTGGAGCCATCGGACGCTGGCGAAGGAACCAAAGTCACCGGGCGATTCCTGTACGGGGTGTTGAGCGTCCTGTGCCTGATCGAGGATACGTGTGAGGCTCATGCCAGGTTGGTGATGCGCAGTACCGGATACGGCGTGGAAGTGGAATTTCTTGCATCATCACCTGCAGGGACGGCAGATCCCGCCGAAACTGCTTGCCAGCCGCACCAACGGACATTCGATACGTCGCTTGTTTCCGACTATCTCACCGCAAGGGGCATGCAACTGCTGACGCAGGCCAGCAGCTGGCGGCTGGTCATTGCGGGTTGAGGTCCCGCCTCGGTTGTGCAGCTACCGCCACGGCGTTCCGCCAGATGTCATCGTCGATCACTTGAACTTCTCGCTGATCAATAGCGCCTCCTTTTTACACGCACCCATCCAGTAGTATTTGTAATTCTTGCAACCCGTATCGCTAAATTGCGCTTAAACGCGCAGATTGCCCCGGTATACCTGTTTTCGCGTTTGGTACGGAATTTGAACGTATCTGTGCAAACGGGTGTGTTTCCCCGCTGAACATTTCGGCTCACGGGGACACGACTCTCATGGCACAGCGACGAGTAACAAACGTGCAGAACCTGAGCAGCGGACGGATAACCGCCATCATTGTGGCGTTGTACATAGCAGGGGCGGTGTTGTCCTGCATCTGGCTGGTAATGCAATTCACCGTCAGCGCACACAAATTTGCCGAAGATACCGCCCAGCTGATTGGCAACGAGCTTGGGGCGATCATCAAGCCGGTAAGCCTCGATGCCTTGATGAACAAGGACGCCACCGCCATCCGGGAGGTCGCGGACCTTGTCCGGTCAGCGGTATTCGAATCGCTCACTGTCGAGAAAATGGAACTGGTCGACGAGACCGGGGAAGTTCTGGTGGCGTCCAGTGCCTTCGCCAATCTCTGGGAGGACGCGGCCGACGAGGTATTCGATGAGAAGCCGACGGCGACGGTCACCACGCACCCCGCACAGGATGAAGATTCAATCCAGGTCGCGGTGCCCATCAGCAACACGTCCGAGCTCGAAGGTTACCTGCAAGTCACGATGACCTACGGGCCACTCGGGCAGCTGCACGGCAATTACCTGTGGAGCGTTTCCGGCATGGCGGTGTTGGGTCTGCTGTTCCTGCTGGGCGCGGGCATGCTCTCGCACATATATGTTTCGTCGGCGAACAACCGGTTGACACACGCGATCGAAAACGACGAATACATGTCCACGGCCAAGAAATACCTGCGGGAATTCACCTCCACCCTCAGCGCGGCGGAGACACTGCGCAGTGCCGCACAGCAGGCCAAACTCGACCAGGAAGGGTTCGCGCGCGTCAACCAGACTGTCTCCGACCTGATTCCGCTGGGCGTTCTCGGGTTTGACCGCGATGGTCAGATGCGCTTCGCCAACCAGATTGCCCGGGATCTGCTGGGCATGGGCGGTGGCAAGGAGCCTTCCGCGGACCTGCGCGAGTTCCGCCGTTACATCGAAACCCTGATCGCGAACACGCCGGCGGACAAGACCGCTATCCGCGGCCAGTACCAGATGGTCAGTCGCCAGGCCTTGCAGGCCATTGCGGTGGATGTGATCTGCGGAGAGCAACGGACCATCGGCGATGCAATCATCGTGTTGCGCGACAAGCATCAACTCGAGTCATTGCAGGACGATCTGCGGGCGGCACTGCGTTTCCGCTGTCTGCACCTGACCTACACGGGCGGCACGCACGAGCTACGCGCACCGTTGGGCGCCATGACGCTCAACCTGGAGATGTTGCGCATTTCTCTCGGGGAGGAATCGATCCCGGCCGATGCGAAAGCGCGCCTGCTGCTTTATGTCGAATACCTGCAGAACGATGTCGACCGAATCAGTAACTCGGTGTCCGCCTTGCTCGAGCAGAGCAAGGAGTCAGACAAGACACGCCTGCTGGTCGACCTCAACGACTTGCTGAAGGAAACCATCGATCTGTTCCGCACGCAGGCGGAACTGGCGGGTATCACGCTGAAGTTTGTCCCGGCCAGTTCGCCGCTGGATTTTGTGGGCTCGCCGGGAAGCTTGCGCCAGGTGTTCGTCAACATACTGATGAATGCAATCGAAGCGATCAAATCCGGCGGCGTAGTCACGATCAGTACTGTGGTTCGCAACAACGACTACGAAATCATTTTCGAAGATACCGGGGTTGGAATGCCCAAGGACATTGCCAAGCGTGTGTTCGACATGCACTTCACCACCAAGTCGTCAGGCACGGGAATCGGGCTCTACGTCAGCCGGGTCATCGTCGAGGACCACGGGGGTGACATCGCCTTGAACACTGAACTGGGTAAGGGCACGACGGTGAGAGTGACGTTACCGCGATACCGGGCCTGACTGATACACAGGGCAACTTCAAGCGCTTATTCGCGTGGGCGAGATTGCGGGCGGCGATAGCTGTTGAGTTTGTTGTACAACGTTTTCAGGCTGATCCCCAGCACCTTGGCTGCGGTGGGTTTGTCGCCGTGCATGTCCAGCAGCGTGGCCTCGATCAATTCGCGTTCGGCCTGTTCGACGGTCATACCTACGCGAACATTCAGACGTAGCAAGGCAGACGCCGAAACATGATCAAATTCCGGGTTGGGAGCATCCGCCTGATCCGCCGTCGAATCGACATCTTCATTGGCCAGCGCGGCTTCACGCTGCCGATCCGCTGTTCGCCGTTCGTGGACACGTTCGAGAATCGAATTGATCTTGGCGATTTTCAGCGGCTTCGGCAGATAGCCCACGACACGGTGTTCTATCGCCTGAATCGCGCTCTCCAGGCCTGGATGCCCGGTGATGATCGCAAACTGGGTTTTCAGATCCGTACCTTCGCGAATCAGCGCCATGCCGTTGCCGTCGGGCAGACGCAAATCAATGAACGCAAGATCAATCGCGTTGTGGTCGAGCATCTTCTTTGCGGCGTGGAAACTGTCAGTTTGAAACGTGCGCCAACCGGCGCGATGCAGATACCGCGTAAGGGCCGGAGCATATGACGGATCATCTTCTACAACCAATGCGTTCATCATGCCGACTGTCCTGCAGGTGGTGAATCTTTGGCCATTGTCACACAGCCGGGCCGCTTATTCGCACTCTTTGTAAAAGGTGCAAAACGTATTCTGAAGCTGAGAGTCGCCGAGCTCGATTTCAAGGGAGGCGTCAAGGCAAGAAATTCACCTTGAAAGGGTGATGACACGCCGGCGGTAAACGAAAAAGGCTCCTCGCGGAGCCTTTTTTGTTGCTTTGGATCAAGCAGATCTACTGCATTGATTTGCGCTGCTTGCGAGAAGCGAACAGTCCGGCAATTCCAAGGCCCGCCAGCGTCAGCGAGGTCGGTTCCGGTACCGTGGTGACTACGGTACCTACACGCTCGAAAGTCACAAGCGTTGCCTGCGAATAGGTATCGGTGGAAGTGTTGAGACCTGCGCCGAAACCGCCAGCGTTAACAGCCCAAGCGCTGTCTCCGGAGATGAGTGCAACAGTATTGAAATCCAGAAGGTTGGCATCGATCGGCGGCCCCGCGCTAACCGTATCCCATCTGTCGGGCACCCAGAGTATGCAAGTCGTGGTGTCGCTGCAGCCGCTGAAATAATTCAACCCTGGTATGGGCGATTGGTTGTTGAGTGCTGCCAGCAAGGCTGCGGAGACGTTGTTCGCCAGCGTCTGATACGCCGGTGTGAACATCGATTCGGTGAAGTGGGCGTTCGGCACGCGGTCACCGATCACCAGATCATAAATACCACCATCCACCTCCAGCCCGGTCACCCCGGTGGGGGATATCATCGGTACGGCTGAGGCTGCGCCTGCAAGCGCAAGGAAAAGCGAACCTGCTGCAAACTGCATCGGTCGTTTCATTATTCTTTTACTCCTCCGTGATTTTTTTGTGCCGCTTGAGCGCACCTCGTACGACAGGACCGGTCCTGGTATCGGCGTAGTTTCAATGCGGAGCTTGAGTGCTACCGCATGCATCTACGTGGTTCCGAGCCAGGATGCATGAACCGCGTGCCGGTTTATCGTTGGACGAATACTACCGTATTGCGTCGCCAGCGGACATGATTGCCCTAGTCACAGCTGGTGAATGCCTGCACGTGTTTGGCATGGCATGGGTATAGGCGCAAACAGAAGGACTGGTTACGGCCGCGATGGGCACCGGGCTGATTTTCAGTGGTGAAGCGCCCGGAAAATCGGACCTTCAGGCGAATTCGGTGGTGGGAAATATTCCGACCCGACCCGGGCGTTGACGGCCTGGGTCGGGTCGGGAACAACCGCATCAATGATGCATGGTGGCCAGTGTGGCGGCGTCGAGGTGCGAGATCGAGCGCGTATCCTGGAAGGCGCGGATGCCTTCGATGCCTTGCTCACGGCCGATGCCGGAGGACTTCATGCCGCCGAACGGTGCGCGCAGATCAAGGCGCGTGGCGCCGTGGTCGTTTACCCAGACATAGCCGCACACCATCTGCCCACCGACGCGGTTGGCGGTGGCGGGATCAGCGGTCCAGACCGAACCGGCGAGACCGGCCCAGGTATTGTTGGCAGCCTTGATTGCTTCGTCCTCGGTATCGAACGGTAGCACCGGAATCACCGGGCCGAACTGCTCTTCGGTGACAACCCGCAGGCTCGGATCCGGATTGACCACGATGGCGGGACGGACGAAATTGCCGCCGGCCATGTCGCCGCCCGGCAGTTCGCCGAATTCCAGCACCTGCGCGCCGGCATCCTTGGCTTCCTTGATCAACTCGTCGACAAACTTCTTCTGCATTGGTGAATGCAGCGGACCCATGGTGGTGTCCTGATCCAGGCCATAGCCGAGTCGGGTCTTCTTCAACCGTTCGGCGAGGCCGTTGACGACTTCATCCATGCGCGAGCGGTGGGCATAGACGCGCTTGGCGTTCATGCAGATCTGCCCGGTGGTGTCGTAGATGGCCGCGAACAGGCGGTCGAGATGGGTGTCATCGAGAATCGCGTCTTCAAGAATGATGGCGGCGTCGTTGCCACCGAGTTCCAGCGTGACGCGGGTGAGGCTGCCCGAGGCCAGCTCCATCATCTTCTTGCCACCACCGACCGAGCCGGTGAAGCAGACCTTGGCGATATCCGGGTTCTGGATCAGCGCTTTCATGTTGGCGTCCGGACCGGTGACGACGTTGAGCACGCCCGGCGGCAGCTTCTCGGCGATACGCTGCACAACGCGTGCGGTGGCCAGCGGCGCGGTCAATGGCGGCTTGACGATCACGGTGTTGCCGGCGAGCAGTGCATGAGGCAGTGCCGCGCCGAGAATCGCAATCGGCCAGTTGAACGGCACGATGATGCTGCATACGCCCAGCGGCTGGTAGCTGACGGTGGTTTCGGTCGGAATGTGGCCGGCGACAGGCTTCAGCACCTTGGCGGCGTTGACTTCGTCGGCGTGCATCAGCGCGAGATTCCAGCGGATTTGCAGGACCAGGGCATCGACCCAGCCTTCCAGGCGGACCTTGCCATTCTCCTGAGAGAGGATGGCGCCGTCTTCCGAAGCAAAGGGATTGGGCGAATCCGGCACGCCTTCAATAGCGGCCTTCATCATTTCGGCACGCTGTTGCGGGGTCATCGACGACCATGACGGGTATGCCGCCTTGGCCGCGGCGACGGCATCGGTGACATCCTGCGGCGTGGCGTGCGCGGCGTAGCCGACGATGACGCCCGGTTTGGCGGGGTCGGCAATGGCCATCTGTTCGGCGGTCTGGCGTTCATTGCCACCGATGTACAAAGCGGTGGAGACAGTGGTATCTAATTGATTGGCTGGCGTGGCCATGGGCATTTAACTCCTGATTGAAAGCAATCGTTTGCCTGTCCAGCGAGGCGTTCGGGCGGGCCCTGGACAGCTTGTGTATTACGGTGCAAGCGCTACCGGAGAGTTGGACGGGTTGCCAATATACGAACCTGCCGCAGCCACTCCGGCGACGTTCAGTCAATTTTTGAACAGGCGGTATCCTGCCACCATTTCATTCAAACCTGTAGACCTGCGGCGTGCCGCCTGGTGCACAGCGATACTGCGCCGCAGCATTGGCCGTCCACGTACAACAGGTGACCCCGGTCTGCGGCGCCGGGATCCGCCGCTGTGCGGAAATTACTGCTGATGGATATACACCGCGCGCTCGTGGGAGAACGCCTTGAAACCGAAATGACCGTGGTAACTGCCCATACCACTCTGATTCACGCCGCCGAAGGGCAGGCGGTTCTCCAGGTAGTGCGAAAACACGCCATTGACGGTGACCCCGCCGGAGGAGGTCCGGTTCAGCACCTTCTCGACATTGGCCGGGTGCGCGCTGTACACGTACAGCGCGAGCGGCTTGTCGCGCTGCTCGATGTATTCGATGACTTCATCGAGGTCGTCGTAGGTCATGACTGGAATGATTGGGCCGAATATCTCTTCCTGCAGAATCTGCATATCGGGCGTGACATCGGTCAGCAGGGTGGGGTGTATCGTGCGGTCCGCCGCCTCCAGCTGACCGCCCACGGCGACCTTGGCGCCCTTGGCGATGGCATCGTCGAACAGGCGCTTGATGCGGTCGAAATTCTGTGGGTTGACGATCTGCGCGATGCTTTCGGTCTTGAAGCTGCCGTCATCGCCGTACAGGTTCTCCTTCACCTTGGCCTGGAAACCTTCAACCAGGGCATCCCGCTGACCCTTGCGGACGAACACATAGTCGGGGCAGATGCACGCCTGACCGCCATTGAACTGCTTGGCGCCGGCGAGATCAGCGGCAATCTTTTTCACATCCGCGCCGTCGTCGACGATGACCGGCGACTTGCCGCCCAGCTCCAGTGTGACGCTGGCCAGATGTCTGGCCGCGGCGGCCATGACCAGTTTGCCTACGCGTGTACTGCCGGTGAAGAAGATGTGATTGAACGGTAATTCCAGCAAGGCCGTGGCAACCTCTACCGGGCCCTCGAACAACGCGACCTCCTGCTCATCGAACGCGTCGGCAATGATGCGCGCGGCGACGCTGGCGGTCGCCGGACACAGGTCGGTCAGCTTTACCATGCAGCAGTTGCCGGCGGCAATCGCCGCGGCCAGCGGTCCGAGCACCAGGCCGAGCGGGAAATTCCACGGGCCGAGAATCAGGCAGACACCGCGCGCCTCGTATTCGATGCGGGCCTTGTCGTTCGGGTTCAACGATGGCGTCACCTCGATCGGCGCCATCCACTGTTCGAGATGCTCGATGTTGCGATCAATGTTGCCGATGACGTTCAGGACTTCCGTGATGCGGATTTCCTGTTCCGGCTTGCGTGTGTCCTGCCGAACGGCAGCGACAATCTCGTCCGCATGGGCCTGCACCGCTTCCTTCAACCTGCGCAGCAGGGCTTTACGCTGTTCCGCGGTGGCAGCTTTCATCTCCCATTGGTGTTTGCGCTGAAGTGCGAATATGCGGGCAATATCAGCGGCGGTATCGGGGCTTACTGGGGTCGTAGTGGACATCGGGGCACCTGCATTCGGGACAGCAAACAAGGGCAGCGAATATGCAGGGATTCGCTGTGCGGCGCAAGGCTTCGGCGGCCTTCCTGGCCACGAGTCGGGCGGCCAGCAAAAGCCGCCCGGAACTCAACTATACATGCGTAGTGTTCGAAGCCGGCGTGTGGAATGCCGGAATCGAGACGGTAAAGCGGCTATCAGGCAGCTTTTGCCGTGGACGGCGGTACGTGTTTTTCCTCGTCGATGATGAAGGCCGCGGCGGAGGTCAATATCGCGCCTATGCACAGCACGGTGAAGAACGGAATCGCACTCTCGCCGCCGAGGTCCAGCAATTTGCCGCCAAGAGCCGAAGAGGTGATGGCGCCGATACGCGCCATGAAGATGCCGAAGCCGATACCCGCCGAGCGACACGATGAGGGGTAGCCGCGCGTCATGATGGCGTAGTTGGCGGCAACGCCGGCGCTGAAAATGGCGGCAGCCAGGCCGACCAGCGCGATGACCACGTTCTGTTCACTGGCCGTGGGTACATCGGAAAGCGTTTCCACCTTCCAGCCCAGTGCCAGCAACGCGAGCAGCAGCGTGATGCTGATCAACAGCACCATCAGTTTCGAGCCGAAGCGCTGAATCAGAAAGCCCACCGCGATGGAGGCGAAGATCGAAGTCAGGCCGGCAACGAAGATGGCATAGGATGCCTGTTCAAAGGCGAAACCACGCGCAGTCAACATCGTCGTGGTCCAGTTCAGCACGCCGTAAGCCACCATGATTACCGACATGAAGGTGATACATACGCCGATGTTCATACGCAGGTTACTGCGGTGGAACACACCTACCGAACCGGTTGCCGTATCGCCGGCATGCCGATCGGGCACGAGATCGATCTGCTCGTCAGTAATCTTGCGCAGGGCCTTCTGCGCTTCGTCCTTCTTGCCACGGGTGAGCAGGAACGTGGGGCTGTCGCGCAGGAAGGCGACGATCAAGACCATACAGAGGATCAGCGTGGCGACGCCGAAGAACACGAATGCGCCGCGCCAGCCATATTCCGCGATGACCGAGGGCGCCAGCAGACCGGCGATCGAACTGCCGGCAGGCGTGCCTACCGATATTGTTGTCGCTGCTACGGAACGCCAGCGCTCCGGTACCCATTCACCGGCCATCGTGATGGCGTTGGAGTAGGCGCCACCGAAGCCCAGGCCACCGACCACGCGCCAGAACGCCATCATCCATACGCCATCGGAAGTGCTGGCCGCAATGGTGCCGATCGAAAAGACCGCCGCTGACAGCGCCAACGACCAGCGCCGTCCGACGCTGTCGCCCAGCCAGCCACCAGACCAGGAGCCGAGACCGAATCCCACCAGAGACGCGCTGACGGCAATGCCAAAAGTGCCGCGGTCAGTGCCGAAATCATCAATGATGAGTGGTGCCATGAGACCGAGCAGCTGCTGGTCCAGGCCATCAGCGACCAACACGAACATACAGATGAGGAAGGTCACAATAGAGAATGCGCGCAGCGGTTGGCGCGAGAGGACTTCACTGAAGCTGGCTGACATGGTTCCTCGCTCGTGTTGTGGTTGGAATGGCGAAACGGCCAGCAGCATAAGCGGCTACGCGCGTCGCGTCGAGTCACAATTGCGCCGGAACTGATATTCACCGGACAGGATTCCGATGCGCAAAGGGGCTCGCTGGCCGCGAAATTCTTTTTGTTGCAGGGCAGCTCAAGCAGCCCCACCGGATGCTTGCGTGTCGGCTGACAGCGCCTTTGAAAGGCGTGAATGACGCGACTGCATGGACGGAACCTTGCCCGGTGCCGTATCTTCGCTGCTTTCCCGTGGAGACTGATTCATGCGCGTCCGGATGATGATTGTGATTGCCTTGATGAGCCTTGCCGGCAAGTTGCCCGCAGCTGAGCTCGAACGCCCCGCGCCGACGCCGGACAGCCTGCAGGCAGAGGTGGACTATCTGCGCAGCATCATGCCGGGCCAGGCCTTCGCCATGACCCAGATTGCCTACAATTTCAGCAATCTCTGGTTCGCGGCGCAGGCGGGCAATTGGCCGCTGGCCAATTTCTACCTGGGTGAAACCCGTGTGCGGCTGCGCTGGGCCATGCGCATCCAGCCGGTCCGCCGGATAAGCAGCGGCCCGATCGAAATCGCACCCATCGCCGAAGCCCTCGAAGCCAACCAGATCATGGCAGTGGGTCACGCCATCGAAGCCAGGGACAAGGCCGGTTTCGTTGCCGCCTACACCAATCTCATGCACGGTTGCCAGGGCTGTCATGAAGCCAGCGAGAAACCGTATCTGAAGCTGCAGATCCCGACGGCGCCGGCCGAGCCCATGATCGATTTCGCGCCCTAGAAGCGGTTTGAGTCTCCGCGCACCGACGATTACATGAGCTTGAACTGCGACGCGGCGATGCGATTGAATGCGGCATTGATATGCTGGCGCCGGCGCGCCGTCCAACCTCAGTCAAATTCATCACAACGGAGTCGGTGCGATGATCGTGCGGAATGCCTGGTACCTGGCGGCGTGGGCTGAAGAGGTTTGCATCAAACCGCTTGCCCGGCGCATCTGCAATCAACCCGTAGTCTTGTTCAGATCGCTGCAGGGTGAGGCTTGCGCGCTGATTGACAGTTGCGCGCATCGTGGAGCGCCGCTGAGTCTTGGCACGGTGGTGGAGAAGGGTATCCGCTGCAATTACCACGGGGTGGTTTTCGGCTGTTCGGGCGTGTGCGCGGAGATCCCCAATCAGCAGATGATTCCGGAGAAGGCCCGGGTCACGAAGTTTCCGCTGGTGGAAAAGGATGAAATGCTGTGGATCTGGATTGGCGACGAAGATAAGGCCGATCCGTCGCTGATCCCGGACTATCCGTTCCACGGTGACGCGGCCTGGCCGAATACGAAAACCATGGCGCCGGTGGCCAGCAGCTACCTGTTGATCGCCGACAACCTGCTCGACGCCACGCACCTCGCCTATGTCCACGGCAACACCGTCGGTGGCGCCAACCCCAACGTACACATGACGGCCAAGTCATCCTTGCGGTTGACGGAACACGGCCACCGTTTCGAGCGGTTGATGTGTAACGCACCGCCACCGCCGGCGTATTCGGCGTGCGTTCAGTTCGCGGGAATGATCGATCGCTGGCAGGAGTTCGATTTCATTGCGCCCAGCACGGTGCTGCAGTATTCCGGCGGTGTACCCGCGGGTGCGGACCGCAATACGGCAGGCGCACCGCGATTCGACATGCGCATCTTCCACTCGGCCACGCCGGCCACGGATGATACCTGCTATTACTTCTATTCAGTGGCCAACGGCCACGACGTGGATGACCCGAAGGCGACCGAGACAATCTTCGACCAGGTGGGCGCGGCGATTGTCGAGGACAAGCTGTTCATCGAGGCGCAACAACAACGCGTCAAGGAGCTTGGCGATGAGCGGTTGTTTGATAACACCGCCGACGCCGCGCGCATCATGGCCCGCCGCGCCCTGCGCAATTACAACAAACGGCATAACCCCGATTGACGCCAGAACAGCGTGCTGCCGGCCTGGCATCTGAATACCGACAGCTATTGGGGGGCGTTGGTACTCAGTCCCAGCCAGACTTCAGCGATTTTGCCGTTACTGACCCTGAACAGCATCAGCGCCTTGGTGGTCACAGGCTGCCCGTTCATTGTTACCGACGCGTTGTAGTCGATTGCAAACAGATTGCCATCGCCTGTCAGGTATTCCATCGACATCTTCGGGTTCGTAATCGTCTTGCGCGATTCAATGATGAACTGCTTGTGGTCGGCAAAGCTGTTGATCGGATAACCGTGGTAGACCACGTAGGCATCTTCCACGGCTTCCAGCGCCTCGAACCGGCCTTCCAGCCACGCCTGCTCTTCGGCTTTGACGAAGCGCTCTGCCAGATCACGCAGATCCGTCTGCGCAAAGGCGCTGGATATCGTAAGCAGGTACAGCGCTGCGATAGACCAGCGTGTCATTCGTTTCATATTTCAATCGCGATGTCTGCCGACGAAGTAGCGGGCATATCGTTGGCCCGCCTGCCGCGGCGGCGCGCAAGCACCGCCAATGCCGGCGCCATCAATAACAGCGATGCAGGTAACGGCACCGGCGTCGTGGCGATAGTGACGTTGCCCAGCAACGGGTCGGCAGATTGGAAGCTGTAGCCCTCCGGCAGCAATATCCGCAGCGAACCGGTATTGGAAAAATCCACTGCGCCTGAGGAGGCCAGGACCGAGATGCCGTCCTCGATGTCGCTGTCATTCGGGTCGGGTTCCGGGGCGGCCAGGCCAATCAGATTGGCGACGACGGTGAACACGTCGTCGGTTGCCAATGGAACGACCATGCGGATGATGGCATGCAGATTGCTGGCATCACTGCCGAGAATTTCGAAACTGGTACCGGCAAACGGTGAACTGATGACGCCAGATGTCAGCGCATCCGATTCCTCGCTTTCGGTCAGAATCTCGACGGCGCCGCCGCTCAGCGCGGTGGACACGAAGCTTAGGGTGGAGATAAACAACCTGCCTTCGGGAATCGTCGGCGGAATGAACTGATCCAGCGTGACGACGGACAGCACACCGCTCAGATCCAGCGTCGGTGTGCCGGAATGGGTGGCGAAGGTACCGTGGAATTCAAATTCAAACGTGGCATCGACGACTGCTGCACCACCGCCGTTGTTCACCACCGTGAAGTCCTGTACCTGCAGGATACTGCCGGCCGAGGCGCCGAGGGCATCGGTACCGAGGTCCAGTACCGCCGAAGAGGTCATGGTCATCCCGGCGTAGCCACCCATGGTGCCGTTGCTCGTGTCGACGCGGGCATACGTCAGCGTCTCCATACCTTTTGATGTGACGAACGGCGTCATCGCGGCGTTGGCTTCGAGCAGGCCCTCGCCGTCTATGACCTCGGAGTCATTCAAACCGCTATCGTCAACCGGCCCCCTTACCACCTGTCCGTGACCAAAGGCATTGGCGCAAAACAACGTCGACAGTATCGCGACACCCAGCAGATTCGGTTTATTCAGAGCCAAGAGCGTTCTCCGTAAATGAAAGCCTGCACCGAGTCCGGCAGGCCGACGCATCACGGCGGCGGCGCCGAACGGCACATTAATTATTCAATTCCTGCATGAAATGAATGTGAAACGCCGCGCCCTGAGCTTCCCCGTTGATGTGCAGGTGCGGCAAGCAACAGGGTGCCAAATTCAACAGGATTTGGCGACCGGTTGCCAGCGGTAAATTGTCACTATTCGGCTGCCGAGTAACTCAGAAGCGCGGAGTGCAGCTGCCTTGTTCGGGTCGGTCGTTGTGCAAGGGGGCCTCGGTTCCGGACCAGCCGTGGCATCATCTTCCACTGAGCTACGCCTGAGGGCCCGAGGGGGACGATGTGAAGGACTTGATACGATTTCTCATGTTCGTTGCCTTGGCGACCGCGGCGATCGCGGGCCAGGCGCAGATTACCGCCGACGAGGCGTTGCGGATTGAGCGCATGGCACTGGAAGCGGACCGTACCGAATCCATCCGCGCCATCAAGCATCTGCACGACGCCTATGCGCAATTCGCACAAGCCGGAATGTGGCGGGAGATGGCCGCGCTGTTTGCCGCGGACGGTGAGTTGCTCCTTGGTGATCGCAGCGCCAGTGGTCCGGATAGCATTACCGACCTGCTGCGCGAGCAATTCGGCGGCGGCCGCGATGGCTTGCCCGCTGGCGGCGTGCAGCTGCGGATGAACGAACGGCCGGTGATCAACCTGGCTGCGGACGGCCAATCCGCCGAAGGCCGCTGGCTGGAATTTTCGACCTACGGCATACCCGGTGGCGCAGCGGGCTGGGCGGGCGGGATCCAGACCAACCGCTACATCCTCGAAGGCGGACGCTGGAAATTCGCACGCCTGCATTATCACGCCAAGGTCGCCGGTGACTATGCCGCGGGCTGGACCGCTGTCGAGTCGGACATTTCAGTCGTTCCGTATCACTTCACACCGGTGGAAGCCGGTACGCCCATCCCCGAATTGCCCGCGCACATTGTGCCGATATCGGTGGATGCGGCAGGCGCTGCGGACAAACTCGAGAATCTCGAACGCCGGGTCGGCGCGCTGGTGGAACGCGATCTGGTCATGAACCTGTATTACAGCTACGGCTACTATCTTGATCGCAAGATGTGGGACGACGTCACGGATCTGTTCACCGACGATGGTGAACTGATGCTGGGCGGCATCGGGCGCTACCAGGGCAAGCGCGGCATCCGGCGTGCATTGGAGAACGATGGCCCGGCCGGGTTACGCCGCGGTGAGATGAACGATCACCTGCTGTTCAACACCATTGTCGAGGTGTCTCCGAGCGGTGTTCAAGCGCGCTCGCGTGGGCTTGAATTCTATATGGCGGGCGACACGGCGAAGCAGACCGCCGAGCTCGCGGCCATCGTCAACGAAGGCCGCTATGAAAAGAGCGGTGGCATCTGGCGTATCCGCGAAATACGTTCCTATCCCGCCGTGCGTTCCGACTACTACCAGGGCTGGGCGAAGAGTTCGCTGCCGGAAGCACAGCCGGCGCCTGCGTACGCACCTGATCAGCGTGCCGTGGAAGTCTCAACAGGTGGGAACATCGCGCCGGTAGTGACCTTCTTCTATCGCCATCCGGTCACGGATGCCCCGTTGACGTTAAGCGACGGCGCGCTGCCCATCGGCAGCGGCATGCCGTTCGACGAAGCTGCCATGCGTCCAGCCGATGCGCCTGCCATCGATACGCAATCGCGCATCGCGGAAATTGAGCGCAAGCTGCGGGTTGCCCGCGCTTATGACGGGGTGGAGAACATCTCCGGCGCTTTCGGCGATTGGCTGGACGACTTTCAGTGGGACAAATTCAGCGAATTGTTCGCGCTGGACGGGCGCCGTCGTAAATACATGTTGGGCTTTTACACCGGGCCGGCACGCATCTATGCCGCGGAGACCTTGATGTATGGCAGCGGCCCGCGCTCGCCACGCACCAGCGTTGCCGTGCATCACCGCCTGCAACGGGTCATCGATGTGGCGCCGGATGGCATGTCGGCAAAGTTCCGCACCCGTTTATTGAACATAGGCATGAGCCAGCGGCCCGGTTCGTTCATGGCCGGTATGTATCCCAACGATGCGGCACGGCTGGAAGACGGCGTCTGGCGCTTCATGAATACGTCGATCGATGAACCGTACTGGACCAGCCACGGTTACGAAGACGGCTGGGCGCGCGTGCCGGTGCCGGAGCCGCAATCAGGCGAGGCGCCGGCGTTGTCGCCCTTCTTCACCCGGGTGCTGGACCAGTTACCGCCGGACGTTCCATTGTCGGCAATGCCGCTGCGGCAATACGGTTTTGTCCCCGGTGCGTTGATCAGCTGGCCGGATATCAAGCCGATGTGGTTCCATTATCGCAATCCGGTCAGTGGCCGCGAACCGCCGTATTACTGTCCCGATGAATTCACCTGCGAAGCGCTGCTCGAAGCAAAGCAGGCAGGTGTGCCACCGGTGTGGCAGCCGATACCGATGCCCGAGCAGGTCGACGCGACTGAGGGTTTCATCGATGTGAACGGTGTGAAGCTCTGGTATTGGGATACCGGTGGTGATGGCGAGCCTGTCGTCCTGCTGCATCCAGGTTCGCAGAGCAGCGAGATATGGGGCTATCAGCAACCGTACCTTGCGGCGGCCGGATATCGCGTCATTGCGTATTCCAGACGCGGTGTCTACCGCAGTGAACCCGGTACGCAGGAGGACCGGGGAACCGCTGCCGCTGATCTTGCCGCCTTGCTGGATCGACTCGGTGTCGAACGCGCGCATATCATCGGCGCGGCGGCGGGTGGCGGCACCGCACTCGCATTTACCTTGAATCATCCCGAGCGCGCGTTATCGCTGACTCTGGCTGGCAGTATCGTCGGGCCGACCGAACCTGAGTGGCGCGAGATGTTCGGTCATATGGAAATGAATGCGGCACGGCGCCATTTGTCATCGGCATTCGTCGAGCTGAGTGCCTCATATCGTGCGGGCAATCACCACGGCGCTCAGATGTTCGAAGCATTGAGTGGTGAGGCAACCAGCAATATCGCTTACGCACAGCCTTCCGGCGCGTCGATCAACTGGGAAACGATGCAGGCGTTGACGACGCCGGTGCTGTTATTGACTGGCAGTGCGGATCTGTATTGCCCGCCGAGTATGCAACGCCTGTTCGCCGCGCACTTGCGCAATCATGAACTGGCGGTGGTCAACGAAGCGGCGCACGCCGTGTATTGGGAGCAGCCGGATGAGTTCAACCGCATCGTCGGTGATTTTATCCGTCGCCACGCCGCCACCGAGTAATGTGGCGGCGGGCCTGAAGCCTGACTATTCAAAGCTGAAGATATCCTCGTCTTCGGGCTTCTCCATGCCTTGCTCGAAATAGCGTTGCCAGATCTGGCCCCAGGGCCGGTCATACATGTCGAGCATGCGGAACTCGAAGGTATCGCCCGGCGTCTTCGGCGTCGCGCGGCCTTCGATGGGGAAGATGGTGCGTAGACATTCTATATAGGCGTAGGGGTCGCCTTCAGTCAGTTCACCCTGCTTGACGAAATTGCGCACGATGCGGATCGGTTCAACCAGCGCTTCCGGATCGTAGAAGATCGATTCGTGATTCAACGCGACGAACCTGCCGGCGGCGTCATGGTTGGGTGAATAAATTTCGATGGTCTGCATGGCGTTGGAGAATTCAAATGCCGAATGCACCTTCCAGCCCTGGATGTTCGATGTCCAGGTGATCAAGGTATCGCCATCCCAGAAGCCAATCGTCTCGCCATACCAACGCGGCACGTCGGCGCCCAGGCGCGGTACCTTGCCTTCCATGTTGAACTCGCGGCCGATGAGAATGTTGGTCACCAGGTTGTCCGCCATGCCGGTGACAATCTGCACCTGTTGCGGTGTCACGGTAATGTAATGGTTGCGCACCGCCGCGCGATGCCAGCGCCGCATGAAGCCCTCGGGCCAGCAGTATTGCGATTGCCACTGCGCCGCATTGGTATTGCCTTGATGGTACGTCTCCTGAACCATGTAGGTCTGGTATTTGGGCGTCAGCAGGGAAAGCACCGTGGACACCTGCATCTTGCGCATGTGGTACCAGGTTTCCAGGCTGTCGCGCGGATACCAGCCCGTCCATTCGCCGGGCACGGTGGCGTAGGTATGTCGGGTCGGGCCGCCACGTCGCTTCGTTTCTTCCAGCAGCGCCTGGTAGTGATCCGCCGCGGTCTTGAACGGATAAGGGCTGATGATGGCTTCGCGCGGGTAATCACGATCGCAGTAGCCCCAGGCCGCGCTGGCCGGAGGGTTATCGCCGATGGCGCCTTCCTCAGTCCACATGTCTTCAATGTTGACCGATGAGTTACAGCGGAAATAGCGCGGGTCCGACCACAAGGCGCGATCCTTGTAGAAGTCTTTCGAAGTGAATAAATCCACCGGCAGCGGCTTCACACCGGGTGGTACCTGCCCCGGCAACGCCGCACCGAAGAAGGCGCCGGTCTGTGGATCCGTCGCTGCGCCGAGCATCGGCAGGGGAATCACATCGACCAGCAGTGGCGCACCACGGCCCACGCTTTTGAAATCGATCTGCGGATTTTGCTGGGCGGTTGCCGGATGGCCCAGAGCGAAGGCGAGTGCCAGAGATGCAAGGTAACGATTTCTGCGCGAGATTGCCGTGGCCATCGAGGTTCCTGATATCGCTGAGTCGCCCAACGATACGCCAAACGAATTCACGTGGTGATCGTTTTAATGAAGCGCTATCAGGAACCTCGCATGCGCGGCCGTTGTGTCATCGCGTGAATTGACAGGCAAGTGGAAAAACACGGCCTGAACGTTGCACTGCTCCTTTTGATCCGGCTCGATAGGTTGTTGCACTGTTCTGCACAACGCCAACGCTCATTCCACTGATTTGGCAAACACTACATCGTATTCGCACGCCACCCGGGCCGGATCAGGACTCAGGTCAGCGGCTTGTTCGCGTTCGGTGTCGCTGATGGTCTGCTCGAGTTTGCGCAATTTGCGCGCTGCATCGGCTTGCTCGAGTTCCACTGCATGGCTCAACCAGTAATACGCATGTGCAGGACTTTTCTTGGCGGTGGCTGCGCGAAGTACCTTTTGCACCGGCGCCGGCGTGCGCGAAACTTCGCCGAGATAGATTCGTCCGAGCTCGTACATGGCGTCGCGCTGTCCCTGGGCGGCGGCCTTGCATAGCCATTGCGTCGCGACCTGGGTATCGAACCCCACGCCCATGCAACAGTGCGACAGCCCCAGCTCGTACTGCGCATCCGCATCGCCTTTGACCGCCAGCTTCTCGATTTCGGCGCGCGGCAGCGCTTTCAGTGCCAGGGTGGACCCGTTGATGGCAACACCGACACAGCCGCTGAGAAGCGCGGCGGCCATGGTCAAGGCGAACAGCTTTAACAAAATCTTCATGATGCTTTTCTCCGCTTGTTGCGATACAGGGTGTGTCGCAAATCTGGCGGAGATGATAGGCAGCGGCCGCGCGGCAGCCATTTACCTGACATGACAGCTTATTGGCATTTCACGACAACCTGCCCGGTGGCAGATGCGACGGGGTCAGGCGGTAAGTGATTTGCGGAATTGCGCCGGCGTCTGGTCGGTCCAGCGTTTGAACGCGCGATAGAACGTGCTGGGTTCGGAAAAGCCCAGCAGGTACACCACCTCGGTGATGGCGATCCGCGGGTCTTTGAGATATTCGACAGCCGCGATGTGCCGCGTGTTCTCCAGCACGTTGGCGAAGGTTGTGCCACCTTCCTCCAGCCGCCGCTGCAGCGTGCGTACCGACATGTGCAGCTGGTCGGCGATCTTTTCCATTGAGCAATCGCCATGTTCCAGCAGGGCGAGGATCTTCTCCTGTACCTGATGCTGAATCGACTGTCCGCCGGGCAGGTTGCGGATGATTTCGTCGGCAATCGGCGTCAGGTAATGCAGCAGGCGTGCGTCGGGATTCTTGATGGGCAGATCCAACAGCTCACTGGCGAATACCAGTTGCGAGCATTCACAGTGGTTGGTGACCGGCGAGCGGAAAATCCGCGCATAGACCTCCGGTTCGGTTGCGCTTCCCTGCAACTGCACTTCCATGGGATCCCAGTCGACGCCAGTGAAGTGTCTGGCGCGAAGCAGCCAGAAGCCCAGCGTTGATTCAATCCATGCACCGCCGATCATCGCCAGCGCCTTGGGATGCCGGCAGCCGAAGGTTGCGACCTTGCCGTTGACGACAAGCTCCGGCTTTTCCGATTCGGTCACGATGCCACGGTAGCGGCTGATGCGCTTGAACGCATCGCCCAATGTCGCACTGTTGGCCAGCAGATAAGCCATGACCGTGACGCGCGTATCGGTCATGGTTTCCACCACCCGCAAGCCGAATGCCGGCCCGAGCTGTGTACGCAGCGTATCGCTTATTGCGAGGTAGGCACCCATCGGCAGGCGTCCATCCGGATCGGCCATGGCAGCCAGCTTTACGCCGGACGCCGTCTCGATGTCATCTTTCGACACCCCCAGTTTTATCGCGGCCTGGATATACGACGCCAGGATCGCCGACGACACCGTGGGTTCCGGTTTGCTCTGCAGGGCCATGTGTGATCCCGAATAGCTGAAATGTGCGGTTGGCGCCAAATGCCAAGAACCTGTCGTCGGCTGCCAATGGGCGTGCGCGGCATCAGCGTAACTTACGCATCACCGAATTGGGAAGTGACGCCATGGCCGACATCAACACCGCAACACGCACCACCTTGCTGCCCCAGACGCTGGAGCAGTGGTACCGGAACCCGCGGCCCATGCGGGCCATGGAAACGGCCGAGGTGGAGTCGTACACGGTCGCCAGGGACATTCACTACATCGATATCCGTCACGGCCTGCTGGAGCGGATCGACCGCCAGATGCTGGCATGGTGGCATCGCTACTTCTGTTACCAGCGGTTGGTAGCCAGCAACGGCATGGAGGTATCGGGATTCGAACTCTGGCACCCGGAGGATCACGTGTCGTGCGTCGTCGAGCGGCATTCATTGTCCGGTGCGCTGGGCCTGACCGATGGCGCCCGCTTCACCTGCGTGGAAAAGCACGGCAACGGACAGCTCACCACACGCAGCGGCAGGGTGTTGCGACTCGACGACCGTGGACGGCGAATCGACTTCCGCATCTTTCAGCACATCTACGGGTTGCAGATGGACGACGTCGTGGAGTCCGGGCAAGGCATCTCGCTTTCCACGCGGATGGTGCTCGAGACCAAAGGTTTTGTCAGGGAGGCAACCGAGCGAGGCAATGAAGCAGTGATAGATGAACTGAAGACCGCATGGATCAGGCACACGATCGAGGAGATCGGCAACCTGGAACGGATTCTGCCATGCATGTATCACGGCCGGCAGCAAGGACGGATTGGCCAGCAACCACACGCATCGACCCATTAATTACGACAGCAAACTCAATACTGGAGAGTAATCATGAACAACACATTCAAAATGACCCTCATCGCCGGCATGACTGTATTGGCCACTGCCTGTTCAACGCTGGAACCAACGGTAAGAAGCGGCCCGGGCAGTTATGTTTCACCGGACGGCTTGAACCTGGTGGAAAACAGCAAGATGGATGTCGTGCTGGTGAAGCCGGGTCTGGATCTCGGCCAGTACGACAGCATCATGGTTGCCCCGGTCTCCATCGCGTACAAGCGCGGCAGCTACGAGCTGACGGACGACCAGCAACGCGAAATGATCGAAACCTTCGATGATGTGACGCGCGATGTACTGGGTTCGGGCCAGTACCACGTCGCGCAGAGCGCCGGCAACAACGTGCTGATCGCCAACGTGAAGCTGGTCGACCTATATGTGAACGTCCCCACCGTTCGGAGTTTTTCCGTCGGCAGAACGCGCATGTTCACCGCCAACTCGGGTGAGATTTCCGTGGTGGGGGAATTGCGCGATTCCGTCACCGGTGAACTGCTGGTGCAGTTTGCCGACCGCAGCCAGCCGCGGACGTACTGGGCACGCAGCACGGAAGTCTCCGAATGGGCGGAGGTGCGTACCGCTTTCCGGTTTTGGGCAAATGTCCTGAAAAACCGTCTGGATTCATTTCACGGACAGCATGGCTGACACCGTTGTCAGCGCATCGCGCCCTGCGTTCGCGATTCGACCAACGTGGCATGGGACAGCCGATAACAACACATCACGCAGGCACTGGTGACAGTGAGCAATGCTGGTGCAACGGCAAAACAGAGGTGGATGGCGGTAATCGCGCTGGCCGGCTGCTCAAGGACTACTGCGTCAGAAGACTCCTGGTAGCCCATGACGCCGAGGATCAAGCCGACCAGCGCGATGCCCAGTGCAGTGGAACTCTTCTCCGCGAACGAAAACATGCCGGCAAACATGCCTTCGCGGTTGAGACCCGAGCGGTTACGGTCATACTCAATGGTGTCAGGCAACATCGATTGGCCCATGACGATGATGCCGCCGAAACAGCCGCCGATGAGACCGGCTCGCAATATGAAATACAGACGCGCTTCTTCGGGCGTGGCGAGCAGCCAGGTGAGATTGACGCCGGCCAGCAGTATGCAGAGCGCGATGAAAACCGAATGCTTGGATAGACGTTTGCCGGTTGTCAGCCATAACGGCTGGGACAACACCACGCAGACAAAGAAGCACAGGTAGAACAGCGCGATCAGTCGATCGGATGCGCCGAGGACGTACTGGGTGAAGAACGCACCGGATGCGGTGAGCATTGAAACCCCGGTGAAGAACGTGACTTTCGCAAGCAACAGGACAAAGAAATGCCGATTCCGCAGAAACAATTGAATCCTGTCGCGCAACGGCACATCCGCGCCGCGGCCAGCAGATGTCCGTTCAAGCCGGCGGGTGCCGAGGTAACACGTCAACAGGAACAGGAAAATCATGCCTGCGACCGCCAGCGACATGATCTCGTGGGCATCACGCGTGCGGCCGAAGCGGGCGACCAGCAGCGGGGCCAGCAAGCCACCTACCAGCCCTCCGACCGCGATGCCCATGGCGCGATAGGAAAGCAGGTAATTTCGCTGGTGATAATCTCGCGTGATATCCACCGGCATGGTGAGATAAGGCACGCTGAAAAATGTATAGGCAACAGCGAACAGCAACAGCGTGGCCAGCAGATACCACGGCATCAGTTGCGTGGTGACGACCGCCGGCACATTGAAAATCATCAGGTAGGCGAGCGGGCAGAACAGCGCGCCGAGCAGCACGTACATGCTTCGGGCGCGGGCGGTGGTTCCGGTGCGATCGAGAACCGCGCCCATCAGCGGATCGGTGGCGGCATCGAAAATCTTGGACATCGCGAACAGCAGGCCAGCTGTCACTGCGGCCACTTCGAGGAAGTCGGTCATATAGCGCAGCATCAGTGCGCGCGACAGGTTCATCGTCGCCATACCGGCACTGCCAAGACCCCAGCCCATACACAGCTTCAACGCAATACCGCCGTCCGCTTCCCGATCCCTGCTGGACATGGTCTGGTTTCCCGCGCTGATATCCGTACGAATGTGCGAAATCCATTAAATCCCAATTGAAATGACAGGACAATGACGATGAACCCATGCAAACCCCATCTCGCGTTCGCAATTCTCTCCGTGCTCCTGTCGGCCTGTGGCAGCAGCGACCAGGCGCCGCAGACCGCTGAAATCTTACGGCCGGTAAAAACCCTCATTGTCGATACGCAAGGTGCAGTGAACTCACGCGAGTTTGCCGGCGTGGTGGATGCCGATCGCAAGGTGGATCTGGCTTTTCGCATCAGTGGAACGCTGCAACGATTGCCGGTGAAGGAAGGCGAGCACGTCAAGGCGGGACAACTGCTCGCGGCGTTGGACCAGACGGACCTCGACATCCAGTTGCGCGCAGTCAAGGCGGATTTTGAACGGGCCCGCGCCGAATATGAGCGGGCGTCGACGTTGCTGGAGCGGAACCTGATCGCGCGGGCGGATTTCGAGCGCACCCAGGCGCAGTACTTCGTTGCGGAGGCGGAACTGCAACGGGCGCAGCAGGACATCGAATATTCCACGCTGTCGTCGCCGTTCGAAGGCTACATCGGCCGGCGCCACGTGGAGAATCTGTCGGAGATCGCCGCGCGTACACCGGTGCTGACCCTGGTCGATCTGACCTCGCTGGTGGTGCGGATAGAAGTGCCGGAAAGCGTCATGATCCTGGCTCAGCGAGAAGGCATACGCCCGGATATGTACGCGGTGTTCCAGGGCCGTGAGGAAGTGCAGTACCCGCTGGTCATCAAGGAAATTTCCACCCAGGCGGATGCCGGTACGCAGACTTACCCGGTCACGCTGAGCCTGCCACCCATCACTGATCTCAATGTTCTGCCCGGTATGTCGGCGGTGGTCGGCGTACGGCCGTATGCCCGCCCGGAGGGTCAGGCCGAAGTGGTCTACCTGCCATCGCAAGCGGTGCTGGAAGACGCGGGCGGAAGATTCGTCTTCGTCGCGTCACCCGATGGTGGCGGACAGGCGGTGATTGATCGGCGCAATGTTGAAGTCGGTCAGCTCTCTTCGTTTGGCATCGCGGTGATGTCGGGGCTGTCATCCGGCGAGCACGTGGTCACCGCAGGTATGAGCCAGCTGAGTGCCGGTCAGCACGTGTTGTTGCCTGGTACGTCCGCGGGGGAATGACGATGAACCTGACCAGATTCACGCTGGATAACAACCGTACGGCGCTGGTGATCCTGCTGGTGTTGTTGCTCGCGGGGTTCGCCGCCTTTCGCAGCATGCCGCGGGCCTATGATCCTGGCTTCACGATCCGTGCGGCGCAGGTTGTCACCTATATGCCGGGCGCGAGTTCGCAGCGCGTCGAGCAACTCGTGTCGGACAAAATCGAGGAAGCCGTCCACGAGATGCCCGAAGTTGATTTCGTGAAGAGCGAGTCGCGCGCCGGTGTCTCCGTGATTGTCGTGAATATCAAGGAAAGCTATACCGAGATGCGCCCCATTTGGGATTCCCTGCGGCGCAAGGTCGATGGTGTCACGCCGGATCTGCCGGAAGAGGTGGTCGGTCCGTACGTTAACGACGAGTTCGGTGATGTCTACGGCATTGTGTTGACGATTACCGGCGAAGGTTTCAGTTATGCCGAACTCGAGCAGATCGCCGAAGACGCCCGGCGTGAATATCTGCGCCTGGGTGACGCCGCCAAAGTGGACATCTACGGGGTGCAGGAGGAGCGCATATTCATCGAGTATGACAACGCCCGTCTGACCGAATTGAACATCTCACCTTATCAACTGGCGCAGATGCTCGATTCCCGCAACATCGTCACCCCCGGTGGCGCCATCGAACTGGGCCCGGAGCGGATTCTGCTTGAAGCCAGTGGCAATTTCGAATCCGTCGAAGAGATCGCCAACACCGTCATTCGTCTGCCGAACACCGATACGCTGGTGTTCCTGCACGATATTGCCCGCGTCTACCGCGGTTATGTGGATCCGGCCCAATACGTCGTCAAATCCAGCGGCGATCCCGCCTTGGCGCTGGCTATCTCGATGCGCGAGGGCGGCAATAACATCACCTTGGGCGAGCAGGTCAATGCGGTCACGCGGACCTTGCAGAACGCCTATCCGATCGGCATTGACTTCAACGTCATCAATTTCTCACCGGCGGAAGTCGACCTGAAGGTGAAGAGCTTCGTCTCCAACCTGCTGCAGGCGATTACCGTCGTTACGCTGGTGATGCTGGTGAGCCTGGGGTTGCGCACCGGCTTGATCGTGGCGGCGCTGATTCCTTTCAGCATGCTGATTGCGCTGCTGGTCATGAACGTTCTCAATATCGGTCTGGATCAGATCTCGCTGGCGGCATTGATCATCGCGCTGGGTATGCTGGTGGATAACGGTATCGTCATGTCCGAGAGCATCATGGTGCAGATGGCGGAAGGTAAATCGAAGGTTGAGGCAGCCATAGCGTCAGCCGGCGAGTTGAAGGTACCGCTGCTGACTTCGTCGGTGACCACGGCAGCGGCGTTTCTACCGATTTACCTGGCCGAATCCAGCACCGGTGAATTCACCGCATCGCTGTTCAAGGTGGTGACGATCACGCTGCTGATCTCCTGGGTGTTGTCCATCACGATCATTCCATTGCTATGTGTGACCTTTCTCAAGCTGGATCAGGCGAGCCCCGACTATGACGGCCGGTTCTACCGGGGTTACCGCAAGGTATTGCGTAGCGTCATCAAACATCGTTATGCGGCGCTGGGAATGGTGTTGCTGGTGTTTATGGTTTCGCTGCGCGGCATGGCCTACGTACCCAATATCTTTTTCCCACCATCCGATCGTGCGTACTTCAAAGTGGAGCTTGAACTGCCGCAGGGGCGCTCACTGGATAACATGGAAGAGGTGGTTGCCGGCGTGGAAGAATTTCTCGCCGCGGAGTTCAAGGTGCATGCGGCAGCTGCTGCCCAGGTCGGACGCGCGGAAGGTGTGACCAACTGGATCAGCTATGTCGGCAACGGTGGCGCCCGTTTTGTTCTGACCCACACGCCCAAGCCCAATGCGCCTGGTTATGCGCTGCTGGTCGTCAATACGACCTCGGCAGAGGTGATCGATGAGGTGATGCCCGCGTTGGAGAACTACGTCCGCAATGAATTCCCGGACGTTACGGCCAAGCTGAAGAAAATAGAGAATGGCGCGCCCATTGATAACCCGGTCGAGATCCGGGTATCCGGCGACAATCTGGATCGACTGTTTGCCATCGTCAATGACGTCAAGGCGCAGATGGCAGCCAACCCGGGGCTGAAGAACATCAGCGACGACTGGGGCCTGCGTTCAAAGAAGCTGGAGGTGCGCATCAACCAGGCCAGGGCGCTGCGGGCCGGCGTCAGCAGCCAGGATATCGCCACCTCGCTGCAGACCGGCCTGTCGGGGCTTGAACTGACCCAGTACCGCGAAGGCGCAGACATCATTCCGATCACGATGCGCTCGGAGGCCGCCACCGCCAACGACATCACCCGGTTGGAGGGGCTCACGGTCTACGCGCAGTCCTCCGGATTGTCGGTGCCATTGAAGCAGGTTGCCGATATCGACGTGGTCTGGGAGCCGGGCAAGGTACTGCGGCGGGATCGTACGCGCACCGTCACCGTGGGCGCTCAGCTGGTTGGGGACTATACCGCAGCCGAAGGCTTCGCGGCCTTGCAGCCCTGGCTGGAACAACGGGCCGGCGAATGGGGGTTGGGCTACCGCTATGAACTCGGCGGTGAAGCGGAATCCTCCGCCAAGGCCAACCAGAGCATCATGGACAAGTTGCCCATCGCCGCGTTGATTATCGTGATTCTGCTGGTCGGGCAATTCAACTCGATACGTAAAGCAACTGTCGTGCTGTTGACGATTCCACTTGGGCTGATCGGCGTCATCATCGGCTTGCTGGTGGCGCGTTCGTTCTTCGGCTTCATGACGCTGCTCGGCATCATCTCGCTCGCTGGCATCGTGATTAACAATGCCATCGTCTTGCTGGAGCGCATCCAGCTGGAAATCGACGTGTTCGGCAGAACGCCGTTCGATGCGGTCATCGAAGCCGCGCAGCGCCGGACGCGACCCATCCTGCTCACGACTGCCACCACGGTGCTCGGCTTGATCCCGTTGTATCTCGGCGGCGGCGAAATGTGGGAGCCGATGGCGGTCGCGATCATGGCCGGCCTGCTGTTCGCCACCGTGCTGACACTGCTGCTGGTGCCGATGCTTTACGCAACGTTCTATCGCGTCGAGGAGGTGACATCCTGAGTTGCAGGCGACTGCTTCGCCGGCGATGAGGGCCGGCGCATCCGGTTCGAATCTGTGTGATGTCACGCCGTACGGGACCGGACCGGCGAAATGCCACTGATTCCACCGGATGTGGCGTTTTGAGGTCCGTTGGGTTGAACGCATCCGGTACATCTGTTATCACTCGAGACAGCAGTCAACCTGATAAGACTGCAAAAATCAACGCTGGAGTTGCCCAATGTCGAAGCCTCATATCCCACAGGTCATTGCTGCCTGCGCCGCCCTTGCCATCGCGAACGCGGCCGCGGCCAGTATCGTTGCCGATACGCTGCCTTTCTCTGGCACGCCGGATTGGACGGACGTGACGTTTTCCGGTACCAGCATGTCGCTGATCAACGGTGGCACTGCAAGTCGCTTATCCACGGCCAACGGCGCCGGTGTCTGGTTTGGCTGGGGTGCGAGTCCACCGTATAGCAATACGCCCGCATGGATGCCCGGGGATGACGCCAGTGGCAACCACCTGGTGATTGAAGCCTCGTTTTCCGAGGACGCCGCCGATTGGAGCACGTATTTTTTTGACACGACGTATTCCGTGTCGTTTTTGTTTGCGCCGACCGGGTGTAATGGCAACGCCGGCAGCTGTTATGGCGTGGATGGCCAATCCGGTGTGACAATCTCCACGCCGGTTGGCGGCACATTCATCAGTCTTGACCTCACCGTGCCACACACCTACGAATTCCTGTTGAAGGACGGGCTTGTCCAGTACGCCATCGACGGCCAGTCGGTTTATGCGGGCGTCGCCAATCAATCCAATGCGGCCGCGCCACTGCTGGTCATCGGCGACGGCAGCGGCAGCACGCAGACCGGGCGCGGCAGCATGACCATCTACTCCATTGCGTTCGACAATGCGCCTGACGCGAATGTCAGCCCGGTGCCAGTACCGGCGGCGTTGCCATTACTTGGTTCGGCCGTCGGGCTGCTGATGGTACGCCGCAGACGGAGTCGTTGATCTCACGTTGGTCGTGTCCGCTGGCGCATCGACGCCGGATGCGGACACGCCCCGTTGGCGGCTTTCGGTGCTGTTCCGGGGGGCTGATCGGCGATGACGGAAGTCGAATCAGCCCCAATGCCGCGTGACTTCCGGTCGGTAGAGTGCAATTACTCTCCAGGCGGCTTATTCAGGAACCCCAAATCGCCCATCCACGCCAGGAACTGCTCCGGCCACATCGTCGCGGTGGTGCCCACCGGCCGCAATCCGAAGCCGTGGCCGCCGCCGTGATAGAGATGAAATTCGTAGGGGCTGCCGGCGTCGCGCCAGGAGCGTAGGAGGCCGAAGTCGCCGCTGGCAAACAGCGGGTCGTCGGCGGCCATGGCGGCGAACAGCGGCGGTGCGCCACGGGGTACTTCGGTCGCAGACATCGGCCCGTAAATCAGGCCGATGAAATCCGGTGTCGCGCCGTCCTTAGCGGCCAGCGTCGTCGCCAGCGTGTTCATTGCACCGGCGGAAAAGCCGACCATACCAACCCGTTCAGGATCGACGTTCCATTCAGCGGCATTGGCGCGAATCATCCGCAAAGCCGCAATGGCATCATCCACCGCTGGTTGAAATGTCGGGGGCGGGGCGCCGCGCGCATTCCGGTCAGTTGCAGACGCGATCCGCTGTTCGCCCATCCGTTCCATCTCGGCCTGGTCGGCTGGCGTAGGTTGGACGCGATACTTGAGCAGAAATGCGGCCACGCCATGGGCCGCCAGCCAACGCGCGACAAGGTCACCTTCACCGTCATACGCCAGCATCAGGAATGCGCCGCCCGGTGCGACGACAACGGCCGCGCCAGTGGCCAGTGAAGGGTGGGGCAGATACGGTGTGATCGTCGGCTCGGTGACATTGCGCACGACGCGGTAGTAAGTGCCGAATGTGCCCCAGGATTCCTGGTTTGCGGCGCCGGCCATCGCGGGCGCGCCAGCCGGATAAAGTGGCAGTGCGCCGGGCTGCTCGGGGATTTCCGTCGCAACCCACGGTGGTGGTCCCTCATTGTTGCGCTGGGCCTGCGCGAATGGCGCGACTGCAAGCATGGCGACGACTGCCGCCCACAATACCCTTGTCTGTGTCATGGTGATCAATCTCCCCTTACTGATTTGGCCAAGCGCCGACTTGCGTAGTCACACTGTTCATGCGGGCTATCTGACCAAGCACCGCCGCGCTTCGCTTGGGTGTCCTGGTGAAGCGTTGGCGGTCAACCGCGACCAGGCCGAATTTCGGTGCGTAACCGAAGATCCATTCGAAGTTGTCCAGCAGCGTCCAATGCGTGTAGCCAAGCACGGGAACGCCGTCGGCAATGGCCGCGTGCAGATGAACGAGTGAATGCTCGATGAATCTTGCGCGCATCGCGTCATCGTCGGTGCCGACGCCGTGTTCGGTGATGAGGACCGGACGGCCGCTGACCCTGTGCGCATAGCGCACGGCGCCGGCAAGCGAGGCCGGGTACACCTCCGTGCCACTGAAGTTGACCACGGCGTCGGCGGGCTGTGGCAGCCGGCCATCCGGCCCGATGCGGCTGCGCTCGTAGTTCTGCACGCCAATGAAGTCATCTTCCTTCGCGGCTTCCAGCCAGGCGCCGTAGAGTTCTTCGCGGATACGGTCGCGCGGACCTTCCGCACCCTCAGCATGCTCATCGATGATGGCAAGACTCACCCCGACCGGGAGGTCAGGGCGTGCTTGCTTGATGGCATTCCTGGCAAGCCGGTGGCCGGTGAGCAGGTTGATTTGTGCGCTATCGATGTCCTGCCATTTCATGGCGTTCAGCGCCGAAAATCGCTCGCCACCGGTCTGACGGGTCGCGGCATCGAGCATGCGGCTGATGCCATCGCGCACGAACTGAGGCAAGCCGATGGATCGCAACAGCAGCAACAGGTTGGGTTCGTTGATGGTCACCGCATGGCTGATTCCCGCAGCGAGGTGACGCGCAGCGACGCCGCAATAGCGCGCGAACAGCGCGGGTGCAGACGGGTTGAGCCATCCGCCACGCGCGGAAAACCAGGCGGGTGCGGCAAAGTGATTGAACGTCACCAGTGGGGCGAGATTGCGTGCGCGACAGCCCTCGATGATGTTGCGGTAATGATCCAGCATCGCGAGTGAGAATTCGCCCTCGGCCGGCTCGATGCGCGCCCATTCTATGGAGAAGCGACAGGCATTGAGACCGAGAGACTTCACGAGGTCGAGATCGGCCGGCCACAGCTCGAAACTGTTGGTGGCATCGCCTGATCTATCAGCGAACACCGTCTCCGGTACATGTTCGAGCAGCCAGATGTCACTCGCGACATTGTTGCCTTCGGTCTGGTGTCCGGCGGAAGCGGCGCCCCAAAGGAAACCGGCAGGAAAGTCGAGGCGGGTGGTGGCGCTGCTGACAGCGCTGACCAGGGAAGTCCGACTGGCGCAGGCCGCGAGCATTGCGGCGCCGCCGGCGGACAGCAGTGTTCTTCGATGGAGCTTCATCCAGAGATCTACCGGCGTGGCGCGGGCGCGGCGAGCAGCTTGATCAGTTCGGCATCATGACCGACACGTGCGCGAGGCTCGACATCGAATACCATCGTCGTGGGCTGGTTCGTGGTGAATGGCGGCCACTCGCTCATGCCCTGGTGATTTGGATTGCCACTACGGGCGAAGTTGATCCAGGCCAGTGCCATCACGTTGGTCAGTTGGTCGACCACTGGCCCACCACCGCTTGAGCGGATGCCCGCCTCGGCGTTGTTGAATATGAACGGCACATCGGTGGTATGCCCGGCGGCCCAGCTGTAATCCAGCACCGGTGCGCGATAGGCGAACAGGTAGTTGTAGACCGGTGCAGGTTGCGCCGCCTTTGCCGCGGCCATCCCCAGCGCACCTGCGCGCGCGCCCGAGTCGATCGTGACCACCTCGCTCAACGGCAGCGCAGGATAGGCTTTCCTGAAAGCCGCCAGCAGTGCGTCGACATTGTCCGCATACGTCGGCGCGAGATAGTTGCGGAGTTGCTTTTCGCTCCAGGCTTCATGACCCTTGATGCGTGGGTTGATACGCTGGAATTCTGACAGCGTGCTGCCGACCATCAAAGGCACCGTGGCGGATATGGCCGGCGCGCCGTCGGCGAACGGCATCTCCGGCAGGAACTGACCATCAGCCACCGGCCCCCAGTTGATGACGGGAAAACCCAACGGACCACCGGCAGGCGCGCCGGTGACTTCGCGGCTGACCTGCGCCAACGCCTTGGCACCGGCCGCTTCGAGTTGCTCGTAAGGCAGTGCCTGTAACGCAGCGATGTCGCCCGGCTTGATGCCGGTTTCGTTGAATACCAGCTCCGCGACCCGCTGTGAGAGGTTGCTGCCATTGGGTCTGCGCGCCGGGCCCATGGCGCCGCTCATGACGATGGCCTTATCGAACAAGCCGCGCGCCGAGGGCGCGCCCAACAATGATGAGACTTTCGCGCCGCCACCTGACTGGCCAAAGATGGTCACGTTGTCGGGATCACCGCCGAAGGCTGCGATGTTGTCGCGTACCCATTCCAGCGAAGCGACCAGATCAGCAAGTCCGACGTTGCCAGAACTTGCGTAGTCGGATCCGTAGGCGGAAAGATCGAGAAACCCCAGGATGTTCAAGCGGTGATTGACCGTCACCACCACGACATCACCGAGACCGCTGAGGTTGCTCCCATCGTACGCCGGCAGTTCGATGGACGAACCATTGGTGAAGCCACCGCCGTGGAACCAGACCATGACCGGACGTTTGTTCTGGTCGGGCGCCGGCGTCCAGACGTTGAGATTCAGGCAGTTCTCGCTCTGCGGCCAATAACGTTGGTTGGAGGTGAAGGCCTGCGGCTCGCGAATTTCAGTGCCCACAACCTGCGGACAGATGTTGCCGTAGGAGAGTGCGTAACGAACGCCCTCCCAGGCATCCGGTTGAACCGGCGCCTCGAAGCGACCAGCCTTTGCATACGGAATGCCGCGGAAGTTGTAGATGCTGCCGTGAATGGAACCCTGAACGGTGCCTGCGCCGGTTTTCACAATGGCAATGTCGGCGCCTGCTTCCACCTGAGTGGACGGAGCGGTTCCCTTCCACTGTGCATGTATGGCCGGTGCAAAGGTGGCGATCGAACAGGTAAGCGCGAACAGGATTTTGATTTTGGTGTTCAACGGGCGAAGCTCCACTTGAAGAAAATCGTGCCTGCAGCCGACGCGTCGACGACAGGCACGGTATGACTAGAACTCGTAATCCAGACTCAGGCCGACCTGGCGGAAGCCGGTGGCCGTCAGGATCTGGCCGTATGAACCGGGGTGACCGTCCGGGAAGCTGATCAAGGCAAACACCGGTTCGTGGTTGTTGGTCAGGTTGCGCGCGAATGCCGATAACGTCCAACCCTTGTCCAGCCCCCGAATGCCAACCCGACCGCCGAGCGTCCATTTGCCCGGATAAAGCACGTTCGGATCCGTCGACTGCGCGACCTTGAAGGAGGATTTGTAAACGGCGTCCGCGCCGATGAAGAAATCCATCGCGGAAGTCAGCCCGGCGCTGTATTCCGTCGACGCGGTGAACTTCCATTTCGGTGCGTTGGCCAACTGCGTGCCGCCGATGATCGTGCCATCGCTGCCGACCAGGCCCTTCGGATAATCCACATCGTTGTAGATCAGACCGGCGTTGAGGTTCCAACCGCGTGCGGGGCGTCCACTCACTGACAGTTCGAAGCCGTTGGAATTGACGTTGCCGATATTCTGCGGAACACACTGCAAACCTCCGGTCTGCGTGGTGTTGCACACCTGGCCCTGGTAGTTTTTGACATCCGTGGAATAGATGTTCGCTTCGGCAAGCAGGCGGTTATCGAACAGCCCCGCCTTGATCCCCACTTCGTAGCTGGTTGGAATCTCTTCGCTGATGATGCGCGTGACGGCGTTCGGGTTGCTGGGGTCTGCCAGTGCTATCTGCGGCCCCTTGTAGCCTCGCGTGACCGTTGCATAGAGGAAGGTTTCCGGGGTGAACTGGTACTGCAGACCGGTCTTCCACGAAAAGTTGTTGATGGTCACGCCGCTGGAACCGGTGGCCCCGGTCAGCGTATCGGTGAACACATCGACTTCTTCGTGGGTGTAGCGTCCGCCCGCGATGAAGCGCACGGCATCACTGATGTGATAAGTCGCCTGGCCGAACACGGCATACGAAGAATCGTCCACCGTGGTCAACCGCCCGGGATTGGAGACCGGTGTAATCACGACGTTATTGGGCAACGTCACATTGATGCGGAAGGGGCTGGGATTGTTCGTGGTGTCCTGATCCGAGTAGAACAGGCCAACGGTATATTCCAGCGCGGAATCATTGTCCGAGGCCAGACGGAATTCCTGGGTGAACAGATCGACTGACGAGTCTCCCGGGCCGTTGAAAATTTCCGTGTTGTAAGTGTCGAGGCGGAAGATATTGAGCGAGTTCGGCCCCTGATCCTGCGCGCGGTAGGCGGTGACTGAAGTCAGCACCGCGCCACCGAAATCGTAATCCACCTGTGCGGAGCCGGCCTGCAACTTGTTTTCGGCATGGCCGGGCGTATCAGTGCAGTACTCGTGATTGGACCGCGAGGGAACGATGTTGCACGCCGCGAGTGTGCTGGTTATCGCTGCATCGGCGAGGTAAATCTTGAAGAAGTCATTGCCGCGGTCATCCTCCGAATCGGAGTACTCACCGATCAGGTTGACGGTCAGGTTGTCGGTCGCCTCCCATAGCAGGCGGCCGCGCAGGCCCCAGGTATCGTGCTTGTCGAACTTGCCGGTCAGCGTATTGCGGTCAATACCCTGGGTTGCCATGTAGTTGCCGGAAATGCGCATTGCAGCGTTGTCGGCGAGCGGAACATTGACGACACCTTGAAGGGTCTGGCGGCCATATTCGGAACCGACCGATCCGGCGTCGGAAATCTCGGCCCTGACTCTGCCGCTGAAATTGCCGAATTCCGGCGCACGGGTGGCGATGTTGATCACACCGGCCGAGGTCGTCAGGCCGAACAAGGTACCCTGCGGGCCTTTCAGCACTTCAACCCGTTCGACGTCGAAAAGGCTGGTGATGTTCGCATTGCCCTGGCTGACCTGGTCCACCACGACACCGACCGAACCCACAGCGCCAATCTGGAAGGTGGTGGTTCCAACGCCACGGATCTGGCCACCGCCGCCAGTGCCCAGCCCCGGCGCCTGCTGTACTTCCAGCGCTGGCGCCAGTCGTGACAGGTCATAGAGCTGGTTGACCTGTTGCCGCTCCATGGCTTCCTGCGCGACGACTGTCACGGATACCGGAACTTCAACCACCGATTCCTCGCGACGTTGCGCCGTCACCGTAATTATGGAAACGTCATTTGCGTCAGCATCACCAGCGCCGGCCGGACTTTGTGCTTGTGCAGCAACGGTCTGTGTGGCAAGGCCCAGCGCAATCGCCGCCGCCCCGCGCGACATGTTGCGAAGATATTCAGCGTTCATGTTTTCCTCCCAAAAAAACTATTCTTAAGTGGGAGGCAGTCGCGCGGGAAATGGTTAGTTTGAATGCGTTGTAATGGGCGGAATCGATAGGGCGCAGCCACGCCAGGCGCTTCGTTCACGGCAGAGCTGTTTTCCAGTGTTCCGTAGTGGCATTGACCTGCTTTTGAATGGGCGTCAGGATCGCCCGATGCCAGTGTACGCTGTCGCCGCGTGCCAAATCGGGGGTGTCAAAATGCGCTTCAATCGCCTGGATCTGAATCTGCTGGTCGCGCTCAAGGCGTTGCTGACCGAACGCAGCGTGTCGCTGGCCGCCGAGCGGCTGCATCTCTCGCAGTCCGCCACCTCAAATGCGTTGGCCAGGCTGCGCGAATATTTTCAGGATGACCTGCTGGTGCTGAAGGGACGCCAGATGGTTCTCACCGCAAGGGCGGAGGAACTCATCGAGCCGACCGAGGAAGTGCTCGAAAAAATCCGTCAACGGATCTCCAACCCTACGGAGTTCGACCCGGCGACCAGTGATCGCACGATTCGCATCATGGGTTCGGATTACACGACAGAAGTGTTGCTGGCGCCTACGCTGGCGACGTTTCAAGAATCCGCACCGAATATGCGCTTCGAGATTCATGCCATGTCCAGCAGCCCGGTACGTTCGCTGGAGAAAGGCGTCGTGGACCTTGTGGTCACCGTTGATTTTGCGACCTCGAGCGAGCATCCCAGCGAGATCATGTTTGAGGACGATTATGTCGTCGTCGCTGACAGATCGAATCCGCACCTCAAAGGTGGCATCGACCTCGATACCTATCTGGCGCTGGGCCACGTGACTGTACGGTTCGCCAGTGCGCGTATCCCGGCGTTTGATGACTGGTACATGCAACGGAAGAAGCAGCGCCGCAGAATTGAAATCGTCACCCACTCCTTCGTCAACATGCCTTCGCTCATCGCCGGCACCAATCGAATTGCGACCATGCATCGGCGGCTGGCGAAGATCCTCGCGAGTCGACACCGTCTGGCGATTGCCGAAGTTCCATTTGAAATTCCGCCCATCCGCGAAGTTGCGCAATGGGACGCAGCCAAGAAATACGATCAGGCCATCCGCTGGGTAGTCGCGGAAATGCGCGCGTATGCCAGCAGCCAGGAACCCAGTGCAGGGGAACAGAATTCGGTCAATGGCGAAATGGCGTTTGCGTTTCAGCAGGAACATCTGCGCCTGGTGAAATAGCAGCGCGCTGATGCCGCCGAGTTGCCGATAACGGCTGATCACCGGCGGCGGTGTGAGCGGCCGAGATCACCACCTTGCACATTCACTGCATCCGTCGATTCAATTCCTCATATTGATGAAACGGGATGCTTCGTCGAACTGCGCGCGTTCGGTGGCGGGCAGGTCATTCCAGACACTGCGTACAGTAAACCGCAGCCATCTGCCGGCTGACGCCGGTTGAATTCCGCTGCGTCACTAATGCTATTCTTCCCATCCTGACCGCATGGCAGGCAACAGACATCTGAACTCAACCACGCCCCGATTCCCCGGCCCAAGACGCCGGTGCTTCGGCAGCGTCTTACGGTACGTGACTGGAACAAGCGATGGCATTGCCCACAGACCTGACACCCCGCACCAGCGATACAACCGGGCAGCACGATGCCCCGATGATCGATGCACCCGGCCTCAACTACTATGTGTTCGCCTTGTTCTTCATATTCGGTGGAATCACCTCACTCAATGATGTGATCATTCCGAAGCTGAAGGAGCTGTTTACCTTGAGTTATCTCGAAGCGAGCCTGGTGCAGTTCTGCTTCTTCATCGCTTATGCCGTGGTCGGGATACCCGGCGCCCGGTTGGTCAAACGCATCGGCTATATGCGTGGCGCCGTCGCCGGCCTGATGACAATGATGGCGGGGTGCCTGCTGTTCATCCCGGCGAGCAAGTCGGCGCTGTTTCCGGTGTTTCTGTTCGCATACTTCATTCTCGCCACCGGTGTGGTGCTGGTGCAGATTGTCGCCAATCCGCTGATCAGTCTGCTCGGTCCTGTACGCACGACGCACAGCCGGCTGACGTTTGCGCAGGCGTTCAATTCGCTGGGCACCACGGTGTTTCCGTACTTTGGTTCGCTGCTCATTCTTGGCGGATTGGCCACTGTCAGCGCGGCGCAGCTTTCGGGTGCGGAACTTGATCAATACCGCACGGCGGAAACCCAGGCGATTGTCAGCGGCTACCTGGGGCTGGCCACCGCACTGGCGATTGTCGCGGGCGTGGTCTGGCTGTTCCGCAACCGGTTGCAGGGCGAACAACACGGCAGCACCAGCCTGGCGGAAGGTCTGGCATTGCTACGGCGGCGCCGTTTCGGTTTCGGCGCGTTGTGCATTTTTTTGTACGTGGGCGCTGAGGTATCGATCGGCAGCTTCATCGTCAACTATCTGATGCAGAGCCATGTGATGGGGCTGGCCGAACAGGATGCCGGCAAGTTGATTTCGTTCTACTGGGGCGGCGCATTGGTTGGCCGCTTCATCGGTTCAGCGGTGTTGCGCCATGTGAGCCCGGGCAAGGTGCTGGCCACCAATGCCCTCGGTGCGATTGCTCTGATACTCATATCCGCCAACAGCACCGGCACAGTGTCCGGTTATGCACTGCTGGCGGTTGGCCTCATGAATTCCATCATGTTCCCGACGATCTTTTCGCTGGCATGCGAAAAGTTGGGCTCGCATGCCGCCGATGGTTCGGGCATCATCAACGTCGCCATCGCCGGCGGCGCTATCATTCCCGCGATCTACGGCGCCACGGCGGATGCCATTGGTCTTGCAATGGCGCTGGTCATCCCGGCCGTGTGCTACGCCATCATCGCCGGCTTTGGTTGGTATGCGCGGTATCCGGCGAAGTAGGCGGTGTGTTGGCGTGCCGGCTATTCGTAGGTCAGCTGAGTCGCCTTGCCGGCGAAGATGCGATAGATCAGAAAGGTATACGCGAATATCGCGGGCACTACGCAGACCGTGCCCCAGAACGCAAACATCAACGATTTGGCGTCCGCGGCGGCTTCCCAGAGGCCAAGCTGGCCGATGACGATATCCGGAAACAGACTGTAGCCGAGGCCGACGGTGGCAAGCACGCAGATTCCCACCAGTGACACGTAGACCTGCCGGGGTTTGTCTTTCAATGTTTCTGCGCGTCGGAAGAGAACCTGCCACAAACGGAAGAACAGGATTGCGGTCAACAGCGGTACGACAGCGAGATAAAAGAAGTTTGGCAGGCTGAACCATTTGTCCGCAATCGCCGGGCTGACCAGCGGTGTCGCTATCGAAATCAGCAGCAATCCCGCGCCCATGGGCAGGAACGCGGCGCGCGCCCAAAGCAACGGGCGCCTGAACAGCTCGCCATCGGTCTTGATCAGCAACCAGCCGCTACCCAGCATGATGTACAGCGCGGGCAGACACAGCGCGATCAATAACGAAAAAGCCAGGCCAGTGACGCCACCACGAAAACCGGTGATGAACTCGCCCAGCATCCAGCCCTGACAGACCGCGGCCAGGAGCGAGCCGAAAAAGAACGCACGGTTCCAGCGTGCGCGGTGTTTGTCGCCGGCTTTCACGCGGAAGTCAAAGGCGATACCCCGCAATACCAGCCCGAGCAGCATCAAGGTCACCGGGATGTACAAGGTCGTCAGCACCAGGCCATGCGCCGCCGGGAACGCCATCAACAGGATGCCGACGCCGAGCACAATCCAGGTTTCATTCGCGTCCCAGAACGGGCCGATCGCCGCGATCATCAAGTCCTTGGTCGGTTCGTCCACCCACGGCAGCAGCATGCCGATGCCCAGATCGAAGCCATCGAGGATGACATACATCAGCATGGCCAGACCCATGGCCGCGGCAAAGAACAACGGCAACCAGTAAGCAGCCCCGCTCATGGCGCCGCCTGCTGCATATTTGCAGCGTCCAGGCTCAATGAGCCGGCAGGTTTGCTCGCCAGGTAGCGTAACGCCTGGATATAGGCGATGAGGATGAATACGTACATCGCAAGGTAAAGCAGTAAGGTGCTCAACATTGCCGTGCCCGAGTGGTTGGCGACGACCTCGCGAATCGGCAGTACGCCGGAGACGATCCACGGTTGGCGGCCGATCTCCGTCACATACCATCCCGCCAGTACCGCCACCCAGCCGGAGAATGTCATTGCCGAAGCGACGGTGAGCATGCGTTGATCCGGCTTCTTCCTGCGCAGCCACACCTGCCAACTCATCCACCACGAAACAGCCAGCATCAGTGTGCCGATTCCCACCATCACGCGGAACGACCAGAACACCATCGCGACCGGTGGATGAGCATCCGGAAACTCGTTGAGGCCTTTGATTTCACCATCGAGATCGTGGGTGAGAATCAGACTGGCGACACGCGGCACGGTGATGGCCAGGCGCATCCTGCCTGCCGACTCATCGGGGATGCCGAACAATGTGAGCGCGGCGCCGCGCTCGGTATGCCAGACTCCTTCGATCGCGGCAATCTTCGCCGGCTGATGTTCCAGTGTGTTGAGGCCATGCGCGTCACCCAGAAGAATTTGCAGCGGGGCCAGAATCGCGGCCATCGCCAGGCCGGTTTTGAACACGTCCCAGGTGGCCGGCCCGTCAACGCCTTTGCGCATGCGCCAGGCACTGACACCGGTGATCAGAAACGCGGTGGTGAGCAGAGACGCCGTCAGCATATGAGCGAAGCGATAGGGGAATGACGGATTGAAAATCACCGCCCACCAGTCGGCCACGTAAAGAACGCCGTCGCGCTCAACGAACCCGGCCGGCGTCTGCATCCACGAGTTCAGACTGAGTATCCAGAACGCCGACAACGTGGTGCCGATGGCGACCAGCGCACTGGCGATCAGATGTATGCGATTCGAGACGCGCTGCTTGCCGAACAACATGATGCCGAGAAACGACGCTTCGAGAAAAAACGCGGTCAGCACCTCGTAACCGAGCAAAGGCCCGGCAATGTTGCCGGCACGTTGCATGAACCCCGGCCAGTTGGTGCCGAACTGGAAACTCATGGTGATGCCGGAAACCACGCCTATCGCGAACGTCAGCGCGAATATCTTCACCCAGAAGTAGTAAGCGTACTCCCAACGGCGATCACGCGAGAGCGTGAAGCGGGTCCGGAAATACAACAGTACCCAGCACAACCCGATGGAAATCGTCGGGAACAGGATGTGGAAACTGATATTGGCGGCGAACTGCAACCTGGAAAGAAGTAGGGCATCAATCATCGGCAGATTTCCCTGCGCGCTGCGAAGCTATGAACGGCTGGAAACAGATACGCTGCGTGGCCAGTACGAGAGGCACCATTCAGAACATGCCTCAGGGTCCGCATGCTGCGCTGCTGCTATCCCGTCGCCAATATAGCAGCATCCTGCTCAAACCTTAATTGCATCGGCCTCGCGCGCATTGCAGTGATTCCTGCTGCAACTGCAGCTTCCCGCGGGAACGGTCCCCGGTCAGTCTGAAGAGGGATTCAATCACCATATGAACAGCGGCGATGAAAACGATACATCTGCGGGTAAATCCTGCGCGGCGATGAATGTGAATTGGCCACGGAGTAACTGTCCCGGCAGCAGTGAACAATGTGCTTGCTGGCGGTAAGTGACGTGATGACTCGCGGCTTTTTGAAAAGGCAATGTGCCGCAATACCTGAGCGAACTTGCAGGTTCCTGCTGTATTTCGTTGCCGCCCATAGGTTTTTGGATGCACTGTCAGCGCGCGCCTGATGGCAGATCGGCGTACGGAAAGGTTGGTTACCTGTCTGCGTTGCCGCGTGAATACGTCGCTCCTGTTGCGGGAAGCCAACTCAGGTGTACGATGGTCCGCACAAAAGTATGGCGACGCGCTTTCCCGGCATGGCGTTTAGCTGTGCGTAGCGCGTGGCTGATGAAAACAGTCTTCCATCGAGGTACGCCCATGAATCGACTCACGGTGATTGCGGCCTGCACGCTCGCGGCTGTGGATGCGTCGTCCACGCCCATCCCTCCCTTCCTCGTTAATCCGCTCGCGTTTGATTTCGGGAATGTCGCCACCGGTGATAGCGGGGTGGCGCAAAGGGTGACCATCACCAACGTCACAATGACTGATCAGACACTCAGTCTTGCGGGCGGGGCGGCGGGTGTGTTCGGAGGTTCATCCAACTGCGTCGGTGCCACGCTCGCGCCAGGAGCGTCCTGCTTTGTCCAATACAATTTCAGCCCGACGGCGCTGGGTAGTGCGTCAAGAACCACAACGCTGGGGCTGAACGGCGAAAACTATCAATTCGATTTCATGGGCTTCGGCATTTCGCCATTTTCCGTCACGCCCACCGCGATGGACTTCGGGGATGTGAATGTCGGCAGCAGTTCAGCCGCACAACAGGTGATCGTCACCAACACCAGCAACGCCAGCCAGACGCTGACGCTTTCCGGTGGCGCCGCAGGCGTTTTCGGCGGCAGCTCAAATTGCATCGGTGCTACGCTCGCCGCCGGTAGCTCTTGCTTTGTTTCGTACGCCTTTACCCCTGCTACCTCCGGCGCCACGACACGCACGACGACACTGGGTTTGAATGACGAAACGCATACCTTCACCTTGTCCGGCGTCGGCGGTGCCAGTGGTTCGCCGTTTCTGGTCACCGCCCGTGGCTTCGACTTCGGCACGGTTGCACTGGGCGAGCCGTCCGAGGGGCAACGCGTTGAAATCAAAAACGTGTCGAGTGTCGATCAGATAGTGTCACTCAGCGGTGGTGCCGCCGGCGTATTTGGCGGGTCATCGAATTGCGTGGGTATGACACTGGCGCCAGGGGCGTCGTGCTTCGTTGAGTACAGGTTCACACCGGCCGATCTGGGCACGACGACGCGAACGACGACGCTGGGGATCAACGGCGAGAACTACCAGTTTTCGTTCAAGGGCGAAGGCATTCTGCCTTTCCGGCTCAGCCCTTACAGTTTCGATTTCGGGGCGGTCGAGCTTGGCACCACCTCGGCGATGCAGGCAGTCAGGCTTTACAACACGAGCAACATTGAACGATCGTTCTCCATCGCCGGCGGCGCTGCCGGGGTCTTTAGCGGATCCAGCAACTGCATCGGTATGATCGTGGTTCCGGATGACTTCTGCAGTATCTTTTACGCGTTCACACCGACCGATCTCGACCTGGTCGAGCGGGCAACGTCAATTTCAATCGACGGCATCAATCGGCAGATATTCTTCAGAGGTTTCGGCGCCGAAGAGGGGAGTGTGGTCACACCGCCTCCGGGAACCGTACCTGAGCCAGCGACCTGGCTTAGCATCATCCTCGGCCTGGGGTTGATGGGAAATGTATCAAGGCGAACCAACGATTCGCGATCAGCGTAAGAATTCACCGACGGGCACTGCAGGCCGGTGCCGGAATTCGAAGGAGTAAATGTCTACACTGGCGCCAACTTTTCCGGCGGGCGCCGGTCAACCCGGATACCGGGAGGCTCTACGCCGGCGCACTGAATCCGCCACGGAAATGATGGCATGTCTTGAATGTGCCCCGACAAGACTTTAATTCAACGCTGCTGGAAACCAGGGAAGGCATTTCTGCCTGTGGTATGACGTCGTTTCATCGGCAACTGTGGAGGCGGTTGATTAGCTGCCTGCTCGCTTTCGGGACAGAGGGGCTCGCTGGTCCAGAGGCTCGCCGCGTCAACGCCGTGACCATAGGCTGCGTCGCATCAGTCCTGGCGATGCCCGGCTACATCGTCAACAATCTGGTCAATGGCCTGCCATTTTCGGCGATCCAGGTGTGGATCACGCCAGTGCTTATGCCGAGTTATATTGTGCCTTTACTGTTGGTCAGGTATCGGCAGTTCACGGCTGCCAAGCTCGTCGCTTTGCTGCTTGGAAACCTGAACATCGTCTGCTGGGAAGCATTTAACGGATACAGTGTCGGGACCAGTTACTACGCGGCTGTGGCGGGCTTCTGGGCCTTCCTGCTGTTCTCCCGCAAGCAGTGGTATCTGATCCTGCTGGCGCTGCTGGTTCCGTTGCTCGTGGATGCATTCGCGCGCGAGGTATTCAGCTCGGCGATGCCCAGGTTTGCGCTTACGCCAGAAAATCTCGCAGCGACCGAACGGCTCAATTTCGTTTCATCATATCTTGTCACCTGTACGGTGGTGCTGATCTTCTATGCCATGGTTCAAACGGCCGAGCGCCGGCTCGATGTGTTTGCAAGATCAGTTTCCGAGTATCTGGATGAGGACCTCGTGGACAAGCTGCGTGAAAATGTCGACGTTGGCCGAAGTGTGCGTTTTCTTACCGTGTACTTTGCCGATCTCGTGGGATCGACCCGGCTCAGTTTTGCAATGGACCAGGCGGACTTTGGCAATCTGCTGAACGATTACGTGCGGGAAATGCAGGCAATCATCAAAACCCATGGCGGTTTCATCGAGGACATATCCGGCGACGGGATCATGGGGTACCTGGGCAACTTTGAAACTGGCGGAGACAAGGCCGATGCCCGCAGTGCCATGCGGATGAGCGTTGCCATGCAGCGGCGACTGGCGGCATTGACTCCGGTCTTAAGACAGCGATACGGGCTCGCCGAGCCGCTGCGGATGCGGATCAGCCTGAGCTCCGGCCTGGCCAGTGTTGGAAAATCGACCGGTGCCAGAGCCATCTATACTGCCAACGGCGATATCGTCAATCTCGGGGCCAAACTCGAAAAGGGTCTCGCCGAGCATCGGCCCCTCGGTGGCATCATCGTGAGTGAACAAACCAAACTGCTACTGGACGACGAATTCAGCTTCGAACAGTGCGAAGTGAATCTCAATGGTACACCGATCGCTGCCTTCATCCATCAACCGACATCTTGAAGCAAGAGTACACACACTGACTTATCGGATCATGCCGACGATGGGCAATCCACGGTCAGAAATGCCACGCGACCCCGACGGCAAGGATGTCGGCCGACGTATCGAATTCCAGGTCGGAATGTACCGAAGCCAATAGCGGGTTCGCCGAATAGGGCACCACCGTTCTATGGATCCGCGCAGCGTTGTACTCGACGTGAATCCAGCCGATGTCCGCGGTCAATCCCGAGTTCAAATCCAGGCTGAATCCCCCACCGACAAAATAGTGGTCGGCATCAGGAAGACTGCTGTCAATCGTCGGCGCGCGCCGCATGGACGTTGCGTATCCGATGCCCACCCTGGGGCGCAACCAGGGAAACCGTTGCGGGTGGTATTCGAGGCCGATGGCCGCGGAATACGCATCTCGATAGTCGAATCTGAAGTGGTCGGCCGGCAACCCGCTTTCGTAATCGACCTGCAATTCGTCGAGCCGGCTCCAGTTGAATCCCGACCAGCGCGCGGACATGGTCATCGGTCCTGATGAGTACGACACTCCCAGGGAAAGGATCTCTGGCAGATTGAAATTGACGGCGCCGGTTGCCACGCCATTGGCAGCGGCCAGAGGGCCGTTCAAATCCCGGATGGTTCGCTGGCCGTCAAGACGGTGTTTCATCGCAGACCGGTAGTGAATCCCCAGTTGAAGATTTGTCGAAGGCGCCCACACCGCGCCTAGATTGAATCCGATGCTGGTGTCATCGCCCTGCAATTCAAAATGACCATCGGCGGCAGCGCCCGGCGTTGACAAGAACGGGTCGGGCAGAGCGGACGAAAGTGTGGCCTTGGCATACTGTATGTTGATGCCGCCGCCAATTGAAAATTGATCAAAGTCGTAGCTGACCGACGGTGCCACATCGACGGTTATCAATCTGGATACCGTTGAATCGTAGCGTCCGGGCCAGCCCTGGTCGTATTTCGACGCGAGTCCGAACGGCGAATTCACCGCTACGCCGAAATGCCAGTGCTCACCGGTGTGCCATGTGGCATAAAGTCCGGCCACCGCTTCCGTTGCATTTCGCGGACCGTCAGCATCACCGCCCGTAGGTACGAAATTCCCCAACGTGCCAGCGGTGGCGATGGCGCTGGAATTGCGTTCAAGCGCCTTGTCCGGCAGCAGCAGCATCAGCGTCGTTACGATCTCATTCCCGCCAACGTTGCGTAGCGCAGCGGGATTCCAGAATGCCATGCTGGCATCGGCCGACGCTGATTCGCCGGTGCCGCCGGTAATAGCACTTGCTGTGGCGGCACCCAGTGTACGTGGCGTCTGCGATTCAATGAAAAAGCCGGTGGCACCGGCCTGCGCACAGGAGCATAGCAACAGTATCAATGCCGTGATCTGCCGCATTCCAACGTACGTGACTGCCATGTCCATTGCGATGTCCTTTCCGTGACTACCCGCACGCGATTGCTTCTGCCGGAGTTCGACTCCTGCAATCGCCCAGGTTCCAACAGAAATCCTGGGTCAATGTAAAAACCGGCCACGCGGGATCTTACACCGAGCGTGGTGGAAGCTCGGGCACAGGTCGCATTGTCGCCTGCCATTCGCAGGACCATCCGTGTAACCCTGGATTCCCGCAATCAGGAGGCGGACGATACCGAGGTATACCGAGCTGCGTTTCTCGCCTGCAGTTTCCGGCAGGCGCACGGGTCGATCACGCCGCTATTCCACAGGCAATCCATTGCGACATGGCCGCCGCGGCCACTCCCGGTGCCAACACATCAGGCGTCATTGTAAAGTCAGGTCGATGTGACCTTGAGTGAGCCGACCATGGCAACGCCTGCAATCGTTGGCGCGTCGAGGGCAACGGCTGTCGCCGGACAAAAAGGTCACCGAACCCCTTCGCGGGTTGCCACGGCAGGTAGGGCGGGGTAGTCGCACCGGCGGTATTCAGCCTGACGTCGCCATTGCGTACTTACAAGGTAGCCGTCCATAACAGCCGTCCCTCAGACTCAGCGTCGACATTCGTCGGGGTCAGGGCTGAATCCGGCAGAGTCGAATTTTACTCAGAGCCCGGGCGCTGAATTCTTACACTGACCCCAAACTTTTTCAGGCGTCGGTGTCTGGCCGCCCGCAGCAAGCAAGCCAACGGAACGCCCATCAGTACCAGCGGCAGCGGGATGGGCACCGGGCTGATAACCGCAGTCAGTACGATGTCGTGCGCCGTGTAGGTGACGCTGAAGCCCGTACCCGGTGTGAAACCCTGCCAGAGGACATGGTTGAATTCACCGCTCAGGTCGCTGCCATCGACCAGGCCATTGTCAAACGACGCGATGGTGAATGTGTCGCCGATATCCGGTAGGTAGCCGAACAGGTTACTGATACGGAGCGTACCACCGAGGCTGCCGTTGCCGTTGACCAGCAGCCGGTCGAATTCAGTCAGTGATTGCAGCTCGACTTCAAAGATGCCGTCGGCATCCTGAACGAAATCACCGTCGAGGTGGAGTGTGCCTGCACTGTTGCCTGGCGCTACCGTGCCGCTGTTTGTGAGCACGGTACCTGGCGCGAGGAACAGCGTACCGTTACCTTGCAACGTCCCCTGGTTGGCGAAGTTGCCGGGCCCGACCGTCATCGTGCCACCGGCGCCAATCGAAAACGTGCCGCCATTGTTGCTGGTACTCAGGAACGTCAGCTGGCCGGCTTGCACGTCGACGGTGCCCGTGTTGTTGAACTGCACGGCGATGGTGTAATTGCCCGCGGTCGATTTGCGAAAGATCCCGGCGTTGTCTATCCGCGCATCACTGCCGTTATCGGCCACACCCCAGTCTGTCGCAGTGATGCCCTGGTTGAATGTCTTGATATCGATGGTGCCGTTGGCAGCATTCTCGATGATGCCCGAACCGGCACCGGGGGTGTTCAGGCGATTCAGATCGAGCACGCCAGTCACGGTGGCGTAGCCCTCGTTACGCAGAACCCGACCACCGTCGAGGCCGAGGCGGTTATTGACGCCGCCGCTCAACAGCGAGTCGCCGCGCAATGTGGTCGTGCCCGGTCCGGCCATGACACCCAGTGACGACGATATGGTGATGTTGTTATTGCCTGCCAGCGTCAGGTCCGCGCCCTGTATCGTGCCGCCAGTCATGCTGAACGCCGCGTCGAAGACGGCCGGGGCATTGAGATAAAGCGTGGTGCCGGCGCCGGCCAGCGCCAGGGTGCCGGCGCCGTGAAAGGTGGCACCGGCATTCACGTAATGCGTCCCGGCGGTCATGCCAAGGGTTGTCCCGGTGGCGACAGTGACCGCACCGCTGTGGTTGCTGTCGGCCGCCAGGTTGAGTGTTCCCAGTGCCACGTCGATGGTCGCGCCAGCCCGGTTGTCCAGCGCCACCGCGATTGTATAGCTGTTGCCCGTTGTCGAGCGCCGCAGTGTACCTTCGTTGATGAACAGTGCGTCGCTACCGGTATCGACTGCAGTCTGTGCCGTGGCAACGATCGACTGGTTGAAGGTCCGGATGTCAAACAGCGCCTGCGGCGCATTTTCGATGCGGCCGGCGCCGGTCGCGGAGGTTCGATTCAGCTCGATGCCGCCCACCAGCGACACGGTGCCTGCATTGCGCAGCACCCGGTTCGCATCCAGAGCATAAGCTGCGATCGTGGTGGCATTGTTCAAGTGGGTCACCGCGTTGCCGGTCATCACGCCGTAGCCGCTGAGCGCGAGTGTGGTCGGACCGTTCAGCGTCAGGTCGCCCCCCTGTACAGTACCGCTGCCGTGGTCGAAGCCGCTGTCGATTGTGGTGGCCGCATTCAATTGCAGCACCGTGGCGGCACCGGTCAACGAAACGGTGCCCAGGCCGGTAAAGCTGGCGCCGGACTCGATTGCATGAGCGCCATCGGTGAAGCCTATGGTGGTGCCGGATTGCGCATTGAAGCTGCCGCTCTGGCTGCCGCCGCCACTGAAACTGAATGCACCGGCGTCGGTCTGCACAACGCCACTATTGTTGAACGGCACGCCGATGAAATAGGTATTACCGGTGCTCTTCAGCAGTGTTCCGGCGTTGTCGAAGCGGCCGTCACTACCATCATCGGCGGCGCCCTGGTTGGATGCGAAGACGCTCAGGTTGAAAGTACGCACGTCGATCATGGCACCGGCGGCGTTCTCGATACGTCCGGCGCCGGCGCCGGCCCCGCTGTTGTAATTGAGGTCGATGCTGCCGGTCAGGGTCACATCGCCCTCGTTGCGTAACAGTCGGCCGGCATCCAGCCGGTAGGTTCCGATCGTGGCTGCGCCCTGCAGCCGGGTCGTACCATTACCGGTCATTGCCCCAAATGCACTGAAAGCCAGGTTGGCTGGACCGCCCAGCGTCAGGTCACTCCCGGAGATCAGACCGCTGCCGTGGGTGAAGGTATCGGCGACGGTCAACGGTGCATTCAGCGTCAGGATGCCAGACGAACCGGCGACGGACAGTCGGTACAAGGACGATGCAGCGTTGATTGTCAGGGAAGCATTGGATAGCGCCAGTGTCTCGTCGCCGCCGGCCGTAAGAGTGTTGACCGCGAACGGGCCACCGGTGGCACGGACAGTGACCGTCCGCGTGCCGACGACGTCGATGCTGACGTCATCGACAGCGGTCGGAATGCCGGGGTCCCAGTTGCCGGCGATGTCCCAGAATCCGCTGCCGTCGATCCACGCGACCGTGTCGGCATGAGCGGCGCCAGGCAAAGCGGTCAGCGCAAACGCCAAACCACGTGCGAACAGGTTCGAATCACTCATACCGCCTCCCAGCATGTGGCACATCAACCGAACCCGCGTCCGGGCACGGCCTGAAGCCCGGGCAGTTGTCATTCAGCGAACGGAGACAAGGCAATCATGGAACACAACTTTCAAGCAATCCACGTGCCGCCTTCCGGTGCCGGCCGAATTTGATGAATAATCATCCGCTTGGCAAATTACGCCGCGGGCGATAGAAATGCGGGTGTAAAGAATCCCAGAATTCCTGGCGTTTGAAGGGTGTGGATCGGCCGGGTCGTGTCGGAATTATTTACAACGAGATGAATGCTCGTCGCGGTATTGTCGCCGGACGGGTGACAAGCATTGCACGATCAGCGCTGGCCTGATGCGTACGGATGGCCGGCCCCGGTGACTGCTGGATTACGCGAGGCCGGACCTGAAGGCGGCCGGTAGCGACGGTAATGTAACCGTCGCCATCAACCCGATGCCGGACTCCCGCGTCGATATATGCAGTGTCGCCCCCAGGCGCGAGCAGGCCTTACGGACGATGAACAAACCCAGGCCGACGCCATCGCTGTGGTGATCACCGATGCGCTGAAATCGCTCGCAGGCCTGCGCGATTTGCACCGCGCTCATACCGGGGCCGGTATCCGCCACCACCAGCTCGATTTGGTCGCATGAGGCCGCCAGCAGTGAAACACTGATCGTGCCGCCCGCCGGTGAGTACTTGATGGCGTTGTCCAGCAGGTTGTCGATGATCATCGCAAAGGCATCGATATCGAGTTCGACCGGCAGGCGTTCGACCGTGTCCAGTTCCATCAGTTTGCCACCCGTTCTTGCCAGCGATGAAAACAAGCCGATACGTTCACGCACAAACTCTGCAAGATCGATAGGAACGGTGGCCGTAACATGTTGCAGGTCGTGTTCCAGGCGCGCTACGGACAGCAGTTGGCGCAGCAGATGATCTGCGCGCTGTAGTCCCGTTTTCATGTCCGCGGTCGCAATATTCCTGCGCTCGGGATCGTTGGTGGCCTGCAGCAACTCGGCGTTGCTGCGCACGATGGCCAGCGGCGTTTTGATCTCATGGGCGATGTCCGCGATGAATCCACGCTCGCGCTGCAGCTGCGCGTGCAGCCTGTCTATCAGATGATTGGTCGACGTGACGATTGGATCGAGCTCGCGGTAGGGCGTGGCGGCCAGCGGCGTCAGCCGGCCGCCGGAATCGATGTTGTCGACCTGCCCGGCCAGGCGATTCAACGGCTGGATGCCATTGCGGACCATGAACCAGCTGGGCAGGATAAGTAACGGCAGGCTGATCACCAGGGGCGTGAGGTAGTAGGCCCATTGTTCGGTGGTCAATGCGGCCAGGACGTCGGTTTGAATGCTGACGCGGACGATGTGGCGGCCGTCATCGGACACGCTGCTGTAGAGCCACCACGGTTTCTCCTCCACTATCTGGTGGTGCAATCCCGTTGCCGCCGGCGGCACATTTGGCAGATCAGCGGCCGGATTCAGAGGCTTCCCGTCTACCCAGGCCTGGAAACGGTAGGGGACGCCCTCGCTGAATTCCGCCGAATTTTCCAGCGCCTCCACAGATTCCAGCGCATGGGCCAGCCCATCCGGTTGGTCAGCGAACTGCTCGATCACCGCTTGGACCTGCAGCACGATCAATCGCATATCCCGTTCCAGTTCCCGTTCGCCGCCACGCAAGGCCGAGTGAACGGATATGGCTACCACGGCCAACCAGATGACAAGCGTCAGCAACGCAAAGCGCAGAAACAATCGCGTGACCAGCGATCGACGTGAAAAGCCATGACGTACGAACGCCCGGACGAAAGCAGGAATCCGCCACGATCCTTCAGTCATCGATCACGTACCCGACGCCACGTACCGTGCGGATGCGGTCATTGCCATTGACGCGGCCAAGTTTGCGCCGCAGGTTGGACATGTGCGTATCCAGTGATTGGCTGTCACTGTCCGGCATTGCCACAGATTCCAGTTGGCGCCGCGTCCTGACGTGGTTCTTGCGCCGAAGGAGTTCGCACAGAATCGCGAATTCGGTGGGCGACAGGCTGATCTCCGATTCATCGCAACGTACCTTGCGGCTGTGGGTATCTACCGCCAGGCCCGCTCCACTCAGGATTTCCGGTTCCGCCGCCCAGCTGCGTCCCCGCCGCAGATTGGCCCGCAATCGGGCCAGCATCTCGCTGTTGTCAAAGGGCTTGACGAGGTAGTCGTCCGCGCCGGCGTTCAGGCCCTCGATACGGGAATTGACGGTATCACGGGCGGTGATGATGAGTATCGGCAGGTGATTGCCCTGCCGGCGCAGCTGTTTCACCAGGTCGATGCCTTCGCCATCCGGCAGCCCGAGATCAACCAGCGCGGCATCAAATTCCTCGTCATGCAGACGATCGCGGGCATCGGCCGCCATGCGCACCCAGATGACCTGCTGGCCATTGTCTTCAAGGAACGCCTTGAGCGCCCGTCCCAGCAGCAAATCATCTTCAACCAGACAGACATTCATGGCCGCTATGGTAGCCGGCCAGGTTAAAGGTTGTCTCAAGCCTTGCCGCGCATTTCTTCAGACGACCTTGAGCTGCCGTTGAAGGACTCTTGAGGTTGACCTGCCAGGCTGCGCACCTCGTTCAATTGCAAACAAGGAGACGCAGGTGCGTCAGATGACATTGAGTACGCTCGTCCTGGTTGCCGGTATGGGGGTGTTGTCCAGTGCCCATGCCCAGCAGAACCAATCCACCGGCTTGTTCACCGATGCCTCGTTGGGTGTCGGGATCATTGATCTGGAGCCGATTGGCAGGGTGGAGATCGAGGAGACGGAAACGGGGTCGCTGGCCGGGCGGGTATCCGTCGGGTATTGGTTCACACGGCACTGGGGGGCGGCGCTGAATTATGCGGAACTGGGCAGGTTCAGACAGGAATACGAGGGTGGTGTGCTGAACGCCAGGGGCAGATCGTGGGGGCTGACGCTGCTTGGCCGATTACCGATCGGGGAGCGCTGGTCTTTCACCGGTAGCCTCGGTCTGCAGCAGGCGAGGTTGCGCGACAACGGTTCGACCGGTGATGTCTCAGGCTTTTCCGAGTTGCTGGGCAAAAATGAAGCGGTCGTGTTGCTGGGATTGGAAATGGGCTACCACCTGTCGCCTGAGATGCAGGTGTTTGTCACTGCCGAGCCACGGGGCAGGTCCACTCACAAGGCTGACCTGGGCTACGTCGGATTCGGTATGCGCTGGCACTTTTAGGGCCGGCCGAAGAACCATGCCCGGGACTTGCCCGGGCATGGCCTGAAAATCAACGGGCGCTGATCGGCATCGCGCCGTTCTGACCGACCGGACCAAAGCCCGGCGGCGACATCCGGTGGTGGGTGGCGGCCTCGTAGGCGGCCGCGATTCTGAATAACATCGGTTCGCTGAACGGCCGGCCGAGGAAGTCGATGCCAATGGGCAGTCTGGCCGGGATCGGGCCCACCAGGATGGGCGCGTCCTTATCGTCGGGATTGGCAACCCGGTCATAAACCATGGTCGTGAATCCGGCCGGTACCGTGATTGCGGGAAAACCCTGCTGGCCGAGGAACGTCCACACGCCACCGCGGTCACGGCCGTTGATCGCCGGCTCGGTCGGCGCGCCAAGCTTTGGCACCGGCAGCGTGCTGGTCGGATAGGTGACCGCATCGAGGTTCTGCAACTGCATGCATTGCGTCACCACCTGACGTACCGCGTAGCGCAGCAGCATCCGGTCACTCATATCGTACTGCATGGCCTGTTCGGCCTGCTCACGTGTCGCCTTGCGATCGGGAAAGCGATCGTCGTCGTAATACGTTCCCTTGCTGATGATATCGGCGTTGGATGTTATGTTGGCATCGCCGCGCTCGCGCAGGTAGCGGTTCATGTAGTACTTGCCTTCGCCTTCGCCGCGGATACGCTCGAAATCGCGGAGCGTGAACTTGCCGGCCATATCGCCGGGTTCGAAGTACAGGTCGACGAACGTGGCAACGTGGTCGCCTTGCGGTTTGCCGTCAGCATCCAACGGAAACTTCTCCGGAAATTTGCGGGCGAACAGCACGTTGGCGAGGTAGGGCGCGTATTTGTCCATGCAGCCCTGGAACAAGCCGCCGTCCGGACCGGGATCAACAATGGTTGCGCCCAGGCCGCGCAGGACATCAAGCTGCTTTTCCACGGTATCAATTGTTTCGGCGTCGGCCTGCGCAAACAGCTTCTTGCTCATGTATTCGCGCAGTACGCCGATTCGCACGCCATCCAGTCGTTTGGCGTGCGTGTAGCTGGCATAGGGATCGTCCGGACGCTGGCCGACGTTGAACGCCGTCATCTCGTCTTTCGGATCGTAGCCGGCGATGACATCCAGGATGCGCGCGGTGTCCTCCACGGTTCGACAGATCGGTCCGACACGGGTATTGATGCCGGCGCCGATCATGCCGTCGCGGCTGACAAGTTCCTGGGTCGGTGCGATGCCCACGGCATTGTTGGCCACCGCCGGACCCCGTACGGATGAACTCGTTTCTTCGGCGATTGCACAGGTCACGAGGTTGGCTGCCACCGCGGTACCTGAGCCGGAACTCGATGCGTTGGGTGAGCGTTCGGTATCGTAGGGATTGCAGAAGGTGCCGCCGAACGCGCTGCGCGCGCCGCCTGATGCATATTCAGCAAGGTTGGCTTTGGCGAGGATGATCGCGCCGGCCTCGCGCAGTCGGGCGATGAAGGTGGCATCATCGGGCGGCCTGTCGTTGGCCCATGGGGCATCGCCGCCGGAAGTGGTGCGCATGTCGAAGGTGTCGTATTGATCCTTGATGGCCATCACCACGCCGTGCAACGGTCCTGCCAGTTTGCCGGTGGCGGCCAGTGCGGCGTCCTGCTGGCGGGCGATTTCCAACGCGTCCGGCATCGCGGGATCGTTGTCCGTGGCATCAGTCATGCTGCGCGCCTTGCGATCATCGAAACCCCAACGGAAACGCGCGGCCGGACGCAGATTCAGCGTCGCCAATGCATTGATCTGGCCGGCGTTCGGAATGGTGACGATGCGGCCCAGGATGCCATCGGGTTCCTCGACGCAGCGACCGTTGTAGGCCTTGATGCGATCCAGGTACAGGTTGACGAGTTGTTCGGTCGTCACCTGGCCGCCGAGCAGCGCAGCCTGGATGTCACGTATCGTGGTTTCCATGACGTCAAATGTCGGGGCTGCCTGCGCGGCCGTGGCTGTCGCCGGCAGACCGACGCTTCCCACGGCAAGGCCGACTGCCCAGACCGCGGCGGCAACATGACGTACGACTGAATGCTTGGAATTCACGGGGTGGCCCTCGCGGAAGTGTTGGCGTCTCCCCAAGACGAGGCGCAGCAACCGGACCCTACCCGGTCAGAAATCCCGCTGCCTATTCCATTCGTCGCCGATCCGGCAGGATCAAGCATGAAAACGCCAGAATCAGCGTTGTCATCACTACTGCGGCAGTGGACACTGTGACGATGCAGATTTCGCCACAACCCCGGCCTGGGACCACGCTTGCCGCGCTGCTGGAGGATTACCGGAATTCGCGCGGTGGCCATGCGCCGTCAGGCGTGATCAGCACAGGTGTGCCGCGGGTGACATTCTTCTGGAATGACCAGCCGATCCCGCGCGCGCCGCTGTTGTACGACGCCGGCATTGTGATCGTTGGGCAGGGGCACAAGGTAGGATTTCTCGGCGGGCGCCGGTTTGAGTACGACGCCGACACCTGCCTGGTGTTGGGTGTGCCTGTGCCGTTCGAATGCGAAGTGCATGCCAGCCCCACCGAACCCCTGCTCGGCATTCGCATCGACATCGACATCACGTCACTGCAAGCGCTGGTCGCCCGCGTTGGTGGAGGGCTTGGCGCTGACGGGAAGGGCAATCGTCTGCCGCACGCCGGCGTGGAACCGGTATCGATGAACGGCCCGTTGCTCGACGCGTCGAAGCGGCTCATCGAATGTCTCGCTGACCCGGTGGATCGCCAGGTTGTCGGTCCGGCGGTGGTCGATGAAATCATCTATCGTATTCTGCGTGGCGAGCAGGGCCACGTCCTGTATACGCTCACCCAGCACCACACGCCTTACGCCGGGATTGCCCGCGCGTTGGCGCGAATGCACAGGGATTACCGCGACACGCTGCCCGTCGAAGCGCTGGCGAAGGAGAGTGCAATGAGCGTGTCGGCCTTTCACCGGGCGTTCAAGATGGTAACCGGTGACAGTCCGCTGCAGTACCTGAAAAAAATCCGCCTGCTCAAGGCCAGAGGGTTGCTCGTGTTCGACGGCGCACGGGTCGATGAGGCCGCATACAAAGTAGGTTACGCGAGCGCTTCGCAATTCAGTCGCGAGTTCAAAAGTTATTTCCAGGTGCCGCCGTCTCTCGCGCACAGCCTGCCATATACCGACGCGCCCTGACCGCCCTGCGGCAGCAGCGGCATTTTTGCCTGTTCGTGGCGGTATCTGCAGAATCAGGCAAGCTCCTGCCACGAATACCCATTCAACGTTGCGTCGCTTGCGCCTAATTTATCCAGGTCCCCGGGCACAACTGAACAGAACCGCTGCGGGCCCGGCATATTGCGCAAACCTCGGCCCGACCGAGCAAGGAGATATTCAATGATTCTGCAAGACACCTACACTTTGGCCAACGGCGTCGAGATCCCCAAGCTGGGTCTGGGCACCTGGATGATTCCCGACCATGAGACCGCCAGAGCGGTGCAGGAAGCGGTTGCCATCGGCTACCGGCATATCGACACGGCGCAGGCCTATGCCAATGAAGCCGGTGTCGGCGTCGGTGTCCGCACCTGTGGTGTGCCGCGCGAGAACATCTTCGTGACGACCAAGCTCGCTGCGGAGGTGAAGTCCTACGACGAAGCCATCCGGTCGATTGACGGATCGCTGCAAGCCCTCGGCCTGGAGACCATCGACATGATGATCATCCACAGTCCGCAGCCCTGGATGCAGTTTGGCGCGACAGACCGTTTTCTCGAAGGCAACCGTGAAGCCTGGCGTGCGCTCGAGGATGCATACCGGGCGGGCAAATTGCGCGCCATTGGCGTGTCCAATTTTCAGCAGGTCGACCTCGAAAATCTGCTTGGGTCGTGCACTGTCAGGCCGATGGTGAACCAGATCTTGGCGCACATCAGCAATACGCCGGCGGCGCTTATCCGGTACACGCAGGAGCAGGGCATCCTCGTCGAGGCGTACTCGCCGATTGCGCATGGGCAATTGATGAAGAACGAACAGGTGACGACGATGGCGGCGAAATACGGCGTGACTGTTCCGCAGTTGTCGATTCGCTACGACTTGCAGCTGGGTCTGCTGCCCTTGCCCAAAACCGCGAATCCCGCGCACATGAAGAGTAACGCCGACGTCGACTTCGTCATCTCGAACGACGATATGGCGGTATTGCAGAATCTGCCGCAGATCGAGGACTACGGCGAGGCGCGCAACATGCCGGTATTTGGCGGCAAGCTGAGCTGAGCCCATAACTCGCTAGGGACACACCACGTCTACCCATTTGATTTGGCCTGTCGCCGTTTATTCGGGATGTCTACAGGCATGTTTCGCGGCGGCAATTTATCCGGCGGAACACAGTCTGCCACCGTCGGTTCATGCAGCAGATCCACGGCATCTTCGGGCGGCTTGTCATTCGGTCGCACTCAGTGCCGGTGAGGTCATGCTGGCCGGCAGCGGCGGCAGGGCTGCCGGGGGTTGCCGGTGACGGGTGGCGGCCTCGTAGATGGAGGCGATTTTGAACAGCGTCGGCTCGGTACCGATACCGGCCCAGAACGACAGGCCGAATGGCATCGGTACGGCCATGCGCGAAGCTTCTGTATCGTTCGCCTTGCCGACATAGCCATCGCGCTTTTCGTTCAGTGCGAAACCCGGCTCGTAGATGATGTCGTTGTAGCCGGCAGGCACCGTGATCTCGGGGATACCCAGGTTGGCGCTGGTCGGAAAACGGCCGACCGGACGGTTGTTCGCAACCGGTTGACTGGCATGGCCGATCAGCGCCGGTGGCACGGTGCTGGTCGGGTTCACCAGCACATCGAGGTCATTCTGGGCCATCACCTTTTCCACCACCAGGCGCATCACCTCGCGCATCTTGATGGCCTTGGTCATGCCGTCCGCCGTGATATCCATGGCGTTGGCCCAGTTGATCATCGCCGCCGTCTTGTCTGCCGCGTAGAACTTCGAGTTGGCGTTCAGCGATTGCCAGTCGGTAATGCGGCTATCGCCGCGGCGTGCGAGATATTGCTGCATGTGAAAGCTGAAACTCAACGATTTGTCCGGCCCTTCGTTGATGCTGCGCAGGTTGAGCTTGTCCGATAGTGGCGCCTGACCTTGTGCCAGCGCCACCAGATAATCGCGGTTATGCACATCGAACCCTTCCACTGCGTACAGTGGATTACCGTCGTCATCCACCCGGGTGAAGTATTCCGGCATATGGAACGGCAGGATCTCGGCCAGCGCTGCCTGGAAGTCGTAGGTCATGTCGGCGATGTCGGGATCATCGGGATACAGCGGGTCGCGCGACTCGACCAGTTCAGCGCCGAGCTGGTCGCGTAGCACACGCTTGATCTCGGCATCGATGCGGTCGCTGACCGCGCCATCGTTTGCGCTGTGCTTGACCATGTATTCGCGGACGATGCCGATGCGGATGCCGGCGAGCGGTCGCGCCGGCAACACGGTGTCACGCTCCACGGTGGATGCGCTGTAGGGTTGTGTTGGCAGCAACGCGCGCGGCAATGCCGAGTAGATGTCGCGCGGATCGAAGTAGCGAGTTCGTTCATCGTTCAACGCGTCCAGTACCCGGGCGGTATCGGCAACGGTGCGGCAATGGACGCCTGCGCGATCGAGGTAGGGATCAGCGCCTATCGCGCCGCCGTATGGCATCAGGCCTTTGGTGGTGACAAGGCCGACCACGCCATTGCGCCAGGCCGGCTGACGGCACGAACCGCCGGTTTCCTCGCAGATTGAACAGGTGACCATGTTGGCGCCGACCGAAACCGCTGAGCCGGAGCTGGAGCCGCCGGTTTCACGGGCGGAATCGTAGGCATTGCATGCCGTACCACCCCAGCTGGAACGGGCACCCGCGCCAAAGGTCTTGCCAGTGGCCTTGGCGTCACCACCTGGATTGCCGGAGCCGCCGTTGTATTCGGACAGGTTGGCCTTGGCCAGAATGATCGCGCCCTTGTCGCGCAGTTGTTTGACGATGGTGGCGTCTTCAGTGGGAAAGTCTGCCGCGTAGTTGGCATCGGCGCCACCGGTGGACCGCATATCAACCGTATCGAACACGTCCTTGAAGGACATGGCAATACAGTACATGGGCATCTTCTCAAGATCCGGATTGCGGCCGAATCTGGCATCGAGTGCCGCAGCGGTTTCGAGAGCGTCGGGCTGGCGACGGAACTGTTCGCAGGCACGCGGACAATATGCCGGCAATGCGCCGTTACCCGGCGCCGCATCGCATTCTGCACTGCAAGTGGCGCTGCGTTCGCCGCGGATGTTCAACGTGTTCAGGGCATTGACCTGGGATAAACCGGCAATGCCGGTCACAAAGCCGTACTGCTGCTGAGCAGCCGGGTTGCTGGCGGTGGCTTCCAATCTGCCGAAATCGATGGGCGGCCCCTCATAGTCATCGAGATCCGGCAGCAGTGTGCGCGCCGCGACCGTCTGCGTTGGAAACGTCAACGGCAGACCGCTGCGAACCGTGCCAGTACCCGGAGAAATATTTGAGCCGTCTTCTGTCACCAGCGCCGTGCAGGTGCCGTTATAGGCTCTGGCGCGCGCCAGATAGGCTTCAACGATTTGCGTGCAACTGGTCTGGCCGGCCTGGATGGCCATGTGGGTCTGTTCGATGGTCGATTCCTCGACCTGAAAGTTTGCGGAGGCGGCTTTCATCGCCGGTACCGCGATGAGGAAAAGTGATGTGATAAAAGTGGTTAAACATCCTGGACATTCGCTTGCCTTGTTCATCACGCCAGCGCGCAGCCGCACCATCATCTTTCGATCGTTCATGAGTCGCCTGCCATCAATGAGAGGATTCGGAATTGCGGGTCGGTCAGCACGGAGATAGCCGCCGGTGGGTACGGATAAACCGCCGCGCTCATGGTTCGCCAGCCAACGGAGCGAAGGCGGGCGGCGGCTGCCGGTGATGGGTCGTGGCTTCGTATGCCGCAGCGATACGAATCAACGTCGGCTCATCAAACGGACGGCCGACAAAATCGATACCGACTGGAAGTTTGGCGGGTATGGGGCCGACCAGCCGTGTGCCGGGGCTGCCATCGGATTGCGCTGGCAGACTGGCGTCTACCACCCGGTCATACATCTCATTGGTGAAACCTGCCGGAACGGAAATCGCCGGAAAGCCCTGGCGCCCGAGTGAACTGGACGATGCGCGGCCGCGATTCGTCGGTAGCGAGGGTGAGCCCAGTTTTTCCGGTGGTAGATTGGCCGTGGGGTAGACCATGGCGGTGAGATTCATCGACTGCATACATTGCAGGATCGTGGTCTGCACCATGAAGCGATCCAGCATGCGCCGGGACATGTCCAGCACGCGCTCCTTGTCCTGCTCGATACGACGCCCTTTGAAATCCGGGTAGTTGGGATCGTCCAGCCAGTTCGCCTTGTTGACGAGGTCGGTGTTGGTCTTGATTTCGGCATCGCCACGTTCGGCAAGGTAGCGATTCATTTCGAAGCGGCTTTCGCCTTCGGCCGCGCCGCGTGGCAGTGAGTTGAATGAGAAGTCGTCGGGCACGGTCGAAGGATTCTGTACCATGCCCATCAAGGTATGGATGTGGTCGCCGACCGGCTTGCCATCGACGACCGGAAACAGTTCCGGATACATTGCGGTGAATAACGTGTTGCCAAGGCGCGGCGCGTATTCCCGCACGCAGGTCGTCAGCAGTGCGCCGCCGTCACCCGGATCGATGATCTCGGCGCCCAACGCTTTCAAGTCTGCAATGGCGGCATTGGTCAGCTGCACGGTGTCCATCGATGCCGCGGACAGCTCGCTGGTGTTGAACAATTCCCGCACCACACCGATACGCAGTCCTTCAAGGCGCCCGGGGCTGGCAAACGATTCGTAGGGTTGCCACGGTTTGCGGCCGATGCTGTAGACCGTCAGTTCGTCCTTGGGATCGTAGCCGGCGTAGGCGGTCAATACCTTGGCCGCATCTTCCACGGTGCGGCAGATCGGTCCGACGCGGGTATTGATACCGAGCTGAATCATGCCGTCGCGGCTGATCAATTCCTGGGTGGGGGCAATGCCTACTGCGTTGTTGGCACGTGCCGGCCCGCGAATCGAGGAGCCGGTTTCTTCGGCAATCGCGCAGGTGACCAGGTTGGCGGCAACGGAAGAGCCCGAGCCTGAACTCGAATTGCTCGGGCTGCGC
>JACKNH010000013.1 GCA_024234975.1 Gammaproteobacteria bacterium
GGATCATAAATACGGGCTGGTGGGCGCCATTATCTACGGTTTGGCGGCGGGATTGAAATGGGCGGGACGCCGACCGCCGGTACAGCGACCGGCGGCCGGGAATTGCGGATGGCATGCGGGACAACGGTCGCGGGAATCAGTGCTCGTAGCGCAGCAGCAAGTCACGGCTGGCTGCTGCATAGGCCTGCTCTTTCAAGCGCGCGACTTGACGCTGATCACTCTGCCCGCGATTCAAAACCGCACTCAGGGCACTATCCGTCAGCGCTTCCGGCGTGAAGATGTCCCAGGCGCCGGATTCGACATCGATGACGCAGACCTTGAGCCGTATCCGCATCAACTGGTTTTCGTCGGGAACGACAGCGCCGACGATGGGGATCCAGGAAACCGTCTTGGTGCCCAGATTTTCGCTGCCGGCCTCCAGAATGCCCCAATACACGACGATGGTTTCGACGCCGGCGCCGGCGGCGGCGTAGCGCAGACTGCTGGCGTATCCTGACTTGTTGTCGTCGCGCTTCTCCGGCACGCCGCTGAACGGAATGACGCGGAAGCTGGGCGACAGCTGGTCCAGCATGTCCTGGTCCGGCAGCATCGCGCCGGATTGAATCAGCAGAACCGCATCGCCCTTGGTCAGCGAAGGCGACCGTTTGGTTTGTGCCAGCCTTGCCGCAATCCGTGTCTGATCATATGAATCGGATGTCGCGATTCCCAGCACATCAAATTCGCTGAGCTCGCCCTGATAAAACGGGTTATCTGCCGCGGCGCCGTAATAGCCGCGATCGTAGCCCGAGTTTGAAATCGACCTCGTACTGCAGCCCACCAACCCGACTACCACAAGTAATGCCACGACCAGGTTTCGCATAGCGCGCTCCATTCTCCAGGGGATTCCGTGCAGCTGAGGAGTCTGGCGAACGATTCTGGCGGAATTCGGGCAAACTTCAGGCCGAATTGGTACCGAGGAGGCGAAATCAATCCGGCGGGTAATCACCGCCTGCAATCAAAAGAGCGCGTCGCTATTCGTCGAAAATCGCAACCGCGCGCGTCCACCCTGCGGATGCGCCGCGGATCTTGTGCGGGAAACAGGAGACGGTGAATCCGCTCGGTGGCAGTACTTCCAGGTTGTGCAGTTTTTCGAGGTGACAATAGCCGATGTCGCGACCGGCTTTGTGGCCCTCCCAGATCAGCGAATGGTCGCCGGTCTGTTTCACGCGTTCCGCCGTGTAGGAAAACGGTGCGTCCCACGACCAGGCGTCGGTCCCCGTCACCCGCACGCCTCTTTCCAGCAGGTACATGGTGGATTCATACCCCATACCGCAACCGATGTTGACGAAGTTCGGGTTGCCCACCGCCATGCCCGCAGCGGTATTGATCAGCACGATATCCAGCGGTTGAAGTTCTACGCCAATGCGCTTGAGTTCGGCTTCGACTTCGGCGGCCGTGACAACGTGGCCATCCGGGAGATGGCGGAAGTCGAGCTTGATGCCGGGCCGGAAGCACCAGTCCAGTGGTACTTCATCAATCGTCATCGCCGGCTTGCCGCCGTCCATCGTCGGGTCGTAGTGCCAGGGCGCATCCAGGTGCGTACCATTGTGTGACGTCAACGTAATCACTTCCGCCGCGGCGAAACCCTCCCCACCCGGGAAATCTTCAGCGGCGACGCCGGGGAAGAAATGCTGAGCTTCCACTACGGTTTCCGCATGGGTCTGATAGGTGATCTTCGGCCGCATGAACGGCGGATCAGTGATGACATCGTTTTCGAGATAGATGGAGAGATCAACAAAACGTCGGGTCATGACGCAATGCTCCTGTGCGCTTGCATGTTCGTTTTACGTTCTATCCTGTGCGGAACGTTGCTCAGGCGGCCGTCGGTTCTTCGACAAATTCAATCAGGTTGCCAGCACAGTCTCGTAGAAAGCAGCCGCGGCCAAATGCTTCACGAACGACAAATGCGACATCAGCACCCTTGGCCTCCATCACCGCCAGGAACGCATCGAGATCGGGAATTCTGAACGCCACGTGCTTGTTGCCGTGGGTCTTCAAGTCGGTATCGGGCAGACGTCGCTCATCCGGCAGTTCGGCCGCGCCGTCAACCTGAAATATTTCCATTCGCAAGGCACCACGCTTGACCATGGCCACCGTGGCATTGGCTTTGGGAATTGCAAACTGCTTCTCGACTTCGAAACCGAGCATGTCGCGGTACCACGCGAGCGCCTGCTGCAGGTCGGGAACGCTGATGCCGCCATGATGAAATGAAAGTTCCGGGCACTGCGTCATGCTGTCTGCTCCCATGAATATGCGGGCCGATCAATCCGCCGTCCAACCGCCGTCGATCACCAGGCTGGCACCCGTCATCAACGACGAGGCGTCACCCGCCAGAAACACAATGGCGCCCATCAAGTCTTCCACCTGACCGAGGCGGCCGAGTTTGATCTTGCTCATGACGCTCGCCATGAACGAAGAGTCCGCCAGGAACGGCCTGGTCATCGGCGTTTCGATGAAGGTCGGTGCAATGGTGTTGCTGCGGATCCGGTGCGGCGCGAGATCCAGCGCGAAGGCCTTGTTCATGCCCTCGAGCCCCCATTTCGATGCGCAGTACAGAGAACGACGTACACCGCCCACGTGGCCCATCTGCGAACCCATATGGATCATCGAGCCGGCAATTTCTTCCTCTATCATCCGCCGCGCTGCCGCCTGGGCGACGAAGAACATCGCCTTCAGATTCAAATCCAGGACGGCATCGTAATCGTCCTCGGTCACATCCAGCATCGACAACGGACGATTGGTGCCGGCGTTGTTCACCAGGATATGGAATGCCGATTGGCGCGCGAAGAACTGCTGTACGGCAACGACATCGGTGACGTCGAGACATTCGGTGGCAACCGTAGCACCGCTGGCCCGAAGTTCCTCTGCGACTTCATGTAGATCGTAAGCGGTTCGCGCAACCAGCGTGACCTCGGCGCCGGCCTGCGCCAACGCGGCCGCGGCGGCTCGCCCGATTCCGCGCCCCGCGCCGGTGACGACGGCGCGACGGCCGTCCAAGCGGAACGATGGCGTAGTGGGAAGCTCGTCAGGCACCGACACGGGTCCTGTCGCCCGGCGTCACCGCGCCGGCGTATGGCACTTCGCGGCCACCATATCGGCGCACACGGATGTTCGCCTGCTCGCCGTGCCCGGCAAAACCTTCGATGGCACACAACCGCGAGCAGTAATCGCCTATCAGATCAGACGCAGCATCCGTCGTGACCCTTTGATATGTGCAGGTCTTCAAGAACTTGCCGACCCACAGGCCACCGGTGTAGCGCGCAGCCTTGCGGGTTGGCAGCGTATGGTTGGTGCCGATGACCTTGTCGCCATAGGAAACGTTGGTGCGTGGGCCGAGGAACAGCGCGCCGTAATTGGTCATCCGCTGCAGGAAATAGTCGGGATCACGGGTCATGACCTGAACGTGCTCTGAAGCGATGTCATCGGCGATAGCCACCATCTCTTCGTAGCTGTCGGCGACGATGACTTCACCGAAGGTTTCCCAGGCGACACGGGCATGTCCGGCGGTGGGCAGAATCTGCAGCAGGCGTTCGATCTCGGCCATGGTTTCCCGCGCGAGGGTTTCGGAATTGGTCAGCAACACGCCCGGGCTCTCCGGGCCATGCTCGACCTGACCCAGCAGATCGGTCGCGCATAATTCCGCATCGACGCTGTCATCGGCAATGACCAACGTTTCAGTTGGCCCGGCGAACAGATCAATGCCGACCCGGCCATACAGTTGGCGCTTGGCCTCGGCAACAAAAGCATTGCCGGGACCGACCAGAATATCCACCGGTGCAATGGACTGTGTGCCCAACGCCATTGCACCCACGGCCTGAATGCCGCCCAACGCGTAGATCGCATCGGCCCCCGCCATGGCCTGTGCGGCAACAATCGCGGCGGCGGGCTTACCCTTGAACGGCGGTGCACAAGTGACCACGCGCGAAACGCCGGCAACCTTGGCGGTGATCAAAGACATGTGTGCCGAAGCCACCATCGGATACTTGCCACCGGGCACGTAACACCCCGCGGAATTGATGGGGATGTTCTTGTGGCCAAGAATGACGCCGGGCATCGTCTCGACTTCGACATCCTGAATCGCGCCGCGCTGAACCTGGGCAAAATTGCGGATCTGGGCTTGGGCGAATTCAATGTCCTTCAGCGATTGTGCATCCAGTGAATCAATACATGCCTGGATCTCGGCATCACTGAGTTGATAATCGTCGCGCTCCCATTGATCAAACTTGATCGACAGTTCGCGAATCGCGGCATCACCCCGCGCTTCAATGTCCGCCAAGGTGGCCTCGACAATGTCTCTTACATTGCGATCAGCCGCAGCCTTGACATCGGCCGCTGCGCCCCGCTTCAACCAGTTTGCCATGATCAACGAATCCTTCTGTAAATATCTGCACCGACGCTGCAATACGCCACAGTGCAGCGCGGACGAATGTTGCGAGGTATGCCTATTGCGAGAAACCGTAGTACACGGTATCCACATGCTCAACCTTGGGCGGCTGCGCAAAGTGCGGTCCGGCCAGGCGCCGCCACTGCTGGAAGCCTTCGCTTTCGCGGAATGTGACCATGTGGTCGTCCACGCAATTCCAGCCGACGACCAGTCGATAGCAGGTCGGTCGTTCAATCGAGCGCTGAAGATTCAGGCTGCGGCACCCTTTGGCATCGGCAAAGCAGGCGCTGGCCTGTGCCACCGCGGCCTCGAATTCCTTTTCCGAACCTTGCTTGACTTCGATTTCAGCAATTTCGTAAATCATCCCTACCGACGCTCCATTCAAATGCATTTTCCTGATCGCGAAATCATCGCGATTTTCTGCGTGTAATTTGCATTTGCTTCCTCAGCCGGTCAAGCAAACGCGTATTCGTTGTTTGGAAACCTGCCATCAGAAATTACGATGGTCGCGCAAGGTGATTTCACTGGCCGATTCCATCGTGCTTGATTAGCATGGCTTCGCGTTTCCAATTCACTCGGGTTGCCGGGGATGGCAACCCACCGTATCAGGATTCGATCAATTCCGGAGATTGCACATGAAGTACGTCATCACGGGCGCCGGCGGATTCATTGGCAAGGCATTGACGCAACGGTTGCTGGCCGAGACCGAGGCCGACCTGACGTTGTTCGATCGGCATTTCGGCCACGACGCACTGTACCGCGACGACCGAATCACCCTTGTGCAAGGGAAATTGCAGGATGGCGCGGCCCGCAGCCGCATGCTCGGTGACAGCTTCACCACCCTCTTCCACCTCGCCGCCCTGCCCGGCGGCGCCGCGGAAAAGGATCCGACGTTATCGAAAGTGATCAATCTCGAGGCAACGCTGGCCTTGTTCGAAGAAGCTGCCGCAACGCAGCCGCAGGCGCGCATTGTCTTTACCAGCACGATTGCCGTGCTCGGCGGCCGCATGCCGGCGCAGGTGGACGACAGTTGCCCGGTTGCCCCGGCCATGATCTACGGCACGCACAAGGCGATGATGGAACTGGCCCTGGCCGACATGGCGCGCCGTAATCTGCTGGACCCTGTCGCTGTACGTCTGCCGGGAATTCTTGCGCGGCCGCCTAGCGCCAGCGGGATGAAGTCAGCCTTTCTCAGCGATGTGTTCCATGCGCTGGATGCCGGTCAGCCGTTCATCTGCCCGGTATCGCCCGCGGCCACCATGTGGCTGATGTCCGCTGACCAGGCGGCCATCAATCTTCATCACGGCGCGGTGCTCGACAGCCGGGACATGCCGGCCAGCCGTGTGGTGACCCTGCCCGCGGTACGCTGTTCGATGGCGGAACTGGTGGCTTGTATTGCCGAGGCGACGGGCAGCAGTGCGACGTTGGTCAGCTACGCGCCGGACGCGGATCTGGAGGCCAACTTCGGCGCACAACCGCCACTTTCCACACCTGCCGCACTGCATGCCGGCTTCAACAGCGATGGTGCGTTGGCCACACTGGTCGAACGTGCATTGGCGCGTATTCGCACCGATCGAAACGGCTGAGCCTTGCGCCCGCCGAGCTGACTCAGCGCTTGAACTCGACCATCGTCTGTTCGATGGCACCGAAGACGGACTGACCGTCCTCGCCGAAGACTTCAAAGCGGAGCTTCTCTCCGAAGCGCAGAAAATCCGTCCGCACTTCGCCGAACTCCAGGATATCCAGCGCACGACGCTCGGCCAGGCACGCTGAACCGACTTCGTGCCAGTTCTTGTTGGAGACCGTGCCGGTGCCGAGGATCGCGCCAGCCTTCAGATTCCGGTTATAGGCAATGTGGGAAATGATATTGCCGAAGGGAAAATCCATCTGGCCGCCGTTGGGGTGACCGAAATGCTCACCGTTGCGCGTGACGGTGAGATCAAGATGAATGCGGCCATCGCGCCAGGCAGCCCCGAGTTCATCAGGCGTCACCGCAACAGCCGCGAACACCGTCGCCGGCTTGGCGAGAATGAAGCCGAACCCCATGCTCAGCTCGCGGAAAAGGTGCGCGCGCATACTTACATCATTGAGTATCGTAATCAGTTTGATGTGTGACATGGCTTGCGCGGGCGTACAGCCCATCGGCGTGTCATCGAGAATCGCGGCGAACTCGCCTTCGAAATCGCAATTGTCTGCTTCCGAAGGAAACGGGTAGTCGACGCACGGCCCCATGAAGTCATCGCTCTGCCGCTGTACCAGGATGGGCGCATTCGGATCCTTCTTCACCGTCAGGTTGAAGGCGCGCTCCATGATATCGCCGTGATTGAGAAACGCCGAGGCATCGATGAACTGATGGCAACGCGGCAATGGCGCCAGCGCTTGCGCGGTATCAAACGCAAAGCTGCCAGTGACTTGCCCGGCGTTGAGTTTGTCGGACAATTCACGCAATGGTTGCTCGACGGTGGACCAGTTTTCGATCGCTTCCAGCATGGTCGCGGCAATGCCCGTGGCATCCACTGCCGTCTTCAAATCGCGCGAGACAACGACGAGTCGGCCATCGCGGGTGCTACCGGGTAACGTTGCCAGTTTCACGTCTGGGATTCTCCGTAGATGAGGTGCGCCTGGGCGCGACAGGCCGCCCGACAGCGACCAGTAATAAGGAAAGTCTATTGAACGCGGCCAGCCGGGCGAAGTCGGTTTTGCTGATTGGCCGTATCGGTCAACCCGATGAATCGCGGCACCCAGTCTACACGCGGACGGCGCTATTGCGAGGTAGTGTAATTTTCTCGCGCAACTTCGATGATGAGATCGCGCATCCACTGAATACCGGGATCGAGATCGCGATATTGGTGCCACTGAATCCCCCACGGCACCGGTTTCAAATCCACCGGCAACGGCACGACCTTGAGCGGCAGGTAGCGCGCCCAGGTATCCGCGAGGTGCTGGTATACCGTGGCAATCCGCCGCGTCCCCGGCAGGTACTGGGGTATGGCATTGAAGGTGGCGGCGATGATCTCAATCCTGGGTTCCAGGCCGTAGACGGATTGCAGCAGTTCCTGATCCTGGGTGCGCGCGCGGTTGGCGCCGAACCGGACGGTGACGTGGCCGAGATCCATGAACGCTTCCAGCGTCATGCCCTTCTTTAATTTGTCGTTCTTCTTGCAACCGATGCAGGCGAACTGTTCTTCGAACAAAATCTGCGATGGATGATTGGGCGACAATGCATACACCGGCATGATGATGAAATCGATGCGCCCCTGTTCCAGTTCATCGGCAGGGCCGACAATCGGCGCCAGAATCTCGATGCGCATGTTAGGCGCGATATCGGCAAGGCGACGAATGACCATCGCCATCAAAGTCGTCGCGGTGTAATCACTCATCAGCAGACGGAACTTGCGATCGGATTGCGCGGCGTCGAACTGCACACCGCGTTCGACCGTGGCCTGAATCTGCATCAGGATATTGTGTACCGGCGTCGCCAGGCTTTCGCCCAGTGGCGTTGGTTTCATCTGTGCGCCGACCCGCACCAACAGTTCGTCACCGAAGTATTCGCGCAGCCGCGCCAGGGCGCCGCTGGTGGCGGGTTGGCTGAGATTGATGCGTTCAGCGGCGCGCGTGATGCTACGCTCGGTCAGCAGCGCGTCCAGCGCGACCAGCAGATTGAGATCCAGGCGATTCAGGCGCATCAGCGTTCTTTCACTTCGATGGCAAAATTACGCGGACACTGATTTCGGAAACCTGCGGGGGAATGACGAACAACCCGCATCAGCGATTCCGTGCTGCCAGGGCAGCATCCGCGGCGCACTCCTTTGGGGCGCGCGCCAAAGCTTAGCGGGTACGGGCCGGAATACCAATCCCGACCCGCACTTGGGAATGAGGTGACCTCAGATCGGCGCCAGCATCGCGGCGTTGGACAGCGCCATCAGCTGCGTATGCTCTTCCGGCGGGCCACCGACTTTCTCGATTTCACCCAGGCGGGCGGAGTTGGTGACGACCATCCGGCAGCGCTCCCAGCGCCGGTTCTGGTACCGCTCCAGTACCTGCTCCAACGATCCACCGCGGGCGAATTCAGCGGCGATCACGACCGCATCTTCATGCCCCATGCCGGCGCCGGACGCGAGATGCGGCGTCGTTGCGTGAACACAATCGCCAATCAACAACACCCGCCCCTTGTACCACGGACGCGGCATCAACATGCCCTCCAGCGGCCGGTAGATGATGCGTGAGGATTCGTTCAATCCCTCGCGAATCTTGCACACGACCGGCGCGGTGTATTCCTCGAGCAAGCCTTTGAGATGTGGCAAAAGTTCGCTCTGTTCGAAGCGATCCTTGGTCGGCCGCGCCTCGGTGTAGAAGATGTACATTTCTTCGTCGGATACCGGCGTGTAGCCAATCTTCCCCTGGCGACCGAGATACATTGCACCACGCGCCGCGCCATAACGCGGAACCACCGCCCGCCACACGCCCTGGCCGGTGAACGACGGAACAGGCGCATCGGGGAACAATGCTTTGCGGACACTGGAGAACACGCCGTCGGCCGCGATCACGAGGTCATAGTCACGCACGTCGCCGTTGGAGAGGCTGACGGTGACCTTGTCGCCCTTGTCTTCGATGTGGTTGAACGTCACCCCCAGGTCGACCTTTGTGCCGGAAGCGAGTGTGGCGTCAGCCAGAATCTTCGCCAGCACCGGCCGCATGATGCCGCCGCTACCGGTGATGCCCTGTGAACCCGGCACCGGCGGCGCCGTCATGCGCTGGAATATGTTGCCGGCTGAATCACAGAGTTCGACACCGTCATTGATCGCGCCATGCGCTTTGAACTGCTCAAGTACGCCGATCTCGGCAATCGCGCGCAGAGAAGGGCCGCTGACCGTGATGCCGGCGCCATCGGTCCGCCAGTCCGGATCGATTTCCACCAGGTCAACGTTGACGCCCAGACGCCGCAGCGTGATGGCCGCCGACATGCCGGAAAATCCACCACCGATGATCAATACATTTTCTGCCGGTAACGCCATGACTCACCCCTTCAGGTCTTGAATAATTCAGGCATCGCAGGCCGCCACTGCCGCGACGACCGCATCCTGCCGACGTTTACCGCTGCCGCCGGGTCGAAGGTTTCCAGTGTAAGTGGGTGTCTCAGACGCGCCAAATCCGTTGATTCAATAGCTGGATTTCATTGGGGCGATAACACGGTTTCATGCTGTTCCTGCACTACTCGAGCTGGAACCTGATGCGCATGTTCCTTTTCACCAGCCCGGGTTTACCCGTGGGGCAGTACTGCAGTCTTGCCGCCGATTCCAGCACACTTGCATCGAACGCGCCGGGCGGTGAACCGTCGACCACGACAACGTCCTGGACCATCCCGGAAGGGGTGACCTGGAATTCGATGTCCACATAGCCCTCAATGCCATTCCTTTGCATGGCGGCCGGATATCTGGGCGACACCCGCCAGGCCAGGCGCAGTCCTTCGTCGCCGTCCGCCGGCGCCACTGTGCAATCGTTGACCCGCTCGGGCTCCAGCGGCGTTGGCGTTCCCACGAAGTCGTCCGGCCAGATGAAATGCGCAATTCCGAATACGAACACCCCAAACACAATTACCCGGACTGCCGGGCCAATAATGATCCAGCCGCGCAGCACCATTCTTACCCACGCCGGATGGACTTCGTCCGGCGACCATTGGTCATTTCTGCGCGCCGGCAGCCAGGATGCGAACTCCCAGCGAAGTCGATCGCGCAGGCGGGTGAACGGCTTCGCGCGCGACAGGTACTCACTGGCCAGGTCCCGCCTGCCCTCCGCCCGTAACCATATTGCGATGTAACGCGCCAATCGCGGGATTTCATCGCGAAAAGGTTTCTCGGCCAGCGCGCGCTCGAAGCGCTCGGTCGCGCCCGCAAGCCAGCTGACTGGAAGTCGCGCGGCTGCATCCTTGACCACCCTGACCGCGTTGATGTGGAAGTACTGCATGTTGCCGCCCAGGCCCTTATCCATCGCCTCGCGAAAGCCATCGACAAAATTGCCGGGCGATTCGCCGAGTTGAACCATGTTGCTCAAGGCCAGCACGTTGCTGGTATCGCGCTTGAGAACCTGACGGTAATACATCTTTGCCTGGGCCGCCGCGCCGAGATTGTGATAGGTCATGGCCAGGAAGACCAGCGCATCCAGCGACCCACTTCGCTCGTACTCGTTCTTCAGCACCTCCACGGCCCGCTCGGGATACTTGATTTGAAGCGCTCGCGCGAGCAGCAATACCCAGTTGCTCTGTGCCGGATCCTCCGCATGCAGTTGCGTGGCCAGTGTGATTGCGTCGTCGTGCCGATCGAGCATGATCCAGATATCGCACAACTCCGCTTTCAGCCCCGGTGCGTGTGGCAACTCCGACACCCAGTGTTCGATGAATTCGTGCCGTATCCCGTATCGACCAAGCTGCGCCAGCACTGATGCGATGGTGATGCCCAGCTCCGCCTGTTCGGCTTGCGGCGCATCGCGCATCATCTGATGGGCGGTTTCGAGCAGCGAAGCCTCCGGGTCCGCCGATTCGAACAAGCGCCGGATGATGTACTCGTCGCCAGGGTATTTCGCCAGCAGCTTGCGATAAGCATCGCGCGCACCTGCGGCATCGAGATTCTCCAGCGCCTGCATCCGGCGCAAGGTGAATTCGCGATCATCGGCGCTCACCGCCAATGCCTCGTCCGCCGCGTCGCGCAACTGCTCCCATGCATTGCGTTCTGCGAGGCTGGTCAACAAAAACCGGCGCGCCGCATCCGCCTCGTCGCCATCGAGCAGCCCGCTCACCAGCGGTTCGACCTCGGCAAGGCGACCGGCATCCAACGCGATCTGGGCGCGCAACAGCGCACATTGCGCCGGACTGAACCCCGGGTGATTCTGGTCGACCAGAGCGGTCGCCTCATCTGCTTCCCCCGCTGCGACAAGCGTACTAACGTAGTCGGATACAGCGCGGTAGTCGTAGGGCGAAAGCTGGTAACGGCCACGTGCGGCCCGCACCATGTTTTCGCGTTCGCGCTCGTAGCGATAAAGCACGACCAGCCGGTCCAGGCAGCCCTGGCGGTTAGGCGTGATTTCCAGCGCTCGATGATAGGCTTCAATGGCTTCGCGGAGTGCGCCGCGCGTTTCCAGAATCTGCCCCAGCCGGTAATGGGCCGCGCCGTAGCCAGGACGCAGATGAATGATTTTGCGCAAGCGGGCTTCGGCGCCCTTGAGTTCACCCAGTGTTTCCTGCAGGAAAGCCAGGTTGAATTCGACATCCTCATGCCAGTCAGCGCCTGCCACCAGCGCCGTGGCCCAGCTCAGTATCGACTCGCGTGCCTTGCGATCGAGTTCGTCCAGGCGCAACAAATCGAGAAAATAGCGAAGGGAATACGGAAGAACCCCTGGCAGGGCGGCTGGCAGCATATCCGGAATGGAGGGTGCGCCCCCCTCACCGGTAACCGCTGCATGGGCCGCCAACCTGATTCGGGCAACGAGCAAGCGGATGTCGTCGTGCCATGCACGACCTTCCGCTGCAGCAACCTCCGTCACCGCCGCGGCGAATTCATCCCAGCCATTGGCGGCATCGACGGCCGACCAGAGATAGCCGGCGTCCGGGACATTTTCCAGATTGGATGCCAACCATTCCGCGTCTTCCTGATCCAGGTCTGCCACCGCGCGCTCGCGAACGCGCGCAACCAGGTCCGGGCGTTGTTGCTGTGCATAGAAGCGTGCGAGCTGGGCGTATGCGGTTGGCAGTTTGGGCTGCAATGCCATGCAGCGTAACAGCTGATGTTCGTAGGCAATGCCATCGTCACCGTCAGCCATCACCTGAGCGAGGTCGGACTGCAGGCCGTGAACACTGGGATTGCGCTCAATCAACCCCTGCACTTCCGCCAGTCGTTCGCGATACGGATTGCGATGTGGAAACCATGCTCTTACCTGCTGGGAAATCGCTATCGAGCGCGATGACAACTCAACCGCATTCGCGGCTGCGGCCTCAGCCTCCTCGAGGTGACCCAGTTCCAATAACGCAATGGCCCGGCTGACATGCAGTTGGTCGAAGTTGGGATAGTCCCGCAACAGCGGTTCAAGCTCGGTCAGCGCGCCGGCATAGTCCTTGCGATTCAGGCACAGCGTGACTCGCAGGTAGCCTTTGATATGAGGATTCAGCTGGCTGTCGTCGGCTGCGATGCGCTGAGTGATGAGTTCGGCATCTTGCGATCGGAGCAGCGCTTTGAGTTGTATCGTCTGGTGTTGTCGCGGATCGGTGGCGATCTGCTTCACCGCCTCGCGGTATCGGTGGGCTGACACGGTGATGCCATAGGCAATGTCGAACTTCTCCAGAGCTTCGTCGGCGGTGTCCGGAATCTGTTCGAAACAAGTTTGTGCCCACGCTGTCTCGCCACGGGCACAGGCACGCGCGAGGTCCAGCACAAGTTCCGCCGTCGCGCTCTTCCAGCCCTCCGGTAGCGATGTGCCGCCGGTGGCGGGTGTCAGCACCAGCACATAGCTCCCGGCACTTTGGAAATGCCCGGTCGCCGCGTCCATTTCCATGTGATAAGGCATCCACTCCATGGGATCGCGGATCACCAGAATGTTCAGCGCTTCGTCGTAGCCACACACCACTTCGACATGCGCGTTGAACATGCCTTGTGACTGCACCATCACTGGCAAACCCTGGTCCAGCAACTGCGTGATGACTTCGATATCAAACCGCAGGCAGTGGGTGTCGTAGCCGTATTGCGTCATCACCTCCCGCACGCGCCACAGCTCCGTACCGGAGTAGCCATACATCTGTTCGAACAGACGGACGGGATCTGTGACCTGCCCGAGGATGCCGGTCATCATGGCGACCGAGGTCGGCACGCACATCAGGTATTGCTGCGCAATCAGCGGCGTGGGCAGCAATACCTGTTTCGTTGCGGTGAGTCGGGAATCCAGTCGCGCGTTGAGTTCCGCGCTGAAGACGGGACGATTTGCCAATGCAAGCTCGCGTTGACCGGAAAACCAGCGCAGCAGGAATAACAGGCGACCAAGACCTTTGTCAGCAGCAATCGCTGGCCAGAGTTGCATCGCCTGTTCGAGTATCCGGGCGGCTTCGCCGGCACGCCCCATGGCGAAAGTCGTATAGCAACGGAATACCGCGATATCCGCATTATCACTGGCGGCGGACTGCAGAATTTCGTGGGCTTCGGCACTGTCGCCACGCGACAGCAGCAAGTCCACCAGCGCCAGCACGGCAATCACTGAATTCGGACGTGACTTCAGGCCGCGACGGGCGAATTGCACCGCCTTGTCCCATTCGCGCAGGTTTCCCCAGGCCATCGCCAGGTGATGCAGCGCAAAGGCGGACTTGTCCGCGCCCAGGGCTATGGATTGTTCAATCTGCTTGTTCGCGTTGTGTACGAACCCGAGCGTGGCGCTGCAATCGGCCAACAACGCATACTTGGCCGCTGCATACCGCGGCGGAGCATCGAAGCCCTCCAGTAGCGCTTGCGCACGCAGGACGCTGTTGCGTTTGCGCGTGACCCGTGCCCAGGCCAGCAGGACCTCCGGGTGGCCGGGGTGCAGGCGGCAGGCAAGCCGCAGCCAGGCGTATGAGCGACGGAACTCGCCGGCAGCGCGTGAGACTGCGGATAGCAGAATGAAGTCGTTGGGTTTGAGTGCAGTTGCCCGGCGCTTGAGCCGGGCCGCCAATTCATGCGCGCGTTGATAACGGCCGGCGGCGTAGTGGCGCTTTACCTGGAACAGGAACCAGGACGTTTCGCCGCGCTGCTGGATAAGGTCATAGCTCAAGACTGGCTCCGTCTTCCCGCCGACAAACGTCAGCATCCTGCAACATTATCGATTGCGGGAGCCGGCCAGCCTCATGGCTGGAAAAACCTCCTTTCCCCCGTCGGTTCGTGCGCGCATACGCACAGCGTGCCCGCCAAATTTATACCAAGTGGCATGGCGGCAACTATCCTTTGAACGGGTGATTGGAGGGTAAACGGAAAAAGCGGCGCAGCGATGCGGCTGAAGGTTCCAGGACCGGTTCCCGGGGCAGCCCGGGTGGTGCGGACGGGGACAACGATCAGACCAGGCCGGCCCCGGAATGCATCCGGGGCCGGCCTGTCACGATCAGAAGTTGTAATTCACTCCAATACCATAAGTCATCGGTGCGCCGAACTGCGTCATGGCCATACCCAGCAGCGGCGCCTGGGTGGCGAGCACCCGACGCTTGTCTTCGAGGTTGCGGATGTAGGCGTTGACCGACCACCGGTTGTCCGGCGCCGACAACGTCAGCCCGAGGTTGGTCCGCGTGTGATCGTTGATGACTTCGTGGGCCAGGTTGTTGAAACCCGTCACCTGGTCATCCGTCCACGTGGTATCCGCCGACGCCGTCAGATCGTAGCGTCCGAGATCGAACGTATGTTCGATACCCAGTTTCACGACCCACTTCGGCGAGTAGATCGCCGGGTTGTTGGAACAGTCGAAGTCCAGAACCGGGGTGCCATTGTTTGTTCCGGTGATATTGAACGGGCAATTGATATTGTCGCGCGGCGGTGAGGTGACGAAATGCAGGTCGTCATACGTTGCATCGAGGTACTGCACCTTGGCGCTGAGCAGCGTACGGTCCGTCGCCAGCCACAACAGGTCGATATCCACACCTTTGCTGGTCGCCTTGCCGACGTTATCCGTCAGATTTTCCAGCACGCCGGCTTCGCTCAGGGTGAAGTAGCTGATCTGCTGGTCCTTGTAGTCCCAGTAGAAAATCTCCGCATTGAGCTGCAGCCGCCCATCGAGGAAACGGTTCTTGGTGCCCAGCGTGAACGCATCCAGGTACTCGGGCTGGTAGAGACCCACGCTCGCCAACTGGAAACCACCCGACCGATAACCGGTTTCGAAACTGCCATAGACCAGGGAATCATCCGCCACATCCCACTCCAGCGACAGGCGATATGTCATCTTGTTCTTGTCGTAGGTGTTCAGGTTTGGATTCGAGGCGTGCAGTATCGTCGCAATGCCATTGTTCAGCGGAATGATGGTCACGCCGGGCGCGACCTGATTGAACACCGTAGCCCAGCCGTTATCGCGCAGAAAGGCTTCTGCCTGCGCCACCGTATCCAGTGTCGGAAAATGCGGCAGGTTGCCGGGAATCTGGCAGCCCTGGGTGAAAGACTGCGGGGGCGTGATCAATCCCGGCGGCGGCCCGCCGCAGAAGGTGATGAAATTATCGATCGAGCCATCCATCTCCTTGTGATCATCGGTATAACGCGCGCCGGTGATGAGGCGAACGGTATCGGAGAAGTTCCAGGTCAGCTGGGTGAACAGCGCCCACGAGGTCGTGTCCTGCTTGTATTCCTGCAACGGCAGCACGAACTCCTGGTTGAAGGTATTGTTGCCGGTGATGTCCTCGGTGAAATAGAAGCCGCCGACGAGGTAATCCACGATGCTGCCGGTTTCCCCTGCCAGACGCAGTTCCACCGATGTCTGCTTCATGTCCTCCTGCCACCAGCCGCTGTTGAAGCCCGGGCCATTGAACATGCTGTCCTGCTTGATCTCACGCCAGGCGGGAATCAGCGTGAACTGGCCGATGGCCGTGTCGTAGTTGATCTCGGCATTGATGCCGACGATTTTACCGTCCACATACCACTCGTCCTGGACATCGCCGAGAAAGCCGAAACCCGGCGCGGCCAGAATGGAATTGCGGTAGGCATTGCCGGCTGCTGTATCCGTACCCTCACCCGGCGCCAGACCGGACGGCACAAAGGTGTATGTCGCCAGGCCACCCGGCGCAAACTGGCCGACCGGCGTCGTGCCGTTGCCTACGCCACCAATGTCCGAATAGTCACCGGCGATGCGCACGGTAAGGTCTTCGTTGATTTCGCTGAGAAACTGCGCACGGATGCTCTTGCTGTCGGAATCGTTGGTGCCGTCCTTGTTATAACCATCACGATTGACGATCGAGCCGGCCACGCGTAAAGCGCTGGAATCGCCGATGGGGGCATTGAACGCGCCGCTCAGCGTGAGGTTGTCGAAGTTGCCGTAACCGGCATTGACGAAGCCACTGGTTTCCCCGAGCTTCGGCGCCACCGGCAGAATGTTGATCACACCGCCTGTCGCGTTCTTGCCGTACAAGGTCCCCTGCGGCCCCTTCAGGACTTCCACACGCTCGATGTCGAAGAACGCGGTGGTCGAAGTAGCCGCGCCGCGCGCCATGACGACGCCGTCGTAAGTGACGATGATTGCCGGATCAAGGTAGGCGTTGTTGGCGCGATTACCGATGCCGCGCATATACAACTGCCCCGACATGCCACCACCCGCCGTCAATGTCAGCGCCGGTACGAGATTGGTCAGTTCATACGCGTCGGTGACGCCATTCTTCGCCAGCGTATCACTGGAGAGAACGTCGATGGCCAGCGCGGCTTCCTGCAGGGACTGAGCCTTGCGCTGCGCGGTCACGGTGATTTCCTCCAGCGCGCTCTGCGCCGACGCCGCTTGCGCCGTCAGCAGTGCCGCGGCCAACGCGGTCAATCGAAATTCGTGCTTCATGGAGTCCCCCTCGCAGTCGAAAATGATGAACGAACAATGAATTCGTGGCAGGCGCTGAAGCAGTCGCGTCCGTCACTGCGCATTCCGCGAGGAATTCTACTTAAACAGCGATGGATTCCCGCTTCGATTTACAAATCAGCATTATCACTGCGGTGGATATAAGCCGGTTCAATCGGCCCGCGCATAATCCCGATCAATGGCATTGGCATCCGGAATGTCCCGCATTGTCAGCAAGGTGACAAAAGAAACCGCCAGCAATGCCAGGAGTACGAAATAGGCCGCCTCGAGGTTCCCTGCCTGATTGAATGCGCCCATGAATGCCAATGCGAATGCCATCGGGATCGCCTGGATCGTCATGATCCATTTATTGGCTTCCATGTAGTGCTTGCGTCCATAAACATATGAAGTAATGCAGGGATGCATGGTAGGCACGCCACCGGTCATGCACGCCACGCCGAATGCCCACAGCGCCATCAGCACGTTGCTGCCGCCGACGGGCATGATCGCAAGTGGAATCACCGCGAACAGAAACAGCAGATTGAGGACCAGCGACGCCTTGATCGACCCGAGCTTGTCGTCTATCCAGCCGATGACATAACTCATCGGAATGCCGGCAGCCGCGCCCAGTGACAACCAGCCCAGCGCCTGACTGACGAACAGGTTGGGGACGTCGGCAGGCGTACCAAGGCTGATGAACCGCACCGCCATGTAAGCCATCATCGCGACGATGACGAACTGGAGAATGCCGTAGGCAATAATCAACTGCCATGCCCGGCGTTCGCTCAACAATTGCCGGACAGTAATGTGATTGCCTTGCTCCTTACCTTCCGAATATGGCGCGTGACCGGCGCCGTCCGGATTCAAGCCCATTTCCTCCGGCGTATCGCGCATGGCGAACGCTATTGCCAGCGCCAGGGCGATGAGAATGGCTGCTATTGCATGGTAGGTGGTCAGTCCGAATCGACTGACCAGTTCAGTCATGGCCGCGATACCGACAATAGAGAAAAACGGGCTGCCAGCAGTGATCACACCCATCACCCGACCGCGATATTTGATGAACCAGTTCGCGCACAGCATGAATCCGCCCAGTTGCAGCGGCACGACCAGCACCCGCACCACGAACACACTCACGGCGTAGACAGGATAGCTGTTGCCTGCCAGCGCAATGCCGGCACAGCCCAGCGCCATCACGATAACCGACGGCACAAGTATTCTGCGCACGCCGAAACGGACGAAAGCAGCGCCGACCACCAGGTAGGCGGCGATGGTCACCAGTGCGCCAGCGGTAACGGGATTGGTGATGCGCAAGTCGTCCCATCCGTTGGCTTGTTGCAGATAAGGCGTCAGGACATTCAGGTGGTCATTCTGCAACCCTGAATAGAAGAACATCATGATGAAACCGAGGATCATGAAGACCAGCGCATGACGACCGAACCGGCGGTTTTCGAATATCACGAGTCATCTCCAGACAGGGTGTCGCAGCCGAGGGAACGCGGGCAGACAGTCGCCACCCGCGCGGTCAATCACTTCGAGGATTTCACGGCAGCCTTGAACAACATCGTGAACAGGAACCACGCCAGCCGGGGCGTCAGCATTTTCAGGAATGCGCGCGCATCCTCGGGATACAACCGCGCAGTCAGCGGCATGGCGCCGTAAATCTTGCCTTTGATCAGCAAGGCCTTGCCATCGTCATCGGGTTCCAGCGCGGCAATCGCCATCAATTCGCTGTTATCCGCACCATAGAGTTTGATCATGCCGCTATCACCTTGTCCCAGTTCATGCCGAGCTGGTCGAACATTTTAATGGCCGTCGCGCGGCCGGCGCCGAACACGCCGCCGCCCGGATGCAGGAAGGGACCGACCAGGTACAGGCGTTCGACGCCGGGTACCGTCATCTGCCCGTAGTCCGGCGTGGGGCGGTGACTGTTCATCTGGTAGAAATACGGCGCGACACCATGGACATCGCCACCGGGCATGCTGGTCGGCATATTGCGCGCGTGATCCAGCGGTGTGACGACGGTGCGGGCGATGATGTTGTCCGGCGTGAGGTTGCTGACGAATTTCTGGTAGTGACGCAGCGAACGGTCACCCATCTCCTCACGGATGTCATCCCAGCGCGCCGCCCCACCCTGCTCCAGGTTGTACGGCGCGAAGGTAATGCCGTGGAACATCCCTTTGCCGGCGGGCACCCGGCTCGGATCGCCGATGCTTTCGTCACCGCCCGCGCCAAGCACGCGTTGCGAGATACGGCCGCGCTTCAAGGCATCGAAATCATCCAGCATATCCACCAGCGAATCACTGGCCATGAATTCCAGCATGATGGCGTCACGCACGGCCGGATCATCGGTACGGTATTCAATGTTTGAATGCAGATCATAGTGACTGACCATGATCGAATATGGCGCGAGCGTGGCGCGTTCACCACGTTGCAGAACCGGTTCCGGTATGCCCTCGACGAACTTGCGGATGACGTGCGGATGCAGCGCGCCGATGACCGCATCGGTGGCCTGGAACGTTTCGCCGGTATCCAGTTGCACACCGGTCGCGCGGCCGCCCGAGGTCACCACCTTCGTGACGTTGCTGTTGCAACGCACTTCGCCACCGTAATACTCGATACATTTGACCAGCGCTTCGGTCAACTTGCCGCTGCCACCGACAGGCTGCGACACGCCATAGGCATGCATCAGGCCGGGCATCAGGAACAGCCCGAAGCCGGTGCCGAGTTCCTCCGGCGCCTGCAGATTTTCAGAGATCAGGCGCAGCAGCCAGATCTTCACCCGCTCGTTTTCGAAGTACATGTTGGCCAGATCCAGCGAACTGCGCTGCATCTTGTCGAGGATGTCGCGGCCCTCCGGACTGCTGTCCATCATGGCGAAGAACGCGCCCATCGGCGCCGGCGGCGCATACAGCCCGGCGAAGAACATCGGCAGGAACTTGATGCTCTCGGTCACCAGGCTGCGATAACTCTCGGCATCCTTCTCCGAAAGTCTCGCGATGCCCTGGCAGGTCTTGTCCAGATCCTTGTAGGCCGTGAGCGTCGAGCCATCGGCGAAGATCATCGAGTAAGGCGTGCCGTAGCGATAGTTGAGACCGAAACGCGATACCAGGCCGAGCTCGTCGTTACGCAGCATCGGGTTGCCCTGGATCATGATGTGCACGGAGGAATGCTCGTCGTGCCAGAAACCTGGTGTGTTGATTTCGCGCGTGACCACGCCGCCGCCCGCCCACGGTTTCTTCTCCAGCACCAGCACCTTCTTGCCCGCCTTGGCGAGGTAGGCGGCCGCGACCAGACCGTTGTGACCGCCGCCCATCGCGACGACATCGAATTTGTTGCTCATCTACAGGCTCCCGAGGGCTTCGCGGTGCCGGGGGCACCGCAAAGCGGAAATCGTTGCAAGCGTCAGGGGTGCACTTCGGGCAGTGGCTGGCCGTCGACTTCGACTGGCGTCGCTTCGGTCAGCACGAACACGATACGGCAGGGTGTATCTTTGCTGGGGTTCCGCCACAGGTGCATGGTGCCGCGCTGGATGATGATGTCACCGGGGCCCAGCAGCGTTTTTTCGCCGTCATCGACTTCCAGCTCGACATTGCCCTTGATAACGATGCCGTAATCCAGGCTGCTGGTACGGTGCATGGGCGAGGTTCCGCCAGGCAGCATGTCGACCACGCGGATGACCGAACCGCCACGCAAGGTCAGACCGGCGTCGCGTTCGCGGCCATCGGTGGGATCGTTGTTGTCGACCGGCAGTTCCGGTGCGGTCCAGATCAACGCGAACTCGGCATCGCCGCTCGCGATCATCTGTGTTTCGAAGGTCTCGTCCTTGGCGAGTATCGCCCTGCCCTTGTCGTTGTGGCCCGTCACCACCCGCCTTACCGGCTCCAGCATTGCCATCGATGTTGTTCCCGCGAAAAAAGTCCGACCCCGATGCACTGGCGCAGCCGGCACACCGCCTTAACCGCGGTCAGGGTAGTGGCGGGCACCGGCAAGCTCAAATCGCGATTTCTGATAGCAGCCATATCGGTGACAAATGCGGCGGCTGGTTCCGGTATCAGGTCAGTGCGCCGGCCTTGGCCGCGGCATTGTCCAGGGCAGTGACATGGTTTTGGTGACGCTGCATATCAGCGATCACCAGTAGCACCACCGCCACCAGCAAAGTGCCCGCGATCACAAAGTAAAGCTGGTTGCGCGCGAGATACTCATCGAGCACGGCCAGCGAGCCGGTTCCCAGCGTTCGGCCCACGTTAATCCAGGTCATATAGAGCGCGAACTGGGTGGCGGAGACCTTCACCCAGCAGAGCTTCATATGAATGGCAATGAAACTGATGAACACCGCCTGGTAGATGAAAGCCTGCACAAAACAGATGGCGAGCAGGAAACGCGGCGACGACCATGCGGATTCAACCGAGCCGACGACGACTGCCAACAGTGCATACAGCAGCAATGCACCGATGTAGAACGTCTTGACGCCTTTGCGATCGATGAAGTGCCCGAGCAACAAGCCCACCGTCGCCGCGATGAGGCCGGCAAGCGCGGTCCAGCGCGAGTACACCTCGCTGAGGAAACCCTGTTGTTGCACCACGATGACCGGCGCCACGGTCACCCACAGGCCGTCAGCAAAGCGGAACAGGAACGACACCATCGCCAGCAGCAGGCTGGCCGGCAATAGCAAGACCTTCAACAGATCACCGACGATTTCCAGCAGGCTGTGCGGCTGCAGGGACAGCGAACGCGCGGTCGGCGCGCCCTCGGTCCACGGCAACAGCTTCTCGCCTTCACGTTCGCGTACGGCGACCGCCCAGGTCAGGATCAAACCAAACCCGATCAGCAGCATCAGCGCGATTCCCAGCATGCCGAAGCTCTTCACCAACACGCCGCCGATGGCGGCGGAGCCGGAAATGCCCAACACCTGGCCAAATGCCATGAACGCATTGGCGTGGCCGTGCTCCTCGGGCGGCAGCACATCGATGGCCATGCCATCCACCGCTACGTCCTGGACCGCGGAAAACGAGTTCAACAGGAAAAACAGGGCAGTGAGCAGCGGAACGTTGCTCAGGCCATCGGGAAAGAATACGAATACCGATGCAGTCAACACGAGCGCCGCTTGCGAAAGGATCACCCAGGGCCGCCGCCTGCCCATCGCCAGCAGAGTGAAGCGGTCCATGACCGGACCTGCCAGGCCCTTGTACAACCATGGCAGTGCGGCGACCGTGATAAAGCCGGCAATGGCCGCGGGCGCCACACCTTGTTCGGCGAGATAGGCAGGGATGGCGATATTGGCCAACCCGAAGGGCAGACCCTGCGCCACATAGAAAACAGTGAAAGAAAAAAACCTGAGGTAGCGGTTACCCGTCAGTACCAGCGCCATTGTCCCCCCGATCAAATTTGCCTGGTGTGTCGTTGCGCATGGTAATGCCCGCGCCCGGCAGGGGGAAGCCGTGCGACAGTCCGGGAGGTGATATGTCACGGAATCGTCCGCGGACGCCCGGTATCATGCGGCCACCGCCGATACCGGGTGCGAATTGTCTGCGCACCACGGCCAAGGCATCCACCACGAGGCCATCCACCATGAAGAAGTTGATTGCGTTGTCCATGATGTTGACCGCCGGCGCGGCAAACGCGGCCGTTTTGAATGCGACCGTCACTGGTTCAGGTACCTACAATAATGACGCCTCGCTCCTCAGCGACGGCTTCATTCCTGCCGAAGGCACCTACTGGCAGGACATCAGCAACGTTCACTGGACGAGCGGCGGACCGGCCGACTTCGTGTTCGATTACGGCGCGGACGTGCTGTTGCACGACATCGTGCTATCGGTGGACAACAACGACGATTACTTCGTTGAGTGGTCGACGAACAATGCGGACTGGTTCCCGTTGTTTCTCATTCCCAGCGCAGCCGGCAACATCGATGAACAGTTCCCCGGCGGCATGGACACCTTCTCCACCATCAGCGGCGATGTTGATTATCTCGATACGCTGGATTTCGCGCCGCTCACCCTGCGCTATCTGCGCCTGACCGCCGTCAACGGCGACGGCGCCTACGCCGCCGGTGAATTGCAGGCCCTCAGCGCTGTACCTCTGCCAGCCGCGGTGTGGTTGCTCGGCGGTGCGTTGCTGCCACTGGCCGCCCGAGTAAAACGCCGGCAGACGAATGTCTGACATCCTCCCGGCCGGCGCAAGTGGCGACGTGAATCCGTGGGGCATTAGTCGATGCCGCATGGATTCCGGCTCGTCGCTGCGCGCCGTCCGGAATGACGGAGATGTATCGTTCGCGACGGAACAAGCCCTCCCCAGCCGTCATTCCCGCGCAGGCGGGAATCCATACGGCAGCGAGTCGAAGCCGAATGGATTCCGGCTCGTCGCTGCGCGCCGTCCGGAATGACGGAGGCCCCTACGTTCGCGACGGTACAAGATCTCCCCTCCGTCATTCCCGCGCAGGCGGGAATCCATATGGCAGCCGAGCAAAATGGATTCCGGCTCGTCGCGCGCGCCGTCCGGAATGGGGGATTATCGTTCGCGACGGAACTCGCCGCATTCCGCGCCGGGAATCCATCCAGAAGTCGAAGCCGCATGGATTCCGGCTCGTCGCTGCGCGCCGTCCGGAATGACGGGGATGTATCGTTCGCGACGGAACAAGCCCTCCCCACCGTCATTCCCGCGCAGGCGGGAATCCATACGGCAGCAGTCGAAGCCGAATGGATTCCGGCTCGCTGCTGCGCGCCGTCCGGAATGACGGAGGGGGATCGAGTGAAACTGTTATCGCTGCGGGCTATTTGCTGAAATCGAAGATTGATTCCTCCGCGGGGCGCTGCATGCCCTGCTCGAAATATTTCTCCCAGATCTGTGCCCACGGACGGTCGTACATGTCGAGCAAGGTGTAATCGATGGTCTGACCCGTCGTCAGCTGAATCGCACGGCCGTTGACCGGGAAGATCTTGCGCATGCATTCCAGATACACGTAGGGATCGCCTTCGTTCAATTCAGAGGCCTTGTCCAGGTAATGGACGATGCGCACCGGATCGACCAGCACCTCATCGTCATAAAGAATGACTTCATGGCGCAAGCCTCTGAAACCGCCTTGCGCATCGGCGACCGGCGACCAGATTTCAATGCTCTGCATATTATTCGAGTATTCGAACGACCCATGGGAGATCCAGCCCTGGATATTCGACGTCCACGAAATCAGCACATCGCCATCCCAGAAGCCCACCGATTCGCCGTACCAGCGCGGCACGTCGGCACCCAGGCGCGGCACCACGCCGCTCATATTGAATTCACGATTGAACAGTATATGGGTGATCATGTTGTCCGCAGCCGGCCGCAGGTCCTGCATCATCTCCGGCGTGAGCATGATGTGCGAGAAGATGCCACCGTAATGTGAGAACCGGCGCAGAAACCCTTCCGGCCAGCAATACTGCCCCGGCCACTGCGGGGCATTGGTATGTCCGTAGTGATACATCTGCTGTACGAAATGGCGTTGGTATTCCGGCGTCAGCAGGCTGAGGTACGTCGGAATCTGCAGGATCGAACCATCAAACCAGGAGAAGCGCTTGTCATAGCGGCGGCGGTAATTGCCGTTCCAGTCAGGCAATGTCTCGCGAGTGTGGAGGGTAGGCCCGCCATGGGCTTTCGTCTCCGCGATGAGTGCTTCGTAGTGCTCCCTGGCCGTCCGAAACCGATACGGACTGACGATCTCTTCGCGCGGATAGTCCCGATCACAATAGCCCCAGGCGGCACTCGCCGGCGGGTCATCGCCAACGACCGCGGTCTCGGTCGCGCCCCACTGTGCTTCCAGTGCCAGCGGCGAATTGCAGCGGAAGTAACGCTTGTCCTGCCAGAGCGCTTCATCGATATAGAAGTCGTCCGACGTGAACAGGTCGCGCGGCAGCGTGGTGACTCCGTCGGGCACGGCGCCATTGGCTGCCGCAACCACCGGCACCAGGCCACCCGGCGGAATGATCGGGCCAACGTTCAGTCCGCGACCATCCGCGCCAACGATACTCTCCGGCACCAGCGGATCGCGAAACCCACGTCCGACACCGGGCGCAGCCACATCGGCTGCAATGGCTGGTTCGCCAAGCAGCAATAGTGAAATCACAGATAACAGGCACGGGCGCGAATTGATCACGGGATATCGACTCCAGAGGGATGTGACAAGCAGAAAGGACCATGGCCTGCGGCAACGCGCACGCTCACTTTGGTGAGAACTCAGCCTGGTAACCAAAGGCCTGGACGATGCCCTGCGTGCGATTGAAGACACGTTCCACCAGTTCCGGATGCGTCACCGCGTAGAGCGCACCCTCGCGCATGGCTGTGATTACGACCTCCGCGGCCTGGGCCGGTGTCTTCCAGGGCAAGCGGTCGCGATACTGCGGCAAGGATTCGAGATCAGCATCGGCCAGAGTGCCGGCGGCCAGGTCCGCCGGACGATTGCGCAAGCTTCGGCCCAAGTTGCTGCGTACCGGTCCGGGCAGCAGCACGGTGACGCCGACAGGTACCTCGTCCTGCGCCAGTTCCTGCGCCAGCGTTTCGCTCAATGCGGTGACACCGAACTTGGTGGTGGCATACGCGCCCAGACCCGGAAATGCGGCAAGCCCGCCCATCGAGGCGGTGTTGACGATCCAACCTCCTTCAGGGTTTTCCAGCAACAGCGGCAGGAAATGGTGTACGCCGTGAATCACACCCCACAGATTGACGTTGATCATCCATTGCCAATCGGCCAGTGTCAGGTCACGTATGCGGCCGAAAGAACCGATGCCGGCGTTGTTGCAAACCACGTGTACGGCGCCGAAGCGCGAATGCGCCGCGTCCGCCAGGGCCGCCACACTGGCGGCATCACTGACGTCGGTCTGAATCGCTAACGCGCCGATTTCCGCCGCGGTCCGATCCAGCGCATCGCGCTCGATGTCGGCAATGACCACCTGCATACCTTCATCGATGAAGCGCTCCGCGAGACCGCGGCCGATGCCCGAAGCGCCGCCGGTGACTACGGCGACCTTGCCTTTAAACTCGCTGAATCCGCGGCCCATGCAATGCTTCCTATGTCGTTGTCACGGCAGGCGTGTGACCGTGCTTCAATCCCATTCGAGATACAGAGTCTTCGGCCCGCGAAAGGTGAAATTGGGGAAATAGCTGAACTGCTGGTCGGCGGCCAGGCGCAACGTCGGCACCTGGCTCACCAGCGTCTCCAGCGCGATGACGGCTTCTAGCTTTGCCAACCGGCTCCCCAGGCAGAAATGAATACCACGGCCGAAGGAGATGTGGTTGGCGGCATCGCCACGTCGAATATCAAAGTGATCAGGTTCCTTGAATACGGCCGGATCATGATTGGCCGCGCCGAGCGAGAGAAACACCTGTGTGCCGGCTGGCAGTTTGCAGCCGTGGAATTCAGTGTCGCGCGTGACCACCCGGCGCCAGCTGGTCTGCGGTGAATCAAAGCGCAGTACCTCTTCCAATGCCGCGGGGATCAAACTGCGGTCGGTGCACAGCTGCTGCCAATGGGTTCGATCAGACAACAAGGCAATCAACGCATTGCTGAGAAAATTGCTGACGATTTCATGACCGGCGAATGACAGGCCGTAGACGATGGATTCGACTTCGTTGTAGCCCAGCTTGTCGGGTTCGGCCTGATGGGCTGCCAGCAGCTCGGAGGTCAGGTCGTCCGCCGGCGCCGCGCGCCGCGCTTTCACGAACGCAACGCAATAGCGCCAGTAGGCCAGCATGTTGCCTGCAATTTCGATCTGGGTTGCATCGTCCAGCCTGCCCCAGGTGAATGCCAGGCGATTGCCTGTCCATTGCTTCAACTGGTGATCATCGGCCGGCGGAAATCCCAATAGCCGGAAAATCGTCTCACCGGGCAGCGGGTGACCCATGGCCTGCACGAACTCCGCCGTCCGCGGGCCGGCCAGCATTCGATCGACCAGTTCCTCCGCCCGCTGGCGGACCACCGGCTCAAGCACTTTCAGACGCCGGGTCGAAAAGCCGGCCTGGGTGAATCTGCGGATGCGCGTGTGGTCGGGTTGTTCGCGGTTAGACATCACCGCGATCGGGTTGTAGTCATCGGCCGCCAGAATTGCCGCTGCCGCCGGACAGATCGGCAGCACCGGGTCCTGTACGTTGCTGGCGGAAAACAGCTCCGGGTCGAGAAACACCTCGAGCACCTCTTCCATGCGCGTCACCACCAGGTAGCCGACGCCTGCGGCATGAAAGATTGGAGTCGTCGCCTGCAAATGTGTGAGCTGCGGATACGGATTCTGCAGATAGTCCGGATCGAACGGCGAAAACGTATGGTTGACCGGGCAACCCTGCGGCGCCGGCGGCGCGTCACTGTGCAGTTTGTGATAGGCCTTCTCGGTCATATGCGAGTCAATCGATTTCGCCGCGCGACACTGTAGCACGGTGTGTTCATGGGCTACCTGTCGTCACCCGCCGCGCGGCTGCGGAACTCGCGCGGCGAAAGACCGGTGGCGCGCGTGAACACGCGGGTGAAATACGCCGGGTCGGCGTAGCCGAGCGCGTAGGCAATCGCTGATACCGACAGATTGGTATAAACGAGATTGCGCCGCGCCTCGCGGATGATCCGTTCTTCTATCATCCGGGTCGCCGGCCTGCCGGTGGCAAGGCGGGAGATGCGGGTCAGGTGCGTGGGACTGATGGCCAGCGCATCGGCATAATCGGCCACCGACCAGTGTTCCGCGTAGTGTTGATCCAGCAACGTCTCAAACCGATTGAGCAACGGCGGCGTCGCATTTGCTGGCCCGTTGTCGTCGGCTGCGACCAGCTGCCGCGCCACCTGGCCCAGCAACAGACCAGCCAGTGAACGCAGGATCTGCGCGCGGGCGAAGTCGCGGCCGCCGAAGGTCTGCGCCAGTTCGGTCATGGTGCCGGTGACCGCCGCCGTTGCGGAGATCACGGCGGCCCGCGCCAGCACCTGACGTAACCCTTCCGAGGGTTGCAGCGCTTCATCCAACGTCTCCGCGGCCAGTGTGACCACCAGGCCGACGGTTGCAGGCTCGAACGTATAACCGTGCACGCAACCGGTGGGCACGTTGACAACTTTCCGTGAACGCAGCGGGTTGGTCACGCCGTCCAGCGTCACCCTGCCCTCGCCGTGCTGCAGCCAGAGGATCTGATGCAATCGCCCGTGCCGATGGGGCGCGAACTCCCAGTCGTGCAGTAAAGACCGGGCTTCAATCGTTTCGCAGTGCACAACGTCCGGCAGGTCGCCCACCTCGCCGAACAGGTTGTAATTGAGGATTTGCGTCTGCGGTCGGGCCATGTTCGATTTGTACAAGATTTCGCCAACGCGGTCCATTCCTGCGACGCGCGACTATGGGCAAGATTTGCCCACACATTGGAGAACGCAACTCATGAAAACCCAAGTCTGCATCATCGGCGGCGGTCCGTCCGGACTCATGCTTGCGCAACTGCTGCACCTGAAGGGCATCGACAACATCGTGCTGGAACGCCAGACCCGCGAATATGTCCTTGCTCGCATTCGTGCCGGCGTCCTCGAGCATGGCTTTGCCGACCTGATGCGCGAAGCCCAATGCGGTGAACGCATGGATCGCGAGGGGGAAATCCACGACGGGTTCTATATCGCTCATGCCGGCAAGATGGACCGGGTCGATCTGCACAAATATTCCGGCGGCAACTCGGTGATGGTGTATGGCCAGACCGAACTCACGCGCGATCTGTACGAGGCGCGCGACCGCATGGGCGGCAAGGTCTACCACAATGTGGAAGACGCCCAGCCGCACGACATGAAGACTGACACCCCTTACGTCACCTGCACGCTGGATGGCGAGAAGGTTCGGATCGACTGCGATTACATCATTGGTGCGGATGGCTTCCACGGCGTCAGCCGCAAGTCCATTCCGAGCGATGTATTGCGCGAGTATGAACGGGTCTATCCATTTGGCTGGCTCGGCATTCTGTCGCGCACCAAGCCGGTTTCACCCGAATTGATTTATGCCAAGCACGAACGCGGCTTCGCATTGTGCTCGCTGCGCTCGCAGGTGTTGAGCCGCTACTACATCCAGGTGCCGCTGACCGACAAGGTGGAAGACTGGTCGGACGAGGCGTTCTGGGATGAATTGAAACGCCGTCTGCCGGCGGAAGTCGGCGCGCGCATGGAAACCGGCCCGTCGATTGAGAAATCCATCGCGCCGTTACGCAGTTTCGTTGCCGAACCGATGCGCTACGGCCGCATGTTCCTCGCCGGCGATGCGGCGCATATCGTGCCGCCGACCGGTGCGCGCGGTCTGAACAGCGCGGCGTCGGACATCTACTATCTCTACCACGCGATGCTCGACCACTACCTCAATGGCGATGACACGGGCCTGGACAACTACTCCGACAAGGCGCTGGCACGGGTATGGAAAGCCCAACGCTTCAGCTGGTGGATGACCATGGCGCTGCATAAATTTCCCGACAACATTGCCTACGACCAGAAGCTGCAGGAAATCGAGCTCGAATACCTGTTCTCGTCGGAACGTGCGCAAGGCTCACTGGCGGAGAATTACGTCGGCCTGCCATTCTAGGAATCTCCCGCCCCCCGGTAGAACCGGCGGCTGTCCGCCGGTCGTTACCGCCCTGCCACTCCCCCGCGGCAGGGCGGTCCATTCCGCCACTGCTTCATTCCACTTTCTCATAGCCCTTGCGGGTCTTCTCAAGCGTCAGCTTCTCCGCTTCGCGCCGGGCGCGCGGCTCATCGGCAAAGCTTTTGACCACGCGCTGCCCCCTGGTGCCGACGCGGCCGAATTCAACGATGACCTCGGTCCCCTGCACGCCGACCCGCCAGAACTTGTTGGACGCGCCGGCGACGAAACGGTACTCGGTTAAATCGCTGGCGATTTGTGGTTCGTCATCCGCGCTCTGTCGCGAGCGGGCTGGCTCCGGACCGGCCTCCGGCACTGCCACGTTTTCCTGCAGCGACGAACCCATGATGCCGGCCATCGGATCCGGGTCGGCCAGTTCCCAGCTGGATCGCTTCAACTCCGCCTGGACCCGTTCGATGACCGCATCACGATTACGCAACCAGCTCGATACCGGCACGTCAACCACACGCCAACCGAACGCGCGCAGGATGCCGGGACGGAATACGAAGCGTTCCTCGATAGCGGTTGGCAAGGTGGCAGTGCGATCGAGCAGTACGCCGAGCGAATAGCCGCCGCCCAGGGGATCGACAATAGCCAGATCGCAACGGAAGCTGGCCCCACCGACAAACTCATGTACCTCATGGCCTTTCGCGCGCAACGCCGCGGCCAATGCGCTGCGAACCGGATCCGGCGGCGGTTTGATATCAAAGGTGCGCGCAGCGTCCGGGTTGAGCGTTGCCAGCACGGCCTGCGCGCTGTCATTGGCGCCTTCCGATTGCGCCTGTGCAAACGCGAGGAAACTGCGCAATGCCCGCGCGCCGTCGTTGTGCGTGTTCGTGATGGCTTCCGGCGCAATCGTGGACACAATCGCCATATGCCGCTTCGCCCGACTGAAGATCACGTTGAGACGCTTCTCGCCGCCGCGCTGGTTGATGGGCCCGAAATTCATCGCCATCCGGCCGTCCGCGGCCGGTGCGTAGCACACGCTCATCAGAATGATGTCGCGCTCGTCGCCCTGCACGTTCTCAAGATTCTTGATGAACAGACCGGTGAACTGCCCGTCGTCCTCACGCTCCATTTCGCGGGCCAGCGCGGCGCCGAACGATTTATCCTCAATGCCGAGCCGCTCGAGTGCCTCCTCGATTTCGGCCTGCTGGGCTTCGGAAAAGGCGACGATGCCGATGGATAGCCCGGTATCGCGCCCGATCAATTCACGCACCAGGCCGGCGATGTAACGTGCCTCCGGCTGGTTGGCGCGGCGTTCGTAAACCCCGTCGGCTATACGATGCACGGTGATCGGGGCTGCCAGCAGACGATCCGCACCCGCGGCGCGCGCATCCTCATCGTCGGAATGAACCGTCATACCGCCTGGATCGGCGCTGCGCAGCGCGCGATCCGGAATTGTGATCAGTTCGCCGGCATAGAACGCGGCATTGGAAAAACTGATCAATGCCTCGGACCGGCTGCGATAATGCCACGCGAGCAGAGTCGCCGGCAGATTGCGCGCGGCCTGGTTCAACAGGCTGTCCGCATCCAGCACGATGGCAATACGTTCGCCATCCTCTTCCGCGACAACTTCAAGTTCCTCGTCGGCTTGCGCGGTCGCGAAGAAGCTGGTTGGCGGCAGCTGCATCTCATCGCCCACGATCACCACCTGGCGGGATCTGCAAAGCGCTGGAACCGCATCTTCGGTCGGGATCTGGCTGGCCTCGTCGAAGATCACCACGTCGAACAATTCAGGTTCCAGCGGCAAGGTGTCTGAAACCGACAGTGGACTCATCAGCCATACCGGTTTCAGATCATTGACCACCCGTCCGCTCTCGCCACCCGCCAGTTCGCGAATCGATTTGTAGCGCATCGTCTTGCCGAATTCGTGCTCCAGCTCGCGGCGGCCGGTGGCGTAAACCTTCTTCAGTTCACGTGCGGCAGTGTCGAGCTGGGTGACGGATGTCTCGGACAATTTGACGTTGTCGCGGAAGCGACGGTGCAGCGTCGCAGCGATGGCGGCGGAGTTCTGCTCCCGCAGCAGTTCGCGGGCGGTGGCGGCGCGGCGGGTGACGGCGATCATCCGGTCGATGTCGAAGCTGCGGATTTCCGGGTTGGCCCGCTCCCGCGCGGCAATGGCCTCGTCCACCACCAGCGATTCGATCCCGGCCAGTGGTAGCAGCAGACGGGTGAGCGCATCGACGACCGCAGCGGGCGCCGCATGTACATCGGCCAGGTGTGGCAGCACGTCCGGCAGGTCATCGAGGTTCTCGTGCAAGTCGCGCAGCAGCTCGGCAAGCGCGTCAATCGTAAGCTCGTCATCCGCATTGATGATGGTTGCGAGTGTCGTGCCGAGATTGCGCAGCACAGGTGCATCGCGCGCGATACGGGCCACGACAGCGGCGCCATCTGTCGAACGGGCAACGTCGACCAGCAACGTCGCACCAACACTTTGCGTGACTCCGTTGAGTTCATTGCGCAGCGTGAGCAGCCCCTGCAGATCCGGCGTACCAAGGCGGCGCTCCAGTGCCGTGTGAGCGGCAGCCAGCTCATCGCGTGCGGCATGCAGCGCCGCGAGCAACTGCAATACTGCGGAAAGCTTCGGCTTCACCGCGTGGCTCGCGAAATCATAGCGTACGCCCACGGTCGCCTTCAGACCGCGCCATGCACCGCTGAAAATCGCAAACAGCGAGCCTTCCTTTGCCCGCGCCAATTCCAATGCCGCCGTGGTATCCGCTGGACTGAGGGGCTCACGCCAGCCCTGAGCGTCATGCTCTGCTATCCGCAATGCCTGCTCGAGCGCGGCGATTGCGGCAAGGTCCTTCTGCAAGGACTTCGATTCAGCCGACAGCGAATCGAGCAGCCCCGGCAACGCGGTCAAACCGGTAGCCTCCATACGCTCGGCCAACGCGCCAGCTTCGTATGCTGCTGACAGCGTGCTGTCAGCCGTCAATGGCACGTCAGGCACTTCGAGCAGGGACTCGAGCCGTTGCAGATGCATCTGCGCCGCCTCCACTCCCGCTTCCAGGATTGCATTGGGGTGTTCGGCGTGAAACAGCGTGCCCGTCAGCCGTGCAAATGGATGGGCCGCAAGGCTGGACGCTCCGACGATCTCCTGCAGCGCCCGCTGCACCCGGACAACCATCGGCCGGTGCGCATCCCACTCGGCGAGTCCGGGCAATCGTTCACGGGCGGCGGGGCCGAAGCCCGGGGGAACCGGCGGCAACGCGGCGGCGCGGCGGACCAGATCGCGCAGTGGCGGTTCGCCCGCGGCGCCGGTACTGCCAACCGCCCGTTCGAATGTGCCGACCTGCTGCAAATGCCCGGTCAACGCCTCTACGGTCCGCAGGCGCGCCGCATACGCGCTTTCGCGTTCATCGGCATTGCGACCCCAGCGTTCGTAATGATCGCGCAGGTCGGCGATGAAACCTTTCTTGTCGTCCTGCGAATCATGGATGAGGGTGGCGAGTCCATCGAGGCCGGCCTGTCCCAGGCGGTGGAAAACAACGTCGAGCGCAGCGCGTTTTTCACAGACGAACAGCACCCGCTTACCCTGCCCGGCATAGTCGGCGATCAGATTGGTAATGGTTTGCGATTTGCCGGTGCCCGGCGGACCCTGGATGATGTAGCTGCGCCCGCCGCGGGCGAACGCCACGGCCTGGTCCTGGGTTGCGTCGCTGGCCACCACTGACCATTGTTCGGCAGGCGGAATCGGCGGCGGCGCCGCTTCGGCAAATGGGCGTGGCTCTATCGAAAACACCTGGTCGAATGCAGGTTGGCTATCCGGTGCGTCGATCAGCGCGTTGTAATCGCGCACCAGCGACATCTTCCGGTAGTTGAAATTCGCCAGCGTCACCCGGGTCATATCCATCTCCCAGGAGAACTTGTGGCCTTCGCCACCGGCCGTGCCGTAGGAAGAGGTCTCGGTTTCGGCGACGGCAAATTCGCGCCTGGCAGGCGCGACGCCACCCGTCGCGATGCGTTGCGGCAGCGGATCGGGTTTGACGTACTTTTCGAATAACGCCAGCCCCAGTGGCCGATAGTCATCGCGGGAATAACTGAAGTCCGCCGTCGCGCTGATCGCCTGCTTCGCGCCGGCGCGTCGCCGGTTGAACTTGTTCACCCGCTGCACAGCGCGCTGCAGGATCAGTCGAATCGCCGGACGCTCCTGTAGTTCGAGCCGCACACCGGGTTCGCTTTCGTGGATCTGAACGCGGATCGCGCTGTGGATGGCCTCGATGGAAATCTCGGTAAGGTCGATCGTTTCCGGCAACTCAATCGCGTAGAGCTGACGCAGCATGTGGCGCAGCGCCGGATTGACCTCGGCAACAGGATCATTGCAGGTGAGCACGTAGCGGTCGCGCACACCTTTCTTGCGCGTGACTTCCACCGGCAGCCATAACAGCGGCGAGGCGATGCGCTCCTCCGGCGCTTCCTTCAGGTTGTGCCAATGCAGAAAGGCCACAGTCAGCCGCAGGCTCGAGAAACCGTATTCGTTACGGTTGCGACGATTTTCCTGGATGATGCGATCAAGCTGCGAGGGGATCTGCGGCTGATCCTCGAACCGCAGCCAGCGGTTCAGTGCCACCGTTTTGCCACTGAGCACGTCGCGTGCAAACTGTCCTTTCCAGGTGCACAGCGAATCCGCCCGCACGCTTTCGATCCGCATCACTATCGGAATGCTGGCGTCGGTGAAGTTGATGGAGCTTTGCGTGGCGCGGAAATGGATCAGCCGGTTGCGGCGGGAAAGATCGAACAGCCGGTCCCGCAGGTGCGCAAGTACCGCCGCGCGTCGCCCGGGTACGCCCTGTGCTTGCGCCAGCACGCGCTCGACCTCGATACCGGTCGGCTGGTCCCGCCAGGTTTCGAGCCTACGCGCCAGTTCCGCCACGTCGGTGGCGCGTTCGTGGCGGTTCAACATGGTGGCTTCGAGAATCAATGACGCAATGACCGGCGGCAACTTCGGCGCAATGGCGAACAGATTGTCGCGATTGAGCGAGAAGCGCTGGATATCGTCGAATTCAACCGGATTCAGGCCGCAGGCCAGTGACGCCATGACCATGCCCAACTGCAACACGTCGGTGATTTCATCATGGTGGCCCAGCTCGATTTCCCAGTTTCGCAGCCGGGTGATGTAGGCCGGGCTCGATATCTCCGGTTCGTTACCATCGAGCACGCGGAGATCGTCGATCTGCGTTCCGCGTTCCTCATCCTGGGTGACGCGATAGTTGCCGACCAGTTTGAGCGCACTGGAAACCTGTGGCTGGATCTTGCGGATGCGCTGCAGGTTATCGCGTGGCGCAATACCGCTGGCGTCGGCCAGGGCAAGCCGACCGTCGGCCAGTTCGATCACCCCATCGAGCGTGATGCGCGCCACCCGACCTTGGGCGTGCACTTCGGCGACCTGCAACATCAGGCCATGGACGGCATGCACGAGATCATCCGGTGGCAGCAACCTGCCCTCCTGCAGCAGCGCGCGGAGGTCCCGCGTCGTCGCCTGCGGGGCATGGTTATCCGCCGCGCCCACGTCAGTTTCCATTGTCATGCCGCGGTGTTCGCTTGCGCCAGCAATTTCTCCGCGCGCGCCCTGGTCCACTTGAGGTCGCGACGCAATGCCGCCGCCAGTCGCTCCGCTGCGCCGATACCGGTTGCCACCTTCGCGGCAGTAAGCATCACGTTGTCCGTGGCATCCGTATCTGCCATGGCAAGGTCGAACATCAGCGCAATGAAATAGTCGCGGGTGGCATCGTCGATCCGTTCGACACCGATTTCCGCAAGATCGAGCCGGGGTTCTTCGCGCCGGCCGAAGTCCGGAAAATAGGCGCGCAACTGGGTGGCGATCACCTCGTTGCTGTCATCCAGTTCCGCCATGAAATGGGCGAGAAAGCCGCGCGTCAGCCGCGTCAGTTCGCTTTGGCCGAGCAGATCCAGCGCTTCGATGGAAAGGGGGCCGCGCAAATGTGTGTTCAACCAGGAAGCCAGATCAGGACTCGACTCCCACCACAGTTCCACGGCACGGGCACGCAGATAGATCTCCGGGTGCGAGATTCCCAGGGATCTGCCGCTTGCTGTCTCGGCTTCCCGCGCCTGACGCAGATAAGCCTCCGGATCGACATTGGTCAGCCCCGTCATCACCTTTATCAAGACCGCGACCGCCGGGCCTGGTGCGCCAGCCGCAATGGCGGCGCCACGATCGGCAAACAACTCGGTATGCAGGCTGTAAAGTCGTGCGGTCTCGTGATGAGAAGGTTGGGCGTCCGGATACGACAAGGCGTGATCGAACACACGGTTGGCCCGGTAATAGACGCGATCGGCCATCGACCACAACAGATAGTGCGCCAGTTCGTGCCCCATCAGCGCCAGCAGTTCGGTACTGTCGAGTTTCTCCAGGACAGGACCGAAGAACACCAGATGGATTTCACCTGGAACAAATACAAGTGAGGCGTTCATGCTGCCGTCATTGGCCTGGTAGAGCGTGAACGGCGCGTCGATCCCCAGGCGCAGCATTGCGGTTTTACACGCGTCGAACACCTGCGGATGTGACGCGCTTTCCAGGCGGTAGGTATCGCGCAACATGGATTCGCGAATCTCTCCGACCTCCTGCGTCAGCACACTGGACGCCGACCATTCCCAGGCATGCGGCTCTTCGCGTTGCAGATGGGCGACCAGGTCGCCGTGGTAGGAAAGTGGTTCCAACACCCTCTGCTGTCGTTCGTCGCTCATCAGTCAGTACTCGAATCCGCCGTTGCCGCCATCCATGGACTGCGCCAATTTGATGCAGCGTAACCATTTCGATGGAACGGCATCAAGTGCGGCGCACGTGAAGCCAGTGACAGTCAGGTCAAACGGCTCATCGCTTGCGGCCGAGATAACGGCCATCATCGAACGACACCATCCAGCCCGGCAGATACACCACCGACAATGTGGTCAAGGTGCCAGTGAGAAACGCTTCCGGGAACAGCAGCAAGAGCGAGGTCGGAAGATAGTTATTGAGCACCGAGGACTCATCCATCATGCCGGCCGCCAGTTCCATCGCCGCGACGCTGGCCGCCACCACGGCCATGGTGATCGCGGCGCCGAAAAATGCAGCAGCGAACAGGTAGACAAACAGGTTGGGCGGCAACCAACGCTCGCTGATGCGCGCCAACCAATAGCTCACGCTGGTGGCCAGCACGACGAGTATCGCGCCGTTGGCGCCAAACGCCGCCCAGCCGTTGCCTTGAATGGCGGTCGTCGTGGCAAGGACGATGGTCAGCAGCAACATTGCAGTCTGCCAGCCAAACGCGAGTGTCAGCCAGGTGGCCCCCAGCAGATGCACGGCGGGGCCACCGGCGAGTTCCGCCCGCAACTGCCACAACATGATGAGCAGCATCGCGCTGATCGCCAGGCGATTGCCCACATCGCGCCGCCGCAACCAGTACCACGGCATATGCCACAGGGCGACCGCGACGCCGCAGAGAAATACCAGGAAGCCGGCCATCTGCCAGCCCGGCGTCAGAATTTCGGGGTGCAGTTCCATGAGTCTCCGATGTCGGATTCCGCGGCGAGAAAAAATTCTGCCGGCCGCCGCCCGGTAATCGTACCGTAGCGCACTGCGCCCGGTTTGGCCGTGGTCATTTTCACCCCATCGGCGGTGCCCTGGCCCACCAGGCAAAATGTGGGGAGCGTGTTGGCCTGCGGTTCTAGTATCCTATGGCCCATGCCGGATTCTTCCTCGCCCGCACAGGATGTGCCGCCCACGCCGGAAGTGGGCCTGACGGCGCGCCTGCTTGCCGCGTGTGGTCGCGATCTGCTGTCCGTTGCGCCCGACGCCGGTGCGCAACGTTTCGTGGCAACCCTGGCGATGGTCGCTCGACATTTCGTCGCCGACGAAGCCATGTTGCTGGAACACCGCCCTGGTGCGAGCCAGCTTGAGCTGCATACCCGATGGCGACGCAATCCGGCGCAAAACCATTTCGTATTGCCTGCCGATGGCATCGACCTCCCCGCGCCGCCGGAGCTGCGCAAGCTGATTGCCCACGACGGCCCGCTGCTGCTGCTACCGGACCGCGAACTCGCGCCGGTCGATGGCAGCTGGGAGAATTTTCCATTGCCGGAAGCGGCAAAGGCTGCACTGGCGGCGCCGCTGCGCTCACCCCATGGTTTCGCCGGTCTGCTGATATTGGCGGCCTATGACGGCGCACGCGGCTGGGGCACCCAGGCGTTGGCCACGCTGCAACAGGTTGCTGAACTGTTCGCGGTCAAACTGTTCCAGGAGCGCGCCTCCCAGCCACTCAGTCAACAACAGCAGATGCTGGCGGCGGCTTTCGAGCGCCTGCCGGAGGCCGCCGTCGTCACAACACGCGGTGGCAGGTTCATCTATGCGACGGCGGCGTGCGAACCCATCACCGGTTACAAGCTGACGGATATTGTGCAGGACGAATCGTTCAGCTTTGACCGCTATGTCGATCAGCGTGACCGTGATCGCCTGCTCGCCGAGCTCATGCGCAATGGCCGGGTGTTCAATTTCAAGTCGCGCCACTACACGGCCAACGGCGAAGTACGCCAGACTGAAGTCTCATCGTCCGTTCTGCCCGAGTCGGTCGGCGGCCACATCGTTTCCATCGTCCGCGACGTCACCGAAATCGAACGCAAACTCGTGCTGCTCGAGGAAGCGCAGGCGGTCGCTCATGTCGGCGGTTGGGACTTCGACCCTCTGACGGCCGAGTTCAAGGCCACCGACGAGATTTACCGCATCAGCGACATTGAACCGGGCACACCGTTGAATTCAGTCTCCGTGCTGGCGAGATTCACCGGCAAGCATCGGCGGGTCGTCGCCCGCGCCGCTCGTGACGCCTGGCGTTACGGCGCGCCGCTCGACTACGAAGTCGATCTGCAACCCGTCGTACCGGGCACTCCGCCCAAACGGATCCGCGTACGCGGCCACTGTGAATTCCGCGATGGCGCGGTCTTGCGTTTATACGGAACCATGCAGGACATCACCGATATTCATCACGCGGAGAAGTTCCGCCGCCACTATGAACGTCGCCTGCGCAAGCTGGCGGCGGAGATATCGTTTGCCGAAGAGCGCGAGCGCAAGCGTATCGCCGCCGACCTGCACGATGACGTGGTGCAAGACCTCGGATCACTGAAATTGCATATGTCGCAGCTGGCGCTGACCACACATGGACTGCAGGCTGACCTGCTGCAGGATGCATTGACGATTCTCAGCCGCACCATCAATCGCACGCGCAAGCTGATGTATGAAATCAGCCCGCCCCTGCTCTACGAGCTGGGCATCGCCGCCGCGCTGGAATGGTTGCTTGAGCAGCTGGCGGATTCGGCCAGAGTCGAAACCAATCTCAACATCGACAACACATTGACCCGGGTCCGCATCTCGTCGGATATCGAAATCCTCGTATTCCAGTCCGTGCGCGAACTGCTGAACAACGTGCGCAAGCACGCACATGCTTCGGTGGTCAGCGTTCGCGCGTAATATACCGGCGGCCACATCGATGTCAGCGTCACCGACAATGGCATCGGATTCGAAGCAACCCGCTCGCCCTCGGTCAGCCGATCCGGTGAACGGTTCGGCTTGTTCAACGTCCGCAACCGGATAGAATACTTCGGCGGTACCGTTCTAGTGCAGTCGCTGCCTGGCGCCGGTACCACGGTCAAATTCTCCCTGCCAGTGGATCGCCCATCGCGGAATCAGGCCGGGGATGGCGAGGACTAGGACGGTCTATGGTTGATTCAATCAATATTCTGCTGGCCGATGATCACGAAATCATGCGCCGCGGATTACGTGCGCTGCTCGAGCAGAACGACAGACTGAAGGTTATTGGAGAGGCATCCACCGGCAAGGAAGCGTTTGAAATGACGCGGGGGCTGGAACCGGACCTCGTGATCATGGATGTGGGCCTGCCCGAGGTGAACGGCATCGAGGCGACCCGCAAGATTCTGTCGCTGCGGCCTACCTGTCGCATACTTGCGTTGTCGATGCATGCTGACCGCCGCTTCGTGACGCAGATGCTGGAGGCAGGCGCGAAAGGATACCTGTTGAAGGATTGCGCGGTAGAGGAACTGGACATCGCAATCCGCGCGGTGCTGAAGAACCAGGTCTATCTCAGCCCCGCCATCGCCAGTTACTTCGTCAATCGTTCCGCCACCGGCGAAGGTGATCAGGAATACGCCACTGCGTTGTCGCCTCGCGAGCGTGAGGTATTACAGCTCATTTCCGAAGGCAACCCGACCGCGCAGATCGCCGCCAAGCTGCATGTGAGCATCAAGACCATCGAATCGCATCGCAAGAACATTATGGACAAGCTCGATTTGCATAGCGTCGCCGAGCTGACCAAGTACGCCATCCGCTCCGGCCTGACCAGTATCTGACTCGCCCGCATTGGCTAATTAAGGGAAACCCCGAGCGGAAAATCGGGCGCCATCCCATGGAGCCTCACATCGAATATCGCTAGTTTGCGCCATTATGGCGCTCGATCCGCAACCGACCCAGCCCTACAGAATTCTTGTCATCGCGGCCGACGAGGTGAAAATCCAATGTCTGGGCGCAGTGTTGCAGCGCACGCATTTTCGCCTGTGCGCCAGCTTCACCAGCGGTTCGCTCGCCGTCAATCACTCCCAGTCCTATGCCCCGGATGTCGCCATTGTCGACCTCGCCCTGCCCGAGGATTTTGATGCGGTGGAAACCGTGCGGGTACTCCGCGACCGGTTCAATATCCCGGTGGTTTTGATGACTGACGCCGATGATGCCGAATCGCTCGCCCGCGCAGACAGTCTGGGTGACGTCACCTGCCTGTATCTGCCACTGGGCGAGACCCAGCTCAAACAGGCGGTCATCGCCGCGATGTATCGCCATTGCAGCGAACAGCACGCCGAACTCCTGGCCGCCCCACCGCGCATCGTCCGCTGACAACCTGTATACGGTCACCTGCCGCCGCCACGCTGGCGAACTTCGCGCGGCATGGGGTACGCTTGCGCGTCTTTATGATTCACTCCCTGTCCCGGTAGAAAGATATGACGCACAGCTACGACTATGACCTCTTTGTCATCGGCGCCGGCTCCGGCGGCGTGCGTGCGGCACGTGTCGCCGGCAATCTCGGCGCCCGGGTGGGCATCGCCGAAGAGCGGTATTTCGGCGGCACCTGCGTCAACGTCGGTTGTATTCCGAAAAAGCTTTTCGTCTACGCCTCGCATTTTGCCGAAGACTTTCTGGCGGCCCGTGGTTACGGGTGGGATGTTGCCGCCCAGGGCTTTGATTGGTCGACGCTGCTCGCCAACAAGGATCGGGAGATCTCGCGCCTCAATAACGTCTATGAGCAATTGCTCAGCGGCGCGCAGGTGCATATCCATCAAGCGCGGGCGACACTCACCGGACCGAACGAGGTGGACGTCGGTGGCCGCAGAGTCAGCGCGCGCCACATCCTGATTGCGACCGGCGGCTGGCCTGTCGTGCCGGAAATTCCCGGCAGGGAACTTGCGATTACCTCGAATGAAGTGTTCGCGCTGCCTGAGTTGCCGCGGCGGATTGTCATCGTTGGCGGCGGCTACATTGCGGTGGAATTCGCCGGGATATTCCACGGCCTGGGCGTGGAAACCACGCTGATCTATCGTGGCCCGTTGTTCCTGCGCGGCTTTGACGACGACATCCGGCGTTTTCTCGCCGAGGAAATGACCAAGCGCGGTGTGGATATCCGCTTCGAACTGAACGTCGCCAGCATGTCGAAAGACAACGACGATATCCGCTGTGCGCTGACCGATGGCAGTGAGCTGCTTGCAGACCAGGTGTTGTTCGCGACCGGCCGCCGACCATTGAGTGACGGCCTGAACCTGGGCGACGTCGGCGTGGAGACCGACGCCGCCGGTGCGATCAAGGTCGATGAACAATACGTCACCTCGGTGCCTTCCATCCTGGCGATTGGCGATGTCACCAATCGCGTGCAACTGACCCCGGTGGCGCTGGCCGAAGGCATGTTCGTCGCCCGCAAGTTGTTCGCACCGCCGGCCAGGACGGTCGATTACGATTACATTCCGACCGCGGTGTTCAGCCAGCCCGACATTGCCACCGTCGGCTTCACCGAGCGTGAGGCGCGGCAACGATTTGCCAGCGTTGATGTCTATCGGTCTGCATTCACGCCCCTGCGCGAAACGCTGACGCGCAGCAATCACAAGACGCTGATGAAGATGATTGTCGATCGCGACAGCGATAAAGTCGTCGGCATTCATATGGCAGGGCCTGAGGCCGGCGAAATCATCCAGGGTATGGCCGTGGCCATGCGTGCCGGCGCGACCAAGGCGATTTTTGACAGCACCATCGGCATTCATCCGACCGCTGCCGAGGAGTTCGTCACCATGCGCACGCCGGTGAAAGACTAAGCGGCAGGCCACCTGCCTTCTTTGATTCCCAGAAGGAGTCCGTAATGATCGGCTACGTTACCGTAGGCACCAATGACAAGGACAAGGCCAGCGCGTTCTACGACGAATTGCTCGCGCTGCTCGGCGCCACCCGCATCATGAACTATGAACGGCTGGTGACCTGGGGTACCAGTCCGGGCGCCCCGATGCTGGGCATCATCCGCCCCTACGATGGCAAAGAGGCCTGTGTCGGCAACGGCACGATGATCGCGCTGCAGGCGCCGGACCATGCCACTGTCGACAAGCTGTATGAAAAAGCGCTCGCGCTGGGCGCCGCGGATGAAGGCGCGCCCGGTCCACGCGGGCAGTCGCGCATGTACTTCGCCTACGCCCGTGATATGGATGGGAACAAACTGGCGTTTTACAGCCCATAGTCCACTGGACGGGTGCCGCGGCAACCATGCCACCCATTAGAAAGTGTTCAAAAGGAATCAGCAGATGGCACACAGACTCTGGCGCACGACGGTGGCTGCACTTGCCTGCCTGGTGGCGGGCGTGACGATGGCGCAGACCGACATCAACATACAACGGGACGTCGTTTACGCCACGGACGGTCAACGTGACCTGCACCTCGACCTCTACCAACCCGCGGGCAAGGCCAACGCGGCAGTGGTGGTGTTCGTCCATGGCGGCGCGTGGTCGGCGGGCTCCAAGGATGACGTGCCTGACGTATTTGTCCGCAACGGCTATGCAACCGCGAGCGTGGAGTACCGGCTCTCCGGTGAGGCGAAGTTTCCGACCCAGGCGCACGACATCCATGCCGCGATCCGATTCCTGCGCGCGAATGCAAAGCGTTTCAATATCGATGGCAGCCGCATCGCAATTGCTGGTGTATCAGCGGGCGGACATCTCGCCGCGCTGGTGGGTGTGACCAGCGGCGTTCCGGCGCTGCAGGGTACGCTGGGTGAACATGTGGGGGTGTCATCCAAAGTCCAGGCCATCCTTGATTATTTCGGGCCGACCAATTTCATGACCATTCTGCCGCAGTCCACGCCGCACGGACTGAGTGTCCGTACCCCTGCCCTGCAAGCGTTGCTGGGCGGTCTGCCGGAAGAGCTTCCTGACCTGGCGCGGCTCGCCAGCCCGGTGTTTCAACTGGACGCCAATGACCCGCCCCTGCTCATCCTGCACGGCGAACAGGATCCGCAGGTGCCGATCAACCAGTCCGTTGAACTGGATAGCGCGTACAAGCGCATGGGACTGGATTCAACCTTCGTACCGGTGGCCGAAGCCGCACATGGCGGGCCGAAGTTCTTCGACGCTGAGCACACTGACGTTGCCGTACAGTTTCTGAAACGGGTACTGCCTGCCCGGTAGGCGCCAGACGTCGGGCTCACAAGACCTGCGATACCCGGCGCAGGCGCAATGTCATCAGGCATGACTGCAGCGCGATCGCAGCGACGATGCCGGTCCACACGCCGGTGATACCCCAGCCCGCGATGATGCCCAGGGCATACGCCAGCGTGAAGCCGACGCCCCAGTACACCGCGATGGCTGACACCATGGGCAGGCGCGTGTCCTTGTAGCCTCGCAGCGCGCCCATCAGGCCGATCTGCGCGCCATCGAAGGGTTGCATGGTGGTCGCGAAAACCAGAAGTTCCATGGCAACCACGGCCACCGCGCCATCGCCTGTGTACCAACCAACGATGGTGGGACGGATCAGCAGCGCCACCGCCGCCGTCACCAACATGAAGCCGACACATAACAGGACCCCGGTGTTGGCCTGGTGCCGCGCACGTTGCCTGTCCCCCGCGCCTAGCGCATGACCGACAGTCACCGTGGTCGCCATCGCAAATGACAACGGCCCCATAAACACGAGCGATGCATAGTTGACCGCAATCTGATGCGCAGCGACGACTTCACTGCCGAAGCGCCCGGACAGTAACGTCAGCGCGCCGAACAGGCCCGCTTCCATCAGCAGCGTGATGCCTATCGGAATACCAATACGCAGCAGACGCGCGAGCGCCTCCATATCGGGTGGTTCCACGAAGCGCCATATCGCAAGCTCGCGGAATTCCGCCGCCCGATCGGTCAGCAGCATGATCGCCATGAACATCAACCAATAGCTGACCGCCGATCCCAGGCCGCAGCCTATGGCCCCCAATGCAGGAAAACCGAACAGGCCGTACATGAAAACGATGTTCAGCGCGATGTTGATCGGCAGCACGCCCAGCAGCACCAGCATGATCGGGCGCGGCGCGCCGATGCCTTCGCATATCTGCCGGATGGCGGTGAACAGGAACAATCCTGGCGCCCCCCAGCTGATCGCCAGCAGGTAGCCTTCGGCCAGAATCACGATGTGCGGCTCGATACCGATGGCCGTCAGCAGCGGCGCGGCATTCAGACAGACGACAGCGCTCAACGCACTGCCCACGCCTGCCAGCCACAACCCCTGGCGTGCGTCCGCGCCGATTGCGGCCAGTTTGCCGGCGCCGAAGTGATGCGCGACAACCGGTCCCAGCGACATCAACACGCCCATGCCCAGCAGCATGATGGTCATCCACACACTGCTGCCCACTGCCACCGCGGCCAATGCCGAAGCACCCAGCCGCCCGGCCAGCACCGTGTCGGCAACCAGGATCCCGATGTTGGCGAAATTGCTCACCAGCAACGGCCCGGCAATCCGCATCAACGCGGCAAGTTGGCTGCGTGCCGGGTTGGCCGATGCACTCATCGTGATACCTGCTGATGGCGCGGCAGCCGGGGCACGGCGTCGAGCAACTGACGCGTGTATTCATGCGCCGGCGCATCAAGCACCTGGACAACGATGCCGGCTTCCACCACACGGCCGCGATGCAGGACGATGACGTCGTCGGCATAGGCACGCACAATGCCCAGATCATGGGTGATCAACAGGCAGGCCAACCGCTCGACCTGACGCAGTTCTGCAAGCAGTGCCAGCACCTGCCTTTGCACCGTGACGTCGAGTGCGCTGGTCGGTTCATCACAGACCAGCACCGCCGGCTGACATGCCAGCGCGCGGGCGATGCACACCCGCTGACATTGACCGCCGGATAGTTCACGCGGTCCCCGCGCCGCCAGTACGGGATCAAGGCCTACCTGCTGCAATAGCGCGGCGACCCGCTCTGAGCGTTGCGCCGGCGTTGGTAACAACCCTGCATTGGCCATACCTTCACCAATGATTTGCGCCACCGTCATTGTCGGATTCAACGCGGCATACGGATCCTGCATGACCCATTGCACCTGATGCCGCCGCGCCCGCAGTTCGCGCTCGGACTGTTGCGAAACATCGTTACCCAGCCAGCAGACGCGTCCCGCTGCTATAGGTGTGATGCGTAACAACGCGCGCGCCAGCGTCGACTTGCCCGAACCCGATTCGCCGACCACCGCGAGCGTACGGCCCGCACATAGCGTCATCGAGACATTGTCGATGACCTTGTTCATTCGCGACTGCCGCCAGGCATGCTGCGAATAGGCGACGTCGATTGCCGATGCCGACAACACGGGCGTCGGATCGCCGTTGGTTGCAGGACTGCCAACGGCCGCATCCGGATCAAGCACCGCGTCCATCAGTTGGCGCGAATACGGATGACGTGGCAGGCGAAAAAATTCGTTCGCGGATGACTGTTCAACAATTTCGCCCTGCTGCATCACCACGATGTCGTCGGCGATTTCAGCGGCCACCGCCAGATCATGCGTAATGAACAGCACCGCGGTGCGCAGGCGCTGCAACTGCTGACTGAGCAGCTTCAATATCTGCGCCTGAACGGTCACATCCAGCGCGGTGGTCGGCTCGTCGGCGAGCAAAACCTTTGGCTGCAACGCCAGCGCGGCGGCGATCATCACCCGTTGCCGCATGCCTCCCGATAACTCGTGCGGATACGCGGCATAACAGGTTTCGGTGTCGACGATCCCCACGGCCTCCAACCACTTCAGCGCCGCTGGCCGGCGCGCAGCAGCAGGCAAGGTCGCGGCAAGAACCTCACGGAGTTGATAGCCGACGGTATGCAGCGGATTGAGCGCGGCCTGCGCATCCTGGAAAATCATGCCGATACCACGACCGCGCACACCGCGCCAGGTTTGTTCAGTCGCCGACGCCAGATCACAATCACCGAAACGTATGGAACCACCGGCGATACTGATCCCCGGCGGCAACAGGCCGGCAATGGCAAGTGCTGTCAGGGTCTTACCGCTGCCGGATTCGCCGACCAGCACGGTGGTACGCCCGGCGTGCAATGCAAGGTCGACACCGCGTACCAACGATTGCGGACCGCGCGCACTCTGACGCGCCAGTGCAAGCCCGTTGACCGTCAGAACCGCCTCAGAGCGCAAGCGTGTCCCAACCGGCAGCGCGGCGGAACGCGTCACCGTACTTCGGTTGGATTACTTCAAGCCGTGCGCGCAGATTTTCCAACCCGCGCGTTCGGATGTATTGCATCGGGCCCCCACGGAAGGGTGCAAAGCCGGTGCCGAAAACCATGCCGGCATCGAGCAGATCGGCATCAGCCACCACGCCTTCATCGAGACAGGCGATGGCTTCGTTGAGCATGCGCAAAACGAGCCGGTCAGTAATGTCTTCCTGCGCGGCACCGCCCGCGCGTTCATCGACGCTGATTTTCTGTTTGCCCTTGTACTGATAAAAACCGCGGCCGGTCTTGCGTCCGAGGCGGCCCTCGTTGACATAGCGCTGCAGAATTTCCGGCACTTCGCCGCCGATATGGGTCGCCAGCACTTTGGCGACCGCCAGGCAGATGTCCAGGCCGACGGCATCGGCCAGTTCCACCGGCCCCATTGGCATGCCGAATTCACGCATGGCGCGATCAATGGCCCCGATGGAAATCCCTTCCTGCAACATGCGGACCGCTTCCAGCATGTATGGCGTCAGGATGCGGTTGATCAGAAATCCGGGCGAGCTGATGACCGGCAGCGGCAGACGGTCGATCGCGACCGCGAATGACGCCGCACGCTGTGCGGACTCCTGGCTGGTGGTCGGGCTGGAGATGATTTCCACCAGCTTCATGCGGGCAACAGGATTGAAGAAATGCAAACCGACAAGCCGTGCCGGATCGGCCAGATTCTCCGCCAGTTGCGGCAATGGAATGCTCGAGGTGTTCGTCGCCAGCAGCGCACCGGGCTTCAATTTCGGTTCCAGATCGGCAAACAGACCGCGTTTGATTTCCAGATCCTCGATGATGGCCTCGATGATGATATCGGCATGCGGTACGCCGCGCCCTTCGATGTCCGGCATCAACCGGTCCAGGGTGGCGGTACGCAGGCGTCGATCGCGAATACGCTCGCTGTAATAGCGGGACGCACGCTGCATGGCCGGTGCGATGAACTTTGCCGCGCGATCCTGCAAGGTCACGCTGCATCCCTTGTAGGCGCACCAGGCGGCTATGTCGCCGCCCATGGTGCCGGCGCCGACCACGTGTACACGCAACGCTTTGGCGTCGCCGCCGCGACCGAACGCCTTCAGCCGCTCCTGAAGGAAAAACAACCGCTGCAGGTTCTGCGCAGTGGGATGATTGAACAACTGTACGGCGGATGATTGCTCGGCGCGCAACATTGCGGCCGGCGAACCACCGTAGCTGGCCCAGATATCAATGATGGCGTGCGGCGCCGGGTAGTGTTCGCGCGGCGCCTTCTGCTCGACCTGCTTGTGCATGAACGTCGGCAGAATCATCCGGCCCACGGCGCTGTCGGCCAGCCGCTCACGCAGCGGTAACGGCCGCTTGTGCATACTGCCACTGGCAAACGCGCGCGCCGCGTCATCGATATGGCGCTCGGGCACGGCACGGTCGACCAGCCCCATACGTGCGGCCTTGCGTGCATCGACGGTGCGCCCGGTGAGCATCAGGTCCATCGCCCGCAACGGACCACTGGCGCGAATGGCGCGCATGATGCCGCCGTAACCCGGGTGGATGCCGAGCTGAACTTCCGGCAGACCGAGGCGCGTCGAAGGTGCATCCACCGCGACGCGGTAATGACAGGCCAGCGCCAGCTCCAGTCCACCACCGAGACAGAAGCCATGGATTTTCGCGACCGTTGGCATCGGCAGCCGCTCGATGCGATCGAACAATTCGTGGACATCGCGCAAGCGCCGGGCGGCGTCGTCAGGCGTCGCGAACTGCTGGAACTCCTTGACGTCGGCGCCGGCGATGAACCCATTCGGCTTGCCGGATTGAACGACGACGGCACGCGGGCGATCGCGCGACAGCAGTTCGACGATCACCTGCAGTTCATTCAGTACCGGGCCGGAAAGCACATTCACCCGGCTTTCTGCGACATCCAATGTCAGCCAGGCGATATTTGCCTCATCCAGCACGACTCGCCAATGTATGTATTGGTTATCCATCAGACCGTCTCCAGCAGCATCGCGCCGCCCTGCCCGCCACCGATACAGATGGCGGCAATGCCCAGTCGCGCCCGTTGACGTTGCAGCACCTTGGCAAGATGCAGCGTGATTCGATTGCCGCTGGCGCCGACCGGATGGCCCACCGCAATCGCGCCGCCATCGACATTCAGGCGATCGGTATCAATAGTGCCGAGCGCACCGGGCAGACCCAGTTCCTCGATGCAGAACGTGCGGTCCTGCCAGGCGGCAATGCACGCCAGAACCTGGGCGGCGAATGCCTCGTTGATTTCCCAGTAATCGATCTGGTCCAGCGTCAACTGGTTGCGCTGTAACAACGGTGTTGCGGCGTAGACCGGCCCCAGCCCCATCTGGCTGGGATCGAGCCCGGCCCAGTGGCAATCCAGCACCCGCGCCATCGGCTGTAACCCGTGTTTCGACACCGCCTCCTCGGAGACCAGCAACACCCATGATGCACCGTCGGTGATCTGCGAACTGTTGCCGGCGGTGACATTGCCGAACTCGCGATCAAACACCGGTTTGAGCCGGCCGAGTTTGTCGACCGCGGAATCAGGGCGGACACCGCTGTCGTGGTCGTATACCGTCCCGCGGCCGTCATACAAGGTGACCAGTTCATCCAGATGCCCCGCTTCCAGCGCGGCGACGCTGCGCAGGTGGCTGGCAACGGCGAACTCATCCATCATCGCGCGGGTGATGCCGAATCGGCGGGCGAGAATCTCGGCCGTCTGACCCATGGAAAGTCCGACGATCGGGTCGGTCAGGCCACGCAGCAGACCGATGACCGGGACCAGGAATGCCGGTCTTATCTGTGTCAGGAGTTTCACCCGTGCCATGGCGCTGCGCGCGGCGCTCCACTTTCCAAGCCAGGTGACCATTTCCGGCCCCCACAACACGGGCGCGTGGCTCATCGCTTCCATGCCACCGGCAAGCACGAGATCGGCTTCGCCATAGCCGATGGCCTTGCGCGCACTGTCGATGGACTGCATGCCGCTGGCGCAATTGCGCTGCACCGTCCAGGCCGGCACACGGTTGCCACAGCCCAGCCGCAGGGCGACGACGCGACCGATATTGGCTTCGTCCGGGCCGGGCATGACGCAACCGGCGATGACCTGGTCGAGCTGGTCCGGTGCGAAGGGTTGGCGGGCCAGCAGGGAGCGCCCCGCGAGCACCGCGAGATCCGCCGTAGCGAACGGTCCGGGGCCGCTTCCGGCTTTGATGAAAGGTGTTCGGGCACCGTCGACGAGATAGACGTCCCGCAATTGCATCCGGTTTTTCACCTCGAGTTCCCCCCTTGCGTGATGCAGCCGAGCTGCCGGCGCTTCCCGGTGACGGCAGCTGTGCCCTGACCGGGAACCGCGCCCATCTTACCCCAAGGTCATGCGACCGGCGACGCCACGTCACCGGCCAGACCCGGTTCGATTTGAGGAACTTATGCCGTTGCGTCAGAATCTTGTGACACATGAGACGACTGGCCGCCATTCATCACTTCACCCACCCCCTTGCGCCACACCGGGCTGACTGCAACGACGCCACCGGAAGCTGGCAGCACGCGCTGATTCGCATGCTATGGTGGCTTTTCCTGGCCTTGGCCTTGGCGGTCGCTCCCACGATACAAGGCGCCCGGGCCGCGGATTCCGGCAAGACGCTCTACACCTATTTCGAAGCGCCGGAATCCGGCTTCGACCCGGCGCGCAATTCCGACCATTATTCCGGCGAAGTCTTCAGCAGCATCTTCGAACCATTGCTGACCTACGACTATCTGGCGCGACCGCAGACGCTGGTGCCAAATACCGCCGACCTGCCGGAGATATCGCCAGACGGCATGACCTTCACCTATCGCATCCGGCCGGGTATCTATTTCAGCAGTGATCCGGCATTCGGTGGCCAGCGCCGCGAACTGACCGCGGCGGATTATGTGTACACCTTCCAACGTCTGGTCGATCCAGCCAATCGCGGCGCGCCGTGGGATTTCATGTTCAAGGGCAAGGTCATCGGCCTGGACGAGAAGATTGCGGCCGCAGCCAACGGTGAATTTGACTACGATTCCCCCGTCGAAGGGTTGCAGGCACTGGATCGCTATACCCTGCAGATCAGACTCAAGCGCCCGGATTACAACATCCCGTACATCACCGCGGCGCCCGCCACCGGTGTAGTGGCCCGTGAGGTCATCGAACGCTACGGGGACGATATTGACGCCCATCCCGTCGGTACCGGACCTTTTCGCTTGAAGACCTGGGAACGGCGCAATCACATCGTGCTCGAGGCCAACCCGGAGTATCGCGGAACGACGTACTCGCCGGTTGAACGAGACGGCGTGGAATTTGATCACGAAGTCGCGCAGCGCCTTCAAGGCAAGACCTTCCCCCGCCTCGATACGATTGACATCCGCATCATCGAAACCGCGCAGGCCTCCTGGCTCGCTTTCCAGTCATCGCAGATCGATTTGCATCCCCGACTGGGCGCCAATTACGCGCTACTGGTCGCGCCGAATAATGAACTGGCCGAAAAGTACGTCAAACTGGGCTGGCACTATTTCCGTGAGGCGGAAGCCGATATCACCTACTACCAGTTCTTCATGGATGATCCGGTGGTCGGCGGTTACACGCCTGACAAGGTGGCTCTGCGCCGCGCGATCTCGCTGGCATTCAACCAGGCGAAAATGATTTCAGTTGTACGTAACAACCAGGCGCTGGCCGCGCAGTCGCCGCTCGCGCCGCAGATCAACGGCTATGACCCGGAATTCCGCAACGTGCTCGGCCTCTACGATCCGGCCAAGGCCAAAGCGATGCTGGATATATTCGGCTATGTCGATTGCGACGGGGACGGCTGGCGCGATCTGCCGGATTGCAAGCCACTGCGCATCACCTACCTGAGCAGCAGCAGCCAGGGCGGTTCGCGGGATACCGAAGAGATGTTGATCAAGGGGCTGGCCGATATCGGAATCCGGCTCGATACGGACGTGATGAATTTCTCTGATTTTCTGAAGGCCCGCCAGGCCGGCAAATTTCAATTCTCCGGCGGCGCCTGGGGCCAGGATTATCCTGACGCCGAGAACTTCATGCAGTTGCTGTATGGCCCTAACTCCGGCGTCGTCAACGATTCGCGCTTTCGCAATGCTGAATTCGATCGCTTGTACGAGCAGATTGCCAGTGAACCGCCCTCGGATGCCCGCAACGAGCGCCTGCGCGAAATGAGCCGGATCGTGAATGCGTATGTGCCGTGGATCGTCGAAGCCAACCGTATACGCACCCATCTTGCGCATCCGTGGGTCGTCGGGTTCAAACCCCACCCGGACAACATGCCACATTACCTTTACCTGGATATCGACTGGTCGCAAATGCCAGCGGATCTGCATGCCCGGCGCGAAAGTGAGTAGGCCATGATGCATTCGAGTTCCACTTCTGCAAACCACGCTCGCTGCCGGCGTTTCGTCGTTGCCCTGCTGGCATCCACCGTGGCTGCGGGAATCAACGCTGCTGAGCGCGGCGCCCTGCCCTTGCCTGCGGCGAAAGACATCCCGGCATTGTGTGACCGCACGGTCGCTGACATGGACGCCACGGTGAAAGCGATCGAAGCATTGCCACTGGCTGATGTCACCATCGCGAACACCCTGGAACCGTGGAGCAGGATGCAGGGAGAGATGTCCGACGTCTGGTGGGTCGGCGGCCTGCTGGCCAATGTCTCGCCGGATGCAGATGTCCGCGCGGCCGAAGAAGCCTGTGATCTCAAGATCCAGGGCTACGTGAACACGATGCTGCAACGGCCGGAACTTTACGCACGCTTCAAGGCCGTGCGCCCCGCCGATGAAATCGACGCAGAGACATTACGCAGCACCTTGTACGAATTCGAAGAGAAAGGCGTCAATCTCGCCCCGGACAGGCGTGAACACGCGGCCATGATCTTCTCGCGGCTGGACAAGCTGCAGCAGGACTTCGCGCGTAACGTCAGAGAAAACACCACCCGGCTGACGTTTACCGCGGACGAACTGACAGGTCTGGCCGACGAGGACCTCAATCGTCTGGCCCGCGACGATGACGGCAATTATCTGGTGGGCTTCGACTATCCCGAATACTTTCCGGTGATGGAGTCCGCGCTCAGTGACGAGACGCGGCGGCGTATGTACGTCGGCTTCCAGACCCGCGGCGGGCCGGAAAACCTGCATATCCTTGATGAAGTCGTCGGGCTTCGCCTGGAACTCGCGCATCTGATGGGCTTTGCTTCGTTCGCCGAGTTCGTGACCGAAAACCGTATGACCGGCACGCCGCAGGTGGTGCAGAAGTTTCTCGACGACGTGATTAACACGGTCACGGATGTCGAGCGCCAGGAACTGGCGGAACTTGCCGCAGAGAAGGCAAAGGTGATGGAGGTCCCGGCCGCGGTGATCAACCGTTGGGACATCTCGTTCTACCAACGTCGGATCCAGCGCGCGCGTTACGACATCGACCAGGCCGAAGTGCGGCGACAGTTTCCGACGCTGCCGACAGTCAACTGGTTGCTCGCGATCAGCAGCCGCCTGTACGGTGTTGAATTCCGCGAGAACGCCGAGCTGCCGCGCTGGCAGGCGGATGTGAAAGCCTACGACGTTTTCGATGTCGACAGCGGCGACTACCTGTCGACCTTTTACCTCGACATGTTCCCGCGCGAAGGCAAATACAAGCATGCCGCGGCGTTCAGTGTCAGGCCCGCCAGCACGCTCATTGGCATGACACCGGTGTCGGTGCTGGTGACGAATTTCAATCCGGCCGGATTCGACCAGGATGAACTGGAGACACTGTTCCACGAGTTCGGTCATATCATGCACGGCGTGCTCAGCCGCACCCGCTATACAATCAACGCCGGCACTTCGACCAAGCGCGACTTTGTCGAAGCGCCATCGCAGATGTTCGAAGCCTGGAGCCGCGACGATTCCACCGCCGCCATATGGAACGAGGTCTGCGCCGATTGCACGCCATTGAATCTCGAGCTGCTCGCGCGTATGCGCAAGGCGCGCCTGTTCGGCCAGGGCATCGCCTATGCGCGGCAGTGGCTGTATGCCTCGTTCGATATGGCCCTCGCCGGGCCGGAAAAGCATGACCCGCTGAAGCTGTGGCAGACAATGGAACGGCAGTCGCCGCTGGGCTATGTCGAAGGCACTGAGTTTCCCGGTACGTTCACCCACATCGTTGGCGGCTATGCCGCTGGTTACTATGGCTATATGTGGTCCGAAGTGCTGGCGCTGGATATGCGCTCGGCCTTTGGCGACAACCTGTTGAATGCCGAGGCCGGTGCCCGCTTCCGCTCGATCGTGCTGGCCAACGGCTCGCAGTACCCGGAGATGGATATGGTCCGCCGCTTCCTGGGGCGCGAGCCGAACTCGCAGGCATTCTTCCAGCAACTCACCCGCGGTATCGAGCAGAAGGACTGACCGGCAAATGGGCCGCTATTTCATCCGCCGACTCTGGCAGACGATTCCAACACTGGCGGGCGTCATCCTGCTCGTCTTTATCCTGTTCAACCTGTTTGGCGGTGATCCCGCGGCGATACTTGCCGGCAAAATCGTCAGCCCGGAGCGCATCGCCACCATCCGCGAACAACTCGGGCTGAATGAACCGCTGTGGGTGCAGCTCTGGATCTTCGTCAAACAGGTGATGACGTTCGACTTCGGTGACAGCTGGAGCACCGGCGAGTCGGTGGCCGACATCATCAGCCAGAAGGCGCCGGTGTCATTGACCATCATGGTGCAGGTCTGGCTGCTGGATGCGATTGTCTCCATCTCACTGGCCGTTGCGGTGGCCTATCGCCGGGGTTCGCTGACCGACCGCGCTGTGATGGGCATCTGTACCGCGGCGATGTCAATCTCGCTGCTGCTGTACGTCGTCATCGGCCAGTACGTACTCGGGTACACGCTGGACCTGTTTCCGGTGCTGGGCTGGAGCGACAGCCTGTGGACCAACCTGACCACCTACGCGCCGCTGCCGGTGTTTCTGCTGCTGCTGGTGTCGATCGCGCCCAGCCTGCGGTTGTACCGGACCTTCATCGTCGAAGAGACAACTCACGATTACGTTCGGACCGCGCGCGCCAAAGGGGCGAGCGAAAACCGCGTGATGTTCGTACATGTACTGCGCAATGCGCTGATACCTATCATGACCAACATGGCCATGCAGTTGCCCGGCTTGTTCGTCGGCTCGTTCGTCATTGAATCGGTGTTCTCGATTCCCGGCCTGGGCAAGGAGATTGTCGCCGCGGTGCTGCGAAGTGATTTCCCGGTCATCAAGGCCATTACCATCTATCTCGCCATTCTGACCATGCTGGTGAACCTGCTGGTCGACCTGTTGTACAGCTGGCTGGACCCGCGGGTGCAACTCAAATGACCGCGCCGGCGAAAAGTTCGTCCGCCCCTGTCTCCGAGGGTTTCTGGCGCGCCGCGGGGCGGCGGCTGTTTGCCGATCCGCTGGCACGCGTATGTATCGCCATCGTTTCGGTCTACTTCGTGCTGGCGGCCCTCTCCGCCGCGGGTCTGATCGCCGCGGATTGGAATGAGGAATACGGCGTTTCCTACGCCAACCCCTGGTTCCTCGGCGAGGACTATCCCAACCCGCAGGGACGCAACAGCTTGATCAGCCAGGAAACGATGGTCATCGACGACAAGCAACGGGCGGTGGACCCGCTCGCGCCGTACTATGACGAGATTGAAGAGCGCGCCATGCAGTATCAGCTGACGCAGCGTGAACTGCGCTGGACGTTGCCGCTGGGTGCCGACAAGTGGGGCCGTGACCTGGTGCGCAAAGTCATCAAGGCCGGTGAAATCTCCATTACCGTCGGCATCGGCGCCGCCCTGCTGGCGGTCATGGTCGGTACGTTTCTCGGCGCCATCGGTGGGTTCTTCGGCGGGCGGACCAGCGATTTCCTCGAGTGGGTCTACAACGTGTTCACCTCGGTGCCTTACATCCTGCTGGTGCTGGCGTTCGCCGCGGTCACTGGCAAGGGCATCAACACCATCATTCTGGTACTGGGTTTCACGGGCTGGACCAGCGTCTACCGGCTGATACGCGCCGAGTACATCAAGCAGCGCAGCCGCGATTATGTCGCCGCCGCCGATGCGCTCGGTGCATCGAGTGCGCGCAAGGTGTTCATCCATATTCTGCCCAATGTCTCCCACCTCAGCCTGGTGCAACTTTCGCAATTGGTCGTCGACTTCATCAAGGCGGAAGTGATCCTGTCTTTTCTCGGTCTTGGCGTGCCGCCGGACTCGGTTTCCTGGGGCATCATGATCAATGAAGTGATGACGGAACTGGTGCTGGGCAAATGGTGGCAGCTCGCCACGGTGGCTATCGTGATGTCGGTATTCGTGGTGTCGTTCGGGTTGTTCACCGACCTGTTACGCGATGCACTTGATCCGAAGGCGACGCGACGATGAGCACAGCCAGCCCGAACACCCAACAGGCCGCCGCTTCGCCGGCGTTGCTCGAGGTCGAGAACCTGACCGTGCGTTTCAGGTTGGGCCGACAGAACGAATTCACCGCATTGCACGGCATCAGTTATGCCGTCGCGCCGAACCAGACCGTGGCGCTGGTCGGCGAATCCGGCTCGGGCAAAACGGTTTCGGCGTTGGCGGTCATGGACCTGCTTCCGCGTACGAACACGATCATCACGCCCGAGAGTCGCCTCAGGTTCAACGGCGAGCCGTTGCTCGAAGAGTCACCCGCGCAACGACGTCTGCGCTGCGGTGGCCAGATTTCGATGATCTTTCAGGATCCCATGACTTCCCTGAATCCGGTCTATTCGGTCGGGGAACAATTGGTCGAGATTCTGCAATTACACGCTATCTGCCCGACCAGAGCAGCCGCGCGGGCGCGCGCCATCGAATTGCTGGGGGAGGTGGGCATTCCCGATCCGCGGCAGAAGGTGAAAAGCTATCCGCATGAATTGTCCGGCGGACAGCAGCAACGGGTGATGATCGCGATGGCCATCGCCTGTGCGCCCAGACTGCTGATTGCCGACGAGCCCACTACCGCGTTGGACGTCACGATCCAGCAACAGATACTCGAACTGCTGGTGAACCTGAAACGCAGCCGCGGCATGAGCATGTTGTTCATCACGCATGATCTGGCCCTGGTTCGCGAAGTCGCCGACCGGGTCGTGGTGATGAACCAGGGCCATATCCGGGAGAGTGGCGCCACCGGGCAGATTTTCGAAGCGCCGGCGGACAACTACACCCGCGCCCTGCTGGCCTGCCGGCCACGTATCGACAGGCGCCCGGTGAAACTGCCGGTGGTCGAGGATTTCATGAAAGGCAGCTACGACATCGACAGCGTCGCTGAACGCGAGCGCGGCGTCGACAGCGATGATACCGTCGTGCTCGAAGTCGACCATCTGCGAAAAACCTATCCGGTCAAAACCGGCTGGTTTGGCGAGAAGCAGTTTGTCGCGGTGGATGACGTCAGTTTTCGGCTTGCCAGAGGCAAGACGCTGGGAATCGTCGGTGAGTCCGGCTCGGGCAAGACCACACTGGGCAAGGCCATCCTGCGACTGCACGAAGCCCAGGGCGGGTCCGTCAGGATGAACGGCGTTGACCTGCTCAAGCTCAGCCGGGCGGAGTTCCAACCCTATAAAAGGCAGATGCAGATCGTCTTCCAGAATCCCTATGCCAGCCTCAACCCGCGCTTCACGATCAGCGATATTCTGCTCGAACCCATGCGCATCCATAACCTGCACGCCGGTGATGCGGAACGTATAGAGCATGCAACAGCGCTGTTACGCCAGGTGGGACTTTCCGCCAGTGATTTGCGTAAGTACCCGCACGAGTTTTCCGGCGGCCAATTGCAGCGGATAAGCATCGCGCGCTGCCTCGCGCTGAAGCCTGATATACTCGTCTGCGACGAGCCGGTATCGGCCCTGGATGTTTCGGTTCAGGCGCAGGTACTTAATCTGTTCCAGGCGTTGCAGGACGAATTCGCCATCAGCTACCTGTTCATATCGCATGATTTGAATGTCGTGAAATACATCTCCGACGAAATCATGGTGATGCACAATGGCGCCATGGTGGAGTATGGCAACGCGGACGAACTCTACCGCAACCCGCAGCATCCCTATACCCAACGTCTGCTGGCAGCGATACCGGGCCGTCAACGTCATTCCTGATCAGCGCGGTCGCCGCCTGGAGATGCTCCGATGTTCAAACGCAGTCAACTATTCACCGGCGTTGTTGCGCTGGCAGTCACGCTGACCGCACACGGCGCCACGCCGTACGTCACTAACGATCGCGGGCTGGACCGACGCAACATGGATCGCAGCGTCGATCCCTGTGTCGACTTCTACCAGTACGCGAATGGCGGCTGGATGGCGCGCAACCCGATTCCGGCTGACCAGAGCTCCTGGGGCGTGTTTTCCGAACTTCGTGAGCGCAATTACGACCTGTTGCGCGACATACTCGAAAATGCAGCCAAAGGCGGCGCCGACGCCAGTTCCAATACCGGCAAGGCCGGCAACTACTGGCGCACGGCGATGGATACCGCGGCAATTACCGCTGCCGGGGTCGCCCCGCTGGCACAGGACTTCGCGACGATTGATGCCATTGCCTCCCGTGCGGACATGGTCACCTACCTGATTGAGAACCACGTCCACGGCATCAACACCTTGTTTGACTTCGAAGTCGACCAGGACCTGAAAGATACCGAGAACCACATCGTCTACGCGACGCAGGGCGGGCTGGGTCTGCCGGATCGCGATTACTACCTGCGCAGTGATGATGATTCCGTGGCGCTGCGCGAGAAATATGTCCTGCACATTGCCGCCATGATGAAACTGGCGGGCGTCGCCAGTGACCAGCAGGCCGAGGCCGACGCACGGGAAATATTGAAGCTGGAAACCGTGCTGGCGGATGGCTCGCTTACACGCGTGGAGCTGCGCGACCCTGAAAACTACTACAACATTCTTACGCTCGCCGAGGCGGACGCCGCCTCGCCTGCGTTCCCCTGGACCCGCCTGCTGGCGGCGATGCCACTGCCCCGGGTCGATACATTTTCGTACGCGCATCCCAAATTCTTCTCAGCAATGGACCAATTGCTGACCGAAGCACCGCTTGCAGTCTGGAAGGCATATTTCCGCTGGCATGCGATCAATGAAGCCGCTCCCTATCTCAGCGACCCGTTCGTCGAGCAGGATTTCGATTTTTACAGCCGGACGCTGCGCGGCACCGAACAGATGCGGCCGCGCTGGAAACGCGTCGTCGATCAGACCAGTTCCGATCTCGGCGAAGTGGTCGGGCAGATTTATGTCGAGCGCGCATTTCCGCCCGCGACCAAGGCGCGTGCACTGGAAATGATTGAGCAGTTGCGCGGCGTCATCCGCAGTCGGCTGGAAGGACTGACATGGATGAGCGATGCCACCAGGGAAAAGGCGCTGGAAAAGCTGTCCACCTTCGTGTCGAAGATCGGCTACCCGGATAAATGGCGTGATTACAGTGCACTGAGCATCGGCACGGAAAGCTACCTCGCCAACGTCCGCGCCGCCCAGGAATTCGACTTCAAGCGCAATCTCGACAAACTGGGGAAACCGCTGGATCGCAGCGAATGGAGCATGTCCCCGCAGACCGTGAATGCCTATTACAACCCGCTGCTCAATGAAATCGTGTTCCCCGCCGCCATCATGCAACCGCCCTTCTTCGATGGAAAAATCGATGACGCGGTGAACTATGGCGCAATGGGCGCCATCATCGGCCACGAGTATATGCATGGTTTCGACGACCAGGGCAGCCGCTTCGATGCGCGCGGGAATTTGTCCAGCTGGTGGACGGACGAGGACAGAGAGCAATTCAACCAGCGTACGAGCACCCTGGTCAGCCAGTTCAACGAGTATGTGGTGGTTGACGATCTGACCGTCAATGGTGAACTGACACTGGGCGAGAACATTGGCGACCTGGCTGGTGTGACCATGAGTTACTACGCCCTGCAGGCGGCACTCAACGAGGGCGGCCGCAAAGCGCGGCGCAAGGTCGATCGCTTCACGCCGGAACAGCGGTTCTTTCTGGCCTGGGCGCAGGGGTGGCGCGGAAATTACCGTCCCGAAGTGCTGAAACTGATGGTCAATACCGACCCGCATTCGCCGGCGCGATTCCGTACCAACGGGCCGCTCTCCAACCTTCCCGAATTTGCGCAGGCGTTTTCCTGCAAGTCCGGTGATCCGATGGTCCGCGACGAATCTGTACGTACGCAGCTCTGGTGAATGCCGACAGGTACATAAGTGGGTGAAAGATTTACCTGTAACACGGTAAAATTGCCCGCGTCGTACCGATTGGACGCCAACATCCGGCCGCATACAACATCAGGGGGTCGGTGAATCGTCGATGGCCAGGCGGGTTCACTGCTGACGCGGCGGGCTTTTACCTGGTTGCGACGATTTTAAATTTCGCAACACGCATGTTCTGGGGAAATTGAAACATGGGAATTCTTGCCGGTAAGCGCGCCCTGATTGTAGGTGTCGCCAGTAACCGTTCGATCGCCTGGGGCATCGCCCAGGCCATGCGGCGCGAAGGCGCCGAACTTGCATTCACGTACCAGGGTGATCGCCTGCGATCACGCGTCGAGGAATTTGCCTCACAGTGCGGTTCGGAAATCGCCCTGCCCTGCGACGTGCAAAGCGACGAAGAGATTCAAGCCGTCTTCGACCGGTTGGATGACTACTGGGACAGCCTGGATATCTTGGTGCACTCGGTTGCATTCGCGCCGACCGAGCTGCTGCAGGGTTCCTACCTTGATACTGTCACCCGTGAAGGATTTCGCGTCGCGCACGAGATCAGCTCGTACAGCTTCGCAGCCCTTGGTAATGCCGCGCGTCGTTTGATGCATGGGCGCAACGGCGCGATGCTGACGCTGAGCTACCTGGGCGCCGTCCGCACGATGCCCAGCTATAACATCATGGGTCTGGCCAAAGCTTCACTTGAAGCCAACGTGCGCTACATGGCCTCGAGCCTCGGGCCGGAAAATATCCGCGTCAACGGTATCTCCGCCGGGCCTATCAGAACGCTGGCGGCCTCCGGCGTGAAGGATCTTCGTGGGTTTCTGACTTACGTTGAGAAGACGGCGCCGCTTCGCCGCAACGTAACAATTGAGGAAGTCGGCAACGTCGGCGCGTTCCTCTGCTCGGACATGGCCTCGGCAGTCACCGGTGAAATCACCTACGTCGACTGTGGTTTCAACATCATGGGAATGTCCGGCGAGTAAGTCCGGAAGCAGACCGGGCGTGGCACTGGCCACGCCCGGTCCCGAATCACAGCGCTGACATCGGTCGAGCTCGTACTGCCGGAACCCGGCCCGGCCAGCGCCCGATCAGATATTCTCCGGGAAGGTCTCGATCTCGGCGGTTTCGCGTAAACCGGCGACGAAGCGCGCCCAATCATTCTGCGCATTGACCGTCGCCAGCATGCGCGCAGTATTGGAAACTGCCTGGTCAGTCAGCATCTCGCTACCAGCATTGCGAACATTGGCAACCGTGGCGACGACGTAGTCACCGTTTGCAAGTTCGACCCCGACGTTTTCGACATCGTCGACGTGCTCTACATGGACGGCGAAGACACGTTCAATGATCGCCGGGTCCAGACCGATGCTTTCGCGTGTGCTGTTGGCATGTGCCTCGACATCGAGGCCTTGTTCGACGGCGACATCAGCCAACGACTTGCCTTGTTGCATGGCTTGCAGCAATTCCTGTCCCCTGCTTCGCGCCTGGTCCCGTGCGATGTCGGCTTTCAGTGCTGCCAGAACGTCGGCTCGCACCTCGTCCAGTGGTCGGACGGCGGCATCGACATGCTCGACTACGCGCAGTGCGATCGAATCACCGTCACCCACATCCACCGGATCGCTGTTCAAGCCTTCCAGCATCACTTCCGGCGCGAAGGCAACATCGGCCACCTTGGTTCCGAAACGCGCACGCAGTTCCGCTGCGCTGAGCAACTCCGTTCGTTCCACCGTCATCCCCAACTGGGAAGCGGCAACTTCCAATGTCTCGGGATGCTCATATACGAGGTTCGTAAACTGGTCGGCCTTGCCAAAATAGATGTCCTCGGCCTGCTGGCGCCGGTAAGCCTGTTCGATATCGGACCGTACTTCGGCAAATTCCGGCCCGCGCTCCGGGTGGATCTCGTTGACCTTGATCAGGTGGTACCCGAAAGGTGTGCGTACGGGGCCAACAACGTCACCCGCCGCAGCGGCAAACGCCGCCTCTTCGAACGCAGGATCCATCACGCCTCGGCCGAAAGCGCCGAGTTCGCCACCGGCAGATGCAGAACCTGCGTCATCGGAGTTCTCGCTGGCCAGGGTCGCAAAATCCTCACCCGCGTTGATACGGGTCAGCAGGGCTTCGGCCTTCGCCCGGACTGCCGCATCCTCATCGTCCGCAGCACCTTCAGGCACTTCCAGCAGAATGTGGCTGGCGTCGCGTTCCTCGCCAATCGAATAGTTCGCCTTGTTATCTTCAAAGTATTTTTCCAGCGCCGCATCGTCGATTTCGACCGCGGACGCCAGATCGTTCATCGTCAGGCGGAGATATTCGATGGCGACCCGCTCCGGCAATTGAAATTGCTCGGCATGTGAATCGTAAAAAGCGCTGATTTCAGAGTCGGTCGGTTCAGGCGTATCGGCGGCGACAACAGCAGGTACCCTGACCAGGTTGATGTCGCGCTGCTGCAGACGCAGCCGTTCGACGGCGATTGCTTCTTTCGGTGTTACAAAAGCCGAACTGGCGATGCCATCCTGCATTTGCTGCGAGAGGAGATCGCGACGCAGCCGGAACTGGAAGGTCTGCGCCGACATACCGCTGCGCAGAATCACACTTTCATACATGGCGGTGGAAAACTCGCCATTGGCGTCGGCGAATGCCGGCAGGGAGCGGATGACCTGTGCCAGTTGATTGTCGCTGACGCGCATGCCGGCGTTGTCAGACGCCTGACGCAGCAACACTTGATCGATCAAGCCATCGAGCACGCGCGTGCGCGCAGCTTCGTTATTCCATTCGTCCGGATCAAATGCCGAACCCATCAACTGCTGGGCCTGGTTGCGAATCGCCGTCAACGCTTCCTGATATTCGGCGAGTTCGATGTCCTGGCCGTTGACGGTAGGCGACGACGACTTTGCTGTTGCTGTCGAGCATGCTTTGAATGCCCCACAGCGAAAAAGGGATGATCAGTAATCCAAGGATGATCTTCGCGATCCAGCCCTGAAAGCGATCGTGAAGGGTCTGCATCATGACGCCATCGACTCCATAGGTCTGGTTGTAAAAAAAGGCGTACTCCGTGAGGAGGTACGCCTTCGTTCAGAAGTACTGGCGGAGCGGACGGGGCTCGAACCCGCGACCCCCGGCGTGACAGGCCGGTATTCTAACCAACTGAACTACCGCTCCATAAAACTCTATGGTGGGTGCTGAGGGGATCGAACCCCCGACATTCGCCTTGTAAGGGCGACGCTCTCCCAGCTGAGCTAAGCACCCGAGAAGGTGCGCTAGTTTAGAGCATCCTTCAAGGCTTTTCCAGGCTTAAATCCTGGAACTTTTGACGCTGCGATATTAATCGTTTCGCCGGTTCTCGGGTTACGACCGGTACGCGCTTTGCGGCTCCTCACGGTGAACGTTCCGAAGCCGACGATGGTGACCGGATCGTCCTTGCGCAAGGCCGCGGTAATGGAATCCGTGAGCGCATCAACCGCGCGCGCCGCCGATGCCTTGGAGATATCCGCCGCTTCGGCAACGATATCGATTAACTCCGCTTTATTCATCCCGGTTATCCCCCTGCTTCTGGTTATGGGCCCGTCGTCCGGACCGACATTGCATGCGACGCGACACCCATGCCCGTCTGCAGGCGCAACCTTATACCAACTGCATTATCCAGGCGTCAACCTGATTGATTTGTACTGCGAACCTTGGCCAATGCCGCGTCGGCCGCGACAGCCGACGCGCGGTGGTTTCAATGGCGGCGCATTACGTCGTTGTCGTCATCAGCGTCACCCTTGTCCGGGGGCATAGACGCTTCCTTGGCTGTATCCTCGTCATCAGCCAGAGGTTCAGGCACGCGCTGCAAAGCGACCTGCAACACTTCGTCAATCCACCGCACCGGACGAATATCCAGACCTTGCTTGATGTTCGCCGGAATTTCTTTCAGATCGCGCTCGTTCTCAGCCGGGATCAGTACGGTCTTGATACCGCCACGTAATGCAGCGAGCAGCTTTTCCTTCAAACCACCAATGGGCAACACTTCACCGCGCAAGGTGATCTCGCCCGTCATTGCGACAGTTGATCGAACCGGGATTCCGGTCAGCGCTGACACCAGCGCCGTACACATGCCGACGCCGGCACTTGGTCCATCCTTCGGCGTCGCGCCTTCCGGCACATGGAAGTGAACATCGTATGCACGATAGAAATCCGGCGCGATGCCCAACGCCTTGCTACGACTGCGCACCACGGTCAACGCGGCCTTGATCGACTCCTGCATGACATCACCGAGACTACCGGTATAGGTTTCCTTGCCCTTGCCCGGGACGACAGCGGACTCGATGGTCAGCAGATCGCCGCCGACTTCAGTCCATGCAAGCCCTGTTACCTGGCCAATCCGATCAGAATCATCCGCGCGTCCGAAGCGGTAGCGCTGTACACCGAGGAAGCTTTCGAGCGTCTTCGGCGTGATAGTGATCTGTTTGGTCGCCGGCTTCAGCAGAATCTTGCGCACGACCTTGCGACACAGGTTGGCAATTTCGCGCTCGAGATTTCGTACGCCCGCCTCCCGTGTGTAGTAGCGGATGATGTCGCGCACCGTCGCTTCTGAAATCTTCAATTCGGAGTCTTTCAGCCCGGCGCCCTTCATCTGCTTGGGAATCAGGTACCGTTCGGCGATGTTGACCTTTTCATCTTCCGTGTAACCGGCCAAACGGATCACTTCCATTCGGTCCAGCAGCGGCGCGGGGATGTTCAAACTGTTCGCGGTCGTCACGAACATCACTTCGGACAGGTCGTAATCCACCTCGATGTAATGGTCGTTGAAAGTCCCGTTCTGTTCCGGATCGAGAACCTCCAGCAACGCCGAGGCGGGATCACCGCGGAAATCCATGGCCATCTTGTCTACTTCGTCGAGCAGGAACAGTGGATTGCGCGTTCCCACCTTGCTCATGTTCTGCAGAATCTTGCCCGGCATCGAGCCGACATAGGTGCGACGGTGGCCGCGGATTTCAGCCTCATCGCGCACGCCACCCAGTGACATACGGACAAATTTGCGATTGGTCGCCTTTGCGATCGACCGACCAAGCGAGGTCTTGCCCACACCCGGAGGCCCGACCAGGCAGAGGATCGGCCCCTTCATCTTCTTCACCCGCTGCTGAACAGCGAGATATTCGACGATGCGCTCCTTGACCTTCTCCAGGCCATAGTGATCCGCGTCGAGTATTTCTTCAGCAGCGGCAAGGTCCGCGCTCACCTTGGAACGCTTCTTCCAAGGTATGCCGACCATCCAGTCGATGTAGTTGCGGACGACGGTTGCCTCCGCTGACATCGGCGACATCATGCGCAGTTTCTTCAGCTCGGCTTCCGCTTTCTTCCGTGCTTCCGCGGTCATGCCTGAGCTATCAATCTTCTTCTGCAGTTCGTCGAACTCGTTGCCGCCGTTCTCCAGTTCGCCGAGCTCGTTCTGAATGGCCTTCATCTGCTCATTCAGGTAATACTCGCGCTGGCTCTTTTCCATCTGCTTCTTGACGCGGCCACGCAACTGGCGCTCGACCTGCAGCAGGTCGATCTCCACTTCCATAAGGCTGACCAGATGCTCGAGTCGTTCGCGCAAGGGCACCAGTTCGAGAATGCGCTGCTTCTCTGGCAACTTGATCGACATGTGGGCCGCAATGGTATCCGCCAACCGCGACGGGTCATCGATGGAGCCGACAGATGAAATGATTTCCGGCGGAATTTTCTTGTTCAGCTTGACGTACTGATCGAACTGACTGAGCAGCGAACGCACAAGGACTTCGCTTTCGCGCTCCGAGATGGTTTCGTGGTCCAGCGGTTCGACCGCGGCGGAGAAATAATTGCCATCGTCAATGAAGTCCGCCATCCGGGCGCGCGTCACCCCTTCAACCAGAACCTTGATGGTTCCATCAGGGAGTTTGAGCAATTGCAGGATGTTCGAGACGGTACCGACTTCATACAGGTCCTGCCGCGTCGGGTCGTCATCGCCAGCGCTGCGTTGGGCAACCAGCAGAATCTGCTTGCCGTCATCCATGGCCAGCTCGAGTGCCTTCATGGATTTCTGTCGCCCGACGAACAGCGGGATCACCATGTGCGGATAAACAACCATGTCGCGCAACGGCAGCACGGGCAGAGTTTTGTCGGACGTTTCCAGGGATTTCGCCATACCTACCTCAGGTCAGAACGCAGCGCACAGTCGCAGCCCGAAGGCGGCAACCATGCGCTGGTTTGCATATCGTTGTATTGGACGGCGCCCCGCCCGGCGAGACTGACTCAGGCGCAGACCTGCATGCCTCAGTCGGCCGCAGCTTTAGGGATCTCCGCGCCCTCGTAAATGATGAGGGGCTTGGCGTCGCCACTGACCACCGTTTCGTCAACCACCACTTTACTGACGTTTTCCAACGATGGCAGTTCATACATGGTGTCCAAAAGCGATTGTTCAAGTATGGATCGCAGTCCGCGGGCACCGGTCTTACGCTCGACCGCCTTGCGCGCCACCGCACGCAGCGCGTCTTTACGGAATTCGATGTCGCAACCTTCCATTTCGAACAGCTTGGCGTATTGCTTTGTAAGCGCATTCTTGGGCTCGACCAGGATCTGAATCAGCTGGTCTTCGTCCAGTTCGTCCAGCACGGCGACAACCGGCAAGCGGCCGACAAATTCCGGGATCAGACCGAATTTGATCAAATCCTCCGGCTCGACCTGATGCAGGATTTCCGCGGTGGTTTTCTTGCTGTCCTTGCTCTTGACGACTGCGGAGAACCCGATGCCACCCTTTTCCGAACGGTCACGAATAACCTTGTCCAGCCCCGCGAACGCGCCGCCGCAGATGAACAGAATGTTCGACGTGTTGACCTGCAGGAACTCCTGCTGCGGATGCTTGCGGCCGCCCTGTGGCGGTACCGAGGCGATCGTGCCTTCGATGAGCTTCAACAACGCCTGCTGCACGCCCTCGCCCGATACGTCACGGGTGATCGAAGGGTTGTCAGACTTGCGGGAGATTTTGTCGATTTCGTCGATGTAGACAATGCCGGTCTGCGCCTTTTCGACGTCGTAGTCGCACTTCTGCAGCAGCTTCTGAATGATGTTTTCCACGTCTTCGCCGACGTACCCGGCTTCGGTCAACGTCGTCGCGTCGGCAATCGTGAACGGCACATTCAGCAGTCTGGCAAGGGTTTCCGCCAGCAATGTCTTGCCACTGCCGGTCGGACCGACGAGCAATACGTTGCTCTTGGCCAGTTCGACATCGGTCTGTTTGATGCGCGTTTCCAACCGCTTGTAGTGGTTGTAAACGGCGACCGAAAGAATCTTCTTGGCCTGCTGCTGGCCAATGACATACTCGTCGAGAATGTTCTTGATTTCCTGCGGCGTCGGCAACTTTGTGCTGCCATGGCCGTTGGACTTTTCCTGGATTTCCTCGCGGATGATGTCATTACACAGTTCGACGCATTCGTCGCAGATGAATACGGAAGGCCCCGCAATCAACTTGCGAACTTCGTGCTGACTTTTGCCGCAAAATGAACAATATAGCAGCCGGTCGCCGTCACCACTCTTGCTGTTTTTACCGTCGCTCATCTCTAACTCCGCTACTGGCACCGTGCATCATCGGACGTTACCGCGCGATGCACACATGCCTTGGTGAATCTCTCCAGTGGCTCTAGGCTTTGCCTTCGCGCCGCTCCAGCACGGCGTCGATGAGGCCATAGGCACACGCTTCGTCACCGCCCATGAAATTGTCGCGGTCCGTATCCTGCGCCACTTTTTCCATCGGCTGGCCGGTATGTTTGGCCATGATGGCGTTCAACCGTTCCCGCACCCGCAGAATTTCACGGGCGTGGATATCAATGTCCGTCGCCTGGCCCTGGAAACCGCCCAACGGCTGGTGAATCATGATCCGTGAATGTGGCAGGCAGTACCGTTTGCCCTTTGCGCCGCCGGTCAGCAGCAATGCACCCATGCTGGCCGCCTGGCCGATGCACATGGTGCTGACATCCGGCCGGATGAACTGCATGGTGTCATAAATCGCCATGCCGGCCGTGACCACGCCACCGGGCGAGTTGATGTAGAAGTGGATGTCCTTGTCCGGATTCTCTGATTCCAGAAACAGCAACTGGGCGACAATCACATTTGCCACCGCGTCGTCCACCGGACCGACCAGAAATATCACCCGCTCCTTCAACAACCGCGAGTAGATATCGTATGCACGTTCACCGCGGGCCGACTGCTCGACCACCATCGGTACCAGGTTCAATGCCCTGATGTCGGAGTTCCCTGTCATGCCTGCCATATCGGTCCGATCAGCCTTCCGCTTTACCTTGGTCTGAAGTCTGCCCGCGATTCATCAGAGCGTCAAACGTGACGCTTGTTTCCGCGACCTGGGCCTGTTCAGCAACCCATTGAATTGCATCATCTTCCAATGTAGTGGCTTCAATCTCCTGCAACCTGCTGGGGTCTTCGTAATACCAGCGCACAACCTGGTCGGATTCCTGATAACTCGAAGCCAGTTTTTCGACCGCGGTCCGGACCTTGTCCGGGTTGACCTTGAGACCACTTTCGCGGACGACTTCCGCCATCAGCAGGCCCAGTTGCACCCGCTTGCTGGCCTGTGGCGCCATCATGTCGGGCGACAGTCCGTTCAGCTGGTTCTTGTCCATTCCCTGCATGGACATTGACCGCTTGAGTTCCTCAAGCAGACGATGACTTTCACTGGCGACCAACGCTTTCGGCAGATCCAATGTATTGGCCTGGGCCAGCTTGTCCATTACCTGCGTTTTGAAGTTGCGGCTCAGCGCCTGCTCCATTTCGCGCTCCATGTTCTCGCGCACTTCCTGCCGGAAGGCAGCCAGATCATCCTGCTCGAGGCCGAACTTGCTGAAGAATTCCGCTTCCAGCGCCGGCAGCTCCGGCCCTTCGATCCTGCTGACGGTGACATCAAACGTTGCTGCCTTGCCGGCCAGGGTTGTGTTCCGGTAGTCCTCCGGGAAACTGAGATCGAGTTTTCGTTCTTCACCTGCCACTGCCCCGACCAGGCCTTCTTCAAACCCGGCGATCAGCGATCCGCTGCCGAGTTCAACCGCAAAATCCTTCGCTTCGCCACCGTCGAATATCTCGCCATCCACGCGGCCGACAAGATCTATGGTCAGCCGGTCACCCATCGCCGCGGCGCGATCAACTTCCTTCCACTCGCGATGCTGTTTGCGGAGTGTCTCGATCATCTTATCGATGTCGCCATCGGTGATTTCGCAGGTTTCGCGTGTCAGCGACAGGTCAGCAAGGGATTGCAGCTTCACCTCTGGTACGACTTCAAACGTCGCAGTGTAATCCAGACCGCCACCCGGCTCAGCCATCAGGGGATCAATCATCGGATCGCCCACCGGACGCAATTTCTGCTGGGTCATCGCTTCGGAAAAGCTCCGGCGCAGCACTTCGCCGACGACTTCCTGCCGGACCTGTGCCGCATACTTCCGGTTGATTACGCTCATCGGCACCTTGCCGGGGCGGAAACCGGCGACTCGGGCCGTTTTGGACAACCGGGTCAGACGGGCGCTGACTTCCGTGGCAATACTGTCTTCGGGAACCTGCACGCGCACGCGCCGCTCAAGCCCACTGGCGTTCTCAACCGAAACCTGCATGGTAGTTTGACTCTTAACTCGTTGTTAATAGGGATCTTTATTGACTCGCCCGCGCCCGGATGACCGGCTGAGGGCGGGCTGAAACGACCGCTATTATATGCGCGCCCGTTAGCGTTGTAACCCCCGCCCACGGACCTCTTTTGCACCGCACAAATCCATGTTCTAACAAACGCTTGCGTAACATATCGTGCGCGTATTGCCAGCCTGCTTAGCGGGCTGGTGGCTGCTATAATTGCCGGCGTCGTGAGCCAACGGAAACCTGCCATGCGCCAATTGCCTGCCTGCTTCGTAGCCATCACCATCGCATTATCCGTCACCACCACTCCCACGTCGGCACGAACGATCGTCGAATGCGTGATGCCCGACGGGACATCGACGTTTGCGGACCGCTGCCCCGCCGGAGCGCGCAAGAAAGGCGAACGGGTCTACCGCAACACGGGCGAGGCAAAACAGCCTGTCTATGGGACCGCCCGCCCGGTGGTCACCTTTTTCACGGTCGCGGGCTGTGATGCATGTGACCTCGTGCGGAACGCGCTGCTGGCACGTGCAGTACCCTTCGATGAGAAGGACGTTGCCGACAGCGCAGACAACCAGGCAGCATTGCGCACCGCAACTGGTGGTCTGAGCGTGCCGACCGTTCTGATCGGCGAGACGCCTGTGAGCGGCTACAATCGGACGGCCTTGGACAACGCCTTGAACGCAGCAGGATTCGAAGCGCCTGCGTCCACGAACTGATTCCCGCATCCGCGAGGAAGGCAATTGACTACCGTCGCAGGGCAACGGAATGACCCTCAGCGGCGCAGAACTTTGGCTGCCCATGCCCGAACTTCAGGAATTCGACGAGCTACCACGACCGCTTTCAGTGCAATGCGCCAGCCTGGGCGGTCCGCCGGCAGGTACTCACCTCTGTACACTGTCCGAGCTGCGTGACGGCAATGCGGTCCGGCTCGAGTTCAACCAGGGTCAGCGCGTGCGCCGGATCTTCATTGTTGCGACGGCCGATGGCTGCGCTGCCTATGTCAACGCCTGTCCGCATTTCAACATCCCGCTGAATTTCGGCAAGGGTACGTTTCTGAACTACACGGGCGAACGGCTCTTGTGCGTTCACCATTGCGCGCGGTTTCGCATCGACGACGGCTATTGCGATGCCGGACCGTGCGCCGGCCATTGGTTGACGCCCGTCGCAGTCCAGCTTGAAGGTGATGATGTCTACGCGGCATAACAGCGTGCGCCACCAGGCCTAAAGCTCCGCGGGATATGGCAGAATAGATTTTGAACACTGATAAGTCAGCGGCTTAACGCAAGCAAAGGGGGTCAGAAGGCCATGCAGAGGTATCTTCCGCCAGGATTGACCGCAAGCGAGATGGACCGGGCGCTGCGGGCATTTGCGGCTGTCGTCGGCGACGAATGGGTGCTGGCGACGGACACGGACCGCGACACATATCTCGACCACTTTGCAGTGGACGAGAGTGCGCATGCACCGGCCGCCGCAGTAGCCCCGTTTTCCGCTGAAGAAGTCAGCGCAATCGTCAAACTCGCCAACGAATTCAAAGTGCCCTTGTGGCCAATCAGCCGCGGCAAGAATTTTGGTTATGGCGGCGCTTCGCCACGCCTGCGCGGTTCGGTCGTGCTCGATCTGAGCCGGATGAAGAAGATCGAATTCGATATCGAGAACGGCACCGCACTGGTTGAACCCGGTGTCGGATTCTACGACCTGTACGACTATATACAGGAGCACAAACTCCCATTCTGGATGTCCGTACCGGGCAATAGCTGGGGCTCTGTCGTCGGCAACGCCCTCGACCGCGGTGTCGGCTATACAACCTATGGCGACCACACTTCCAGGATATGCGGCATGGAAGTGGTCTTGCCTGAAGGCGAAATCGTCCGCACTGGCATGGGCGCGATGTCCAACGCACCGACCTGGCAGGCCTACCGCTATGGTTTCGGACCCGCCTGGGACCAGATGTTCGTACAGTCGAACTACGGCATCGTCACGAAAATGGGCATGTGGTTGATGCCGGCGCCGGAGTCCATGCTTGGCTTCGAGATCGAGTTCGATAAAGCAGACGATCTCGAATGGATAATTGATGTCGTCGGTCCGCTGCGGCGCGAAGGCATCGTCCAGCAGGCGCCATCCATCGGCAACTGGTTGCGCGCGGCAGCGGTACTCACCTCACGCACCGAGTGGTATGACAAGCCCGGCGCGTTGCCCGAATCCGTCATCGACGCCATTCGTAAACGTTTCAATATCGGCTGGTGGGGACTGAGCACCCGATTCTACGGTCCGCTCGATATTACCGAAGCAACATCCAAGGTATTCGAGCGTGCATTCAACGGCCGCTCGGTGATGTCGATGAAACGCGTGCGATGGGAACAAGGCGATCCGCCGGAGCTCAGTGCATGGGCCGGCGTTCCGATCACCTTCCCGCTGCAGAATGCCAGCTGGCATGGCGGTCGCGGTGGTCACGTCGGATTTTCACCGGTTTTGCCGATGAACGGACGGCGTGCGCTGGAACAGTTCCATCGCACCTACGATCGCTACAACGAATTCGGCATGGACTACCACGGCAGCTTCGCGCTCGGCGAACGCCATATCACCAATGTGAACCAGGTATTGTTCAATAAGGACGACAAGGACATGATGAAGCGTGTGGATGGTTTCTTCCGCGCGCTGGTCAATGACGCCAATGAGAAGGGTTATGGTGAATATCGAACCCACCTTGACTACATGGATCTCGTTGCCAATACCTACGACTTCAACGACAAGGCGCTGTTAAGGCTCAACGAGCGGGTGAAAAATGCGCTGGACCCGAACGGCATTCTCGCCCCGGGCAAGAGCGGCATCTGGCCGACACGTTACAGTGGGGAGCGTCATTCATGAAATCATTGAAGGCGATAGCCGGCGTATTGGCTGCGGCAGCACTGCTACCATTGCAGGCGGGCGCGGCTGAAGAAGGCATGGCTTTGTTCGTGGAAAAATGCGGCATGTGCCATCGTGCCGGTGGCATGGGCGCCGGTCTGCTGGCCAGACGCAACACGCCTGACAAAGGCTTGTTGGAGCAGCGTGACGGACTGACCGCGGAATTCATTGAAACAGTCATTCGTACCGGTCTTGGCAACATGCCGAGAATCACGCGCGCCGAAGTCAGCGATGCCCAGCTCGCAATCATCAGCAGTTATCTTTCAGGAAAGGACAAAAAGTGAACGCACCCGACACTGACCTTTCACGCCGTAAATTCCTGACCGCGACGGCAGGCGCTGCAGCCGTAGCTGCAACACCGGCCAGCGTGTTTGCGGGGATGGCGCACTCAGATACGTTCAACGAACGACAGGTGGTTGCAGTTTTCGACCCGAACGATGACGACTCGGTTGCCTTCGCAGCGGCGATTCCAGCACACCTGCGCCTCAGCGTGGCTGATGACCCGATGCGCACGTGGCGCAACCTGAAGCGGCAGCAAGCGGTTTCCGGTCCGTTCGTAGTCGCCGGCCTGACGCGCTACGCGGATTATTTCATTTACTCGCAATTATTGAGCGAGGATCGCGCCGCAACCCGCTTTGAAGGTCGCCACCTGCGTTCGGGCGGCAATACACGACATGCGCTGCCTGTGTCGTCCGATCGAGTGGAAGCAGCTGGCGCGGCGTGGCCGGGTGCACTTGCCGCGCACATCGCATCGCTGTCGCTTGCCGACAGTCGCCACTTGAATGCGACAACCCCCGCTGTCACCAGCGGAGACTGCCTGTTCAGCTGGGTGATCAGCTGACGTTCCCCGCGCGGTCTTCATCGTCGGGATTCACCCGTCGGTGATGGCCGCCATATCTCCAATCATCGCAACTACGGCGTGATACTTGACGTCGTTACTCCGTCACAATCCCGGGCATTTTTCGCAGACATCGTTTGCACAAATTGCATAAACTCGCGCAAACAAAATTACAGGGCGCCTGGACGGAGGGCATTGCGTGCACAAATTCATTCGGCTTTTGGTTTCAAGGTATTTCGCAGTCGCAGCGACATGCCTGACTGTGGCCATCAATATTCAATCTGCGTCTGCACTTACCATCAACGCGAACTACATCGATGCCGCCGGTGCGCAGTGGAGCTCGGTCGGGGCAAATGCCGCCGATGGCCGGGTAACGTTTGAAGCTGCGATTTCGATCTGGGAGTCGCTGATCACCACAGACATGATCATCGATGTGGATGTGTCGTTTGCGGATTTCGCCAACGATGGTGATCCTTCTTCGTCACCGACTTCTGTAGCGTACCATCAGGCCCAATGGTCATGCGGCCCCTGCCCCAACCCTTTGAACCTGACCCCGGACGCCAGCGTATTCAGTCATACGATTCGATTCGATACTGCCGATCTGGCCAATGTCTTTTTTGATCAAAGTCCGACCTCGGCAGATGATCTCGGATCACAACGGATCGATGCCCTCTCTATATCGCTGCATGAACTCGGACATATGCTGGGCTTCGCTGACGATGTTTATATCCAGGACTATTTCAGCCCCAATGCCTATGACCCCTGGACCAGCCTGATTGACGGCAACAACGTTTTCGACCCGGGCGGTTTGAATATACTCATGGCCGGCAGCAACAACCTGGCCCACATCTTCCAGGGCGCCAATCCGTGCAGCGCTGCCAACATTGATCGAAATCTGCTGATGATGCCGGGGATTTGCAACGGTACCCGCATACTTCCTGGCGCAACGGAATTGAGCATGCTCCGGCTTGCGTACAATTATGACCTTGCGCCAGTACCGGTGCCTGCCGCGCTGCCCCTGCTGCTCAGTGCGTTGGGCGGCATCGTGGCGCTGCGACGACGCGGTGGCTGATCGCCGGGCACATCCTTTGTCCACATAGCGCACATTACCCTGCGCAAAAAAAAACCTCCGCTGATGCGGAGGTTTTTTTTGTCTCGCGGAATGCACCGTTGGTGCAGTCAACGAAACGTCAGACCATCAGCAACTGCTCAGATGCTGAAGCCCTGATTGACCAGCGGCATGGTGCGTACGAATTCACCAGTGACCGCATGGATTGCATTGCAAATGGCCGGTGCCACCGGCGGAAATGCCGGTTCACCTGCTCCTGTCGGCGTATTTTCCGACTGAATGAAGTAGGCATGAACGCGCGGCGCCTTGTGCATGCGCAGTACCGGGTACTGGTGGAAATTGGTCTGCTGTACGCGGCCGTTTTCCATCGTGATCTGCAAGCCCATCATCGTGCTGATGGCGTCCAGCACACCGCCTTCGCACTGGTTCTCCGCGGCACTCATGTTGACGATGGGACCGATGTCACCGACAACCCAGACGTCATGAATATTGACGCGCTTGTTCGCCTCAACGCTGACTTCGGCAACCGCCGCGAAGTGACCGGAGTGGCTGTAGAAGAACGCAACACCCAGGCCGTGACCTGCCGGCAGAGTACGTGTGCCCCAGCCAGCCTTCTCGGCTGCAAGCTTGATGACGTCCACTGCGCGCCCGGTATGCAGCGCGCCGAAGCCCGGGAAACCACCCGGCGGACGATCTTTCTCGAACGTGCGGGGCTCGCCCATCATGTCGATCAGGAATTCCAGCGGGTCGCGACCGGCTGCCACGGCCATTTCATTCACGAAGCACTGTTCGGCAAAGGCATAGGTGTTCGACTGCGGTGCGCGGAACGGACCGCTGGGCGTACGCCAGCGCATCATGGACTGCGTGACCTGCATGTTTTCCACCATCTGCGTGGGGAAATCGCCGGGACGCATGCCCGCCGAATTCGCCACGTTCTCACCATCCGGTGTGAACGTGATGATGTGGTTGGTCCAGGCCGTCGGCTTGCCATTGGCATCAACTGCGCCCTTGAACGCATAGAAGCCGCCCGGACGATAGAAGTCGAACGTCAGTTCGTCTTCACGTGTCCATTGCAGCTTGACGGGTGAGCCCGGTACACGGCGCGCGATCATTGCTGCTTCACGCATGTAATCGTTTTCCAGGCGACGGCCAAAACCGCCACCGCCACGGATCTGATGGACGGTTACGCTTTCCTTGGGAATACCGAGTACCGCGGCGATACTGTCGATCACATTGCCTGGGGTCTGGCTGGGCGCCCATGCTTCCACGGTGCCATCTTCGCGCACGACCACGGTGCCGTTTTCCGGTTCCAGCGGCGAATGTGACACGTAGGTATAGGTGTACATGCCCTCCGCGGTTGCCGCGGCGTTCTTGAAGGCAGCATCGATGTCACCTTTCGCAGAGACTTCCATCGCACCTTTGCCCTGCCCGGCGAATTCCTGCGCCTGCTTCACTGCAGCCGTCCAGCTGTCGGTCGAGGCGTTGCTGAGATCCCAATCGATTTCGAGCTGACGCTTGGCGCTGATTGCTGCCCAGGTTGAGGTCGCGATGATCGCGACACCGGCCATCATCGTGTTGCCGCCCGGCGCGAAGGTCATGAAGTTACCGGATTCCTCCAGGGCGAAGACGTCTTTGACACCTGGCAATGACCGGATATGGTCGTAATTGGCGTTGCGGACCTTGCCACCAAAAGCCGGGCACTTGGTGTACGTGGCGTACAGCATGCCAGGCAACGTGGTATCGATGCCGAACAACGGCTGGCCGGTGACAATCTTGTGGTTGTCCACGCCGGTATAGCGCTTGCCGAGCAGCTTCCACTCGCTGCGCTCTTTCAATTTCAACGAGGTCGGTTCCGGGGCGGCGAGAGTGGCGGCTTTTTCAGCCATTTCACCGTAAGAGGCCGAACGGCCTGAACCCTGATGCATCACCCGGGTGTCCGCCGTCGTGATTTCGCTGGCGTCGACGCCCCATTGGGCGGCAGCGGCTGAAACCAGCATCGCGCGGGCAGCGGCGCCCACCTGGCGCATCGGCATCCAGTTCATCGGTGTGGACAGTGAACCGCCCGCGAACTGGCCACCGAACAAAGCGCCATTGATCGGCGCCAGTTCCACTTCAACGTCATCCCATGCTGCGTCGAGTTCTTCGGCGATGATCAGTGGCAGGCCGGTTTTGATGCCCTGCCCGACTTCGGGATTTTTTGCATAGATGCGGATTTTGCCGTCCGGACGAATCTGTACGTAGGCATTGAGGTCGCTGCCGGTAACTTCCTGCGCCTGGGCGTCAGGCATACCGACTTTGGATACGAGTGAGAAACCAAGCACCAGACCGCCACCGGCGACACCCGACAACTTGATGAAACCGCGGCGGCTGACGCCCTTGCGTTGAGGCGAGCTGCCCATGGCTTGACGCCAGGCTTCACCGAACATCGTTTCAATGGGATCCGACAAAGGCGTGGAACTGTTTTGCGTTGTCATAAGCAAATTTCCTGTTGTGGCGTTCGATGCATCAATTTTGGGTGCGCGGGCAATGACTTGGACGACTTCGCCGGGCACATGGCCGCATAGTGTATGTCATAGGCAGCAGGTTGCCCACAGCCGGCAGCCATGACCCGGTTTCGAGGTCTGACCGGCGCCGGAGTTCCATTTCAGCGTGAATCGCGTGCCATCAGTTCGGTAGCGAAGTACATGACCATCGCGCCCCCGCGGTCGTCACGACCAAACACGGCGGCACGGTTCAGATAGGCGGCGTCGTCCGGCTGGCGGGGCGTCGACTCACAGACGTCCAACAGGTTACCGTCAGCGCCGGTGCGTCGCAGCACGGCCTGCCAGGCGCGCTCCACCGCATCATGATAGGCATCACCCTCAACCACCCCCAGCTCGACGGCCTTGAGCATGGCCGCAGCAATCATCGCGGTCGCCGACAATTCCCGCCAGGCGCCCGGCATGTCTATGATTTCCCGCCACATTCCGTCCGGTGTCTGCCATTGCAGAAGTACCGCCAGCTGGGCCTTGAGGCTCGCAGCCAACGTCTGGAAGGCAGGGTTATCCGGCGGGATATGCTCCAACGACATGGCCAGCCCCAACGCCGGGAACGCATTGCCACGGCCCCAGGCAGCATGCAGACCCGGCCCATGGCGGTAAAGGCCGTCATTCCTTAAGACCAGGTCCTGCATGAACTGGATGTGGCGGACAGTCATAGCGAAATAACGCTGCTCGCCCGTCAGCTGTCCCACATGCGACAGTAATGGCCCGTTCATGAACACCGCATCGCTCATCTCACCGTGGTACGGCATGGCGGGTAATGGCTGACCATGTTCATCAAAGGCCAGATCAGCTGCGCGCCGGGCCAGCGCCAGCATTTCCTGGTCGCCCGTGATCTCGGCCAGGGCGGCAAATACGGTGTGTGCGGCAATGGCCAGGGACGACGGCCGCGCCATCGGATCCTTTTGTTTGACGTATTGCCCCGCCAGCTCGGCAACGTATTCAGTCTGCTGCAGGCGCAGGCGCGCGAGTAAAGCCATGCCGGGAATGTAGGTAGGACCGTTGAAATTCCGGCCATAGGATTCTGCCAATTGCCGCGCGACCTGTTCCGGACTGCGCGCAAGCCGCGCGCGCATCGCACTCGCCGCTTCTGATGCAGAGGGCTTCCGGGCGAGTAATCGGGCCAGTTGATCGCTGGCTGCGACATGCACCGTGGTCACTGCGCCCAGACCATCCAACCCATGTTGTGCCAACGCCTGCCCGAGACCATGGTCGTTACCGACGCTGATCACCACATCCGGCGCTTCGTACACCAGCCAACGCCAGATCGCATTGGCGCTGCTGTGTTCGCGGTAGGCACTGCCCGAAGGCGGAAACACATCGTCATGCAAGCCATGCAGTTCGAGCAGCGACACCGCAACACCTTGGGCAATGGATAACTGGTTGACCGTACGAATCACTGCGGCGGGATCGTCGCCGGTGACAATCACGATTTGCCGCGTATCGGTAACGGGCGGCGCCGGCCAATGCCATGCCTGGATCACCTCCCCATCGTCGGTCAACCCGATATCCCGTATTTCCTGCGCCACCGCACTGCCTGCAACCAGCATGAGCAACCACAGAAGCGCCGCCCGCTGCATTGTGTTCCTTCGCATACGTTACGTCTCCGATTCCACTGCCGCCCGCATTGCTGCAAGCGGGGCCGGGCGCCCCGTGTACAACTCGAATTGACGTGCTGCCTGGGCCATTGCGAAGGCTTCGCCATCCGCCACTACGACGCCGGCAGCGGATGCGAGCCTCACCAGTCTTGAGCTCCCTGGCGCGACCACAACATCAAGCAACCAGCGCGGCCGGTGTGCCAGGGGCCATGGCACGGGTATGGCATCGCCGTCGGGCGGCATACCCACCGAGGTCGCATTGATGAGAAGGTCTGCGGGCGCCATCGTGCGCGAGTCCCATTCGATGACCTCCACGCCGAAGTCCGTCGCGAGCGCAACTCCCCGCGCTTGATGACGGTTAGCCACGCGAATCGTCGACATCCCCCGCTGCACCATCGCACTCACAATCGCCCGCGCCACGCCTCCGGCCCCTAACACCAATACTCCAGCATCAAGTGGCACAGCCAGTTGTTTCAGCAGTTCAGTCGCTGCGTACACATCGGTATTGAACCCGCGCAGGCGGCCATGCTCGTTGACGATGGTATTGACCGCACCAATGCTTCGCGCCTGCTCATCGACATCATCCAACAGCGGTAGAACATCGCGCTTGAAGGGCATCGACACCGAGCAGCCGTGGATGTTCAATGCGCGGACACCGGCGATGGCGCCAGCCAGATCGCTGCAGCCACATGCCTTGTAGACATAGTTGAGTCCAAGCGCGCGGAATCCCGCATTGTGAACACGCGTGCCGAAATTACCGGGCCGCGCGGCGATCGAAATGCAAAGTCTGGTCTGACTGTTGATACATGAAGTCATGGCGATCCGCTCAACGGGCGAATAACGGCGCCGTATACGGCGTGCCATCCAACCGGCGCATCTGGCTTCGGATCCAGGCCTGTCGCTGACGGACGTAATTGCCGGGATTCGCCGCACTGTATCTTTCAGGCGATGGCAGCACGGCGGCAAGCAAGGCGGCATCGTCGGCAGAAAGCGCAGCCAGCGGCTTTCCCAGCAGCACTTCAGCCGCGGCATCGACACCGTATACGCCGCGGCCGAATTGCGCGACATTCAAATACAGCTCGATGATGCGCCGCTTGCCGAGAAGCTGCTCGATCAGAATTGTGAACCAGGCTTCCAGTCCTTTGCGCACAAAACTCCGGCCGGACCAGAGAAACAGATTTTTCGCCAGCTGCTGGGTGATGGAGCTGGCGCCACGCAGGTTACCGCCTTCCTGGTTGTGCTCCCATGCCGCCCGAATGGCAACCACGTCAAACCCATCGTGATGGACGAAATTCTGGTCCTCCGCAGCAATGGCCGCGATCGCCGCGTCGCGAGGAATTTCGTCCAGGTCACGCCACCGGTAGTGGAACCGGTAGGACTCGTCTGCTTGCGCCGCCGCGTCCCAACGCGCGGCCAGCATGAACGCCGTGGCAGGTGGGTTGAGGTAGCGCAACGCGACAATCGGCGCCACCGTCAGCAGCACGAAACCCACCATCCCGAGCAGCACCAGGTTACGCAGCCAGCGCAGTGGCCGGAATCGTCTCGGTGGCTTCGCGGTCGGCGTCTTGGGCCGGTCCTCGCGTGATGTATTGATCAGGCGTTCGATGGCGGTATGCCTCGCGATTTTACGTTGCTTCGTCGGGCTGCGTGCCCGCGGCTATTCTATCGCAGCGCAATACCTTGATGACCAATGGCGCCGTGTCATGCGCCTTGGTATCGTCCGCGACATGAAGACGATACTTCCCGCCACGCCAGCGCTGCCAGTCGTTTTGACGCTTGCCCTCGTAGTGCTGCCCTCGCTTGCATCCGGCCAGCAATCCAACACCAGGCAGGTTGAATTTGAAACTACGTGCGGCCGCTGCCACGGCAGCGACGGACGCGGCGGTGAATCCGGCCCGGCGATCATCGCGCAGATCGCCGCCAGAACCGACACCGCACTGGCCACCTACATTCGCGCAGGTCGACCGGACAAGGGCATGCCACCGTTTGCACTGGACGACAACCGCATGCAGCCACTGCTGATGCATCTGCGCGCCTTGCTACCGGAAGGCGCAACGACAGATGCGGAGCACCGAACGGTCACGCTGACAGACGGCGCCACAATCAGCGGTACTCTCGTCAATGAGGGACTCCAGGATCTGCAACTGCGCGACGAGCATGCCGAACTCGTTCTGTTACGGAAGACCAGCGGTCCGGGTTACCGGCAGGTCACTTCGCAAGCCGATTGGCCGACGTACAACGGCGTACCGGGCGGCAACCGCTATTCGCCGCTGACGCAAATCAACAAGCAGAACCTCGCCAGCCTCGCGCCCGCGTGGAGTTTCCCGCTGCCTGAGGCGCGGATGGTGGAGACCACGCCGCTGGTTGTGAATGGCGTGATGTATATTTCCAGCGCCAACGAAGTATTCGCACTCGACGCGGGCAACGGTCGACCACTCTGGCATTTCCAGCGACCGCGCACCGAAGACATCGCCGGTAACGCCCGCCTGGGTTTCAACCGTGGCGTGGCCATCGCGGGGGACCGGGTATTCCTGCAGACGGATAATGTTCACCTGCTCGCGCTGGACCGTCGCGACGGCAGCCTGCTGTGGGAAACACCGATGGCGGACTATCGCGACAACTACAACGGCACGGCAGCACCCCTGGTCGTTGGCAATCTGGTCATCGCCGGTACCGCGGGCGGTGATGAAGGGGTACGCGGGTTCATCGCCGCATACGACGCGACCACAGGGCGCGAGGTATGGCGCCGCTGGACGATCCCGCGTCCGGGTGAGGAAGGCGCCGAAACCTGGGCGGGGGATTCGATGTTGCACGGGGCTGGCGCCACGTGGATGACCGGCACCTATGATGCCGGACTCGATCTTCTGTACTGGCCGGTCGGCAATCCCGGCCCCGATTTCAACGGCGATGATCGCGCCGGCGACAATCTTTACACCGACAGCGTGCTCGCACTGAAGCCGGCCACGGGCGAACTTGTCTGGTACTTCCAGTTCACGCCCCACGATATTCATGACTGGGATGCGCAGGAGCCCCCGGTGTTGATAGACACGAAGTGGCATGGCGCACCGCGCAAGCTGCTCATCCAGGCCAATCGCAATGGCTTTTTCTATGTGCTCGACCGGCGCAACGGTGAATTGCTGTTGGCGAAGCAGTTTCTCAAACGCCTCAACTGGGCCGAACGCATCGGCGAAGACGGCCGCCCAATGTTACGGGAACTGCCGGTGACCGAATCCGGCGAAACCTACGTCTGCCCTGGCTTTCAGGGTGGCACGAACTGGTATTCCACATCGTACAACCCGGCTACAGGCCTCTATTACTTCCAGGCACTCGAGCGTTGCAACCTGTTTTCCAAACGCACCATGCGATGGGAGCGCGGGCGCGGCTACATGGGCGGTGCCGCGCGTCAGGCGCCCGGTGAAGGGTTCGTCAAATCCGTTCGGGCGGTCGATATCGAAACCGGTGACGTGACATGGGATCTGCCACAGGGTCCCGCGCCGGCCACAGCTTCTGCCGGCCTGCTTTCCACTGCGGCGGGCATCGTTTTCTTTGGTGAGAACAGCGGGGACTTCGCCGCCGCCGACGCGGCATCGGGTGAGTTGCTCTGGCGGTATCCGACCAATCAGACCTGGAAAGCCTCACCGATGACCTACATGTTTGACCATCGTCAGTACATCGCGATCGCCGTGGGTTCGACCATCACCACATTTGCATTGGCGAGATGACTTGATTATTTCACCCGTGTAACAGTGTTGTCACATTAGGGGCCTATCCTCCCCGCATTCGGCGAGGATCTGCCCCTGATGATGTTGCCAGCCTTATTGATGACGACTTTGAGCACGGCCTCCGCGGCAGCGGCGCCAGTGTCTGTTTCCACGCCGGAATCCGTCGTGATGACTTGCGACACGCCGTATACCAATCGCGGCGCCACTACCGGCCAGGTCGACGTCGCCTTCACATCGAGTGAAGCGGTCGACCGGGAATACGTCAGACTGCTTCGTACGAACGTCGGATTCGATGTTGTACTGATGCGCGGCACGCAGGTGCTGTGGAGTGCACGGCACGCCGGCGCTGACATTATCGAAGCCGAAACCTCGCCCCCGGTCGTCCACACCACCATGCATTATTCCGGTGACCAGAAGCACCTGTTGCTGGTCGCGGAAGCCGACCGCAGTGGCGAGCTGCTGTGGTCGTCGGAACAAGTAACGATTTCAACGCATTGCCGCGCCGGCACCTGATCCCGCACCAGACAGCAGACAGCCGCCCGACTCGGGTGCACCTTGAATCGTTCAGTCTTCGGTTAGTACTCCCAGGCCGTTCTTGGCCACAGTCTTCACATGTTTGATTTCGTCGGAAGCCACCACCACGTAAGGATTGGCACGCTGGGCTAGAACACGTTGGTAAGCGTCTCGTGCCATCTCCTCCCGGCCGGTCTTGCGATAGATCACCGCGAGATTGAGCAGCGCGTACGGATCATTCGGATTGGCATTCAAGCGCTCGGTCAGCGCCTTTTCGGACGCGGCATAGTTGCCTTGAAGAATGGATTTGTCGTGCAGGTTTTCGTTACCGGTTGCCTCTTCGGCCACCGCTGACATCGCCAGGCATCCGCCCAGCATCATCATGACAATGCCGGTACGTGCCCGGCCATGGCGCTGCATTCTCATTGTCTACCCCCTTGCTGACACCCAACTTGCGTCGACTTCGGCACCTGGGCGGCGCCGTGCTTGCACTTAGCATAGAGAAAATATCGGACAATGAAATAGTTGGCTCACCGACTCCGCGCTGCAGCAATACGACAGTTTTTTAATTCAACCGACGCATACATTTAACATTTCAAATCCGCCTCGCATTTTTCGGCTGAAAAGCGGCTCAAATGCGCAGCGCGCTGCGGATTTATTGCAGTTCGATGACAACGAAATTTTTTTCCCAATCTCATCCTAGTCCTCACAAGCCACCAGTCCCGCGGCAGGAATCACGACGCTGGCGCCCGAATCGTCCGTTACGCGCATGCTGGCGTTAGCCACCAGCACGCCGTTGGCCACCGGGCGCGACAGGTCGGGAACGATACGAACCGACATTTCAATGCCTTCGCCCACGAAAGACTCCCGGTCGTGTATACCGAAGTGCTCGTTACCGTCGGTCGCCATGCGCGACAATTCCCGCAAGTGTCCACCCCATGAAATACGCCCATTGCCACTCATGGCGCTGACGAAGAATCCCAGTTCCGCATTTCTCTGCCTGGGCCACAGAAACAGACCGCAATCACCGGCCGCCAGCGTCTGCGCCGGCAATGCGCCCAATGACCCGTTCTCAGTCTGCTACCGCGCCACTGGCGTAAGACGCCTGAACCAATGACGAAGGTGTCGTCGTCGCACACCCTGCGCTGAGCACCAACATCACGCCCGATATCGCGCCTGGCCACCACTTATTGAACCCACCAACTGTAAAGCGATTCATCATAGAGACTCCGAAGTTCCAAACCTGCCACTGCTGGCGAGCTGCCATTGCCCATCGGATTGTTCAAACCCGAGCAGTGGGAACAACAGGAATATCCCCGGCGCTGCGTCGCGCAGCGCAATCGACGCGGTAAAGCCGCCGCCGACCGCCGTGGTCACATCACCACCACACTTCGCCAATGTCACCGGCACCCTGGCCACGAAAAAGGAAATTACCGTCGACGCAGGATAGTGATCCGGTCACTGCAGGCAGCGCGATAGCTGCGGAAGGTACGCCAGCAAACTGCAAGCCGGAAACGATAAAAGTTCCGGTGGCGTCGAGACAGGCGTTGCCCGCCAGGTTGACCTCGGTGGCCGAAATCTCCGTGTGGGCGGTCAGTCTGCCGCCGCCATCGATGTTGATGCTGACTGGCCCCGGAAGCAGGCATCGCGCAGTACGACACCGTTCCCGGTGACGTCCATATCGATTCGAACGATGCTGCTGCAGAGTCTGACGATACGGCATAGCGCAATCGCCCGCGCACCACGTGTAACGGTTGCAGGCCATCGACAACGACCCCAATGACCTGTCGCCCCATTGCGCATCGACGACACCACCGCGCCCAAACCGTGCCATGCGTGAGCGTGTAGCCGAACCAGAGGTTGGCGCTCGGCCAGCGCGTCGGCGAGCAACCACATCGGCGCACGACTGATGCCAGCCAGCAATATCGCGGCGACGGCGGCTGCCACCAGCCAACGCCTATTCAACATGGCCAGACCCTCCCGCGATCGCTATCTGTGCATCGACAAGCCCACCCGCGCCTGCCGTACTCAACGTCAACTTCACGATCTCGCCGCCCGTTGCATCATGCATCGCCAGCAGCCAGTCATGCAGGCGGTCTGCCGGAATTTCGGTTAACCACAAATCCAGACCGCCACCGTCGATCGGGCGTATCCGCGCAATGCGGATGCCGCGTTTGTTCGCGCTTTGTGCAATCCAGGTCGACAGCGCCATCGCCGAAACCTGTTCGTCTGGCGTGGAACGCTGCAATGCCTTCAGCATTCCTGCATCTGCTCGCATCTGTTGCAGTGTTGCCTGAGCAGCCTGCGCTGCCGTGCGGCTACCCTGACGAAAATTGATCGCGGGTATGACCACGGCCTGCGTGAACAGAATCAACGCGGCGATAATTCCGCCAATCAACAAAATACGCCGTTCACGAGCGCTGGCTTTCCGGATGAAATGATTCATCGAACTCGCAACTCCCATTCACCGGCCACACCGTTGGCGGTTTCCCGTGCACCGCTGTCGGTCACGTCAAGACGCTGCCTTGCCAGTTGGCCGCGTAGCGATTCCAGTTGTCCGAAGTCTGCTGCCGCGAATGTGATCTTGACCGCGCCGTTGACTGCATCGAACCTGAGGGTATCGATTCCTGCACCAGTCACCTCGTGCGTCGCGCGGTACACGCGCGAGGCCAGGGCGAAATAATCGAAGTTCCCGCTCTCCGCCTGCGATGACTGCAACGCATTGCGCAACTGTACCGGTGCGTTGACGATGCGCTGGCCGGGGAACAGTTCATGGTAGGTCTGCTCCATTTGCGCCAAGGCAGCATCCCGTTCGCGATTGGCCGCGATACCATCGGCCACGCACCAGGCGGTTGCGGTAATGGCGGCAAGTCCCGCGGCAACTGCTACCCGCCACCAGGCGCTGGCATCGCCAGCCATCGCGTAGCGCGGGCGGTAGCGGCCCTGCAGAAGATTGAGCGATAGGGCGCTGTCATTTCGCATATATCCGGCGAGCAGATCGCTCGCATCGACTTGGGAAATGCCATGGCAGTCAACGTCAGCAAGACCGCAACTGCTGGCGATACGCGGCAACAAATCCGCCTGAATCGCGAGCGGTGCCGCATCGTCGCCCGCGATCAGGATCAGATCACCCAATGCCGCACAACGGCGGTGTCCAAGCGGCGACGGAAGGCCGCAATAGTCCGCAGCCATTCTTTCCGGCTGCAATCCTGCGGCATGCATTTCTGCCAGCGTGTCCGCAATCAGCGCCTCATCGATCCAACCCAGTAGCCGCTTGCCGGTGGCATCCGCCGGCATTGCCACGCAATGCAAGGTATCAACATCAACCGCCACGTCCTCTTCGATCATCGCCGGTGCGGCGACCAGCGCCGTGGCGGCGGACATATCAGGCATTGTCGCCCATCGGCAGCCGACCAGATCGCCGCGCAGCAGGATGTCGCACGGTTCCAGTGGCGACGGCTGGCAAAGTGCTCGCAGATCCGACGTCTCGCCGCGGCCAATGATCTCGCCATTGGTTTCGTCCATTCTCAGCCACAGATGGGCGCCGTTTGCGCCGCCACCGATATAGATACCAAGACGCGTCGTCACAGTGCCTCTCCCAGCGTTCGCCTGAGCAATTCGACGCGGTTGCCGTTGCGTAACTTCAGCAGTGCCGTCCCGGCGTAGACCTGATCGTCCAACCGGACCTGCGTCGTCACCTGAAAATATGTTGTCTTGACCGCGGTGCGGCGGCGGATGTCCTCATCGATCTGGCGGCCGTTGAAGACTGCGCCCTGCCAGAATTCATCGACATTGTTGAAGCCATCACCCGGCGGCGCGGCCAGCAGATGTTCGAGCGTCGCGAGATCCGGCAGATCCTCACCCAGCATTGCCAGTAGCGGCGCCTGGGCAGGCGTGAGCAGATTGATGTTCAAGGTCGAAGGTTGTGCATCGGGTAAGGCGCACAACAGGGGCTGCAGTTGTTCCAGCAACTCAGCGGTGTAACCCGGGATATAGGCCATGCTGTCAGTTGCGCCCAGCAAGGCATTGGGGACCGGGATGTGCGTACCCGCGCGCGCGACGGTTTCTGCGCCGAAGGGTCGCGGGATGTCGTTGTGATCGATCCAGTCGACCAGAGAATCCGCCAAGGCCGCCCGCGCGGCGCCGACAATATTCAATCCGGCCAGCAAACGCAGGTATTCGCGGTATGCCACCGGATTGAGTTGCTCGCCGTCATCATCCTGCTGCACCAGGCTGTTGACGTTGAAACAATTGCCGCCATCACCGATCCGGGCGTCGACGATACCCCGTTCCACCGGCAGGCTCCGTGTGCCCAGCGCCCAAAGGCTGCGCCGCGTGGCGCGGGCGGGTTCAACGCGCACACTGGTTTCAATCGCCGCGGCGGCCAGTTGTTCCGCGCTCAACAAGTACCAGAACGCCTGGTCACCGGTGGCCTGGTTCTGCGTCATGCGTACGGCAAACCGGACCCGATCACCCAGGCCGACGGCGATCGTCATCAACAGCGCCAGCATGGCGAGCACGATGATCAACACTGCGCCGCGCTGCGAGGCCATCCGTCAGATCCCTCCTGCCGCGGTGGCAAACAGTTGATGCAGATGCCCCAGACCTTGAACCTGCATGTCCACTGCGATCAGCATCGGCAATGCCGATGCCACGCCCGGGGCAGTCGCAATCCCCTCAGACTGCCACTGGCCGCCAGCGAAGAACGCCAACTCAAATGCTTCCACGCCCGTCAGTAGCGGTCGCCCAGCCTCGACGATCTCCTCGGCGGATTCCGCTGGCGAGCTGACTTCGCGCCACAACGTGCCATCCACCCATCGATACGTCACCCACATGCCGGCGGCATGCCCGTCCGGCGACAAACTGTTATAGGTATACAGCCGCAACATGCGCCCGTCGGTCGCAATTTCATCACCAGCCATGGTCATGTCACCGCGCGGTGACGGCGCCGCCTGGGCGATATCGGATTTAAGCAACTGGCGCGTAACCAGCAATTGTCGAAGCGCGGACTCCCGCGCACGTGTGGTCCCGCTCGCTGACAGCGACTGCATCACCATGGTTGAGGTCAGCCCCGCCAGTACGCCAAAGACCGCCAGCGCCACCAGCATCTCGATCAACGTGAATCCGCCGGATGTGCGTGCCATCAGCGTCGCCTCACTGACACAACGCGTGCCAGTTCCTGTCCGCGGTCGTCACTGACCGCCACTTCCATGCGCAGCAGACCGCCCTGGCCCGTCTCGGTCGCAAGCAATGTCCAGTCAAACGATTGACCGGCGACGTCATCCGTACCGGACTGTCGGCCAGCGGCGGGTAACGGGTTGAGCACCGTCATGGACAGCAATTGATTCTCGGCAGATATCTGCGCCAGTACATGCCCGGTCAGCAGGCCGGTAGCGCGATGCTGAGCGCCTTGCGCCGACATCAGCGATACCCCCGCCAATGCCAGCAGTACCAGGGCAACCATCACCTCAATCAAGGTGAAGCCTCGCTCGGTGAATCCTGTATGTTGTTCAGATCGCATCCTTGGGCCTTTTGCTGACGTTGCCAGCGGCATCCATCTCGACTTCAATCATTTGTGATCGCGACGCCAATTCGATGCGGCAACTCGTCGCCAGCCCCGCCGCCGTCACGACGATCTGGACAGCGTTGTCGATGCGACGCAGACATTCGCCCGCGACAAGTCGCAGGGTTGGCGCATCAGCTTGGGCACTGCCAGTTCCCGGCAAGGACTGCACATGCATAACCTGCCAGTCGCCGCCTGCCCGTTGCAGCACCTGATAGCCGTAGTCATCAACATGCAAACCCAATGCGTGGCCTGCCAATACGGCGCCGTCGCTCAGGTCATGCAATACCGCCGCCAACTCGTCGCCTTGGGCATGTAGAGATCCGTGCGAATCCGCGGCAAACAGGCGCGGCAATGCAATCGCCGAACACAAGGCCAGCACCACCAGTACGACCATCAGTTCCAGCAGACTGAAGCCCCGGCTTCGATACATCTCAACCTCCCCAGTTGCCGATATCCGCGGCCTTGCCCTCACCGCCAGGTCTGCCGTCTTCACCCAGCGAATAGAGATCGAAAACACCATGTTCACCCGGTTGCAGGTACTGGTATGGATGGCCCCACGGATCATCCGGCAGCCGCTTGATATAGCCGCCATTGCGGTACCGCGCCGGGTTATTCAAATCCGCCGGTGGTTGCACCAGCGCCTCCAGTCCCTGGTCCAGCGAGGGATAAGCCAGGTTATCCAGCTTGTACACTTCGAGCGCACTTTCCAGCGTCGAAATATCCGCTTTGACCTTGGTGACCATCGCCTGATCCTGCGCCGGCATGACGTTCATGACGACGACAGTACCGAGCAGGCCGATGATGACCAGCACCACCATGAGTTCGATCAGCGTTACGCCGGCATTGCGCCATCGAACGGTGTTTGCGTTGTATTGATTCATGATTGCTCTCCAGCGCGGACTCAGAAATTCAGCGTATTCAATTGCAATATGGGCAGCATGATCGCCAGCACGATCGCACCGACAACACCGCCCATCACGACGATGATGATCGGTTCCAACAGAACCAGAGCGTTGTTGATCAGGCGTTGGGTATCGGCGCGCAGATATTCGGCCGACTTGCGCAACATGGATTCCATGTCGCCGGACCGTTCACCCATCGCCGCCATGTAGCCGACCAGGGGTGGAAATGCCCCGGAGCCACGCAACGCCGCCGACAGGCTCAGCCCACCGCGAACACCGCTTGCGACCTGGGCAAGGGCATTGCGTAGTACGCCGTTGGCAACGGTATGTCTGGCCGCGGCCAAACCATCCAACAACGGCGCGCCACTGCCCAGCAGCGTGGCCACGGTTTGCGCGAGTCCAGCGGCGGTACTGTCGCGCAGAATCCGCCCGACCACTGGCAATCGCATCAGAAGTTCATCGCGTCGGGCGCGGAACGCCGGGTAACGCAGTCCATAGCCGAACCCGAGAATGCAAGCCGCCAGTCCGATCAGTGCCGGCAGACCACCCACACGCGCAGTGTCGGAAATCATGATCAAGCCACGGGTCAGCGCCGGCAGCGTCCTGCCCAGCGAATCAAACTGCGTAACAACTTTTGGCACGACGAAAATCATCAGGACTGCAATGACGGCCAACGAGGTAATCAAGAGGAATGCCGGATAGATGAGTGCCGAACGCAGCTTTTCACGCACCTGGCTGTCGGCTTCGAGGTAGTCCGCGAGCTTGCCCAGTACCTCACCGAGATTGCCGGACTTCTCGCCTGCCGCCACAACCGCACGGTAGAAGGCATCGAAGGAACGTTCGAACCGGCCGAGCCCTGTCGCCAACGCTGCGCCCGCCAGCACATCGCCGCGAACCCCCAGCAGCACGTTACGCACCGCCGTATCGTCAGTCTGCATGGATAGGGTTTGCAAGGATTCGGCGACCGGTGCGCCGGCCTGCAGCAGCGTCGCCAATTGACGTGTCATCACAACAAGCGAGTTGCGCCGGATAACGCGTTGCCTACGCGTGCCCGTCGCCGTGGCTTCAGCCGCCGGTCGATCCGACTGCGCCAGTTCCAGCGGGACCAGCTGCCGCCGCCGCAATTCCTGACGTGCGCCGCGCGTGCTGTCCGCTGACACGACACCTGTGCATCGTTTGCCGGAAGCGTCGAGTGCAAGGTACTCAAAGGCCGCCATCGGCGTCCTCCTCTCGACGGCACACTCTCAAAATCTCTTCGAGACTGGTCAATCCATCGGCGGCCGCCTGGTAGCCGGCCGCCGTCAGTGTGGGGGCCTGGCGGAAAGCGTGCGCAGCCATGGTCTGTTCATCGGCGCCGGCATTGATCATCCGACGCAGGGTGTCATCGATTTCGACAGATTCGTAGATCGCCAATCGCCCCTTGTAGCCCGTATGTTTACAGTTGGGGCATCCGACCGGACGCAACATCGTTGCCGTTTGAATCGTCGACGGTAATGAAGCGAATAGAGGGTCATCGCTGGAACGAGGTTCGGCGCACGCCATACACAGGCGCCGTACCAGACGCTGCGCAAGAATCATCCGTACCGTGGATGCGAGCAGAAACGACTCGATACCCATGTCGCGCAGCCGTGTGAGCGCAGCAATGGCATCGTTGGTATGCACCGTCGACAGCACGAGATGCCCGGTCAGACTGGCCTGCACCGCGATCTGCGCGGTCTCAACATCGCGAATCTCGCCAACGAGTACGACGTCCGGGTCCTGACGCAGGATGGCGCGCAGTCCCGCCGCGAATGACAGGCCGGCGCGCGGGTTGACCTGGGTCTGACCGATGCCATCGATGCCGTACTCGATCGGATCCTCGATGGTCAGAATGTTCCGTGTCTTGTCGTTCAGCAGTGTCAGTCCGGCATACAACGTGGTGGTTTTGCCCGAACCGGTCGGCCCGGTCACCAGCACAATGCCGTTGGGCTGACGTAGCGAACGTTCGAAACGCGACGCCAACACCTGCGGCATGCCCAGCGCGGTGACGCCGAGTACGCCCTGCTCCTTGCTCAGCAAGCGCAGCACCACGCGCTCGCCATGCCGTGCAGGCAAGCTGGACATACGAACATCGACGATACGGCCGCCGATACTGACACTGAGCCGGCCATCCTGCGGCAACCGCTTCTCGGCGATATCCAGTCGCGCCATCACTTTCAGGCGCGACACAACCAGTGGTGCGCACTGCGCAGGCAACTGGGTGACTTCCTGCAGCACGCCATCGATGCGCAGGCGTACGCTCAACATGTTTTCGTACGGCTCGATGTGGATGTCGGACGCCTGCTGGCGAAGCGCCTGCGCAATCATGCCGTTGATCAGGCGGATGATTGGCGCCTCGTCGTCGCTGTCCAGCAGGTCCACGGTCCGGGCGAGACCATCCACCATGTCGTCCAGGGAATCGGTCTGCTCGAGCGAATTACCGAGCGCGGCCGGGGCGAGCGTATCGCCCGCATAGGTCTCGGCGAGCAGCTTTTCAAACGCGTCGGCGGAAACATCCCCGATTGCGATCCGACGACCCAACGCGCGCCGGACTTCGACCAGGCGCATCACCTCGGCCTGAGGATGCAAGGCGAGCGTGGCCGTCTTGCCATCATCGTCGCGCACCAACATTCCATACTGGCGCGCAAACGGATAGGCCAGCGCGCGAAGACGGGCGGCCTCGGGTGCCGCGCTGTCCGCCTCGCTACTCACGGCGCTTCGCCAACCGGTGGTGACATGACATTGCCGATGAAGCCGTCCAGACGGTCGCCTTCACCCCGATTGCGCTGCTCCGCCGTAATGTAGTCGTACTTATGCTGGGTCACGCGACGCAAATCATTCACATCACGCACGATGGTCGGTCGCAGAAACACCATCAGGTTGGTGCGTGAACGCGATTTGCCATCGGTACGGAACAACTTGCCCAGTCCGGGGATGTCCCCCAATACGGGAACCTTGTCGGCGGTCTGTTGCGTGCTGTCCTCGATCAGGCCACCGAGCACAATGATCTCACCATCGTCGGCCAGCACCGTGGTCTCGATTTCACGCTTGCTGGTGATGAGGTCAGTGGAATTCTCCAGGATGGGGCCGACGATGCCCGACACTTCCTGGCGAATATACAGCTTGATCGATTCGCCCTCGTTAATCTGTGGTCGGACATCCAGCGCAATACCGACATCCTGCCGGTTGACGGTACGGAATGGATTTTCGTTGCTGGCGCCGAGGGTTTCGCCCACCGTGATCGGTATTTCCTGGCCCACAATGATCTTGGCCGTTGCGTTATCCAGTGTCATCACCGACGGCGTGGACAACACATTGGAGTTCTGGTCCTGGTCCAGGGCATTGAGGATGAAGCCGAACAACATGTTGTCGCTGGTGACGCCGGCAAAGCCGGCGGCGAGACCGTTCAGGCCCAGTAACGAATTCACCGCCACGGTCCGTGCCAGATTGACCTGATCGGAGTCTTCACCGAATTCGCGATTCAGTCTCGCTGCGCCCGTAAGCGCGAGAATGTTGGGCGCATTACGCGAATAGCTGTTCGCCATGAACGGAATGTTGTGCTTACCACCGCCCAGCACGTATTGCATGCCGAGCTCGCGTGCAGCGGTGTCGGACATCTCGACGATGATGGCTTCGATCAAGACCTGCGGCCGCCGGATATCCAGCTGCGCAATCACCCGTTCCAGTACCTGCTGCATCTCACGATCGGCACTGATGATGAGACCGTTGGTTTCGCTGTGGACGCCAATCGAGACGCGGCCGCGGCCCGGGGTCGACGTCGTGCCACCGCCCGGCGCCTGTTGGTCGACCAGCTGATTTGCGACCTGCTGCAACACCGGCGCGAGGACCTCGGCATCCGAGTGGTTCAGGTACACAACCCGGATATCCCCCTGGTTGGCATTGGCTGCATCCAGTTGGCGGATGATCGGCAGGTAGCGATCGAGCACGGCCCTGTCACCGCGAATCAACAGGGCATTATTGCCGGGCACCGGAATCACGCTGAATGCCGCCACCGTCCCCTGCTCCTGCCCGGGGCGGGCCACCAGTGCTTCCAGCGTGCGGGCCATTTCCTCGGCTGAAGTGTTCTTCAAAGAAATCGTTTCGACACTGGTGGTGTCACGATCCAGTCTTGCAATCAGCTCACGGATACGGGCGATGTTCTCCCGCGTATCCACTACGATGACCTGATTGCTGCCGCGGTTACCTATCAACTCCCCACTGGCGCTGACCAGCGGCGCCAGCATGCGCTGCACGGTCTGGTAATCAACGTAATGAATCGTGATGACTTCCGTGCGGAAGGCATCGTCGTTGCCACCGCTGACGGCCGCTGCGGACTTGATGCTGTCCTTGGAGACAATCTTGTAGGCGCCGTTGGCCATCGCGACGGCGGTATATCCATTCACATCCAGCGTCGCCTGCAGGATGGGAAAGATATCAGCCACCGCCACCGGCTCATCCGACACAATCGTGACCTTGCCGCGTACTCCGGGATCGAGTACGAATGTGCGACCAGTAAACAACGCAATGTCTTCCAGCACGGCGCCGAGGTCCGCGTCACGATAATTCAGCACCTGCTGCTCGCCACCCGTGCCTTGCGCCATTGCAACGCTGGCCAGCAACGTGCAACAAAACGTTAACAGACGTGTAGCGTGAATGTAATTTTTTGCCATCAGTATCGTTTTCAATGGTTCAGTCTTCGAATATCAGATTCAGCCGCATCACCTGCGAATCCCGCTCGACATCCACGCTGGCGTGTGCAGCAATGCGCGCCTTGCGCAACAGCGCCGGCAACTGTGTCAATGCGGCGATGCGTTCGCCATCGATCGCCAGCAGTACATCGCCATCCAGCAAGCCGGTGCCGGCGAGCCGGGTCGCATCTCCAACCGACAGATAGAATCCATCGACTGCGCCGCCCCGCTCCCTTGGTTCAAGCCGTACCGAGGTGAACAGCTTTTGCGGCGAGATCGTCAACTTCGCTGCAGCGTCGCTTGCGGCAGGTGGGTCGTGTCCGGCATGAGTTGCCACCGGCGCCGCTGGCTGCTGGCGAAGATTGCTGTTTCCACTCAGCAACAGCGATTCCTGGCGTCCATCGTGATCGAGTACAACCTGGTAGGCATCGATCGCAATGATTCGCACGCCCTCGATCACGTCGTCGCCCAGCCCGACCGCTCTCTGCAAGCCGTTGCCGAGTTTGACGATGGCGCTGGGCGCCGGTCCGCCGGCACGCACTCCCATTAACTGCAGATCCAGACTGGTCGTCGGCGTGGCCGCTGCGATCACGGTTGTCGGGATGGATTCACGGGCTGTCGCCGGCGCAGTGAAAGGATTGAGTTGCGTCAGAACGGCGAGGTCTACCTCGAGCGTATCGCTTTCCGGAATTCCGCTGCTCACGATCACCGGCCCCATCTTCGGCGTGGGCGCAGGTACCAGCAACCAGAGGCTGCTACCCACGCCCCAGCCGATGGCAAGGCTGAAACCCACTTCCAACGTCGTCCGCAACACGGGCAACGTTTGAATGAAATTCCTGCGCCATCGCACCGACCGTTGCCGCATATCCTGAACCCGGATTACTTCCTGACCGTCAAACCCAGCGAGAAGCTGCGGCCGATTGAGAAACGTTCGAAGGTGACGCCGCCCTGCCGCAGATAGGTGTTGTCGTTGAGCAGGTTGGTGGCTTCAAACTTGACGGTCATGGGCCAGCCGTGGAAATCGAAACCACGCTGATAGACAAAGTCCAGCAGCACCGGCGGTTCCTCAAACACATCAGGCTGGTTGTTCACACCGACTTCGGCAATGCGTTCGTCGGCGAAGTTGAACAGCAGCGCGAGCTTTTCGTCGTTTTCCAGGTTCTCATAGCCGACCTGGGCATTGATCATCCATTGCGACTGATTCTGCAGCCGGCGTTCGGCATTCGTCGGTGTCGTTGCGCCCTGGGCCTGCTGGCTGGAAAAGTCCAATGTGACCTTGGAATCGACATAGGCGACATTGAATTTCACGAATACGTCGCGCGTCTGGAAGAACGGCGCTTCGAACCACTCGTTGAACGGCAGATAGGTCTCGGCTTCGGCTTCCAGGCCTTTGACCTTGGCGTTATCGCCATTGATGAAAGAGAAGAAGGTCTGATTGCCGAAAATCTGGATCGTGCGTTCGATCGGATTTTTGATTTCCTTGTAGAACGCACCCAGGCTGAAGGTCTGGTTGCGGCTGTAATACCACTCCCAGCGAACGTCATAATTATCGAGTTCGGTAATCGTCAATGCCGGGTTGCCGCGGATGATGTCATCACGATCCGGATCAACGAACGCCGCCAGCGAGAACTCTCGCAGGTCCGGCCGGGTCAAGGTCTGGCTGAAGCCACCGCGCAGCTGCATGTTGTCGGTGAATTCCCAGGTCAACGTTGCCGCCGGCAGCAGGAATTCCGCATTCAAGGTCGGCGACAAGGGCGTGCCGCCTTGCAACACCTGGCCGGTCAACGGGTTGACCAGGCCATCCAGTCGAGACGGCACCACGGTCGCGGTCAGCTGTCTGGAGTCTTCGTAACGCATGCCGGCGGAAAACCGCAACTCATCGGTCAACTGGATTTCGCCGGACAGGTACGCGCCATACACCCGCATGGAGGAACTGAAGTCATCCGATGCTTCCGTCAGCGTATCCAGGGTGATCATCCCGGGGCCCAGATTGACCGGATGGAACAGCAGTTCCGGCAGCGTCGTGCGGTCATAACCCGCCGCGGGAATATTGAAGCGGAAGCGCGCGTAGCTCGATTCTCGCGACTGATCGAGGTAGGCGCCGCCGAACTTAACCGTCACATCGTGATCGGCAAACATCATCGGCAAGACGAAGTCGACGCCGAGATCGTAGTTATCGTCGGTCAATTCGCCCTGACCGGTCTGGTTGCCGTCAAACGTCAGCAGTTCAAACTTCTCAAGGTTCTGCCGCCATTTGAATTCCAGCGAACGACGCAGCAAGACATCACGCTGCACGTTGGAATACGCCGCGCGCCAACGGAATTCCACCGGCGCGGTGAACACGGCAGACTCGGAATCAATGAAATGCTCGCCCGACAACTGGGTGAAGACCGTCTGCCGCTCGATCCACTCCGAGCGCGTCCGATTGACCAGGTCGTAGTTCAAATCGATACCTTGCTGGATGATCGATTCACGCGTCGTCTGCCGCAGCAACATGTTGGTCAGCTTGATCGTGTTGTTGTCATCCAGTTCCAGGCCCAGGGACAGAAACCCGTTGAGACCAACTTCCCACTCTGTCCGGCGCACGCCGCAGTCATCGATGATCTCCTGCGGGAGTGTGAACCCGGAAAGATCGCTGTCGGCACAGAATTCCTTGTTGAAGAACTGGCCCTGGACCGATGACACCTGGTTCGGCCCGATGATGCCCGGCCGGTTGCGCTCGCCGTTGGAGGTCTGGAAATCGACGCCGTAGTCCAACGCCAACAGCACGCCAAGACTGCGGTCGCCCTGCAGCAGGAAGTTGTCGCCATAGGCAAACTTCAGGCTGTAACCCGGCGCGGTATTCGGTTCGCGCTCGATCGAGTGGGCATTGGGTACAGACTTGATCGCTTCGGTGGCATCAGCAATCGACAGGTTCTGGAACGTAGGGTCGTCGGTCAGCACCGAAGGCAGCTTGCGCGTACCATCATCGATGCCGAGCAGGTCCAGATCACCATTGACGAAGCCGAGGCCATCCTTGCCGGTGGTCTCGGTGTTGATTTCGCCCGACACGCTGAACTCGAAAAACCGTTCCAGCGGAATCGCGCGGGTCCGTAATTCGATTACGCCACCGCCGAAGTTGGCGGGGAACTGCGGAGAGTAGGTCTTCTGGACCAGTGCGCTTTCCAGGATCTGCGTCGGCAGGATATCCAGCGGCACCGCGCGGGTGAGCGGTTCCGGGCTGGGCAGATTGGTGCCGTCCATCAGCGCGGTCGAATAGCGCTGACCGAGGCCGCGGACATAGACGAACCGTCCGCCGACCAGCGTCAGGCCGGGCAGACGCTTCAGAACGCCGGCGACATCCGATTCCGGCACGATTGAAAAATCCTCGGCATCGAGCAGGCTGGAAATTTCCGACGTCGAACGCTTTTCGTCCGGAATGAACTTGCTGACAACGACAAATTCCTCCACCGAACTGTCAGCACTCTCCTGCGCGCGCACCGGCGATGCAGCGAGTCCGGCCATCAATGCCGCTACGCTGAACTGCGTCAATATCAGCGGGTAACGACTGTTATTCATGTTGATTCCTCGTTCCAGGATTGATTTGGCGGGCGGGGCACCTCAAGTGCCCCGCCCCACCACTGCAAGTACTGCTGCGATGGCTTACGGCAGGTAGACGTCGAGCCAGACAGTCCAGCCTTCGGTGAAGTCCGTCGCATCGGAGTTGACCGCACCGACGTACTGCAGCGGCTGGAAGAACGCGCCCAGCGTGGTCGGATCAAGCGCCGGCACTGCCTGTTCGTTGGCGCCGTTGACATACGGCACCGCCGAGTTGGCGCCGAACCGGGCCGGCACCTGCAGCGAGTTGGTGAACGCTCCGTTGTTGTTGGTGCCGCTGTTCAGCAGGTCGGTCGCGTCCTTGTTGGGCACGGCGCCGCAGTCCAGCAACATCGAGTTGGCGTCCAGCAGGTTGGCGTTGATGCGGTCGGTCGTCTGCGAATCGTCCACTTCGAGACAGGTCTCACCGAGGAAGTCGATGACGACGATGTTGTTGAACGATCCCGCGGTACCGGCACGTGGATGCAGACCTTCGCCCGTGGTCGCGGTAGCGACAAAATGCGAGGCGCCGACGCAGGTGACGTTGGAGACGATACCGGCCGAGAACGGCATGGCATCGGGATCACCGGCGTTGTCCAGGCTCTGGGTATCGGCTTCGATACAGCTGTCGGAATCCGCGAAGTTCGGGTTCTGCACCACCAGCGCCGTCTGGATGTTACCGGTATAGCCCTGCACCCAGTCGATGGAGTCATCCGCCGAGCCGGTGATGACAATGTTGCGCAGGTTCACGGTGCCACCGAACAACTCGATACCGTCGTCGGCATTGTTGTGGACCTGAACATTTTCGATCAGCGTACCGTTGCCGACTGCCTGCAATGACAGGCCGTTGATCTGGGTCGAGGCATCGACGAAGTTGCCACCGAACATGATGCGGACGTAGCGCAGCACACCACTGTTGTCGGTCGGCTCGTTTCCACCATAGGTGCCGGTGCCGCCTTCGCCGGGGACATCGGTACCACGGTTGTTCGGCGCGCGGCCGTTGATGATGACACCGCCCCACAGACCGATCTGCGTGGTCAACGCCGTCGCATCCGTCATATCCACGCCTTCAGCCGTGAAAGTGATCGGCGCATTGCGCGTACCGTTGGCGACGATGCGCGACCCGCGGTTGACGACCAGAATCGGCGCGTCATTGCCCACGGTCGTGCGGGCTTCGATGGTGACGCCTGGTGCGATGGTCAGCACTGCCGCATCACAAGTGGCGGCCGGATTGTTCGAATCCGATCCACAGTCCACGCCGACCCGCAGCGAGTCCGCCAACCGGTAGCGAGGGCCGAACGGCAGAGTAAGGTCCGTTGTCAGCGTGCCGCCGATTTCACAGACGGTTTCGCTGTTGACGGTCGTCGTGGTCACCACGGACGAGGTCGGGCAGGTATCCGGCACAATTTCCATGCCGAAGGTCCAGCCCTGTAACCAGTTGCCGTTGACCGGGTCGAACGCACCCGCGGAGTTGACACCGCCGATGAAGGTCACCGCGTCAAAGAAGGAACCCAGCGTCGTCGGGTCGAAAGGCGTAACAGCGGCTTCGTTGCCACCATTGACGACCGGAATCACACCGCTCAGCGAGTTGGTGAAATTCGCATCGTTGTTGGCGCCGCTGGCGAGGAACTCGGTGCCATCCTTGACCGGTGCTGCCGGGTCGCAATCCAGCACCACCGAATCCGCTTTCAGCAGACCAGCGGCAATGCGATCGAACGTCTGCTGGTCATCGACTTCCAGACAGGTCTCGCCGTTGAAATTGGCGACGACGATGTTGGCGTAGTGACCGGCAGTGCCGGCACGCGGATGCAGACCTTCACCCGTCGTGGCCTGGGCGTTGAAAGTTGAAGCGCCGACGCAGGTGATATTGACCAGCTTCGGATCGGAGAACGGCATTGCATCAGGGTCGCCGGCGTTATCCAGGCTCTGGGTATCGTCTTCGATACAGCTGTCGGAATCTGCGAAGTTCGGGTTTTGCACGACGACACCGAACTGGATATTGCCGTTGTAGCCCTGCACGAAATCCAGCGAGTCGTCAGCCGAGCCGGTGATCACGACATGTTTGACATTGACCGCACCACCGAAGAATTCGATGCCATCGTCGGCGTTGTTATGTACCTGGACGTAGTCGACCACTGTGCCGGAACCGACGCTCTGGAACGCGATACCGTTCAACTGCGTGGTCGCGTCGACGAACTCGCCGGCGTACTTGACCTGCACGAAGCGCAGCACGCCACTGTCGTCGGCGGGCGTGTTACCGCCATAAGTGCCGGTGCCACCTTCACCCGGCACATCGGTACCGCGGTTGTTCGGCGCGCGACCATTGATGATGATGCCGCCCCATTCCTGGGTGTACGGGTCATCCTGCGCGAGGCCGCTGAAGGGAGCGCGGGTATTCGCCAGGCCCAACTCATCGGCATAGCCCAGATCCTGGGCGCTGGTGAAGATAATCGGGTCGCCCGGGCCGTTGGCCGGGTCACCACCGTCGGCAATGAGGCGCGAGCCGCGGGAGATGATCAGAAGCGAATCGGTACCGATGCCATACAGCACGGTGCCGGGTTGGATGGTCAGCACCGCCGGGTCGGCCGTTGCTACCGGCGAGTTCGGATCGGATCCGGCGTCGACACCAATCGTGACCTTGTCAGCGATCTGTACCGGACAGGCGTTATTCAACGTCATGTCCGTCGTAATCGTACCGGCAATACTGCAATGGGTTTCGGTCCCCACCGTCACTTCGGTGGCGCCGGCCGGACAACTGCATGTCGTGGTACCGCCACCGCTGCTGCCGCCGCTGGAGCTACCGCCACTGGAACTGCTGCCGGTCACCGGTGGTGCGTTCGGATCGCCAGGTGATTCAATGGAAACATCGCCGCAACCGGCAAACAACATCGAGGTGACCAGCAGCGCCGGCATCGCCAACGCACCGGCGCCATCGCGCGTCAGCCGTCTGCTTGCGACGACTGTTGTTGCAGACGTTCCGGTACAGGACCCGTCATTGGTTTGGTGCTCCATTATCACTCCTCCGAAATACGTGTTATCAGGCTGTGGCGTCGTGCGATGCGTGGCGGCGTAGCGACCCGGCATCGTTGTGCGGCGCCAGACTATGTGTGGTTTGTTACATGTGCGTGATCTGTTGATGACAATCCCGCAACACTTGGCAGTTCATTCGCGCTGCGCCCCCGTCGGGGGAAACAGCTCGGCGGCACTCGGCCGCTGCAGACTGCTGTTGAGCGGCGCACGCGCCAGCGCCACCAGCCGCTCCAATGTATTACCGGTGATCGCGTTGTCCACCGGCGGCACGCCGTTGATCATTCGTTCAAGCGTGGGGAGATCGAGGTCGAAGTGGTCGACCAGGTCGACGCCGACATCCGCCAGCAGCGGATTCAGGCTGTCACCATAGACATCGCGTGTTCGCAGCACATCCAGCCGTTGCAGGCCGATGCGCACGGCAAACCGCAGTACATCCGACTGTTTGACTTCAAAGCGCCGTGCGACCTCCTTGATGAAGCCGAGCTCGGAGGTTCTGGTGCGAAACGAAACGGTGCAGGTGGCGTCGTCAATAATCCCGCCTTCCGCTTTCGCATCGGTTGTCGATATCATTTGTTCCCCGCCGCTTTTTCCATGGCGGGGGATCGTTACAACGGCACGTGACACGTAGATGACTGTTATGTGACAGTTCTGTTAATGTGCCGCGACTACAGAGCTTCGGGGGAGGAGCTATGCAGGCAATGCGGAGAATGTTGGTCGGCGTATTGGTGCTGGCTGCCCAGACAGTGCACGCGCAACACGAAGATGGCGCGGCGATCTACGACCAGCATTGCGCGACCTGCCATGCAATGCCGCCGGACAAGACCATTCCTCCACGCGCCGTACTCGCCGCCATGGCGCCGAATGCAGTGGTGGAAGCACTGACCACCGGCAATATGCGCGTGCAAGGTGCACCGCTGACCAATGAGCAGCGCGTCGCTGTTGCTGAATACCTCACCGGCGGTACCGTCACCGCGGCGGTCAACAGCTTCTCGCAAGGCATGTGTGAAAACATTTCACCGATGTCCGAGCCGATGACCGGGCAGCAGTGGACGGGGTGGTCGCCGGACGAACGCAATCAGCGTGCGCAACTCGCCAC
>JACKNH010000014.1 GCA_024234975.1 Gammaproteobacteria bacterium
GTTGGAGAACCACCAGTTGACCCGCGCCGATCTCGAATCCGAAGCGGACTACCTGAAAGCTGCCGGCTTCAAACTCAAATTCAAGTAGCCGCGTCGCTGAGCATATCCAGCAGATACTGCTGTGCGTCGCGCGGTCGCAGGTTACTCGGCGTGGCCCGCGTATAGGTACCGTCGACGCCCAGCGTCCAGGCCCGGGTGTTGTCCGCGAGATAGTTATTCAGCCCTTCCTTGATGACCCGGCTGCGCAGCCGGCGGTCCTCTATCGGAAAACATGTCTCGATCCGGTTGAAGAAGTTGCGGCCCATCCAGTCAGCGCTGGAAAGGAACACTTCCGGATCACTGTCGTTATGAAAATAATAGATGCGCGAGTGCTCAAGGAAGCGACCGACGATTGAGCGCACGCGGATGTTGTCGGAAACCCCTTCCACACCGGGGCGCAAGGCACACACGCCGCGCACGATGAGGTCGATTTTCACGCCGGCGCGCGAGGCCCCGTACAGCGCCTGGATCACGGTGACATCCACCAGTGCATTCATCTTCGCAATGATGCGCCCTGATTTACCGGCTTGCGCATTGGCGGCTTCGCGCTCGATCAGCTCCAGCACGGTCTTATGCAAAGTGAACGGTGCGTGGATGATTTTGCGCAACTTGGTCACGCGGCCGGGCGCCGTCAACGTGTGAAAGATCTTCTGCACATCCAGGCCGATGGCGTGGTCCGAGGTGAACAGGCAGAAATCGGTATAGGCACGGGCCGTACGCGGATGGTAATTGCCGGTGCCCAGGTGCACATAGCGACGAAGCAGTCGCCCCTCACGGCGCACCACCAGGATCATTTTCGAATGCGTCTTGTGGCCGACCACGCCGTAAACGACATGGGCACCCGCTTCCTGCAGGCGGGTCGCCAGTTCGATATTGGCGGCTTCGTCAAACCGGGCCATCAATTCCACCACGACCGTCACTTCCTTGCCGTTGCGCGCGGCTTCGATCAACGCTTCGGTGATCGGGGAGTCGGCGCCGGTGCGGTACAGGGTCTGTTTGATCACCAGCACCTGCGGGTCGCGGGCGGCCTGGCGCAGAAACTCGATCACCGGCAGGAATGACTGAAACGGGTGATGCAGCAGGAGATCGCCGCGCTTGATCACCTCGAAGAAATTCTTGTTCTGTTGCAGGCGTTTCGGATACGCCGGGTTGAAGCGCGGGAACTTCAGATCGTTGCGCGTGGCAAGTTCCGGCACCTGCATCAGTCGCGCCAGATTGACCGGTCCCTGACAGGCGAAGATGTCGTCCTCGGCCAGGTTGAACTCATGCATCAGGAATTCGACCATGTGCGCGGGGCACTCCGCGGCCACTTCCAGTCGAACCGCATCGCCATAACGCCGTGACTGCAATTCGCCTTCCAGCGCTTCAGCCAGATCCTTGATTTCCTCGTCGTCGACATACAGGTCGCTGTTGCGCGTCACGCGGAACTGGTAGCAGCCGGTCACCTCCATGCCGGGGAACAGGTCCTTGACGTGCGCGTGGATGATCGACGACAGAAAGACGAAATCGTTGGGACCGTTGGTCGCGCTTTCAGGGATCTGGATCACGCGCGGTAATGAGCGTGGCGCCTGCACGATGGCGATCGGGCTTTCCCGACCAAACGCGTCGGTGCCTTCCAGCGAGACCAGGAAGTTCAGCGACTTGTTCAGAATGCGTGGAAACGGATGCGACGGGTCCAGACCTATAGGGCTGAGTACCGGCACCAGCTCCCGATTGAAGAACCGGCGTACCCACTGGGCCTGGCGTTGATTCCAGTTGTCGCGCTTCAAGAAGCGGATGTCTTCCGATTCCAGCTCCGGAATCAGTATCTCATTCAGCACCCGGTATTGTTCGCTGACCAGCTGGACCGTGGCTTCGCGGACCAGCTTCAATTGTTCGGTGGGCGTCAACTGGTCCGGACCGGATTGCGCCGCGCCGTATACCTGTTGTTGCTTGAGACCGGCGACCCGGATTTCGAAAAATTCATCGAGATTGGAGCTGGTGATGCAAAGGAAGCGCAATCTCTCGAGCAACGGGTGACTGCGATCCTTGGCCTGTTCAAGCATCGCGGCGATTGAACCCAAGTAACGACTGCTCGGTTGAAGTAGAGTTTCGGGTCGTTCAGGTTGACCTGCTCAGCATCCATCGAGGGCTTCCAGTTACCGCGGCGTTGCCGCAACACGCCACCGCAATTATTCAACACTTTCGCTAATATGAACCAAGACCAGAGATGGGCAACTAGCAAGATCGGCGCGCAAACTCTATGGCCGACCTAACACCGGCATGCGCTGTATGAAGAACTGGCAATGCGCCGAGGCTGAAGCGGACTTCACGATTTAGATGTTTACCGCCTTGCGTGGCTGCAAGGCGCGCGTGCTGCGCGAGGATTTCTGCGGTACCGCGAATGTCTGTTGCGCATTGGTACGCTGGCGCACGACGTGCCGCGCCATCGGCGTGGATATTGATGCCGAAGTGCTGATCAGCCGTGCGCATAATCTGCCCAGGCTGGCGCGGGACTGCGGCGCCGCGTGACCTTGCATTGCGCAGACGGTCGAAGGTCAAGGCCGAGCTGGCTGAAATTCCCGCTGGCGATGAACTTCTCTCTACCGGTACTTCAAGCGATCGCAAAACGTTGCGTAACATTTTCTTCCGGCGGGCGTTCGATGCGTTGACTGACGGCATCATGTTCCTGATGCTCGGCGGCTACGAATCCACCCGCGAAATGAAAGAGACCACCTGCTCCGACGGGTTCACTCTACGTCTGGGATCAGAATACGTTCAACGCCGCCACCGGCGACTACACCTGCCAGATTCATTTCCGTTTCCGACGGCTCCAGATTCTCACCGCGTTCACCTATCAGTGGCGCTTCTGGACGCTGCCGGAAATCCGCGAACTGCTGATAGAGGCAGGATTCGCCAAGGTCACGTTCCCCATTTCCAGGGTTGGGAACACGAGACAGGTGAACCGGAATGGAATCTTCAAAGCGGCTGATACCGTCGTGGAAGCGGATGCCGGGCTGGTTGGCCTACATCACCGCGGAAAAAGCCGGCCTGACACACCCGTTACGCGTCGTCGGTAGGCCGGAGAAGCGGTGGCTGACGCTGCGTACGGTCTGGATCCAGCGGTCGAAACCAGCTGAGGACAACAGCAGCCGCAGGCGCGGATATGGACATCCACCGTCCGCCTCGATGAGGTATTGGTGCCTCTACACCTGGTCCAGCAGCTGGCTGCGGCTGTGGACCCTTTCCGATTGGGTCACGAAGAAATGCAGCAGGCGGAATTCGGTCGGGCTGGTGTCGACGGTATCACCGGCAATCGTCACGCGATGGTGCGGCTGTCGACTTTCAGCCCCCCTGACTTCAATGACGGCGGCCTCAGCGGGTTTCCGCTGCCGCGCCGCATAACAGCCCGGATTCTGCCAATAAACTTCGGTTGAAAAGGGTTTTGTGACGTAGTCGTCGGCCCTCACGTCGAGCCTGTGCACCTTTGTCGGTCTCGGAATCGCGAGCAGTGAGCATGATGATGGGGGATCTGGCGGGTGCGGGCGTCGCGCTTGAGTTTCCGGCAACCCAGCCCGATATCCTGCAGCATCCAATCCAGCAGAATCAGGTCGGGTACTTTTGCCAAAGATGGCGCTGCTGGCCTGTTCTGCATCCGCGTGGCCCTCAATAACAATAGCCACTGCCAGCGACGGTGAACCCAGCATCTGCCGGATCGCAGCTCGTCATCGACAATCGAATAGTGCCGGTCATGTTGGGTGGTTGCAACACGAATCATCCGCCCATTGGAAGTGGCTGGTGTTACAACGGTATAAATACTTGTTTCGAGATTTAGGAATATTTCAACTTCCGGGAACACATTGCCGATGCCCTACGCCAATTGCCCTGTTATGATTCCACCTGCCTGAGATGGGATGTCTCCCGCGCAGGGAAGCGTTAGAACAATCAATCAAGGACGAAAAGATAAGGAGATAGGGATATATGTCTCTGCATAAGAATGTTTCTGGTGCTCGTACTGGAGCGTACCATTGCGCTGCAGGTGACAGGGGCGGACCTGGTCGATACCACCCGCCTCCGCGGACGAATCCGGGTTTGGCGGCTGACGGGCGTCGGCCAAAAGCAAGGCCGAGGCTATCGTGGCCGGTCGTAGCAGTTCGGTCTGTTCGAATCGGTCGAAGACTACCCTGGTGAGGGGCATGCGGAGGTACGGTTGAGCAGAACCGTGAGCGATGACCGTGCGCCAGCGCAGCAATGAGGATCTGAGTTCACACCGAACCCTCCTTGTGCGATGGTCCGCACGGGGCCGGTCGCGGAAATTGCGACCGGCCTTTTCTTTTTCCAGCCACGAAATCTGCCGTGCCATTTTGTTTCCGCCTTCCCTGCGTGGTGCGGTTCGTATGGTGCCGGCGATCGCCCGGGCCCTGAATCCGGCAGGCGCCGGTTTTGGTATCCTGCGCGGCTTCATTAATACTCGGCCCCGGCCACACCGATACGCGCCATGACCAACCCCACTGCAACGCTCGACGAGCGCTACGACCCCTCCGCGATCGAACCCGCTGTCCAGCAGCGCTGGCGCGACGAAAAAGTCTTTGAGGTCCGCGAGGATCCGGCCCGGGAGAAGTTCTATTGCCTGTCGATGTTTCCGTATCCCAGCGGGCGGCTGCACATGGGCCATGTGCGCAACTACACCATCGGTGACGTGATCTCGCGTTACCAACGTATGCAGGGCAGAAATGTTTTGCAGCCCATGGGCTGGGACGCCTTCGGTCTGCCCGCTGAAAACGCCGCCATCGAACGCGGCGTGCCGCCAGCCAAATGGACCCGCGAAAACATTGCCTACATGCGTGGCCAGTTACAGCGCCTGGGTTTCGGCTACGACTGGACCCGCGAAATCGCCACCTGCGATGCCGATTACTATCGCTGGGAGCAGTGGTTCTTCGGCCAGCTGCTGGAGAAGGGCCTGGTCTACAAGAAACAGGCAACCGTCAACTGGGATCCCATTGATCAGACCGTGCTGGCCAATGAGCAGGTCATCGATGGCCGCGGATGGCGCTCAGGCGCGCTGGTCGAAAGACGTGATATTCCACAATGGTTCGTCCGCATCACGGCGTATGCCGACGAACTGCTGGATGACCTGGACAAGCTCGACGAATGGCCTGAGCCGGTCAAAACCATGCAGCGCAACTGGATAGGCCGCTCGCAAGGTCTGCAATTGCGCTTCCCGCTGATCGATCACGACGGCGAGCTGGAGGTATACACGACGCGGCCGGACACGCTGCTGGGTGTGACCTGTATGGCGGTCTCGGCCGAGCATCCGCTGGCCCAGCTGGCGTCGGCCGGCAATCCCGCGCTGGCCGCATTCTGCGCCGACTGCCGGATGAACTCGGTCGCCGAGGCCGTGGTGGAAACCGCGGAAAAGAAAGGTATGCCGCTGGGCATCAACGTGCGTCATCCGTTGACCGGCGCCACCATCCCGGTGTGGGCGGCCAACTTCGTACTGATGGGCTATGGGACTGGCGCGGTAATGTCGGTGCCTGCGCACGATCAACGGGATTATGAATTCGCGCAGGCCCACGGGCTGCCAGTCCGGCAGGTGATCGCGCCTGCCGCGGGCGAGAACTGCGACCTGGCCGCAGCCGCTTTTACTGAATATGGCGTACTGATCAACTCTGGCGAATTCGACGGCCTCACGTCCGCCGCGGCCTTCGACGCCATCGCCGACCGTGCCGAGCAACAGGGTTTCGGCAGCCGCAAGGTGCAATACAGGCTGCGCGACTGGCTGGTTTCCCGCCAACGATACTGGGGCTGTCCGATACCTGTGGTCTACGGTGAGGACGGTGAACCGATCGCGGAAACCGCCGACCGGCTGCCGGTCCGACTTCCCGATCAAGTGGACTTCGCCGGCATAGGCTCGCCCCTGAAGCAGATGGCGTCGTTCTACGAAACCACGTTGCCGGGTACGGCGACACCGGCAAGGCGTGAAACCGATACGTTCGATACATTCATGGAATCGTCCTGGTACGCCCAGCGCTTCTGTTGCGCGGACTTGCAGGACGGCATGCTGGATCAGCGCGCCAATTACTGGATGCCGGTCGACCAGTACATCGGCGGTATCGAACACGCCGTGCTGCATTTGTTGTATGCGCGGTTCTTCCACAAGTTGCTGCGCGACGCCGGTCTGGTCCAGAGCGATGAACCGTTCAAGCGCCTGCTGACCCAGGGCATGGTGTGCGCGGAAACCTACTTCCGTCGCGCCGACACCGGCAAACTGACCTGGTACAGCCCGGCGGATGTCGACGTGGATACGGACGACAAGGGTCGGGTCACGGGCGCACGTTTGCGCGCTGATGGTCAGCCGGTCGAGGTCGGCGGCGTCGAGAAGATGTCCAAGTCCAAGAACAATGGCGTCGATCCGCAACACCTGATTGAGCGCTACGGTGCTGATACCGTCCGGCTCTACACCATGGCCGCGGCGCCGCCGGACCAGCGCCTGGAATGGTCGGACAGCGCGGTCGAAGGTGCCGCCAGATTTCTGCGCCGGGTGTGGCGGTTGGCGCATGACCACCTCGCGCGTGGTCCGGTTATCGCAGCGACGATTCCGGCGGATGGCCCATTGGGCGACTTGCGGCGGCGGATCCACGAAACCATTGCCAAGGTCAGCGACGACGTCAGCCGCCGTTACAAATTCAACACCGCGATTGCCGCGGTGATGGAACTGTTCAACGCCTTGTCGTCGCTCGACGATACCTCGCCCGCCGGTCGCTCCGTGCTGCAGGAAGGCCTGGAAGTCATCAGTCTGCTGCTGGCGCCGATTACGCCGCATATCGCGGAAGTGATGTGGGCGGCACTGCGGCCGGGCGACAAGCCGGTGACCGAAGCCGGCTGGCCGACGGTCGACGAGACCGCATTGACCCGCACATCCATTGAAGTGGTCGTACAGGTGAATGGCAAGAAGCGCGCAGTGCTGCAACTGCCCGTGGACGCCGATGCCGCAACCGCGCAGCGCCTTGCGCTGGCGGATGAAAACGTGCAACGTTTCACTGCCGACGGCACGGTACGCAAGGTCGTGTACGTGAAGGGCAAGCTCGTCAACATCGTGGTCGGATGACAGGTCGTCAAACTATGCGTAAGTTGCTGCTGGTGCTGGTGTCAGTCGCGTTGAGCGCGTGTGGTGGCTGGCATCTGCGCGGCACCCAGCTGGCGGAACTCGGTATCCGCTCGGTGGAGTTGCGCACCAGTGGCGCGCCGATCCTCGGCAACCAGTTGCGCCAGGCGCTGCTGTACAGCGGAGTCACGGTCAACGGCCGCAACGCAACGCCCGATGTTTCCATGATTGTCAGCAACGAGCAGTTCGACCGCCGTGTGTTATCGGTAGATGCCGAGACTGGCAAGGTGCGCGAAGTCGAAGTGGGGCTGCGGGTCGATTTCCAGCTGCTCGATGCCCAGGGTCTGCCGTTGACCGAGCGCCGACAATTGGAATTCGAGCGCGACTTCGTGTTCGACGAACTCCGCCTGCTCGGCACCGTGGAGCAGGAAAACCTCATTCGTCAGGCGTTGGCCGAGGACGCGGCCAACTCCCTTCTCATCCGCCTGGATGCCGTCCGTTCCAGCAGCAAGTAGTTCCTGATGCGGCTACGTTCAGACGCCGTCGCCACGCACATCAAGCAGCGCGGGCTGCCGCGCATGATCCTGGTGACCGGTGATGAACCGCTGCAGAAGCGCGAGACCACCGACGTCATCCGTGCCGCGGCAAAAGCCGCCGGCGTGGAGGAGCGTCTGCAGTACGACACCGCGGTGGGTATCGACTGGGACGAGCTGCTGCAATCCGCGCAGGCGATGTCGCTGTTTGCCAGCCGGCGGCTGTTCGAAATCAATCTGCACGGCGGCAAGCTGGGGCGCGACGGCGGCAGCGGGCTGGTCGCTGTGCTCGAAGCCTTGGGCGATGACGACACCTTGCTGTTGACGGCGGACAAACTCGACCGGACCTCCGCCAGCGCCGCCTGGTACAAGGCGGTCGACAAACTCGGCGCGGTCGTACAGGTCTGGCCGGTATCTCCAAAGGAGTTGCCGCAGTGGCTGGTCCGGCGCAGTGCTGCCGCCGGTCTGAAACTCGCTGGGGACGCAGCGGCGTTCATCGCCGACCGGGTGGAAGGCAACATGCTGGCGGCCGCGCAGGAGCTGGAGAAATTGCAGCTGCTGACCGCCGGCCCGGCCTTGTCCATCAAGGACGTCATGGGTGCCGTCGTCGACAGCGCGCGGTATGACGTTTTCTCCGTGGTCGATGAGGCGCTGGCCGGAAATGCGGCGCGCGCGCTGCGGATGCTGCGCGGACTGCGCGAGGAAGGTACCGAGCCGGTGCTGGTCAGCTGGACCGTCAATCGTGAGCTGCGCCTGTGCTGCGCGATGCGCGCCGCGGTCGACGGCGGCCAGCAGGCAGAGCAGGTCATGGAGGCCCACCGCGTGTTCGACAACCGGCGTCGCGCTGTCGGCGCGGCATTGCGGCGCCACCGGCTGGCCCGCTGGCACGACTTGCTGCTGGCCAGTTTTCGCATCGACAAGGCCGTGAAGGGGTTGGCCGCGGGCGATCCCTGGCGCGATCTGGAATGGTTGTTGCTGGCGCTGGCCGATGCCAGCGATCAATTGCCGCTGGCGGTCTGATAGCTGATCCAAGCCGCGTGTGGCACGTTGCCGCCGCGCTCTTTAAAATGCCGCCTGTGAACATCGAAGCCTACATGCAGAACCTCGGCCAGGCGGCGCGCGCTGCGTCCGTCGTCATGGCCAGTGCCACCACGGCGCAGAAGAACGCTGCGTTGCTGGCCATCGCCGACGCGTTGGAGCATTCCAGCGACGCGTTGATTGCGGCCAACCGGCGCGATCTGGACGAGAACCCCTCGCTGGATGCCGCCATGGCCGATCGGCTGCGGCTGAACCCAGAGCGGTTGCCAAGATGGCCACCGGCGTCCGCCAGGTGGCGGCATTGCCCGATCCGATTGGCGAAATCAGCGATTTGCGCTTCCGGCCGACCGGCATCCAGGTCGGCAGAATGCGGGTACCGCTGGGCGTGGTCGGCATCATTTACGAGTCGCGCCCGAATGTGACCGCGGACGCCGCGGCGCTGTGTTTGAAATCCGGTAACGCCGCGATTTTGCGCGGGGGCTCGGAGTCGTTGCACTCCAACAGCGCCATTGCTGAATGTCTGCATCGAGGTCTGATTGCCGCCGGATTGCCGCCAACAGCAGTGCAGGTGATTGCGACCGCTGATCGCGCTGCAGTGGGTGCGTTGCTGACGATGCCGGAATACGTGGATGTCATCGTACCGCGCGGCGGCAAGAGCTTGATCGAGCGCGTTTCGCAGCAGGCGCGTATGCCGGTGATCAAACATCTCGATGGTATCTGTCACGTGTACATCGATAGCGACGCCGATTTGCAGAAGGCGGTGCGTATCGCGGTCAACGCCAAAACCCATCGCTACGGTGTCTGCAACGCCATGGAAACCCTGTTGGTCGCGCGGGATATCGCCGCCGCGGTGTTACCTGAGCTCGGGGCCATATATACCGATAAAGGCGTGGAACTGCGGGGCTGCGGGGCGACGCTCGCGATCCTGCCACAGGCGCGCCAGGCCACCGAAGATGACTGGCGAACCGAATGGCTGGCGCCGGTGTTGGGCATCCGCCTCGTCGACGGTATCGATCAGGCCATCGAGCACATCCGAACCTATGGCTCGCAGCACACCGATGCCATCGTGACGGAAAATTACACCCGCGCGCAGCGTTTCCTGCGCGAAGTCGATTCAAGCTCGGTGATGGTGAATGCCTCCACCCGCTTTGCTGACGGCTTTGAATACGGTCTGGGCGCGGAAATCGGCATCAGTACCGACAAATTCCACGCCCGCGGACCGGTCGGGCTGGAAGGTCTGACCAGCCAGAAATATGTCGTGCTGGGCGACGGCCATATACGTGAGTGAGACTGACACCCGGCTGCTGGGTCTGTTCGGTGGCAGTTTCGACCCCGTGCATGTAGGGCACCTGCGGCTTGCCATCGAAGCGAAGGAATACCTCGGCCTGGAGGAACTTCGCCTGTTGCCGGTGACCCAGTCCAACCTGCGGCAGCCTCCGCGCTGCGATGCCGCCCAGCGCGTCGCCATGCTGCGCGAAGCAACACAGGGCATGCCGGGCCTGGTGGTGGATACCAGTGAAATCGATCGCGCCGGAGTGTCCTACACGGTTGATACGCTGAATGATTTTCGCGCGCGTTATCCGCGGCGCCCGCTGGTGTTCATTCTTGGCATGGATGCGTTCGCGCAGCTGCCGAAGTGGCATCAGTGGCAAAAGATTCTGGCATTGACCCACCTGCTGGTGGTGACCCGTCCGGATCAGGCGCCGTTGCCGGCCGGTGAGGAAATGCGGGAGTTGCTGGATCGGGTGCGTGTGGACGATGCGCGGCAACTGGTCGGAACGCCGGCTGGAAGCATCGCGATACTGACAATACCGCCATTGCCAATTTCCTCATCAGATATCAGGGCGCGCATCCGCCAGCGTCGGGACATCCGGTTCCTGGTGCCGGATACAGTGCGCGAAATCATCGAAAAGAACGGTTTGTATCAATGAAATCAGAAAAACTTGCTGACCTTGTGGTGGCGGCACTTGAAGACGTCAAAGCGGTGAACATCCGCCAACTGGACGTGCGCAAGCTGACCAGCATCGCCGATTACATGATCGTCGCCAGCGGGCGCTCCGCGCGCCAGGTTCGCGCATTGGCGGAAAACGTGGTCGACGCCGCCCGCGTCCAGGGCATAAAACCGATAGGTATCGAAGGCATGGAAGCGTCCGAATGGATTCTGATTGATCTGGGCGATGTCATCGTCCACACCATGCAGGCGGCCACCCGTGAGTTCTATCAACTCGAAAAGCTTTGGGAAACACCGGTAGCCGGGGCAAGCGCAGATCCCGCTGGTTGATGCAGCATGCGACTGTCGCTGATCGTGACCGGCAACCGGCCAGAGCGGTGGGTCAGCGAGGGCTGCAACGAATTTCTCAAGCGGATCCCCGCGCCATATGCGCCGGAGATCATTGAACTGCCGCCCTCACGCAAACATGCCCAGAACCCGCAACTGGCACTGGCAGAGGAAGCGCGGCAAATCATCAGGGCAGTGCGTCCCGGCGCCCGCCTGGTCGTGCTCGATGAACGCGGCAAAGCGTGGTCAACCCGGGATCTCGCGGAACGCTGGCAGCAATGGCAGCACCAGGGCCAGGATGTTGCGCTGGTCATTGGCGGCGCCAGTGGCTGCGCAGAACAGCTCAAGGCAGATGCAGAAGTGTTGTGGTCGTTATCGGCCTTGACCCTGCCACACATGATCGTCCGCCTCATGGTTATCGAACAACTCTACCGGGCATGGTCGCTGCTGACCGGTCATCCCTATCATCGTGACTGACGGTCGTGATTGACGGTTCCCGCTATCCCGCCGGAATTCTGCTGGCGTCTCGTTCGCCACGCAGGGCCGAGCTGCTGAGGCAAATCGGCGTTGCTTTCAGCGTCATCGACGTCGAGGTCATGGAAACCTGGGACGGCCGCGAAAGCGCGGCGGACTACGTTTCACGGCTGGCAGGTGAAAAGGCCCAGGCCGGGAAGACCCGTCATCCGGCGGCCGTCGTACTTGGCGCGGATACCGCGGTTGTGGTGGACGGAGTCATTCTCGGCAAACCCCGTGATCGCGAGCACGCACGAGCGATGCTGCTGAGCTTGTCCGGCCGCGAACACAGCGTTTATTCAGGCGTTGCCGTATGCGGCGACCGACTGCGATTACCGGGTCAACGTGACGCAGGTCTGGTTCGGCGAACTTGCCGAGCAGGATTTGACGGAATATCTCGCAACGGCAGAGCCGTGGGACAAGGCAGGTGGCTATGGCATTCAGGGCCTGGCTGCGCGCCATATCATCCGCATAGAGGGCAGTTATTCCGGCGTGATGGGTTTGCCCCTGTACGAAACTGACCAGTTGCTCACGGCTGTCACCGGCGCATGATGAACAGCTTGCGGAAGGTTCTGCGCTTCTGGTTCGAGACGTTGTCGCCGGCGGATTGGTGGCGCAAGGATACCGCGTTGGATGCGCGGATCGCGGATGAATTCGGCCCGCTGCATGCGGCAGCCGTTCGTGGCGACCTTGCGCACTGGCGTCACGATCCCTATGGCAGACTGGCCGAAGTGCTGCTGCTGGACCAGTTCTCGCGTAATATTTTTCGTGAGCGTCCTGCGGCTTTCAGTCAGGACGCGATGGCGCTGGACCTGGCGCACGCCGCGCTTGATTGTCGCGCCCAGCGTGCGCTGAGCCAGCCGCAGCGCATGTTCCTCTACATGCCGTTCATGCATTCCGAATCACGCCTGGTTCATCTCCAGGCGGTTGCGCTGTTTCATGAGCCAGGCCTCGAGCACGTGCTTGAATTTGAGCTTGCGCATAAAGCGATCATCGATCGCTTCGGTCGCTATCCCCATCGCAACCGCATCCTCGGTCGCGTATCCACGGCGCAGGAGATGTCGTTCCTCGCCCAGCCGGATTCCTCTTTCTGACGCATCGAAGTATCGCGCCGCAGCACAGCAGGCGAATTCATTGCAATTGAACAAATCCTTGCGCGCCGTGGGCAATCGTATTATGAAGGCAGGGCAGTATCCGCTTATCTGCGCTATGAAAACATCGCCGCAGGTTAAGGTACGACCATAAAAAAAGAGAGGACGCAACAGTGGGAATGCTAAAGGAGTTTCAGGAGTTTGCTGTAAAAGGTAACGTCGTTGATATGGCTGTCGGTATCATCATCGGCGCTGCGTTTGGCAAGATTGTGTCATCCTTCGTATCAGATGTTGTCATGCCGCCATTGGGGGTACTGGTCGGCGGCGTGGACTTCACGGATCTCGCGATAACCCTGAAAGAAGCCGTCGGGGACGTTCCCGCCGTAACCATAAACTACGGCAATTTCGTGCAAACCGTTGTTGATTTCACGATTATCGCTTTCGCAATCTTCCTCATGATCAAAGCCATCAATTCCTTGAAACGCAAGGAAGAAGCTGCGCCGCCACCGCCGCCGCCCGGCCCGACCAAGGAGGAGCAGTTGTTGACCGAGATCCGCGATCTTCTCAAGCAGAAAGCCTGATGGAAGCACCCATCATAGACGGCTGAATCGAATACGCTCCGCCGGAAATTTCGGCGGAGCACCGTCGGCAATGACAGACTTGACCTTGCCTCACATTCAGACAAGGCTTTACTGGACAAGAGCCTGCAAAGGGCCATGACAAAGTCGAGCGGATGCAGGGGGGCGTCAGTTACGGTTTTGCAGATGTAGTGCCGGAAATGGCCGCGTTGATTGGCCGGCGCTATTCAATTTGACTCCAACGCGGTGAACCGGGGATGGTGTGCGATGAAAATTTATGTCGGTAACCTGCCGTTCAGTACCCGTGATACCGAACTGCGTGAATTGTTCGGACGTTTTGGTGATGTCAGCGACGCGGTCGTGATAAGTGACCGCGATACAGGCCGTTCAAAGGGTTTCGGTTTCGTCGAGATGCCCAGTGCGGATGCGGCCAAGGAAGCAATCAGGGCGATGAACGACACCGATATGGGTGGTCGCAAGATCAAGGTCAACGAGGCCATGCCCAAGGCCGACCGCCCTCCTCGTCGCCGGAGTTGAAGCGCATCACCGGCAGCTGCCGGTGATGGCGCATTCGTGCTCTGTTGGAGTTGCCGGCACTGCTCGCACGCAGGTTGTGCGATCAGTGGTCGGTCTGCTCTACTCTGGCGATGAATTCCTCGAGGATGAGTCGATACAGCTCATCACCGAGGAACTCGTCTTCGACGCCCGACTCGATGCTGGGGTTGTCATTGATTTCGATTACAGCAACCCGGTCGCCGGATTGCTTGATATCCACGCCGTAAAGGCCATTCCCGACCAGTGATGAAGCCTTCACCGCCGCGTTGACCACCGAACGCGGCGCTTCATACGTCGGCATGGTTTTCCAATCGCCCGCAGCGCTTTTCTCGTTTTCGTGCTTGTAGATCTGCCAGTGATTGCGGGCCATGAAATACTGGCAGGCATACAGCGGCTTGCCGTTCAGTACACCAACGCGCCAGTCGAATTCCGTATAGAAGTATTCCTGTGCCAGCAACACCGCCGACTGCTTGAACAGATCGTCGATTTTCTGCCGGTCCTGTGGTCCTTCAATCTTGACCACCCCGCGTGAGAACGAGCCGTCAGGAATCTTGAGAATCATCGGGTAGCCGAGCTCGGCGACCACGTTCTTCAACGTCGGCTCGTCATTCTTCAACAGCAGCCTGGTGCGCAAGGTGGGTACAGAGCGACTGTTGAACAACTCCATCATGTAAACCTTGTTGGTGCAGCGGATGATGGATTGCGGATCGTCGATCACCGCCAGGCCTTCCGCTTCGGCGCGGCGCGCGAACTGGAATGTGAAATTGTCCAACGCGGTGGTGGTGCGAATGAACAGCATGTCGAACTCCGACAAGCGCCGGAAATCCTTGCGCGTAATGAGTTCAACGTCGATATCCATCTTGCGTCCGACGCGGATGAAGCGGTCCAGCGCGCGCTTGTCACTGGGCGGCAGTTTCTCGTCCGGATCGACCAGGATGGCCATGTCGTAGCGGTGATACATCGGGCTTTTGCTTTGCGCCAGATACCGACACTGTAATTTTCCAATGCCTCGGCGAACGCGGTTTGCTGGGAGTCGGTGAGTTTGCTGATCGCGACGGCCGTACGTTCTCGATACGCCAGCCTTTCTGCCATTCCAGCGTCACCCGCAGCAACGGACATGGCAGATTGTCGAAAACAGTGCGGGCGATATCAGCCAGTTCCGGCATGTGGTTTCGCCAAACAGCACCAGCACTTCGATTTCCTGCCCATCCCCGCCAGCGCCGGCAAGTTTCTTCAGCGATTGTTCGGACTGATCGTGCAGAGAATCCTGCAGCACGGTGAATGAGGTATCGTTGCGCAATGCGTTCAGCGTGCGCGGTGAGGGAATCACCGAATGGCCACGGGCCTCGGCCAGCAGCGAGCAGTAATAGCCTTTGGTGCCGAGGCGCCAGCTGTAGTTGCACAGGTTGATGACGCGGACGCGATCCTGTTTGCTGGTCGGCAACCGCAGATAGGCGTCTGCGGTAATGACGTCGTCGCTGGGGAAAAACGGCTCCCAGTCCTCGAGGTCATCAACAACAATATATAACTTGGACATATGGAAAGAGCCCCGCTCTGGCAGGCGCAGATAGTAATTTCAAACGTCACCGCCGCCAAGCGGGATTGTGATGTATGTACATACTTTCATGTCGCCGTGAACTGATAAAATATTGCCGATGACGTCTTCGTTGCACGAGGATATTTCCTCCCCCGGTTCCACGCCACTTCCGGCAGCCTGCCCGCTATGCCATAGCCGGCAGCATACGACCGTGGGCCACCGCGGCCGTGATGGTACGCCGGTGACGACGGTTTGTTGTGATCGCTGCGGCATGGTGTTCATCAGTCCACTGCCAACCCAGAGCGAACTCGAACAGTATTATCGGACGCGTTACCGCGAAGATTACAAAGGTACCTACGAGCCCCGTCGCAAGCACGTATACCGGGCGGCGCAAAGCGCCCTGCTGCGCTGGCAGCGCCTGGACGCACTCGGCCGACGCAAAGGCACCGTACTGGATGTCGGTGCCGGTGGCGGTGAGTTCCTTTACCTGATGCACCGGCTGGGATTCGAAACCATCGGTGTCGAACCGCACGCCGGCTACGCCGGTTTCGCCCGCCGTGCCTACGGACTTGAAATTATTGAAGGGCCGATCCAGGCGCTGAACCTGGAACCGGCCCGTTACGACATCATCACCGTGCATCACGTGCTTGAACACCTGCCTGATCCGGTGACCGCCTTGTCCAGGCTGAGAAAATCGCTGCGGGCCGGTGGGGTATTGCTGGTCGAGGTGCCGAATATCCGTGCCCGCTACCACTCCCCGGCGACCCGGTTTCACCGGGCCCACCTGATGTCATTTTCGGCGGAAACCCTGATAGCCGCTGCGGCGGCGGCCGGTCTGGGGCTGTTGGACCTGCAACTGGTCCCGGGTGTAGAACATCTCAACGCCGCCTTCACCCAGGCCACCCCGACGACGGCGCTGCCCACGTCACAGCATGCGCGCGAAATTGTCGGCTTGTTGAACGAACATGATGAGTTGAATCACTTCACCACGGTAGCGCCTTACCGGCGTCTGGCCGCCAACCTGGCGCGGCCGGTCAGAGAGGCCATCGCGCTGACTGGCTACCGCGATGCCCGCTCCATGCTGGATGCGCTTTATCACGACGTTTCCCTGAAATCCTGAATCCGCCCCGGAGGCTGGCCATGACCGACAGCTCGGTTGTTGAAGTCGAAGAGACACTCACCGGACGTTACCTGCAGACCGCGCGCGCCGGACGGCACGCAATCACCGTGGATGAGCCACCTTCGGTCGGTGGCAATGATGCCGGTCCCGGACCGTATGACTTGTTGCTGATGGCACTGGGCGCGTGTACCAGCATGACCCTGCGGATGTATGCCGAACATAAGCAGTTACCACTGACCAGAGTAAGGGTCAGATTGATGCACCGAAAGATTCATGCGGCGGATTGCGCGGAATGCGAGACCACGGCGGGGATGGTGGACGAGATAGTGCGCGAAATCGAAATCGAAGGCGACCTTACCCCGGAGCAACGCAGCCGGTTGCTGGAAATTGCCAACCGGTGTCCGGTTCACCGCACGCTGACATCGGAAATACGAATCGTCTCGCGGCTGGCGTGACAGCGCCGGTCAGATAACGACATCCGCCGCTTCAAAAATCGGGCCATCGACGCAGACCCGTTTCATCGCCGGCCCCTGCGGCGTGCGGACTTCCACCACGCACCCAGCGCAGCCACCGACCGCGCATGCCATGTACTCTTCCAGTGACAGCTGGCAGGGCAGATCAAATTCCGCCGCCAGCGCCTGCACCGCACGCAACATCGGCGTCGGTCCGCAGGCAAACAGTTCGACGTCACTGACCACCGTCGGTCCGACGTTGTGTAACCATTCGCGCGCCAGCTCGGTAATCAACCCGTCGTGACAGCCGGGAAACCCCTGTCGGCTGGCCAGGCGCGAGGCGATGCCCCAGTCCTCCAGCAACGGCATTGCGGCAATGGCGGCGCCGGGCATGCCGGGGACCATAATCTGCGAGGGCCGGGCGCGGAACGGGAAGGGCACTTCGGACGCCAGCAGCACCAGCGGGCTGACCTCGGGCGCACGGGCGCGCATATGTTCGGCGAGATAGACCATTGGCGGCATGCCCACGCCGCCGCCGAGCAGCAGCGGCCGCTTGCGATAGCCGCTGAGCCTGAAAGGTACACCGATGGGGCCCAGGACCGAGATCGAGTCGCCGGGCTTGCGTTCCGCCAGGCGCGCCGTGCCCTGGCCATGCACCTTGAACAGCATGTCCAGCCAGCCTTCGGTCGGCGATACCCGCATGATCGACATCGGCCGCCGCATGGGCAGGGCATCGTCACAACGCAGGTGGACGAAGCTGCCTGGTTGCGCCAGCGTCGGAATCTCCTCAACGGCGATGCGCATGATTTGTTGCGCACCATCGAAGGCGGTGTTGCTGAGCACCTTGCCGGTCTCCAGCAGGATACTGCCACGACGTTCCAGCACGCCCCGGCGGCGGACAGGGTCGGCGACGTTGGCGGGAGAGGTGCTCATTTGCTGCGCTTACCGTTCTTGCTGATGTCGTGAACCACACGGCCACCGACCAGCGTGACGATCGCCCGCCCGGTCAGCTCCTGGTCAAGCCATGGCGAGTTCCTGCCGTGGCTGCGCATGGTGGCTGCGTCGCAGCGCCATTGCTGTGCCGGGTCGATGATGGTGAGGTCGGCATTGCCGCCCAATGCGAGTTGGCCGGCATCAAGGCCAAGTATTTGTGCCGGCACATAGGTGACAGAAGCCACGGCCCGGTGCAGGCCGGCGGTGCCGCGCCCGGCCACCTTCAACAGCATCGACAAACGTATCCAGCATTGAGATGCCGGGTTCGGTGGATTCAAACGGTGCTGCTTTGGCGTCACGGTTGTGCGGTTGATGGTCCGAACACAATGCGTCAACGTCGCCGCGCTTGTGGCCCTGCCGTAATGCCGTGCGATCCTCTTCGCCGCGGAACGGCGGTTGCACATGGTAGGCAGGATCGAAGGTGCCGATGTCATCGGCCGTCATCAGCAGGTAGGCGATGCCGGTATCGGCGGTGACACGGGCCCCGCGTTGCCGTGCCTCGGTAATAAGGCTCAGCGCCCGGCCGCTGCTGATACGTCCGAAGTGGACCTTCGTACCGGTGGCCTCACACAGCATCAGCACACGTGCCACTTCCATGGCTTCTGCTGCCGCGGGTATCGACGGTAACCCGAGCCGCGTGCTGAGCGGACTTTCGTGCATGCAGCCGCCGCGACCCAGCCAGGCATCGCGTGGTTGTATGTGTACCGTCAGGTCGAGGGTGGTCGCGTACTCCATGGCCCGCCGCAGGACATTGGTATCGGTGACCGGTTCGCGCGCATTACTTACCCCGACACAACCCATGCCTTTGAGCGCGGCCATTTCGGACAACACCTTCCCTGCAAGACCCTGGGTCAATGCGCCCAGCGGCACCACTCGGGCGGAATTCGCCTGCTGCGCGCGATGGTGGATCAATTCGACCACCGCTGGCGTATCAATAATCGGCTGGGTGTTCGGTGGGCAGCAGACGGTGGTGAAGCCGCTGGCAACAGCCGCGGCAGTTTCACTGGCGATCGTGCCTTTGTGTTCCTGACCCGGCTCGCGCAGATGCGTGGCGATATCGACAAACCCCGGCGTCACCAGGCAGCCGCCAGCATCAATCACGCGTTGCGCAGCAAATCCGCGCGGCGCGCGACCGATGGCGACAATGCGCCCGTTGCTGATGAACAGGTCCTGCGTATCGTCGAGGCGGTTGGCCGGATCGACCAGGCGGCCGTTGCTGATGCGGATGTTCATACCGGTCTACTCGCCCGCCTCGGCCTGATTACCCATGCACATGGCCATGACCGCCATGCGAACCGCGATACCGTGGGTGACCTGTTGCAGGATGACGGACTGCGAGCCGTCCGCGACCGCCGACTCGATTTCAATGCCACGGTTAATCGGGCCGGGATGCATGACAGTGACGTCCCGTTTCGCCAGCTTCAAGCGTTGCTGGGTCAGGCCGTAGAGCTGGAAATATTCGTGGGCGCTGGGCAGTAGCGCGCTGTCCATACGTTCCTGCTGTAGCCGCAGCATGACAATGACGTCGCAACCGCGGATGCCTTCTTCCATATCGTAATAAGGTGTCGCGCCCATGGCCTCGATCCCGGTGGGAACCAGGGTGCGCGGGCCGACCGCGCGCAGGTCTGAAACACCGAGCGTGCGCAAGGCGTGAATCTCCGAACGGGCAACGCGGGAGTGCGCAATGTCCCCGACGATGGCGACACTCAGACCGTCAAAGCCGCCCTTCACCCGCCGGATGGTGAACGCGTCCAGCATCGCCTGGGTGGGATGGGAGTGGCGGCCGTCACCGCCGTTGATCACGCTGACCTCGGGCCCGACTTGCTGCGCAATATAAAACGGCGCGCCACTGGACTGGTGGCGGACGACGAACATGTCGGTGTGCATGGCTTCAAGGTTACGCAGCGTGTCGGCCAGCGACTCGCCCTTCTTGGCCGATGACGTTTCAATGCTGATGTTCATCACGTCGGCCGACAGCCGCTTGGCCGCGAGATCGAAGGTGGTCCGGGTCCGGGTGCTGGGCTCGAAGAAGAGGTTGATGACGGTCTTGCCGCGCAACAGCGGGACTTTCTTGACCGCCCGCTCGCCGACGCCGGTGAAGCGCTCGGCATTGTCGAGAATTTCGGTCAGCAATGAACGGGGCAGACCTTCCACCGTCAGGAAGTGTCGCAGCCTGCCTTTGCTATCTGTCTGCAGCGCCAGACTCACGCGCCTACCTTGCTGAGTTCGAGCTTCATTGGTTGGGGTCCGGTGAGTTTAACATGCTCGCCGGCGGCAAGCTGCATGGTGGCCCCGACAATGTCGGCCCGAATCGGCAGGTCGCGTTCCTCGCGATCAATGAGCACGGCCAGCGTGATGCTTGCCGGGCGTCCGTAATCGAATATCTCGTTCATTGCCGCGCGCACCGTGCGCCCGCTGTACAGGATGTCGTCGACCAGCACCAGATGACGGTCCTCCACTGCTACCGGCAGGTTCGACGGACTGACAGTGGGATGCATGCCGATGCGGCTGAAGTCATCACGGTAGAACGCGATATTCAGTTCACCCACGGCCTCGCCAAGTCCCAACGCTTCATGCAGCGCATGCGCGACCCAGACGCCACCGGTATGCACGCCGACGATGAGGGGTTTGCTGCGTTTGCTGGCTTTGAGAAATTGCTTGAGGCGGGTCGCCATATCGGCGATGACAGCCTCGACATCCAGGTCAACCACGGGTTTGCTTTTGCTCATTTTCCGCCAGGTATGTTTCCAGAATGATTTGCGCCGCGTGGGCATCCAGACGGTGCCGACTGGTCGTGCCGGCAAACGCTTCCGCGGCATGCGACGACAGCCGTTCGTCGATCAGATGAACCGGCAGCGCGAAGCGGCCGCCCAATTGGCGCGCGAACCGCTGGATCCTAGCACTTAGCGGGTGCTCGCTGCCGTCGGCATGTGAAGGGATGCCGACGACCAGCGCATCGGGTCGCCATTCAACCACCAGTTTTTCGATTACCGCCCAGTTGATTGCGCCGTCGCGGGTTGCTTCGACAGTCTGCAACGGGCTGGCGGTCGCGGAAATGGTCTGTCCCACCGCGATGCCGATGCGACGCCGGCCGAAATCAAACGCCAGCAGCGTGGCTGGCGCACTATCGGTCATGCGTGGCCGGCCTCCGACATCAACGAAGCAGGATCAATACCGAGTTCGGTCACCGCGGCGCGCCAGCGCGACTCGGCCGGCAGATCGAAAATGATGGCGTTGTTGACCGGCACGGTGAGCCAGCTGTTGGAATTGATTTCCTCTTCCAGCTGTCCTGCCCCCCAGCCGGCATAGCCCAGCGTGACCAGTGTCATGGCCGGACCTTCGCCGTGGGAAATGGCTTCGAGAACGTCGCGCGAGGTGGATACCGCCAGCGATTCCGACACGTTGAGGGTGGAATTCCACTGCGTATCGGGCCGATGCAGGATGAAGCCGTGATCCCGCTGGACCGGGCCGCCTTCATAGACCGTCTGATTGTTGACCGCAGTATTGGAGCTGGCGAGATCCATCTGCTCCAGCACCTGCTGCAGACGGAGATCGGTCGGGCGATTGATGACCAGTCCCATGGCGCCTTCTTCGTTGTGGACGCAGATCAAGGTGACGGTCTGATGAAAATTCGGGTCGGCAAGTCCGGGCATGGCGACCAGGAAATGGTTGACCAGGCTGAAGTCGCTCATTGACGCTTTCCTCCGTGCCGGATTCGGCACTTTACAGTTTGACCGTCAATTGCACGGATGGGTCCGCGGTCTGCGCAATGCAAGGGCCGCGGTCAACCGGAAAACCCGGAACCGTCGACGAACTGCCAGACCCGGGTGATTTCCAGAATATCGGCCTCCTTGCGTATATCTGGCGGGAAGGCGGCAAACGGGGCGGCAAGTTCCACGATTCGAACCGCCGCAGTGTCCAGCTCCGGGTGGCCGGAGGAACGGACAATGGTGATATCGCGGACGCGTCCCTGGGCGTCAATCGCCACGTTCATCTCAAGGCTGCCGGTCAGGTGGCGCCGTCGCGCCTCCTCCGGGTAGTTGAGATTGCCCACCCGCTCGACCTTGGCCCGCCACGCTTCCATGTAGGCCGCGTAGCGGTATTCGCGCGTACTGGCGGATATGAACTTCCGCCGCGGTTGTTCGGCGTACGCTGACAGGCGCTGCTCGAGTTCGGAGTTGATGCTGGCCAAAGCGAATGAACTGGTGATGAGCTGGGCGGCGGACGGCAGATCCCGCGCGGGAGATTCCGGCTGCGGCGCCTGGGGATCGGGCTTGATCGAGAGCTCGGCCTCGGCGGCGTTGCGGCGGCGGTCCGCAACCGTGGTCGACGAGGTTTCAACCGACGTCAGCAGGCGCTTACTATCAGATGTCAACTCGGATTGCCCGTTATCAACCTCCGATATGAACGCTTCATCCGGCGTCCGGCCAGCGTCCGGCTGTCGCGGCAGAACCCGCTCGCTGGCCTGTTGTGGGGCGGCGACGATGTTGGCTTCGGTTCCGGGCAAGGGCGTGGGCAGCGGCGCGGCTGGTCGCTCGGGCAGCTTGCTGTCGCCCCCGCCCTCGGCATTGCTCGGCGCCAGCAGGCGGGCATCCCGTGGCGCGTTTTCACTGTTGCTGCTGACCAGCACGACTTCGATACGGTCGAAATTCCGTTGCTCGGTTTCTGGCGAAAATCCGACGCCGAAAATGATCATTCCATGTACGACAATGGCCAGACACAGCGTCAGGCCCAGCCGGTCAGTTGCTGACACCGCCGCCTGCTGGGGATGGCCGGCGACCCGCATCAGCCCGCCGCTTGGCGCGCGTCCAGCCGTCGCACGATGGCGTCCATCAGCAGACCGCCGATATCCAGATCGAACTGCTTGTCCAGCTCACGTGCGCAGGTCGGACTGGTGACATTGATTTCGGTCAGATACTCACCAATGACATCGAGCCCGACGAACAACAGGCCGCGGGCGCGCAACTCCGAACTGACCTGGCTGCAGATCCAGCGATCATGATCCGTCAACGGGCGGCCCTCGCCGCGGCCGCCGGCAGCCAGGTTGCCGCGCAGTTCGCCTTTGGCCGGTATACGCGCCAGCGCGTAAGGCACCGGTTCGCCATCGACCAGTAATATTCGCTTGTCACCATCAATGATTTCCGGGATGTATTTCTGCGCCATGACGAAACGACTTTCGTGTTCAGTAATCGTTTCGATAATCACACTGATGTTGGGATCACCTTCGACCAGGCGAAAGATGGAAGCGCCGCCCATGCCATCAAGCGGTTTGACGACAACATCCTTGTGGCGGGCCAGAAACTGATTCAGGTCAGACTTGCGGCGCGCGACCAGCGTCGTCGGGCAACATTGGGGAAACCATGCAGTGAAAAGTTTTTCATTGGCATCACGCAGACTGCGTGGATCATTGACGACCAGACAACCCTGGTGCTGTGCGCGTTCCAACAGGTAGGTGGCGAAAATGTATTCGGTATCGAACGGCGGGTCCTTGCGCATCAGAATCACATCAAGGTCGCCCAACCGCGTGGTCGTCGGCTCGGCAGTGAAGCTGTACCACTTGTCCGTTGAATCAAACACTTCAAGCTGGCGCGTGCGTGCAAACGCTTCACCATCCACCAGGTTCAGATCGCCGAGCTCCATGTAATGCAGTTCGAAGCCCCGTCGTTGCGCGGCCAGCATCAGTGCCAGCGTTGTGTCCTTCTTGGGGTTGATGGTCCCGATCGGGTCCATGACCACGCCAAGTCTGATTTTCATAATCGTGCTGTTTGCCCGTTGTCTGTGGGATATTCTCACCTTAGCATAGCGCCTCCTGAACCGTAACGAAGTGCCGGGCTGGAGGTTCCGCATTTGACAAAATCCGTGCTTAAAATCGCCACCCGCGAAAGTCCGCTGGCCATGTGGCAGGCGCGATACGTTGCCGATCAGTTACAACGCGCGCATCCCGGTCTTACTGTTGAACTGCTGGGCATGAGCACGGAAGGTGATCGCTTTCTGGCGGCGCGTCTGGCCAGCATGGGTGGCAAAGGCTTGTTCGTTAAGGAACTCGAACAGGCATTGCTTACCGGTGCGGCCGACCTCGCCGTGCATTCAATGAAGGATGTGCCGGTGGCGTTACCGGAGGGACTGGAAATCGCGGTCATCATGGCGCGCGAAGATCCGCGCGACGCATATATCGCCAACGAAGGCGTACCGTCATTGATGGAACTGCCTGCCGGAAGCCGGATCGGTACTGCGAGCATGCGCCGACGTATGCAGTTGCAGTCATTGCGTCCGGACCTCGAGTATCTCGATCTGCGTGGCAATGTCGGTACCCGTTTGCGCAAACTGCGCGAAGGTGAGTTTCATGCCATCATTCTTGCCGCAGCGGGTTTGAAGCGGCTTGGCATGGCGCACGAAATCACGGCAATCTTCGAGCACGACGAACTCATACCTGCCATCGGTCAGGGCGCGCTGGGCCTGGAGTGCCGCAGCGATGATGCGATCACGCAGTCGCTGATTGCGCCACTTAACGATCGGTCGACCCAGGTATGCGTAATGGCTGAACGCGCGTTGAACGAAAGCCTGGATGGTGGCTGTCATCTGCCGGTCGCCGGTCATGCCCGCTGGCAGGGCGGGGAAATTGTTTTATCGGCACTGGTTGCCGGCATGTCGCCGTTGCGGGTGGTGCGTGGTTCGATCACCGCGACCGCCGACAATGCGATCAAAGCAGGCGCCGAGCTCGGCGGGCAGTTGCTGCGCAACGGTGGCGCCGAAATCCTGGAGACCTTGAAGGCCGAGGGCGTATGACGGAGCAGGTATTGTCAGGCTATTCCGTGTTGGTGACACGGCCCATGCATCAATGTGATGAACTCGCCCGCCGCATCAGACAAGTGGGTGGCGAACCACTGATTGCACCGATGCTGGGTGTACGAGCCGTCACCGAAGGTCCAAAGCTCGCGACGGCATTGAAAAAGCTGGACCAGTACGACATTGCCATCTTCGTCAGCCGCAATGCGGTCGAGTATCTGTTTGATCGACTCACCGCCGATGGGCGCGCGTTTCCCGATATCCCGGTCTACGCGGTGGGTCTGGGTACCGCTTCGCAACTCAAGGCCCGCGGTATAGAAAAAGTCATCACGCCCCGCGATACATTCAACTCCGAAGGATTGCTCGAGCTTACGGGTCTGGCAATAGCAAAGATCAGTGGTCGAAGCGTAGTGTTGTTCTGTGGCCGTGGCGGACGCGAGTTGCTGGCCGACGTGCTCACCACTCGCGGCGCGAACGTCACGGTGTGTGAGGTCTATGAACGTTTCGTGCCGGACACCAAGCTTGCAAATGTGGTCAACGGTCAGACGCCGGACGCCGCAGTGGTGACGAGTCTGGAAGGGCTGAAAAATCTCGCTGACAAGATCGCAGACGAAAGCCTCGAATCGCTGTACGACATGCCGCTGTTCGTCGCCAGCGAAAGAATTGCCGAAGAGGTGCCCAAGCTCGGCTTCACCAGCGAACCCCAGATCATTGATCAACCCGGCGACCATCGCATCGTCTCGGCGCTGGTTGAATGGGCCGGCGGCGCCTGAAGCGGCGCGCCAACCTCACGGCGACTCAGGGCACGCTACGGCTGCTCTTCAACCAGCGTACCAGCGGCAACCACTGCTCACGGTCATGTTCGGTCGCTGCAGGCGCAAACTCAAAAATCGACAAGCCGCGTTCAGCCGCACGCAGGTAGTTGGAGTGCGCCCGTAACGACGCCAGGAACGGCAGCTTGTGTCCATCGAGCTGACGCTGGTCGTACAGGTAGTCTTCCAACTCCCCCGTACGCACACCATTTTCGCGCACGCGGTTGGCGATGGTGGCGATTTTGACGTTGGTTGTCACCGACTGACGTAACCCGCGCAGCTCATCCAGAAAATGCACCGCGGCGCGGATATCCACGGGCGATGGCGCCACCGGGATCACCATGGTCTGCGCGCGCTTCACCAGTTTTTCCAACTCGGCGCCATGGGTTCCTGCCGGCGCATCCAGAATCAGGTATTCCGTGTCCTGTGGCGTGCGCACCGCGTTGTTGACGGCATCAATACCGGTGATCGGCGCGAAAGCCTCGCTACGTGCCGCCAGCCAATCCAGGCTGGAACGCTGCGGATCAAAATCCGCCAACGCCACCTGCTTGCCGGCGCTGGCGAAGTATCCGGCGATGTTGGTCGCCACCGTTGTTTTGCCACTGCCGCCTTTGGTGTTCAACACCAGGATCGTACGCATTCAGATTCCTCCCCGTTGCTACCGCCCGTTCCTGTACAAAGCTCCGCCGATATGCCGACGGGTCCGCACTGACAGCTGCCCGCCGCATCAGATCGATACGATTTTTTCCAACTGTGCATCCCGGCGCGACGCCAGCAGGCGTTCGATGACCGGGCTGCAGATGACGTCGACCATCAGGTTGTAATACTCCGCCGGTGCGACGATGGTGTCCGGCGCCGACATGAAGGCACCGCTGATTTTCGACTTCAACGCATTGAAGTCGGTCTGCATCTTGCTTTGATTGTTGATATGCACCACCAGCATGCTTTCCTGGCTGGACGGAATGGCTGGTGCGTGGAAAGGATTGGAGGTATCGACCAGCGGAATTCGCTGGAAGTTGACGTCAGTGCGGGAATACTGCGGGCAGATGTAATGCACGTAATCCGACATCCGCCGCAGGATCGCCTGGGTGGCGTCTTCGGCGGAGTAGCCACGTACCGAGCGGTCGCGGTGAATCTTCTGGATCCATTCAAGATTGATGATGGGAACGACGCCGACCAACAGGTCAACATGCCTGGCGATGTCATGGTCGTCCGTCTTCAGTCCGCCATGCAGGCCTTCGTAAAAGAGCAATTCGGTATCCGGTGGCAGCTGCTCCCAATCGGTCAACGTACCCGGCGGCAGCCCGTAATGAACGGCATCGGATTCGGTGTGAACATAATGCCGTCGGCGCCCGCTACCGGTCGCTGAGTAGGTCCGGAACAGCCGCTCAAGTTCCTCGAACAGGTTGCCGGAAGGACCGAAGTGGGTCAGTTCCTCGCCACGCTTCAACGCGGCTTCCACTTCCAGCGCCATTCGATTTCTGTCGTAGCGATGAAAGCTGTCGCCTTCGATCACCGCCGCGCGGACCTGCAGGCGGCGGAAGATGCGTTCGAACACCGCCATTGTGCTCGAAGTACCGGCACCGGAGGAACCTGTTACGGCGACAATGGGATGGCGTGCGGACATTCAGCGGCTCGGTGGAAACTGCGGTCCATTCTACAAGCGGATTCCGCGCTTGGAAAAGCTGCGCTGATTCGTCCCCGGAGCATTCCTTGTGCGCACCTCGGGTACACCCGGCCAGCGGTCAGGTCGAACGACACGTTGGCGGGCCAATCATGTCTGCAAGCGCAGTGTCGGGCATCAACGGTTGGTCTGGTGCAGCGCAGCGCGGGATGCAATTTGTGAACGATCACGGCATATTACCCGCGGCATCCCTAACTGTCCGCAGGTGAAATGCGCATCGAAACCTTGCAACGTGGCATCGTGCTGTATGGTCGGCTGCTCGAATACTTGAAGCCGCAAACCCGGGTCTTTCTGACCGCGCTGGCGGCGTTGGGCGCGGTCGGGCTCACCGAACCACTGGTCCCGCTGCTGCTGAAAACGCTGGTGGACAAAGGCTTCGGTGCGGAAGTGACGGAGGACGGACGGTTATGGATCTGGCTGCTGCCGCTGCTGTTGTTGCTGTTGTTCGTCGTGCGCGGTGGTCTGAGTTACATCGGCACGGTGGCCATCAATTGGGTGGGTCAGCGTCTGGTGATGGATTTGCGCCAGGCGATGTTCTGCAACCTGGTGACGCTGCCTTCTGCATTCTTTGACAATCATGCCAGTGGTGAACTGACCTCGAAATTCACGTTCGACGCCACGCAGGTTTCGACCTCGGTCACCCGCGGGCTGGATGTCTTCATCAAGGACGGCATCACCGTCATCGCGCTGGTCTGCACGTTGCTGGCATTGAATACGACGCTTGCGCTGATCTTTCTGCTCACGGCGCCCCCTGTCGGCTGGGTGGTCTACCGCGTCAGCCGGTTGATGCGTGAGATGAGCCGCCGTGTGCAGGCGGCCGTCGGTGACATGACGCATATCAGCCAGGAGACCATCGCCGGTCAGCGCGAGGTGAAAATCTTCGCCGGCCACCAGTACGAAATCCAACGCTTCGAACGCGCCAGTGACGCCGTCCGCAAATACCAGATGAAAGTGGTCAAGACCGCCGCGGCCAATGTGCCTGTGATCCAGTTCATTATGGCCATCGGCCTTGCCGGGATGATGTATCTGGCGCTCGGCAGTGGCGCATCGGGCATGCAGGCCGGCGGCTTCGTCGCCTTCCTGACCACGGTGGTGATGCTGTTGCCGCCGACCAAGCGCCTGGCAAGTATCAACGAACATCTGCAACGCGGGCTGGCCGCGGCCGAGAGCCTGTTTGGCCTGATCGATCATCCGCATGAAACCGCGGGCGGCCAGCATCCTGCGGCCAAGGTGCGCGGAGCCTTGCGCTTCAGTGACGTGCGCTACAGCTACCCGGGGAATCGGCAGCCCGCGCTGACGGGTGTCAGTTTCAATGTAGCGCCGGGACAGACGGTGGCGCTGGTCGGCGCATCGGGCGCGGGCAAGACAACGCTCGCAAACCTGCTACCGCGTCTGTACGAACCAGGTTCAGGCCAGATCTTTCTCGACGACATGGATGTCACCGATGTCTCGCTGTACTGGCTGCGGGCGCAGATCTCGATGGTCAGTCAGCAGGTCGTGCTGTTCAACGACACGTTGTACAACAACGTTGCCTACGGTGCCTTGCGCGACTGCGCCAAGGATGAAGTCATGGCGGCGATCGCCGCCGCGCATGTCGATGAGTTTGCCGCCAACCTTGCCGAGGGGGTCGATACGATGATCGGCAACAACGGCGTCAGGTTGTCCGGTGGTCAGCGGCAGCGCATCGCCATCGCGCGTGCACTGTTGAAGAATGCGCCGGTGCTGATTCTCGACGAAGCGACGTCAGCGCTCGACAGCGAAGCGGAAAAATATGTGCAGGATGCTCTGACCAGGCTGCGTGTTGGTCGCACGTCACTGGTGATCGCGCATCGTTTATCGACAATCGAGAGTGCCGATCGCATTGTCGTCCTGGAGCAGGGCAAGGCCGTTGAACAAGGCACACATGCCCAATTGCTGAGCGCCGGCGGCGCGTATGCACGGTTACATCAGTGCCAGTTCGATGGTGGCGCCTGACGTAACAGTTGAGTGCCGGTACGTCATGGCAGCCAGCCGGAATAGAACTGAATCGTCGCCGCGCCCGGCTGCATTTCCGGTTCAGACCCCGGCTCGCAACGCGAAGGCTCCAGCGCAGCGAAATGTTCACGATGGTTGAACCCCGGTACCGGATGCATGATGCAGGCCGTGTTGTGGTAAGGATGGCCGAAGTGGAACAGCAGGTGGCCAAGTTCGTGGGTGAGTGTGGCCGCTGCGTACTGCACCTGTTCTTCGCGCTTGAGAACGGGCAATGCCATCAGGCGCGAAAATTCTTCCTGGTATTGAAACGTGCTCAGCATGGAATACTCCTGTAGCGGCGACGCATGATTGTAGTACGTGCTGCCGAAGACAACGCCGCCGCGTAAGGCGGTGTGGATCGAATTGCCGTTGTATTCAGCGCTGGCGATCAGCTGGTTGGTGATGACGACTTCCCATGGCAGGTCGCCATAGCCCATGGCGCCCCACAACGACCACTGATGAAATCCCGTAGCTTCATCGATGTAGGGTTTGCCATCTGGCGCCGCGAAAGAACGCCACTGCTGCAGGCCGCGCAGTTGGTGCAGCACTAGCGCCACCGCAAGAGATTTCATATCAGTCAATGGCGTTGCCGCCGGCAGAAATGGCCGCGCGAATGCCATTGCCTGTTGTTCGTCGGTCTGATCCGAAATCAGGCGATTGTAGGTCGTTTCGATGAGTGGATATCGCCCTTCGATGCCATGTTCCGGGCGGTACGTGGCTTCCTCCGCCGCTTCGCGCGCGGAACGCGGAATCGTTGCGAACACGTCGTTGATGCTCAGTCGGGTGATACTGCTGAACCGGATGTCGGTGTGGAAGTGGTTGCGGGTCAGGGTCGCGGTGGCGGCGAGAATGGCGGCTATGCTGTCGTCATCCAACGAGGCAAAGCGGGGGTTCTCGATATAGGCGACGCGGAGCATCACCGGGGCACTCCCCAGCACTGGCAACGGGACATCCTGCCACGCAGGTTGTTCAATCGGGATTTTCCGGGTGAGGACTGCTGCAGTCACTGCCAGGGCGACGAACCCGATCCGGCGGGCGAATGTGCGTAGTTTCGCCATCGTCCAAAACCTGACGTTGCTTCCCTTCATGACACCTTCCTCGCGCCGGATCCCTGCAACGCCATGCGTCAATGCTGTTGGTTCGCGGCAGGAATGTCCAGTTTGACGGCGGCGGTGTCTGGAACAGCGGAATCGGTGACTGCTATGGAACTGCCAGGGTGCGTGGCCGGAACCTGCTCACCTGGCGCCTGAACGCGGCGACGGCATCACGACCGTTGCCGTTCGCGTAACGGATGTCGATATAGCTTCCCGTGATCTCTGCAACCGGCGCGGCGAGGTCTTCACGCAAGCGTGCGACGCGCGCGGCGAAATCCAGCGGCCCCTCATGCGGCACGCGCTGGATGCCGATGCGCGCCAACCTTCGGCAGAACTCCCGATAGGCCGACCGCACCGGGTCGCGTTCGCGCACCGAAGACCGTTGAATACTGAGCGACAGCAACAGCAGCGTCGCGCCGATCGCCGCCATCATCACGCCGGCGAGCACCGAGCGGTCGATATCGCCCAGACCAAGCTCGCGCATCAGCATCTGCTGACGAGCGGGTGAGAAGCCCAATACCCACTGGTTCCAGCGGTGGTTGGTCGCGTCCCAGGTTTGCTGGATGCGGCGCCAGAGCGCGGCAGTGGCAGGGTTGTCGTTGATGATGCGCAAGCCACCGCGCGCCGGCATCATCATCTCCAATCCATCACTCACCCGCTCCGGTGCGACCGCGGCCGTGGGATCGACCCGCCGCCATCCCCGGCCCTCAATCCACACTTCCGCCCAGGCATGTGCATCCTGTTGGCGGACAATGAGGTAATCGCCGACGGGATTCAGTTCGCCGTCCTGGTAGCCGGTGACTACACGCGCCGGCACTCCCGCCGCACGCATCAATACCACGAAGCTGCTGGCGTAGTGTTCGCAGAAGCCGGCACGGGTCTCGAACAGGAATTGATCGACGGGATCTTCGGTCAGCAGCGGCGGCGCCAGCGTGTAGGTAAATGGCTGGCGATTGAAGTGACTCAATGCGATGCGCACGAGCCGCTCGATATCGCCGCCCGCCTGTGCCTGCCATTGCATCGCAAGCGCGCGGGCGCGCGGATGCGCATCTTCAGGCAGTTGCAGACCCAACTGGTGTTCGGCCGGCGTCAGCTCGGCAATAGTGAAGCGCGGATAGGAGATCAGGTCGAAGCTGGTGCGTCGACGCATCCGGTAGCGACCGAGCAATTGCAGGTCGCGCGTCAGGTACATGTCATCATCAATCTGCGCGGGCAGCTCCAGCGCATACAACCAGCGCTTGTTGCTCGGTTCCTGCGTGATCGTGTAGCGATAGGGTTCGCCCTGGAAGCGGACCTGCGGCGTCGTCGGGTCGCGCAGGCTGCCGCGACGCCACGTACGGCCATCGGTATGCCAGAGCACCGGGCCACGCCAGTAGCGTTCCGCCGCCGGGGGAATACGGCCATTGAAATTCACCCGGAAGGCGATCTCATCTGACAGCGTCAGGTTCGAGATCGAACCCGGTGTCATCTCGTCGCTCAGACCGGTCTGCGCTTCCTCCGATAGCATGGGGCGGCCCCATAACGGACCTTCAATGCGCGGGAAGAATACGAAAGCAAGCACCGCCAGCGGAATCGCCTGAACGATGATGAAAAACGTCCGCCGCAGTATCCACTTAGGTTCGCGTTCATGGCGGCCGCCGTACAGCGCAACCATGCTGGCCGTCAGCATCGTGATGACGGCCAGCATAAAGGCCGCCAGCGGTATGGTTTGCGAGTAGAGAAAATTCGTGACGACCAGGAAATAGCCCAGTGTCGTCGCAATGAAGAAATCGCGCGTGGTGGTCAACTCAAGCAGTTTCAGTCCGACCAGCACCATCAGCAGCGCAACGCCGGCGTCGCGCCCGGATTGTCCGCGATAGCTTACCCATACCGCGACACATGCGGTGATCACGAGCAGGGTCTTGGTCAGCAACAAGCGGCGATGCTGTTTGTCCGGCAACGGCAACCATCGGCGGTAGGCCGCCCAGCGCCAGAATGCCAACGCGAGAAAACTGGCGACCAGCAATGGGGAAAAGCGCAGGCTGTGTGGCAACAGCGCCATGGCCAGCGCGCCGAGAATCCACAGGAAGTGCACTTCGCGCGGATGGTTGTTGCCAGTACGGATGTTGGCCAGCCGGGCGGGCGCGTTCATAATTTGAACTCGGCCAGCGCGCGCAACAGTACTTGCTGGTGTCGCGGATCATGATCGGGTTGAAAGCGCTGCGCGCCCAACAGCATGCCTACGGCAATGCCATGACGGCCGGCTTCGAGCACCCAGCGCGCGAGCTGGCTCAAACGCGCTTCAAGGTCCGGCAGTGCACGAACCTGCTCCAGCGATAACCACAAACGTTCATCCGCGGCGTCGGTGAAACGCTTGACCACCATCTGATCATTGCGCGCCAGCGTTTTCCAGGCGACGGCCCGCAGCGGATCGCCACGTTGATAGCCACGCAGGCCGAAGAAGTCGTTGTTCCCGGTCTGCACCACGCCGGACTGCGCCGTGGTGCTGGCGCTTTGCATGGATTCGGGTAACGTTGAATCGCCTTTCGGTGCCGGGTAGACCAGACAGTCGGCCACCGGTGAGAAGTAGGCCCAGGCCTGAATCAGTCCCAACGGAAATCTCGTTCTGATGCATAACCGCGGACAGGTCAGGCGGCCGCGCGATGGCGCCGGAACCATTACGTCGGCATGGATAATCGCACCGCCATCGACGTCGAACGGCTGGGTGTGTTGCCGCGGCTGGCGCCGCAGGCCGCCACGCGGCGGCGACATCAGCAGTTCCAGCTGCATGCGTTCGCGTCCAGCGCGATTATCGAGGGTGACGCGGAAGCGCGCCTTCTGGCCGGCAAACACTGGGTCTGCTGCTGCGCCAAGGCAGCGCAGACCGGCCAGGTTACGCCAGGTCTCGCCGATGGCGATGACGAAAATCGCGCCGAGCAGAAAACTCACCGCATAGGCCATCGCGTTGTTGTAGTTCATCGCACCGAGCAGCACCAACAGGCACACCACTGCAAAGAAGAATCCGCCGCGCGTCGGCAATACGTAGATATGCCGGCGATCCAGCGCGTGGTCCGCCCGTGGCAGCACGGAGGATGGGGCAAGCGTATGGTTCATCGGCAATCCGGGCAGGCGGACGAAACCTGCAAGCTCAGGGAATCGGTACGCCTTGCAGCAGCAGGTCAGCGGCGTGCGCCTGTTGTGATTCGTCGGCGGCGCGCAGACGATGTCCGGCGATGGCGGGCAACACGCGCTGCACATCCTCCGGCATGACGGAATCGCGCTCGCTCAACAGTGCCCAGGCCCGTGCCGCCTGCACCAGTCCCAGGCCGGCGCGCGGCGACAGGCCGGTGGCAAATTCAGGCGAAGTGCGGGAAAACTCCAGCAGGGCTTGCACGTAGTCCAGCAGCGCCGAACTGGTATGAATTTCACCGACGGCTTGCTGCATCTCCAGCAGTTCCTCCGGCCCGATGACCGCCGGGAAGTTCTCGAGCAACGTCCGTCTGTCCTGGCCGGTCAACAGTGCCCGTTCCGCGTCACGATCCGGATAACCGAGGGATATGCGCATCAGGAAGCGATCGAGTTGCGATTCCGGTAGCGGAAACGTGCCGATCTGGTAGGTCGGATTCTGGGTGGCGATGACAAAAAACGGATGTGGCAGGCGGTGCGACACGCCGTCCACGGTCACTTGCCGTTCCTCCATGGCTTCCAGCAGCGCGCTCTGTGCACGTGGCGTCGCCCGGTTGATTTCGTCACCGAGAATGACCTGACTGAAGATCGGACCACGGTGAAACTCGAATTGCTGGGTATCGCGGTCGTAAATCGTCACCCCGATGACGTCGGCCGGTAGCATGTCGCTGGTGAACTGGATACGCTGGAAGGACAGACCCAGCACGCGCGCCATCAGGTGGGCCAGCGTGGTTTTGCCAACGCCTGGCAGGTCTTCGATGAGCAGGTGACCACCGGCCAACAGGCACGTCAGGGCGAGCTTCAGGGAATGGGTCTTGCCGACGATAACCCGTTCACCGGCGGCGATAATTTCTCCAATGCGGGCACGCGGATCAGCGCCGCGCGGGTTGTTCAAAGGTGTCACTGAAGGCATGCAATGTCCTTAACCAGAGCGCGTTGTTGCTTAGAGAGATATTGCGGCTCAAAGCTCGAAAAGCTTGACGCCTCCCGGCTACAGAATATCAGAGCGCCAAGCCAGCGCAGGGAAGTCGCATGCAGCATTATGATTTCGTGGTGATCGGCAGCGGGCCGGCCGGCCAGAAGGGCGCCATCCAGGCCTCCAAGCTTGGCCACAGCGTTGCACTGGTGGAGAAGCACAGCGCCATCGGCGGCGCCTGCCTGCACACCGGAACCATTCCCAGTAAAACCTTGCGTGAAGCGGCGTTGTACCTGTCCGGGTGGCATCAACGCGGATTCTATGGCCGCAGCTACCGGGTCAAATCCAGGATTACCGCCGAAGACCTGATGCAACGGCTGGAAATCACCACCCGCCACGAAATCGAAGTCGTGCAGCATCAATTGCACCGTAATCGGGTGGAAACGTTCAACGGTACGGCGTCGTTTGTCGATCCACACCACATCGAAGTGACCGCCGCTGACGGTACTGTCACCAGATTGGGCGGCGACAGGTTTCTGATCGCCACCGGTTCACGGCCGGTGCAGACGCCTAACGTGCCATTCGATGGCGTGCACGTGGTCGACAGCGATCACATTCTGCAGATGCGGGAGATACCGCGCACACTGGTGGTGGTCGGGGCGGGTGTCATCGGTGTCGAGTACGCTTCAATCTTCAGTGCGCTGGATATCAAGATCACGCTGATCGACGGCCGGATGGACATGCTCAGTTTTCTCGATCGGGAAATCGTCGCCGAATTCATGCATCACCTGCGCGACCGTGGTGTCAGCGTGCGCATGGGTGAAACCGTGGAGAAGGTTGACCTGCTCTCACCGCGTGGCGTGCGCGTGTGCCTTGCCAGTGGCAAGCAGGTCGTGGCGGACATGGCGTTGTTCGCCGCCGGGCGTGTCAGCAATACCGAATCACTCAACCTGGACAGTGCCGGTTTGCAACCCGATGAGCGGGGCCGACTGGAGGTTGACGAACACTTCCGCACGGCGGTGCCGCACATTTACGCCGCCGGCGATGTCATCGGTTTTCCCGCGCTGGCATCGATATCGATGGAACAGGGGCGGCATGCCGCCTGTCATGCGCTCGGTGGCCCGTTGCCGGCGACTCAACCGGAGTCGCCTTTCGGAATTTACGCGGTGCCGGAGATCAGCGTCGTCGGTATGACCGAGGAGCAGGCGCGTGAACAGAACATTCCCTATGAAATCGGTGCGGCGAGATTTCGCGAAACCTGCCGCGGACAGATCCTCGGTTTGCGCGAAGGACTGTTGAAGTTACTGTTCCACCTGGAAGACCATCGCCTGTTGGGCGTGCATATCGTCGGCGAAGGCGCTACCGAGCTGATTCACATTGGTCAGTCGGTGTTGATACTCAACGGTACGCTGGAGTATTTCGTCAACACGGTATTCAACTACCCGACGCTGGCCGAAGCTTACAAAATCGCCGCACTCGATGCCTGGAACCGGATGCCGCGCACCACCGCGGCGGCCGCCGCGCAAAAAGCGCTGATGGTGGAATGACCCGCGGCGGATCAGGCGCCGGCGATGGTCAGGTTTTCCAGCAGTACCGAACCACTCTGTACGGCGCGCCTTGGATCAATATCACCGCCGATGGCGACGATGCCCCGATACATATCGCGCAATTGGCCGGCGATCGTGATCTCGTGCACGGGATAGGCGATACGCCCGTTTTCCACCCAGAACCCCGCGGCGCCGCGTGAATAATCGCCGGTCACACCGTTGACGCCGAATCCAATCAGCTCGCTGACCAGCAGACCCGTGCCCATCAATGCCAGCATGTCTTCCAGGGATCGATCGCTGGTGGTCACGATCAGGTTGTGCACGCCGCCGGCGTTGCCGGTGGAGCGACGTTGCAAACGTCGTGCGCTGTAGACATCCATGACGTAGTCCTGCAGCTGTCCGCCTTCGATCAGCGTGCGTTGCTGCGGGGCGACGCCGTCCATGTCAAACGGCACACTGGCGACGCCGCGCGGAATGAAGGGATCCTCGCGGAGGGACAGCCATTCGGGAAACACCTGTTGCCCGATCGCATCGAGCAGGAATGACGCCTGCCGATACTGCGCACCGCCGCTGATGGCACCGATGAAATGGCCGAACAAGCCGCTGGCCAGCGGCGCTTCGAACAGCACCGGCGCTTTACAGGTGGCGATCTGGCGTGCGCCAAGTCGGGCGACTGCACGTTGTGCGGCCCGCGTGCCGACATGCTCGGGTGTCGCCATCGCGGTATGCAGACGGGCGACGGTGTAATCGTGATCGCGCTCCATGTTGTCGCCGTCGCGGGCGATGACCGAGCACGACAGGTTATGACTGGTCGCCGCGTAGGCGCCGGCAAAGCCCAGGCTGTTGCCATAGGCCTGGTAGCCGCGCTGGCTGCTGAAGGTCGATCCTTCGGTGTTGGTGATGCGCGGGTCGTAGCCCAAAGCTGCCTGTTCGCAGGCGGTTGCCAGCGCCTGTGCGGTACCAACGTCGACATCCCACGGATGGTACAAATCCAGATCCGGTAGCGGTTGACGGGCGAGCTCCGCCGGATCGGCCAGACCGGCGTAGGGGTCTTCCCCGGTGTAATTTGCTGCCGCCAATGCCGCATCGACCGTACGTTCCAACGCGGCGGCGGTAAAATCAGTGGTCGTCGCCGAGCCTTTGCGCTGGCCGCGGAACACCACCACCGCCAGCGACTTGTCCCGATGGTGATCGACATTCTCCAACTCGCCCTTGCGCACGGTGATCGACAGCGCCTGGCCACTGTTGGCGCTGGCTTCCGCCGCATCGGCGCCTTTGGCTCTGGCCTGGCGCAATACGCTGTCGACGACGGTCAGCAACTCGGCTTGGGCGTTTTCGCGTTGACTGTCAGGCATGTGGGCTTCGCGCTGGATGGCATTGGTGGCAGATCAGGAGCGCGAATTGTACCCGAGTTCCCTGCCTGATCCTGTACCGGTACAATCAGCCCATGTCTGAACAGCATCTGTTGGCTTCGCTGAATGCCGCACAACGCGAAGCCGTAACCAGCAACAGCCGTCAACTGCTCGTCCTTGCCGGCGCCGGCAGTGGCAAGACCCGCGTGCTCGTGCACCGCATCGCCTGGTATATCGAAACCGGCCAGGCCCGGCCGAGTTCCATTCTCGCGGTGACTTTCACCAACAAGGCCGCGGCGGAAATGCGTGGCCGCATCGAGCACTTGCTGAACCGGCCGATGCGCGGCATGTGGGTGGGTACCTTCCACGGCATTGCGCACCGCCTGTTGCGCGCGCATCCGCGCGAGGCTGGCCTGCCTGAAGCCTTCCAGATCATGGACAGCGAGGATCAACTGCGCGCCATCAAGCGCACGATCCGTGCGCTGCAATTGAACGAAGACCAATGGGCGGCGCGTGAGGTGCAGTGGTTCATCAATGCGCGCAAGGAAGAGGGCATGCGTCCCGCGCATGTCGACATCACCGGTGACCAGACCCTCGCCACGCTGGTCGAGATCTATCGCGCCTACCAGGAAACCTGCGATCGCTCGGGGTTGCTGGATTTCGCTGAGCTGTTGCTGCGTGTTCACGAGTTGTTCCGCGAATATCCCGCGCTGTTGCGCTACTACCGCGAGCAGTTCTGGCATGTGCTGGTGGACGAGTTTCAGGATACCAATGCCATTCAGTACGCGTGGCTGCGCCAACTGGTAGGCGATAACGGCAGCCTGTTCGCCGTCGGCGACGATGACCAATCCATCTACAGCTGGCGTGGCGCGCGGGTGGAGAACATGCAGCGCCTGCGTGATGACTATCCCGCGCACGCGCTGATCCGCCTGGAGCAGAACTACCGTTCCACCGGCAACATCCTCGCTGCGGCCAATGCCTTGATCGCGAACAACACCGCGCGCCTGGGCAAGGAATTGTGGACCAGCGGCCGCTCCGGTCAGCCGCTGATGCGTTATGCCGCGTTCAATGAAATCGAGGAATCACGCTATTGCGTGGACCAGATAGTCTCACAGCACGAGCAGGACCGGCGTTACGCCGAATGTGCCGTCCTGTACCGCGTCAGTGCGCAATCGCGCGTATTTGAAGACACCTTGCGCATGGCCGGTGTGCCATACCGGGTACACGGCGGGTTCCGCTTTTACGAACGCGCCGAAATCAAGGACGCCATGGCCTACCTGCGGCTGGCCGTACATCGTGGTGATGACGCCGCGTTCGAGCGCGTGGTCAACGTACCGCCGCGCGGCATTGGCGAGCGCACCGTGCAGGCGCTGCGCGATACCGCCCGCCGTGACGCGGTCACCCTGTGGGAGGCGGCGCGCAGGTTGGTGGCCAATCGTGAGTTGACCGCACGCGCGGTCAACGCGCTGGACGGATTTCTGCGCCTGCTCGATTCACTGGAAGTGCAGATGCGCGATCTCGACCTCGATGCCGCGCTGGAAATCATCATTGCCCGCAGTGGCCTGGTGGAGTACTACCGTAAGGAAAATCGCGAACGGGCCGAGGACCGCATCGAGAACCTGGAGGAACTGGTCAAGGCGGCGGGTGATTTCAAACCCGACGAAGAGCAGCAGATTCCGCTGGTCAGCGCGTTCATCTCGCATGCCGCGCTGGAAGCCGGCGAAGGCCAGGCCGATGCCGACACCGACTGCGTCCAGTTGATGACCTTGCATGCAGCCAAGGGCCTGGAGTTTCCCGTGGTGTTCCTGGTCGGACTGGAAGAAGGGCTGTTCCCGCACATGCGCTCGGCCAGCAGTCCGAGTCAACTCGAGGAAGAGCGGCGCTTGTGTTACGTGGGGATCACCCGCGCGCAGGAACAGTTATTCCTGAGCCACGCGGAATGCCGGCGCCTGCATGGGCAGGATCTTTACCAGCGTCCCTCGCGCTTCCTGCGCGAGATCCCGACCGAATTGATTGAGGAAGTGCGCGTGCGCGGCACGGTGCAGGCGGCTGCCAGCGGTTATGGTGGCAGCACCCAGTCCGCCGCAGAGCAGGCCACGGGTTTGAAACTCGGCCAGCGGGTTTTTCATAACGCCTTTGGCGAAGGCGTCGTCCTGCAATTGGAAGGGCGTGGCGAGCATGCACGCGTGCATGTGAACTTCGCCAGCGGCGGTACGAAATGTCTGATAGCAGCTTACGCGGGGTTACAGACGTTGTAATCGCCGACTTCGCTGGAAATTTCCGGGCATAAAAAAACCCGGCGCTCTGACGAGGCCGGGTTTTCTTTTTTGAACCTGCTGCTGTGGATCGGCGATCAGCCGTCCACGCCCGCGGCGGCGGCAGCGCCCTCGGGCAGCTGCAACATCATGTAGGTGATGGCCGAGCGGATTTCCTCGTCGGTCATGTCAGGCAAGCCGCCACGCGGCAGCATCACACCGGTGGGGGCGTTGACGCCGTTGATGACGGACTGCATCAAGGTGGCAATACCTTTTTCCGGCCGACCGGCCCAGGCCGTGGCGTCGCCGGTCTTCGGCGCACCGCCGATACCCATCTCATGGCAGGAGAAGCAGATGCGGCGGTAGGCACGTTCGTTGGGATCGGTGATTTCCGGTTCGGCGCTGGCGCCAGAGCCTTCCGGTGCGGCGACATTGGAAGCCACCGTCACGGCGGCGCCGCTGGAATTCACCTCGCCCACCGGCTGCAGGCGGCTGGCGACCATGTCGTCTTCACGCTGCGATTCAACGTAGCCCGTGTAGATGTGACTCGCCATGAAGTACGCGCCGATAGCGATCACCACCAGGGCGAAAATCACCAGCGAAAAGTTGTACATGAATTTCGAGTCTTGCTGATCGCTCATCCGTCAGTTTCCGTTGCTTGTGGTGGTCATGGATTCAATAAAAGCCGCCAGAGGGGGCCTGCCGGCCCGCGGCGGGCGACATTATAGCCCAAGAACCGGCAATTTGACCCCGTGCCGCCAAGGGTCAAATTGCTGGCGGATTTTGGAACCGCGACGTCCGGGCTTATACTAGCGCCCGCTTCAGTTCACGCACCCGTAGCTCAGCTGGATAGAGTACTGCCCTCCGAAGGCAGGGGTCACAGGTTCGAATCCTGTCGGGTGCGCCAGTCAACTGCCTTAGCGTGTTGTTTTGAAACAAATTTCGGAAGAGTTGTAGAAAGCGTTCCTACGATTGACCCCACACAATGTGCGGGCTTTTCCAGCGCATTCTGGGGCTTTCCGGGACGCTTTCTGGTGCGTGAAGGCAATTTCCGGCGCGCTAGTCGTCTCCATTTTGCGCCCGAATCTGGAGTGTGCAGGATACGTTCTTCCCGCTCGAATTCGCACGTTTCCTACAATCTTCAATTTTGTCCCGGTTATCGCGCTGCATGTCCGCCGCCGCAACAAGTACTTGCCACGCGAGAGGATCGGCACTCTGCATCATCCTGCTCCCCGCGTTCCACCGCGACGATTCCCCGAGAGTTCTTTCCGCCATCCATTCTGGCCAATGCCAAGATTCGGGCATGGCGCGGGCGATGGTGCCAGGGAGGATAGACCACAGCAGGATACCAGCAGCCAACCCCATACCTGCAGAGCGCCAGGTCTGGCGCTTCTGTTCGTCCTCGGCTCGGACACGCCCGATAATTGCAGCGAGCCGTCCGGTTGCATTGTCCAGATCCTTGCGGCCCTGCCGGAACAGGTCGCTGCTGTCCCGCAGCATGTCGAGTGAGGCACGCTTGATCTGGACGGCAATGTCTTCCGGCGTCATTTCGATGGCAGGCTTGTTGCCGATCGTGCTCAACGTCTTGGAGACCTGTGCCAGCTGATCGGCCATCTGGCTGAGCGTGGCGGTGTAATCCGGGATCACGATGTCGGCGCGTTCCCTGGCCATGTTCTGGACCGTATGGCGCACCATTGCCATTTCGCCTTCGAGACGGACGAAGGCTTCCGTTGCCGGATCGGTTTCTGTCACAGCATCTGGCTTTGGTGTCGGCGCTGGCGGTTCCTCGACTTCGAGGTTCAGTTGCACTTCTTCGATGTGGTCGTCTTCCATGTCGTTTCTCCTAAATGCCCATGTCGAAAGCGCGGGTGCGCTCGCGAGAAAGGGTTGCGGTAAGTTCATTGGCGATGCTGCGTTCGGGCTTCGGATCGATGCCGAGTTCGCGGGTCTTGCCTCGCAGCAAGCCTTCGACTTGCGGGTCGCGTTCAAGCCCCTTCGCCAGCTCGGTCAGCTTGGCCGAGGCGCGGGCAGCGCCCGCACGGTCGCCTTGCTGCTCAAGCTGCTTGCGGGCCGCGCTCAACCCCTGCCAGTCGCTGACAAAGCGCTCGGATCGCATCGCGGGGTCGGTGCGCACAGCGGCTTCGTTCTGCATGGCGCGCATGGTTTCCTGGCTGCGCCCGCCAGCGGCCTCTGCAATCAACTCAGGACGCCGTTCCAGCGCTTTGGCTAGATCAGTGGCGGCATGGGCCCAGATCGCGTCGAGCGCCTTTCCTGCCTTTTCCAGCGCGTCCTTCTGGTGCGGGAGCACGGGCAAGCCCTGGGCCTGCATCGTGCCGATATCGCCGAGCGCACGGGCGTAGCGTTCGACGGCCCGGCGCTGTTCGTTCTGCGTGTTCGTCTGCGCTGGAAGCGACTCAAGCTGGCGGGCCTGCGGACGGAAGTTTCCGAAGATCGACTTGGCCTTCTCCGGCACCTGCCGAACCATCTCCACGATCCGCTCGCGGAAGCTGATGCCGCGCAGTTCGGCGAAGGCCTGCTCTGGCTTGTAGTCTGCCGCCATTTCCTTCCCGCGCTCACGGCTCAGGGTGCGGACAAGTTTGGACCGGTCGGCGAAGTCATCACGGGCATAATGGAGCGCCAGCCCGTCGCGATGGCGCGACATGGCGACATAGGCGGAATGGCTGTCCATACCCGGTGTGGCGAGCACATGGGCGCGGTCCACCGTCATGCCCTGCGCCTTGTGGATCGTGGCCGCATAGCCATGATCGATATGGGCATAGTCTTTCGTGTCGAACGCAACCTCGCGGCCATCATCGGTGCGGACAGCCATCTTCTGTGCGCTGGCTTTCGCAACCGTGCCAAGTGTCCCGTTCTTTACCCCGAGTCCGCGCTCGTTGCGCAGGAAGATGATGCGGTCGCCCGATGCAAATTGCCGCTCGCCGCGTGTTGAACTGAAGGTGACATCCGCACCCAGTGCGCCAGCGTCGCGCATCTTTTCCCGCGCCATGCTGTTCAGCGCGCGCACCTCGTCATTGGTGTGCGTCAGGATAATCCGGCTGTCGCCGGGGCTGGCTTGCCGCTCCTGATTCCAGCGCTCGATCAGTTCTGCCCGTGCGACCTTGCGGGTGTCGGCGGCATGGACCATGCCTTGTTCTTGATAGGTCCGGATAGCTTCGCCCGTTCGGCCCGTGGCGAGGTGCCTGGTCGCATCCTGCTGCCATGCGGAAAGCTGGCGGCGAACCTCGCTGATCTCGACGCCGCCGTGGCGTTCGTGGATTGCCCGAAACGCCGCGCCTGCCTCGATTGCCTGAAGCTGCTGCTGGTCGCCGACCAGGACAAGTTTCGCTCCGGCCTTGGCGGCATGGGTGAGCACGCGCTCCATCTGGCGCGTGCCGACCATGCCCGCTTCGTCGATGACGAGCACATCTTTGCCAGTGAGCTGTTCGCGCCCCTTGCCCCATTGGTGCTCAAGGCTGGCGATGGTGCGCGATGCGATGCCGGAGCCGTTTTCCAGGCCTTCGGCGGCAATGCCTGACAGGGCTGCGCCACGCACGGTGTAGCCCGCGCTTTCCCAAGCCTCGCGCGCTACGCCCAGCATGGCGCTCTTGCCGGTCCCGGCATAGCCGACCACGACCGCAAGGCCCTCGTTGTTGGTGACGTGCTCGAAGGCGGATTTTTGTTCGCCTGAGAGGACCAGGCCGCGCTTCGCCGCGCTGGCGAATGCGGCATTTCGAAGCACAACTTCGACGCCATATTGTGTGCGCTGCGCCATGATGTCAGCCGCACGATGCAGCCGCTGTTCGGTCTCGATCATCGCGCGTGAAGTGAACCGGTCCTGCCCGCGTCCGTCCTTACCCAAGGAGATCAAATCGGGCGATGCGCGCACGGCATTGAAGGCCGCGTCGAACTGCTCTTTGCCGTCGCTATGCCGGTGAACAAATGCGGCGAGATCGCGCCTGGTGAACGTGGCCTGCTGGTGCGTGATCGCATCCAGTGCCAGCGCGGGATTGGCTATGATCCGCTCGCCATTGCGCTGGGCAATTGCACGGTGTTCCTCGATCCGCTCAGCTTCCAGCCCGCGTCCACCGATGCGCGAGGCAGCAGGACCAATCTTGTCCTGCGGTTCAAGCGCAATGCCTTGCGCTTCCAGGCTGCGGTGATCGATCCGCGCGTCGATGTCGCGTTCCGCCAGCACACGGTTCACATGATCGGCCCAGCGCTCGCGCCATCGCTCGATCAGCGCGGTCTTGTTCCAGTCGCGAACCTTTGCGCCAAAGCCGTCTTTCGTGATCTCCCGCATCGTCAGCATGACATGGGCGTGGGGCTTCGCCTTGCTGGCCTCGCCAATGTCCCAATGGACATTGAGGTCGGCGATCATGCCCTTCTCGACGAACTCGGCTTTCACGAACTCGCGCGCCAGCCTGATGTTGTCCTTCTTCGTCAGCTCGCGTGGCAGGGCAAACTCGACCTCGCGGGCAAGCTGCGCATCCTTGCGCTTCTCGGCGGCCTCGACCGCGTTCCACAAAGTGGCCCGGTCCGCGAAGGCTTCGGGCGCGCTTCTGGGCAGCATCACTTCGGAATGAAGAACGCCTGCCTTGTTGGTGAAATCATGGGTTCTGTCGATGCGTTCATCGTGCAACCGTTCGCCTGCACGATAGGCCGCCGCCGCAACGGCACTACGTCCGCTCGACCTTCCGATGACCTTTGCGCTGAAGTGAAAGATTGCCATGTCGGCAATCCAGTTACACCGCAAAGGCTACGTCGGCACGACGTATAAGCGCGCCCTCTCATGATAAAATCCTGATCGGGACTAGGCGGTATCACACTGTCCCGGCGACCTTACTGCATTGGGAAAGCTCAGAGATTATCATGGCTCCATCACACCAACGATGGAGATATCCCATGCGCAAACCCCGCGATTTTGATTCGGAACTGAAGGCCCTGGCCGACAAGGCAAAGCAGTTGAAGGAACGCCGCGTGCGCGACCTCGGCGCGCTGGTCACGGCAACCGGAGCCGACACGCTCGATGCCGATGTGCTGGCGGCGCGCTGCTCGATGCGGCGGCCAACACCGACAAGGCGACCGGGGAGGGCTGGCGCAAGCGCGGCGCGGCCTTCTTTCAGGGCAAGTCACGCGACACTGCGAGCGGACCTAGCAAACAGCCGGAAGGCACTCTCCGCTCGACGGCGGCGCGGCATCGGCTTGAGGCAGCAAAGGCACGAACCGACATGCGCGAATGGCAAATCAAGCGACGCGAGCGCACCCGGCAACTGATCGAGTTGGGCGGCTTGGTAGCGAAGGCCGATCTGGTCGAACTGACCGACGATGATCGCGCCGCGCTTTACGGCGCATTCCTCACGGTTGCCGCCAAGCTGCGCGGTGCCGAAGGTGCGCAGGCACTGGTGCTGTTCCGTCGCAAGGGGAAGCGGGCGTTCGAGGCGGAGCGGTAGGTTTAACAAATCGAGGAAGCCCGTGGAAGTCGCTTGATATTTACGTTGCTTGCGCATGTCGGTCCTGCAATCCGATAACTGGAGATTCGACCCATTCGTCGTTTCCGCAACAGCTACCGCAATTTAAGGCTCTTACACTTGTCCGCCCCTTATTCGCGTTGTGTCATTCGCATGCGCGTTAGAGCCCAGCACTGCAACCCGAGGGGACTCTGATGCTCAAGACAATCCTGAAGCACACCGCGAGACTCGAGACCCAGCGGGTGACCGGCCACTTGGGCTGGTTGCGGGTGCAGTTGGCGCAGGAATCGGGATTGCACTCTCGGGCTGGGTTGGCGTGTTGTTCTTCGGTACGCCGCAAGGTCTTTATCCGGTCCTCATCGCACCGCTAGAGCATCGGCGGTCCTGGTTTTGCGATACCCGCTAGCCCACTTGCCCAGCCGTGGCCGGTAATCGGTGGAGACCTGCTTTCCGCGATGGTTGGGCTGGCAGCAGGAATGCTCCCTTGGGAATCCGGTCTTCAGCGCCGCAGCCGGTGTTTGCACTGCAATTGCTGTGATGACGATTGCGCGATGTCTGCATCCGCCAGGCGGTGCTTGTGCACTACTGTGTTCGCTGGGTGCGACGGGTGCGGAGGGCAGGATTTCAACTATATGTTACCAATCGCGGCGAACGTCTTGATTCTCGTGCTGGTATGTGGCTATACAACAACTTCACTGGGCATCGTTGGCCCCATGTTCAGTATCCAGTGCCGCGGCGGACCATGCCTTTCCCCATCCGGGAACCTACCGCCGTTCGGATATTGAGGAAGTGCTCAGTGATTGGGACGAAGTTTTGGATATTGATATCGACGATCTGGATGCGGTGTTCCGCGCGGTCGAGCGGAAGGCGGCAAAGCGCAAGATGTCGGAAAAGGCCAATTAGTTCACAATTGTCAGCGGGTCTGAGCCAGCAACCGTTCCCTGATACTGCTCGGCTTGCGAGTGATATCGGCGAGAGAAAAGCGATCAAGGTGCGACAGGAAGGCTTCCAGCGCACCGCCCAAAGCTGGCTTCAGGCCGCAAACACCGTCTATCGTGCAAGCGGTTCCGCCACTCATGCAGGCGACGAACCCGTCGAGGCGCTCGAACTCCCGGAACGACAGAGCCGACATTGATATTCGCCGGATCGCGGGCCAACTGCATTCCGCCGCTGCGCCCGCGTATCGTCTTCACCAGCCCGCTGGCGTTCAGCTGCTGTGCCACCTTGGCCAGGTGATTGCGGGAAATGCCGTAATGCTCCCGCCATCCAGTCGACCGAGAGAACCTCTTCCGTCGATGCCAGGGCCATCAGCACGCGCAGGGCATAACCTGTTTTCAGGCTGAGCTGCATAAATCAGGTATATTGAATATTGATTTTATCTTCAAGCGGGTTAAATAGGTATCAGAAAATACCACCATATGAGTCGTCACAATGTCCCCATCCGTTGCAGCTGGCAGTGCCTGCGACCACGCTTTGAAGGCGCGGCAGGCCAAGCGCGCCACTGCTGAAGAAATCGGTATCGATGCGCGCTTCATCTCGGACATGGTGGAGCGATTTTATGCCAGCATCCGTGCGGACGAACTGCTCGGCCCGATCTTTGCAGAGCGGGTGGCTGACTGGCTGACCCATCTTGAGCGGATGAAGCAATTCTGGCGCTCAGTACTGCACAACAGCGGCGAATTCTCCGGCAATCCCATGGTCAAGCACATCGCTATCCCGGTTTGCAGGAGGCGCATTTTAGCCAATGGCTGGAGCTGTTCTACGCCAATTTGCGCGCCATGGACGCCAGTCCGCAGGCGGCCAGCCTGGTTGGCGGGCGCGCCCGCATGATTGCCGAAAGCCTGCTTACCGGAATCGCCATCAATCGCGAAGGCGTTGGTGGAGCCAACCAGGAAGGAACCTGCCCCATGTTTGAGAATCCCCAGGATCGCAGTGAATTCACAACTGTCGAAGTCGCTTCAAGTCTGCTGTCCGAGATTGAAGTTGTGCCGCAAGAGCATGAGGTTGCCCAGCCCGAAGCTCGCGGTTTCTGAGCTGCCCGGCAGAATCTGGCTGGGAATGATCCCTGCTATGCGCTTTTTCTCGCCAGTATGCTCGCAGCGCTGGGTTCGAGTGGTAAGGCCATACTCTCGATTTCCGTCTCCATTGTCTATGTGGTGATATTTTTGCCGTGGCGCGCACTGTCGTCGTGGCGCAGAACCCCAGCAAGGGCGCATCCCCGCTTGATCGCAATGGTCTCCTGATGACGCATTTCGGACCGATGGATCGAAAGGCAGTTTACGGCCAAATCTTGTTGTCCTGATGGCGATCGCCTTTTTGGCATGGTGGTTTCGCTGATCATTGTGCTGGCGGGCAATCCGGCATGAATCAATCGGTATCACTCTGATTTGCGAGCCGACGGGGTAAAGTTCGAAATTCGTACCTCCGCCAACTCCGGCTATGCTTGCGTCCGGCTAACGGTTCTGGATCACTGGCAAAGCGTATGATGACGGACCAAGACGACGACGATACTCCGCAATTTGCATCCTCGCCGTGCATGTTGCACGAACTGGGCGCGGATTTCGCTGCGGAGCCCGCCGAAATGGCTGGTGAACTGACATCGGCAATGCGCGCATGGCGCAAAGTGGAGCGCGAGCGCTTGATCGGCAAGCGTCTCGAACTCGAAACGTCACGACGCGCGACGATGGACGCAAGGATCGCGGCGCGAATTGAAACATGTGTCGGCGATGTAGAGGGACTGGTTGTCAGCGCCTATTGGCCATTTTCGCAACGAGCCGGACCTGAAGCCCCTGCTGAAGGGTTTCGCGGCAAAAGGGGCTCGTACTGCTCTGCCTGTGGTAGTTGCAAACACCAGCCGCTGGCGTTTCGCGAATGGAAATCAGGCGACAAGCTGGCAAGAGGGTTTGGAACATCCCTATCCTGCAGAAGGTGCCGACGTGGTGCCGGATATCGTGATTGCGCCGGTCGTAGGCTTCGATCGACATTGTTTCCGGCTTGGTTATGGTGGCGGGATTTTTCGACCGGACGCTGGCCGCCTTGCCGCAAATGCCGAGGCGGATCGGGGTAGGGTTATCCCCTTCAGCTGCTGCCTGCTTTCCGTCGCCATATTCACGATATCCTGATGGACATGGTTGTTACGCCCGAAGCCGTTCACACCCCCACTGTCCGATGAGCATACGGATCAATCAGAGGTTGGGCGCTAGTCAGAGATTGGCCGAGAGCAGAGTGGCCAGGCTGGGAAGACAGGTCTCGCTCTTGGTATCCGTTCGGGCGCTATTCCTTTGGTCTGGCAAGAAACCATCGCCATCGCTCTCATTCACGATGTCTGCCAGCGTGTATTTGTCGAGCACCGCGACAAAGGCATTGATCGCTTCCTGCATCGGGCGAGGAAGGTGGCAGGCAGGCGCTATGAGGCAACCGACGCAATCGAGCAGACGCATGTCCGGCTCGGTGTCGGACCACCTCGCCAAGGCCGATCTGGGTGGCTGGCCGTGCCAGCAGGACACCCCCGCTGCGTCCACGGATACTGTTCAGATATCCGGCTTTCACCAGGTCATGGAACGACCTTTACGAGGTGGTTCTGGGAGATATTGAAAGTGCGGGCGATCTTCCGCAATCGGCACGGGGCGCCCATCGTTTACCGCGACATGGAACAGCACGCGGAAGGCATAATCGGTGTAGCGGGTCAGCCGCATGGAACTGGTTCCTGATCGTGATCATATCAAGATAATGCTGCTTGCCAGCCGAGCAACTCTTAATACATGTATTAGAAATACATTATTGGAGTCGGTCATGGCGACGCTTCCGGCAACGGCAGGTCATTCCTGCCTTCGAAGTCAGAACAATACGATGATCGGCCCACTGTTCAATGCTTTGCTTGCGCGCGCCTTCTGGTCGTCCGTTGTTGCGCGGAAAGTCGGCCCTGAAAACGTGAACTATTCCTTGTTCATTCTGCTCCAGGAAAGCAGGAAATCGCGTGATGCCAGCGCAACCATACTGAAAGGCTGAAGCTGCGCTGGGTTTCGATGCCGGAAAAGAAGTCCCTGCCCGCGCAACCATGCATCGATGTTCGTAACGCCCTAACACGAAGGACGGCATCACCGGGGCTTGCTGGTCGTGCTCGAAGGATCGGTCGACCTCGTCTTCATGAGCCTGCCCACACGGTTCACGTCACGCCGCAAAACCCCGCTGTTATCGCGCCGCAAGCCGTCCATCATGTCGAACTGACGGGGCCGATGAAGATGAAGGTCGAGTTCTATCGCGAACCTCCATTGGGCGACGGCGCGTGACTGATTTTCCCTTTGGCCCACGCCATTCATGTTCTGGCTGTCCTGATGTGGATCGGCGGGGTGGGCTTCGTCACTCTGGTGTTGCTGCCCGCCATGAACGGATTGCCAGAAGGTGAAAGACTGGGGGCGTTCCATCGTTTCGAAGGAAGCTTCGCGCCGCAGGCTCGCCTGTGGGTGCTGCTGGCAGGGGCGAGCGGCTTCTGGATGGTATGGCGGACCGACATGTGGAGCCGGCTTGCCGATCCGCATTTCTGGTGGATGCATGCCATGATCTGCGCGTCTGGGCCATCTTTTCGTGATGCTCTTCATCATCGAGCCGCTGTTCCTGCACCGACGCATGGCGCGATCACCAACGCCCAGGCGAGACTTTAGGCGAATGATTACCATGCACCGCGTCCTGCTCTCACTTCAGCCTGATCACGGTGTTTGGCGCGGCTGCGGGCAGCCACGGGCTTTACTGACTTTCGACACACAAAGGGGGGACGCCATGTCCACGACAAAACGACTTTGGCTGGGGCTGGCAGCGATCGTAATCGCCAGCTTCGGCGTGATGCTGTGGCTCGGTTCCGACCTGATGCGGACCGCGCCGCCTGTGCCGGAACGTGTCGTTACCCAATCAGGGCAAGTCGTGTTTACGCGCGACGACATCGAAACCGGCCAGAGGGTCTATCAATCCATGGGCGGGCAACAGCTGGGAAGCATCTGGGGGCATGGCGGCGCTCGTGGCGCCCGACTGGTCGGCTGACTGGCTTCATCGCGAGGCCGAAGCACGGCTTGATGCAGCAGCGGCAGCCCAGGGCGCGACGGACTTTGCCGCCCTGGAGCCGCATGAGCAGGCAGCTCTGCAAGCGCGGATCGAGCCATCGTTGCGCGAAACGGCTATAATGCACGCAAACCGGTGACCTGACCATCAGTGATGATCGGGCGGCGGCGATTGCCCTGGTTTCGCGGCATTACGACAGCCTGTTTTCCGCTGACCCGGCAACGCATGATCTGCGTGTCAGCTATGCGATGAAGGAGGACACGCTTCCCGATTCAGAAAGCGGGAGAAGCTGAACGCCTTCTTCTTCTGGAGCGCATGGGCTACCGCTGCCGAGCGGCCTGGGGCGGAGGTCAGTTATACCAACAACTGGCCTGCCTCCGAACCGCTGGTCGGAAACACGCCTACGCCGGGCACATTCATGTGGTCGATGTTTTCGATTCTGTTCCTGATCGCCGGGATCGCCTTGCTGGGCTGGCACTATGCCGCATGGACGGGCAAGGACGAGCCTTAACGCCGCCTGAGCGTGACCCGCTAAAGGGTATCGTGCTGACACCTTCGATGAAAGCCAGCGCCAAATATTTCTGGGTGGTTATCGCCCTGATGCTGGTCCAGATCGCACTGGGCGCGACGACGGCGCACTATCAGGTTGAAGGACAGGATCTTATGGCTTCGATCTGTCGTAATACCTGCCCTATGCCCTGACGCGAAGCTGGCATACCCAGCTTGCCATACTGTGGATTGCCACCGCGTGGTTGGGCACAGGGCTCTACATTGCCCCTGGCCATTTCCGGTCATGAACCAAAATTCCAAAGGGCGGGCGTGAACTTCCTGTTCGTCTGCCTGCTGATCATCGTGGTCGGCGCATTTACCGGACAATGGTTTGCTGTGATGCAGAAAATGGGCCTGGCGAGCAATTTCTGGTTTGGCCACCAGGGCTGGGAATATGTCGATATCGGGCGCTTCTGGCAGGCGTTCCTGTTTGTCGGTCTGATCGTCTGGCTATTACTGGTCGGTCGCGCTCTATGGCCAGCAATCCAGCGCAAGGACGATATGTCATCCATCGTCTTCCTGCTGTTTCTGTCAACAATCGCGATCGGCCTGTTTTACGGGCGGGCCTGATGTACGGATCGAACAGCCATTTGTCGGAGATAGAGTACTGGCGCTGGTGGGTGGTCCATCTGTGGGTGGAAGGCTTCTTTGAAGTCTTTGCGGTTGCCGTCATCAGCTTCCTCTTCGTCAAGCTAGGGCTGGTGCGCGGGCGCACGGCCACGATCAACGTGTTATTCGCAACCGTGGTGTTCCTTTCGGGCGGCATCCTCGGCATGTTTCACCATCTGTATTTCGTCGGCACGACGATGGCCGGTGTGGCGATTGGCGCATGTTTCTCGGCTTTGAGGTCGTACCGCTGGCGCTGATCGGGCTGGAGGCGATGGAGACGTGGCAGCACAGCCGCGCCACGCCGTGGATGCAGCGCTACAAATGGCCGATCGCGTTCTTCCTCGCCGTCAGCTTCTGGAATCTCGTGGGTGCGGGCCTGTTCGGCTTCCTCATCAATACACCGATCGCGCTCTATTACATGCAAGGGCTGAACCTGACGGCGCTGCACGGACATACCGCCCTGTTCGGTGTCTACGGAATGCTGGGTATCGGACTGATGCTGTTCTGTCTGCGCGGCTTGCGTGACGATGTGCAATGGAATCACGGCTGGCTGCGCGGCAGCTTCTGGTGCTTCAATATCGGCCTCGCGTTAATGGCGCTGCTCACGCTACTGCCGATGGGCGTGCTGCAATTGCAGGCGGTGCTGGAGCATGGCTATGCCTATGCCCGTTCGGCGGAATTCATGGGGCAACCGATGATCCACCTGCTGGTCTGGATGCGGATGCCGGGGGACCTGATCTTCGCTGCCGGGGCGCTGTTGCTGGCTGCCTTTGTTGCCTTGCAATGGATCAGGCCACGGCGCGATACCACCGATCAGGCGGCGTTGGCGGACGCGGTTCCGGCTGAATAGGGATGGAGGCCGGGCGGGATGAGGAGCCGTCCGGTCTTCAGCCAGCGTGCCATTATGATAGAATTCTATCCGCAGATTCACTCCGTACACATCTGGGCCATCACCATGAGCGGACTGTGCATGGCGATCCGCGGGCTTGGATTGATCTGCGGGATGCACTGGCCCTGCAGTGTGCTTGCCTGGAGCATAGGTCTGGCGATTGACGGGACCGTCTTGACGGTTGCAGCAATGTTGTTCAGCATTCTGCCAGCGGCTCTTTTTGCCAATCACTGGCTTTGGGTAAAACTGATCTTCGTCGTGATCTATTTTGCCGGCTACTGGCTTCTGCTTTCAGAACAGACCCGTATGCGGCAGGTTCTGCTGCTGGCCACGGCGATGGCGGCTTACGCGCTTGCCTATGGTGTGGGGCGCGCGCACGATCCATCAGGATGGCTGACCATCTGGGGATATGATGCACATGCTCCGCATAAAAGCGCATTTACGCAGCGCCGTCGCCGGATGACGGCCAGCGCGTCCTTGTCGATCGCCTGTGGCCGCGCGGGGCTAGCAAAGAACGCGCCGACCTCACCGAATGGTACAAGGACATCGCGCCGAGCACCGGGCTGCGCGAATGGTTCGGCCACGACCCGGCGAACTGGCAGGAGTTCCAGGTGCGTTACGCACAAGAACTCGATGCGAACCCGGATGCCGTTGCGCATTTGTGCGCGCTTAGGTCGAAAGGCGATCTGACGCTGCTTTACGCGGCTCATAACCCGGTCATCAATCACGCTGGTGTGCTGCTGGATTATCTGCAAGCCCATTGCCGTTGAACTGCGGTGTCAGTCCACCATTAGCAGGCAGGGGCCGAAGTTGGGAATGATGGAATTTCGGTGATTTCCCTCATACCCTGCGATTTGGCGAATTCAATTCCGTAGCCAGCAGGGCGACGAGTTCGGCGGCTGGCATGCTACGAGACAACGGTGCGCCTTGTCCGGCCCACTGGGCCGCGTAGCTGGTCTCACCTGCCGCCTTTGCCGCCGCGATCAGTGCCTTTCCTGCGTCGTAGGTCATGGGATAGCCGGGATGCGGCAAACCTACAGTTTCACCCCATTGCGTAAAGCGGTTGGGCAGGCCGCGTGCGGGCGCCCGGAAATTGCGGAAGTCATAACCGTGTTCATCGCGGAAGGACCGGCCAGCGCCTCACGATAGGCGGAATCGGCACTACTCTCCGGGCAGGAAACAAAGGCGGTGCCCAGCTGAGCCGCGACGGCACCAAGATCAAGCGCGGCGCGGATGCCCTGGCCATCCATGATTCCCCGGCAGCGATGACGGGCAAACCGCATCGCTGCACCAGCAAGCGGGTCAGCGCCATGGTGCCCAAGCCGACCGTCAGGCGCATCCGGATCGAAGACTCCGCGATGGCCGCCCGCTTCCCATCCCTGCGCCACGACAGCATCGATTCCCGCTTTAGTCGCGGCCGCCGCCTCGCGAGATTTGTTGCAGTTGCCAGCAACACACAGCCGACATCTTTGAGCGCGCTGATCCGCGCGGTATCAGGCAGGCCAAAGTGAAAGCTGACAACGGCCGGTGCGGTTTCGATCAACAGCGCCAGCATCTCGTCGTCTTCGATGAAGCTCTTGTAAATCGGACGAAGCGCTCGGTGGAGGCTCCGCTCCATATTTGTCGAATAGCGGCGCCATCGCTGCAAGCCACGCCCTTTCGCGGTCGATATCCGTCTGCATCGGCTGATGGACAAAGACATTGACGTTAAATGGCTTGCCACAGAGATTTCGCACGCCTGTGATCATCTTCCGTGCGCCAGCTGCATCTGTGGCGGCAACACCTATCGAACCGAGCGCGCCCGCATTGCTGACCGCCGCGGCCAGTTCCGGTGGACATTCCCCCCGCCATCGGAGCCTGTATAATCGGGAGCAAACACCCAGTTTGTCCAGAAACGCCATGCGTTTACTGTAGCATGGCGAACGGCATTTGCTAGTTGGTGCGACATGAAGGCAGAGACCGACGTTGCCGTCTTTACATGAAGCAGCGGCAGCTAGCTTCCGTGAAGTGGAGTCCGATTCGCGCGATATCCGGCAACTATGGCGCGGAAATCCGTCGCTGCCGTCGCAAATTCGCGCGCGTCAGCCACAAAATCGGGCCGAACGAAAAAGTTCTCAAAACCAAAGGCAACGGAGCGGTCTGTCCGTAAAGGTCTCGGACCGTCCGTAGGCGGTTAAAATCACGAAAATCGTTGAAGAATTGCCCGAATTCCAACTGAACATGGTCCTTGCGCCTTTCCGAAAAGTTCTCATTATGTTCCGAAGAGGGGCTGCCAGTGTCAAAGTGAGAATGCCCCATGTCGAATACCGAACGCATCATCCGCCTCAAGACCATCCTCGACCGCACCGGTCTTTCCCGCTCCACCATCTATCGCAAGATCGCCGAGGGCACATTCCCGTCACAGGTCAAGATCAGCATCCACGGCGCGGGCTGGCATGAGTCAGCAATCAATCGCTGGATCGCCGATCCCGCTCGCTATCGTGAAGAGGAACCGGCGGAAATGAGCGGCCATCAACCACTCGAGCCGATCTGCGTCAGGGTCAATGACGCTGCCCGAATGATAGGCGTTGGGCGCACGAAGCTCTATGAGCTGATCGCGACTGGCGAAGTCGAAGCGGTGAAGATCGGCACGGCAACGCGCGTTACCACTGCCAGCTTGCATGAATTGGTCGAAGCAGCAGCGGCTAGGGTACGTGATAAGCCGCAAATTCTCTTGCATTATTCGGATGACTTGCGAGCTTGCGCGATCGGACCCTAATGGACCTGCCAGTGTCAGCATTCGATTGGATAAGGAATCGCCTCGGAAAGCATGAGGCTCGTGAAGGTGACGGGTCATCTGCCGCTGACGATCAATCCCGCCCATCAAAATGCAGCACCCAAAAGCCTTATTCTATTGAGCACGCTTGGCGAGAACATCTTGCGCCTGTCATTCGAGAATACGGCTTCAAAGGGTCGGGACGAAATTTCCGGTTGGTGAAAGATGGGTTCGCCTTGGCCGTTAATCTTCAGGGGTCGAGATATGGCGGAAAGTTCACCGTCAATCTCGGTGTCCAACCTCTTGCCATTCCGAATGTCATCGGAGGGAGGTTGATCCTAAAAGTTCAAGGAAATCGAATGCGCCTTTCGCGAACGTTTGAGCGCCGATGACCTCGATACATGGTGGAGTTACACAAATGACGTCGCGGCAATAAATGATGCTGCGACTGGCGCGGCGACCCTATTCCGCAACAACGCGATGTCACAGTTCAGCAATCGAATGGCCTTTGCGCTTTCTGTTAAACCAGAAGAGGTTGGGCGCGGAGCGCCTGGCACATTTGTTTCGCTTGCGCTGCTGCGAGAAGCTCAAGGCGATTTGAGCCAAGCGAGAGCGTTTGCGCAGAAGGCAAAGGAAATAGCGACACCAAGTTGGGTAACCCCGACTTCTCTGCGCCACCTGCTCAATGGCCAGAGCGACTAACTATCTGAGTTGTTTGTTTTCGTGTCAGCGAGCGATCAACTGCGGCTGATGTATGGTGCGGGGTTTGACCACATCACATGGTCACCAGCGTGGAGTCCAAGAACTCCGCCCAAATTGCCATCAGATCGCGGCGCTTGTCGAAGAAGTCGGTGCGACGATAGGCGGCTTCGACCTGGTTGCTCAGCTTGTGCGCCAAGGCCTTGTCCGCCACTTCCTTCGGAAAGTTTGTCTTCTCTGCCGCCCAATCAGTAAAGGCGGAGCGGAAGCCGTGGACGGTCGCGCCCTTGATCCCGGCATCGCGTAGCAGCTTGGTCATTGTCATGTCGCTGATGGGCTTCTCGCCATTGTTCGAGAAAACGAGGCCATCGTGGCTCGTGCGCAGTTTCCAGCGTCGCCGCAGAATGGAAACTGCCGCTTGGGAGAGCGGCACCACATGCGTTTCCTTTGCCTTCATCCGCTCGCCGGGGATGGTCCATATCGCCTTGTCCAAGTCGATCTCGGTCCAGACAGCCTTGCGCGTCTCGCTCGACCGCACGGCGTTGTAGATCGTAAAACGCAGGGCATCGCGGCCCGTGGTGGGTGATGCGGTCGCCAGCTCCTTCATGAACGCCGGAATGTCCGCATAAGGCATGGCCTTGAAGTGTTCGACCTTGTCGGTCTGGCGCGGCAATCCCTTGCGGACTGAGCGCAGCGCGGCCTCTTCTTCCCGCCACCCCTGATATGCGCGAAGTCGAGCACGGCACCGATGCGCTGCAAGATCTTGCGAGCAGTGTCGGGGATTTCGAGCCAGATGGGCGTGAGCACCTCGACGACATGGGTGCTGTCCACCTGATCGACGGGCTTCCTGCCGATCAGCGGGAAAACGTGGTTCTCCATGCTGGAAATCCAGTTGCGGTAGTTCTGGTTCTTCCAGCCGTCCCTCAACGCCTCGTAGCATGCGCGCGCTGCGGTTTCGAAGCTGGGCACCACCTTGCGCGACTTCCGTCGCTCGGCAACCGGATCGATCCCGGCGCGAACCTGGCGACGCAGGCCGCCGCTGCGTCCCGCGCTTCGGTCAGCGTCACATCGAGCGCCGATCCCAATCCATAGTCGCGCCGCCTGCCGTTGTGCTGCATCCGCAAGACCCAGCTACGCGAACCGCTTTCCTTTACGAAAAGGCACAGGCCACGGCCATCAACGTAGCGACCGGGCTTGGCGTTCTTCACCTTCAATGCTGTCAGTGCCATAGGTTATACACACCATAAAATTGTTCCAACATTCGACCCCACATGGGACACGAAATGCAGGCAAACGGGGGCGATCAACCGTGAACAGGGTAGAAGACAAATCCCTGATTTTACAGAGTAGTTAGGGACGTCACGACACTGCCTGCGACAGAAGTTTTAGCATTGTCGGGTGCGCCATTCCCGGTTTTCCCGCTGCTCGGCCCTGCGCGTCACCAGGTTGCGTCCAGCACGTTCGAACGGCTGATTTCCGCAATGCTGCTGGTCCCGGTCTGGCCCATGGCCAGGTGCAGTTCGCGCTCCAGCAACTGGTGCACACGTTCGGCGCCCGGCGCGCCAAAGCCGGCGAGCCCCCAGATATAGGGGCGACCGATGCCGACTGCGGTGGCGCCCAGCGCCAGAGCTTTGAAGACATCCGTGCCTCGGCGGATGCCACCGTCAATGATGACCGGAATACGTCCCGCCACCGCTTTGACGACACCGGGCAGCGATTCCAGTGTCGAACGGCCGATTTCCCCCGCGCGGCCGCCATGATTGGAAACGATGATGCCATCGGCGCCATGTTCGACCGCGAGCGCGGCGTCTTCGGGATCCTCCAGGCCTTTGAGCACCACTTTCATGTCGGTCACGTCCTTCAGGCGCTTCACCACATCCCAGGTCAGCGAGGCGCTGGTCAGCGGCACGCCTTGCATATCGAAACCGGCAAATGCCGGCTTGGTCCGGTCCTTGTGGCATAACGCGCAGTCACGTTCGTCGATGCGGCTGAACCGGCCCTGCATCTCGGTGTTGCGGCCATTCGGTGTATCGACAGTGACGGCGACGACCGGGCAACCGATATTCTCCGCCCGCTTGACCAGTTTGCTGGCGATCTCCCATTTGGGTGTCGTGTACAGCTGGAACCAGACCGGTTCACCGCGCGCCTCTACTACGGCTTCGATCGGTTGGGTTGCGCCGGTGGAGAGTATCTGCAGTACATCGCGCGCGCGCGCCGCGCGGGCGGTGGCGACTTCTGCTTCGGGAAAGAAGGCGCCGGTGCCGCCAATCGGGCAGAACAGGATCGGCGTATTCCAGCGCCGCCCGAACAATTCGACCGAGGTATCGAGCTGGCTGACATCCACCAGACGCCGTGCCCGCAACTGATACTGCTGGTACGCCGCATGATTGCGGTCACGGGTAATGTTGTCGTCGGTGCCGGACGACAGGTAGCCCCAGTGGGCGCGTGGCAATACATGTCGCGCGACCGATTCCATATCGAACACGCTCAGCGCATCGGCGGGGGAGCGGATGCCGGCCGCCGCGGCTTCCAGCAGCGCTTCGGTACTCTCCTGTGCCAGCGCTTCGCGCAGCACGGGCGGCACGCCGGCCAGCAATGGACTCAAGGTGAGATAGCGGATGAGCGCGCGGCGATTGATCATGGGTCCCCCTGTTTTCTGGATCGGCAACGGCAAGGCATTGTCCCAGCCCGCGGCCGGATTTGGTACTCCCGTGGTGGGCGGCGAACCGCGCCGGCTACAACGTCAGCGTCAGGTTCATCAGCTCGGGTGACTCGGTATCGACCTGGATGTCGAAACCCAGACGGCGCGCCAGCGTGAGCATCCGTTGATTTTCGCTCAACACCACACCGGTCATGGTTTCGAGGCGACGTGCGCGTGCGGCATCGATCAATGCACTCAGCAACTTGTTGGCCAGCCCCTTGCCCGTCCAGTCATCGCTGATGACGATGGCGAATTCGCAGGATGTTTCATCAGGCAGCGTGGTATAGCGTGCGACGCCGATTTCCACTTCCGAACCCTGGTGTTCCACAGTGACAATCAACGCCATCTCGCGGTCGTAATCAATCTGGGTGAAGCGTGACAGCATCTGCGGGGTGAGTTCGTCCAGCGCATACATGAAGCGCAGGTATCTGGACTGGGCCGACAGAGCATGGACGAAATCGCGCTCGATGAGCGCATCTTCCGGCCGGATGGGACGAATGGTGATCGGCGTGCCATCGGCCAGCTCATCGAGGCGGACCAGATCCGCCGGATAGGGATGAATGGCCATGTGCGAATAACGCCTGTGTGCCGGTGGCGAATGGGCGATGGCCACACGGGCATCGACCACCACCGCGCCGGCCTCATTGGCGAGTACCGGGTTGAGATCCATCTCTTCGATCTCCGGCAGTTCGCACACCATGTCCGACACGCGCAGCAGCAGATTCTCAACCGCGCGTCGATCAACCGCTGGCGCGCCACGCAACGCATTCAAAGCCTTGTCAGCCCTGGTGCGCGAAATCAGTTCGCGCGCCAGGAACCTGTTCAAGGGCGGTAGCGCCACAGCGCGATCCCCGATCACCTCCACCATGGTGCCACCAAGGCCGAAGCTGATGACCGGACCAAACACCGGGTCCTTGATCACGCCGATCATCAGTTCACGTGCGTGGCGCCCCTGCCACATGCGTTCGACGGTGACGCCTTCGATACGCGCCGCGGGCATGGCCGTCTGCACGCCCTCGATCATCTGCTGGCAGGCATCGCGTACTTCGCGTGCGTTTGTCAGCCCCAGCCGCACGCCGCCGACATCGGATTTGTGCGTGATATCCGGCGAATCAATCTTTATCGCGACCGGGAAACCCGATTCCTGTGCGACCAGTACTGCGTCATGCGGCGTTGCCGCCGGGATGCTGCGCACAATGGGGATGTCGAAGGCGGCAAGCAGCGCCTTCGATTCAGCGATATCCAGCAGGGATCGGTGCTGCGCCAAAACACCTTCCAGGATCAGTTCCGCATTCTCCAGCGCCGGCGTCGGCTGATTGACCATCGGTTCGGGTACCTGCAGCAATTGCTGCTGGTTGCGGTGGTAGGCAACCACCGCGGCAAATGCATTCACCGCGGCTTCCGGCGTGCGGTAGGAAGGAATGTTGTTGCTGCGGAAAACCGCGCGAGCACTGGCGACGGAGGCATCGCCCATCCAGCAGGCGAGCAATGGCTTTTGGCGCTTGCCACCCAAGGCAGCTATGCGTTCGGCGACGGCCAAGGGCTCGGTCAACGCCTGGGGTGTCAGGATGGCCAGAACCGCATCGACGCCGGGGTCGGCCAGGCATGCGGTCAATGCTGCTTCGTAGCGCGCCGGAGTGGCGTCGCCCAGTACATCCACCGGGTTGCCGTGCGACCAGGTCGCTGGCAGCGCTTCGTTCAATGCGGCCACTGTTGCCGGCGCCAGTTGCGCAAGTGCCATGCCACCATCGCCAGCATGGTCAGCCGCCATCACTCCGGGTCCGCCGGCATTGGTGACAATGGCCAGCCGGTTGCCGCGGGTGCGGATGCCGGTATCGAGCACAGCGGCCGCGGCAAAGAAATCCGGGAAGTCTGCCACGCGCAACACGCCGGCCCTGCGCAAGGCCGCATCAAAGACATCATCTGCACCGACCAGCGCGCCGGTGTGTGATTTTGCCGCGCGCGAACCTTCCGCATGGCGCCCCGCTTTCATCACCACCACCGGTTTGACGCGGGCGGCGGCGCGCAAAGCACTGACGAAGCGGCGCGCATCGCGGATGCCTTCGACATACAGCATGATGCTGTCGGTCTGACTGTCCAGGACCAGAAAATCGAGGATCTCGCCGAATTCGACATCGGCGCCGATGCCGGTGGATACCAGGCTGGAAAAGCCGACGTCGTTGACACCGGCCCAATCCAGAATCGCGGTACACAACGCGCCGGACTGCGACACCACGGCGATGCGGCCGCGCTCCGCCTGGCCCGCACTGAAGGTGCCGTTGAAGCCGATGTCGGTGCGGATGACGCCCAGGCAGTTGGGACCCAGAATCCGCAGGCCGTATTTGCGCGCCCGCCGCAGCACCGTCCGTTCCAGCAATGCGCCGGCGTCGCCGGTTTCTCGAAAGCCGGCGCTGATGACAATCGCCGCACGGACACCGGCCTGCCCGCAGTCATCGATGATGTCCGGGACGGTTGAAGGTGGGGTAACGATGATGGCCAGATCAGGAGAGACGCCGGCGCTGCGCAAGTCGGGAAACACCTTGGCCCCATCGATTTCCGTCAACCGCGGATTGATCAGCGTGATGGCGCCGGCGAAGCCGGCAGTGTGCAGATTGCGCAACACCACCGCGCCCAGCCCGTCGTGTTTGTCGGAGGCGCCGTAAAGCACCACCGATTCCGGTTTCAGCAGGGACTGGATGGCAGATTTTCGCATGTATCTTCCGACACTCAATTGACTGGCGTCGTCCCGACCGGGCCGCTTTGTTCAAGTCTGGCTGATTATCGTTGAGATTTGATGGCAGAGGACTGACGTGTGGCAATCGCGCCAGCACAGAGGTGTCAACGACAATGTACCATCAACCGCCCTGCCCCGCGGCCACCCGTTGCTTGTGCAACTCGGTGAACACAACGGCCGCCAACGCGCCGGTGATGAATACCGCTGACACGCAACTGGCCGCGCCCACGCCCTGCAGGCCATAAAGTTCTGCCCCGGCGACCATCAGGCTGAACAGCAGCACCGTATTGATGATTTGCAGCCAGAGCATCGCGGTGGCCTTATTGATGGCATAGCCGGCCGGCCGTAACGTGGCGCCGGCCAGTTCGATCGCCGCCGCGATCAGCAGCAGCGTGATCAAGTCGACCGCAAGGGCGTACTCCGGCCCGAAGATGGCCGCGATCACGTTCTCGCCCACCAACGCGAAAATACCGGTCAACAGCGCCGCCGGTATGAAGGTGATCAACGCCAGGCGCAGACAGACACGTCCCAGGCGCAGATCCCCCTGATGCCACATGCGCGTCAGATCGGGGAACACCACCTGCCGCAGTAATACCACCGGTTTGGCGAACACGGCGGAGAATTCCCGTGCGATACGAAACAGGCCGGCGTCGGTCGCGCCGAGCAGCGAGCCGACCAGCAATGTCGCGACATGCTTCGGCAGCAGATCGAGATTGCCTTGCCAGTAGACGACATTGATGAAGGTCCAGATGCCGGGGAACTCGCGCCGGATGGGGGGCACCGATTGCGTTGTGGTCGGCGCCACACCGAGGCCGCGAAATGCCCGCCAGCCCAGCACATTGAAGTAGAGGTATTCCGCCGCCAGACCCAGCGTCCACGCGCAGGCGAAGGCGCCGATGCCACCGCCCTGCGACCATGCCACGAGCACACCCACCAGCCGCACGCCCGAACTGACCATGGCGACCGAACTCAGCAGCGCGAACTCACCTTTGAGACGCAGAACGCCCTTGGCGGTCTCGACCGCGGAGAGGCACAGCACCGCGCAGAACATGTAGGCCAACGAAGCATGTTCGGCCTGCCAGCCCAGAGTGCCACCGAGGGGTTTGACCAGCGCAAAAGCCAGCAACCCGGCCGCAATAGTGCAAGCAAGGTCAAGACGTAACGAAAACCGCAGCAGTCGCTGTAAACCGGCGATATCACCGGCGTCATATCGGGGCACGCCGAAACGGACGATGGCCTCAAACGGTTTGCAATTGAGAAGTTCGCGCACCGTTACGACATAGGTATGCAGCAACACCAACACACCAAGCTCAGCCGGTTGCAGACTTTGCGCCGCCATCGCCAGCGCAATCAGACCCATGCCCGCCGCGATCACCTGGCCGCCGACAAGCAGAAAAAAATTCTTTCCGGTCTTCTTAAGTGAACTCAATTCGGAGAATCCCGCGCTGGGCAGCCGCATACGCACATGCGCTGCGGCCGTGTAGAATAACCGAAACCCGCTGGCGCAGTACCCGTTGCCAACGTGCCCTGCCCGAAAAGAACCATGTCATTCCCAGCCATACTGTTGCCACCTGCGGCCTTCGAGATCCATACAGTCAATGATCCCGTCATCGGCGGGACAGGTGGCGGCGTATGACGCTGGAAGCGGATGCCGTGGTCAGCCCGCCGGTCGCTCCGCGATTTCGCGTTGCCTTTCTGTTCAATCACGAAGGCATGCACCAACTCGCGCACACGGCCCCGGTTGCGGGCTGGCTGGCTCGTGAATCAGACATCGAAGTCACGCTGATCACCTCCAGTGCTGCGCTGGCTGATCGCTGCCGCGAAGTCATAGGGCCGAATGGCGCTGCCCTGCGCACTACGGTGTTGCCGGAATCGATCATGCAAAGGTTCCTTGCCGGCGCACTGGACAAGGTGATGCCATTCTCGCGGCTCGCCAATCTGGTGCGCTTTCGCGCGATGCTCGCCACCTTCGATGCCATTGTCGTGCCGGAACGAACCAGCCTGTTTCTGAAACGCCTGCTGGGCGAACGCTGTCCCAAGCTCGTGCATATCAAGCACGGCAGCGGTGATCGCGCCCAGGGTTTTCAACCACAGATCGGTATGTTTGATTTCCTGCTGCTGTCGGGCCGCAAGATGGTCGACCGGTTGTTGGCACAGGGTACGATTCGCGAAGGGCAATACGCCATCATCGGCTACCCCAAGTTTGACTTGATCAAGGCGCGTCAGCGTCTGCCATTGTTCGACAATGATCGGCCGGTCGTCGTCTACAATCCGCACCCCGACGCCTACCTGTCGTCATACTTCCGTTTCGGTCATGCGGTGCTTGAATATTTCCGCGCCAACCCGGCATACAACCTGATATTCGCGCCGCACCTGATGCTGTACAAACGCCGCGTCCATATTTCGTTGCCGCATTGGCGTGTGCGGCTGCGGCCGGATTTCCTCGAGGAATTCCGTAGCGTCGACAACATCCACATTGATACGGGCAGCCCGCGTTCCAGCGATATGAGTTATACGCTGTCGGCGGATATATACCTTGGTGACGTCAGCAGCCAGGTGTATGAATTTCTCTCCTGGCCGCGGCCATGCGTGTTCCTCAATGCGCATGGCGCCCGGTGGCAAAGCGATCCCAATTACCTCGTCTGGCAGACCGGTCCGGTGGTCAGCGATATTGCAGGCCTGGGCGCTGCGTTGTCGCTATCGATAAACGAGCACGCGACACGCTATCAGCCGATACAACAGCGCTTGTTCGACGACACGATGTCGCTGACAGATCAGCCCAGTGGTCAGCGCGCGGCAGCGGCGTTGCGTGAATATCTGGAACGCGTCAGAAGTTGACCGAGACCACGGTGCCCTTGGCGGCGCCGCTGGCGACATCAATCCGCCAGCCGAACCGATCGCAAATGCGTCGCACCAGGAACAACCCCATACCGCCGCCGGACTTGCTGCTGTAATCGCGGTCGAAGATTTTTTCCTTCGCGCCTTCCGGCAGACCGCGGCCGGTATCGGTGATGCATAACTGGCGTCCGCTCAACACGACCTGGATGCAGCCGGAATCGGTGTTTTCAGCAGCATTTCGCAACAGGTTGCTGACGACCATCGTGGGCAGCGCTGGGGGTACATCGAGCAGCAATTCGTTGTCGTTGCGGAAAGTCAGTTCCACCGATTTGTGTTTGAGCAATATCCGGTAGTCACTCACAAGTTGCGCCGTGAGACCGGCAAGCTCGCATTGACCGTGTTCGGAAATACTGCGTTTCTTCTCCCGCGAGAGGAACAGCAGCGCCTCAATGAATTCCTGCATTTCGCGCATCGCGCGGCGTATACGATCTGTCGCGCGCCGCGCCACCGGTGATAACTCGGGCGCTTCGTCCAGCAGATCAACCGATCCCTGCATGACGGCCAGCGGTGTGCGCAATTCATGACTGGCAGCGGAGGTGAACATCTGTTCCCGTTCGACGAAGCGGTCGAGGCGATCCGAATAGCGGTCAAATGAATCTGCGATGGACTCGATTTCGGCGCCGGCAAACTCGGCGCCCAGGCGGATACCGCGCTGTTCAGGATCAATGGTGGCCAGGCGCTGCGACAGGGCAGTGACCGGTGCGATGATCTGGTGCGAAAAGCGGAAGCCCAACCAGATCGCCAGCAGCGAGGTCAAGACGATGCCGGCGGCAAGAATACTGATAATGGGGGTTTCGAGATTTTCCCACTCGGTGATGTCGTAGGCGATGAAAATACGCTGCTCACTCTGCGGACCTGCCAGAACTTCGTAGTCGCGGCCGTCGAATTCGACGGCGTGATACGTGCCGGGGATCAAATCGCGGAACGGCATCGGCAGATCCGGATCGGAGCCGAGATAACTCTTGAACAAGGCGGTCCTGGTCGCGCGCGTTGACGGGTCTTCCCGCAGGCTGCGCTCCAGCAACTTGTATTCGTCGGCGACCAGGTTGTGCAGCACCGTGCGCTCCAACCGCTCGAACGCCAGAAAAATCATCAATGCGAACATACTGCTGACCACCGCGGTCAGGCACAGCATCGCGATCGTGATGCGTGCGCGCAGACTTGAGAAGAATTTACCCGCCATGCGCTGTTGCATCGTCGTTGGCCAGTCGATAGCCGGTGCCATGCACGGTGTGCAGCAGCCTGGTTTCGAATGGCTTGTCTATGGCGGCGCGCAGGCTGTGAATATGCGCGCGCAATACATCGCCGTCCGGGCGGTCATCGCCCCACACCGCATACTCCAGATCGTTGCGACTGACCACGCGCGGACTCTGCCGCATCAGCAGTTCCAGCAGGGTGCGCATGGTGGGATTGAGATCCACGCGTTTGCCCCCACGCTTGACCACCAGTGTCTCGGGGTCGAATTCGAGGTCCGAGACCTTGAGTACCCGACCGCCGCGCTGGGAGGTTGCGCGCCTGTGCAAGGCCTGCAGGCGGATTTCCAGTTCCTTCATCGCGAACGGTTTGACGAGGTAGTCGTCAGCCCCGGCGCCAAATCCTTCGACCTTCTGGTCCAGCTGGTCCCGCGCGGTAAGCATCAGCACCGGTGTATCGCGCTTGCCATCCTGACGCAGTTTGCGACACAGCTCTATGCCATCCATCGCCGGCAGGTTGAGGTCCAGCACGATGACGTCATAGGTTTCGGTCAACGCCAGGTGCAGGCCGGTGACGCCGTCAGCGGCGAAATCGACGCTGTAACCTTTCGGCTCCAGATAATCGCCGATATTGGCGGCGATGTCGTGGTGGTCTTCGATGATCAATACCCGCATGGCAGTTCCTGGTATCTCCGTACCCGTCATTTGACAACATGCAGCATCCGCCATACCCGATCAACAGCTCGTGAACATGATGTCAAAAAGATGTCATCAGCGTCCTTCAAGCGGCCAATACTGACGCCGATCATGTTCCACCCGGCCGCGGTGGCACGATGTCACCGCTTGACGTTTCTTTTACACCGGGATCCAGATAATCCGCTCAACAAACAGGAGTGCGACGGACAATCATGCCAATCAGCCATGCTACTGCGAGAGGGATCTTTTGCGTGACAGTCGTACTGGCGGGACTTGCGACCGCCAATACAATCACCGTTGCGGCCGCACAGACCGGGCATACAGAACATTCCCATCAACGGGTATCCGAGGATACGTCGTTGACATTGCGATCAGCGGTTGAACAGGCGCTGGCGCATTATCCCGAATACCTGATGCTGGCAGCCTATGATCAACAGGCGGGTGACCTGCGAGCTTATGGCGCCGGGCTGTTGTCGGGCGCGCCATCGGTTGCCATGCGTTACCAGAGTGATGCCGCGACCGGCAGCAACGGGTTGCGCGAATATGAAGTGGGATTGAATCTGCCGCTGTGGAACCCCGGCCAACGCGCCGCGGCACGCAACCTGGGCGGAGCCGCTACCGACCAGGCCGCCGCCCGACAGGCAATGATGATCTGGCAGGTCGCCGGGGAAGTACGCACGGCATTGTGGGATATCGCGGTGGCGCAGAACGCGTTGAATGCCAGCCGTGACGGCCTGGCGGTCGCCGAGCGCGTGGCCGACAGTGTCACCCGTCGCTATGAAGCCGGTGATATTCCGCGTTCCGATACCTTGCTCGCTGCCGCCGCGGTTCTTGAGCAACAGTCAGATGTGGTTGACAAGGAAGCACTGCTGGTTGATGCCGAGCGTGGTTATTACGTCCTGACCGGCGTTCCGATGCGTCCCGCCTTCGAGCTCGAAACGTTGGCCGATATCGAAACGCTGCCACCGGATCATCCCGGCATGGCGCTTGCCGAAGCGGAGATCGCGCAGGCTCAGGCGCAATTGTCGCTGCAACGGAAATCGGTGCGCGGCAACCCCAGTCTGCAGATTGGCCCACGACGTGAACGATCCGTTACCGGTGGGCCCAACGACGACAGTATCGGGGTAACGCTGCAAATTCCGTTTGGCGGTTCCAGAAGCACGCGCGCGCAGACTTCAACCACCGCCCTGGCACTGGCCCAGGCCGAGGCTGATCGCCTGCGTCGCCTGCGCGAATATGAACTTGCCTTACATGAAGCGCACCACAGTCTGGATGCCTACTCGAATATGGCGGAACTTGCCGCCGAGCGGGCCAAGCTGGATGAAACCCATGCCGCGATGGCCCGCACGGCATTCAACCAGGGTGAATTGCCGCTGGTTGAATATCTGCGCTTTGAACAGGCCGCCGTCGCCAGTCGAACCGAAGCCAGCCGCCTCGCGCTGCTGGTCAAACGCACCGTTGCTGAAGTGAACCAGGCCGCAGGGATACTGCCATGAAAATGATACCGAGATTGCTCCCCTTTTTACTGCTGACCACGCTGGTCGATGCGTATGCCTCTGGCATCGCCGCGGAATTGCCGGTCGATCAGGCGTCCGCCGCGAGATTGGGCATCGCGACCGCCAGGTCAGAACCCGTCAGTGAACTGGTGCTGACCAATGCGCCCGGCCGGATTGTGATCCCGCCGTCGCAGCTGGTCGCGGTGACCGTACCGGTCAGCGGCATTCTTGCCGCGGCCAATGTAGCCACCGGCGATAACGTCAGTGCCGGCGATGTGCTGGGCACGCTGCACAGCCCGGATTTCATCGCCCTGCAACGTGACTTTGCCGAAGCTTCCGCGGCCCGGCAGCTCGCACGGGCGCAGCTGGAGCGGGATCGCGGTTTGTTCGACCAGGGCATCATCTCCAGGCGCCGTCTGGATGAAACCACCGCCGACGGCGCGTCGGCCGATATGCGTTTCCAACAGGCTCGCCAGATGCTGACGCTGTCCGGCATGGACGATGCCGCGTTAGCGAAGCTTGCGGCCAGCCAGCGTCTGGAGCCGACGTTGACGCTGCGCGCACCTATCGCCGGGGCCATCGTCAGCCAGTTGGCGGAAGTCGGCGCCGAAGTGCCGGCGATGGCAGCGGTTTACCGGATTGCCGATTTGTCGACGCTGTGGGTGGAAGTCAATGTGTCGCCGATGGACGCGGGAAATATCAAACCGGGGATGGAAGTCCGGATTGGCGGCGACGATACCTTGCGCGGCCGCGTGTTGCAGGTTGGCAGCGTGGTGGATCAGCAGGCGCAAACCGTGATGGTTCGCGCCCAGATCATGCCGGCGCCGCAGACCTTGCGCGCGGGACAGTTTGTCTCGGCCGAAATCGTCGCCAAGGCCGCACGCCCGGCGATGTCAGTGCCGGTGCAGTCAGTGGTGCGCAATGGCGGCAAGACCTACGTGTTCACCGCGGGAGGTGGCGGTTTTCAGGTGCTGCCGGTCAATGTCCTCGCCAACGATGGCGGCCGGGTCTATATCGAAGCCGGTTTCAGTCCCGGGGCAAACGTCGTTGTTGATGGCGTCGCGGCACTGAAAGCCATCTGGCTGGCCGATGAGGACGGAGCAGAATAAGCATGGCACGCCTGATCGAATTCGCGCTGAGCCAACGTCTGCTGGTCCTGCTGGCGGTCGTGCTGCTGGGTGGTTTCGGCTACCGTGCGTTCCAGCAATTGCCCATCGATGCGTTTCCGGACGTCTCGCCCACGCAGGTGAAGATCATCATCAAGGCGCCGGGAATGACACCGGAGGAAGTCGAAACTCGAATCACCGCGCAGGTTGAAGTCGAGCTGCTCGGCATTCCGCGCCAGGTGATGCTGCGCTCCACGACCAAGTATGCGTTGACGGATATCACGTTGGACTTCGAGGAAGGGACGGACATCTTCTGGGCGCGGCAGCAGGTGGCCGAGCGCCTCAATGGCATCTGGGACAATCTGCCCGACGATATCCAGGGCGGCATCGCGCCGATGACCACACCCCTGGGCGACATGTTCATGTTCACGGTGGACGGGCCGTTGCCGTTGATGGAGCGTCGCACGTTGCTCGAGTGGGTGATCCGTCCTGCGTTGCGCACCGTACCGGGCGTTGCCGACGTCAACGTACTCGGCGGCTTTGCGCGCAGCTTCGAAGTGGTACCGGACCCGGTACGACTCGCCGCGGTGGGTCTGGATACCCTGCAACTGAGCGCGGCGATCGAAGCCAACAACCGAAACGACGGCGCCGGTCGCCTCAATGAAGGTGAGGAAACACTGCTGGTGCGCGCCGAGGGTCGCATCCGAACCCTGGATGACCTGCGCGCGCTGGTCATCGATCAACGCGCGGGCCAACCCATCACGGTGGGAGATGTCGCGCTGGTACGTGTCGGTGAGCTGACCCGTTATGGCGCGGTGACGCAAGACGGCAAAGGTGAGGCGGCTGAAGGTTTGATACTGGGGTTACGCGGCGCAAATGCCCGGGAGTTGATCGCCGGCGTTGAAGCGAAGCTTGGCGATGTACGTACCGCGCTGCCCGACGGCATCGAAGTCAACGTGTTCTATGACCGCAGTAACCTGGTCGAACGCGCAGTCTCCACCGTTGCGCATGCATTGGGCGAAGCCGTGGTGCTGGTATTGATCCTGCTGGTCCTGTTCCTTGGCAACGTGCGCGCCGCATTGACGGTCGCGGTGGTGCTGCCGCTGGCCGCGCTGATGACATTCATCATGATGCGGGCCACCGGCCTGTCTGCCAACCTGATGAGTCTGGGTGGGCTCGCCATCGCCATCGGTATGTTGGTGGACGCGGCGGTCGTGGTTGTCGAAAACATCGAGACACATATCAGTCATCACCAGCAGCACGGTCGCCTGCCTCGCCTGCACGTGATTTACCGGGCGGTCGTCGAGGTGGCGGTGCCGGTAACTTCGGGCATCGGCATTATCATCATCGTCTTCCTTCCGTTGCTGTCCATGCAGGGCCTGGAGGGCAGGTTGTTCTCACCGGTCGCCCTGACAATCATCTTCGCGCTCAGCGGATCGCTGCTGCTGTCGCTGACGGTGATCCCGGTATTGGCATCCTATGTAATCAAATCGGGTGCGCATGCCGAACCGTGGCTGCCACGCAAATTGCAGGCGGCGTATCGGCCATTGCTCGCCTGGTGTCTGCAACACTCGCGCACCGTGGTCATCAGCGCCTGCGTTGCGTTGGTGCTGACTCTGGGTTTGTACCCCTTCCTCGGCAAAACATTCATGCCGACCATGGATGAAGGCGACATCATCATTCAGCTGGAAAAGATTCCGTCGATCACGCTGCAGGAATCGGTCGCGCTGGATCAGCGTATTGAAGCGGAAATTCTCAATCAGGTGCCGGAAGTCACCCGCATCGTCGCACGCATGGGATCCGATGAAATCGGTATGGACCCGATGGGTTTGAACGAGTCCGACGTATTCCTGGTCCTGCAGCCGCCGGAGCAATGGCGCAGCCCGGACAAGAATGATGTCATCGAGGCAATTCGTGAAGTGCTGGATCAGTTTCCCGGTGTCGCCTACGGCTTTACCCAGCCCATCGAGATGCGGACTTCGGAAATGCTGACCGGTGTGCGTGGCGACGTGGCCATCAAGTTGTTCGGCGCCGACCTCGAGGAACTCGGTAACTATGCCGAACGCATAGGCCAGATCCTGCGTACCGTCGACGGCGCCGAGGATGTTTTCGTCAGTCGCAATGAAGGTGTCCAGTACCTGACATTGTCGATGGATCAGCAGCATGCCGGTCGCCTTGGCCTGCACGTTGACGATTTGCAGCGTCAGTTGCGGACCCAGCTTGAAGGCGTGCCTGTCGGCATCGTGCAGGAGGGCATTGCGCGGACGCCGATATTGATGCGTGCCGGTGAGCAGATCCGGAATTCAGTCGCAGGGCTGGAACGGTTGCCGGTAGTTCTTCCTGATGGTGGCAGTGCCCCGCTGAACACGCTGGCGCAAATCGAGCGCATCGAAGGGGTGGTCGCGGTAGCGCGTGAACGGGGTCAGCGCTTCACGGTGATTCGCACCAACGTCAACGGTCGCGATCTGGTCGGCTTCGTCGATGAAGCGCGCGCACGCGTGGCAGCCGAAATCGACCTGCCGGCGGGCTATTATCTGGAATGGGGCGGCCAGTTCGAAAACCAGCAGCGGGCGGCGGCCAGGCTGACCCTGGTGGTGCCGATCGCGATCGGCTTGATCTTCCTGTTGTTGTTCCTGACTTTCGGCTCGGTGCGGCAGGCATTGCTGGTGTTGACCAACGTACCGTTCGCCATCATCGGTGGCGTCATCAGCTTGTGGCTGGCACGCGAGTACCTGTCGGTACCGGCGTCGGTCGGTTTCATCGCTTTGCTCGGTATCGCGGTGCTGAACGGTGTGGTCATGGTGACCTATTTCAACCAGCTGCGCAGTCGTGGGCTGCCGATCGAGCAGGTGGTCGTCGAAGGCGCGGCGCGCCGACTGCGTCCGGTATTGATGACGGCAAGCATCGCCGCGTTCGGCCTCGTGCCGTTGTTGTTCGCTAACGGTCCGGGTTCGGAAATCCAGCGGCCGCTCGCCATCGTGGTCATCGGCGGGTTGATTTCAGCGACCGCGCTGACCTTGATCCTGTTGCCCATTCTGTATCGCCGCTTCGGAGCGCTTGATGACTGATCTCTCCCGGAATTTCCACCAGGTCCTGGTCGTATTGACGGTGCCCGGCGAACTTGAAGAAGCCATCGTCGATTGGCTGCTGGAACATGGTCCAGGCGGTTTCACTACCTGCCCGGTGCGCGGCCACGGTGCGGATGCTGCGCGTCTCACGCTGGCCGAGCAGGTCAGCGGTCGTCAGCGTCGCTTGCAATTCCAGGTGCAGATCGATGGCGAAGCCTGCAGCAGTTTCCTGAGCGGGTTGCGCGCATCGTTGCCCGGTGCGGACATCCACTACTGGGTCCTGCCCGTGTTGGGAGGCGGTTCACTCTGATCGTTGGACGATGATCGTTCCCGGCGTGTTCACGTTGTCCGCGCCAGTCGTTGTATGCTGGGCGCCGGTTTCGACGGGTCCGACGCGGTATGAAGCTGCGCAACTACTTTCCCATCCTGACCTGGTCCCGCAGCTATGATCTGCGCACAGGTATCGACGATCTCATTGCGGCGTTCATTGTCACGATTCTGTTGATTCCGCAGGCATTGTCGTATGCGCTGCTGGCCGGCATGCCCGCCGTCACCGGTCTTTACGCCAGCATTGCGCCACTGCTGATCTATGCATTGTTCGGCAGCAGTCGGGTACTCGTGGTAGGCCCGGCCGCCGTGGTGTCATTAATGACTGCATCGGCGATCGGCGACGTCCTGCAGCCCGGTACGCCCGGCTATATTGCTGCCGCGCTGGCCTTGGCGGTCATGTCCGGCATGATTCTGTTGCTGATGGGCATTTTCCGCCTGGGGTTTCTTGCCAACTTCATCAGCCATCCCGTTGTCACGGGTTTCATGTCCGCATCCGCATTACTGATTGGCGCAGGTCAGTTGCCGTCGCTGCTCGGATTGAGTGTCACGGGTACGGACTTCGTCAGCCTCGCCAATGGTGTGCTGCATGCCGGGCCACCAAATCCGGTCACCATGATGCTGGGTGTCGGCGCCATGTTATTGATGGTGTTCATGCGCTATGGCGCTCGCTTGATTGCGAGAGTGTTGCGGTTGTCCCGCGGAGCGGTTTCGCTGCTGGTGAAACTGGGACCGGTGCTTGCCGTCGTTGTCACGACACTGCTGGTCTCCTGGCTCGGCCTGGAAGTGCAAGGTGTCGCTATCGTTGGTGCAGTCCCGACGGGTCTGCCGAGCCTGCAACCACTGCCGGTCGATGTTGCCGTATATCGCGACCTGGCGGGATCGGCCGTATTGATTGGCGTCATCGGATTCGTGGGCTCGATTTCCATGGCCCAGACGCTGGCCGCGCGAAAACGCCAGCGCATCGATCCCAACCAGGAATTGATCGGGCTGGGCGCCGCCAATATCGCGTCCGGATTCACCGGGGGCTTCCCGATTTCCGGCGGCTTCGCCCGGTCTGTGGTCAATTACGACGTCGGCGCCCGGACACCCGCCGCCGGCGCAATGACCGCAGTCGGACTCGCCATTGTCTCGTTTTACCTGACGCCCTGGCTGTATTACCTGCCCAAGGCCACACTGGCGGCGACCATCATCGTCGCCGCATCTTCATTGATCGAGCCGGCGGCATTCAGGCAGACATGGCGTTTTTCAAAGCCGGATTTCACGGCGATGGTGGCAACCGCGGTGGGCACACTGGCGCTGGGTGTGGAACTTGGAATCGCTGTCGGGGTGGCGTTGTCGTTGCTGTTGCTGCTGTACCGGACCAGTCGCCCCCACTGCGCGGTGGTGGGTCAGGTGCCGGGGTCCGAGGAATTCAAGAATATCGCGCGCCACGACGTCATCACGCATCCGCATATCATCACGCTGCGCATGGACGAGAGCCTCTACTTCACCAATGCCCGCTTCATCGAGGACCGGGTATCGGCGTTGGTCGCTGAACGCCCACAGGTCGAACATTTCGTGCTGATGTGTACTGCGGTCAACGATATCGACGCCAGCGGTCTGGACAGTCTGGAAGCGATCAACGAGCGCCTGCGTGATGCCAATGTCACGTTTCACCTGTCGGCGGTGAAAGGCCCGGTGATGGACAAGCTGGAACGAACGGATTTCCTGAGGCACCTGACCGGCCAGGTGTTTTTCAGTCAGTATGAGGCGGTACAGTCGTTGACGCAGTCAGCGGACTGAGTGATCAGGCTTCGACTGGCGTCTCCGGCAGACAACGGTTACGGCCCTGTTCCTTGGCGGTGTACATGACTTCGTCCGCGCGTTCGAAAACGGTGGCTGCGGTATCGCCTTCGCGGAATTCGGCAACGCCGGCTGATACGGTAACGCCGACCGGCTCACCCTTGTAGTGGAAATGCATTTCCTGAATCGCCGCGCGTAACTGGTCGACGAGCGCAGTGGCTGCGACAAGCTCGGTCTCCGGCAGAATCAGCACAAACTCCTCACCACCGAACCGACAGAGATGATCACTGTCGCGAACGCGTGAACGCATCCGCTCCGCTACCGTTGCCAACACACGATCACCGGCGACATGACCGTAATTGTCATTAATGAGTTTGAAATGATCGACATCGATAACGGCCAGCGACAAGTGGCCGCCGTAGCGACGCCAACGATTCACTTCGGCATTCACGCGCTCTTCGTAACCCAGCCGATTGGGAACATTGGTCAGCGTATCAACCAGCGCGCGTGCATACTGATGCTCGAGATCCGAACGCAGCTGGCGGGTCTCGTTTTCCAATTCATGCATCTCGCCGGACAATGTATGCAACGCGGTTTCGGTCTGTGCCTGGCGCTCGGATTCCGAAGTGATGTACTGCGAAAAGCTTGCACTGATGGTGGAGATCTGTGAGTCGATGGCATCGCGCAGCTCGTTGATGTCATTGCAAGTGCGCAGCGAATTCCGTGCACCGGAAAGGCTTTCGTCGATGGTTCGTTGCAGCGCCTGGCAGTCCTCGTTGCGCGAACTCTGCAAGCCGCGCGCGAGACTGATATGAATATCGACGTCCGCAAGGCGCTGGCAGATACGTTGCAGATAGTCGGTGGTTTCGCGCAGCTCATGACTGAGCTGTACGCGGGCTGCCTGGGTCAACTCGGTGATGGCCGTCAATGCTGTGTGGATCCGCTCGATAGTCACCTCGTCATTCAAGGTCTGCCGGATGAGCGTCGCGCGGTCCTGCAGCTCAGGTGGCATCTGCAGGCGGTCGAGCATCCGCAGCAGCGCGTGGCGGAACTCCTCCATGATCGAAGCCGGCGCCGCACCGGCGGCAGATGCGGAAAGCTGTTCGGTCAGTGTCGCGGCCAGTGCGCGGCTGGACTGCGCGACATCAACGGTTGTCGCCAGCGTGGCGATGCCGGCGCGCAGCGACTCGATCCGCGTACGAAGATGGGTCGGGGCCGGCGTGGTAGCCAATGCGTCGGCCAATGCCAGGTAGACGGAAACATGCGAGGAATTGCCTGCGCTTGCGCCATCACTTGCGGCTAGCAGCTCACAGCATTCCCTGACCAGCGCGAGCAGTTGGTCGGGGCTGGCGCTCGCCGCACGTTCCTGCAGCAAGGAAATGCGACCGGCCTCATGGTTGTGCCGGTTGAGTTCGGACAACAGTTCGCGAACGATGGCATCGCCAAGGTTATCCTGACCACGTACGGAACCCGCCAGGCCAACGATGCTGTCAATGCAACGCTCAATGAGTTCGTCGAGATCCTGATCGGTTCGCTTGGAACGAACCAGAGTGCCAAGATTTCTGAGATGCTCATCAAGGTCAGGCTCGGCACCTTGAAAACTGAAGACGAGGCGCAGCACGCTGCGCTGCAGGCGCAGGACACGCTCGATCAAACGCCTGTCCCGACCATCAGATGTCGGCCGGAAGACGTTGCCACCTCTTGAGTTTCCTGGATATGTCGCCACCGGCGATGCCGTATGTTCGAGCCTATATAACCTCCCGCCCGTCAGTCATTACGCCAACAGGATCAGGGAGAAGCTTCGCGGGAACATTCCGGTCGAACACCTCGGACTGCGAGGTGCCGTTGACTACCGACCGGGTGGCACCAGCCATACCCGGTCGACATGGGATTGGCTCAGGGGGCTGCTGTCACGTGCCGGTTGCCCGCACGTTCCTTATCGACTAGAAAATCAATGACCTTTAACAATTCGCCATAACTGCCGGCGGCCGACCCGGAGGAGCGATACTTGCCGGCAATAATGACCGAGGGGACGCCGGAAATGCCGTAGGCGCGGCTGAGCTTTTTGGCGCGTTCGACCTTGCTGTCTACCGCCGGTGAGTTGTAGGCCTGACGGAATGCATCGGCAGAGGCACCCTGTGAGGCGACGAACTGGGCGATGGCATTTTCGTTTACGAGCGGCTTGCGGTCACGATGAATGGCATCGAACAAAGGCTTGTGCAGCGCTTCGAGCCTGCCCATCGTTTCCAGCGCGTAGTACGCGCGGGCATGTATTTCCCAATTCGCTGAAAAAACCGCTGGAATGCGCACGAGTTCGACATCGTCGGCCTTCTTCGCATCCCATTGCGACAGCAGGGGTTCGAATGAATAGCAATGCGGGCAGCCGTACCAGAACATTTCGACAACTTCGATTTTGTCGCCGGTGCTGGTGCTCTGTGCAGGAGTCACTTCCTCGTATTGTTGCCCGAGGACATACTTTTCCTGGGCGAAACCAGCCACTGACACCAGAGCGAGCAAGCCCGCCATCCACCGCAGATATTTAGCCATTGCAACCACCGCTGTTGAGTGTCTCAGTCACGACCCGGCGCAAACATCCAAGCGGGGCCACCATTGCCGCCGCGTCGACGGCACGCCTGCTGCGGGTGACACCAGCGGTGCCACATCCGGTGCGGCCGGAACGAACGCGGTCCAGCTAGGACTGGTCCGCCTGGCCGGGGTTCAATGCAGCGCGGAGATGTATGACGCGACCGCGTCGATTTCCGCATCCGTCAGGCGTTCGGCAATCGTGCGCATCATGGAGTTGGGATCAGTGCTGCGAGTGCCGCTGCGATATTCCGACAACTGCTTTTTGGTGTACTCGGCGTGCTGGCCGCGCAACGCCGGGTAGCCTGCCGGCGCATTACCGATACCGTTCGGACCATGGCAGGCCATACAAGCGGGGACACCTTTGTCGGCATTGCCACCCCGATAGATTGCCTGGCCGGCAGCAACGCTTTCCGGCGCGATAGAGCCGACGTTGGCTTCCTGCGCGGCGAAGAAACCGGCGAGATCCTCAATGTCCTGGTCACTCAGCGTTGCCGACATCGCATCCATATTTGGATCGCGGCGCGCGCCACTCTTGAACGCTTTCAATTGGGCTGTTGTATAGGCAGGATGCTGCCCGGCGAGATTAGGCCACAGTGGTGTGGGGCTGTTTCCCGTCAGACCGTGGCAGGCGCCGCATGGTGCAGCCTTGGTGCGGGCATCCTGGGCCTGCGCCGCGTTGACGGCCAGACCGGTAGCCAACGACGTGACGAGGGCTAGAATGACGGTTTTCCGGGTTTGCATGCTGATCAATCGCTCCAATCGAAGGGCGCATATTATATGCACCGGATTCAATGAATTAAATGGTAACTTCTCGGAAGCCCGATGTGAATTCCCCGCAATTTCCAGACCTGAAGTTCCTGAGTGGCGCCCACCGACTCGACCAGCTGCCTGACGGCGAGGGGCCGGAGGTCGCAATCGTCGGCCGTTCGAACGCCGGCAAATCGAGCGCCTTGAACCGCATAGCCAGCCAGAAGAATCTGGCCAGAACGAGCAAGACCCCCGGCCGGACCCAGCAGCTGAACGTCTTCGAATCGCCTGCCGGCCTCCGGCTGGTTGATCTGCCGGGTTACGGCTTCGCCAAGGTGCCGGAGAAGCTCCGGGCCCATTTCGAACGGGTGATCGCTGACTACTTACGCACCCGACCGGGGCTCAGAGGCGTACTGGTGGTGATGGATAGTCGTCATCCACTCACGGTGCTGGATCAACAGCTTGTCGCCTGGTGTGCCGAACTGAATCTGCCACTTCATGTGCTGCTCACCAAGGCGGACAAACTTGCCCGTGGTGCTCAGGCCAACGCGTTACGCGAGGTTCGTACTGGGTTGGCCGCCTTGCACCCGGCGGCGACAGTGCAGCTATTTTCCAGTTTGACGCCGCTCGGTGTGGAGGAAGCGCGGACGGTGATCAGCGGTTGGTGGACGGCTGCATGACCTGCAGATGAAAGGAGGTCCCGGCCGGTTTCAACAGGGGAGTGGGCGGCCGGGACCTTAGTTTTGTCGCCCGGTAGGGGGACCGGGAACAATGCCCCGCTCTGGGAGGTTGAGCGGGCGCGTCAACAGGAACGCGTGCCCAGTCAGACGGCGACTGACACGCAAAGTTCCGCCCTGGCAGTCATGCGGATGCAAGGCAATTGAACAGGTGCGCGCAGTCCGCCGCAGATCGCGGAGAATCTCTTGAAATTCAGGGGGTAAGCAGGTTGCCGGGGGAACGTGCCACCCGGCAATCCGAACTTCAGACGTTGTATTTGCGGCGGAACTTGTCGACGCGGCCGGCGGTATCGACAATCTTCTGCTGCCCGGTATAGAACGGGTGGCACTGTGAGCACACGTCGAGGTGCAGAGTGTCGTCTTTCAGCGTGGAGCCGGTCTTGAAAGTGGCGCCGCAACTGCAGGTCACTTCGATTTCATGATATTTCGGATGCGTATCGGGCTTCATGTTCGCAAATCAATGTCACTGGGCGCTTGGACGCGCAAGGGGCGCGATTCTAGGGCGGGCGGCGTTGGTTTGCAACATCCAACCGCTACCGTTCACTGTCAGCCGGTAGCCTGGACCTCGAATCGGGCTACCACGGGCGTGTGATCCGAAGGACGTTCCCAGGTCCGCGGGGCGCGGTCGATTTCACATGACACGGCGGCCGCCCTGGCGGCGGCGTTGGCGAGAATGAGGTCGATACGCAAACCCCGATTGCGGCGGAACGCCATGGCGCGGTAGTCCCACCATGAATAACTCTTTTCGGGTTGGTCGAAGCAACGGAAAAGATCGACAAAACCCAGCGCCTGCAGCGCCTGCAGACGTTCCCGCTCTGGTGCACTGACCAGTACCTGGCCTTCCCAGGCGGCCGGATCGTGCACGTCGCGATCTTCCGGTGCGATGTTGAAATCGCCGACAATCACCAGCGGCTGCTGTTGGTTCAGCCTGGCGGCATAGGGAATCAGCGCATCCAGCCAGCGTAGCTTGTAGGCGTATTTATCCGAGCCTACCTCAGAGCCGTTGGGCACATATAAATTGAGAACTGTGATACCGGCGTAGCTCGCTCCGAGTACCCGGCACTGGGGGTCTTCCAGGTCATCGATTGCGGTCGTCAGCAGCGTACCTTCGTTGCGTGCGAGCAATGCCACGCCGTTGTATGACTTCTGGCCATGATACAGCGCCTGGTAGCCAGCCGCGGCAAGTTCGGCTGCGGGAAAATCCGCGTTTTCAACCTTGGTTTCCTGGAGCGCGAGGATGTCTGGCGAAGATTCCTCGCACCAGCGCAATACGTGTTCCAGGCGGGCGCGTAACGAGTTGACGTTCCAGGTGGCCACCGATACCGCACTCACACCATTGCTCCTTCGCGATGCAGTCACCGCATGAACGTGGGACCCGGACGATAGCACATCCAAAACAGACGACAGCTCACAGTTGCGTCAACAGCCCCTGGATCACCAGTGCGGCGAGAACCAGACCCACACTGACGAGTGCGAATGCCTGCCAACGCAGTCGGCGGGTCATCCGGGTCTGGCTCATGGCTGAAAGCAGAAATGGCCGCCGTGCATCATCGGTTCGCGTCATCAGATCAACTGCAGGCGGCGGCCCGACATCGGATCTCCGTTGCAATATTTCCTGCCAGGCGGCTTCGCGCGCCTGCCGCCATTCGCCGGGATCGATGGTGCCGTTTTTGTCGGCATCAAAGCGTTGTAGCAATGCGGGGTAGTCGCGCTTCCACTCGCGTAGTACGTCCGCCAGTTCCTGCGACGACGGCAGGGCACTGCCGGCGCCGCCCGCGGTGGTGTACTGGCCGAGTGCATACAGCTGACACCCGTGCGGCAGGACCTCTTCGATGTACCGATATCGACGGCCAATTCCCCAATTCCGGGTTCGGGGCCCGACTTGCGGTCGCGGCGTATCGCCGTACCAGACAAAGCGCTCCGCGGCGACGACACTGGCACCTTCCGGATCCACGATGCAATAACCGGTATCGTCGTCCAACACAAAGAATTCGTTACTGGTTTCCCGTTCAACCACGCGCCAGCTGCGTGATCGCCGGTTGTAGTCGTTACCGCTGCGGCATTCCACCCGAAAGGAATACCAGACGGCCGGCCGCCCGCTCAGCGGCGCATGGATCTTTCCGCCATCCAGCCAGTCGGCGTGACCTTCCAGTTCCACATAGCCCTGTGCGGCTGAGCGCAGGCGCGAGGTCGGCGTATCTTCGATGACGCGCAGGCGGTGAAACAGGCGCACGCTCATCCACAGCATGACGCAGGCTGCAATCGTAGCGACCGTGATCAGAAACCAGAACATGCCCGGGTTCTGCGCGTTTGCGAGGTCGGTGAGCGATGCCATGTCGGGCAGACGGGCCTTGATGCGGCGATGGCGTCAGCTGAACAGCGACTTCATATCGACGTCGCGCTTCTCGTCGTCGGCGAACTCAAGCAGGTCACGGTGGCGGAAGTTCAACGTGCGGGCAATGACCAGATCGGGAAACTGCTCGATGCGGGTGTTGTTGGCGTTGACCGTGTCGTTGTAGAACTCCCGCCGGTCGGCGATGGCGTTTTCCAATGCCGTGATCCGATCCTGCAGGTGGCGGAAATTCTGGTCAGCCTTGAGATCCGGGTAGCTTTCCGCAAGGGCGAACAGATTGCCCAACCCCTGGCGCAGCATTGTCTCGGCGGCGCCCAGCTGCGGGATATTGCCATTCTCGCGTGCGGCGAAGACGGCCGACCTGGCGCGGACGACTTTTTCCAGCGTTTCCTGTTCGTGGCGCATGTACTGGCGGCACACTTCAACCAGTTTGGGTAACTCGTCGTGTCGTTGCTTCAGCAAAACGTCGATGTTGGAGAACGCCTTGGAGACGCTGTGCTTGAGCATGACGAGGTTGTTGTACAACACAATGGCATAGACCAGCACGGCGGCCGCCAGCAGCATTCCCAGGATCGAACTGAACTCCATAGATGTCCTCCTTGTACCCGTGGCGCACGTTTCCAGCTCAGCTTTTCGGCAGCATTGCCGCGTTGATTGAGGGGCGCCCCGCAAGAATGCCCCACATTCACCCGTGGCGACCAGCGCAATGACCCGGCAGAACAATTGGTGTCAGCCGGTGTTCCCGTTAGAATTGCCCCATCTGCAATTTCGACATTCGATCGGGGTCAACCATGCAAGGCGATAAGAAAGTCATTGAATTCCTGAACCGTGCGCTCAAGAACGAGTTGACGGCCATCAATCAGTACTTCCTGCATGCCCGCATGTACAAGAACTGGGGCCTGTCGCAGCTGGATGAACACGAGTACAAGGAATCGATCGACGAAATGAAGCACGCCGATGCGTTGATTGAGCGCATCCTGTTTCTGGACGGCCTGCCGAATCTGCAGGAACTCGGGCACCTGCGTATCGGTGAGACCACCCAGGAAATACTCGCCTGTGACCTGCAACTGGAACTGGCTGCGGTCCCCGATCTGCGCGAAGCCATCGCCTATTGCGAGTCAGTCGGTGACTATGTCTCGCGGGAATTGTTTGAGGACATCCTCGAGAGCGAGGAAGAGCATATTGACTGGCTCGAAACGCAAATCGGGCTGATCGATAAAATCGGTATCGAAAATTACCAACAGTCAAAAATGTGACCCACGTTAAGGTCTGGCGGCCCGGGTGCCGCTAGGCTGACTGGCAACTGGGAAGCGAATAACGACTAGTGTTGCGAATGGTTCTCATTTGTACTAGTATTCGCGAGTATAAGCCGGTCAGTGAACCGACGTAGAGCGAGTGCCCGAATGTACGTTTGCATCTGCAATGCGGTAACCGAGTCCGATATCGAGCGGGAAATAGCCGCAGGCGCGACCACGCTGGAATGCCTGCAAGCCCGTCTGAACATCTCCACCTGCTGCGGCTCCTGCCGCGAAATCACCGAGGTCATCCTCGAGCAACACACCGCCCCACGCGCGCATCGCGGCCACCCGGCCTCACCTGCCGCTGTGGCACACGCTGTAAACGCCTGATTTTAAAAATTTAATGGCCGGCCGCCAGCGGGGCGGCATCAAGCGGATACAGCGCAGACAGGGCAACCCGGATTCCGCCGGACCCGCAGGGTCCGCAGTTCCATAGCCAGACCATCGATGAACAGCAACCGACCAGACAGCGGTTCACCGATTCCGACCAGCAACTTCAAGACCTCCAGGGCCTGGATGCTACCGGCGATGCCCAGCAAGGGCGCGGCAACACCCACGGCATCGCATGATTGGCCTTCGGCGCCGGTATCGTCATACAGGCAGCGGTAGCACGGTGAATCGTCCACGCCCGGACGGAAGACGCTTATCTGCGCTTCAAAGCGGCTGGCAGCTGCGCTGACCAGAGGTTTGCGTTGCGAGAAACACTCGGCGTTGGCAACGAAGCGGGTGGTGAAATTGTCACAGGCGTCAACGACCACATCGCAGTCCGCCACCAGCTGCGCCCCCGACTCGGTATAGAAACGGCGGCTGTGGGTTTCCACTCTTACGCCCGGGTTCAGGAGCGCCAGGCGGTCGCGGGCCGAAAGCACCTTGGGACGCTCAAGGTCGGGGGTTCCATGAATAATCTGGCGCTGGAGATTCGACAGCTCGACCACATCCGGATCCACCAGCACCAGACGACCCACGCCAGCAGCGGCGAGATACATGGCAACCGGCGAGCCCAGGCCACCCACGCCGATGATGAGAACAGTACTGTCCAGCAGCCGCTGCTGTCCGTCGGTGCCGATATCCGGTAACAGGATATGCCTGGAGTAACGGCGGAGTTCGTCGTTGTCCATCGGGCAATCAGAGCTCACGCCGCTGGTATTGCCGCCAATGCTGGGGACGATCGTCGTCCCAGTCGTGGCGCGCGGCGCGGTATTGCTGCAGGTATACCGCCTCGACACAGGCATCCCAGGTCGGACTCTCTCCCAGCGCATTCTCCTCGCCGATGGAACGCTGGAGATTGCGCCAATAATTGCCCAACCAGGTCAGCGGGCGAGCCGAACCGGGAGTTGGTGCCGGCGACATCTCCGGACTTGGGTGTTGGTCAGCGGGGTGGGACATCAGGCTGGCCGGAGGGCATGGGTGACACGGTCAAGTGCTGCAAGATCCTTGACTGTTGCCGGTTCGATGAAGCCGTGGTCCGCCAATATGCGGCGGACCGCCTCCCCCTGCAGCGCACCGTGCTCGAACAAAATCCGGCCACCTGGTTTAAGGTGGTTTTCCGCTTGCGTCAGGATGGCGCGGTAGGCGTCCAGTCCATCGGGTCCTCCATCCAGTGCAAGTCTCGGTTCATGCCGCGTCTCGCCGGTGGAAAACGCAGGGTCATCCGTTGTGACATAGGGGGGATTGGAAACGATCATATCCAGCGGCGGGCCATTGAAAGCGTCCAGCCAGTTCCCCTGTGAGAAAGCGACGTTGGTGCATCGATGGCGGAGCGCGTTCGCGCGCGCAACGTCCAAAGCCGCAGTAGAGATGTCGACTGCATAGACCGTCCAAAGCGGCCGACTGTGCGCAATTGTCAGCGCAACGGCGCCCGTACCCGTTCCCAGATCGGCGATGGTCAACGGCGCATCGGCAGCGTCCGCCAATGCCAGCGTCTGTTCGACCAGCAATTCTGTCTCCGGGCGCGGTACCAGTACGTCGGGCGTCACGATCAGATCGAGATCCCGGAATTCGCGATGACGAAGAATGTATGCAGCGGGCAGCCCAGTGCTTCGCCGGGCAATGAAGTCGCGGAACCTCTCGATCTGTGACGCAGCCGGAACGTGCTCCGGTGCGCGAAACAGATCCGCGCGTGATCCTTCAATTGCCGCGGCGAGGAACAACTCTGTCTCGAACACCGGCGCATCGCCGCCTGCCAGCGCGCGACGCCCTTCCCGCAGCAGCTCAGCGACGGTAACAGCGGACATCATGCCTGTTCCAGTTGCCCAATCAGTTCCGCCTGGTATTCGCGCACCAGGGGCCCGATGACCTTTTCCAGCCCGCCTTCCATGACATCTTCCAACTCGTACAAGGTCAGATTGATCCGGTGGTCCGTCACCCGTCGCTGCGGGAAATTGTAAGTGCGAATCCGTTCCGACCTGTCGCCGCTGCCGACAAGTGATTTTCGCGTCTGTGCTTCCTGCGCCCGCTGCTTCTCGCGTTCCGCGGCCAGTAGCCGAGACCCCAGCAGGCTCATGGCCCGCGCGCGATTCTTGTGTTGCGAACGTTCGTCCTGACACTCAACCACGATGCCGGTAGGCAGGTGCGTGATGCGGATTGCTGAATCGGTCTTGTTGACGTGCTGGCCACCGGCGCCGGACGCCCGGTAGGTATCGATCTTCAGGTCCGCCGGATTGATCGCCACTGCCTCCACTTCCGCCACTTCCGGCAGCACCGCGACGGTACAGGCGGAGGTATGGATGCGTCCCTGGGCTTCCGTTTCCGGTACCCGCTGCACACGATGGGCGCCGGACTCGAATTTCAGTTTTGAATAGACGCTGCGACCGGAGACCTTGATGATGACTTCCTTGTAACCACCCACTTCGCTTTCGGCGGCGCTGATGATCTCGGTCTGCCATCCCAGGCGCTCGGCGTACTTCAGGTACATCCGCAGCAGGTCGCCGGCAAACAGGCTGGCTTCATCGCCACCGGTGCCGGCGCGGATTTCCAGGAACACGTTGGCGTCGTCATCCGGATCCTTTGGCAACAACAATAACTGCAGTTCGTCCTCAAGCCGACGGCATTGCTCACGCGCCGAGGGCAATTCCTCGTCGGCGAGTGCGCGCAGTTCCGCATCATCTCCACTCGCCATTTCCTGCATGGATTGCAGGTCATTGCAGGCTTTCTGGTATTGGCCAAATCCTTCCGCCACCGGACTGATTTCGGCGTACTCCTGCGACAGTGCCCGGAACCGGGTCTGGTTGGAGATGGTATCCGCGTCGGACAACAATGCGTCGAGTTCCAGCCGCCGGTCGGCCAGCGTCTCCAGCTTGCGCAACAGTGACGGTTTCAGCACTGCGAATCGTCCTCGACTTCGCCGCCGTGTTGGCGGTCAAGGTCAAACAACTTGCGCGCCGCGTCGACAAGCGCAGGGTCGGCGAGGAATTCAGGATCGCGCAACATCGTGGTCGGCGCGTGCAGCATCTGGTTCATCAACGTACGTGTCACCTGGTCGACAACCGCGCGCGGGTCATCGCCGTTTTCCAGCCGTCGCAACGCCTTCTGCAGAAGCTGTTCCCGCTGCCCGGCCGCCCGTTCGCGCAATGCCCTGACAGTATCAACGCCGTCGAGCGATTGCAGATGATTGAGATATTCCTGGGCATAGATACTGACCAGCTCGTCGGCCTGGTTGGCGGCATCTACCCTTGCAGCCAGGTTGGCATCCACCACGGACTGCAGGTTGTCGATGTCGTAGAGATACACATCTTCCATCGCGCCGACCTGGGGTTCGATATCCCGTGGTACGGCGAGATCGACCATGAACACCGGCCGGTGTCGCCGCTGTTTCATCGCGTATTCCATGCCGGACGCGGTAATGATTGGCAGGCGGCTGCCGGTCGAACTGATGACAATGTCCGCCCTTGCGAGCGCAGCGGGCAGCTCCGTGAGCGCAATCGCTTCGGCATTGTGCCGTTCGGCGAGCGCCTGCGCGTTTTCCAATGAACGGTTGGCGATGATCATTGCGCCGACATCGCGTTCGCCCAGATGCGCCGCGGCCAGTGCAATGGTGTCACCCGCGCCGATCAACAGCGCGGTCTTGTCCGCGAGCGAGGCGTGCAACTGCACGGCGAGCGTGACAGCCAGATGTGCCACCGATACCGGCGCGACGCCGACATTGGTATCGGTACGAATCGCTTTGGCGACCCGGAACGAGAACTGCAGCAGCTTGTCCAGACCTTTTCCCAGCGTGCCGGCCTGGCGCGCGGCCTGGTAGGCGTCCTTGAGCTGACCCAGAATCTGCGGTTCGCCAATCACCATCGAGTCCAGGCCACCAGCAACGCGGAACAAATGCTTGATCGCAAACTCTTCGGTATGGCTGTAGATATGTGGCGCCAGTGTAGCTGCCGGCATGTTGCCCTGTCGGAGCAGCCACTCCAGTGGTTTGCGGTCAGCAGCAGGATCGATATCGCAATAGATTTCCGTGCGATTACAGGTAGATAGAATCAGCGCTTCCTGTACGCCACTGGAACTGTTGAGGTCGGTCAAGGCCGCCGATAAATGTTCGGGGGCGATCGCCAGTCGTTCGCGGATCTCCACGGGCGTGGTTTTATGGCTGACTCCGTAAACGAGCAGGGACATGACGCGACGGTGGTTGGCATAAGATGCGATGAAATTGCGATATAGTTTACAGCACTGCAGGCGGTCACAAGCGATGCCACATACCTTCCGCGTAAATCCCGATCCCCGTTACACCAGACACACGGCAGCATGGCTGCCGATGTTGGCGTTGACGCTGGCGGTAACCGGTTGCGCGACCACTTCCGTACCATCTGAATCTTCGCTCCCGGCAACGGAATCGCCGGTGGCGTTGCCGGCGCCAGTCGCACCACCCGCGGCAGTCCAGGCAGAGCCGGCCAGTCCGTCCGCGATCAGCGAGGATATCGATCCGGAGCTCTGGTACCAGCTGCTGGTGGCTGAGTTTGCCAGCCGTCGGAATCAACCGCAGCTGGCTGCGACCAATATGCTGGACGCCGCGCGCCAGACCGCGGAGCCGGCGCTGGCCCGCCGCGCAACGACCCTGGCGATTGTCGCCGGCAATGAAACCGGCGCCCTCGATGCGGCTAAACTCTGGACGGAAGTCGCGCCCGCCGACAACGACGCACATCAGGTGCTGGGAACGATGTACCTGGCCCTGGGCGATATCGACAATGCGCACGGCGAACTGACCTACCTGCTGAATGATCCGTCTGGCACCAGGCAGAACAATCTGCGCCAGATCACCGGCGTTCTCGGCCGTGAACGCAATCGCGCAAATGCACTGGAGCTGATGCGGCGGTTGGTGGACGACCGGCCGGACGACGTGGCGGCGCAGTTGGCGTACGCCAACCTGGCTTTGCGTGCGGATAACGTCACCCTGGCGAGAACCATCCTCGATGCGTTGCTGCTCGGCGCGGATCTGGACGGTGACATCGCGTTGACTTACGTGGCCGTGTTGCAGCGGGAGGGCAATCCCTC
>JACKNH010000015.1 GCA_024234975.1 Gammaproteobacteria bacterium
TGGGTCAGCCAGGCCCATCCCTGTGCAATGTACGCAATGGGATAGACGATGCCGCGCGGGATGCGGACGGTCGGCGGTCTGCGTCCGGCGACGCGACTGACCTCGGCGAGAATCTCCTGCAGACTCATGTCCTCACCACCCACAACGTAGCGACGGCCGATTTCACCTTTCTCGTAGGCAAGTATGTGGGCCTGGGCGACATCATCCACGTGTACGACATTGAGGCCGGTATCGACATAGGCCGGCATTGCGCCCATGGCGGCGTCACGGATCACGCGGCCTGTTGGGGTGGGCTTGATGTCACCCGGCCCGATCGGCGTGGAAGGGTTGACGATGACCACGGGCAGGCCTTCACGTTCAATCATCTCGCTGACCGCCTGCTCGGCAAGATACTTTGATCGCTTGTAGTGGCCGATCATGTCGGTCAGCGACACGGGAGTGTCCTCATTGGCCGGCGTGCCGTCGCCAGGATTGCCCAGTGTCGCCACGGAGCTGCAGTAAACGATGCGCGAGACGTCCTGGGCCAACGCGGCTTGCAGAATATTACGGGTGCCGGTGACATTGCTGTCGTACAAATCCTGGATGCGTCGTGCCCACAGCCGATAGTCGGCGGCGACGTGGTACAAACCCTCGCAGCCCTTCAGTGCACGTTCCAGCGATGCTTCGTCGCGCAAATCTCCAGTGACGATTTCGACGTCGAGTGGTTTGACGTTGCTGCGGTCGGCATTCGGGCGCAGCAGCACCTTCACCCGTTCGCCGCGCTCAACCAGCAGGCGGGCCAGACGGCCGCCGACAAAGCCGCTGGCGCCGGTGACCAGCACAGTCACAGGCCACCCCCCGCGCCGGAATGCCGACGGTACTGAATGTAAAACAGCAGGCAGGCCAGGGGAGCGCCAAGTGTGGCGGCGACCAGGAACACCGGCAGCCAACCTGCGAGCACCACCAGCGGGCAGAGGTAGAGAATGTCTTCCAGCTCAAAGCCGGCGAACTGCGGTTGCCGCGTAGCCGATTTGCCACCCAGCCGCTCCATGTGTTCCCGCAGCCTGAAGATACACATCACTGCGCCACCGGCAAACAAGCCCATCATTATCGCCGGCCATCCCAGGTTCGACTGGCGCAAGCCGATGCCGATGCCGACGAACAGACCCACAGTGACCACGCGGTCGGCGAACAAATCGAACTCGTGTCCAAAACGGCTGAAGCGACCCGTCATGCGGGCGAATTCACCATCGGTATGATCGAGAAAATTCGACAACACCAGTACCCAGCTTGCCGCCAGGGGATGAGTGCCAAGCGCGAACAGCAGCACGGCGGCCACTCCGACCAGCAACCTGACCGCAGTCAAATGATTGGGCTGTAACGAGGTATCGGCGAATGCGGCCACCAGGCGCGCCGCCAGGCGGGCGTCCCAGGGTTTGGCGGGTGCAACGTTGGCTGCCATCCGCGGCTCAGTCCTCAAGCCGTTCTGCGCGGATGGGGAACAAGGTCAGTAACGCAGGCAGGATGATAAGAGAGCAGGCTACGGCGATTGCCAGTCCGACGGTCAGCATCATGCCGAGACTGGCAATGCCAAGGTGTGGCGAGGTCGCCAGATTGCCGAAGCCGCAGGCGGTGGTAAGCGAACCCAGCAAGACGCCACGTCCGGTACTGGTGGTCAGCAGCTCACTGCTATGGACAAGATCCGTGCGGTAGCGATGCAGTATGTGCAAGCCGTTGTCGACGCCGATGCCAAGCAGAAGCGGCAATGCGATGACGTTGGCGAAATTGAACGGCATGTTCAACACGATCGTGGCGGTGGCCGTCAGCAGTCCGGCAATCAGTAGCGGCGCCAGCGCCAGCGCAACTTCACGTACGCTGCGCAAGACCAGCCACAGCACGAGGGCGATGGCGAGCGTGGCTGTGAGTATTGCCTGCTGGAACGCAGTGACCACGGCATGCCCGGCTTCGAGGATCACCACCGGGGTGTCAGTGGCAGCCGGGCCGGTGACATCACGAACATCGCTGACAAATCGCGCCAGCGCGCTGTTGTCATCCAGATCTTCACGTGGCAACACTTCCACGCGTGGCCGACCGTCCGGCGCCACCCAGCGTCTGACCAGCGAATCGGGCAGATCATTAATACCGAACTCGCTTGGCGCCAGCGAATCGCGCAAGCGTTCCAGGCGGCCGGGCAGATTGACGAGGACGGCGTCGTGCAATGATGTCATCAGCGTGGCGCGATCACTGTTATTCGACTGCTCGAGTACCTGTCGCAACTGGACCGACAATCGCGCCATCGCCGCGCTCAGCGCCGGATCGCTGACGTTGGCGCTCTCCAGTGCAGCGGCCAGCTCCCCGGTCGCTGCAAGTTCGGCATCGGCATCAGCCTGTTCAGCAGTCGTGCCGGCTTCAAGATCCGGTCCCAGCGTGAAGGCGAGATCATCAATGATGGCAATCTTGTCCGGCTGATCAGCCGGCACGAAATCATCGATGCTCATGGCGCCGTCGACCGTCGGCTTTGCGGCGAGCGCCTGCTTGAATGCGGCCGCCTGACCGGCATCCTCGGTCAGCAGTGAAATCGTGTACGGAGAACGTGACGACTGCTCGAGCAGGTCACGGAAGGTGATCACCGACTCCATGGTCGGGTCCTGCAGGTGTAACGGGTTGTCGTCGAAATCCGTTTCAGGCAGCAGCAAAAGGCTGATGACCGCAAGCACCAGCGCGCCCATGGTGATCGCCCGCGCATGGTGCTGGGGAAACGCAGCCATCGCTTCGATCCACGGATGACGGCGACCGGGGGCTGCCGGCGCCAAGGGCAGCAGGCTGAGCAGCGCCGGCAGTACCACAAGACTCAGCACCAGGCCGATCAGCATCGACGTGCCGGCAATCAGGCCGAGCTCGGCGACGCCGTCGTACGCTGTGGGCAGGAAGGAGTAGAAGCCAAGCGCAGTGGTCACCGCGCACAAGGTGATGGAGCCGCCGACGTGCTTGGCGGCATTGATCAACGCAACGCGCTTTTCATGGTCAACCAGCAGGTCACGGACGCGCAGCACGTAGTGAATGGCGAAGGCGACGGCGAGGCCGACATACAGCACCGCGAATGCAAGCGAGATCATGTTCAGATTCCCGACCGCAAAGGCGGCGAACCCGGCCGACAGCACAAGCCCCATGATCAATACCGTGAGCGTGGCGAATATCGCTGACCCCGACCGAAGTCCGAATACAAGGCACGCCGCGACCATGACCAACGAGAGAATGGCGGCCCGTTCCGACCCCGCGCTGACCACTACCAATTCCTCGTAGCCCATGGCGGCGCTACCGGTCAGCCGGATGTTGACGCCGCGGCGGGCGTCGAAACCGTGTTCGTCGATGATCTGGCGGATGGCTTCGACGGCCACCTTGCCCGGCAGCAATTCGCTGTAATCCAGACGCGGATTGACCACAATGATCTGCCGGCGATCCTCCGCGGTGATCGGGCGGTCACTCATCAACGCCTGCCAGGACAGTGCCCGTGGCTCCCCGCTCAATACCGAATCAAGGGTGTCGGAAATCCGCGTCAGTGTGTCGGTAAGCGGTGTCGCATCAACACCGGGTGTGGTGGCCGCTTCTCCGATCAGCCCGAACAGACCGCGCAGGCTGGGGTCGGCATTGAGTCTCGCGAGAAACGGCTGGGCAGTTGCGAGCTGGTCGGCCAGTGTTTCCAGTTCGGCACTGGAGAGGTACAGCAACTGGTTGTGGCGGAAATGCGGGTCTTCCAGCAGGTGAAAGACATCGTCGAACAGATCTTCGCGAGGTCGCAGCAGCGCCGCGAGTTCGGCGGCGACATCCTGGGCCTGGTCCGGCGTTTGGCCGTCAACGACGATGGCGATGGTATTGGTGTTCATCGGAAACGCCCGGCGCAACTCCTCCTGCGTCTGCCGCCATGGCAGTTGCTCCGACAACATGTCTTCGAAATCGGTATTGATGCCGAGATGCCCGACAATGTAATGCACGCTGAAACCGGTCAGTAGTACCGCGGCCAGCAGGACCAGGTAATTGAAGCGCAGCGCCATCGACAGCGTCGCCGCGATGATGCGCTCCAACAACAATTCGGGAGTGTTTTTCGATGATGTCATGGGTAGCTGATGAGCAACACGGGCAGGGTAGTGATATGCAGGCGAAATGTTAGCGAGCGGGGCCGGGCGGCGTCCAGTGCAGTTGAGCAAGCATCCGTGCGGCGCTGTGCAATCGATTGAGCGCCATGCGTTGCGCACGAGCCAGCGCAAGTAACGCACCGAGTTCAGATGGGGCCCGCGCCAGCCCTGCGATCACACGGCCGACGGCAATGCTGCCGTCTTCCTGTAGGGCATCGCGGGTGCACGCAGGCAGGGTCGCCGTGACGTTGTCCACCACCACGCGAATCACCGCGAATGGTACCTGGTGACGGGCTGCGGCTGCCGCTACCGCGCCACTTTCGGTATCGACCAGCGCGGTGTCGGTGGCTGCGGCGTGCTGGCGCTTCTCGTCTTCCGTCCACAACGGCTGGTCCATGCAAAGCAGTGCCGCGCGCCTGGGCATCGCAGCCGCGAGCCCGCGGTGTAGCTGTGTGTTCAAGTCGGGATCCGGGCGATATTTCCGGCCCTGATAGATGACCTCATCGGCGATGACCAAGGTGCCGGCTGCGAATTCATCATGCAATGAACCCGCCACGCCCCAGACCAACAGCGGGGCGTGGCCGGCGGCGATTATCCGCGTGGCGTGAGATTCGGCAGCAACGGGTCCCGGGCCGGTGACCTGTACAGAAAGCGGATGCGTGCGCTGCCAGTGGCGCAATGTGGCAGCCTCCTGCTGCAGCGCTGTCAGCAGAGATGGCAGGGCTGACATGGCGATGCTCAATCCGCGCGCGGCGCCGCAGGCGGTTCGATATCGCTGTGCGGAACACCGATGGAGGCCACGCTGAACAGGGTTTTCAGCGCAACCGCCGATCCTGCGCCGGCATTACACAGCACGATGGTGGTCTTGACCGCGCGGCGCGAGATTTTGACTTCGCTGCCGTGGCGGAAATCACGGTGCTGATTGAGTTTGCGCAGCGTCAGCACCGCCATGCCCAACGCCCACAGACAGAAGCGACGTATGCCCCTGTGCCGGGCAGGAATCAGCAACGTGTAGTGCAAAGCATTCTGCAGATGACCGTGGGCGATACCGATCAACTCACCCAGTGCCGCTTCGAACTGCGGTTGCGACGCGGAAGGATCGAGGCTCAACAGGTTGACACCATGGGCGGCAAACCGGTCCCGCGGCAACCAGCACGCCCCACGCGAGCGATCTTCCCAGATGTCCTTCAGAATGTTGGTCATCTGCAAGCCCTGGCCGAATGAAATGGCCAGACGATCGAGCGCCGTTTTATTGGCGGCAATGTCGGGTGCGAAGTCGCAGAACAGGTCGGTGAGCATTTCGCCGACCACGCCGGCGACGTAGTAGCAGTAATGGTCCATCGCACGCTGGTTGGTCAGGCCGGCCAGGGTTTCGGTACCCTGGTAGCGCACCATGCCGTCCGCCATGATCTCAACGCATCGCGCCATCGCGTGGCGCTGGTTGGCATTGCAGGCGTGGGTGATGCGCAGGACGCGCGGGGTGTTGCGTATCAGATCATGCTCCGCCGGGGTGGCGCGTGGCGACAATGCCGCGCCCAGTTCACTGGCGAACGTCCCACTGTCGCCACCTTCGCGAACCAAAGCGACAAATCGCAGCGAAAACGCTTTTTTGTGCTCGAACGCGAGATCGGGATCATCCTCGATGGTATCGGCGATGCGGCAGAGCAGGTAGGCGTTGCCGACCACGCGATCCAGCGGCGGCGGCAGTTGTGGAATGGTCAACGCGAATGTGCGCGATACACCTTGCAGGATGAAATCCTGATATTGCTGATCCGTCATGGATTCTGGTGCGCTCATCGGCGCATTCTACCGCGATGTGGCGTGCCAGATGCGACCGGCATATCGTCAATGAACTGCGCAAGCTATGCTGTCGACGCCAACGATTCCGCCACGATATCAACCATCGATTCATCATCAGGGGAGAAATCACGATGAAATCATCCAGCATCATCGGCGGCTGCCTGCCAGCGGCGGCGCTATGTCTGCAGATGACCACAGCTGCCGCGGCCGAGAGTTCGGTGACCCGGCTGTATACGGATGCGCAAGGCGTCACTCACTTCCGCGAAGAGACCATTCCCTTCAATCCGGTGGCCGGCGCGGGGCGGGAAGCGCTCAGCCTGCATCCGGTGCGCGGCGCCAGTGGTGTGACACTGTTGCGTCTTCGCGCGGGCGCCGAGGAGGATTGGCATACCGCGCCGCAGCGTCAATTCGTGATTGCGATTGAAGGCCTGGTGGAGGTTGAAGCCAGTGACGGCAGTCGCCGGGTGTTCGTGCCAGGCCAGATCATGTTGATGGACGACACCACCGGCAAAGGCCATATCACGCGATCCATCGGCAAATCCGATCATGTCGCGGTGATGATCCCGGTTGCGGACTACTGATCCGATTGCCAGGACAGCACTTTAGGCGACGTAATGCCGACGGCATCGAACGTTGTATTTATGCAACTAACATGTCATCGCTGATCGGCAATATGAATAAAAATGCTTGCTTGTCGCACTGCGGTTAGCGTAGCTTCACCAACGTTTGCAGTTTCACCAAATCGTCATATTTCGCGGTCGGGGTGGGGGAAGCGGTAAGCCCTGACTTAAGTAGCGAGGTGGAATTCAAGTCGCCGGCCGGCACGACTGCAGCCAGGCAGACACGCCAAACCAGCGCCGCGGGCCAGGTCCGCCGCTGCCGAACGCCACGCCTGGGGGGGAGTGCGCAGCGGGCCGTTACCTTTAGCGGGTAACGGCCCGTTTTTTATTTCCCGCTGCAAATCCACTGTTCCTCATTCCGCGATCACCTTCCGTTCAAGCCCGAAGTTCCGGGCGCGCATACCCGTTTTCAGCGTCAGCGGCAAGTAAAAATGCATTGCATCGCCAGCGCCGCTGCTTCAAAGCGCCACGTCATTCATTCAAATGCAAACCACGGAAAACGGAGTAGGGGTTCCGGTGCCCGCTGCCAATATCAATGGCTGCAGTGTGTTCCCCGTTTCCAGGTTTCACCAATCCGCCGCTGGCTGTCGGAAATTCAGTCACAGCACAGCGCAGCAGCATCATTCGGGTCGCGATGGATATAAAGATCGAGGTCAGAAACGTCAAATTCGGCATGTTTGTAGCCAAATTGGATCGTCCATGGCTGGGCACGCCGATGGCTTTCCAGGGCTTCTGGGTACGCAATCTCGACCAGATAGATAATCTCAACAAGTTCTGCCAGCACGTCTGGGTGCGCACGGACATGCAGGGCAGGCCGACGGATGTGGCCGAAGACGAGGAGATCAACTGGCAGGATCGCACGGCACGCAACGATCGTGAGATCGGCATCGTCGACTACATGCCATCCCGCCCGGTCGCCTACCGGGATACCGCACTGCTGGAAGATGAGTTTGAAGCCGCTGGCAATGCACGGCGCAAGGTCTGTGACGCTTTGGATGACCTGGTCGACGACATCAATCGTCAGCGCACGATCGCCATCGATGGTCTGCAGGACGCCGTGAGTGAGCTGTCCGGCAGCATCATGCGTAACCCCGATGCCTGCATGTGGTTGCGCCTGGTCAAGCGGCGCGATACCTATACCTATTTCCATCTCATCGACACCAGCGCGCTGGCTATCGCGTTCGGCCGTCATCTGGGATTCTCGGCGCCGGAAATTGCGGATATCGGTCTCGGTGCGATGTTGATCGACATCGGCAAGCTCAAGCTGCCCGAAGAACTGCTCGGCAAGACTGGTGCACTTACCGACGCCGAGCGCGAACTGGTACAGAAGCACGTGGATTACAGCGTTGAGTTGCTCAAGGAAGTTCCCAACATGCGGCGACGGGTGCTCGATATCGTCGCGGCCCATCATGAACGATTCGATGGCGGCGGTTATCCGAATCGCCTGGTCGGGCGCAAGATACCGCCCTTCGCGCGCATGGTAGCTATCGCAGACTATTTTGACGCCATCACCAGCGACAAGGCCTACTCCTCTGGTGTTTCGCCGCACGACGCCATGCGCAGGCTCTACGACGCTGCGGACAAGGCGTTTCAGCGCGAACTGGTCGAGCAGTTCATCCAGTGTCTCGGCATCTATCCGACCGGCACGCTGGTGGAGTTGAACACGGGCGAGGTGGGCATCGTCGTCAACCAGAATCGCGTGCGGCGGTTGCGGCCACGGTTGATGTTGATCCTCGGGCCGGACAAGCAGCAGTTGTCGGAATTCGTCGAACTCGACCTGATGGACGACGATTTGCGCAGTGGCGACAACCCGGTGTCGATCGCGCGTAGTGTCGAGGCGGAACAGTTCGGTATCGATACCGACCAGTTCTACATCGCACGCGACCGCGTGACGCCTGACTTCCTGCACGACATCGCGCGGCTGACGTGAACAGGCAATTTCCCGGAACTCCCGGGCATCAACGGTTCCTGCTAGGCCTCTCGCGAACGTTGCTAGACGCGCCGGCCGGCAAACTGGCTGGCGTGCTGGTTATCCGCTTTCGTCATCTGCATGAAATCCAGGTCGACTACGGCTACCAGCAGGCGGAGCAGGCGCTGGCCAGTTTCGCCAGGCGCATCGGCGGCGTTCTGCGCGACGTGGACATCATCGAGCGGATTGGCGATTTCACGCTGGCACTCACGCTGCCTGCGCTGTCCGGGAGTCAACAGGCCGAGCTGGCGGCAAGCCGCATACTCGAACTGGTCGAGGTGCCGGTTGAAATCGGTAATGACAAGCTGACATTGAAGCTCGATCTGGGCGTTGCCATGTATCCCGCCGATGGTCATGCGCCGGAGTCACTGCTGCGCTGTGCGGAGGTGGCATGTGACGCCGCCGCCAATACCGTCAATGGCTACCAGCGTTACTCGGAAAGCCTTGAAGATCGCACAGACCTGCCGCGCAGCTATCTGATGGAGCGGGAAATCGCTGACGCGTTGCGCAACGATGAATTCCGGCTCTATATGCAGCCGAAAATCGACTTGCGGACCGGTGCCCTGACCGGCGCGGAAGCACTGCTGCGCTGGGATAGACCCGATGGCCGCCAGTTCCGCCCCGACGTCTTCATCCCGGTGGCGGAAAACAGCAACCTCATCGTACCGCTGACAATCTGGACACTGAACGCCGCATTGAGATCTTCCGACGAACTCACCGCGCGCTTCCCGGCGTTCACCGTCGCGGTGAACCTGTCGCCTAGCGCGCTCAGCCACGGCGACATCTTCGCGCACGTTGCCCAGGCCACGAGCATCTGGTGCTCCGATCAGCCCCAGCTGGTGTTGGAAATCACCGAGACGGCGTTGTTCAAGGAACCAGAGCGCGCGGCGCAGACACTGGATGCCTTGCACGCGGAAGGCATCCGGTTATCGATTGACGATTTCGGTACGGGATATTCATCGTTGTCGCAGCTCGCCGCGCTACGGGTGGGCGAACTGAAGATCGACAAATCGTTCGTCCAGGGCGTGACGCGAATCGAAAAGAACGCGCAGATCGTCCGCAGTATCATCGACCTGGCCCACAACTTCGATATGACAGTGGTCGCGGAAGGCATCGAGGATGCGCAGACGCTGGAGTTTCTGCGCGCGTTGGAATGCGACGCCGGGCAGGGCTTCTATTTTGCCCGGCCGATGCCGGTGGAGCAGTTCATCGACTGGGCCGACAGCTACCAGCCGCGGCCGCAATTTGCTTCCGTGGTCGGGCTGGTGCAGGGCTGACGTCCGCAGCTACGCCGCGGCAACGCTGCGCTATAATCGCCGGCCCTTGCCAAGGTGTTGGTGGTGTCGTTCAACTATGGAATCCCTGCTCATCTCCACCGGAGTGGTCGCTCTGGCGGAAATCGGCGACAAGACCCAACTGCTGGCATTCATACTGGCGGCCCGTTTCAAGCGGCCGTTGCCCATCATCGCCGGCATACTCGTCGCCACCTTGCTCAGTCATGGCCTCGCCGGCGCGCTCGGCGCCTGGATAACCTCGGTCATATCGCCGACGGTGTTGCGCTGGGTGCTGGGCGCCTCGTTCCTGGCAATGGCGGCATGGACCTTGATTCCCGACGAGATCGAAGACGATGAGGCCGCTGTCAGCCATCGTTTCGGTGTATTCGGTGCGACATTAATCACCTTCTTCCTGGCCGAAATGGGCGACAAGACCCAGCTCGCCACTGTCGCCCTGGCGGCCCATTTCGAACTGCCGGTCGCCGTCGTCGCCGGCACGACCCTGGGGATGCTGATCGCCGATGTTCCGGCCGTATACCTGGGAAACACCTTCGCGCGGCGGATACCGATGCGCCTGGTGCATGGTATCGCCGCGGCGATATTCGCCGTGTTGGGCATTCTGGCGCTGTGGCCGGATTTCAATCTCCCCTTGTAATCCTGACCTGAGACAGTTGTGGCGGTGCGTTGCAGTGCGTTTCCGGGCATGTCTGCCCCCGGTCAGAAACCCGCGGCAGTTTTTTCGTTGTAGTCAAGCCTCAGTCACGAGCACAAGGGTGCAATCAAGGGCTCACCGCCCGGCTTTTCAGCCGGTGGTCAGCCCGGGACGCATCGCTTTGTAAATATTTGCGCTGCCGCGGGGTCGTCAGCATTTACGATGTACCGCAACTCCAATACGCTAGTTTGAAATAACTACAAATTATGGGGAGCAGCCGCGCACTCGGGTGGTCGACGCGGCTGAGTCAGTCATGCACAGTCAACTCCGACAGTTTCAGGTTCCGCGTGTCCAACTGAAAACCATGGTGCGCTGTATCGCGGTAGCCCTGGCGGTACGCGAGGCGGGCTTCACGCAGGATGTGATGGCACAGGTAGTGCCGGATGGCCAGACGGCGACTTCGGTCTCAGCCTCCGGCGCGGTGGCAAACGTCACCACGACCACCCAGCGCGGCGCCAATGCGTTCAACTCCTTCAGCAGGTTCGATGTGCCGGTCGGCCAGACGGTCAACCTGCACCTGCCTGATACCTCGACCAACCTGATCAATATCGTGCGTGATTCGCGCACCGACATCGATGGCGTGCTGAATTCCGTCAGTCACGGTGCGATTGGTGGCAACGTCTACATTGTCAATCCGCACGGGGTGATGGTCGGTCCTTCCGGCACCGTGAACGTCGGCGCTCTCACGGTGACGACGCCGACGCAGGCCTTCGTCGATGGCGTGTTCAGCAGTCCAGGTGTGCCGGACGACGCGTCAGTCGCGCGGATACTCGACGGGAGTGCTCCGCTTGATAATGACGCCGCAGTCGTCATCGACGGGCGCGTCAACGCGATCGATGGCGCTTCGCTGCATGCCGGCACTATTGCCATTGGCGGCGCCGTGTACGCCGGCGCGGATTTCGTCGGCAACCAGCCGGATTTCACTGACGTGGTGAATGTCGATGGTGTCACGGCTGGTGGCCGGGCCGTGCTGCGCAATGGACGGATTGAAATTGCCGCTTCCCATGCGGCGGTGGTGACCGGCACGCTCGCCAGCGAAGGCACCAATGGCGTGGCAGGCGGCACGGTGGCGATCCGCGCGGGTCAGCGCGTGGAAGTAGGCGAAGGGGCGACGGTTTCCGTTCGTGGTCGTGGCCTCGATTCAGACGGCGGTACCGTGGATGTGTATGGTCAGCAGGCCGCGACATTGGCGCAAGGCGCGACCATCGATGCCAGTGCCGGCGACCCCGGCGATGGCGGCTTCATTGAGTTCAGCGCACGTGACACGGTGACGCTGGCAGGCGGTCAGTTCAAGGCGGGTGCGCGTGATGGAACCGCCGGACGGGTGTTGATCGATCCCGACACATTTGTATTGAACGGCGTCGCGCCCAACGGCGACGTATTCACTGACGGCGCCGATTTCACCGTGCAAGCCGACAGCTCGATCACGATCAGCAACACGGTCATTTCCACCCGCAAGGTGGCGCCGGCCGATGCCAATCGCGGCGCGATCGCGACGGCGGGTTCCACCGGTAATTCCGGCAACATCGTGCTGGAAGCACCGAGTATCACTGTCGACAACAACTCCGCGCTCTACAGCCAGGCCAATAATGGCTTTACCGGCGGAACCGTGCGCTTGCTGGCAGACCAGCCCGACGGCGGCACCGCGGCAATCGCCGTGACCAACGCGACCGTCATGGCCCGTGACATCGAAATGCGCGCCACGACGGCCCAATCGCATTCACTGCTGCCGGTGGCGGTCGCCATCAACAACGCGTCGGTCAATATCAATAACAGCCGGATTGAAGCCGTTGGCGGGGCCATCAATCTGACCGCTTCCTCCGAAGTCGACATTGTCACGCCGGAGATCTCACCGTTATCGACTGTGGTGGTCACCTCCATCGCGGACGTGAAAGTAACAGGCACCTCGCAGGTGAAGGCTACCGGCGATGCAAACCTGACGGCGACTTCAACCGTCACGGCCGATGCCCTGGCAGGTGAGCCCGATCCCGGCGTGTTACCGGGCGACGCCGGCGTCGCCAGCAACACGGTTATCAGCCATGCCAACGCGATCATAGGCGGCACCACGACGGTGGATGTCGGCGGCACGCTGGCATTGACGGCCTTGAATACGACCTCTGCGCAAGCCATCGCCAACGCGGTGACCGGCGATGGTTCCGGCAGCGGTGGTACGGCGGCGGAACTGGTGCTGGATTCGCAGACCCACGCGTCGATTGAAGGCACGGCGACGGTACTGCACACCGGCGCCATCGCGCTGACCGCCGATACTTCCAACGATCTCAACACGACGGCCATCGCTGCTGTCGGCGGCGCGGAAGAGGATGAATCGGGCACCAGCTTCACTGAACAGTTGCTGGCCAATCACCAGGACCAGGCCAGCACCACCGATGGCACCATCGGCTTTGCGGCGGCGGTTGCTGTCAGCGTTCTGAACAGCGCGACCCATGCCGGCATTACGACGACCGCACCGGTACAAAGCGATGGCGCGGTGCTGGTTTCCAGCACTGCCGTCAACAGCGCGATGGTCACCGCGGATGGCACTGCCGCTACCGGCGGTGGCGTCGGCGCCGCGGTAGCCATCAACATCGGTGTGCTCAGCAATCAGGCCTACATCGGCGATGACGCCAACCTGGATATCGGCGGCCTCTCGTTGAGCGCGATGGCGCCAATCAACGCGGTCAATGCATTCGATACCAGCGCCACCAGTGGCGCAGGCTCGGCCACCGTCGGCGTTGCCGGCGCGCTGGCGGTCAATGTCGTCGCCAACCAGACCAATGCGCGCATCGAAGGTGATCGCGACAACGACGGCGGTGGCGGTATCGTCGGCCTGCGTGGCGGGGATGTCATCATAGATTCGCGCAACGGCACCTTGAGTGTCGTGCGTTCCAAAGCGGCGGTGACACCGCCCAGTGAAGATGATTCAGGCGCGCTCGGTGTCGGCGCGACGGTGGCCACCAACGTGGTGGTCAACGGCACCGTGGCAGAGATCGAAGACAAGGCCACCGTCAACGCCGTCAACGATATCGCATTGCTGGCCGAAGGCAGCTACGACACGCAGACGGAAGTCGAAGGCGGCGCCGCCGGCGCCACAATTGCGGTCACGCCAGTGGCGGCGGCCACGGTGGCGGTCAACTACACCTCCGCACGCTTAGGGAACGGCGCAGCGCAGATCGCAGGCGGCGATTTCTCCGCCAACGCCATCCACAACGCATCAACAACGACAACGTCCGCCGGCGCGACCAGTGGCGATACCGTTGCCGTGGGCACGACGCTGGCGGTGAATGTCGCCACCGACACGGTCCTCGCAACCATCGCGCGGGATCTCAACGCGGGCGGCGCCATCGACGTCGCCGCCGATTCGACAGCGACCAGCAGCGTCAGCGCAACCGCGAGCGTCGCTGGCGGCGCCGAGGCAGACGAGAACGACAACCCGACATCAGGCGACGCCAATACCCCCGGAAAGACCGTCGATCAGCAGGTCACCGCGCAACGCAGCGACGCCACGCGCAAGGGCAGTGCGGCGGACCAGAGTGTTGCCGATGGCCTGAACAACGGCACCAGCGAAGATCCCAAGGCCGAGACCAGTGAGGGTGGCGTCAGCGTCGCCGCAGCAGTCGGCGTCAATGTCGGCGTCGCCACCACCATCGCGTCGATTGCTCCAGATGTCGATATCGTGGGCGGCGGCCAGTTCACCCTGCTGAGCAGCGCGGCCACCGATGCCAGCGCGACGGCCGATGGCACACAGAGCAACAGCGGCGGCACCCGCGTCGGCGTCGGCGCTGCGGTTGCATTGAATGTCGGCGTATCAACCAACCTTGCCATCATCAGCGACGATGCCAGTGTGCGCGCGGCAGGTATCGCGCTGAATGCGATCACGCCGGCCGGGCAAGCCAATGATTTCGGCGCAGAAGCCACCAGCGGCGCAGGTGCACAGACCGTCGGCGTGGCCGGATCGCTGGCCGTCAACGTCATCGTCAACCAGTCGATCGCCACCCTCGAAGGCGACAAGGATAACGACGGTACCGCCGCATCGGTGGACGTCGAAGGCGGTGATCTTGAACTCACCGCGACCAATACCTCCAACAGTGAGGTCAAGGCCACTTCGGATGTCTCCGCCGATGGTGCGGCGGCCGGGGTCGGCGCGTCGATTGGTCTGAATGTCGTGGTGAATAACGCGATTGCCGACGTCGAAGATAAGGCGGTGGTCGTCGACGTGAACGACGTCAGCCTCAGCGCCACCGGCGAACACACCGCCACGACCGAAGTCGAGGGTGGCGCTGCCGGGGCCAAGGTCTCGGTGACGCCCGTGCTTGGCGTTACGCTGGCGTTCGATCAGACCCGCGCACGCATCGGTAGCAGTGCAACCGCGCTGACTGCGACAGGCGATGTGTCGCTGACGGTCACCCACAGCAACGAAACCGAAACCAAGGCCGAAGGCAAAGCCCAGGGCGATGTCGCCGTGGGCGCCTCACTGAGCGCCACACTGGCGCTGGATACGGCCAACGCGGAAGTCGCGCGTGACATCAACGCGGACAGCCTGACGCTTGCCGCCGACTCGACCTTGAAACTCACGACCAACTCCACTGCCGGCGCCAAGGGCGCGGACGAGCAGGAGGAAGGAAATGAGGCGCCGGGCAGCAAGGTCGAGGAACAGAAGGCCGAGCAGATCGATTTCGCGAAGAGCCGCAACACAGCGGCCAGCGGTGCGGATACCACCACGCCGCAGGCAAAGACGCCGGACACCGATACCGATCAGACCGGTAACAACAAGCAGCAGGGCAAGGAAGTGTCGGTGGCTGCGGCCATCGGCGTTGGTGTCGCACAGAACCAGGCGCTGGCGCAGATCACGACCAACCGCACCATCTCGCTGACGGGCGACCTCAGTCTGACGGCGAAGACCGATACCAATTACACCACCGGCGCCAGTGGCGAAGCGGTGGCCGATGATGTCGGTGTCGCGGCAGCTATCGCGCTGACCGGCACGCGTAACGTCACCCGCGCCAGCATCGGCGCCGGTACCGATATCACGCAGGCCGGTGATATCGAGTTGCGCGCGGAGGCGAGCCAGAACCGCGACAGCGCATTCCTGACCAGGATGTCAGCCGAAGCGATCTCCGGCGCTGGTGGCGGCGATGTCGCCGTGGCCGGTGCACTGGCAATCGTTGCCAACGACAACCAGACCTGGGCGACCATCGACGAAGGTGTCACGCTGGGCAGCGCCATCAATCCGGTCGGCGACATCGTGATCGATGCGCAGGACACCAGCAAGATCACCGCGCAGGCGCGTGCAGGGTCGCTGGCGCAGGGCGGCGATCAAGGCAATGCCAAAGCGGGCATCGGCGCATCGTTCGCCGTGCTGCTGTCGAACAACCAGACGCTCGCACTACTCGGCCGACAGATCGACGGCACGTATGGCGCGACCCTGGCGTTCGCAAACTCGGTGTCGTTGAACGCGGCCAAGAACAAGGTCATTTTCAACAACCCGCTGGATCTCATCACCATCACCACCAACCCGAATGATCCACTGGATCCGACGGGATACATCGAGGCGGTGGAAGCGTTCGATTTCGAACTGCTGGATCCGGCGAGCTATCTCGGTTCCAACAACTATTACGCCGAAGCGGTGGCAGGCGCTGTGGCCAAGGGCGCGGCCGCCGTTGCCGGCTCCTTCGCAGTGGAGTTGTTCCACAACCGTACGCAATCTGAAATCGGCGGCAGTGTTGATCTCACTACCTTCGGCAATCGCGTTGCCCAGCCCGGCGAAGAGTCGCTGGGTGTGCTGCTCAATGCGCAGGCGGATACCCAGGCCATAGGTTTCGGTGGTGCCGTCGCTGGCGCGAAGAAAGCCGGCGTCGGCCTTACGCTCGTTACGATCGGAAACTACGACGAAACGTTTGCCACGATCGCAGACCAGGCGAAGGTCCGCGCCACCGGCCTCAACAGTGGGGTGGACGTCAGCGCGAACGCCAGCCAGGACGTGGCCAATGTTGGCGTCAGCGCGGCGGCGGCACAGGAATCCGCGGCGGTCGGTGGTGTGCTCGGCATCAACCTGTCGGTCAACCGGGTCAAGGCCGACATCGGCGCCGGTGCGTTGGTGCAGGCAACCGGCAACGTCAGTCTCGATGCTGACAACGGCAGCGTGCTGGTGATGATCGCCGGCGGTGTCGGCGCGGCCAAGGAAGTCGGCGTGGGGGCGGCCATCGGCGCCAACCTGCTGTTCAACGAGACTGGCGCACGCATCGGCGATGGCGCCCAGGTCGACGCGATGGCGGCCACGCGATTGACCGCCGACGCCAACGAAGTACTGGTCAATGCCGTGGTTGCTGGCGCGGGTGCCGGCAAGGCCGGTGTCGCCGGGTCGTTGGGTATCAATTCCATTTTCGCGCTGACCGAAAGTGCCATCGGCCAGAACGTGTTGTTGAATTCTGATCCGGTCTACAGCGGGGCGAACCAATTCGTGCTGATTCATGCCCAGGACGATACGGTCGGCGTCGGCGTCTCCGGCGCTGGCGCAGGCGGCGGCAAAGCCGGTGTCGGCGCCGCATTGGGCACCAACCTGTTTGCCAAACTCGTGCGCGCGTTCGTGGCCGATGACGACACCAACGATGGCCGGCATACCACCATCGACGCCCACGACATGGCGGTCGAGGCGATTGCGAGTGACATCGAGGTCGGGATCACTGCGGGCTTCGCCGGCGGCAGCAATGCCGGTGTCGGTGGCGCGGTGTCGCTGGACATCGTGCGCAACGATATCGATGCCTACATCGGCGAAGGCGCGGAGGTGGATGCCGAAGGCAACGTGTTGATCAACGCGCAGGACGATATCACCGCCTTCCTCGTCGCTGGTTCCGGCGCAGGTGGCGGTGACGTCGGCGTCGGCGGTTCGCTCGGTATCGCAACCTTGCTGGGAACGACTTCCGCGTACGTTGCAGACAACGCGATCGTCAGCGCGCGCGGCAATGGCAATGCGGCGAACGTCTACAGCGGCGACACGGTCATCTCGCCGCTGCCGGATGACAGCGACACGCCGCCGGGCGCGCTGCTTGCACGACCGCAGATGGCGCTGAAGGGCCTTAGCGTCACCGCGTATAACCGTGAGAACCTGATCAGCGCGGTGGTTGGTGGGGCAGGCGGTGGCAAGGTCGGCGTGGCAGCGACGGTTGGCGGCAACGTCATCGCGACCAACACCGAAGCCTGGATCGGCAGCGCTGCACGGATCAACCAGAACAATGCCGGCGCGAGCGCCGAGCAACAGGTGCACGTCGCGGCGGTGGACGAAGCCTTGCTGCTGGATGTCGCCGGTGCAGGCGCCGGTGGCGGCCAGGTCGGCGTCGGCGCCGCGGGCAGCTTCGACATCATCGCCCGCACCACTCACGCATGGATCGGCGAAGGCGCCTTGATCAATGCGCGTGATGCCTTCTCTTTGGATGCCGCGTCCGGTGTCATCAGTTTCACCACGACGGCCGGTTTTGCCGGCGGTGGTCAGGTCGGTGTGGGTGGCGCGGTCGCGGGGATTGCCGTCGCTGATACCACCGAAGCCTATATCGAAGACGCAGCGACCAATAATGCCGGCGCCACGGTCAATGTCACCGCCGGCGATCTGGATCTGAAAGCGACCAGCATCGCCACTTCGTGGTTATTGAGCGGCGCGGGCGCCGGCGGTGGCCAGGCCGGTGTGGGTATTTCCATGGCGGTCGGCGTCAACACCAGCATCACGCGCGCCCAGATCGGTGACCACGCCAACACCAACGCCAGCGGTGCAACCAATGTCCGCGCCAATTCTATCGAGAACGTAAATTCCGCCGTCATCGGTGGCGCCGGCGGTGGTGCTGCAGGGGTCGGCGGCTCGGTGGGGCTGAACATCGTCGCCTCGACGACGGAAGCCAGCATCGGCGACTTTGCCCGCGTGAACCAGGATTTCGCCGGTGATGATGTCACGGTTGAAGCGATAGACAAAGTCATCACTGTCGGTATCGGCGGTGCGGGCGCGGGCGGTGGCGCCGCGGGAGTGGGCGGCACAGCAGTCGTTACCGCGGCATTCAATACGACATCGAGTTACATCGGTACCGGCGCTGTCGTCAGCGCGGACAACGATGTCACGGTCTCGTCATCTTCTGACAAGTACGTGAACTCGGTGACCATTGCCGGCGCCGGTGGCGGTACCGCAGGCGTGGCCGGCGCGGTTTCGATCATTTCCGTCGGCTCATTGCTGGATGGCGAAGCGAAAAGCGGCCTCGGCGACGGCGCCACCATCGATTACGCCGATGGCCAGACCACCAAGAGCCCGGTAAGCGATCAGCTCGGTACAACGGACGAAGCACTGGAAGTCACCCACACGCTGGACAACCTGGTTGGCAAGCTGGCCATTGGTCCGTTCCTGCAGTCGAGTACCGCGGTACCGTTGCGTAATACGCAGGCGTTCATCGCTGACGGCGCCGATGTGCGCGCCGGCCACGACATCAACGTCACTGCGCATGATGCGACCCTGGCTTTGCTGGCTACCGGTGGTGGCGCCGGCGGTGGCGCTGCGGGTGTGATGGGTGCGGCCGGCGTGGTGTTGATTCATGACTCCGCTGAAGCGTTCATCGGTGACGGTGCGCAGGTCGATGCCGACCATCTCGTGAACGTCAGTGCGAACACGCGCGACAGTGTTGCGAATATCGGAATCACCGGCGCCGGTGCCGGCGCAGCGGAAGTTTCCGGCGCGTTGTCGATCAATGTCATTTCCTCCGACACTGCGGCCCATATCAACGCCGCCGACGTCAATCAGCGGGCTTCGGCCAGCACCACGCAGGCCGTGAATGTCTCCGCCGAGAGCGACAGCCGTATGGGTGCGGTGGCGGGCAGTGGTGGCGGTGCGGGTGCAGCGGCCGTTGGCGGCGTCCTGGATGCGAACACGTTGACCAAGCGTACCAAGGCATATATCGCCGACGGTGCGGATGTCGCCGCCGACACCGACATCAACGTCAAAGCAAACTCCGAACAGATCATCATCGGCGCCGCGGCCCGCATCGGTGGCGCTGGCGCCGCCGCGGTAGGTGGTGCGGCAGCGGCCAACGTCATCGCCAATTTCACCGAGGCATTCATCGGCAAGGCGAAGGACGACACCACGCCGGCGACCGGTGCGATGGTGGATTCCGACGGCAATGTCAGCCTGGAAGCTGTCGACGACACCTTGCTGATCAGCGTGACCGGTATCGGCAACGGCGCCGGTGCCGCGGGCGTGGGTGGTGACGTCAGCGCCAATGGTCTGTACAGCGCGACGCGCGCCTATATTTCCGCAAACTCCACCGTCAACGCACGCGGTAATGCCGCGGGCCGCGATGTGCTCGATGGCACCATCGATCCGTTGCTGGCGTCCTTGATCCCGGATCTGCCCGGTGGCGCGGGAGATATCGATCTCGATCGCGATGGCAATGCGGAAGGCAGCATCAACCGCGGCCTGTCGCTGAATATCGAAGCCGAAGGTGATGAAAACGGTGAAGGCGGCGGCGAAAGCGCCGTCGATCCCGCAGCCCCCGCTCTGGGTAACGACCCGATCGCCGGTGCGCAAGGCGGACTTGGCTTCAAGAGCGTTGAATCCAACGTCAAAGGCCTGTCGGTGGTGGCGATGGGCAATGAGAAACTGATCTCGGCGGACATCGGCGTTGCCGGTGCGGGCGCGGCGGCGGTGACCGGCGCGGCGCATGTCGATCTGATCCTGACCGAAACCGAAGCTTTCATAGGCGATGGCGTCACGATCAACAGTGTGCCGGGCGGCGCGGATCCTTCGGTGAGAGTGACCGCTGCGGACAATACTTTTGAAGTCATGGGCGTGGGCACCTTCTCGGGTGCTGGCGCGGTAGCGGTCAGCGGCGCATTGAGTACGGCCGTCGTCGTCAAAACGACCAGTGCCCATATCGGTGATGTGGTCATCAACGCCAATGATCTCGAACTGCAGGCGCTGTCGACCGAAGAACTTTATAACGTGACCGGTAACCTCTCGGTCGCGGGCGCTGCCGGTGTAGGAGCGGCGCTGGGCGTGGATGTCGTGCGCAATGATACGCGGGCATGGATCGGCGCCGGCGCGGATATCCAGGCCACCGGTGATCTACTGGTGCACGCCAATCAGAATACCGCGGTGAATTTCTTCACCTTGAGCGGGGCGGGTGGCGCGACTGCCGCGGTCAGTGGCGCGCTGGCAGTCGGTGTGATCGCCAATACCACGCAGGCGTATATCGAAGACGCGGATAACGCGGGCGATGGCGTTGATATCGACGCCGCAGGCACGCTGACGGTAAAGGCGGAATCGGAAGAAGCGTTCATCAGCGGCACGGTCAGCGGCGCTGTTTCCGGCATGGCCGGTATTGCCGGTGCGCTGGCGGTCAAGGTCGTCGCTTCGGATACGCAGGCGTATATCGGCGATTACGCCGCGGTCAACCAGCGCCTGAACGGCGCGACGCAGGACGTCAACGTGCTGGCCGATGACACCGTCACGATTCACGGCGAGAGCGGCGCCGCCGCCCAGGGCAGCATCGCGGCAGTGGGCGCGACGGCCGAAATCAGCATCGTCAGAAACACCACGGCGGCGTTCCTCGGCGAACATACCGAACTCGCAGCGGATCGCGATCTGCTCATCGACGCCACCTCGACCAAGAACACCCAGGCCGCGGCGCTGGCCGCCAGCGGCAGTATTTCAGTGGGCATCAGTGGCGCGGTCGCGCTGGCAAGTGTCGGCGCCAGTCTTGACCAGCAGTCGCAGGACAGCCTGCGTGATCCGAGCAGCGGCGGCAATGTCGCCGATTACGCGGACAGCCGCATGCGCGATGACCAGGTGTCGGGCCAACTTGGCGATTCCGAACATGTCGCGTCAACCAGGACACAGCTTGGCCAGCAATTGGGCGGGCTGGATGTCGGCGGACAGCTGAACGAATCCTCCGGCAGTTCGCTGGACAAGACCCGCGCCTACGTTGGCGCCGGCAGTGTCATCGATACCGGCCGCCATGCCAGCGTCATCGCCACAGATACGGTGAAGGTCGATCTGACCGCGGTTGGCGCCAGCGTCGGCCTCGCCGGAATCGGCGGCGCCGTGGGCGTCGGCCTGGTCAACTCGACGGTGGAAGCATTCGTCAACGACGGCACTATCGTTAACGCCGGTGGCAATGTGCTCATCCATGCGGCGTCGACCGATCTCGATGCCGATGGTTCGAATGTCCGCGCAACCGCGGGCGCCGGTGGTGTCGTTGGGGCGAGCGCGGCGGTCGCGGTGCTGACCGACAGCAGCGTGGTCCAGAGTTACCTCGACAATGGCAGTGAAGTCCGCAGTGCGATCGACCTGGCGGTGACCGCCAGTACGCACCACCTGTCGCGTACGTATTCGCTGGGCGCCAGCGCCGGCGCGCTCGCGATTGGCGCGTCCGTTTCGTATAGCGGTTTTACCGGTACGACTTCCGCCTATCTGGGCGATGCAGTGCTGATTGGACAGGCCAACGGGAGCACGGTGAACACCGTGACCGTCGCCGCGGACGACGGCTCGCGGGCGCAAGCGCTGGCGGTAGCCGGCACCGCGGGTATCCTCAGCGGTTCGGGCGCCGTGGCCGATGCCACGGCCACTAACGAAGTCAGCGCCTTCACCGGCTCCGACACCCGTATCCATACGCAGGGCGCCACCGAAATTGCCGCGACCGCCACACCCGGTGCGCAGACCGATGCGCTCGGCGTCAATGTCGGCGCCGGCGCAGTGGGCGCGTCGATCTCCACCGCCAGTGTCGAAGTCGATACGGCAGCAATACTCGGTGTGCGTAATGTCATCCAGGCGGCGCAGCTCGATATCAATGCAACGCGCAATATCGGTGGCGATTCAACCACGCTGGCACGCGCGATGGGTGCGGCGGGCGGCTTGCTGCTGGGCGCCAATGCCACGCTCGCGCAGGCGCAGACCGCCGGTGATACACAAGCCAGCGTCGGCAACAACAGCACGTTGAACGTCAGCGGCACGACGACCGTCAATGCCAACAGCCATTCCTTGCAGGCGGCATCCGGTACCGGTGTTGCCACCGGCTACGTTGCGCTGGGCGCGGACGTGACGTTGGCCGGATCATCCGGCACAACGACGGCGATGCTGGGCAATAGCGTGACGGTGACCGGCAATGAACTGCAGGTGCTGGCCAACAGCAGCGACACCAACTACGCCCTGGGTATTGCCGGCGCGGGCGGCGTGGTCTCGGCGCCGTTCTCGTATTCCTCCACCAGCGATTCCAGCGATACCTGGGCCAGCACCGGCAGCGGCGACGCCAGCCATGTGATCGACGTGACCACCGCCGTCATCGAATCCCGCCACACGGCGGACTTCGATAGCTGGATGATCAACGGCAACGCGTCGCTCATCGGTGTCAGTGGCGCGCAGGTCACCAACGAGGTGGTGTCGACGGTGACTACCGCTGTGGCCAGTAACGGTCGTATCGAAGCCGACAACATTGCCATCGGCGCCGATAACATCGTGCTGAAGCACGGGCCTGCAATCATTCCGGGCTTGAACGTGTTCAACCCCGGTTGGAACGTCTACTCCATTTCCGGTGGCCTGGCGGACGTGCCCGCGGCCGACAGCGTCACTTCGCTCGCCACCATTACGCTGGTGGACGTCGGCAACAATGCGCGGCTGACCCAGACCGGCAATGCCGCCGCACCCGGCAATTTCAACCTCCGTGCGCAGAACGACATCGATGCCACCGACCGCGTCACCATGACTTCCGGCGGCGCGGTTTCCGCCGCGAGTGCACGCTCGGCGATAGAAGCCGGCGATGCTGTCAGCACAGTTTCCATCGGCGATGGTGCAACACTGCGTTCGCTTGGTGTTATTGAAATCGAAGCGGGCACCACCGCCGATATCAGTACCCAGGCGGCCGTGGATGTGTACGGCCTGGTCGGCGTCGCGCCGTTCGGCGAAACGGTGTCGCGCATCGAAACCGACAACGCCGTCGTTATCGGTACCGGCGCACAACTGGAATCCGAGCGCGACATCCTGGTCGCGGCATGGTCGGGCAGCGACAACAGCCTCGACAGCCTGCATCTCAATGCCCGCACCGACGTGTACAACAATACGGTGATACCGGTCTCGCGTAATCCGGTGGCCGATGCGATCGCCAATACCACGAGTACCGTCACCATCAGTAGCGGCGCGGACCTGTCCGCGGTGCGTAACGTCGAGCTCACGGCAGGCGAGGGCGCGGTACAAGGTGTCGGCGTCGGTGTCGGCAAGGACGTCTATCGCGAAGTCGCGGCCGAAATTGCCAGCGCGTTCAGCGAAGCATTCGGCGGCGATCCGGTTTCGTTTGAAACCCGCACCGGCACCACCGCGTTCAAGCAGGATTCGACGGTGGCGGTCGCCGGCGAGGTGCATGTGGGCACCAACCGCCAGCAGACGCTGACCATCGGTATGGACTACACCCAGGCCGAGCACACCGACGGTATCAATATCGAAGCGATCACCGTGCGCAGCGTGGTCGAGGACATCCTGCAGCGGATCAATGATCTGCGCGAACTGATCCGTGAGTACAAGGTTGACGACACCAACTCCGATGCCGGTATTGCAGTGGCCGCCTACGAAGCCGAAGTGCGTTTCCTCGAGCATAAGCTCGACGAGATGGGTTACGGCGAGCCGGGCTTCTACAACAACGCCACGGTCAGCCCGCTACAGGCGGCACAGGATGCGGTGACTGCGCTGACATCCACGCGATCGAACCAGCAGAGCGACAAAGCCGGTCTCGAGGCCGCCAACCTGCAGTTGAACATTGACCTGGCGGCGGAACAGACCAACAACGGCAATATCCAGACCGATATCGGCAATCTCGACAGCAACGATCCGAACTATGCGACCGATCTCGCTGATCTGCAGGCGGACCTGGCGGTGTCGGATGGCTTGATCCAGCAATACAACACCGACATCACACAGAACGATACCGATATCGGCGACCTGACGACCTCCATCGCAGATCTCACGCTACTCATCGATGATCTGAATACAGATATCGGCAACAACGTTTACAGCAGTGCCGTGCCGGCAGGTCCGCTGGTCACCGAGTTGACGGTCAGCCCGGCCTCCGCGCAGCTCGGCAACATCTATATCCGTGGTGACCGGCTGCAAGGCAACGGCCAGCTCGATGCACCGGGCGATGCGGAGATCCGCGTCACCAACAACAGCCCGTACTTCTTGCGCCTGCAGGATCTGGAGATTCCGACTGATGCCGGCGGCGCCATCTATTTCAACAGCGTCGAAGTCGAGGATAACGCCCGCATCAACGCAATCAATGGCTCAGGTGCGGCTGCGTTCACGCTGACCACGGCGGAAGGCCAGTCCGCCGGCGAACCGGCGATCATCGTGCAGAGCAATTTCAATCCGCTGGATAACTTCTGGCTGACCCAGGTGCCGGCGGACGTACCGGCGCTGGCGCCGGAAATCATTGTCGATGGCGCGCTCAGCAACGTCCGTGGTCTTGTGCGCGTGGTCAGCGAAGCCGGCACGATACGTCTGACCGGCAACGCGTCGATTCGCGCCAACCGGGTGGAAGTGGCGGCGAACAACGGTGATTTCATTCAGAGCTACAGCGACGGCTTCTACAACACCGGTGGTTCGGTGCTGTCGATGACCCAGGTCAATGGCCTGGACACGATCACCTACACCGCGGAAACCGCTGGCAGTGGCATCGTCGCCAACGGCAGCGTGTTGTTGGCCGCGCGTTACCTCAATATCAATGGCATCGTGCAAAGCGGTGTGCCGGAGTGGGGCGTGCTGATCCCGGCCAATGCCACGGTCACGATTGGCAATGGCAGTGGCTCGTTTGCCCAAGCCGTGCAGGACTACAACGCCAAGAGCCCCGCGCAGCAGGCCGTGGCCGGTGCGGAATTCTATGACGTCGTCGGCCCGACCACTGCGGGATTGTCGGGTAATACACAAGGCGAGTGGGTGAATGTCGGCGTGCGCTTCAACGCCAGGGAAAACCGGCTGGAACTGACCGGAGTGCAGGTGCAGGGCGGCTACATCGAACTGTTCGGTCAGATATTCAACACCAACGATCCGGGCAATGCCGCTTCCGGCGCCGGACGGCTGCGCGTCATGGATGGTTACGGTCAGGTCAAGGTGGATAACCAGACCAGCATGCCGCTGTGGTTGAACACGCTGGACACCGGGCGCGGCGTCAATGGTGAAATCAACATCACCAATATTTCCGGTCTGGATGCGCAAGGCAACCCGGTGGTGACCACCACGCACTACGAGCGTGCGCCAGGTGCGGCCCGCACCGGTTACAGTTTCTCACCGCAGACCAACCTGCGTTACTCGATGACCGTCGGCGCCGACAGTCGTACCGATCAGTTCTATCGCTACTGGAGCACGTCATTCTTCGGTATCGCGCAATTGAGCACGATTCCCAATCTGGCGGATTACCGACTGTCCAGTTCGACCACCAATGATCCGTTGTCGCGTGGCGAATTCCTCGGCGTATTGACCAACTCGCCAACCACCCACACCAACACGCGCACGGAAACCGTCGGCGCCAACAGCGTGTTGACGCCGGGCCGGAGCTGGATGGAGTGCAACTGGTGGTCGCTGTGCGTGACGCAGACCTATTATCAGGAATTCGCCATCACCAGCAGTTCCAAGCAAATCAAGACCACCAGTGTGAAGGCCGACTATCCGATCGCCATCGAGTACATCGGGTTCGACCAGGGTGCGGTCGATATCCATTCGGCCGGTGACATCATCGTTGGCGGTTCGATCAACAACCGCAATGGCGATACCGCGCTGGTATCGACGGCAGGTTCGATTCTGCAGGCGGGCGATCTGCCCATCGTCAATGGCAACAACACTTCGCTGGAGGCAGCGCTTGGCATCGGCAACAGCGGCCAGGCACTGCAGGTCAACACCGCTGACGGTGGCCGGCTGGACGCCGCGGTGGCCGCGGGCGGCTTGTATGTCGACGAAGTGTTGGGTGACCTGCGGATCGGTTTGATCGGTGGCGCCAATGCCGACGTGGTCAGCGTTGCTGCCGATGGCTCGCTGCTGAATGACGATCCGAATTCGCTGGTGCAAGGGCTGCGCGTCGACCTGCTGTCGCGCAATGGCGGCATCGGTGAACTCACCGCCACCACCAATGACCCGGTGATCGTCCGCACCGGCTACAGCGCCAACCAGGCGTTGTGGCCGACGCTCGGACTGACCGCCACCGCGCGCGACAACATCACCATTGCCAATGTTGCTGATAACGCGAACGCGGCGGACTTCACGGGGAATCTGCTGGTCAACGCGGTTCAGTCACTGTCCGGTGATGTCTACCTGGAAACCGCTGGCAGCGTCATCGACAATAACCCTTACGCGACTACCGATACCCGTACCCAACAGGAACTGGCCGCGCTGTGGGATGAGTTGCGCCTGCGCGGCGCACCGTCGCAGGACAAGGCTGATGAAGCGGTGGCCGCATTCGAAGCCAATCGCGAAGCCAGCTACCAACTCTACTGGCAGTTGCGCCGCCGCCAGAGTGACAGCGGCGCGGTCTATGACCCGGCATTCCAGTATCGCGTGACAACGACTGAACGCGATGCATTGCTTGCATCCGGCATGGATTCCGCGGCGATCAGCCAGTTCGAGAACGCTCGAACCGAGCAGTATCACCTCCTGAATGAAGACGTCGGTGCGTTGACAGCCGGTTACGAAGCCACGTTTACCTATTCTGCCAGCGTCGACGAACAGGCGGCCATCCGTCAGGGCTCGAGCTGGAGCGATGCGCAGCTGTTGTTGCCGATTGGCGCCGGCCTGCTGAAGGGTGTGACCGACACCGTGACAACGATCAAGAATCCAAACGTGGTCGGTAATAACGTGACGCTGGTGGCGACCGGCGCCATCGGATCCACCGATGCGCCGCTGGATATCGATTTCAGTGTCGGCGTCAACGCCATCACCGATGCCCAGAAGGCTGCACTGGCCGCCGCCGAGCGGGGCGATGCAACGGTCAATGGCACCGTGGTCACGATTACCCAGCCACGCCCGGTGAATGTCACCGTCGGTCAGGGTGCATTGAATGCCAGCGCGCTGGCGGGTGTTGCCTACGTCGGCTCCGAGCACGATCTCCGATTGGATCAGGTGACGGCAACCGACGAGGTCCGCATCAAGACGGCCGGATCACTGGTGAACGCGGGGGCAACTCCGAACACGACCAATGTCAGTGGCAGCCGCATCATCCTCGAAGCCGCCACCGGTGGTATCGGCTCACTGCCCGATGCCAACGGCGTTGTCCAGAGCGCGTTGCTGATTATGCCGGGCGCAGGCGAAGGCCTGATTGCCCGCGCCTCGGACGATATCTGGCTGAGCTTGCCCGGTGATGTGAGCGTTGATACGATTTTCTCACTGCACGATATCCGCCTGGATGTGGAAGGCTCGATCATCGACTTCCAGGCTGCCGAATCCGCGTTGGCGCCTGATCTCAACCTGCGCGGCGCGAACATCCACCTCACATCACTTACCGGCAGCATCGGTGCGATCACCAATGCGCTGGATGTCGGTGTCAACGCCGACGGTTTGCTGAACGCTGTCACTCTGGGTCAGGGCGCCACCGTCGCCGGCATCTACCTGCATGCGCCGCTGGGCGAGCATCTGAATCTCGGCACCTTGACCAGTGCCGATGCGTTGAATGTTTCGGCGCAAGGCGATGCGCGGGTGGCGGGTGTGCTGTCGGCGCCGGCATCCATCACGTTGTCCACCGCCGGCCTGTTGTCGCTGGGGCAGGATGCCGTCCTGCACTCGACGGTTGGCGACATCATTCTCGTCAGCAACGGCTTGATCATGGAGGATGCCGGAGACTTCCTGCAGGCCGCTCTGATCGACGCCGAACTCGGCGAAGTGGATGCGCAGAGCGAGGGTGATATCCGCGTCACCCGCATTCGCGCCGGCGGCCGCGCACGACTGAACGCTGCGGGATCGCTGCTCGGCGCAGGCCAACTGGCGGCGCCGCACCTCAAGGCTGGAACGCTGGCATTGACGGCCACCCAGGGCAGTATCGGTGCTGAAGACGAAGAGGCACTACGCATCGAAATCGCCAGCGGCGGTGCGCTGATGGCCACGGCGGCGACCGATGCACGCTTCATCGCGAACGGTGATGTCGCTGTCACCAGCATCACAGCGACGGACAATGTGCTGCTGGACGCCAGCGGCGCCATCGTCGATACGGACACTGCCGATCCTGCTTCTTCCATCGACATCGCCGCAACGAACGTCATTCTTCGCGCCGGTGGCAGCCTCGGCGCCGCCGACAACACACTTGATCTCGCCATCACCGATGGCGGCACGATCGCGGCCAGCGGCGCTGGTGTTTATCTCTACATGCCGGCAGCGGCTGCATTCACCACCAGCGATGTCATCAGCACCGCGGCGCTGACCATGACCACAGGGGGTGATCTGACCATCGCAGGCGCATTCACGGCGACAGACGCGATTGATCTGCTCGCGGACGGCTTGCTGGAGATGACGGTGGATGCGTTCACGCATACGGTCGATGGCGATATCGTCGTCCGCGCGGCGGGTTTGACAATGAGCGACGCGAACGACGGTCAGCATGCCGCGCAGCTGGTGGCCGACACCGGCACCATCGATGTGGAAGTCACCGGCGATGCTCGCATCACCGGAATGGCGTCCGGTAATGGCACTGTGGATGCCGTACGCATCGTCAGTACCGCTGGCGGTATCTTCGACAACGGCGATACGCGCCTGGATATCATCGCCGACACGCTGCCGGAAGCGACACTGACGCTGTCGGCGGCGTTGGGTATCGGCAGCAATCCGTTGGAAGTGCGCTTGCTGAATCTGGTCGCCGAGGCCGGCGAAGAAATCGGCCTGGCCGCGGATTCACCGGTCAACATCGTTTCGCTGACTGCCGGCGGCGATGTCGGTTTGCAAGCGACGGGCGACATTACCGGCACCGGCGTCACCAGCGCCAATGGCAGTATTGCGCTGACCTCCACTGGCGGTGACATCGCGCTGGAAGACATTTTCGGCGCGGGTGACGTCAGTGTTACAGGCGCCGCGGATGTCGCTGTTGTCACGATCGTGGCCGGCGGGAACGCCGACGTCATGGCAGGCTCGGATATCAACGGGGAGTCCGTCACTGCCGGCGGTGATGTCGCGTTGGGCAGTAGGGCGGGTGACATTACGTTGGACGGCGTCAGCGGTGGCGGAAACGTCAACGTCGATGGCGCAGCCGACGTGTCAATCAACATGGTGGATGCCGGCGGCGCCGCGGCGTTCATGGCCGGTGGCGGCTTCAGCAGCCAGGCGGTTACGGCCGTGGGTGACATCAACATGGTCACGGCCACCGGTGACGTCAGCGTCAATGAAGTGCGCAGTGGTGGTGACGTCGTTGTCGATGCCGGTGGCATGCTGGACGTTGCCGCACTCAGTGCCAGTGGTGACGTGCAGCTGGCCGCAGGCGCCGACATCGTCGGGGGTGTGGTCAGCAGCGGCGGCGCAGCGGCAATGGCATCCGCGACCGGACAAATCCTGTTCGATGATATCAGTGCCGCCAACGCTGTTACGCTGAGCGCGCCGCTGGCGATCGATGTTGCGCTCATCACGCTCGGCGGCGACCTCACGCTGGCCAGCGACCTGATCGATTTCACGGCCGTTGCCAGTGGCAACGCCGTCATGGGTGGCCGGATCACCGGATTCGACGGCGGGCCGGCGACGCAGGTGACCGCGGCTTTTGATGTGCCGGGCGGTGTGGCGCTGACGCAATTCAGTACCGCAGATGGCACCGTGCAGATGTTGTCCGGTGAGCTGTCCATCGCCAACCTGCTGGTGCTCAACCGCCTGACCATCAGCAACGATCTGACCCACGTGTTGATCGAACAGAACTCTCGTGCGCTGGAATCGTTCGACATCCAGTTGTACAGCGGAGCGACGCCGTTCTCGCTGGCGTTGTCGGCAAACCGCCTGTTCACCAGCAGCCTGGTCATCGCGCGCAACCCACGGTTCCAGATTACGACGCCGTTCGGTTATAACGCCGGTGTGAGTGCGTTGGAGGAAGCGTTTGCCGCATTGGCCGAGGCGCTGCGTGGGCAGGTGCGCGAGGAGCAGCAGCGCGATGACGTTGAGGGCGACGTGTCGGTCGTAGGTGACGGCGTTTGGTTGGGGTTGATTGACGAATGTTCAGAGGAAGACGGGGCTGCATGCCGATGATGACCAGGATGGGCCGCGGACTGCTGGCATATACCGTGCTGGGCCTGGCGGTTTCAAACGTGTTGGCGCAGGTGACGCCACCACCGACCGTGGATCCCGGCGCGTTGCAGCGTCAGCGTATCGATGAGTCTGTATTGCAGCAGCAACGGGAGCGGCTGGAGGCCCCACAGAATCCGGACGTGTTGAGGACGGATGATCTCACGCCCGGCGCCGCGGCAATCACTGACGAAGGGCCACGGTTCACGTTGGCGCAGATTCTGTTCAGCCCCTCGGACATCCTGCCGGCAGCTGCACTGGCAACCCTCGCCGCGGAATACACCGGTCACGAGATCTCCTTTGGCGATGTCGAACGGTTGCTGGCGCGCATCAATACGATGTATGTAGAGCAACGCGTGCTGACAGCGCGGGCAATGGTCGAACCGCAGGACATATCCGACGGCATTCTGGACGTGCGCCTGGTCGAAGGCCGGGTAGGGCAGGTCAGTGTGGCGGGCAACGCCACCACGCGTGAGGGATACATCACGCGCCGGATCCAGGTCGACAGTGGCGCGCTGGTGGATCTGCGATCACTGGAACGGTCGCTGAAACGGTTCAATCGCGGCAATGACATCCAGCTGTCGGCCGAGCTCAAGGCCGGCAGCGCGTTCGCCACCACCGATGTGATTCTCAACGCGACCGAGCCGGCGGGTTTCGAGTTCCGCACCATGGTCGACAACTACGGCAGCCGCAGCACCGGCATCTGGCGCGCCGGCGTGTTCTTCACCAATCGCAGTCTCACCGGCGTGCGCGACAAACTCGACCTGACCACCATCCAGGCCGGTGGCCAGCAGAGTTATTCGGTGAGTTATGACCGTCCCATCAATCGCAGCGGCGGCCGGGTTCAGATCGCATATTTTGATGACCACACGGACGTCGAACACGGTCCGCTGGCGTCGCTGGACTTGTCCGGCAAATCCAATGCGGTGACTGGATCGCTGCGACAACCACTGTTGACCGATGGCGGCGTACAACTCGATGGCATCCTCAGCGGCAAATGGCGCAAAGCGGAAACGACCAGCGCCGATGTGCTGCTGCAGGAAGTGACCAGCTACGACGTCGGCCTTGGCGTCGAAGCCTGGCGCGTTTACGCCCGCGGCTACTGGTCAGCCTCATACACCTACAGTCTTGGCCGCGCGCGGATCGACGACAGCAAGGTCTATCACGTTGGCCGCGGCATGTTGCTCGGCAATGTCGCGCTCGCCGACCACTGGGCACTGCAGGGCAGGATCAATTTTCAGCATTCGCCGGACAACGTACTCATCGCCAGCGAGCAGATGTTGATCGGCAGCCAGAGCAGCGTGCGAGGATATTCCGTCGGCACCTATGCCGGCGACGATGGCCATTCCGGTACGATTGAAGTCATCCATCAATTGCCGGTGGTGAGCAACGTGTGGGGCAGCAATGCTTTGGCGGCCAATTATTCGCTCTTCCTGGATCACGGCAAGGTCAAACCGTTCGTGCCGCCGAATTCAACGCTGGATATCGATCAGAAACTCACCAGTACCGGCATCGCACTGGAAGCCGTGCTTGGGCGGCGCCTGGCGGTACGTGGCGTGCTCGCCTACGGGTTCAACGATACGCCGGAGGAGAAGGGCGGCGTATTCGGTGGTCTGCAGATCGTGGCGACGTTGTTCTGATTCGAAGAGCAGATTCGCGTCGTGGATAAGTCCGCGGTGGGTCGTTGGCAACGTGATCTGTCTGGTCAGGACTCGCCATGAATACATCCATGTAGGCTCGGGCTCGGCTTCCTGGATGTATTCATGGCGAGTCCTGACCAGACAGATCACATCGCCAACTTCAGCTCATCGCACGTAGCTGTTGGCCGCACGCTAATTGTTCGCTGCGTTTTGAAGCGCGATAGTGGGAAATCCCGATTCGAACGGAACGGACGACGGCATGTCCAGCCGCCGTCCGCATTAAGCTGCTACTTGAACAACATCTCCACCACGTAGTGGCTGACGTCACGAACCTGGTTGGCACTGAGTATTCCGCCGAATGGCGGCATGGCCTTCTGACCATTGCGAATCACATTCGCCACCGCATCGGCATCGGTGACCTTGTTCAGCGGCGCACCGCCACCATGCGCGCCTTTGCCATCGGCGCCATGGCAGGCGACGCAGGTCTGGTTGTACACATCGTGGCCGTTGTTCAGGTCGACTTCTCCGGTCGCTTCGGTCGCTACCGCGGTGGTGCCAATCTTCGGCTCGCTATCACGCGGTTGCGCCTGATCCAGCGTGCCATCGAGCGCAAACAACCAGACGCTGTCGCCATGCGGGGAGCTGACCAGTGAATTCCCCGCGGACAAGGCGACGATATATTGTTTGCCCTTGTATTCGAACGGCGTCACCGTCGCGTTCATGCCGGCGCCGGTCTGGAATTCCCAGAGTTGCCGGCCGGTATCGGAATCCAACGCGGTCAGCCGGCCGTCGCTGCGGCCGGTGAAGACCAGGTCTCCGGCCGTGGCGACCGCGCCGCTGTAGCACTGGTCCGGCCAGCGGTAACGCCAGACCGCTTTATTGGTGGTGACGTCCATCGCCGCTATGACACCCGAGCGTGGTGCTGGCGTGAAACCCACCGGGCCACCCATGTAGCGTTCGCCGGGCGCCGGCGGCGTGGCGTCCGCAATGGTGCTTTTGAAATCGCCGATGACTTCCGAGGCACAGACGAACATGTAATGGCGTTGCGGATCGTAAGCGCTGGGCGGCCAGTTTGCGCCGCCAAACAGACTGGGACTGGTGATGACGCCTTTGTCTTCACCGAAGAATGGCGTGAAGATGCGGCCGCTGTTGATGAGCTCGTAGCCTTCCGGCGGAATATCGATCTGCTGTGACATGAACGCGTCACCGACCGGGTGCGGCTGGGTGGCGGCAGTCTTCTGTCGCGGTTCCTGCGGCACGACGCGTTCTTCAATGCCGACCAGTGGTTTGCCGGTGACCCGATCGAGAATGTAGATCCATCCCGTCTTGCTCGCTTCGGCGATGCCTTTGCGCATCACGCCGTTGATCGGCACATCGAACAGGATGACCGGATTGGTGGAATCGTAGTCCCAGATGTCGTGATGCACCTGCTGGTAGTGCCAGCGGTATTTGCCGGTCTTGATGTCCAGCGCGACCATTGAATCGGTATAAAGGTTGTCGCCTTCACGTACCGCGCCGTTGAAATCGGGCGATGGATTGCCGGTGGAGAAATAGATCAGGCCGAGTTCCGGATCCACTGCCGGTGTCTGCCAGACCGAGCCACCGCCGAACTTCCACAATTCGTTATCCGCCGGCCAGGTATCGTGGCCGGGTTCACCGGGGCCGGGAATTGTGTAGAAGGTCCAGATCAGTTTGCCGGTTTTGGCGTTGTACGCTTTGACGCGCCCGCGGATGCCGAACTCCGCACCGGCGAAACCGGTGATGAGCATGCCGTCGTAATACAGCGGTGCGCTGGTGATGCTGTAACCGTTGGCCGGGTCTTCGGCCAGGATCGACCAGATACGCTTGCCTGTGCGCTGGTCCAGTGCTTCGAGCTTGCCGTCCACCCGGCCGAGATACACGCGGCCATCACCGATCGCCACGCCGCGATTGACCCAGCCACAGCACAGCGTGGGGATCTCGTCGGGCAGGTTGGCGTTGTAGGTCCAGAGGATTTCACCACTGTCGACACTGATGGCAAACACATCGTCGGCGCCGGTGGTGACGTAGATGACGCCGTCGTAAACGATGGGTTGGGCTTCACCCGAATACTTCGGTTGCAGACCGGACCCGTTGAGATGGGTACGCCACACACCCTTGAGCTGCGACACGTTGTCGCGATTGATCTGTTTGAGTGGTGAATAGCGCTGGTTGTAAAGCGTGCCGCCGTTGGTGACCCAGTTACCGACAGGCGGTGTCAGCAGGTCTTTGGTAGTGAATGCCGGCGCGCGACTGATGGTGGACTGCTGGGCGACCGCACTCAAGCCGGTGAACAGCAGCCCGGCAGACAGGACTGCCGATAGCCAAAAGCGCGGGTTTCCCCCTGTACGAATCTGCATGCGTGATATCCCTCGATACCGGTCGTTGAAGTGTTGGATTGCCGACATCCGGATGTTGCGCTCCAAGGATGTCTGGCGGGTGCAAAGCCGAGGTGCATTTGTGACATTAACCCCCAAGGGATGCAACCCGTTATGAGTGAATGGCGGCTGCGCGGCGCGTCGCCTGCGAAACAGGATGTTGCGACGCAATAGACGCTATGGGCGTCTCCTGCGATTTGCCATCGCGCCGGGGCGGGGACGCCGGAATGCACTATACTCGCGGCCCGTCATCCATCGGTTCCTGACAAAGCCACGCATGAGTCAGCGCGAGTTCTACGTTCCCCCAGTCGACCCATCCGCGATCACGCCACCGGACAAGCGCATCTTCGCCGCGATGGGTGAAGCCAATATTTTCGCCATGCTTGAGGCGTTCTATCGGGAACTCGCGAACGGCCCGGCCGAGCTGCGCGCGTTGTTCCCTGAGGACATGGTGACGGCGTCACAGCGGTCCGCGGCATTTTTCGTCGGCCTGCTGGGCGGTCCGCCGCTCTACCATCAGCGCTACGGCAACCCGATGATGCGTGCACGCCACATGCCGTTCGCAATCACGCCTGAACTGCGTGACGAATGGCTCAAGTGTTTCGACCGCGTGCTTGAACATGCGCCGCAGCGCTATGCATTTCCCGCCGAGTATCTGCCGGGGTTTCGCCAGTTTCTGCAGGGGTTTGCCGGCTGGATGGTCAATACGAAATCGCCGGCCGGCGCCGATAGCTGAATGCAGGCACGCTCAACTCCAGGTGACCCATGCGTATAATGCCGGCCACGCGATGAAACGTTTTTTCAGACGCCTGCTGCCCGCCCCGGACAAGATTCTGCGCTTGCGCTTCGTGCGTGCGATGGGGCCGGTACTCAATCATCCCCGCTTGTGGACGGTGAGCCGCCGCGGCATTGCATTGGGTGTCGCCATCGGCGTGTTCTTCGGCTTGCTGATTCCACTTGCGCAGATGCCACTGACCGCGGCGGTGGCCGTGGCCATGCGCGCGAACGTGCCTGCGGCGATCACCAGCACACTGGTGACCAACCCTGTGACCTTCGGGCCGTTGTATTACGCGGCCTACCATATCGGCCACGCGGTGGTGGGTGACGAACCTGCTGAACGCCCCGTGACCACGCAGAGCATGGAGTTGCCGGAGACGGAATCCACCTCCTGGGTGAAATTCTGGTGGCAGCGTGTCACGGCGCTGGGTAAGCCGCTGCTGGTCGGGTTGCTGATCCTGGCGACGGTAATGGGGCTCGCCAGTTACGGTTTGATCAATCTGATCTGGCAACTCAGCACCTGGGCCGCTTATCGTCGGCGCCGCAGATTGCGCGCCATGGCCCGGCGCGCGCATGGCACGCAACCCTGACCCATCCAATCAATGTGGCTACGACATTTGGGGTCAGTGTAAAAACCCCGCGTGAGCTCGCGAGGGGTTGTTTACCCGAAGAGAGTTTTTACTCTGACCCTGAATGGCTGCATGGTACGCTCCATTGAATCGCATCCGGTTTGTCAATAAACGTTACACGCCCATTTCTCCTCGTTTGCTAACCATTTGATTCGGTTGGCGACGCAATCGCTGGCACGGGCGTTGCTGCTGATCCCGGGCATCATGGTCAACGGGAGGTGGCCGTCATGCGCAGGTTGCCGTTCGTCTGCTCGATCGCAGTCGCTGTCGCTGTTCAAGCGGTGCCGCTGTCCGCAACAGTCGTCACCAACAGTCTCAATTTCGCCACCGTCGGCCAGAATCTCTGGGGGCCTGGCACCGCCTTCATCATCGATGAGTCCGTGACCCTGCCACCGCCGGCTGGCGTCAGCGCACATATCGCCCCGGGTACCTACAGCGGCCTGGCGGATTTCGTCACCGACTTTCTTGATATCGATCTCGGCGCGAGGATCGCGCCCAGTGCGGACATCAGCGCATCACTTCGAGCGAGCCTGTACGTGAACTCCGGCTCGCTGGATCTGAACTACCCGATGCAGGCGTCGCTGAACGTCGCCAACGAGGCGCGGATGGGGCAGGCCTTCACCGTCTCACTGACGCCACCGTCCCTGCTGGCGGCCTCGCTGTCCTCCATCAACAGCAGTGCGCTGGTGGCCAGTGGAGGTGGTGGCTATGCGCTGCCGGGCTTGAGCCAGTTCATGCTGTCGCAGAATGTGCTGCAACCACGGGCAGGGTTCAGCACGCAATTCCCGTTTGCCGAAGCGCGGGTGGACCTTTCGTTGTCCGCGACCGGACAGATTGCATCTGAAATCTGCTTCATCGTCGATTGCATTGCCGGGCCGACCGTGGATCTGGGCCGGGTCGATTTCAATCAGCAGCTGTTCGAACTCAATACCTTGACGGGTTTGAAAGTCCTCGACGAACCGGTGGTCTCGTTTGACCAGACCATCGATGTTGTACAGGGGATTCAAATCGGCTTCCACTCGCCAACGATCACCCTGGATGGCACGTTGCGTGCCGATGGCACTTTGCGCGACAGCGGTTCCAGCAACTTTCTCGACGTTGCCTTCAATGTGAACCAGCTGATACCCATCGTCGGGCAGCTTCTGCAAAGCAATATCGGGCCTATCGGCTACAACCTGCTCTCGGTGTCGCCTGCGTTGTCATTCACATTGCGGCAGGCCATTGAGTTTGATCCGCGGCTGATGGTGGCGCTGCAATTCGATGCACCGGTGCGTGACCAGCGTGATGGCCGCTTCAAGAATCTCGTCATCTTCGAGTACGGTGAGTCGGTCGACCTGCTGCCGACATTGGGCGGTGGCATATTTTCCGGCGGTGACCTGCGGGTCAAGCCTACGTTCTTTCTCGACAACTCGCTGCATAACGTCACCAGCCTGGTGTTGGACGGATCGCTGAGTGTCGATGCCTTGGCGCTGATGGTCGGCCCGACGCTCGGACCATTGTTCCAGTCCGGCGCGCTGCCGTTATTCGATCTGCCATTGCTGGACCTGGTCAACGATTCCTGGCTGCTGGACATTCCGCCGATCACCGCCGGTGAACTCGCGATCCCGCGCACCGGCATATTGCAGGAAGCGCTCTATACACAACCGTTCATCGCCAACGCGGTACCGGGCGCGGCAACCAATTCATTGGGGCATGCGTTGTATCGCTTGGAAACCGGCGGTGGTCTGGTCAGCACCGCCTACGGCGAAATCGTGCAACAGGGCAGCAATCCGTTGAGTTGTTTTGGTATCGGATTGGATTTTGTACCGCCGGACTGCCAGACATTTTTCATTGCCGACGATGATGTCTGGATCTTTGGCGATGGCGTCGATGCGGAAGATGAACTGCTCGGCCGGCTGTTCTGTATCGTGTGCAACGATCTTTCCAACCTGTTTCTGCCGGACAGCCCCGGGGTGACTGACGATGTGTCCGGTGATCGGTTGTTGTTGTCTGATCTGAGCAGTTTCGCGGTGCCGGTCGATGCCGCGCAGTTGCTCGACCCGGCCAGCGATCTTTACTCACCGACACTGGCCGAATCGCAATTCCATACATCGCTGATTGCCACCGCACCCAGGGTCGTACCTCGCACCGTCCCCGAACCCGGCGTACTGCCGCTATTGGCAATCGCCGCCATGATCGGCTGGCGTTCCACCAGGGCAGGCCAACGCAACTGCAATATTTAGGGTCAGTGTAAAAACTCGCTACAAGTCGCCAATCCATCGCAATCTTTCCGGGGAGTTTCTACACTGACCCTGAATATCGAGGGCTGTCAGGAGAGGCGGTGGGTTGTGGAACTAAGAGCCATCCAGGGTGACATCGTCAAGCTGGAAGTTGACGCGATTGTCAACGCAGCGAACTCTTCGTTACTCGGCGGAGGCGGGGTGGATGGCGCTATCCATCGTGCGGCAGGGCCTGAATTGTTGGCGGAATGCCGTACGCTGGGGGGGTGTCCCACAGGGCAGGCGCGGCTGACGCAAGGCTATCGTCTGCCGAGCAGGTTCGTGATTCATACGGTGGGTCCGGTCTGGCATGGCGGCAAGGATGGAGAACCGGACGCGTTGGCGGCGTGTTACGTCAACAGCCTGCGACTGGCCAATGAGCACCAATGCCAATCGATTGCATTCCCCTGTATCAGTACGGGTGTATACGGTTATCCATTGGCGCCTGCGGCGGCGATTGCCGTGGAACAAACCCGGCGCCATTGTGCAGCCAATGCATTGCCCGCGCGCGTAGTTTTCTGCTGCTTTTCCGCAGCAGACCTCAAGGTGTATCAGACGTTGCTTGAAGCTCCGGAGTGAGGCGCTGATATCGCTGATCGGCGATGTATAAACGGACGGCCATCCCTGGCCGCAGAAAGTAATTTCGATCAGATTGAAATGACGACCTTGCCGAAGTGGCTCTGGCCCAGCATATGCTGGTAGGCGGCCGCGGCATCGTCGAAATCGAAAATCTTGTCCACTGCCGGTTCGAGTTTGTTGACCTCGATGGCGGCATTCATGTTTTCGAACATGGTGCGATGGCCGACAAAAATGCCATGCAGACTGGCGCCCTTGAGCATCAACGCATGCGGGTTCGGGCTGCCTTCACGGGTCAGCACGCCGATCAGGCAGACCTTGCCGCCCATGGCCACAGCATCCATCGATTGCCCCAATGTACCGACGCCGCCAACTTCCACCACGCAGTCAGCGCCTTCACCGCCGGTCAGTTCCATGACTGCTGCTGCCCAGTTCGGCGTTTCCCGGTAGTTGATGGTGTCATCCGCGCCGAGTTTGAGCGCGCGCTTCTGTTTTTCGGCATTGGAGCTGGTGCAGATCACGCGTGCGCCGGCGGCCTTGGCCAATTGCAGCGCCAGCATCGACACACCGCCGGTCCCCAGCACCAGCACGGTCTGGCCGGGCTTCAGTGGTGAACCGGCCGCCATCAATGCATGCCAGGCGGTGACGCCGGCGCAGGGCAGGGCCGAGGCCTGGGCAAACGTGAGGTGAGGCGGCAGTTTGACCGCATCGCGTTCGTTGTAGACAACCAGTTCCGCCAGCACGCCGTCCACCGGTGAACCCAGCGCCGGACGTGCTTCCTTCGCGGAAGGACCGCCATCGATCCAGTTGCGGAAGAATGTCCCGCTGACGTGGTCGCCGATTTCGAACCGGCTGACACCGGCGCCGGTGGCGATGACTTCACCTGCACCGCATGAGAGCGGGATCAGCGGCGCCTGCACCGGGCCGCTGAAATACTTGCCGGAGATGATTGCGAGATCACGGTAATTCAGCGACGCTGCCCGCATGCGAACCAGTATCTCCCCGGGGCCGGGCCTGGGATCGGGACGTTCAACCTGCCTGAGTCCATCCAAGCCAGTGCAACCAGTGTCAAGTTCGTACGCTTTCATCAAGACTCCTCTTTTCGGATTTAAATGCGATCGTAATCTCAGCGCGGCGGATTCAGTTCTATCGTGCCGTTGACCATCACGTTCATTCGCTGGTCGCCGGCTTCCAGCGCGGCCGGGGCGACTTCCTTCATGTCCATGGCCATCGCGGCACGACCGCGATACATCATTGGCGAGGGCAGGCCGCTGCTGCCGATGTTGATACGCACGATGCGATAGCCGTCGCGATCGAGTTCATTGGCCACAGCCTGGGCGCGATTCTTGAACTGCGCGAGCGCATCGGCGATCAAGGCGTCCTCTGCGGTGTCGCGGGCCGCCTTGGAGATTTCGTAGCCGATGGATTCCACCGCCAGTTTCTCCTGCAGTTTGCCAACCAGGTCACTGAGAACCTTGCTGTCAGCACTTTGCAGGCGCAGTGACTGATTGGCGCGCCAACCGATGACGCGGTTGTTGCGGTCGTAGGTCGGGAAGGTCGAGTACTGTAATGTCTGGACCTCGACGCCGCGCACGCTCTTGGCGGTATCCAATGCCCAACGCATGGTCTGGTTGACCTCGTCGGCCACGTCGCGTTGCCGGACACCTTCACTCTGCACATAGAGCACTGCGACCAGCAGGTCGTTGGCGACGCTGCTTTCGGCAGTGGCGGATAAATCGATTTGATCGTAATGCAGCACATCTTGTGCGCCGACCATGGGACTTGCCGCAAGCAATGCGGCCAGCAGGACTGGTTTCATAGCGGGAATGCCTCCTTGGAATCGCGGCCAGTGTATCCCCGTGACCGCCGGCCGCGCAAAAGGTGCCGGGGACGGCGAAGCCCCCGCAACGGCGCTGGTCCAGCAGGAATTTCCCGTTGCATGGTGGTGCGACAGGCGGGTCGATTGCACGCTGTGGCGGCACCGGATCAATGCTGCTATGGTTGCGCCTCCTTCAATTCCGGTAGCATATGGCGACAAATGTCGCGATGCTGAATCCATCCAGTTAGAACGCGACGAAAGCGAGAAAACATGAAAGTCAGTATGAAGCTTGCCCGCGTCGGCATGAACATGCAGGAAGCCACCATTTCCAAGTGGTTGAAGCAACCCGGCGAGGCATTCAAAAAGGGCGAAGGCTTGTACGAAATCGAAACCGAAAAAGTCACTCAGGAAGTTGAAGCGACCGGCGACGGCACGATGCTGGAAATCAAGGTTGAGGCCGGCGAAGACGCCGAAGTGGGTGATGTCGTATGTATCGTTGATCTGGCCGTCGGCGGCTGATAGCGAAGGTATTGCGGTGGATTTGAAGCTCAAGGGTCGTAATGTCATTGTCACTGGCGCATCACGCGGCATTGGATTGCGCATCGCGCGCCAGATGGCCGGGGAGGGCGCCAATCTTGCGATCTGCGCACGCGGTCGCGAAGGCGTTGAGCAGGCCGTGGCGGAACTGTCATCAACCTATGGTGTGCGCGTTATCGGTGATGCCGTCGACGTTACCGACGCCGACAGCTATCCGCAATGGATCACGCGCGCCGGCGAAGCGTTGGGTGGTATCGACGTCTTTGTCTCCAACGTATCGGCAGGTCCGCGCGTGGGCGGAGTCGAAGGTTGGCGTAACATGTTCGATGCCGACATGCTTGGTGCAGTGCGCGGCACCGAAGCGGCCTTGCCGTTTCTACGTAAATCAGATATTGCCTCCATCGTGTTCATAGCCAGCATTTCCGGGGTGATGTCAAAGGCATTGGCGTCGCCCGGCATTCATGCTTACGGATCATTGAAGGCCGCGTTGATTGCCTACGGCGCGCAGCTGGCAAAAACGCTGGCGCCGGAGGGCATCCGCGTCAACACGGTGTCTCCCGGGCCGATCTACTTCGAAGGCGGTCCGTGGGATCATATCCAGCGCAACATGCCCGCTGCCTACGATGCCGCGATCAAGGAATGTGTCATCGGCCGTCTGGGTACGCCTGAGGAAGTTGCGTCTGCCGTGGTTTTCCTGGCCAGCCCCGTCTCCGGTTTCACTATCGGCCAGAACCTGCATGTGGACGGCGGTTACATGCAGCACATCGCTTTCTAGGCCGGACGCCAACATCAAGCGGCTGCGCGCGGCTGCCGATAGTCCGGTATACCCATGAATGATCGTGGCGCGCCCGCGCCACCGCGCGATGCTCCCAGCTCTGAACGCAGATTCCAACCCCGATAACGTTGCCGCGCTCAGGTACCAGCATTTCGTGCAGCGCGCGCTGCTGGCGTACGTGGTGATTGTCATTCTGCTGCTGACCTTGTCGCCGTTCCGTTTCGCCTCGCCGCCGCCGTGGCGAATTTCCTGGTTGGGGACCGAAGATACGCCGGCGAACTTCCTGTTGTTCCTGCCGGTTGGGTTCTTCTTCCGTCTGGCCTTGCCGCCGCATGTGCGCGGCGGTCTGCTGGCGACGCTGTTGCTCGGAACGGCATTCAGCGCGGCCATTGAGATCACCCAGCTGTGGTTGCCGGCACGCTTGACGTCATTGTTTGATGTGATCGCCAATGGTCTGGGTGCGCTCGCCGGTGCAATCTTTTGTGTTGCCGTCCGGCGCCGGCTGCACCGCACGTTGCCCCAGGTGCTGACGCTGGAATTGCCGATGTTGAACGTGTTCTACCTGTCGCTGCCATTGATGTGGCTGGGCGGGTTGGGTATCGAAGACGGATCCCCGCGGGCATGGTTGCTGGCGCCGTTGGGTGCGCTGGGCGCGCTGATCATTTCCGGCTTGTGGCGGCATCGTTTTCATGCCGCTGCCCATATGCCAAGGTTTGTTGTCGTACTGGTGACCGCGGCCTGGTTCGTGTTCGGTGGCTTCGTGATCATGCAGCGGGCGCCGGAAATCGTTGCGCAATGCGCGCTGGTCGTGCTGTTGGTCACCTGTGTTGGTCTGTACCGCCCGGCGCACGCGGCATTCGCCGAGCGACGATTCGAACGACGATTGCTATTGGCGGTCTGGCCAGTGGCGGTGTTGTACGCGCTGATGGTGGTGGCATGGCCGCTGCCCGACACCTTGTTGCCACCGGACTTTGCACTGGGTTACCCGGAATACTGGTTTCGCCGCGAACACACGTTCCGCATCGCCGAACAACTCGGCACATTGACGCTGCTCGGCTATCTCGTCGGTGAATCCTTCGGCCGCTTTCCACAGGCGAGAAAGCGGACCTACCTCATCACTTTCGCGCTCGCACTGCTACTGGAGTTGGTACATGGCTTCCTGCCCGGTGATCGCGCCAGCGCATTGCGCGCGGTACTGGGCATGATCGCCGGTGGCTTCGGTTGCCAGCTCTATGCGGCGCAACTCAATCTCATTCGTGTGCTGAACGACCAGCACGAGGGTTGATCACAGCACTGCAACGTTCGCAGTTTCAGCGCTCCGGCTCGGTCAGCGCCGCGTGCACCAGTGCGCGCGACAGGTTCTGCACCTGCGGCATGCCACCGGCGGACATCATGCGCTGGATCATCGCGACAAAGACGACATCGTTGGTGGGATCGATCCAGAACCAGGTGCCGGCGGCACCGTCCCACAGGTAAGTGCCCTGGCCGGTGGTGCTGCCGGCCTGGTGCGGATCTTCAAACACTGCGACGTCATAACCGAAGCCGAAGCCCGGCCGCATGCGCTGGAAGCCGATACCGAATTCGCCGGTCATCAGTTTGTCGGGCAGGTGATTGGCGCGCATCAGCCCGACGGTGGCAGGCGACAGAATGCGGGCGCCATCGAGTTCGCCGCCATTGGCCAGCATCTGCGCAAAGCGGGCGTAATCGCGCGCCGTCGAGTACAAGCCGCCGCCGCCTGATGGCAAGCCGGGCACCACGCTGACATTCGGATCCCGCGGCAAAGGCGTCAACCCTTGCGCCTTGTCGAAGCCGTAGATTGTCGCAAGTCGATCGAGTTTGTCGGCCGGCACCGCGAACCCGGTGTCGACCATCTCCAGCGGATCGAAGATGTGCTTCTGCATGAACGTCGGCAGCGGCATACCGGAAAGCTTTTCGACCAGGTAACCCTGGATGTCCACCGACACGCTGTAAACCCAGGCATCACCAGGCTGGTAGGAAAGCGGAATTTCGGCCAGCCGTTCTATGAAGGCCTGCAATGAAGGTTTTGCCAGCGGATTATCCTGCTGATACATCTTGTCGACGGGGGAATCGCCGAAGAAGCCGTAGGTGAACCCGGCGGTATGCGACATCACCTCACCAACGGTCGGCGCATGACCCGGCGGCTTCAGAATCAACGCGCCTTTGCGGTCGGTGCCGGAAAAGACCTTGAGATCCGCGAACTCCGGGATGTATTTCGCAAGCGGATCCTCCGGGTGCCATTTGCCTTGCTCGTACAGGATCATCATCGCGACGCCGGTGATCGGCTTGGTCATCGAATAGATGCGGAAGATGGAATCGGTGCGCATGGGCGCACCGCTGGCGAGATCCTGCTTGCCGTAGGCACTGAAGTTCACGACACGGCCATGACGCGTCAGGTGGGTGACAATGCCGGCGAGTTCGCCCTGGTCGACCAATGCCTTCATGGATTCGTCGAGTTGCTCCAAGCGCGCTGCGGAGAATCCGACCACGGCCGGCTTGGCCGGCGTCAGTTCCGCCGCGATGGTAGGCGCGGCCATCAGGTTCAACAGGATTGCGACTGGTGCGCCGTAAGTGATTGTTCGCATGGATTCCACCCTGGTTGATGACGTCGACGATATCGACGGACGCCGCGATTGTAACGTGTGTGCAGCGCATGACGATGACTTCATCGCGCGCAACGCCAATGGGGTTTGTATACTGCGTGTTCGCAGACATGACCTTGAGGGGGGATGGCGCGATGAGCAGCAAGCGGCACGACGATGTCAGCCGGCGTGGATTTCTAAAGGCAGCGGCTGCTGGCACGGCGGCCGGCGGGCTCGGCGTCATTTCTCCCGGTAACGTACAGGCGGCAGATGTCGCCACGCCAACGATGCCTGCACCGGCAGCCGCGCAGCTTGCGCGCGAAGCGGGCAACGTTTCCCCCGGCATACCGGCGCGTTCAGCGGTGCGGCCGGGCTCGGATCTGATGGTGGAGGTGTTGCGCCAGTTGGGCCTGGAGTTCGTCGCTTCCAATCCCGGTTCCAGTTTCGAAGGTCTGCAGGAATCACTGGTCAACTACGGCTCGCCGCCGAACGTGCAACCTGAATTCATCACCGCCCTGCACGAGGAATCGGCGGTGGATATGGCCAACGGTTATGCCAAGGCCACCGGCCAGCCGATGTGCGCGCTGCTTCACGGCACCATTGGTCTGCAGCACGCGGCAATGGCCATCTACCAGGCGTACTACGCCGGCACGCCGTTGCTTATCATCGCCGGCCGAGATGATGGCTTCATCCAGGCGCATACCGCGAACGATATGGCGGCCATGGTGCGCAGCTTCACCAAGTGGGATGCGCAACCCAAGACGCTGGCCGAAGCGCTGGAAGCAATACACCAGGCGTGGCGCGAGGCCATCACCCCGCCCACCGCGCCAACGCTCGTGATTCTCGACATCGAGTTGCAGAAAGAGGAGGCCGGCACATTGGCGGTACCGGCATACCGGCCGCCGCGGATCAGCGGCATCGAATCGTCGACCGCGGCCGACATCGCCGCGCGCCTGCTCAATGCGCGAAATCCTCGTTTGCATGTTGGACGACTGCGCACGACAGAAGGCGTGGACCTCGCCGTGCGGCTGGCGGAACTGACCGGCGCTTCCCTGGCGACCGCCGCGACGCGTGGGCCGATGAGCTTTCCGCAGACCCATCCGTTATCCGGCCCGGGTGTGGATACCGATTACGATTTCGAACTCGGCCTGGAAACCGATGCCGCCGGCGTGGCGATCATCGGGCCGCAGATTGCGGATTTGACCGCAGCACGCGATACCGCCGAGGTTGGCTTCGGCGGGCTGCGCAATGCGCCAACCGCGCCGGCCTCGGGCATGCGGTTCGCGGTCGACGCGCAGGCCAGCCTGCCGGCGTTGATCGCCGCGGTGGAGCAACGTCGTACACCGGCGCAGGCGAAGACCATCGCCACGCGGACCGCAGCGCATGCGCAGGCGAATCGGCAAGCGCGCATCGCCTCGGTACGTACGGCGCTGGAAGACAAGCGTCATGGCTGGCACGACAGCCCGGTGAGCACCGCCCGTATCTACGCCGAGTTGTGGCCGCTGCTGATGGATGAGGACTGGTGTCTGGCCTCGCCCAGCCCGTTTTCGGGCGCGCATCACGCCGCGCTGTGGGAGCACAACCGGCCATACAGTTACCTCGGCGGCCAGGGCGCCGGTGGCATGGGTTATGGCCTGGGCGCATGCACCGGTGCGGCGTTGGCGGCGCGCGGTCGGCAACGTTTTGTCGTCAACATTCAGACCGATGGTGACTTCAATTACGCCCCCGGTGCGCTATGGACGGCGGTGCATCACCAGCTGCCGATGCTGACCATCATGCACAACAACCGGGCGTGGCATCAGGAGCTGATGTTCCTGGAATACATGGCCGGCGTCCGCGGCCGCGGGACTGACCGCGGCCACATCGGCACCACGCTGCGCGACCCGTATATCGATTACGCAAAGCTGGCCGCGGGTTATGGCATGGCCAGTGAAGGTCCGCTGAGCGATCCTGAACAGCTGTTGCCGGCATTCAAGCGCGGCATCGCCAGCGTCAAACGCGGGCAGCCGTATCTCATAGACGTGATAACGCAGCCGCGCTGAAGGGGGGCAGGAATGACGATTGGTCGAGGCCGGCTTATTGTGACGATGGTGCTGTTGCTGGTTGCCGCCATGGCGCGCGGGGCGGATGTGGCGCGTGGCAAAACACTGTTCTTCGAACATGGTTGCTACAGTTGCCATGGTTACGGCGGCCAGACCGGCGCCCGTGACCTGGTCGGAACCGGCAGCCCGCTGGTGACCGACGAATCCACCTTCATCACGTTTCTGCGTCTGCGCGCGAACGAGGCACCGTTATTGCCTTCGACGCGGATGCCTAATTTTCCGGTTGAGGCGGTAAGCGACGCCCAGGCCCGCGATATCTTCGCGTTCATCAATACGCTGCGGCTGGACACGCCGGAAATCGACCAGGAACCGGCCATGAAGGCGATTCTGGATTCAGCGGGGCGTGAGTACCGCAAGTAACGCCGGCGTCTTGCCCCGCTATCAATGGTCCGGCCGTCCTTGTTAGGATCGCCGCCATGCAGAACGCCTCACAGACGGTCGCCGCTGACAGCGCCGACACCATCATCTCCATCAACGACCTCGGCAAGACCTACGACAGCGGGTTCACTGCGCTGAAGAACGTCAACCTGGCGATCAAGCGCGGAGAAATCTTTGCCTTGCTCGGGCCGAACGGCGCTGGCAAAACCACTTTGATCGGCATCATCTGCGGCATCGTGCGCGCCAGCAGTGGGTCCGTGACGGTCGACGGCAACGACATTGTCCGCGACTACCGTGCGGCACGCGCGGCCATCGGTCTGGTGCCGCAGGAACTGGCGACAGACACCTGGGAAACCGTCTGGGCGACGGTGAATTTCAGTCGCGGACTGTTCGGCAAGGCGCCCGATGCGGCTTACATCGAGCATATTCTGCGCGCGCTGTCCTTGTGGGAGAAAAAGGACAACAGAATCCTGACGCTGTCCGGCGGTATGAAGCGGCGGGTGATGATCGCCAAGGCTTTGTCACACGAACCTCGCGTGTTGTTTCTGGATGAGCCTACCGCGGGCGTCGACGTCGAGCTGCGCCAGGACATGTGGCAGGTGGTGCATGGCCTGCGTGAGCAAGGCGTCACCATCATTCTGACCACCCACTACATAGAGGAAGCCGAGGAGATGGCCGACCGCATCGGCATCATCAACCACGGTGAACTGATGCTGGTGGAACGCAAGCAGGCGTTGATCAGCAAGCTGGGCCGCAAGCAGCTCACGCTGCATCTGGCCGAACCGCTGGCCGAGGTACCGGCGGCGCTGGCGGAATTCAAACTCGAGCGTGCGCACGATGGTTATGATCTGTTGTACACCTACGATACGCAAAACGAATCCACCGGTATCGGTCCGCTGCTCGATGCCGTGGACAACGCCGGAATCCGTGTGAGAGACCTGAACACCTCGCAGAGTTCGCTGGAGGAAATCTTCGTCAGCCTGGTGCGCCGCAAATGATCAATCACCGCGCGATTCGCGCCATCTATCTGTTCGAAATGAACCGCACCTGGCGTACGGTATTACAGAGCATCGTATCGCCGGTGCTTTCCACCTCGCTGTACTTCATCGTGTTTGGCGCTGCCATCGGTTCGCGCATCAACGCGGTGGAAGGCGTTGACTACGGCGCGTTCCTGGTGCCGGGGTTGATCATGCTCACCCTGCTGCAGCAGAGTATTTCCAACGCGGCCTTCGGCATTTATTTCCCGAAGTTCAGCGGCACGATATACGAGATGCTGTCGGCGCCGGTCTCGCCGCTGGAAGTGATCGCCGGTTACGTCGGCGCGGCGGCCAGCAAGGCCATCATGATCGGCCTCATCATCCTGGTGACGTCGACGGTGTTCGTCGAAGTGCGCATCGCGCATCCCGTCTGGATGCTGGCCTTTCTGGTACTGACGGCGGTGACGTTCAGCCTGTTCGGTTTCATCATCGGCATCTGGGCCGATGGTTTCGAAAAGCTGCAGATCATTCCGATGCTGATCGTCACGCCGCTGACGTTTTTGGGAGGCAGCTTCTATTCCATCAGCATGTTGCCGCCGCTATGGCAGAAGATCACGATGTTCAATCCCGTCGTCTATCTCATCAGTGGCTTCCGCTGGAGCTTCTACGAAGTCTCCGACGTCAGCCTGGCCGTCAGCGTCGGCATCACGTTGTTCATTCTGCTGTGCTGCCTGACGGTGGTGACCTGGGTCTTCCGCACGGGTTACAAGCTGAAGCATTGACAGTCCGGATCGAAACCTCGATTCCAGCACGTCCGCCCAGGCTGTTCCTGCCGTCACTGCTTCAGCCATTCTCCTCCGTCATTCCCGCGCAAGCGGGGATCCACAGGGCGCTGCTCGAAGCCGGATGGATTCCGGCCCGCCGCTGGCGCGGCGTCCGGAATGACGGGGCGGGAGGCGTACGGTTACCCCTCGTGCGGAATGACGGGGTGGGAGGCGTTCGGTCACCCGGCGTGCGGCATGACGGGCAGGTGAAAGGCGTCCGCTTGCCCGGCCTCGCATCACCCATCTCTAATCCGTCATTCCCGCGCAGGCGGGAATCCATAGGGCACTGCTCGAAGCCGGATGGATTCCGGCTCGCTGCTGGCGCGCCGTGCGGAATGACGGGGCGGGAGGCGTACGGTCACCGGGCGTGCGGAATGACGGCAGGTTAAAGGCGTACGGTCATCTGGTTCGATCGCATCGGCGTGTGTCGCCCGTGCGAACCGTCCAGTTCCGCGCCGTCAGACCAGCGGTGTTGACATCGATAAGAAATCATAGTGATATCACTTCAATATCGGGCGCGGGGTCTGGTAACAGGAGGTGATGACGCCATGAGCAAAGAAATATTGGACAGCCACTCACGGGAGTTCGCCGGGTTCGCCATGAACGGCTGGCTGAGTCTGACGATAAATATCGCCATTATCCCGGTGGCCGTCGTCTTACTCGCGCAGGCGCAACGCTCGCCAGTCCTCGGCTTGTTGGCGGTGTTGACGGGGCTGCTCGGGGTATTGATGCTGTTCGGGTATTTCACCTTGCAGCCCAACGAAGCGCGGGTGCTGATCCTGTTCGGCCGCTACAAAGGCACGGTCCGGCGCAGCGGGTTTTTCTGGGCCAATCCGTTCTATGCGCGTGTCCGCGGCAAGGTGGCGATCGGCACCGGCAAAGTGCCTGCAGGGCGCAATGGCAGCACGGTGACGGGCATCCTTTACGATTCCCTCAAGACCAAGCTTTCGCTGCGCATTCACAATTTCAACAGCGACAAGCTCAAGGTGAACGACAAGCGCGGCAATCCGATTGAAATCGCCGCGGTGGTGGTCTGGCGCGTGGCCGATACTGCGCAAGCCGCGTTTGACGTGGAAAATTATGATGAATACGTGCAGGTGCAGAGTGAGTCCGCAATTCGCGGTATCGCCAGCCTGTATGCCTACGATCAGGGTGAGAACGATGAAATCACGCTGCGCGGCGGCGGCGACGAAGTGGCCGCGGCGTTGAAACATGAATTGGAGGCGCGGCTGGCGCGGGCCGGAGTGGTGGTCGAAGAAGCACGTCTGACACATCTTGCCTACGCGCCTGAAATCGCCTCGGCGATGTTGCGCCGTCAGCAGGCCGATGCCGTCATCGCCGCGCGCCGTGTCATTGTCGACGGGGCAGTCAGCATGGTGGATATGGCGCTGCGGCAGTTGGGTGAGCGTGACATCGTAACGCTGGATGAAGAGCGCAAGGCTGCCATGGTCAGCAATCTCATGGTGGTGCTCTGCGGCACCTCCGAAGCCTCACCGGTCATCAACACCGGCACGCTGTATAACTGAACGTGGCTGAAGACCGTAAATCGTTTCTGTTGCGGCTGCCGCCGGCCCTGTGGAAGGACATCGAACAGTGGTCGGCGGACGAGCTGCGCAGCGTCAACGCCCAGATTGAATACGTGCTGCGTGACGCAGTGGCCCGGCGCAAGAAAGGGCAGGACAAAGCCGGCGGTGGCTGAGTCGTATCCGCGCTGACCCCGCCCTGCATCTCCACCCCCGTCGCTGCTACCGCCCGTCCTGGCCCGGACCTTCCTTTCATTTCCAACCTTCAGCGCCCCCCTGACGCCGCAACCTTGCCCTGGATCAATTGACTTCCCTGCGTATTGCTGGAAAATAACCGCGAATGATAATGATTCGTATTAAGAATCAGTCCAATTCGTTCGATACATCCGTGACATAAGGCAACGTCGGCAAGGAGACAGCAGTGAGTACAAGGTTCAACGCGCGTCATTTCGCACCCACCCGGCTGGCAGTTGCATTTGCCGCGGCCGGCATCACCTCAGCGATTCCGGTTGCTCAGGCGGCCGATAGCGATGACGCCCAGGCCGGGCTGCTGGACAGGATCGTAGTGTCCGCCAGGGCCACCCATGTGGCCGATGTTGCCGGCTCCGTACAGTTCCTCGATGCGCCAGTACTCAAGCAGGCTGCCTATAACGACATCAACCGCATCCTGCGCCTGGTGCCCGGCGTGAACCTGGTGGAGGAGGACGGCTTCGGCTTGCGGCCGAATATCGGCATCCGCGGCTCGGGCACTGACCGCAACAGCAAGATTGCGGTGATGGAGGATGGCGTACTGATAGCGCCAGCCCCGTATGCAGCGCCCTCCGCGTACTACTTCCCTCGCGCCAGCCGCATGACGGGTGTCGAAATCAGCAAAGGTCCGGCGGCGATAAAATACGGCCCGCAAACGGTGGCCGGCGCCTTGAATCTGTTCTCCGCCCCCGTGCCCACGACGGCTCAGCCGCTGGGCGGCGACGTGGCGATCTACGGTGGCAACTTCGGCACCTGGCGCGGTCACGCGCGTGCCTCAGCGCGCTATGAAACCACCGGACCGGTCGATGTCGGTTTCATGATTGAAACACTGCAGGAGCATTCCGACGGCTTCAAGAATCTCGATTCCGGTGGCAGCACCGGTTACCGCATCGAGGACTATGTCGCCAAGCTGCAACTGGCGAGCAAGGCCGGTGCGCGTTTCGAACAGGTGGCGGAGCTGAAGTTGCAGTATTCCGACGAAACTTCGGACGAAACCTATCTCGGTCTGACGCTGGACGATTTCGCCGCGGATCCCTACCGCCGCTATCGCGCCAGCCAGCTCGACCAGATGAATGTCGACCACAAGCTGCTGCAGTTTTCGCATCGAATCGTCTTCAACGATGTCGTCGATGTCACCACCATGGCGTACTACACAGAGACCGCGCGCGCCTGGTACAAACTCAATGACGTTGCCAGCGGTGGATCACTTCGCAGCATCGCCGCGGTGACGATGGACCCGGTCACTTACGCGGAAGGGTATCAGAACCTTGTCGGCGCATCGGGGTATACCAGCGCGGTCGATGCGTTGCGCGTGCGTAACAACAATCGCGAATACTACTCGGCCGGTGTGCAGTCCGTGGTCGGGATCAGGCTGGAAGGCGGCGCCAGCGAGCATTTGGTCGAAGCGTCATTCCGTTATCACGAAGACGAGGAGGATCGCTTCCAACAGGATGATCGTTACCAGATGGTCGACGGCGCGATGGTCATGACCACCGCCGGTGCGCCCGGCAGCAACGCCAATCGCATCGGTGCGGCGCAGGCATGGGCGTTCTACCTGCGTGACACCGTCGACATCGGTCGCTGGACATTGGTGCCGGGCGTCCGTTACGAGACCATTGACCTGCGGCGGACGGATTATGCGGCGACTGATCCCGACCGTACGGTCCCGGCATCGGTGCGTGATAACGATGTCGATGTCTGGATTCCAGGTCTCGGCGCACGTTATGCGTTGACCGACAGCCTCAGCCTGGTCGGCGGCGTTCACCGCGGCTTTGCCAGCCCGGCGCCTGGTTCGACGGCAGACGCGGAACTGTCATGGAACTACGAAGGCGGCATGCGCTATGGCAACGATGCCGTTGCGCTGGAAGTCGTCGGCTACTTCAACGACTTCAGCAACCTGGTCGGAACCTGTACCAATTCAACCGGCGGCGGCTGCCAGATCGGCGATCAGTATGACGGTGGCAGTGCGCATGTCTGGGGCGTGGAAGTGATGGCGCAATACGATGCCGCGGCTTCCGTCGGCAGCCCGATCGCGCTGCCGGTGTCGGTGACCTACACCTATACCAAAGGTGAGTTCCGCAGCAGCTTCAACAGTGCGTTCGAAGAGTGGGGTAATGTGAGCCGCGGCGACGAGATGCCGCACCTGTCGCCGCACCAGCTGACCTTGCGCGCTGGCGCAGAAGCGGAACGTTGGCGCGTCTATGGCACCATGAGCTACGTTTCCCGATCCCGTGCAGTTGCCGGCAATGGTCCCATTCCGGCCACGCGGAGAATCGACGCACGCACGATCTTCGACGTCTCGGCGGAAGTCGATGTCATCGATAACGTGAGCGTATTCGGCAGTATCCAGAATCTTACCGACGAGGTGTACAACGTCGCCTGGACGCCAGCCGGCGCGCGGCCGGGGTTGCCACGCACGTTCACAGGTGGTGTTCGTCTGGCATTTTGAGATGCGCGCACCGCTGCGCGCGACAGGTCGCGACCAGCTGGCAGGCATCCGCGCGAAGCAGCGCAGAAGGCTGTCAACCTGCAAGGTAAAGGCGCGTTGTAGTCATCAATGCTCTATCCCCCCCAGAGCAGGCCCCGCCCACCCCAAGGCCGTATCCCCCCCACGGCCGGGCGGGGCACTTCTATCTCTACCGATTAGACACGCCTGATGCGCCCGATGATCGTCGCGTGCTGCAGACCCAGGGATTGCAGCGCTGTGATGCAGGCATCGGCACTGATTGCGGGAACTACTGCCACCAATGCCCCGGACGCATGCTGGTCATGCAACCAATTCGCATGTGGATGATTCGCCGTGTGGGTTAACCGGGATGTTTCGTAACCCATGCCATCCAGCCTCTCACCCAACATCAATGCATTGGCCGACCAACCGGCGACCGCCAGTACGGGTAAGCGATCAAGATCGAGTTCAATGCCCAACGGTGCTGGACACATTTGTTGCAAGTGCCAGGACAGGCCGCGCCGATCGAGATACGCGACCTTTTTGGCGCCATGCAATTTCAATTGTTCGAGACCCGATACGACGCTTGCCTGCAGTTGAGTCAGAGCCGCGGCGTATGCACGGCCGTTCACCGCCAACCTTCGCGCATCGGCAAGTGTCGCGCCGGCGCCGACCGGGCCGGTGAGGACGATGGCATCACCTTCAAGTATGTCGCGCAACGGTTCGGGTTCGATGATGCCATGCAGGCGAACGCCCACGGCGTACGTCTCGCCCTGCGCAGTCTCGATACCGCCCAGCGCGATGTGCGTGGCTTCGAATGCTGAATGAATACCGTGCAACAGTTGCGCGATTTCGTCACGCTGATGTTCTTCGGCCAACGCCGGTAACAGCAGCGAAATATCCGCACGGCCGGTCTGACCCCTCGCGGTGTGCCAGCGATTGGCCCACTGTGTTGCCAGCAGCCTGCCTGCCAGCCATGGATCGTCCACCCACAGAGCTTGCAGATCAAAAATGCCGTCGGCTGCACGTGACAACTGACGCGCGGATGACTCAACTGCAGCAGCCAACGGCGGCGGTGTTGTTCCAGCAGCGTCAGGGACGCGATAGCGCTGCATGAACCTGCTGTCTATCCAGTGTTTCCAGCGCCACACCCAATCACCTGCGATGCTGAAACGGCCTCGCGTCGCGACGGCATGTTTTTCGCCGGCGCTGAGAATGCTCAGGAAGTTTCGTTGTGGCCGGTAGCGCACGAGGCGTCGATCTTCGGCGGCGGCGCGCAGGTTGTGCGCCAGTATCGGCCCTTCACGGACTGCGAAGACACCGGCCTTGGGGACCTGCCCGGTATTGAGACTGGCAACGTCCCCCGCGGCAAACACATCGGGATGGGAAACGCTGCGCAAGCGGCTGTCCACTTGTACGAAGCCGCGGCTGTCGGTGGCAAGCCCGGAAGTCGCCAGCCAGGCATGGGCTTTGACCGGCGTCGCCCACAGCACGTCATCGAAATGAAATTCGCGGCCGCTGGCATCGGTCAGACGCCCCACGTCTGTTTCGCTGACATCCGCGTCGTTGATGACCTGAATATTCTGCCGCGCCAGCCGTGCTTGAAACTGCTGGCGGACAGCGGCGGGGTATCCGCCAAGGATTTCGCTGCCCGCGTTGAGCAACGTCAGTGTGACCTTGTCCTCGCGTTGGTTTGCATCATCGCGCGAGAGTGCGTGATCGATTGCCAGAACAAGTTCAACGCCGGCGGCGCCGCCGCCGACGACCGCGAGTCGGTAGCGGGCATCGCTGGCATCCATGCGGGTTCGAATCGCCTGCCACGCGCCCAACAGATTGGCGACCGGCTTCACGCCAATGCCCCAACGATACTCGCTGCGCGTTGGAATGACGGGCGTTCCGCCGGTGTTCAACGACAGCAAGTCGTAATGCAATGGCGGTCTATCCGCGAACGAAATGACACGTTCGTTGGCGTCGATGGCCGTGACGGTATCCAGCAACAGCCGTGCGCCGGTGTGAGTGGCAAGGCGCAGCAGATCGATATGCGCGGCTTCAAAATCGTAGTGGCCGGCGATGAGGCCGGGCAACATGCCGGAATAGGGCGCGTAGACTGCGGGATTGATCAATGTGATGCGCAGGGGCGGGGACTTGAGCGCAAACCGACGCAGTACCTCAACATGGCTGTGGCCACCACCGACCAGTACCAGGTGCAATGGCGCAACTTGAGTGGGCGGCATCAGGCCGCGCAACCGCTGACGGCCGCTGCCCGGCTGTCATGCCCGGTGCGCAAACGCTTCACAAAGTGCCGAAGAACGCGCGCAGTTCACTGGCGACCAGTGCCGGTTCCTCCCACTCGAGGAAATGCCCGCCGACATGCGTGTCGGTCCAGCGTTGCACGTTGTACAGCCGCTCGCCGAACTCGCGTGGCGCGGGTGGGAACAAGTCCTTATGGCTCATCAACATCCCCACCGGCACCTCGACCTTGCCCGTGAGGCCGCGGTCGCGAACGAATTCGTAATACATCCGGACCGAAGAATTGATGGTGCCTGTGGCCCAGTAGATCATCAGGTTGGTCAACAGATCATCCTTGGAAAAGCGGAATTCGATATCGCCACCGGTATCACCCCAGGCGCGGAACTTCTCGATGATCCACGCGGCAAGTCCGGCGGGAGAATCATTCAGCGCCTGTCCCAGTGTCTGCGGTTTCGACATATGCATGCGGGCATAGGCAATCTCGCCTTCAATCGCCGCGGAGGCCTTGATGAAATCCTGCTCCGCCGCGGTGAACCTGGGCGGCTCACTGACGCCCAGCGCGCCGATGATGCCGCTCAAGTGGACGCCGGCCACCTGCTCGGGATGGGCGAGCGCCATTTGCACGCTGGTGTTGGCGCCAAGGTCGCTGCCACGCAAGCCGTAACGTTGATATCCCAGAATGTCGTGCATCAATGTGGTGAGGCGGGCGGCGGTCTGCGGAAAGCCGACGCCGCGGAAATCGGGCAGCGAAGAGAAGCCGTAACCCGGCAGCGATGCGACCACGACGTGAAACGCCGGTGCGCCGGGTGCACCGTGGTTATCCGGATCGTTCAACAGTGGCAGCACATCGAGCATCTGCACGAAGCTGCTGGGCCAACCGTGCAGCAACAGCAAAGGCAATGCATCGTCGCGCGCGCTGGGCGCGTGGATATAGTGGATCCGCAGCCGATCAATTTCGGCCTGGTAGTGCGGAAAGCTGTTCAACCGCGCTTCAACGGCACGCCAGTCAAAGCCATCCGCCCAGTATGCGAGCAGTTCACGCAGGTAGGCGGTGTCGGTACCGTAGTCCCAACCGCTACCCGGGATCTGGTCCGGCCAGCGGGTGTTGTTGATGCGCTGTTTGAGATCCCCTATGACTGCATCGGGGATATGGATTGAAAAGGGTTCGCTCATCGTAGTGGTCTCTTGTGCGGCTAGCGGCGCGCCCGACGTGGCGCCGGCCAGTGCGCCTGCTCTCAGCAGGTTGAACGTGTGCAGATTGAATTCACGTCGCTTCATTGAACGGATGTCATGCCGGTTGGTTCACGGTAACAGCGCATGGCCAGTATAGGCATAACGCGGGCGAAGGCCAGCCGGCTGGCATGGTCGCGGTGCCGCACGACTGATCGTGCGGTGCGTTCCAGGGCCCGTGGATCAAGCGCGCCGGATGGCCAGCCAGATCCCCAGCATCACCAGCGCTGCGCCGATGATGTGATAGTGGTGCAGCTTTTCGTTCAGAAAGATGACCGCCAATGCGGCGCCGGATACCGGAATCAGGTTGCCGAAAATCGATGCCCGATTGGGACCTATGGCCGGCAGAACGTGGTTCCACAGATAAGTGGCGAACAAGGTGGGAAACAACGCCAGGTAACAGATCGAAATAACCACGCCACCGGACAAGTTGAAAGTAGGCGCGCGACTCATCTCGAACAGACACAACGGTAGCAACAATACCGCCCCGCTCAACGCAATGATGAACATCATCACGTCGGCAGTTGGCCGGTAGTCGCGCCGACCCAGTTGCACGGAGTACAAAGACCAGCCGCAAACGGCGCTCAGCATGATGAGATCGCCGATGTTGATATCCAGCGTCAGCAAGGTCTGCAGGCTGCCCTTGCAAATCATGATCACGATACCGGTGAATGCGAAAGCGATGCCGAACTTCTGCTGGCGGCTGAGCCAGGTCCCGGCGATGAGTAAAGCCATGACTGCGGTCACCGCCGGTTGGCTGGCATTCACCAGTACCGCGTTGGTTGCGGAGGTGAAGTAAACCGCGATGACCGCCAGTGTACTGCCGGCGGTCATGAACGTCGCCAGCAGGAACAGCGACCGGAAATGGCGCCGCACCATCGGCCATTGCTGACGCAGCCGCGGCCAGACCAGCGGCGACAGCACGAGCAATGCAAGCGACCAACGTAGAAATGACAGCGTCAGCGGTGGCACATCGCCGACAATCGCACGCGTTACGACCGGCGGCGTGCCCCAGATGATGTTGCTGAGGGCGGCAAGCAGGTAGGCGGTGCCATGGCCGAGGGGACGGTCGGAATGTGTGGCGTTGCTGTCGGTCATGCGTGGCAGTGCGTTCCGCGGCGCTCCGGGTGAGCAGGCAGCCCGTGCATCGGATGCCCAGGGCGCCGGCAGTCTGGCGCGAACCGGTGGTAACCGTCAAGGATTCTCATTATCAGTCGATATCCGATGCGGGAACCAATCCTGGACGTTCCCCACCGGAGAAATCAATGCGAAGCGCACCCATGGCAGCCGACCCGCTGCAACATGATGGACAGGTCGACGACATGGATGCCAACAACGCTGATGACATGCTCCTGGTGGAGCAGTTCTTCCATGGCTCGCAGGCGCTGGGCGAAATCCGCGAAGCGATGGCCGGCAGCATGGCCCGGCTGAACGACGAGAGCCGGCGCGCAGGGGAGCAGCGGGCGGTATTCGCCACCGGTGCGCAGCAGCTTGCCCGGATGGAAGGTACGCTCGGCGCCATCGGTCAACGCGCCACTGCCTGCCTGACCGGCATCAGCAACATCGACGACCTCGTCACCCAGGTGCGTCAGTTCGTCGAAGTGATCGATACCATCTCCAAGCAGACCAATCTGCTCGCACTGAACTCCGCCGTTGAAGCCGCGCGTGCCGGTGTTCACGGCAAGGGTTTCGCTGTACTTGCGACAGCGGTACGTGAGTTGGCAACTGAAACCCGCGAAGCTGCCCACAGCATCAGTGAAGCGGTATCCGGTATGGAAGAAGCGGCCGCCACGGCAGGTGGCGATGTCAATGATATGGCAACCGAGGCCGGCACCCTGGCCGAGTCCACGCGAAGCTTCAGTCAGGACATGAAAGGCCTGCTGGATGCGTCACAATCCCTGCACGATACGGTCAATATCGCGGCGCGCCAGAGCTTCATCAACACCGTGAAAATGGATCACGTGGTGTGGAAGTCGGAGCTGTATCGGATGATTTTCGGTTTCTCCGGCAAGAAGCTGGACGAATTCGCCGACCATACGCAATGCCGGCTGGGTAAATGGTATTACACCGGTGAGGGTGCGCAGTTGTATCGCGGCAACCGCGCCTTTCAGGCGCTGGATAAACCGCACGCCGGTGTGCATCAGAGCGGCATCGAAGCCGCCCGGCTGGCCTCCCAGGGTGACTTCGATGGTTGCCGCGCGGCGTTGGCCGCGATGGAGCGCTACAGCTTCCAGGTCATGTCCGCTTTGAGTGATCTCGCCGCTGACTGAGCTTTCACCGCGACGGCGGATTCCTTTCCCGACAACTCAATCCGGCAGATCTGATCGGAACGAGCGATCATCACAGTTGTACGTTTCGTAGGGCAGATCGGAAACGTACAGCACGTCACGTCCCTGGTGGACGCCTTCGAAGTACAGCGGGTCCACCGCTTCGTATTCGCGGACGAGCGCCGATTGCGCAGGGTCGACGCGGAAGCGCTCGGTCACCTGGAACTCGCCGCTGTGCGGTGTACGCGTGTCGGCAGACAAAATGCCGGGCAGAAATCCACGCGTGGTGACCGTCAGCACATCGTTGTCCCAATGGCCTATCGAATAACCGCCGCGGCTGGGCGCGAGGTTGGCAGGAAAATCACTCTGGTCCAGATGAATCGTTCGCACCAGGCTCATCAGCCCGTAGGTCAATGTGATGGTCGATTCGGTCTGCTCGACGCGGTTGATCGGGTTGTCGAAGGTCCAGTCGAACAGAATGTTGGTGGTTTCACAGCGCAGGCGCGGATTGTCAGTGGAGGAACCATCGAAGTTGGCCACCGCCTGCTTGCCGGCCTCGGTCAATGGGCGCAGGCTGGGCCGTCGCCAGGTGGTTCCCAGCGGGTCATCGGTAAAGGATTCCGGTGTGCCACGTGAACCGGGAAAGGCGCGGGCGCCTTCCGGCAACTGGCCCGGGTCGAGCGTCGTGACGACGCTGATCGGCAGCAACGCGCCAGCCTGACCTCGCGGATCGGTCATCACCACCTGTTCCGCGGCCCAGTCACCGCTTATCACGGGATCGCCGTTGGCCAGGCGTTGCAGCGTCATCGGTTTGCGTGCGAGTTTCTCGGCTTTCACCAGTTGCCCGTAGCGATTCATGCTGTCGCCATTGGCCAGCGTGATGGTGCCCATGTAGCACGTGTTTTCCTTGAAGCGGTCGGGCGAGCCGGTGATGCGGATGGTGGAACCGGTGACAAACATCTCCTTGGACCAGCCGGAACGTTTCAGCACCGTGCCGCCACGTAATTCACATTTCCATTGGCTGACACTGCCGTCGGCATTCTTCACATCGACGTAGATCCACGAGTGCGGATTGACGAACGCGATGTCGGCGATCGTGCCTTCGATCGCGATGTCCTTGTTCAAATCAAAATTCGCAATGCCGTGGTGGGCGGAGGACAGGGTCGGAAGCAACATTACGGCTGCGGCCAGTGCATACGGTTTCATCGGTGTGCCTTGTACGGTTTGGTTGCGGTGCAGGAACAGCCCATCGGGGACGAAGCTGCCACACGATAACAGCATTCCGGCATCCGTGCGTCATGCCGTTGCGACGAATTCGTTTTGCGATGCGATTGCGCCATGCGAGACTTGTTCAGGCCGGCCGTACTGCAGCAGACGCTTGCGAAAAATGGCCGTGCGGTATTCAAGGGAGGCGATGTGGGAGAAAGGATATTCATCAGTTATCGGCGTGCCGATACCGCCGGCCATGCCGGTCGTATCAGTGATGCGCTCCAACATCGCTTCGGCCGCTCGGTGGTCTTTCTCGACGTGGATTCCATCGCGGCCGGCGTTGATTTCGTCCAGACGTTGGCGGCAGCCATCGAGGGCGCGGACGTTGTGCTGATATTAATCGGCAATACCTGGCTGGAAAGTCACGATACCAATGGCGCACGGCGGCTGGATAATCCGCACGATCCGGTCCGGCAGGAAATCGAAGCGGCACTGCAGCGGCCGGGATTGACTGTCATTCCGGTACTGGTCGAAGGTGTGCGCATGCCGTCGGCAGCCGATTTACCACCGTCAATGGCGCGGCTGAGCCGGCTGCAGGCAATCGAATTGTCCGAACAACGTTGGGACTTTGATTTGCGGCGTCTGGGTGATGCGATCACGGCAACGTCCGGCGCCGGCTTCGCCCGTACCGCACGGCGCTGGATCGCGGCGGTGGCGGTGGTCGTCGGAGTCGCGGCCGTCACCGGCTGGAATCTCTATTTCCGCGGCCCTTCACCGGACGAGGTCAAAGGCGTCTGGTATCTGGCCAATGGCAGCTTCTGGACAGTGACGAGCCAGGATGGAGCGTTATGGGTGGACGAAACCCACTACGAATCGCACGACGTCTGGAAGCATGGTCCGGCGACGCTGAACCGTCACGGTATGGAAGTCGACCTTGATCTGGTCTTCGCCCGCGAACCGTTCCGTTACCATTACACGCTACGGCTCGATGGCGATGACCAGTTACTCACGGGCACCGTGCAGCGTACCGATCAAACTGCAGGATCACCTGCGCGTCTGACGCGCCAGAAGCCGTGACCATCGCCGTAAATTGAGGTGGATCAGGGCGCGGCTGCGCGGCACAACGTATTCCTTCCGACCATGTCAGTGCATCGCGCGGGGACACCGTGATGGAAAATGCTGATTCACCGGGGCAGGAGCGGGCACAGATGCTGGCGGCGATCCGGCGCTCGGCATTCGAATCTGCCCGCTACACCCATCATCCGCAATTGGGTGAACGCACGTTGCATGCCGTTGCCAATGTGCCGCGCGACCGCTTCGTACCGCCGGATCTGCGTGACTTCGCCTATCGCAACCGGCCCTTGCCCATCGGCGCTGGGCAGACCATCTCACAACCGATGATCGTCGCCTTGATGACGGATTTGCTCGCGCCGACGGCGACCGACACCGTGCTGGAGATCGGCACCGGTTCCGGCTACCAGGCCGCGGTGCTGGCCCGGCTATGCAAACACGTGTATTCCATCGAGGTGATACCGGAACTCGCCCGCTCGTCAGCCGCGTTGCTCGCCGACCTGGGCTACAGCAATGTGACGGTCTGCCAGGGGGACGGCTACGCAGGCCTGCCGGAACACGCGCCGTATGACGGCATCATTGTGACGGCGGCGCCGGCAACCGTACCGCCACCGTTGATCGAGCAACTCAAGGTGGGCGGACGCATGGTCATTCCGGTGGGAGCGCAAGGCGGGCACCAGGATCTGGTGCTGATCGAAAAGGCCAACGATGGCACGCTCAAACAGCGTGCTGTATTGCCGGTCGCGTTTGTTCCGTTCACCGGCAGCCACGGCGATGGCGGAGCGGCCGCGCAATGAAATCCGGCGCACAATATGGTTGATGCCGATGCTCATCTGGTGGGCGGCGGTATCGCCAGCCTGGCTGCTGCCGTTTACCTGATTCGCGATGGGGGCTTCACGCCGGGACGTATCCACATCTACGAATCCCGAGCCATTGCCGGTGGCAGTCTGGATGGCGCCGGCACCGCCGATACGGGATACCTGATTCGCGGTGGTCGCATGTTCGAAGAGCACTTTGTCTGCACCTTCGATCTGTTACGCAGTATCCCGGCGCCCGACAGTTCCGTACGTTCGGTCGCTGACGACATCAAGGGTTTCAGCCGCGCTACGGTGACCGGGTCCAACGCTCGCCTGGTGGCGGCCGGCAACAGAATCGAAGCGCCGGCGTTCGGACTCAGCCTGCGCGATCGCCTGGCCATGTTGAAGCTGGCGTTGGCGGCAGAGGAAACCCTCGCAGGGTTGACCATTGCGGACTGGTTCAGCATGCATTTCCTTGCCAGCGACTTCTGGTTGATGTGGAGCACGATGTTCGCGTTCCGTGAATGGCACAGCGCCGCGGAATTCCGCCGCTATATGCGGCGTTTCATGCATCTGCTGCCAGGCTTCAATCGGCTGCGCGGCATCCTGCGGACACGTCTGAATCAATATGATTCCATCGTTGCGCCGCTGATCGACTGGTTGACCGCGCAAGGGGTGGAATTGTTGCTGAATACCACGGTTACCAACGTCGACTTTGATGCCCAAACGCGCAACGTCACGGCGTTGTCGCTGGCCATGGCGGGTTCTTCCCGAACAGTCGCGGTGACTCCCGAGGACCGGGTTTTCATCACGCTCGGCTCAATGACCGAAGCGGCAAGCACCGGTGATATCGAGACGCCGCCTTCAGCGATTGACCCCGCGCAAGCGTGGCCCGACCAGGGCGCCTGGGCCCTCTGGCAGAATCTAGCCCGCCGCAGCGATCAATTCGGTCGGCCCGAGGTCTTTGCAGGCAAAGTTGCCCGCACGCAGTGGGTATCGTTCACCGTTACGTTGCGCGATGCCGGGTTTTTCGAATACATGCGCCAGTTCACCGCTACTGCAGCGGGCGCCGGGGGACTGGTCACCTTCAAGCATTCCGCCTGGACGCTGTCGGTGGTGTTGGCTCACCAACCGCACTTCGCCAATCAACCTGAGGATACGTTCGTATTCTGGGGCTATGGATTGCGCCCGGAGGGCCGCGGTGAAGTGACTGGCAAGACGATGCCGGAGTGCAGTGGCCGTGAAATCCTTGCCGAACTTGCCCATCAGCTGCGGTTGCCCGCCGATCTGGCAGCAACACTGTTCCGCACCGCGAACTGCATTCCCTGCCTGATGCCGTATATCACCAGCCAGTTCATGCCGCGTCATGGGGGTGATCGACCGGCGGTGATTCCGCCGGGCGCACAGAACTTTGCCTTCCTCGGTCAATACGTGGAGATGGCCGATGACACGGTGTTCACGGTGGAGTATTCCGTGCGCAGTGCACAGCAGGCCGTGTACGGGCTGTGTGTTCCGGGCCGTCCGGTAACGCCACTGTACAAGAGCTTCGAAAAATTGCCGGTCCGCTTGCGCGCCCTGAAGGTGATGGTGAGTAACGGCAGGCTTTGATGCCGCGGCGCGACCCCGCGTGCGTCGTGGTATGCGGCCGGCATCAGTGCGCTGGGCGCCGATGCCGGCCGGAGAATGCTACAAACGGTTGGTAAGGGTTACATCAGATCTTCATCAATACCGATTTCATTTCGGTGTAAAGCTCGATGCCTTCATGGCCTTGTTCACGACCCATGCCGGATTGCTTGAAACCACCGAACGGCAGGGCAGCGTCGATCAGGTGATGGCAGTTCACCCACACCGTGCCCGCTTCGATGCGCTTGGCAAGACGATGGGCGAGACTCAGATCACGCGTCCACACACTGGCGGCGAGACCGTACTCGGTATCGTTGGCCTGCGCGGCGAGGTCATCCGCTGTTGAGAACTTGTTGGCGACCAGCACCGGCCCGAAAATCTCCTCGCGATACAACGTGGATTGCGGACCACAGCCTTTGAAGATGGTGGGCTGAACAAAGTAGCCCTTGTCGCCATGACGACCGCCACCGACGACCACCTCACCACCTTCGCTGACACCTTTTTCGATGTAGCCCAGCACGCGGTCGTGTTGTTCCTTGGAGACCAGCGGCCCCATTTGCGACGCCGGGTTGCGGCCACCACCCAGTTGCATCGATTTGGCGATTTCCGCCATGCCACCGACGACGTCGTCGTAAATCTTTTCATCAACGAACAGGCGTGTGCCGGCGACACAGACCTGGCCGTGATTGAAGAAGATGGCATTGGCGGCGCCGGGGATCGCTTCGTTGAGATCAGCATCAGCTGCGATCACAACAGGCGACTTGCCGCCCAGTTCCAGCGACACGCGCTTGAGCGAATCCATGGCGACCTTGCCGATATGCTTGCCGACGGGCGTTGAGCCGGTGAAGGCGATTTTCTTCACCAGCGGATGTTCAACGATCGCAGCGCCCGCGGTCTGGCCGAAACCGGTGACGAGGTTGATCACGCCGGCGGGAATGCCTGCCTGTTCGGCAAGTTCGACCAGGCGGATGGCGGTCAGTGGGGTTTGTTCCGCGGGTTTCAGGATACTGGTGCAACCACAGGCCAACGCCGGCGCCAGTTTCAGTGCCGCCATCACCAGCGGGAAATTCCACGGAATGATCTGGCCGACCACGCCCACCGGTTGGCGCAGCGTGAAGGCGTGAAACTCGGTGTTCGGAATTCCGATGGAGACATTGGTGGTGCTGCCCTGGATCTTGGTCGTCCAACCCGCGTAGTAACGAATCAGGTTGACCGCGGCGGGCACGTCGACCATCTGCGCGTACATGACCAGCTTGCCGTTATCCAGCGATTCGAGTTCAGCGAGTTCTGCGGCATGCGCTTCCACCAGATCAGCCCATTTCAACAGCAGTGCTTCACGCACCGCCGGAATCATGCGTGACCAGTCAGAATCGTAGAACGCGCGTGAAGCAGCCCTGGCGGCACGGTCGACGTCTTCGGCTTCACCGGCGGCGACTTTGCAGATGACCTGTTCGGTGGCGGGATCAATGGTATCGAAGGTCTTGCCCGACGCCGCGTCCACCCACTTGCCGTCGATGTACAACTTCTGCGTGCGCGAGATGAATTTGGTGACAGCCGGACTCAAGTCCGAGAACTCCTGCACGAGTGCAGCCTGGGCCATGGGATTCCTCCTGTTGATTGCGGTTCGAAAGCGGGCAGGGAGACAACGCGCGAATTCCGCGACGATGGTCGCGGCGATCACGCCTGGCTGATTACCAGGGCGCGGCAGCCTCCAGGTTGGCCCGCATGATAACGGGTTACGGCGCGCCGTGAACAGCAGCGCCGGCCGCTACCGCGGCGGCTGTCGGACCATCCTCAACAGGCGCCGAGGAACGATTGTGAAATCAACGGATTGCTGGTGCTCAGTCAGGCAGATTGTCGAACAGAACTCTGACCGCTTCACGCGGAATATCCGCAGCGGATACCTGTTCACCGAGCACCAGAGTCTGTGCGCCGCCGCTGTTTGCAGGCCAATGCGGCAGACCCTCACCGTTGGGGTTGCCGGTGCGGATGAAATTCACCCAGTAGCGGGCCGTGGTATCGGCCAGCTGGTGATCGACAGCCGTCCACGGCCGCGGCAGCAGATCGAGATTGTCGAACACGTACGGGACTTCCGCGGTGTGAAAAGCGCCGAACCGCGGATACTCGGGCCACGGTATCGCGCGCTCAAAGTAGTAGAGGTAGGCCGGTGTCGTTGCCGAACGTGCGCGCAGTGCGCTCAGCCATTGCATCCCCAGCAGTCCGCGATCACGTCCCAGCGCGATGGCGGCCTGCGCAGCCGCAGCATCCGAGCTGGTGTCATAAAGCGCCAATACGCGATCGGCGGCATCGCCATAGCGCTCTTTCACCTGCGCCGCGAAGCTTGCGGTATCGGCTTCGCCATAACCCGGAAACGCGCTGGCTTCGTCGGCGTTCATACCGCTCATCATGGGAACATCATGCTGCATGCCGGATGCGTAAACCGTGGCCAGATCTTCAGCCAGCAACCAGCCGTCGACGGTCGGTCCGAACCTGACCGCGGGCGGACCTGCTTGCTGCGGCATCAGCGCCGCGGCCGGCAGTGCGCGGAGGGCTGCGATGGAATCCACCTTCAAGGACCGGGCGAACGCAACACCGGCATGTTCGGCCTCAGCGCGCGGCGTGGCCATCCCTGCGATACCCGACATGCCAAATGACGCCAGGGCACCAGGGCCGCTTTGTACAATCGCCCGCTGGAACAGGTCTTTGGCCAGCGGCGAGGCAGTCAGCATGTACACCGACATCGCACCGGCGGATTGCCCGGCGATGGTGACGTTATCCGGATCACCCCCGAAATTGCCGATGTTGCGCTTCACCCATTTGAGCGCCGCGATCTGATCGAGCAGACCGTAGTTGCCGGATGCGTTGTGCGGTGATTCGGCGGTCAGTTCCGGGTGGGCCAGAAAGCCGAATACGCCCAGGCGATAGTTGACCGTGACAACGATGATGCCGCGCCGGGCCAACGCGGCGCCGTCGTATACCGCGACGTTACCGGAACCTTCGTTGAAGCCACCACCGTGCATGTACACCAGCACTGGCAACGGCGCGACCGGCGTGGCAGCGGTAGCCCAGATATTGATGAACAGGCAGTCCTCGGAGATTTCGCCCTGGTGCATGAATGGCTCGGTCCACGGTGGACGTGAGTAGGCCAGCGGCTGCATGCAGCCAGCCCCCGGCTTGTCCGCGGCGCGCACGCCCTGCCAGGCCGCCGCCAGCGCCGGCGGTTGCCAGCGTAACGCACCGACCGGCGGTGCGGCATAAGGAATGCCCAGATAGGCGTTGACGCCATCCAGGCGTGCCGGAGCACCTTCGATACGCCCTTGCTCGACAGTGATGGAACGCTCGGCGGCGCTGGCGCTGAAAGCCAGATGCAATGTCGTCAGCAGGGCAAGGGCGAATCCGGCGGGTGTGGTCATCGATCAGTTCCATTGGTTTGGCGGCGGATAAGTCAGCAAGTATACGTGACGCCCTGCCAGGGGCGCCGTACCGGTTGCGGTGGCAACCCTACTCGCAAGGCCCGGAATCATTAAATTGTTAAGACACCAATAGGGCAAGCCCGTATATGTCAGGCCTGTTTTTCAGCTGCGGGAACCTTTGGTGCGGCACGAGCGTGATCCGGATAGCCGTCTCTGACCGCTTACCGGACACGCTGCCAGCCGATACCTGGGCTTGCGGCACCGGAACGCGGCGCATCCGCGGCACGGACCAAAGGTGCCATGAAAGGCATCGATTTTTATTAACTCTGGGGACTCACTATGAACACGAAAAAAGTGCTGGGGGCGGCACTGGGGCTGGGTGTGCTGGCGTTGCCGGCGGTATCGTCGGCATCGATTGTCGGCAGCCTGGGCAACTTCGACGTTATCAATGACACCGGCGAAACCGCGCACGGTTTTGAAATTGAGCTGGAAGACCTTTACCTGTCGGATATCCGGGACATTTTCGGCGGACCGGGCCGGCGTTTTCCCACCGGCACCGGATTTGATCCGGCCACGGCGGTCGTGCGTTATGGCGCACCGACTGTTGAAGAATACGACAATGGCGTCACCCGAGGTGTGCGCGTCACGTATGCAGGCACCTTCAATGGCTCGACGTGGGACTTCGGCACGCCCAGCGGCACGTTCCTGCAAGCGGGCGACCGCTGCTGGACTGGCGGTGGTATTGGCTACAGTGCAACCACGCCTTGCGATCACTTCGGCGTCGGCACGCTGCGTGCCCCGACGCGTACCAACTACGCCTGGCTGTTGGAAACAGCAACGCCCGGTGAGCTCGCCAAGGGCGGCGTGAGCCTGCCCGCACCGGTCTGGTCGGTGGCAGCGCCGGTCGGCGGCATTCAGCAGGTTGTCGCCGTAATCGAAGCACCCGAAGTGGAGAACGAGCTGCAGTTCGGCGAGGCGATCTGGGTGAAGGTATTTACCACCGAGATTGAGAACGAAGTTGAACTGGAAAACCTCGTCGGCGGTGATCCGGTGATTGATGGTGCCGAAACCGAAATCGAATGGCAGCTGTTACAGTCCGATCCGGAAAATCCGGCGGCCGGTCAGCTCGAATCCGAATTCCTGGCTGCGGTCGGTGAAAACGGTAAATCGATCATCCACCGCTACGAGTTCTACGAATACACAGGACCGTATAACCCTGAAGACCATGAAGCATTGGTGCTGCACGACACCAGTCCTTCAGCCGGTGAACTCGGCCACTACCTCGGCGCGCAGAACGCCGCCGTCAACCTGGCGCCGGTTCCGTTGCCGCCGGCAGTGGCATTGATGGGATTGCCGTTGCTGGCGCTTGTGCGCCGCGCGCGGAAGTAGTTGCACCGACCAGTCGTGTCGTCCTGCTGCCGACCGGTATTTCCGGTCGGCAGCCTTGCTCGATTTCCCGCAACTGATCCACCTTGTCGCCGCACTGCGGCGCGATGCCTCATGCCCCTGTGACGTTCACTTTACCGTCGGCGCCGGCGACCGCGACGACACGGTCGCGCTGCGCAAACAGGTTTGCGTTGGTGAATTTCGCGACATCGGCAGCGATGGCGGCCTGATGCTTCGCGGCCGCATCGTCAAAGGCCTTGCCGTCAGCGATCCAGATCGAAACCGTGGCGATATACCGCGGCGGCGCGTTATTGGCCCCGGGCTGACCCCGGCGCAATTCAAAGCCGGCGATTGAGCTGCCATATTTCTCCAGTATCAGTGGCATCTGTCGCGTGGCGTAGTAATCGAAATCGAAGTAAACGCCATCGCCGTTCTCATACAGAATGGTCATGCATTCCAGGTCGAGATGACCGTCTGCCGCTGCGGCCGTAGTAGCGGTTCCCGCCGCCAGCGCCGCGGTAATGCCTGCTGCGGAAGTGGCCGCACCGGCCATGAAACTGCGGCGATCCTGTTGTATTTCCATGCGTTCCCCTTTTCGCTGGTGATGCCAGGAATGATGTTGCTGCGCAGGGTTATATGCCGCATGCCCCGGCAGCGCAAGCCGGTGTCGGGCGGCAGCACCTCGCTTTTACCTCACGTATACTGTGCGCTGGTTCAAAGAGGGGGATGTTCCGTGTTGAAGCGTTTATTGGCAGTGGTGGTTGGCATCGGCTCGGCGGCGGCAATGGCCGCGGACGTGGAGCCGGGACAGCTTGTTTACGATGCGACATGTGCCGTCTGCCATAACGCAGGCCTGGACCGCGCGCCCAATCGCGAAACCCTCGCTTTGTTCGGACCGGAACAGATCCTCAGTACCATCGAACGTGGTTCCATGGTCAGCATGGCGGTGATGCTGACCACCGAGCAGCGGCGCGATGTGAGTGAATACCTCTCGCGCAAGCGGCTGGGCTCGCTGAGCCGCACGCCACCCGAATCGGCGATGTGCAAGGCAAATGAATCATTCAAACCGGGCGGCCCGACCTGGCAGGGTTGGGGCGGCGTGGGGTTGTCCAACACACGTTTCCAGACCGCTGACGTGGCGGGCATCAAAGCCGCTGACGTACCGCGGTTGAAGGTGAAATGGGCTTTCGGCTTCCCCGGTGACATCAAAGCATTTTCACCGCCGACGATCACCGGTGGCCGGGTGTTCACCGGCAGCCAGGGCGGCATGGTGTATTCGCTGGACGAACAGACGGGTTGCGTGCATTGGTATTACGACGCTGGCGCCTGGGTGCGCAGTGCGATGCATGTCGGCGAAGTCGAGCACAAAGGTCAGCGTATCGATGCGGTCTTCTTCGGCGATGGCACGGCACGCGTCTATGCACTCAACGCCGCTACAGGTGAGGAGTTGTGGCAGACCAAGGTTGAGGATTTTCCGGTCGCCCATCTGAGCGGCTCGCCCACGTTCTACAACGGCAAGCTGTATGTGCCGGTGTCCTCAAACGAAGAGGGCGCGGCTGGCTCGGCTTCGTACGAATGCTGCCGGTTCCGTGGCAGCGTGGTGGCGCTTGATGGCGGCACGGGCGAGATTGTCTGGAAGACCTACATGCTGGATGAACCCAGGCCGACCGGCCGCAATGCCGCCGGCACGCAGACCTGGGGACCCTCCGGCTCGCCGGTATGGTCGAGCCCCGCGGTCGACCCGCAAGCCAATGCGCTGTACTTCACCACCGGCAACAACTACACCGAGCCAGCGTCGGCGATGAGCGATTCCTTCGTGGCGCTCGATCTCGATACCGGTAAAGTCCTCTGGTCGAAGCAGATGACGACCAACGATGCATGGAATGCGGCTTGCCGCCTCGACGACAAGACCAACTGTCCGCCGAGCAACTCTCCCGATTTCGATTTCTCCGCTTCGCCGATCATCGTCACGCTGGCCGATGGCAAGCGGTTGCTGGTGGCGGGTCAGAAGTCGGGCGTGGTGCATGCGATCGACCCCGACCGCAAGGGCGAAATCGTCTGGCAGACGCGTATCGCCAAAGGCGGCACCATGGGCGGCGTGCAATGGGGCTCGACCACCGATGGTGTGAATGTTTATACGTCGGTATCGGACATCCTGCGAATTCCGGTCAAGCATGCATGGGCGACTGAAGCTGATCCAAAGGTCGGCGGTGGCGTCTATGCCTTGCGGCTGACCGATGGCAAGCAGGTCTGGTACACGCCGCCGGCGCCGTGTGGCGAGCGTCAGCGCTGCAGCCCGGCACAGCCCGGTGCGGCGACCGGTCTCCCTGGCATAGTGTTCGCAGGTTCGATGGACGGGATCCTGCGTGCCTATTCCACCGTCGATGGCAAGGTGGTATTTGAATTCGACACCGTGCGCAGTTTCGACACCGTCAACGGTGTACCTGCCCAAGGCGGCACGATGGATGGCGGTGGTCCGACGATTGCCAACGGCACCATCTATGTCAATTCAGGTTATCCAAATGGCGGCGGCATGCCGGGCAACGTGTTGATCGCGCTGTCGGTCGACGGCAAGTAACAGTCTCAAGGCAAGGTCCGGGGAACCCCCGGACCTTGCTTCTTCGTTTCGTCATTCTGCAATTTCTTCTTTCGCCCGCGCCGCCTTTCTGAACTCGCTGGGCGTGACCCCTGTACGTTTCTTGAAGGCGGTATAAAACGCTGATTTCGAATTGAAGCCGGCCGCGTAGGCGATGTCGAGGATGCTTCGCTCGTCGGCGCTGTCCCCGGTCAGCATCAGCTGCGCATCCTTTACGCGATACCCGTTCACGAAATCAAAGAAATTCATCTGCAGCTGTTCATTGATCACCTGCGACAGATAATTTGGGGAGATGGCCAGCTGGTCGGCGAGTTGCGGTAGCGTCAACTGGCTTTCGAGGTAGGGTCTGTTCTGTTCCATGTGGCGCGTCAGGTCCAGGCTCAGCGCCTGACTGAGCTGTGTGTCCAGCGCGGAGCTTCTGTACTTGGACTCAGGTTCGGGCTCGGGCTGCGGTGCTCCTGATCCCACCTGGGTTGGCATCTCGCCAACTGCATCGTCAGGTCGCGTGGCGACCGGCGTCCTGGTCGTGAATATGGCCGGTTGCCGCATACCCAGGTAGCCCATGGCGTAGATAACGATGACGACGGCCAGGTAGAGCAAACGGTTCATATCTTCATCAAAGCCCAGTGGCCCGGCGATGAAACCGTCCACCAGCAGAATGCCGTAGAGCACTGACAGCGCCAGCAACAGGTTGCGCAGCCAGTTGAGCGTGACGTGTTCGATGGAGGAGAACTGCTGTCGCACCCAGCGCGCATGGCGCAGCAGTCGTCGCAGGCTGGCAAACAGGTACGCGCCGATGGACACGACGGCTGCTTGTGCGATCCAGAGCACGATGCTGTTCACTCTCTCGCCTGTCACCATGCCCGCCTCAGCGTAAAACAGGGCGGCAACATCGTCCGCGCTGAGAGCCGGCAGCGTGGCGCAGAGCGCCGCCGCGACGCCAAGTGGCAGGTAATGCAACCACAGGTGATGGCGGTAGCGGAAGGTGTCGCCTTCGATCAAGGCGCAGGTATAGAGATAGAACGATGGTCCGTATGCCAGATTGATGATGGGATCGACGTACGCCAACGATGGTACCTGCAACAGATAGCGCGACTGGGTCAGAAACTCATGGCCGAGATCTATCGCGAACGCCAGTGTCAGCAAGGCAATAAACAAGCGGCCGGCGACAGCTGCTTCGCGCGTATTGACCAGCGCCAACGCCAGAAACAACCCGTGTGCCGCACCGATCAACATGATGATCGAGAAGAGTGTGAACACCGGTTGCATCGGGCGGAGGGCTCCTGTTGGTGCGTGTTTATCGGTCGCAGAACAGCTTGCAGTGGATCAGAATTGTTGCGCCGGTTCTATTATTCAACGATGACGCGTATCAAGCGTCCCTGAGACGAGTCATCTGTGTCGTACCCACTGTGCACCGGAAAGCTATAGAACGAACGTGCTGATGATCCACCACAACGCCAGTGCCAGCGCCACCAGGCCACACAGATTCGCGATATAACGCCAGAATCTTTCCATGGTCCGACCTCAACTCACCTGCCAGGCCGCCGGACCTTGTCCGGCGTCTTTCTCGTGCCTGGGTTCGGGTTGCAGAAAGAAGGCTTTGTCCTTGATGACCAGGCCGATGGCCAGCAGCGTCAGCAATGCGGTCTGGATGACCTTGCTGTCCGGATGGGTGGCGAATATCTCGTTGAAGTAGCCCGCACAGACATGGAACACCACGGTGATAAGAATGTTCCGGCCGGTCTTGTAGTAAAGCCAGTTCATGATCAGTACGAACGGGAAGATGCTGAGCAGGAAATTCGCGCTGTGAATCGGGCCTGTGGCCACCACATTGCTATGGTAGTAGCCCTCGATGGTTGCAAGCGGAATATGCCATAGCCCCCAGAACAGACCGAAGATGAGCGACGTCGCCAACAGGTTGAAACGGTTGCGCAGGCAGTCCGTGCCGTAGGAGTGCCAACCGAGTTCTTCCAGTAACGGGGCGACTATCAGCAGCAGCCATACGGGAAACACACCGAACGAAAAGGTGAAATGGCCGCTCAGGCGGAACTGGTCCGCACTGTAGCCGAACATCAGCGATATCGCCTGCGCGAGCAGCAAGCTGGCGAGCGTCAGGAACAGTGCGATCATCCAGTGTCGCAAGCGCACGTATTTCAACGTCAACAGTCGGCCGAGGATATCGCGCGCCAGCGCGGCATCACTGGTCATCAGACCGATGGCGATCAACGCCGGGCTGCTGATGCCGAGCAGACCCAGCAACAGGATCATTGCCGAATCGTGCGGCTGGATATTCGCGCGGTGACTAATGTAGCCGGCAGTAAACCAGCATAGCCACGGAATCACCGTGGCGAGGCTGTAAAACAGAAAAGGGCGTCGGTAGTGGTTGAGCATGGCGTTGGGTCCTCGAGCTGTTGTAGTCAAGTACATGGTTTTCAGAACTTGAACAGGACGGCGGCGAACGCCATTGTCCGTTCGTCATGCTCGATGACCGGGCTGCGACGGATACCTCTATCCAGCCGGCTATAGCTGGCGCCGCCCAGCAACTCGAATTTCTCACCCAAGGCGTAGCTTACCGCGAGTTCAGCGAACACATTCGTCGCGGCGCCCGTGGCGTAGGCAGGTCGGTTGGCACTCGCCTCGCCTGCGCGGACACCATAGTAATAATTGGTCAGAGAGCGGCTTTGCAAACTGACGCCAATCGATGGGGCCAGCAGCAGCGGTCCGCTCTGGAATGGATATTGGTAGGCAGCGCGGAACTCGTAGCCGCTGTGGGTCCCGGTGATGTCATGCAAAGCATCCAGCCTGAGGATGCCCCAGTCGGCCATGTGCGCGGCGCTGATGCCGGCGTCGAATGCGGGACGCCGTTTGGCCATGCCCGTCAGCGCGTCACTGTCAGCGGGATCGTAGCCGTCAAAGCGGAACTCGCCGATGACCGCGATTTCAACGGTGTCGGAAACCTGCCATGCGTAGCCGATGGTGGCCAGGTCCAGCCGCAGGTGTTCTCCCTGGTATCTGAAGTAGGGCAGAAGCAGACTTTCGGTATCTGCGCCGATCTGCGGCGGTTGTTGGGCCATGGTTGCCAGGCCGATGCCCCATTCGCCAGCCGCAACGGGCGCAGGTGCGAGGGTGTTCAGGGCGATAACGGCGACGAAGGCGGTAAGTGTCTGTTTCATGCTGCGTTCTCCGGTAACGTGTTGAATAAGCGGAGTGCAGCATCGGGTGTGGGGCGGGCGTTGTCGTCCCGTTCTATAAGTCAGGACGTATGGATTTGCGATATGCCGCGGTCATGCGTCAGCGATGAACGGCAATCCTCGCGGATAATCAGGCCACTGAACGTTCAGGCGGGTCGGCGGCGGAAAAAGAAAAAGCCCGGCGAGGGTTCACCGGGCTTTGTGTTGCGTCGCTGGCCAGGGGCCGGGTCTATGCCCGATGGCCGGCCAGTTCGCGATTTCCTCCCTACAGAGATCGCTATTGGCGTTGCGGCCGCAGCGCTCGGCGGCGCGTCATCAAGCCCGCGATGCCCGTGCCGAGCAGCGCCAGCGTGGTCGGCTCGGGCACGGTACCACCGGTCTGGCATTCCGGCAGGTTCGGATTTACTTCGCATGGCAGGATTTCAACCGCCGTACCTTCCACGCCCAAGGTGAAGCCATTCCAGAATTCGTTGGATGCGCTGCGCCAGGTCACGTTGTCAAAGGCGCCGAGGAACCGGATAACGCCGTGAGGCTCGGTGCCGCCGGAATTATTGCTGTTGAGTTGGTATTCAAAGTTGCCACCACCCAGATCGACGATGACTTTCTCCGCACCGCCGCAACCCCAGTAACCGCAGGCATGGCCATCAACGCCACCCAGGCTGAGGATTTCGAAATCCTGGTCGAACGCATAGCCGTTGCCGTTCAGACTGACAAAGGCGAACAGCGGGTTGGCGATGGCTTCGGAGAATTGCAGCGTCTGCGTACCCTGGTATCGCAGGGCGATGATGTCAGATCCTGTCGGACGGTTGTCGACCACGCTGCTTTCGTACGGAGAAATGGTGTTGGTGCCACCGTTGGTGAAGCCATTGGTGTAGTAGTCGGTACCGCCGGCCGCTTGATAGAAGCCAATACCGTTTGGATTGGTGTAAGTGACCGAGACGGAGGAGGTGCTGGTGGTGATGACGCCCTGGGCCTGGAAACCCGCAGTCGGATCCAGGTCACTTCCCTGCCAGTCCGTCCAGTAGATGGGCACCGCAGTCGCCGTCTGCATGAACAACATGCCGGCGCCTGCCATGGCAAGCCCAAGCCCGATGAAACGATTGTGTTTGTTGCGTTGCTGACGGTGCATCGTGCAATTCCTTCGCTACGTTCTGGTAGAGGAACCGGTTGTGCAGCATGCGTGCCAGTGAATCCCGTGCATTTCTGGTTTTTCCTGCGACATCATGCATTTATGGAATGAAAAAAATTGTGACATCGCTTTGCGGGCGACCTGCATGGGTGTTCCGGCGGCCGGGTGTAAAGTAAGTGGACATTGCCACTGCCCAAGATCACGGTGTCAGCGCTACGGGGCAGCATCGTGCTCGCCCGGCGCCTTGACTGGGCTTACCTGCGCATGAACTCATGACGCACCTTACGGTCGATGGCCCCTGCCGGGGTGGAAATCCACGCTGGCAATTCCGATTCATTCCGTTCTTGTCTGTGATCAACCTGCGTCCTGCCTGCGTCCCTTATGAAAGGCAGAGCGCAAGAGGAGCACAAAAGTCATGCCTATCAAGGTGGAACCGATTCTGCCGCGTTTCGGCGCCGAGGTTTCCGGCGTCGACATCAGCAAACCGCTGGATGAGGCCACCCGCCGGCAGATCATCGACATCCAGCACGAATGGGGTGTCACGGTCTGGCGCAATACGCACCTGGATAACGCCAGCCATGTCGCGTTCAGCCGCATCTTTGGCCATGTGGAACTGGCGCCGGCGCGCAATGGGCAATACCGCTTCGAACAGCCCGAACTGTTTGACGCTTCCAACATCGATCGCAGTGGCGTCATCGTGGATAACGCCAGTATCCGTCTTGCCGCCAAGGGCAACCGGCTCTGGCACTCGGATTCATCGTTCATGAAAGTCCGCGCAGCGGAAGCGTTGCTGCTGTGTCACGAAGCGCCACCGCACGGCGGTCCGACCTGGTTCGCCGATACGCGCAGCGCCTACGAGGATTTGCCACAGACGATGAAGGATCGCCTGGAAGGGCTGCAAGCGGTGCATTCGTATTTCTGGTCGCGTCGTCGCGCTGGTTACCCGTACACCGAAGAGGAGGTGGATGCCATGCCCGCAGCCGTGCACCCCGTGGTCCATGTGCACAAAGGGTCGGGGCGCAAAGCGCTGTTCATCGGCGCCCACACCCGCGACATCATCGGTATGCAACGTGAGGACGGGCGCAAACTGATCGATGAGCTGATCGCTTGGTGTACGCAACCCCAATATGTCATTTCGGTTCACTACAAACCCGGTGATATGAGCATCTGGGATAACCTGTGCTCGTTGCATCGCGGAGGCGAGTACGAAGACACACGGTATCGACGCGATATGCGCCGGACCACGGTGCGTGATCCCGATGCCGGCGAAGCCAGCAGCGACCATTACACCAGGCTGTTCACGGATGCCGGTGATACGCCGTTCGCGCCGCGCGATTCCACGTTGGAGCGGATTCCGGAGAAGGTGTAGCCCGCGACCGTCCTGTCTTCTTGCGCGCGCCAGAGCCGACCGATTCGAAGCTGCCTGGCGGTTGGTCGCAATTCACCTGAATGCTTCAAGGTGTAAGCATTGCAGCCTTGTGCAGCAACCCGGGAGTATGAGCATCATGCCGTCCGATGCGTCAGTACAAAAGGAAACCGGTTCGGCCTCGCAGACGTTGGTCGCCCGCCATCTGAGCAAGACCTATCGTAGTGGTGACGTCGAGGTACATGCGCTGCAAGGTGTGGACTTCGAACTGAACAAGAACGAGCTTGTCGTGCTGCTCGGGCCGTCCGGCAGCGGTAAATCGACACTGCTTAACATCATCGGCGGACTCGATACCCCGACCTCCGGCGACATCCGTTTTCGTGATCACAACCTGAGTTCGGCGGACGAGGCCGAACTGACCCGCTTCCGACGCGAGCACGTCGGGTTTGTATTCCAGTTCTATAACCTGATCCCGAGTCTTACCGCGCGCGAGAACGTGGCGCTGGTGACCGAGATCGCGCCGCATCCGCTGGACCCCGCGGAGGCATTGTCGCTGGTAGGGCTTGGCAAACGGCTCGATCACTTTCCGGCGCAACTGTCAGGCGGCGAGCAGCAGCGTGTGGCGATCGCCAGGGCCATCGCCAAGCAGCCGGAAATCCTGCTCTGCGACGAGCCCACGGGGGCACTGGACAGCCGCACCGGCGTGTTGGTGCTGGAAGCCATTGAACGGGTCAATCGTGAACTCGGTACCAGCACGGCGTTGATTACCCACAACACCGCAATCGCTGGCATGGCTGACCGTGTGGTCCACATTGCGGATGGGCGGATTGAGCGCACCGAGCGCAACCTGCATCGGCAACCGATACATGAACTCAAGTGGTAGGTGATGACGACGCTGGACCGCAAACTGTGGCGTGAACTCTGGCATCTGCGCGGCCAGGCGCTGGCTGTCGCAGTCGTCATTGCCTCGGGTGTGGCCATGTTGGTGATGTCGATGTCGACGGTGGAAGCACTGGATGACACGACCCGCGCGTACTACCAGCGTAACCGCTTTGGTGACGTATTCGCATTTGCCGTGCGCGCGCCGGAAACCGTGGCCCGGCGCATTGCGGAATTGCCCGGCGTGCAGAGCGTCGACGTCCGTATCGGCAAATATGCCACGCTTGATATTGACGGTCTCGCCGAGCCGGTCATCGGTCGGTTGCAGTCCATTCCCGAGGATGGCCAGCCACCATTGAACCGGTTGACGTTGCGCAGTGGCCGCTGGCTGGAACCCGGTCGTCGCGATGAAGTGATCATCAACGAGCCCTTCGCGGAAGCGCATGGCATGGTCGAAGGCGCGCAATTTTCGGCCTTGATCAACGGGCACTACCGTCGGCTCACAGTCGTGGGCACGGCGCTTTCGCCGGAGTTTGTCTATGCGCTCGGCCCCGGCGCTCTGATGCCGGATGACAAACGCTTCGGCATCGTATGGATGAGCCGGCAGGCGCTGGAATCCGCTTACGATCTCGAAGGGGCATTCAACGATCTTTCGGTTTCACTGCTGCGTGGCGCGGCGGTTGATGCAGTGCTGCGCGACATCGATACCCTGCTCGAACCTTATGGTGGCTTTCGCGCCGTCGCCCGCGCTGACCAGTTATCCAACTGGTTCGTCATGAACGAAATCGCCCAGCAGCGCACGATGTCCACGATCCTGCCGACCATCTTCCTGGCCGTCGCGGCATTCCTTACCTACATGGTGTTGACCCGGTTGATCGCTACCGAGCGCAGTGAAATCGGTCTGTTGAAAGCCTTCGGCTATACCCACTGGGAGATCAGCTGGCACTACATGAAGCTGGTGCTCGTGATCGCCGTAGCAGGGATATTGCTCGGCAGCGTGCTGGGCGCCATGTTCGGACTGGATAACACCCGGCGCTATGCGGATTTCTTCCGCTTCCCGTTGCTGATCTACCGGCCCAGCGCCAACGCCTTTCTGCTGGCCGCGCTGGTCTCGGTGGCCACTACTGTTGCCGGCGCGGTCGGTGCGGTTCGCCGGGCGGCGTCGTTGCCACCCGCGGAAGCCATGCGCCCGCCACAACCGGTGATCTATCGCCATACCGACAGCGGTCGGCGTCAATTGCTCGCGCTGGTCGATCAGCCTACGCGTATCGCACTACGACAGATTGGTCGTTGGCCGCTGCGAGCGTTCTTCACGGTGGCGGGAATTTCGATGTCGGTGGCGCTGCTGGTGGTGGGGCTGCAATGGAGTGACATGATCGACGAAATGGCGGAGCGATATTTCTTCGATGCCCAGCGCCAGCACGCCATGATCGGGCTCAGTGAAGCGCAGGCCATGACCGCGTTGCAGGATTTCAAACATCTGCCTGGTGTGATCGCCGCCGAACCCCTGCGATTTGTCAGCGCAGACTTTCACGTTGGCACGCGGCGGCATCGTGGCGCAATCAATGGCGTACCGGCGGACACGGTGCTGCAACCCATCCATGATGAAGCGACAGGACACGATCTGCCCGTACCGCAGGATGGTCTGGCAATGGCGACGCGTCTGGCGCAGAAACTGGACGTCGGCGTCGGTGATATGGTCTGGGTCGACATCCAGCAAGGGCAGCGTCCTTCGGTGCAACTGCCGGTGACGACCTTGTTTGAAACCATGATTGCGATGCCAGCGGTCATGGACCTGCAGGCATTGAACCGCCTGCTCAAGGAGCGCCCCAGTCTGGAATACGCAAATCTGTTGATCGACAAGCGGGCAGAAGGGGAATTATTCAGAGCACTGAAATCCATGCCCGGCATCGGTGCGGTCATGATCAAGCAGGCGGCGCTGGATTCCTTTCATGACACCATCGGTGAGCAGATGCTGATCTACACCGGCATCTTTGCCATGTTCGCCGGCGCTTTGGGATTCGGCGTGGTGTACAACAGCGCCCGCATCGCGCTGTCGGAGCGTGGTCGCGAGTTGGCGACGCTACGGGTACTGGGGTTCACGCGTGGCGAAATATCCTACATTCTGCTCGCCGAGGTTGGTCTGTTGATCGTTGCAGCGCTGCCCCTGGGGTGCCTGGCCGGCCGTGGCCTGACGCTGATGATTGCCCACTTGTTCGATACGGAATTGTTTCGCATACCTGCCACAGTGCAACCTTCCACTTACGGCATGGCCGTGCTGCTGACACTGCTTGCCACCGTCACCTCCATCGCACTCGTTCGCAGGCGCGTCGATCAACTCGACCTGATCCGAGTGCTGAAAACACGGGAATAAGCCATGCAAGCCATTACACGCAGACTGTTGTTCTGGGGCATCATCGCCGCGCTGGTGCTCGCTGGGCTGACGGCGGCGTTTACGCCGCGGTCGTTACCTGTCGATGTCGACACAGTCCAGCGTGGGACATTACGGGTCATGGTGGAAGATGAAGGCAAAACCCGTGTGCACGACATCTATGTGATTTCTGCTCCGGTAACCGGCCGGATGCGGCGTATCGACCTGCACGTGGGCGACGCAGTGGTCGCCAGCGAGACCGTGGTGGCTGAGATAGAACCCATCGACCCGGCGTTTCTGGATCCGCGTGGCGAGGCCCAGGCCCGCGCCGACATCCGTGCCGCCGAATCGGCCGAAGCCGTTGCCCGGGCACAGGTCGAACAGGCGCAGGCGGAACTGGATTTTGCCCACCGTGAATTCGACCGCGCCCGTGAGCTGGTACCGCAGGGAACCATATCGCAGCGTGAGCTCGATGATGCCGAACGTGCTTACCGCACCCGCCGTGCCGCGCTGCTGACCATGCAGGCCGCACTGGACCGCAGCACCTATGAACTGGAACGTTCGCGCGCCCAATTGCTTTCGCCGGCGCAAACCGAACGCAACGCCGCTGAATGTGATTGCATTGCCTTACGCGCGCCGGTCGACGGCCGGATCCTGCAGTTACTGCAGCAGAGTGAAGGCGTCGTCACCGCGGGTACGCCGCTGGTGGATGTCGGTGATGCGCGTGATCTGGAAATCGCCGTGGACCTGCTATCCGCCGATGCGGTCAGGGTCGAGGCGGGGCAACGCGTCATCATCGATGGCTGGGGTGGCGATCAGGCCCTGGAGGGTCGTGTGCGGCTGGTTGAACCGTTCGGTTACACCAAGGTTTCGGCACTGGGTATCGAAGAGCAGCGCGTGAATGTGGTGATCGATATCATCAGTCCGGCTGCTGATTGGCAGCGATTGGCGCACGGTTACCAGGTCGATGCCCGCATTGTGCTTGCCGAACACGTCGATGTGCTGACGGTGCCGCTGACGGCGCTGTTCCGCGATGGTCCGGATTGGGCGGTATTCGTGGCAGAGGCTGACCGCGCGCGGTTACGGCAGGTGACGCTGGGTGACCGCAATGGATCGCAGGCCGAGGTCAGGGAGGGGCTTGCCGAAGGCGAGCGGGTGGTTTTACATCCCAGCGACAGGATTGCCCAGGGTGTGCGCATCCGGGCGAATTGATTTGTTTGAGGCCGGTGCTCTGGCGCGAGGAGAGTGCTGCATCAAGCCTGCCTGCCGACCCGCGCTAAGCGGGCCGGCACAGGCGAACGAACAGCGAAAGGTCAGGGGTTGGCTTCCACCGAATAGGTGATCGCCGCGTTCCGGGTCTTCTGGAACTCCGGCACGGTCATGCCCTTCATTGCCGCGTAGACATCGATATTGCCCAGACCGACCACGGGTGCGAGCTTCTCCAGATTGAAGAAGATCACGCCGTACTGAATCATGCCGATCCAGTCGAGCTCGCGAATCATCCGCTTTTCCTCGTCGGTCAGCTCGTATTCGGTGGCAAGCGCTTCGAAGTCCGATTTGAAGCGGGCGCGGAATTCCGGCTCGATAATCGAGTGCAGGAAATTGTTGATGCGCCATGCCTTGACGCAGCGGCTGATGGTGAAGGGGTAGGTGCCTTCCAGGTCCGCCGCGGGTGCGACATCCCACATGATCCGCTTCATGTACTCTTCCCGTGATTCCGGTGACGGATCCTCTTCGGCATCTTCAAAAATCATCGAGGCAATTGCGGTCATCGATGGCAGGAAGAAGCTCTGGTGCAACTTGTTGACCTTGGGCGCCAGCGCGCCACGCATCAACATCCACATGACGACTTCCGCACCTTCCATGCCGCCGAGTTTTGCCAGTTCGCCAATCGGCATTCTGGTCAACGATTCCGGATCCTGGTGCAGGCGATCCATGAACTCGTGATCCCATTCGACGTTATTGAAGCCGCAGCGCTCACCATGTACCTGATGCGACAGGCCGCCGGTACCGGCGATTGCGATCTTGATATCAGCGGGATAATTCTGCAGCGCGCGACGCAGTGAACGGCCGAAATCCCAGAAGCGCCTGGCTTTCGGAATCGGGAATTCCAGCACGCCACATTGCAGCGGGATGATCTTGCACGGCCAGCCGTTCTCGTTGTCGTAGGGCAGCAATACCGACAGCGGTGAGAATGCGCCGTGATCCAGGCCCATACCCTGCCAGTAGCTGAGGTCGAATTCGTCGGCGACCAGGCCGAACGCGAGGTGCTGGGCGAGATCCGGGTCGCCCTTGATCGGCGGCACGTTGCGCGCGCCGCCGCCCTCATCAGCCGGCGCGAATTCTTCGCCGATACCGATGGCGAAATGCGAGTAATGGCGCATCCAGAATGACGTCATGTGGTCGTTGTACACATAGATGATGACGTCGGGTTTCGTTTTCGCCAGCCATTCCTTGACCGGCTCAAAGCCCTTGAAGATCGGTGCCCAGACCGGGTCGTCATATTTGCCCGCGTCGTGCGCAAAGGCGATGGTGGGGGTGTGCGAAACGGCGAAACCGCCGACTATTTTGGCCATTACATTTTTCTCCTGAGACTGGTCCTACAACATACCGAGGCGAACTTCGAGAAGCACAGTACTATAGCAAGTTCGCCGGCCGGGATTGAGCTGGCTCAAGGTTGTTCGCCACTTTCCCACGGCACGGCGCTCTCCCACCGTATGCGGCAGTGAAATTCCCATAAGCCGGAACTGAACCTGTTACCTGCAGTACCCCAAAATCCGGGCGGTCGGTGCCATTGAACAGGTGCTGACAAACCGCAGGCGCCAACGCAAGTCTTCCGTCCCCCCGGTCGCCATCAGGCAATTCCCCAAGAGTTGGGCTGGTTGTTACGCAACCGTCATCCACACGTCACCGGGACGTAACACAGCGGCAACACCATTCGAGCGGCAAACAACAATATCCTGGGGAGGATGACCCGATGTATTTGAAGAAGATCTCTGTCGCGTTGCTGGCGGCAATGGCAGTGGCGCCTGCGGGCGCTGTGGAAATGCTCAACACACAACACCTATGGACGTTCGATCACTGGGCGGCGAAAGGCAACGGCACACCGGGTTTCGGCGCGGAAATTCTCGCGTTCGACGCCGCCAACAGCGCTTTGTGGGTGGTTGGTCTCGATGTCGAAGGCCCCGATCTCGGCAATGGAGGTATTGATGTCCTCGACCTGTCCGGCAACCTGCTGAACTCCATTGACCTGACCGCCCTGGGTGGTGTGAACAGCGTGGCGATTGCCAATGGTCGCGCAGCGGTGGCGGTCAGTGCACCTTTCAAGACCGATCCGGGTTATGTGCGCTTCTTTGATACCAGCGACTACTCGATTCTCGGCACGGTTGGCGTAGGCGCCAATCCCGACGCGGTGACATTCACTCCCGACGGCTCGCGCGTCATCGTGGCCAACGAGGGTGAACCCATCGACTACTCTGCGGCCAACATTGATCCGCAGGGCACGGTCAGCATTATCGACGCGGCGACGCTGGCCGCCACCACCGCGGACTTCACCGCGTTCGATGCCAGCCGGGTGACACTGGAAGCGCTGGGTGTACGGCTCAACGGCCCGAACGCGTCGGTGTCGCAGGATCTCGAACCGGAGTATTCCGCGGTCAGCGCCGACGGCACCAGGGCGCTGGTGACGTTGCAGGAGAACAACTCGGTCGCGGTGATTGATCTCGAGACGTCCACCGTCGAAGCCATCGTGCCGCTGGGATTCAAGAACCATAACGCACTCGGCAACGGTCTGGATGCTTCAAATTCCGATGGCATCGAAGGCAACATCCAGAACTGGCGTGTGAACGGGACCTACATGCCGGACGGCATCGCCGGTTTCACCAATGACGGTAATCAGTATTACGTGATCGCCAACGAAGGTGACGCGCGTGAATGGGGTGACGAGAACGACCCGGATTTCTTCATCGACGAAGTGCGGGTGAAGGATGCCGATATCGATCCGGTGCTCGACGGCCTGCTGAAATTGCAGCACGGCGATGATTATGCGGATTCCGCCAATCTCGGCCGGCTCAAGGTATCAACGACCGGTGATCTGGACGGCGACGGCGATCTGGATCGACTGGAATCGTTCGGCGCGCGCTCGTTCTCGATCCTGAATGCCTCCGGCGAAATCGTGTACGACTCGGCTGATGCCATCGAGCAGATCATCGCCGCGCAGTTCCTGGACGACTTGTGGGTCGACGATCGCAGCGATGACAAGGGTCCGGAACCGGAAAGCGTCGTCATCGGCCAACTTGGCGCGAGTACTTTGCTGTTCGTCGGCCTTGAGCGCAGCAATGCCGTGATGATCTGGGACCTGACCGATCTCGGTGACATCAATTTCATCGACATGCTGTTCGCCGATGGCGACATTGGTCCGGAAGGATTGACCTACTTCACGCTGGGTAACACCGGTTACCTCGGCATCGCCAACGAGATCAGTGGTACGACTTCGCTCTACAGCCTGACCGCGGTGCCGGTGCCGGCCGCTGTCTGGCTGTTCGGGTCTGCGCTGGCCGGTCTGGGGGCAATGCGCCGCCGCGACCCGCTGGCCTGAGCCGATGGTCCGAACCGTGGCTGCCGCAGTGCTGCGGTGGCCACGGGTTCGCGGCCCGTACCCGCAGTTGAACGTCACCAGCCGATACGCGCTAGAATCCTCGTCCATCAGCGGCCTGATACCACGTGTATCGCACAGGCCGTGTCATCTGACTTCCTGGGGGGCGATATGCGAAAAATTTTTCTGGCGACAGCAATTACCATGCTGGTAGCGGGGCATGGACTACAGGCGCAGGAACGCCCGGTCATTGCGCCCCTGGTGCCCGCGGCAGATCAACGCGCACTGCTGGCCAGCGACGATCCGAAGCTGGCGCGTAACAAGCAGCATGTCTACGATTTCTGGCGCATCGTCTACGAAGGTGGCCACATGGATCGGGCGCCGGAATTCATGACGCCGGAGTACGTTCAGCACAATCCAAATGTTGCCTCAGGCCGCGACAACTTCGTCAGAACGATCGGCGCCGCCCGCCCCGCGCGACCGGTGCTGGAGCATTCAAACTTTCCAATCATCGACATCATCGCCGAAGGCGACATGGTCGTTGTGATGTGGGCGCGCAAGGTACGCGACCGGGTACACCCCGATGAAATCTATGACATGACCTGGTTCGATGTCTTCCGGCTTGATCCGATCAGCGGTCTGATCGCCGAGCATTGGGATTCGTCCGAGCGCTGGGATGAATCTGGCCGTCCGCCCGGCGCAGAGTTCTTTCCCTGACTGACGCGCAGTGACGATGTGCATCGTCGCGAGGTCTGCCGCTGTTCTGCCGTTCACGAGTCGGCGGTGACTTGTCTGCCACCGTTCATCTCCAGGCGTATCTGCTGATGACCGATTCATTTCTGGACTGGATTCACCAGCAGATTCCATTGACCGCGGCAATGCAGATAGACCAGCTGGATTATTCCGGCCGGTCAATCTCATTGAGTGCGCCGCTGGCGCCCAACATCAATGACAAGGGCACCGCCTTTGCCGGTGCGACCGCCGGTCTGGCGACGCTGACGGGATGGTGTCTCATCACGTTGTGGCTGCGCGAGCAGGGAATGGCTGCCGACGTGATGATCGCCGGCAGCCAGCTGGACTACCACGCGCCGGTCACTTCGAGACTGCAGACCAACGCTGAACTCCCCGACGCAGTCGTGATGGATAGCTTTCTGTCCCGATTGCGCGAAAAAGGGCGCGCGCGACTCGACTTGCGCGTGCTG
>JACKNH010000016.1 GCA_024234975.1 Gammaproteobacteria bacterium
GCGGATTTCGCCGGTGTCGGGTGGGGAGCCATGAAAAAGCCGGCTGCCGCGAAGGCCAACCGGCTCAATGTCTCGGGAAAAAACCAAACTCAGTACAAATCGAGCACCACACAGGGATAGGGCTCCAGGTGCGCATCAGGCACCTTCTGGAAGGTGACGCTGCGGACCAGTGGTTCAGTCAGGTATTCAGGATCTTCGACGACCTGCACAATGGTGATGAGGTCACCAAAGCTGCCGCTCTGCGTCGTCCAGTATTCGGTCAGCACCGCATCGGGGCTGTGCAGTACACCATTGCGCTCGATGTAGCCTTCCTCCATATGGTCGGTTTCCACCACCAGCATGTCGCCGTTATAGCGGCCGATGGAATTGCCCATGCGCGTATGCGCCGCGCCCTTGGGATGATGTTTGCGACCATCGGTGTAGAACACGCGGATGCTTTCGAACGACTCGGTGGCAAGCACCGTCATGTTGTCCGATTTGACGATCTCGAACTTGAACGGCGAACGCATCATGTAGATGGAGGTGTGCGACAGACACTGGTTTTCGTTTTCGAGCTGACTCGCAGGATCCCATCGATCGGCAATCGCCCGGGCTTTGTCGTTGATTGGCAGCCCCCAGTATTCGCCCTGCGCCGGCCCCGGACCGCGCTGATACTGGTCTTCGTGGATCACCGGCGTCCAGACGCCGACAAGCGCCGGATGACCTTGCGCGTCGAGTGCGACATGTGCGCGATCGGTCGACGTTGCCGCGACGGCCGCGGTCAGCGTGGCCGGATTGAACGCAATCGCCGCTCCCGCCAATGCAATCCCGACGCCCTTGTGCCAGTTACTCCGCATCTGTGCTCCCCCCTCAAGAATTGTCGCTCGCAATGGGCGACTACGATACTGAAGCGGCATGGCAGCGCCACACCCGTTTCCCGACCGGTTGTCCGGCCGGACCGTCCAGACAGCCCGTGCGCCGCAATCGTCGTAATCTTTGTTCACTGCCTTGCGACCACCCGTACACCAACAGCGGCAAACCGTATCGACCGACAAGGCCAGCCGCAGGAACGATGCTAGCAGGCGCTGCGACGGCGTTTGAATCCAAGCAGTAACACACCTGAGACCATGGGCAGGATGGCGGCCGGTAATGGAACCGGGGTCACCTCCAGACGCATGAAATCCACCGCGGTGTCGTCCGAAATATTCACATCAAGAAAGCCGAATGAATTCAGCATCGGCAGCAGGTTGAGCGTTCCGCCACCGGCCAGCGGCAATGCCGCCAGATTCAGCGTGAACATGGCCTGCGAACCCGGCACCCATTGGCCGCTGGTCAGCAGACCAGGATCGTTTGCGTCGAACAGGATGGAACCGGCACCATCGGCGCCGAACAACCGCGAGTAGGCGATGTTCGCAAGATAGTCTGTCTGGCCTGGCTGGATGAACGACAGCGCAATGCCATCCGATATCGCAAACGTATCAGTCCCGGCACGCAGACTGAGCGTCAATGTTGCCGAAATGATGCCCCCTGGCAGACCGGTGAAGGTATGCGCAACCTGCACGTTTGATTGACCATTGTTGATGCCGCCGTTCAGGTCGAAGTCCGACACGCCGGCAAACTCGGCAAACCCTTGCAGTGCGGTCAGCATCGCTGCACTGGGTGTTGCGGGTTCAGATGGCAGTGCGAAGTTATCTTCGATGCCGGCGGTCAGGCTGGCCGCCTGAACATTTGTGACGGCCACGATGGCGGCTATTCCTGCTACTGACCCGAATCTGCGATTACCCATGCCCAGCCCTCAATCATGTGAAGTGCTCCCGATTGCAGCGGAACTCACCCCGAATTGCCATCGTGTTTTGCGGTAATGATCGGCAAATCAGCGGACAGCAGTCTGCGGTCGGTACACCTCAAAACACCTTGCATCAACGACCGCCGGCGCGTTTGTCGCCGGCGGCGCCACGATGCCGGAGTCAGCCGCCGTAATCGTCGCCGTAGGTCAGGCCGTCGGCCGGGCGCTTCAGCGCGCGTATGAACAACAGGTTGCGCGATTCATCTCGCGCCGGCGCGCCACGTATCATCAAGGTATCGCCTTCCTTGATCGTTTCGTCAGTCCAACCCGCACGGGTGAGACCGATGGTGTTACTCATTTCGATATGCCACTCGGTATGCGTCCCGCTGCCATCGACGACATCGAGAAAGATGAATGCATGCGGGTTGCGCCAATGAAACGCAGTTACCGTACCTTCCAGCGCAACGCTTTTATCGAGATCGTAATGCGCCGGGGTTGAGTGATGCGCAAGCGCGACGCCGGACAGCAACGCAAAGCCAAGGCCGATTAATCTGACTGGTCGCACAGTACCTCTCCTTAAGACACGTGATATTTGGGGCTGAAGCGCCCACCCCGGGTTCATTCACCTACGACACATGGATTGGTGCCCAGTTTCCCATTCGGCACCAGTCGGTAAGCCACACTGCGGATCAGCGGTTGCCGCAGGTATTTCGGGTCTTCGATGACCTGCACAACGTGCATCAGGTCACCATGCGAACCGCTGAGCCGGGAAAAGAACTCCGTCATCTTCGCATCTTCGCTGTAAGGCGCACCGTTACGCTGCAGCAGACTGGCGGACATATTCGTGGTTTCGACGACCAACGAATCGCTGCTCCACCACGCCACCGAGTCACCCATAGGTGAATGTCGGCCGCTGGCGGGGTGCTTGCCATCCACCTTCAAAGTCCGTGGCTGACGGTAGGATTCCGAGGTTACGGTCAGCGTGTTGTCCGGGCCTGTTTCGATTTGAAATCTGGCTGGTGCGCGCAGCATGTAGACCGCACCCTCCGGCAGACAGCTGTGCTTTGCGTCCGGATTCCAGCTGGCCGCTTCCGCGCGGCCGGCCTCGTTCAGCGGAATTCCGGAAAAATCGCCTTGCTTGCGGCCGACCAGCCTCTCCACGGCATCCTCATGAATCAACGGCTCCCAGACACCGGTGACGTCGTGCATGCTTGCAGCATCCGCCGCGTAGACTGGTGTTTGTACAACCGTCCAAGCTGCCCCGAGTATGGCACCGTTTATAAGCGCACTCTGAATACCTCGTAAAACGCCCATCGATACCATTCCCCCTCAACAGGTTATCCGTCGGTTTGTAACAAGTACCACGCACCAGACGCTTTTCACGCTGGGCGCCAAGCCTAAACCGCGTCTGCGACTGCGCGCAACGACAAAGTGATCTTGCATTGCGATAGAAAATTTCCGCACTTGTTCGGGCATGGCCGCGTCATTACACTCGGTTTTTACGACTGTCATTGAACTCGCGCCCGTTCTATTCATCCTAGGCATCCTATGACGCATCCTTACTCTGCCCGACTCCTGCGCGCCGCTGTCAGCGGTACTTTCATCACCTGTGCGTCAGCAGCCTTCGGGCAAGCCGAAATGCCGGCAACCCAGCAGCGCGCGCTGGTCGAGGACTACTGCCTCGGTTGTCACAACTACATCGACAATGCAGGGGGTATCGAATTCGAAGTTCTCGATCTGGCGCAACCGCAGATTCAACCCGAAGTGGTGGAGAAGATGTTGCGCAAGGTCCGTGGTGGCATGATGCCGCCGGCAGGAGAACGGCGCCCCGAGGATGCAACGCTGGCCGGATTCGCCACAGCGCTGGAAAACACCCTGGATGCCAGGGTCCATCCACACCTCGTCGCACCCAAGCTGCACCGCCTGAACCGCGTGGAATATGGCAATGCCGTCCGCGACCTGCTGGCGCTGGATATCGACCCGGCCGAGTTTCTGCCGACCGACGATGCCAGCCGCGGTTTTGATAATCAGGCAGGAACCTTGACACTGTCGCCCGCCCTGCTCGAGGCCTATCTGACTGCGGCCCGCAAACTCAGCCAGCTCGCCATGGGCACCGGCACCTCGCCGACGCAACAGATGTATCGCGTCGCCGAAGATACCTCACAGAATTATCACGTCGCCGGCCTGCCGTTCGGCACCCGCGGCGGCCTGACCGTCGAACACAACTTTCCGGCCGACGGCAATTACACGCTGAAGGTGTTTTCGGTGAACCTCGGCAACATGGGCAATTTCCGCCCCTTCGGCGAAATACGTGGCGAACAGCTGCTGATGCTGCTGGATGGCAAAGTGGTTGCGCAAATCGACTGGGATGAAGCGCTGGGCGTCGGCCTGCCGTTCGATGCCGAAGGCGCGGGCCAGTTGCGCACGATCGACACCACGTTGCCGGTGACCGCCGGCCCGCACCGCATCGGCGTCACCTTCCTGGCCACCAATTACGCGCCCGGCCTGGACCTGAACAATGATTTCGAACGCAGCACCATCGAAACCGGTGGTCTGCCGGGTTACACGTTCTACCCGCACATCGGCAGCCTGCGCGTCGACGGGCCGGCAGATGCCACACCGGCGGCAACGACGCCCAGCCGGGATCGGCTGTTGGTCTGTCAACCCGGCAAGCGGGCATCGGCATCGAGCGAGCGGAACTGCGCGAAAAAAGTCATCGACGCATTTGCTCACCGCGCCTACCGCGGACTGGATACCGCGGCCGATCGTGACACCTTGCTGGAGTTCTATGACCTCGGCCGCCAGGACGGTGATTTCATCGCGGGTATCCAGATGATGGTCCAGCGAACCCTGGCCGATCCGAAATTCATCTACCGCGTGGAATCCACCCCGGACGACATTGCGGCCGACGCCGCCTATCGGATCACCGATCACGAACTTGCTTCGCGACTGTCATTCTTCCTCTGGAGTTCACTGCCCGACGACGAACTGCTGGCACGCGCCGATGACGGGACCCTGCATCAACCGGAAGTCCTCGAAGCACAAACCACGCGCATGCTGGCCGACCCACGGGCGCGGGCCTTGACTGACAACTTCGCCGGCCAATGGCTGGCGCTGCGCAATCTGCAAGGCCACGCGCCGGTGGTCGACCAGTTCCCGGATTTTGATGACAACCTGCGGCGGGCGTTTCGTACCGAAACGTCAATGTTCTTCCACAGCCTGCTGACCGAGAATCGCCCGATCACCGACCTGCTGACCGCGGATTACACGTTTGTCGATGAACGGCTGGCCAAGCATTACGGCATTCCGAATGTCCGCGGCAGCCATTTCCGTCGGGTCAAACTGGAAGGCGCCCAACTTGCACGGCAAGGGCTGCTTGGCAAAGGCAGCATCCTGACGGTGTCGTCGCAGCCGGGTCGGACATCGCCGGTGATACGTGGCAACTGGATTCTGAGCAACGTGCTCGGCGTGCCGCCACCGCCGCCACCGCCCGACGTGCCTGCGCTGGAACCACCGGAAGGCGACGCCGCGGGTAATGCCAGGTTGCCTTCCATGCGTACGCAGATGGAAATGCATCGCGACAACCCGGCCTGCATAGGATGCCATTCACTGATGGATCCCATCGGATTCGCCCTCGAGCCATTCGATGCCATCGGCCGCTGGCGTACCGAGGATGCGGGCAATGTGATCGACGCCAGCTCCGTGATGTATGACGGCACGCCCATCGATGGTCCGGAAGGTCTGCGACAGTTCCTGCTGAAGTACCGGATTCAGTTCCTGCGCAACGTCAGCGAGAAGCTGCTGACCTACGCGTTGGGTCGCGGCATGGAGTATTACGATATGCCGTTGGTACGCGAAATCGTCCGCCAGACGGCTGCTGATGACTATCGTCTGCCAGCGTTCATTCACGCGATTGTCGCGTCCGACGCCTTCCAGATGAATCAGCGTACTGAAGAGGATCGTGGCGAAGCTATCGGTCATCGCAATGGCGAGTCAATCGAAACCGCGATGCGCGATTCGCCCTGAAACAATTGATACGGGGCGTTCGCGCCAGTAAAGCATGCAGCACTGGCAGGCCAGCCGGCGCTGCCGCAGGCCAACACCAGGTGGAGCCGTTATGAATTTCATCACCAACAAAAGACTAGCGCGCAGAACCTTCCTGCGTGGCCTCGGTACCGCACTGGCTTTGCCGGTACTCGAATCGATGTTGCCGGCCATTGGCGCCACCGCTCATGCCAAGTCGATGTCGCCCAAACGATTCGCGGGCATGTTCGTACCGCATGGCGCCGCTCCGGGCTACTGGATTCCGGAATCCAGCGAACCTGGTTTCGAATACCCGTTCATCTGGCAACCGTTGCAAGCCCACCGCAAGCATGTCGTGCTGACCAGCGGTATGTGGGCGCAGTCATCGGAAAACCCGCCCGGCGTCACCGGTGCGGATCATTTCGTGGCCGCCGCCTACCTGTGCGGCGTCAAACCGAAGAAAACCACGGGCGCGGATATTGAAGCCGGCACGACGGTCGACCAGGTTATCGCCCAGCATATAGGCCAGGAAACGTTACTGCCTTCGTTGCAGCTTGCCGTCGAAGATCCCGGCGCGAATTCCACCAATTGTGGTGAGGGTTACTCCTGCGTCTATACCAACACGATTTCGTGGCAGACGCCCAGCCGGCCGTTGCCGATGGAAATCAATCCGCAGGTCGTGTTCGAACGCATGTTCGGCGATGGCGCGACGCCACAGGAGCGACTTGCACGTCGCGCGCAGCAGGCCAGCATCCTCGATTCGCTGGGCGACTCGCTTGCCCGCCTTGTACCGCAGGTCACCCATTCCGATCGGGTGCGGCTGGATCAATACCTCGAAGATGTGCGCGAGATCGAGCGCCGCCTGCAAATCACCGCTGAAGCTTCTGCTGATGTGCCGGATATCTCGGTGCCTTACGGCGTCCCCGCTTCGTTCCATGAACACATCCAGATCCAGTTCGATTTGCTTGCGCTGGCGTTCCAGGCGGACATCACCCGCGTGGCGACCATGCTCTACGCGCGCGACCTGACCGGCCGCGTCTACCCTGAATCCGGCACTGATATCAGCTTCCATGGTGGCTCGCATCACGCGGAGAATCCGGGCCGTATCGCCCAGTATGCCCGCCTCAATCGTTACCACGTCGAGATGCTGGCGTACTTCATCGACAAGCTGAAGAACATCCCGGATGGCGATGGCACACTGCTCGACAACTCGCTGGTCCTGTACGGCTCGAACATGGGCAATTCCAATCAGCACCTGCATTACGACGTGCCGCATGTGCTGGTCGGTGGCGCCGGTGGCAAGTTGCAAGGTGATCGCTACCTTGCCTACGAGAGCCGCACCGTGCCCACCGGCAATATGCTGCTGTCGATTCTCGATATGTTCGATATCGACATGCCGTCGTTTGGTGATTCCACCGGCCGCCTGCCCGGCATTTGATTTTCCTTCACCGCAACAACGACATGTCTGACCAGCCACGCAATGCTTCCATGCACGGCTGGACTTCACGGCTGGCGCTGGCTTTGTTGCTGGCCACGGCGTCGCTGACCGCTGTCGCGGACAGCGATGTTGCCGATGCACTGATGAATGGTGACGAAAGCCGTGCCCGGGCGCTGCTGCTTAACGGTGCGGATATCAACGCCGCCCAGGCAGACGGCGCCACGGCGTTGCATTGGGCCGTGTTTCAACAGCGTTCGGATCTCGTTAACGACCTGCTCGCGGCCGGCGCTGACGTCACCTCAGCAACGCTTGCCGGGGCAACGCCATTGTCGCTGGCAGCGTCCGAGGGTGATTCGGTGATCATCGCCAGTCTGCTGGCAGCGGGCGCCGACCCCAATGAACGACTGGCCAACGGTGAATCGCCGTTGATGATGGCTGCCCGCAATGGCAATACCGACGCTCTGAAGGTACTGCTCGATGCCGGTGCGGATGTCGATGCACGCGAAACCTTGCGCGGGACAACCGCGCTGATGTGGGCGGCGGCCAATCGGAATGCCGCTGCCGTGCAACTGCTATTGGCGCGTGGCGCCAATCATGCCGCTGCCAGCAACACGCGGCCACCGGGACGTCGGCCATACCTGGCCGATACCGCGCGCGACCGTATCAAGGCCTACCACCTCGGCGTGGGCCAGGCCGGCGCATCCATCGCGGTGAACCTGGAAGGTATTCCGCAGGACAAGGAGAAACTGGAACGACGCGCCTCGGGCCTGGCTGCCGACGTCATCTCGCGCGAACAGACGCCGACCGCTGCGCCAACCTCCGACGAATCCAACGATCTGCCGACCGCCGCGCAGGCACGCACGGCGCCGCAATCCGGAGGGCTGACCGCGCTGGTGTTTGCCGCCCGCGAGGGCGACCTCGCATCGATCAAGGCGCTGCTGGACGGTGGCGCGGACATCAACCAGGCTACGGAGTACGGCTGGACCGCCTTGCTGACCGCGACCCAGAACCGGTTCTACGTCATCGGAGAGTACCTGCTGCAGCATGGCGCCGATCCGAATATCGCCAACAAAGGTGGCTGGACGCCTCTCTACCTGGCGACGGACAACCGCAATATCGAAGGCGGCGACTACCCCACGCGCAAGCCGGATATGGATCATCTGGCGTTCATCCAATTGCTGCTGGCGCACGGCGCGAACCCCAACCTGCGCATGCAATCCAGTACCGAAACCCGCACGATTTTTACCCATCAATGGTTGCATGAAGAAGGCGCCACACCCTTCCTGCGCGCCGCGCAATCCGGCGACACCGCGTTGATGAAACTGTTGCTGGCGCATGGCGCGGACCCGAACATCAACCTGGAGGACGGCACCACACCGTTGATGGTTGCGGCCGGGATAGGTTGGGTCGAGGGCGTGACCTACGAATGGTCTGCTGCCGAGACACTGGCTGCGGCCGCGATGCTCATTGAACTGGGCAACGATGTGAATGCGCAGGATACCGTCGACATGCGCACCGCGTTGATGGGCGCAGCGCATAAAGGCCGGGCGGAGGTCATTCAGCTGCTGGTCGACCACGGCGCCCGGCTGGACACGCGCGACATCGGCAGTCGCGACAGCCTGCATACACTGGCCGGCAAAACCTGGCAGGCCATCGATTATGCCGATGGACTGGTGCGAGTGGGCGTACAGTCCGCGGTAACGCACCCGGAGGCCGCGGCGCTGCTACGGCAAATGATGCTCGCACAAGGCTTACCGGTGCCCGCCGAAGGCAGGACGCTGGATTCGATCTGCATCGTCGACCTCTGCAAATAGCACGCGGCTGCGCCAGTCGGCCATCCGCTGGTTTATTCTGACGGTATCGCGGCGTACCGATTGATTCCCATGTCTTTGTCCACCCCGAACTCCAGAAGTCATTCGTATGGGCGCTGGCCGGCCATGATCGCCGGATTGGCTGTTGCGCTCTATGTGGCGGCCGCCTTGCTGATGTTCGTCGCCCAACGGTCGTTATTGTTCGTCCCCGATACCAGTGACGTGACGCCCTTCGTACACGAACTACCGGGCGCGCAGGCCATCGTCCTCACGACCGCCGATGGCGAGCGTTTGAACGCGTGGTGGAAACCGCCGGCCGATGACCATTCGGCTGTTTATCTGTACCTGCACGGCAATGGCGCCAATCTGGCACGCCGCATAGACCGCTTCCGCACGCTGACTGAAAAAGGCCGCGGGCTGCTGGCGTTGAGCTGGCGTGGCTACGGGGGGTCCTCCGGCAGCCCTAGCGAGGCCGGCCTGCGACTGGACGCCGACGCGGCGTTCGACTTCGTGGCAAGCCATGTAACGCCTGAACGCATCATTGTATTTGGAGAATCTCTGGGTACCGGAGTCGCGGTACATCTCGCAGCTTCGCATTCCGTCGGCGCGGTGGTGCTGGATTCACCCTACGCCAGCATCGTCGATATCGCCGCCGACAGGTATCCGTGGCTGCCAGTCGACCTGTTGGCGCGTGATCCGTTTCGCAGCATTTCCGAGGCACCGGCGGTCACCGAACCGTTGGTGGCGGTGCATTGCAGTGATGACCCGGTGATTCCGCTTGCGCATGCCAGGCGCTTGGTGGCGGCCATCGCCAGTCACGCCAAAACGCTGACCGTTGTCCAAGGCCAGTGTCACGTGCCGGACATCCGGCAAGGTCTGCTGCCGCTGCTCGATACCTTGCAGAGGTGATCGTCACTCGCGTCTGGGTTCGCGGGCGATAAAGGCCATCAATAACATCGCGGCCACGCCCAACCCGGCAACGGCAAGGCTTGCAACACTCAGCGAAACGACTTCCGCCACGATCCCTATGACCAGCGGACCCGCCACCAACCCGCCATCCCCCAGCATCCGCCAGACGCCGAGAAACTGGCCGCGCTGATTCGCCGGCGCATAGTCCGAGCCGAGGGTCATGATGATGCCTGCGCCGAATCCGTTGCCCAGGCCGGCGAGCATCGCCAACGCCAGCAGCGAATAGAATCCATTGACCCACGGCAACATGGCAACGCTGATCGAAAGCAACGCGAAACACGGAATCGCGGTGAACTTATGGCCCTTGTGATCGATGATGTAACCAGCCGGATACGACATCGCAATTTCAATCACCGAGCTCACCATGAAGGTGAAGCCGATGGTCGCCTCATCCAACCCGACCAATGCGCCCCAGATAGGAATCAGCAGCTGCCTGCTTGAACGCAGAATAGCCAGGCCCAGCGTGGCCATCCCGGCGGTGGCCAGTGTGTGGCGGTGCTCGATGACCAGCCGGTAGAGGCCATGCAGCGGGCGGCTGCCAGCCGCGGGCAGCGGTGGCCGTTGATTGGACGCCAGGACAGCAATCAACAACAGTGAGCCCAACGCCGAGATGCCGGCGACGATGAACGCGACGTCGTAGTCGAATGCCGTCACCAGCAACCCGCCGCCGACCGGCCCCACCAACAGACCTACGCGCTGTATGCCACCCAACGTGGCCAGGGCTCGCCCTCGATAAGCCAATGGTGCCGCTTCACTGATGTGCGCAAGGCGCGCCGTAAGCCAGGCGCCACTGCCCGCGCCAAACACCAAGACCAGCATAGCCACCGCCCAGGGTTCATCCACGGTGGAAAGCAACAGCGCGGCGGCCGCCATCGCGGCCAGCGCGCCGCTCATCACCGCTTTATCGCCGTAACGGGCCACCAGCAGGCCGGTGGGCACGTTGATCAACATGCTGCCCACACCGCGACACATCGTGAGTGACGCCGCCAGGGCCGTGCCGCCGTCCAGGGCCAGTGCATAAAGCGGTATCAATACCACCAGGGCCTGCTGGCCGGCGGCGACGAGGAATGACGGCAGGTAGATGGTCAGCCAGAGGGTTCGCACAACGGGTTTTCACTTGATCCGGGGGCGCAGTTTACCTTGCGCCTGAGGTCCGGACACGGGCGGGTGCGCGTTTGTCTTCTGACACCGGAACAGTAAGCCCCGGGCCAATCCTCTAACGCGCAGCGGCTGTTACAATCACGCGCTCGTCCCGCCAAATTCGCCGGACGGCACCGTAAACGCGTCACTGGAAGGGGGAACCGTGACATCCACGAATCTGAGCAGCAAAACGCCTGGTTACCAGTTCGCGCTGGTCGCTATTCTCAGCATCAATTTCGGCATCGTGTTCTTCGACCGGAACGCACTGAATTTTCTGATGCCGTTCGTCCAGCCGGAACTGGGTCTGAACAACAAACAGGTCGGCTTTCTCGCCGCCGCATTGTCGTTTACCTGGGCACTGGCTGCATTTGGCATCGGCATGTTGTCGGACCGCAGCGGCAGCCGCAAAGGGCTGCTGGTCATCGCAACGGCGTGCTTTTCGCTGTGCTCATTCCTGAGCGGTATCGCCGCGACCTTTTCAATGCTGCTGGGTGCGCGGCTTCTGATGGGGGTTGCCGAAGGCGGCGTGATGCCCTTGAGCCATTCGCTGATCGCGGCGCAGGTCTCGTCGGAGCGACGCGGGCTGGCGATGGGCGTAGCGCAGAATTTCGGCTCCAACCTGCTCGGTTCATTCGTCGCGCCGGTGGCATTGGTTGTGTTCGCCAGTGCCTTCGGCTGGCGGCACGCGTTCTTCCTTGCCGGCGTGCCAGGCATCATTTCGGCAATCATCATGTGGTTCATGATCGATGACTCCACGCCCGACAAAGGCAGCGCCAACGCCGGCGAAAAGCTCTCGTTCGGCGAAGCACTGGCCGAACGGAATGTGCTCATCTGCGCGCTGCTGGGCGTGCTGCTGGTCGGCTATCTCGTCATCTGCTGGGCATTCATGCCGCTGTATCTGACACAGATCCGCGGTGTGGACAGCGCCACCATGGGCTGGCTGATGGGTACGCTGGGCATCTCCGCAACAATCGGCTCATTCGCCATTTCCGGCCTTTCCGATGTATTGGGACGAAAGCCGGTAATGATCGCCATGCCATTGATTGGCATCATCCTGCCGCTGGGCGCTTTGTATTTCCATGGACCGGACTGGATGCTGTACGTCATCTTCTTTGTCGGCTGGGGCGTCAACGGCATATTCCCGCTGTTCATGGGAACTGTACCGAGTGAATCCGTCGGCCAGGCCCACCTGGCAACCGTGCTGGGCATCTGCATGGGCGCGCCGGAAGTTTTAGGCGGCGTGTTTGGACCATCTATCGCCGGTATCCTTGCTGACAACTACAGCCTGGCCGCACCGCTCTGGTTGATGCTGGGCCTGACATTGGTGGCGGCGGTGCTTGCCACGGGTCTGCGCGAAACTGCGCCGCGCATCGTCGGCGCCGCGAACTCCGCGCCCGCATGAGCATCATTAGTGATGCTTGAAAACGATTTCAATAAACCTGGAGTGCATCTGTAATGTCTGAACAAAAACGGCTGGTCTGGGATATCCCCCTGCGCCTGTTCCACTGGTTACTGGTCTTCAGCATCGCCGGCTCATATTACTCGGCGCAGCCCGGCTCGCCGATCATGCAGTGGCATCTGTGGCTCGGCTATTGGACCATCGGTCTGGTCCTGTTCCGTATCATCTGGGGCCTGGTCGGCCCACGCCACGCACGTTTCTCCCATTTCCTGCCGACGCCCGGCCGCTTGTTTGCCTACATCCGCGGCATTTTTGACGGCACCGGGGGCCAGACCGTCGGCCATAATCCGCTGGGCAGCCTGATGGTCATCGTGATGCTGATACTGGTGGGTGTGCAGGCGGGTACCGGAATGTTCGCCACCGAAGACATCATCTGGACCGGACCGTACTTCCCCGCTGTCAGCAGCGACATGGCCGACAAGCTCACCGGCTGGCATCACCTGAATTTCGACTTCATCATGGTTGTCGTCGGTGTTCACATCGCGGCCATTCTGTTCTATCTGCTGGTGAAGAAGCAGAACCTGGTGCGGCCCATGATCACCGGTAAGAAAGACGCCGCTGTCGTCCCCGAATCAGAAGAAATCAAAAGCTCGCAACTGCTTAAGGCCGTTGTCGTGATCGCCATCTGCGCACTGGCGGTGTACCTGATTCTGCATTTCGCGCCGCCACCGGCTGAAGAGTATTACTACTGAGCACTGACTGCGTATGTGGATCGGCAATGAGGCCGGTCCACATGCGGGCGGGGTATGCCCTATCTCTGATACCACCGCCGGCTCAGCGCCAAAGCGGTTAACCCGCGTCTCTCGGAAACAAAAAAAGGGCGGACCCTAAGGTCCGCCCTCTCATCATGGTGCTGGAATTCGCCCGGCGTACCGGGCGGATTTTCCTGCTACGCGAAACGCTTAGTGTTCCGCGCGGTAGTCGTCGTGGCAGGAACCACAAGCCTTGCCAACGCCACCGATAGCTTTCACCGTCTCACCCTGGTCACCGGTTGCAGCGACCGTGGCCAGTGCAGTTGCGGCATTGGCGAGATCCATGGCTTTGCCATGGAACGCATCCTTGGACTTCCAGATGCCCGGCAATGACTCGGTCTTCAGATCCGCGAAAGCCGTGGTGTCCGGACCGTACAGGTCGTCAATCATTGCGGCCAGCTGCGCAATGCGCTCGGCCCGAACCTTGACGACCGCAGCGTCAAACGGAACCCGATTACGGGCCATACCGCCCAACGGCCCCATGTTCCATGCCAACAGCTTGAACGCAGCCTGGCGTTGATCAACCGCCGTTTGTGCCTGCTGCTCCGGTGTCGGTGGAGCGTTCTGGGCAATAGCGGACGCGACAACCAGTGAACATGCAGCTGCCAAACCAATGCGAACGATTCGTTTCATTATCCTTAACTCCCAAGCGTTAGTAGCGGTCAATTAATCCGCGCGTATTCTAGACCAGATTCTCCGGTGAGCGTTCCCCGGTGGTGGGGAAAATCCCGCAGCTGGGCTCCAAGTGTAAAATATCCTGCGACAAATTCGGAAACTACGTAATGTCAGGCCCGCTGCCTATCCATTACAGTTTTTGGATGAAACGCAGAAATTTCCTCCTCTCGATGGCCGGCTCCACGCTCGGCCTGACCATGGCCGGCCGTGGCGTCGCGCAATCCGGCGTCGTACCGCTGAATATCTCTGAAATTGCCCCCGGTATCCACCTCATCAGGAACGCCGGCGCCAACATAGTAGCTGCAACAACACCTGAAGGCTGGACAGTGGTCGATAGTGGTGCATCTGCCGCCGCGTCAATGGTGTCCGCGGCATTGCGCGAGCGCGCTGCCACGCCTGTTCAGGTTTTGTTCAACACCGCCTGGCGCGAAACCCATACCGGCGGTAATGAAGCGTTGGGGGGACAGGACATCCGCATTCTCGCCCACGAGAACACGCGGTTGTGGATGGGGGCCGACTTCGAAATTGCATGGGAAGACCGCACACATCTACCGCGCCCGCACAGCGCTCAGCCGAATGAAACCTTTTACACCGGCGGAGACATCGATGTAGGTGGCTTGAAGGTGCGGTACGACTACCTCCCGCAGGCGCACAGCGACGGCGACATTTACGTCCATATGCCGGACCACAATGTGCTGGTCGTCGGTGAGCTGCTTGGCGTGGATAGCTATCCAGTTTGTGATTACGTCACGGCCGGCTGGATTGGCGGCATGTTGCAGGCGAATAAGAACCTGCTGGAACTGACGGATAACGATACGAAGGTCATTGCCGCATATGGTGCTGTCCATGCACGAGCCACCCTGCAGGCACATGCGACCATGCTGGAAGCCGTCTTCCAGGCGGTGACCGATACGTACCGCAGCGGCCAGAGTCTGCAGGAATTCATCGCCAGCCGTCCCACCCGGGATTTCGATGATCGATATGGCAATCCCGAGTTGTTCCTCACGCTCGTATACCGGGGCGCCTACGGGCACGTCCGCGAGTTGGGACGAATCGTTTAGCAGGAGAAAGAGATGCGTCGTAGATTTCCCAAGATGCTGGCGGGCGGCTTCAGCTTGCTGGCCGCGGCCCAGAACCCGGCCGGCGCCATGTCCACCGATGAACAACGCTCTTTGCTCGATGAGTACTGTGTGCAATGCCACAATTTCGAAGACTGGGCAGGTGGCGTCGCGTTCGATGTCATGGAGCTCGAGCAGATAGCCAAGGATGCAAAGATCTGGGAAGAAGCCGTACGGAGAATGCGCGCCGGCATGATGCCGCCGGTCGGCGAAGCGCGGCCGGATGAAAAAGTGCTGGACGCCATGGTCGTGTCGCTGGAAACAACCCTGGACGATCATGCCGCCGCGCATCCCAACCCCGGCCACATCGCTCTGCACCGGTTGAACCGACAGGAATACGCGAACGCCGTTGCTGACCTGCTGAGCGTGACGGTCGATCCGTCGGCCATGTTGCCCAAGGACGACATCAGCGACGGCTTTGACAACGTCGCCGCGGTGCTGAAGGTTTCACCTTCGTTCATGGAGCAGTACATCTCCGCGGCGCAGACCGTCAGTTCGCTGGCCATCGGCAATGCTTCGGCCCGCAACGAAACCGCCACTTATCGTGTTCCCCCCGGCACTGATCAACGCTCGCATATCGAAGGGTTGCCGCTGGGCACGCGCGGCGGCATGTTGATCGAGCATCAGTTCCCGGTCGATGGCGAATACCGTTTCAGTATTGGCGGTCTGGTGTCAGCTGGTTATCTGCTCGGCCTCGAGTACAACCATACCGTCGTCATGACATTGGACGGCCGCCCGGTGTTCAGGGCGGATGTCGGTGGTGAGGACGATCTGAAAACCATCGATCAAGGCCAGGCGGCAGCGGTCAAGGCGGTCGGCGCGAAATTCACTGACATCCCGGTGCAGGTTACAGCCGGTCCGCACAAGGTCGGCGTGACCTTCATCGCCCGCAGCTTCGTCGAATCCGATGACACGCTGTCTGCCCTGCAACCGGGTTCCAGCATGGACCGCATCGCCCGCGTGTCGCGAATGGATATCACGGGGCCTTTCAATGCGGCCGGCATCAGCAGCACGCCCAGCCGCGACAGGATTTTCGTCTGCCAACCGGCCGATGCCAGCGAGGAAGAGGCCTGCGCCGAGGAGATACTTTCAAGTCTGGCGCGCAGAGCATTCCGGCGGCCCGTTACCGCGAAGGATCTCGCCGCGCCGTTGAAATTCTTCCGCAACGGTCGTGCTGCCGGCGGCAGTTTCGATGCCGGCATCCAGAACGGTTTGCTGGCGATACTGGCGAGCCCGAAATTCCTCTATCGAGCGGAAATTCCGCCTGCCGATGCCAGACCTGGTGACACCTACACCATCAGCGACGTGGAACTGGCATCGCGCCTCTCGTTCTTCCTCTGGAGCAGGCTGCCGGACGACGAACTGCTGGCGCTGGCCGAAGCAGGCAGGCTCAGCGACCCGAAGGTGCTCGACGCGCAAATCGATCGCATGCTCGCCGATCCGCGGGCGCAATCATTGGCAACCAATTTTGCGTTCCAATGGTTGCAGGTACGAAAGCTCAACGACATCGACCCGGACGCCAACCTGTTCCCGGAATGGCTGGGCGACCTGCGCGATGACTTCAAAACCGAAATTGCGCTGTTCGTCGGTAGCATTATCGAAGGCGACCGTCCGGTCACTGACCTGATGAATGCTGATTACACCTTCGTCAACGAACGGCTGGCACTGCATTACGACATCAAGGGCGTGCGCGGCGATCAATTCCGTCGGGTGACATTGACCGACCCCAATCGCTTCGGACTGCTCGGTAAAGGCAGTGTCCTGCTGGTCACTTCGTATCCGAACCGAACCTCGCCGGTATTGCGCGGCGCCTTTGTGCTCGAAAACATCATCGGTTCGCAACCACCAACCCCACCGCCGAATGTCGACGCACTGCCGGAAACCGTGGATGGCGGCGTTGCGCTGACAGTCCGGGACCGCATGGTGAAACATCGCGAGAATCCCGGCTGCTTTTCCTGCCATGCCCTGCTGGATCCGCTCGGGCTGGCGCTTGAGAACTACAACGTGGTCGGCGAATGGCGCAGCAAGGATCGCGACGCCGGCCAGGTGATCGATGCGTCCGGCGTACTTCCGGACGGCCAGCCGATAACCAGCCCGGCCACGCTGCGTGAGGCCATCATGGCCGAACCGGCGCATTTCGTGCAGGCGCTGACCGAGAAGCTGATGACCTATGCGCTGGGACGCGGCGTGGAATATTACGACATGCCTGTTCTGCGTCGAGTCGTTCGCAACGCCGAGCAGGACGATTACCGGTTCTCCGCCATCGTCAAAGGGATTATTACGAGCACGCCGTTCACCCAACGTATGGTGGCAGTGCCCGAACTGCAGACGGCCGACGCCACACCATTGCCGAAAGGGGCGAACTGAGATGTTCATAACCAGAAAATTCCTGCCTCGCCGTACCTTCCTGCGCGGCCTGGGCGCGACCGTTGCTCTGCCGCTGCTGGACGCAATGATTCCAGCTGGAACCGCACTGGCGCAAACAGCGGCGGCCGCCAGGCCGCGGCTGGCATTCGTCTACTTTCCGCACGGCGCGGTGATGGAGCAATGGACACCGGATACCACCGGTCGCGACTTCGAGTTGAAACCGATTCTGGCCCCGCTCTCCAACTACAAGGATCGCATGACCATCATCAGTGGCCTGGGCAACAAGAATGCCGACGGCCCGGTCCATGCGATCACGCCCGGCACCTGGTTGAGTTCAGTGCAACCACGCGTCAGTCACGATCCGTACGGCGGCATTACCGTGGACCAGTATGCCGCGCAGTACATCGGCCAGGATACGCCAATGCCGTCGCTGGAACTCGCAACCGAGGAAGCCGGCGGTGGCGGAGTCTGCGACCGCAACTACGGTTGCAGCTACGGCGCGACGATTTCATTTCGCACGCCATCTACGCCGTTACCGATGGAATACAACCCGCGTAAGGTTTTCCAGCGTTTGTTCGGCCAAGGCGACAGCGAGGCGGAACGCAAGGCACTTGCCAATCAGTACGCCAGCGTACTTGATCTGGTCACCGAGGAAGCACGTGAATTGCAGCGTTCGCTGGGTGCATCTGACCGCGCGATGGTGGACGACTACCTGGATACAGTGCGTGAGTTGGAACGGCGCGTGCAGAAGATGGAATCGAGAGATCTGTCCAATCTGCAGCTACCCGAACCGCCGCAAGGCATTCCGAATCAGTTCGACGAGCATCTGAACCTGATGTTCGACCTCATGGCGCTGGCTTTCCAGGCCAACATGACGCGCATTGCTTCGTTGATGATGGCGGCGGAAGTCAGCAACATGACGTACAACCACATCGGCGTGCCTGACGCCTTTCACCCGCTATCGCATCACCAGAATAATCGCGACAAGATTGAACGGCTGGCGAAGGTCCAGGTGTATCACTCGCAGGTATTTTCGAAGTTCCTCGACAAACTGGCCAGCCTGCCGGACGGCGACGGCACCATGCTTGATAACACGCTGCTGATGTACGGCAGCAACATGAGCAACAGCAACCTGCACAACCATTTCCCGCTGCCGCTGACGTTGTTCGGTGGCTGCTGTGGCTCGGTCAAGGGCGGACAGCATCTGCGGTACCCCGACCAGACGCCCATGGGTAACCTGTTGCTGACCGTCCTGCTGCGCGCCGGCGTACCGGCTGAATCCTTCGGTGACAGCAACGGCGAACTGACGGAGGTCTGAACGATGTCAGCGAATCGACCCTTCATACTGACCGCGTTTGCACTGGCCATCAGCATCGCATCGGTGGCGCCGGCGCGCGCAGCGACCGACACGGCGCCACTGGTCTCTGCCGCGCAGACCCGGGATCGCGAAGCCGTCATTGCGTTGCTGAAGAGTCGCAAACTGGATGTCGACCAGCAAGCTTTTGACGGTACGACCGCGCTGCATTGGGCGGTTCACTTCAATGATGCTGATCTGGTCGCCCGTCTGCTCAAGGCCAAGGCCGACCCCAATGTCACCAACGAGTTCGGCGCCACACCACTGTCGGAAGCCGCGATCGTCGGTAACGTTGAAATCATCGAACGGTTGCTCAAGGCCGGGGCAGATGTTGAGAGCGCCAATGCCGAAGGGCAGACCGCGCTGATGATCATTGCCCGAACCAATAATACTGCTGCCGCGAAGATGCTGTTGAAGCACGGCGCCAACCCGAACGCGGTTGAACAATGGCGCGGCCAGACCGCGTTGATGTGGGCCTCGGCGCAACAGCAACCTGCCATGGTCGAATTGTTACTCGAACACGGCGCCGACCCCAACGCCCGGTCGCGACCCAACGATTGGCAGCGGCAGGTGACCGCGGAACCGCGTGCCAAAGCGCTACCCACCGGCGGCATGACGCCATTGATGTATGCCGCCCGCCAGGGTTGTGTGGCATGTGCTGATGCGTTGCTGGCTGCCGGGGCCGAAATCAACAAGGCGGACCCGGATGCCGTCACGGCGCTGCTTGTGGCAACGCTCAGCGCCAACTGGGATACCGCGAAACTGTTGGTGGCGCGTGGCGCCAACGTCAACAAGTGGGATTGGTGGGGCCGTACGCCGCTGTATGCCGCCGTCGATTACCACACGATTCCGCACGGCGGCCGCCCGGATCGGCCTTCGATGGATACCACGACCAGCCTGCAGCTCATCGAACTACTGCTTGGCGCCGGCGCCAACCCGAATGCCCAGCTCAAGCTGTTACAGCCGTACCGGGCGCTGGGGGCGGATCGGGGTGCCGACGCCATCCTCGGCACAGGGACGACACCACTGGTGCGTGCGGCCAAAGCGGGCGACACACCGGTGGTGAAGTTGCTGTTGGAACACGGCGCGTTACCGGATCTGCCGACGGCAACCGGCGTGACACCGTTGATGGCAGCTGCCGGCGTCGGCTACAGCCCAATTGATACCCGGGGGCGCTTCGTCACTGAGCAGGACGCCATCGAATCCGCTCGCTTGCTCATCGCCGCCGGGGCTCATATCGATGCCCAGGAACGACGTGGCCTGACCGCGCTGCACGGCGCTGCGTTCCGCGGCTGGAACGGCTTTGTGCAATTTCTGGCCGACAACCACGCCAACCTCGAGGCACGCAACGTCGACGGAATGACGGCGCTGGACGCCGCGATGGGCCGGGTATCCGCAGGCAGGGGCAATCAAGGTGTAGTGCAGGAGGCAACCGCGCGTCTTCTGACAGAACTGATGGCCATTCCTTCCGGTGCCACGCGCTGACCGCTGCCGGCCCGATCGTTACGTGCCGGTCCGTGACAGTTTTCTATCCGGGATCAAGCCAATCCCGTCAGGCACCTGTGCGATAATTCCGCCGGAAATTGCCAGCTGGTGAGGACCAGGACATGAACCGACTGATTCGACCCATTGCCTACGCCGCGCTGTCCATACTCGCAGTTTCTTCCGCCCTGGCTGCGCAGGACGAAGGCGCTCCTCTGGATGAAGCACCCGTGCGCATCGAGCCGGATAAACGCGGCACCGTGGAGTCGTATCGACTCGCCAACGGCAAGATCCGCTACAAAGTGACACCGCGTAACGGCAAGCCCCACTGCTGGATACTGGAAGAGCGCGATCCCTTTGATCCGTTTACGCCGGGTGCCAATTTCCGGGTGCCATGTGACTGAAAAAGCGCATCAGTGCGCAGACTTGTGCCAGTTTGGGGCACTTTTTTGTACCTTCCGGCCTGTATTCCGCACCAGCTTACGACGTCCGAAGCGCGATTTATGCACATCGAATGCGAAGAGCAGCCAGTTTGCCGCGCAAACTGCTTCGCAACTCAAGTGGTTTCCAAAAAATCACTTTAATTCGTTGATTATTTTATAATATTTCAAATTGCTTAAATTTTGGTCATATTAATGCGCAGCCGCGTAAATGACGCGGTTCTCGCGTCTACCCGCAATTAATCCACGTAGTTATCCACAGATCCTGTTGATAACCGTCAAGATCCCGGCACTGAAACTGGTTGCAGTGCAATCTGGTTTTCACAATATTGGTTCAGCGTCCATCCCGGCCAAGCCAGGAGACAATACGGTCGGCCTGATACTTGTCCTGGACGAATTTGGGGGGCTTTCAACGGCGCTGCAAAAAGGTAGCGCGTGAAGCAGCTAGCGCGGTGTCTGGGCCTGTTGTTGCTTGTCGGGACGTCTGTGGCGTCGACGGGGCTGATATTGATGTGGCACGGTGGGCAATTCATATGTCCCGTCTGCCTGGAGCTGCAAGGCCAGTTCGTTCAACGCACGCCAGTAGACGTATCGCTTGAAGTGGACCACCTTGCGGACCGGCTCCCAATAGTCGACCCACATCCATTGGTCAAACTCGGGTTCGTCCGAATGGTCGACGCGCACGTTGTCATCATCTGCCCGCAGCGCAAGCACATACCAGATCTGCTTCTGGCCGATGCAGACGGGCTGCTGATGGTGACGAACGAAGCGCTTGGGCAGGCGGTAGCGTAACCAGCGTCTGGTGCAACCGATGATTTCGACGTGATGCGGCTCGAGGCCTGTTTCCTCGTGCAACTCGCGAAACATGGCCTGCTCGGGCGTCTCGTCCTGCTTGATACCGCCCTGCGGGAACTGCCAGCCATTCATACCGATCCGCCGGCCCCAGAAAACCTGGGCGCGATCATTCACCAGTACGATACCGACGTTGGCGCGGAAACCCCGTTCGTCAATCATGGTCAGCCATGCTTAGTCAAAAGCCGCCGTACCATGCTGGATCGCGCTAGTGAACGGTTTTAACGGTCACTAGGCGAGCAGCTTTTCTACGGCAGCACGCTCTTCCTTCAATTCCTGTTCCGTGGCCTGCATCCTTGCCTTGCTGAATTCGTCCACTGGCAGCCCCTGGACGATTTTGTAATCGCCACCGCTGGTTGTAACCGGGAACGAGTACATCAACCCTGGCTCAATCCCGTAGCTGCCATCACTGACAACCGCCATGCTGGTCCAATCTCCAGCAGACGTGCCCAGCGCCCAGTCGCGCATGTGGTCAAGCGCCGAGCTCGCTGCCGATGCCGCGCTGGAAGCGCCTCGGGCATCGATGATTTCTGCACCCCGCTTGGCTACCCGCGGAATGTACTCCTTTTCGTACCAGTCGCGCTCAACCAGGTCCAACGCGGCCTTACCGCCGACGGTGGTCTGGCTCAGATCGGGGTACTGGGTCGTCGAGTGGTTGCCCCAGATCGTCAGACGTTTGATGTCCGTGACCTTTGAATTCGTCTTTGCGGCCAGCTGGGCCACCGCGCGATTGTGGTCAAGGCGCGTCATGGCGGAAAACTGTCGCGGATTGAGGTCGGGCGCGGATTTCATCGCGGTCCAGGCATTGGTATTGGCAGGGTTCCCAACCACGATCACCTTCACATCACGCGCGGCGTAGTCGTTCAACGCCTTGCCCTGAACCTTGAAGATGCCGCCGTTGGCAGCCAGCAAATCGCTGCGCTCCATCCCCGGACCACGGGGCCGCGCTCCCACGAGCAGGGCGTAATTGATGCCATCAAACGCCTTGTTGGGATCGTCGTAGGCTTCGATACCGGCGACCAGCGGAAATGCGCAGTCCTGCAACTCCATGATGACGCCTGACAAGGCCTTCATTCCGGGCGGAATCTCGAGCAGCTGAAGGATGACGGGCTGATCCTTGCCCAGCATGTCACCGGCGGCGATGCGAAACAGCAGCGAATACGAAATCTGGCCTGCTGCGCCGGTGACTGAAACCTTGACTGGCTGCTTCATATACTGACGACTCCTGTTCTCTGCTTTGCTTGAATTTGAAGGTGTGGACTGTCAGGCGCCACTACGTTCGGCTACAGGCACATAGTCCCGTCTCTCGGAACCGACGTACAACTGGCGCGGGCGCCCGATGCGGAAATCCTCGTCCTCCATGAGTTCAATCCACTGCGCAATCCAGCCGGTGGAGCGCGCCAGCGCGAACATCGGGGTGAACATGTTCATCGGGATCTTCAGGGCACGATAAATGATTCCTGAATAAAAATCGACATTCGGGTACAGCTTGCGTTCGATGAAATAATCATCCTTCAACGCGATGTTTTCCAACTCCAGGGCGACCTCGAACATCGGCTGATCCAGACTCAGTTCCGTCAGCAGTTCGTGGCACACCTTGCGGATGATTTTCGCCCTTGGATCGTAGTTCTTGTAAACACGGTGGCCGAAACCCATCAACCGGTAGTTGTCATTCTTGTCCTTCGCCCGGTCGACGTACTTGCGCACATTGGCCGGACTGCCAATTTCCTCGAGCATGTGGACGACAGCTTCATTGGCACCGCCGTGCGCTTTGCCCCAAAGGGTGGCAATACCGGCCGAGATGCATGCGAACGGGTTGTTCTCTGAACTGCCGGCCAGACGGACGGTGGACGTAGAGGCATTTTGCTCATGATCGGCATGCAGAATGAACAGCAGGTCCAGCGCCCGCACCGCGGTTGGATTCGGGTGGTAAGGCTCCGTCGGCCAGGAGAACATCATGTACATGAAGTTTTCGACGTAGCTGCGGGAGTTATCCGGATAAACAAACGGCAGGCCGTTGGAGTAGCGATAGCATTTGGAGGCGAGGTTCGGCATCTTGCCGATGACCCGGCGTGCAGTCAGCAGGTGGTCAGTATCGTGCCGGTAGTCGGTCTGCGGCTCGTGGTAGAACGACGCCAGCGCCCCCACCACCCCCTGCAACATCGACATCGGGTGTGCATCGTACCGGTACCCTTGATAGAAAGTGTTCACATGCTCATGGGTCATCGTGTGCATCTTGATCGAGTGATCCCATTCGCTCATCTGCCGGGCATTGGGCAGTTCGCCATGGATGAGCAGGTACGCCACCTCGGTGAAGGAGCTGTTTTCGGCCAGCTGTTCGATTGGGTAGCCGCGGTGCAGTAAAATGCCCTGGTCACCGTCCAGGTACGTAATTGCACTGCGGCAGGCGGATGTCGCGCCGAACCCGATGTCGTGCACGAACATCCCGAGTTCCCTGGCCAGCGGGCGCGAATCAATGACTGGAGCACCGTAGGTACCCTCGAGGACTGGACATTCGACCGACTTGCCGGTCGCCTTGTCTGTAATCACTACGGTTCTTCCCGCCATTCCGAGACCTCCAAGACAGTTGAGCAGCCGCGCCGGGGAACTATCAGGCGGGGCCGGTGTTGCACCGCGAAGCATCGAAGAATAGCCGTCGCTCAGTGACTCCGGCAAGTAACCGACGAAATTGCACTGAAATCAGGCGACAGAAATCCGCGTTTAGTACCCCCCGGCTGGCGATTAACCCTGAAAGTTAAAGCGAATCATTATATAATCCGGCGCCATCCATCGGCCTCACCACCGCAGATTCAGATTTGATTCTTTTGTGTCGAAATAGGAACAACCCGTAAGGATATTAAGGGCATATCCACATGCAGCAGCCTTCCTGCCTCGGCGGCAATGCCGCCTTCGTCGAAGAACTTTATGAGCAATATCTTGCTGACCCTGCGGCCGTAGACGCCCAGTGGCGGGAGTATTTTGACCGCCTGCAAGGCACCGGCGGTACGCCGGATGTGCCGCATGGTCCGGTCCAGGAGCACTTCCGCCAACTCGCGGAGCGCCCACGTGCCACCGTCGGGGCCGGCGCTGCCGTCCCGGATGTGGTAAGCGGTAAACAGGTCGCTGTACTGCAATTGATCAATGCCTACCGCTTTCGTGGCCACCGTCAGGCAAACCTCGATCCGTTGAATCAGTACGAACGGCCGGTGGTCGACGAGCTGGATCCTGCCTACCACGGTCTGACCGAGGCCGATATGGATGTCAGCTTCAATACCGGTTCATTGGCCGGGCCGCCAACCGCAACCCTGCGGGAGATTCTCGACATAGTTCGCGCTTCGTATTGCGGCGTCATCGGTGCGGAATACATGCATATCACCGAGACGGCGGAGAAACGCTGGATCCAGCAGCACATCGAAGGTGCGCGCGGCCAGCTGAAATTCGATGCGCAGCGCAAACGCCATATTCTCAGCCAGGTAATCGCCGCCACCGCACTCGAGGAATACCTGCACACCAAATACGTCGGGCAGAAGCGCTTTTCACTCGAAGGCGGTGAAAGCACTATCGCAGCAGTCGACCAGATCATCGAATCCGCCGGCGTATCGGGCATCAAGGAAGTCGTCATTGGAATGGCCCATCGCGGGCGTTTGAACTTGCTGGTCAATATCGTCGGCAAACACCCGTCAAGGCTGTTCGAGGAATTCGAGGGCCGCGGCGGTGTCGACAGCCGTTCGGGTGACGTCAAATATCACCTTGGCTACTCGTCCGATATCCAGACCCCTGGCGGCCCGGTCCACGTGACGCTGGCGTTCAACCCGTCGCACCTTGAAATCATCAACCCGGTGGTGGAAGGCTCGGTACGCGCACGGCAGGACCGCCGGCATGACCTGGACAAGAACGCGGTGCTGCCGCTGCTGCTGCATGGAGACGCCGCATTCGCCGGCCAGGGCGTTGTCATGGAGACGCTCAACCTGTCGCAGACCCGCGGTTACAGTACCGGCGGTACGGTACACGTGATCATCAACAACCAGATCGGGTTCACAACTTCCGACCCGCTGGATTCCCGTTCGACGCTCTATTGCACGGACGTGGCCAAGATGGTCCAGGCGCCGATTTTCCATGTCAACGGCGATGATCCGGAAGCGGTCGTGTTCGTGGCCCAGTTGGCTTACGAATATCGACGCACCTTCAAGAAGGACGTTGTCATCGATCTGATCTGCTATCGCAAACACGGCCACAGTGAAGCGGACGAGCCGGCAGCTACGCAGCCGGTGATGTACCAGCATATCCGTAGTCACCAGAGCGTCCGCAAGATCTATGGCGACAAGCTGGTCGCCGAAAAAGTGCTGCAGCCTGGCGACGCTGAAAAGATGAACGAGGAGTACGTATCAGCGTTGGAAAACAACGTCGTGGTTTCGCGTCCGTACGCCGAAGTCACCGATACACGCTTCCTCATTAACTACGACCCGTACCGTAACTCAACCTGGCGTGAAAACGTCACCACGGCCATCAGCCATACGCGCATCCAGCGGCTCGCGGCAAAAATGGTCGAGTATCCGGAATCGTTCGCGCTGCATCGGTCGGTCGACCGCGTCATCAAGGATCGCATCGCGATGGCAGCTGGCGAGCGCCTCACTGACTGGGGCTTTGCCGAAACCATGGCCTATGCCTGTCTGGTCGAAGAAGGGTTCCCGGTGCGAATATCCGGCCAGGACAGTGGCCGTGGAACGTTCTTCCATCGCCACGCGGTGCTGCACGACACCAGTTCGGGTGGGACCTATCTGCCGCTGCAGAACATTGCGCCCAACCAGGCCAATTTCCTGGTTATCAATTCAACCCTGTCCGAAGAAGCGGTGCTTGGCTTTGAATATGGTTACTCCTGCGCCGCGCCGAATACCCTGGTGGTCTGGGAAGCGCAGTTCGGTGATTTCGCCAATGGCGCTCAGGTCGTTATCGACCAGTTCATCGCCTCGTGCGAAGAGAAGTGGGGCCGTTTCTGCGGCATGGTGATGTTCCTGCCGCACGGCTACGAAGGCGCCGGCCCGGAACATTCCTCGGCCCGTCTCGAGCGATTCCTGCAGCTTTGCGCGCACGACAATATGCAGGTCGTGATGCCGACAACGCCGGCGCAGATGTTCCACATGCTGCGCCGACAGATGCTGCGTCCGTACCGCAAGCCGCTCGTGGTCATGAGCCCGAAGAGCCTGCTGCGCCACAAACTTTCGACCTCGCCGTTGTCTGATATCGAGAAAGGGTCGTTCTGCCCCGTCATCGATGAGATTGACGATGACATCAAGGCGCAACGCGTAAAACGTGTGCTGATGTGCAGCGGCAAGGTGTACTTCGACTTGCTGGAGGCCCGCCGCTCACATGAAGTGACCGACACGGCAATCATCCGCTTTGAACAGCTCTACCCGTTCCCGCAGGATGAAGCCGAAGCCATTCTCCGGCAGTACCCGAACGCAAAGGAGCTGGTCTGGGTACAGGAAGAGCCGCGCAATCAGGGTTCCTGGTCGTTCATGTTGTCGCGCCGTCATCTTGCCGGCTGCCTGCAGGCTGGACAGGAACTGCTTTGCGTCGCCCGGCCGTATTCGACATCACCCGCGGTAGGGTACATGTCACTTCACCTCGAACAGCAGCGCGCTTTGGTCGCCGAAGCATTGCAGCTTGATCGGGTGGGAACGACGAACGAACAAAAAATCTCAGCTTAATCCGCCACGTCATACCTGGGAGGTTTATACCCGTGCTGGTCGAAGTGAAAGTACCCGTGCTTGCCGAATCGGTACCGGACGCAACATTGCTGGAATGGCGCAAGAAGCCGGGTGAGGCCGTGAAACGCGGCGACAACCTGATCGACCTGGAAACCGATAAGGTCACATTGGAAGTGACTGCGCCTGACGATGGGGTGCTGACACAGATTCTCAAACAATCCGGCGAGACCGTATTGACCGGCGAGGTACTGGCAATTCTGGATACCGAAGCCGCCGCGTCAGCTCCGGCACCGGCAGCGGCGGAACCCGCCAGCGCGCCCCAGGCGGCGACGGTCACCGCCATGCCGGCGAAATCAGGTCCGGCGGCTGACAAGATCCTCAGGGAGAACCAGGTTGAAGCCGGTTCCGTCCAAGGTACCGGACCTGGCGGGCGTGTGACCAAGGGCGACGCACTGGATGCGGTTGCGAATGCCAAAGCCAGGCCTGCCGCCGCGGCGCCGGCGTCCGTGGCCGTGACTGCCGGCCCCACCGGACCGCGGGCCGAGGAACGCGTGCGGATGACACGGCTTCGTCAGCGTGCCGCTGAGCGGTTGCTGAGCGCACAGCGCGAAAACGCGCTGTTGACCACCTTCAACGAAGTCAACATGGCGCCCATCATGGGGCTGCGTACCAAATACAAGGACGCCTTCGAAAAGCGGCACGGGGTGAAACTCGGATTCATGTCGTTTTTCGTCGCTGCGGCGGTGGAAGCGCTCAAGCGTTTTCCGGTCGTCAACGCCTCGGTCGATGGTGATGACATTCTGTACCACGGCTATTTCGACGTTGGCATCGCCGTCGGCTCCGAGCGCGGTCTCGTGGTGCCGATTCTCCGTGACGCCGACCAGATGTCATTTGCCGACATTGAAAGCCAGATCAGCGATTACGGCACGCGCGCACGCGACGGCAAGCTGACGATTGACGAACTGACCGGTGGCACGTTCACCATCACCAATGGCGGCGTTTTTGGCTCGTTGCTGTCGACCCCGATCATCAATCCGCCGCAAAGCGCCATCCTGGGCATGCACAAGATCCAGGACCGACCGGTGGTCGAAAATGGTGAAATCGTCATCCGGCCGATGATGTATCTGGCACTTTCCTACGACCATCGCATCATCGATGGGCGGGAAGCCGTGCAGTTCCTGGTCGCCATAAAGGACCAGGTCGAGGATCCATCACGTATTCTGATGCGGGTGTAACCGGTGAACGACAACACGCAGTCCTATGATGTCGTCGTGATTGGCGCAGGACCAGGCGGTTATGTCGCCGCGATTCGTTGTGCGCAACTCGGCATGAAGACTGCCTGCGTCGAATCATGGTTGGGTGAGGACGGCAACCCGGCGCTGGGAGGCACTTGCCTGAATGTCGGCTGTATTCCGTCCAAGGCCCTGCTGGATTCCTCGCACCACTACGAACACCTGAAACTCCACGCTGGCGATCACGGCATCAGTGTCAGCAACATCGCCGTCGATGTTGCCACGATGGTTGCGCGCAAACGGAAGATTGTCAGTGGTTTGACTCAGGGCATTGCCGGGTTGTTTCGCAAGCACAAGATTGACTGGCTGAAAGGCCACGGCATGCTCGCGGGCAACAATGCGGTGACAGTCACTGCAACCGATGGTGCGCAGCAGACGGTTTCCGCCCGCAACATCATCATTGCCACCGGCTCGGTACCGGCCCGGATACCGCAGGCCCCGGTCGACCAGAATGTTATCTGTGATTCCACCGGTGCACTGAGTTTCGACCACGTACCGGCTCGCCTGGGCGTCATTGGTGCCGGCGTGATTGGCCTGGAACTTGGCAGCGTCTGGCGCCGGCTGGGCGCGCAGGTGACCGTTCTCGAGGCCATGGACAGCTTCCTGGCCGCCGCTGATGAAAAAATTGCCGCGGAATCCAAGAAAATTCTGTCGAAGCAGGGTCTGGAAATTCGATTAGGCGCGAAGGTGACCGGCACCCAGATGACAGGTACCGGCGTTCTGGTCAGTTTCGAGCAGAACGGCCAGGCGCAGCAAATGGAATTCGACAAACTGGTCGTAGCGGTTGGTCGGCGTCCGAATACAGAAGGGCTGGGCGCCGTCGAGGCCGGCCTGGCGGTGGATCAGCGTGGATTCATCGAGGTCGACGCATCCTGCCGGACCAACCTGCCCAACATCTATGCAGTGGGTGACGTCGTTCATGGCCCCATGCTGGCGCACAAGGCATCTGAGGAAGGTGTTGCCGTTGCCGAAATCATCGCAGGTCAGCAACCCGTCATCGACCACGCGCTGATTCCCTGGGTGATCTATACCTGGCCGGAAATCGCCTGGGTCGGCAAGACGGAACAAGCGCTCAAACAGGACGGCGTAAACTACCGCGTCGGCACCTTTCCGTTCATGGCCAGTGGCCGTGCCCGCGCCATGGGCGAGTCCGAGGGTTTGGTGAAAATTCTTGCGGACGCCACGACAGACGCCATTCTGGGGGTACACATCCTGGGGCCGAGCGCATCGGAACTTGTCTCGGAAGCGGCGACGGCAATGGCATTTGGCGCCAGCAGTGAGGATATCAGCCGCATCTGTCATGCCCACCCGACATTGGCCGAAGCCGTGCACGAAGCCGCACTTGGCGTAGACGGCCGTACGATCCATATCTGATTAAGTTTCCGCCGGTACCGGTGCCTGAAGCGCCGGTACCGGCATCGCCCTTGCTCCTGCAGTAATTCCTGACAAAGACACCGCCGCTTGCGGCATCTTGCCGGCCGATTGATGCGTCGAACTGGTGCAGAACCGAATGCGGCGGTGTTGCAAACTTGTGCAGCGCAGCGTAGATTGGCTCCCAGAGTCAAACCGATTTGCCGCGACTTCCGTGTATACGGCACGCGTGTGACGCGCTCGCGGGTAGTTCTGACTTCCGATCAAAGCGTCCAACCCGGGGCTGTAGGAAAATAAATCCAGTTCTGAACACCCTGCGGCTGAAACTAGTTTGACGCAAGTGCATCAAAGAACCTGAACATTGAGGAGGCCCCCATGGACGATGCAGTCATCGTCGCTGCACTACGCACCGCAATCGGCAATTTTAACGGCGCTTTAGCCGCAGTCCCGGCCCACGTTCTGGGAGCGACTGTGATCAAGGCGCTGCTGGAAAAATCCGGCATACCGGCCGCAGACGTCAGCGAAGTGATTCTCGGCCAGGTGTTGACCGCCGGGTCCGGCCAGAATCCTGCCAGACAGTCGACAATTGCTGCGGGGCTACCGGAGTCCTGTCCGGCAATGACGATTAACAAGGTTTGCGGGAGTGGACTGAAGGCAGTGGCATTGGCCGCCCAGGCAATCCACTGCGGCGACGCAGAAGTGGTCATCGCCGGCGGTCAGGAAAACATGAGCCTGTCTCCGCACGTATTACCGGGTTCGCGCAACGGTACGAAAATGGGCGACTGGAAGTTGAAGGACACCATGATCGTCGATGGTCTCTGGGATGCATTCAACGATTACCACATGGGCACGACGGCCGAGAATATTGCAAGCCAGTTCGGCATCTCGCGCCAGGATCAGGACGAGTTTGCCGCCGCGTCCCAACAGAAGGCCGAAGCCGCAATCAATGCCGGCAGGTTTGCCGAAGAAATTGTTCCGGTCAGTATTCCGCAACGCAAAGGCGATCCGGTCGTGGTTGATCGCGATGAGTTTCCCCGTTCTGGCGTAACCGCAGACAGCATTTCCAAACTTCGTCCCGCGTTTTCCAAGGACGGCACTGTCACGGCTGCCAACGCATCCGGTATCAATGACGGCGCCGCCGCGGTCATCGTTACCTCGGCGAGCTACGCCGCCAAACACAATCTGCCTGTGCTGGCCCGCATCAAGGCGTATGCCAGTGCCGGCGTTGACCCGAAAATCATGGGTACCGGCCCGATCCCGGCGACGCAGCGGTGCCTGTCCCGTGCTGGCTGGCAGGTTGGCGACCTGGACCTCGTCGAGGCAAATGAGGCGTTCGCCGCGCAGGCGCTCAGCGTCAATCGCGAGCTCGGCTGGGATACGGAAAAAGTGAATGTAAATGGCGGCGCCATCGCGCTGGGCCATCCGATCGGCGCATCGGGTGCCCGTGTATTGGTGACGTTGTTGCATGAAATGTCGCGTCGTGACGCGCATCGCGGTCTGGCGACGTTGTGCATTGGGGGCGGGCAAGGCGTAGCTCTTGCCGTGGAGAGATAAGCAAGCATTTCACGAGTCGGGAAAGACGATGAACGAAGAAGCCAAGCGAGTCATTAAGAAGTATCCCAACCGACGTCTTTACGATACTCAGGAGAGTAAATACGTCACCTTGAATGACGTGCGTAAACTCGTGCTCGAAGGGATTCCGTTCCAGGTAATAGACAAGAAGTCCGACGAGGACATCACGCGCAGCATCCTGCTGCAGATCATCATCGAGCAGGAGGAAGGTGGAGAACCGATTTTCTCGACCGACGTCCTGCAACAATTGATCGGGATCTACGGCAATTCGGTAAGGTCGGTCGCATCGGACTATCTGACGCGCAGCATGCAGATGTTCCGCGAACAGCAGAACCGGTTCGATAACCAGATGGAGGAAGCGTTGAGCGCCAGCCCATTACCGGATGCTGTGACTGAAATGACCAAGCGCAACATGAAGCTGTGGCGCGAGATGCAGGACGGTTTTTTCAAAGCTGCCGGCCTGGGTATGCGCAAAGACCAGCCAAAGAGCAGCGGTGGCAACGAGCCGCCATTGGATGACGAGTAACAGGCGGGCACCGTGACGCAGTAGCAAACAGCGAGTGAAACAAAAAGGGAGCTGAATTCAGCTCCCTTTTTTTATCCACTTGTCGGGCGGCGGACTGCCGGTGCCCGATTCGAGCGCCTTGCAGCGGCTCGCCAGTACTCAGGCGGCCTGCTGCGCCTTCAGCTCGTCAGTGATCCGCTTGAGCTGGGCCTTCAGGGCTTCCGGCAGACGGTCGCCGTAATTATTGAAGTACTCCTCGATGTGCTTCATCTCGGCGTTCCACAGGTCGGGATGCACGCTGAGCAACTCATCCATGACGCGCTCGTCCATTTTCAACGTATTGACGTCGACTGCTCCCGCTGCCGGCAGATTGCCGATGGGAGTTCGCACGGCCTCAGTCGAACCCTGGCAGCGATCAACGATCCACTTCAGCACGCGCATGTTGTCGCCAAAGCCCGGCCACAGGAACTTGCCTTGCGCATTTTTGCGGAACCAGTTGACGTGATAGACCTTGGGCAGGTTGTCGGATTTCTCGGCGAAGCTCAGCCAATGGCGCCAGTAGTCGGCAAAGTTGTAACCACAGAACGGCTGCATGGCCATAGGATCACGACGCACCTTGCCAACCTCGCCCACGGCCGCCGCGGTTGTCTCGGACGCACATGCCGCAGCGGTGAACACACCGTGTTCCCAATCCAGCGCTTCAAATACCAACGGCGCCAGGGCGGCGCGTCGGCCACCGAAAATCAGCGCTGAAATCGGCACGCCTTCCGGCGCATTCGCCTGCGCCGAGTATGTCGGGCATTGCGCAGCTGAGACGGTGAAGCGGGAATTCGGGTGTGCCGCCGGGCCGTTTTCCTCATCCCATTCGCGGCCTTTCCAATCGATCAACTCGTTTGGACGCTCGCCATCCATACCTTCCCACCAGGGCTTGCCGTCTGGCGTGACTGCGACATTGGTATAGATGGTATTGCGGCCCAGGGTCGCCATGCAGTTGGCGTTGGTCTTGGTGCTGGTGCCGGGCGCGACACCGAAGAAACCGGCTTCCGGATTGATTGCATACAACCGACCGTCCGGTCCGACGTTCAACCAGGCGATATCGTCACCAACAGTCCAGACCTTCCAACCTTTGAATTCCGCTGGCGGCTGCAACATTGCCAGATTTGTCTTGCCACAGGCAGAGGGAAACGCCGCCGCGACATAAGTCGTGTTGCCGGTCGGATCTTCGATACCGAGAATCAACATGTGCTCGGCCAACCAGCCTTCAGTGCGCGCCTGATAACTGGCGATGCGCAACGCATGGCATTTCTTGCCCAGCAATGCGTTGCCGCCGTAGCCGGAGCCGAAACTCTTGATGGTCAGCTCTTCCGGGAAATGCATGATGAAGCGGCGATCCGGATTCAAATCACCTACTGAGTGCAGGCCCTTGACGAATGTCCCGGTCGCTTCGATATGCGCCAGAGCTTTTTGGCCCATGCGGGTCATGATGCGCATGTTCGCCACGACGTACGGGCTGTCGGTGATTTCAACGCCGGCGCGGGAATATGGTGAACCGTAAGGGCCCATCAGGTAAGGCACGACGTACATCGTCCGTCCACGCATGCAGCCACGAAACAGCTCATCCATCTTGGCGTGTGCTTCAGCGGGCGCCATCCAGTGGTTGTTCGGCCCGGCGTCATCACGGTGGCTGGTACACACAAAGGTGAGGTGTTCCACGCGGGCGACATCGGAAGGGTCCGAGCGATGCAGGTAGCAGTTTGGATGGGTCTCCTGGTTCAATACTTCCAGCGTGCCATCGGCCACCATCAATTCAACCAGCTGGTCGTTTTCCGCGTCTGACCCGTCACACCATTGAATCCGATCCGGTTGGGTCAATTCCGCGACCTGTGCGATCCAGTCGCTCAGCTGTTTATTCGACGTTGTCATGCTATGCGGCTCTCCCATTTGAAGCTATGAATTCATGGCGTTATCGGCCGGGCGTCGGATTGCGGGCAGCGAACGACGCGGAAAGGGCGTGATCCTAGCCGACGGGGTGATTCATGGGAAGTTGAACTGCCCGGGCATTTGACCGAAGCGGGCGAGAATTGGCAGTTTTTATCTATCTGGAAATTTGCTGCACCAATGTTGACTTCGCTCTGCCAGCGAGCTATGCTGCGACGCAACAATGCTGTATCGCAACAAGCTGAGCTTCCCCGCCCCCGAAAAGGCGGGATTCGACCCGCCGGTTGCCCCTGGACCGGATTATCAACAATTGCAGGAGAGCACTATGGATACCTCAACCTACGCAGCAACGATGGAAAAATGCAGCAAGGCCGCGATGGAAGCCATGACCGAACTGGGCGAAATCAACGCCGAAATATTCGCTGAAGTCACCACTGCCCAGCGCGCACTGCTGAGCGACCTGACCGGCATCGGCACCGACGCGATGGAAAAAGCCAAAAAAATCAAAGGCTTTGATGACGTTTTCTCCACCAACAGCGGTTTTTTCTCCGCTTACAACGACACCATGCTGGGTTCTGCCCGCGCGATGGCGGACATCATGATGTCCTCGCGTGACAAGTACCAGGGCTGGTTCGAAAAGAGCGTCAAGTCGGCCAGTGAAACGGCACCTGCGTTTTCAGTCGTCACGGACCTGTTGCCGAAGAAGAAAGTAGCCTGAGCAAGGCTGGGCGGTTTTCGAGCGCGATAACAATGACACGAACGCGCAAGCCCAACTAGAGATTCGAAATCCGCCCGGGGCACGCAGCCCGGGCGCACTTCTTTGCCCTGCGTCAATCAGTCGCGGGCGCGCAGCCAGTCACCAATGGCGGGCGGCAACATCGCCCGCGCACGTCCACTGACATAGATACCTACATGACCCCCGGGAAATTCCAGTTCCTGGTAGTCCAGCGACCCGACATGGGCCGACAGCGCCCGTGAAGCCGCCGGCGGCACCAGGTGGTCATCCCTCGCGTAGATATTCAGAATCGGCAGCTCCAGCGTCGACAAGTCCACCGCTTCACCGCCGATCAACAGCTCGCCCTTCACCAATGCATTGCGCTGATAACACGCGCCAACAAACTCGGCGAATGCGGTGCCGGCGAGATCCGGACTATCGAAAATCCACTTTTCCATGCGCATGAAATTTCGCAACGCGTCCTCATCATCGCCGAGGTCCAGCAGGTCGAGGTATTTCTGAGCCACCAGTTTGAATGGCTTCAACGACAGGAACATCGCGTTGAGCATATCTCCCGAAACATTGCCGCAGCATTGCACGATGTTATCGATATCGATGTGCCGCACGAGATGACTCAGCAGGTCGCCGGGCGTTTGAAAATCGACCGGCGTAACCGTCGTGATCAGATTGGCGACACGTTGGCGATGCAGGGCCGTATAGCAAAGGCTGAACGTGCCACCCTGACATATCCCCAACAGGTTGATACTTTCCACACCACAACGGCGGCGAACCACATCCACGCAGTGGTCAAGGTAGCCATTGATGTAATCGTTCAGGGAAAGTCCGCGATCCGCGCCGTCTGGGTAACCCCAATCCAGGAGATAAACATCGATGCCCTGCTCGAGCAGCCCTTGAATCAGACTGCGCCCGGGCTGCAAATCCGCCATGTACGGTCGATTGACCAACGCATAAACGATCAGCAGCGGCCGCTTCACCGTCTGCTCCGTCAGGGCCTGGTACCGGTATAACGTGACTTTCTGCTCGCGGTAGATGGCACGGCGTTCACAGGCACCGACGCTCACTTCACCAAGGTTCTTCAGGGCGCTGTAACTGCTGGTGGCCTGTGCCGCCAGTTGCGCCAGATCCTGGACGAAATCCGCTGGCTGCTTCATTTACAGGTTACTGATATCCCATTCGAATGCGGTTTCCACATCCGACCTGGACTGCGCGGAGCGCTGGGGTTTGGGTCGGGACCCGGCAGCTACTTTGCCAACCTTTCGCTGCTGCGTCGCCGACGATTTTGCCTTCGGGCGCGTCGTGCTTGCTTTGCTGCGCGATGCTGGCACCGACAAAGTCTCAGCAGCTGACACCAATTCGCTGTCGTTGCTCTCGCCAGCCGCCGTTGCGGACGCCGATGCGCGCTGCAACGCGACCAGCTCCCGGCGCAGACCGCTGACATCATCATTGAGTTGCAGAATCGCCGCGGCAACCTGGTCAGGAACCTGGGCCTGAACCTCGCGGGCTTGCGCGACCACCTCGGAAAGGTCGGTCAGTCGCTGCTCCAGCGTCGTCAGACGCGGTGATATTCCGTCGGTTGCCGCTTCCGCTACCGGATCAATTTCTGCAGGGGCACGCCGCCCGCTTGCCAACGTGGTGAGTCGCTGGTGGATGCCGTCGATTTCCTTTCTGCCGGGCAGATTCAGCGCCGCCAGCACGTCATCGGTCAGGCCGGCCCATGCCCGCCGCAGGTCCATCAGTCGATTGATGGTATCGCCGTAGAGGACTGAATATTCCTCGGTCAGGACCCTTGCCTGGTAGATACTCTCCAGCTTGTCCGTCCACCGCTTATGCAATTCCTTGAGGCCGAACGAGTCGCTGTGTGGCGCTTGCGCCAGGTCTTCGGCGAATTCACGCCAGGCCTGACCAATGAGTTCCGAATGAACCACACGCAACCGGCCACTGGCCTGCTGCCAGCCCATGCGTGCACGCTCAATCGCCTGCAACTTCAGCTGCCACTCCCGCATGACGCCCAGTGCCGGTGCGTCCGCAGCCGCCGGCCAGTACCGGTGCAGCAACTCGCTGAATTCCTCGAGCGGTCCGGTCGGCAACATGGATTCCAATGACGCAGAGGCCAGCTTCTGCATGCGCTCGGTGTATGCGGTGAAGTGCGCATACAACTGTTCCGGCCCGGCATCGCCGGGTGCGGTGCGGGCGATGTCTTCCCACAGCGTGCCGAAGCGCAGCAGGCTTTCCAGGTACTGCGCGAACGACGATGTATTACTGCTTGCCGGCACGGTTCTCAACCAGATGATCGACAACGCCCGGATCCGCCAGCGTGCTGGTATCGCCCAGGGTATCGATTTCGTCCGCCGCTACCTTACGCAGAATCCGCCGCATGATTTTGCCGGAACGTGTCTTGGGCAGACCGGGCGCCCATTGAATCACATCGGGTGTCGCGATCGGCCCAATCTCCGTCCGCACGTGCTTGACCAGTTCCGCGCGCAGTTCGTCGGTACCCTCGAGATCGTGCATCAACGTCACATAGGCGTAGATGCCCTGCCCTTTCACCGGATGCGGATAGCCGACTACCGCGGCCTCGGATACTGCAGGGTGAAGTACGAGTGCACTCTCTATCTCGGCAGTCCCCAGGCGGTGTCCGGAGACATTGATCACGTCGTCAATTCGACCGGTGATCCAGTAGTAGCCGTCTTCATCGCGGCGCGCGCCGTCACCGGTGAAGTAGTAGCCGGGATAGGTGCGGAAATAGGTATCGAAAAACCGGTTGTGGTCACCGTAGACCGTGCGCATCTGTCCCGGCCACGCCTGCTTGATGACGAGTGCGCCGCTGCCGGCGCCTTCGATTTCCCGCGCATCGCCATCAAGCAGCGCGGGTTCGACGCCGAAGAACGGCAAAGTCGCCGAGCCAGGTTTCAAATCGATGGCGCCGGGTAACGGCGTAATCAGAATGCCGCCCGTCTCCGTCTGCCACCAGGTGTCGACGATCTGGCAGCGACTGTCACCCACCACGTGGTAATACCATTCCCATGCTTCCGGATTGATCGGTTCGCCGACTGATCCGAGCAGGCGCAGGGATGTCCGCGCGCTGCGCTTCACGAATTCGTCACCCAGCCCCATCAATGCGCGGATCGCCGTCGGCGCCGTGTAGAAGATATTGACCTGATGTTTATCGATGACTTCCCAGAAGCGACCGGCATCCGGATACGTCGGCACGCCTTCGAACAGCAGCGAGATCGCGCCATTGGCCAGTGGTCCGTAGACAATATACGAATGGCCCGTCACCCAACCGACGTCAGCGGTACTCCAGTACACCTCGCCATCGCGATAATCAAATACGTATTTGAACGTCATGGCCACGTGCAGCAAGTAGCCGCCGCAGGTATGCAATACGCCTTTGGGTTTACCAGTGGAGCCGGACGTGTACAGGATGAACAATGGATCTTCGGCGTCCATTTCCACCGCCGGACAATCCGCAGCTGCCGCTGCCACCGCGGCGCCGTAGGCGAGATCGCGTGGCGAATGCCACTGGATGTTGCCCCCGGTATGTTCAACAACGATGACGGTATGCACGTCCGGACATTCCTTCAGCGCTTCGTCGGTGTTGGCCTTCAATGGCACTTTCTTGCCACCGCGCAAACCTTCATCGGCGGTGATCACCGCACAGCAAGCCGAGTCCTGCACCCGCCCGCGCAACGACTCGGGCGAAAAACCACCGAACACCACCGAGTGAATGGCGCCGATGCGGGCACACGCCAGCATGGCGACCACTGCCTCGGGAATCATCGGCATGTAGATGGAGACCCGGTCACCTTTTTTCACGCCACGCGCAAGCAGCACGTTGGCCAGGCGACAAACCTGCTCATGCAATTCACGATAGGTGATGTGTTTGCTGACCTCCGGCGAATCCGCTTCCCAGATCAGCGCCGTCTGGTCACCGCGGGTGGCAAGGTGACGATCCAGACAGTTGTAGGAGACGTTGAGCTTGCCGCCCTCAAACCAGCGGATCTGCGCCTTGTGATAGTCGTTATCGCGCACCTTGTCCCACTTGCGGGTCCAGGTGAGCAGTTGTTCGGCCTGTTCAGCCCAGAAGCCATCCGGGTCCGCGAGCGAGCGTCGGTACATCTGGTCGTAGCCCGCCCGATCCAGCAGCGCGCTGGCTTTCACTTCGGCAGGAACCGGGTATCGCTTGCTTTCAGACATGCAGTGCACTCCTTACGCTGACGCGTATGTCTCAAATCGTGGCCTCTGCCAGCGGCGGCGTTCGCGGGCCGTGAATACGGCCGGATGGTATCACACAGGCCTGAGACGGTAGAGATCGCCATGTGGTGCAAGCGATGGACACACGCAACTCACGTTTGCCGGGTTCCGGCTATAATTCGCCACTGACTCATCACATCGGAAATTTCGCCCGCACCTATGTCAAACGAACTCTCCACCGCTATCCGCGCCGTCAGTCTTGCCTGTGCCGTCACAAGACGTGTCCAGGCCGACCTCAAGACCATTGCCGAAATGACCAAGGATGATCGCAGCCCGGTGACCGTGGCCGATTTCGCCGCCCAGGCCGTAGTCGCCCATGCGCTGTGTGCGCTGCCCGAACCATTGCGCATGGTGGGCGAGGAATCCAGCCATGCGTTGCGCGACGACACACAAAGCGCACTGCGGGCTGCCGTCACCCGCGCGGTAGCCGGTGTCTGGAGCGATGCTGACGATGCCGCAGTGATGGATGCTATCGATCTCGGCAATCACGATGCCAGCAGCGACAGCTACTGGACGCTGGACCCGGTGGATGGCACAAAAGGCTTCATCCGCGGTCAGCAATACGCCATTTCACTGGCGCGCATCGAGAACGGTCACGTAGTGCTGGGTGTGTTGGGTTGTCCGAATCTGAGCGCTGATTTCGCCGCCGACTTCAATTCTCCCGACCCGCACGGCTGCCTGTTTTACGCGACACTCGGCGGCGGAACCTTCACGATGCCGGCTGACAACATCGACGCTCCTCCCCAACAGGTGCGGGCACGCGAAACCGCGGAAGGCCAGATCCAGGTTTGCGAATCGGTCGAGGCAGCGCATTCCAAGCAGGACGATAGCGCAGCCATCGTCGCCAGTCTCGGTGGCGCCGGCACTCCTGCGCGCCTGGACAGCCAGTGCAAGTACGCGGTGGTTGCACGAGGCCAGGCCGATGCCTACCTGCGCCTGCCCACGCGCAAAGGTTACATGGAAAAGATATGGGACCATGCAGCCGGTGCATTGGTCGCCAGCGAAGCAGGCGCAATCGTGACCGACATCACCGGTGCACCACTGGACTTCAGTCACGGCACCACGCTTGCTGGCAATCGTGGTGTCATCTGCGCCAGCAGCGTCTACCACGCGAAGATTATTCAAGTAATCGGCGAACTGGGCCTTGCAGGCTGATGGCGCACTGCCTGCCACCAATTCTCACATCGGATGTGAGCAGCAATTTCCGCTGCAGCGGCTGATCGACGCCGTCGTCATGGGTTTCAATGTCCGCCGACGATAATTACGATTACCTCATCGTCGGCGGCGGCACCGCCGGCTGCGTGCTTGCCAATCGGCTGTCGGCAAAGCCCGACGTCCGGGTTGCCATGCTGGAAGCCGGCGGCAAGGATGATTACTTCTGGATCGACATCCCCGTCGGCTACCTGTTCACGATCGGCAACCCGCGCACCGACTGGTGTTACAAGACGGCCGCCGAACCTGGTCTGAATGGTCGCAGCATCGGTTATGCCCGCGGCAAGGTCCTGGGTGGCTGTTCGTCAATCAATGCAATGATCTACATGCGCGGGCAGGCCGCCGACTACGATCACTGGGCGGCCATGGGCAATCCCGGCTGGTCGTGGCAGGACGTGCTTCCGGTTTTCAAGCGCAGTGAAAATTACCAGCATGGCGCGGACGAGTTTCATGGCGCGGCCGGTGAGCTGCGCGTGGAAGAGCGTCGGGTCGACTGGGACATTCTTGATGCCTGGCGCGATGCCGCTGCCCAGTACGGCATACCCGCGATTGCTGAATTCAATCGCGGCGACAATTCAGGCACGGCCTACTTTCAGATGAATCAGCGACGCGGGCGACGGTGGAGCGTGACCCGGGCGTTTCTCGATCCCGTTCGCGCACGGCCCAACCTCACCGTGTTCACAAACGCACACGTGCAGAAGATTCATATCAACATTGGTGACAATGGGCGACGTGCTACCGGTGTAACGTTTCGCGATAGCAAAGGGGGTCCGCCGCGGACGCTTGCTGCGCGACGCGGCGTCGTTCTCACCGCAGGCGCTATCGGGTCACCGCAACTACTTCAAGTGTCGGGAATCGGTAACACCGACGACCTCGCCACCATCGGCGTTCAACCCGTGCATCATCTGCCGGGCGTCGGTGGCAATCTGCACGATCACCTGCAGATCCGTATGGTCTGGCAGTTGAGCAATGCACTCACAATGAATGATCTGGCACGCACGCTCGGTGGCAGAATGAAGATGGCGTTACAGTATTTTTTGTTCCGTCGCGGGCCGATGACCATGCCGCCGTCACAGCTCGGCGCATTCGCCCGCAGTGATACCGGGCTGGCGCATGCGGACCTCGAATGGCATGTGCAACCTTTGTCCTTGGACCGCTTCGGTGAACCGTTGCACCCGTATTCCGCGATCACGCCAGCGGTGTGCGATTTGCGCCCGACGAGCCGCGGCCACGTGCGCATCACCACGCCGGACAGCCAGGTGGCCCCGGAAATCCGCTTGAACTACCTGACAACGGAGCGCGACCGCGCGGTGGCGGCCAAGGGCATGCGGATGACACGCGACATCATGGCGCAGCCGGCGTTGGCACCGTTTGCGCCCAGCGAATTACGCCCCGGTCCGGCAGTGGCCTCCGATGAAGCACTCGCAGCCGCCGCTGGCGATCTCGGCACCACGATATTTCATCCCGTCGGCACCTGCCGCATGGGGCCGGCTACGGATGACGGCGCAGTGGTCGATCACCGCCTGCGCGTTCATGGTATCGATGGACTTTATGTGGCCGACGCATCCATCATGCCGCGAATCACCTCTGGTAATACCCACGCTCCCACGGTAATGATTGCAGAGAAAGCGGCAGCGATGATCGATGAAGCGAATTGACGTACTCTCACTCCAGCAACTTTGGATAACCACGGCACAATGACTACGCAAGACACCGATCTTCCATCACCTGTACGCGGCAGACATTACCGCTACTTCGATCTGCTGATGGCTGCCTTCGTGGCAGTGCTGTTGTGCTCCAATCTGATCGGGCCGGCGAAGGTCGGCGTATTGAATCTTCCGTTTGTCGGCGGCGACATCAATTTCGGTGCGGGCAACCTGTTTTTCCCGTTGAGCTACATCTTCGGTGATGTACTGACAGAAGTGTACGGCTACGCGCGTACCCGCAAGGTCATCTGGGCAGGCTTCGCCGCGATGTTGTTCGCCACGGTGATGGCCTGGGTCATTATTCATTTGCCGGTGTCGCCCAGCGAACCGTTCAACGCTGTGTTGCAGCCGGCACTGGAAACCGTATTCGGCAGCACCTGGCGTATCGTCTGTGCATCAATGGTTGCATTCTGGGCGGGGGACTTCGTCAACTCGTTCGTCATGGCCAAAATGAAACTGCTGACGCGCGGCCGCTGGTTATGGACCCGGACCATCGGTTCAACGATCGTCGGCCAGGGGATGGACAGCCTGATCTTTTACCCCATCGCGTTCCTGGGGATCTGGTCGACCTCGACCGTACTCGCCGTGATGTTGTTCAACTGGATATTCAAAGTCGGCATCGAGGTGCTGATGACACCGTTCACCTACGCGCTGGTCGGCACCCTCAAACGCGCCGAGCAGGAAGACTTCTACGATACCGACACCGACTTCACGCCGTTCTCATTGAAGGACTGATCTCCAACCGGACGGCGCGCCATTAACGGTCGCGCCGTCCAAAGACGGGTTTTGACTTCAGTTGAAGCTGTCAGCCCACAGGTTGTCCGCCCAGGTAAACATCTGACGATATTGTTCCCTGCTCCACCGCTCCGCCTCGCCGACTTTGGTCGCCTGCATCGCGCGCGTTGCCGGGTTATAGGCATAGACTGCCGTCAGATACGATGCCTGGTCGTAGGTGATAGGACTGAAGCACGCCGAATTGGTGGTTAGATTTGCCAGGCGCTCAGCCGTATTCAATGGCTGCCCGGCGAATCGCCGCAGAATTGCATCGGCACAAACCTTGGCCTGCGAATTTGCCATATGTCCCGACTTCGGTTGGGAACTGCCCTGCGAATCGCCGATGATGTGCACCGCGTCGCAGCCGCTGACGGTTGACTCGTATCCAAGCACGTCGACCGGCGCCCAGCGCTGCGAAGTGGGAACCAGACCCGACGTCTTCAGGAACCACGAAGCCTGTTGCGGCCCGATAACATTCAAAACATCGCCGTCAAAATCACCGATGCTGGTTTGAGCGACACGATGTACGGAATCGACCGCTTGCAGTTTCGCATTGGGGTAATACTCGATGATGTTCCGGTACATTCCCTCAAACGCGCGACGGAAAGTCGCTTCCTCCGCCTGTATGTGGTCGTTTTCATCGAGTACGATCACCTTCGGTGGCGCGCCTATCGCGTTGCCGCCGATGATGCCACTGCGTCGACCGAGAATATCGGCAACGGTACACGCGCGCTCATAGGGGCCGGGCGGGCAGCGGTAGGGCGATTTCGGAATTGTCATGACAAACCGGCCGTTGTCGGGCATGGCGGCGATCTGATCCCGCAGCAGACGGGTCTGACCGCCCGCAATCCACGCGTGGGGTACCGCAGACTTATCCCAACCCGGCACGTTTCGAAAATTGATGCCGGTTGCGGCGACGATTCTGTCGGCGCTCAACCAGCCTCCACCACGCAATTTGACGCGAATGCCTGGCCCGTCGATCTCATCGACGCTGTCCTGGATGAACGTCACGCCGTAGCGCTGCACCAGGTCGGTGAACCCAAGCGCCAGATCGGACATCTGCAGGCGTTGGTTGAGCACCAGATTGCTCATGACGCACGAGATGTGGCGCGACGAACGGTCGATGAGGACCACGTCCACCGCACCCCCGCTCCAATGACGCAGGTACTTGGCGACAGTGGCGCCACCAAACCCGGCACCGATGACGATGACCCGCGGATTCGCCGCGGCGCGCAGCACGTTGGGCGCTGCCGCCAACCCGATGGCGCCGGCGACATGGCCGATAAAGCCGCGGCGGGAAAGCCCTCGGTCCGCCTCGGCATTGGATGGCCTTGCAGATTTCCCGTTCATTGGCCACCTCCCCCGTTGCGCGCCCGCTCCGGCAGGTTCTGATAATAGTTGGCGATGTTCCGCAACTGCTCGGGTGTGTAACCCTGTGCCTGATGTTCCATGATGTTCTCAGCACGCAATTCGAACAACATTTCCATCAGTTTCTCGTAGGTTTCCTCTCCTGCCAGTTTCTGAATATCACCGACCGAGCGGCCGTCGGTGCCATGGCATTGAGCACACTGGCTGGCTATCAATCGCTCTATCGAAGGATCAGCGGCTGCCTCTCCCATCGGCGCCATGACAAGCAATGCTGCGTTGATTCCGCAAAACAGTTTTCGGTTCATGTTGATTTCCCCTGTCTGTCTGCTGGCCGATAGCTGATGCCGGGCGGCGCCATCAGCATGTGACGCCTTCTACTCGTGCAGGCGCCCTTGCGGGACTGGCATCGGTGTTGGCTCAAGCAGGAACGGTTTGACTCAATCAAGGCCCGGCGATTATTGGCCTCTGACAAGGGTAAGAAAAGGAATTATCTCGCACATGCACGGAAGTTCCGTGCCGCTAGTGCGCAAGTGATATTGCGTATGGTTCTGATTCAGGATACCGCCCGAAGTTGGGAACTATACCGCTTGCACAACCTGCGCGGTTTCAGTGGTGATTTGATGAACTCACGCGTATTTCAACGCTTCATCCATCAGGAACAGATCCGTCAGCAAAGCCCGCAGATGGATGGAGGCATTGAGATTGTCTATGAGTTGCGAGCTGATGGATTTCTGCGCGGCCACCAGGCGAACTGCGACCAGCGCCTTGTGCGAATCAGTGGCCAGCAAATCGATGAACGGGTCGAAAGTTGCCGACTCATGCGCGGCAACAACACGGCAATCTTCGGCAAGCCCGGATAATCCCGTAGCAAGGGCATCCAGATGAAAGCGAATGCCACTCATGGCGCCTGGGCCTTCATCCTGGTCACGACCTTGCGCGGCGTACGCCAACATGAATTCGTACGCGCCCTCGATCTTGTCGATGCGATCAGCGAGTGTGTTACCAGCGTTGGATGTCATGGTTCTTTTCCCGCTCCGATTCAGTCAGCCAGCCCTTGATCATTGATCGCGTGTAGCACAGTTTCTCCGGGCGCAGCGCGAAATAGATGTGCAGCATGATAGTTGTAACCAACGTAAGCGCCGCCAGACCGTGCAACACGTACACCGTGCCCCACTGCGCTTCGGTCAACCAGTAGGGGTTACGTTCCCAGAATGGCGTGTCCACCCGCACCATCATCAAGCCCCCGGTAACCAGGACCGCCAGAATCAGAATCGTCACCAGCAGGTGCATGCTTTTTTGCGCCAGCGAATACTTGCCTGGCTTTATTGCCCGTCCAGCGGGTGAGAGTGCGGCTTTGAGGTTGGAAAGGCCCTCGCCCAAATCCCGAGGGCTGACCCAGATGGCCGTTGCCCGTTGGAACACCAGGGCTCGCACCACATGGATTAACACCGCAATGCCGAGCACCACACCGGTCGCCCAATGAATGGTGACCCAGCTGAATTTGATCCCGAGAATCGGCAGGAAAGCTGTCGCCATCAATACCAGTACGCAGGCGGCAGTCAGCCAGTGAAAAATACGATCAATGAGTGCGTGCCGGAGTATGTGAGCAGCCATGAGCTATCAATTCGTTGTGAAGTTACTGAAGTCCGATGCCATCCCCTGTTGAGCCGGCATCGCTTCGTTGCGGCGTTACTGGTCCGAATGACCTCTGCGCTTCAGCAGCCAGGCTGCCACCAGGTGGACGACGATAATCGCGACGCCGGCGTAAAAGAAATAAGGCAGCAGGTCCCATGACATACCAGCCAGACTTCGCTGGCCCCAGGCATCGCTGCTGTAACGGAATACTTCGATCATTGGTTAATTACTCTATTTGATACCACAATCCCGAAGGTACGTCAGTTGGAGTAAACCCGTAAGGACCCGCTGTGAATACGTCCTTGTACGCTCGGGCTCGGCATCCCTGCCTCGCACGGTCCTTACGGGTTTACTCCAACTGACGCCTGATATCACCTGGGTTGCACAAGCAAAATGCCGGGGTCCCGCTGACCTCAGCGCCAAACGAACTACGCGTCACGAATCGCGCGGCGGACCAGGTTCTCCATCAGCGGGATCTTGAAATGGTTATAGTTCAACGGCGTTGCGCCCCGGCTCGCCGACTGCGCGGCGAGTTCGAAGGTTTCGTCGTTGCGCACACTGCCTTTGACGACTTCTTCCACTACCGTCAGCCGGCGCGGCACGCATTGTACGCCACCGCATACGATACGGATGTCATCAATGGTGGAGCCGGTCAGCTTGATTACCGATGCGACGTTGACCAGCGCGAAGTCCCAGGTGTTGCGATCAGCAACTTTCTCGAAATACCAGCGCGCACCGGCCCATGTTGCAGGGATGCGTACAGACTTAAGAATGTCACCCGGTTCCAGCACGGTCATCCGGGTGATGTTCACATCGGGGCCGATGAAGAAATTCTCCGCTGCGATCTCGCGCTCGCCGTCCTTGTTGACCACGACCATGCGCGCATCCAGCGCCACCAGTGCCACCGCCGTATCGGAGGGTGTCACCGCCACGCAGCGATCGGCGCCGAACAGACAATGCTCACGGTTCACACCTTCCGGTGAATCGGCATAACACTTGTTGCCGCCAGCCCGGTAACAGTCCAGACCATAGCGGTAATACCAGCAGCGCGCGTCCTGACACAGATTGCCGCCCAGGGTCGCCTGATTGCGGATTTGCGGGCTGGCCACCCGCGAGGCGGCGGTCCCGAGCAACGGGAATTTGGCGTTAATCGCCGCGTTGGTAGCCACTTCGCGCAGCGTGGTCAACGCACCGATCTCGATGCCGTCGGCGGTTTCAGTGATTCCACGCAGCGCTTGAATGCCGCCAAGGTCGATAACGGCCTTGGGTTGCTTTGCCCGATCCTTGAACCAGTCCAGGCTGTCCTGCCCGCCCGCCAGCTTCCAACTCTCTTCACCGAACTTGTCGAGCAGACTCAGCGCGTTATCCAAATCCGCGGGCTGATACAGCTCGAAGCCTTTCATCATGTCGCCTCTGGCCATGTATCGTGCTCCCTAAACGCAGTTGGTCTGAAGTGGTTTGTGTGACTGCTCGCGCCCGGCGGCAGCATTGACGATCTGGTCCGGCGTGACCGGCACCCGGTTGAAATAGTGGCCACCGAGCGCATCGGAAATCGCCGACAACAGCGCACCGGCCGCGCACCCCATCACCGGTTCACCGATGCCTTTGGTACCGACCGGGTTCTGCCGGTCAGGCTGATCGACCCAGGCGCTGCGCATGTTCGTCGGCATGTCCATATAGGACGGCGGCTTGACCTGATAAAGCCCGACGTTGGCGGGCAGGCCGTTCTGCGGATCGTAGACATGTCGTTCCAGGCCAGCCTGACCGATGCCCATGATCGCGCCGCCCTTTATTTGCGTGTCCAGCCCTTGCGGATGAATCACCGTACCGCAGTCCGCCACGCCGACATAATCCTTGATTTCGTACTTGCCGGTTTCAATATCGAGTTCGATTTCCATGAAACCAGCGGCAAGTGCCGGCACCAGGCCATGCTGCGGCAGGTTGTCCTTGGCCGCACCAATCAATCCGGTACCCGCAATAGCCGCCACGGATGCCGCGGTCATCGGGTTCAGGTCTTCCGCCACTTCATGCCCATCGAATTTGCCACCTAGTTCGATCGCGCGTTGCGCGGCCTGGGCGTAAGTCATCGACTTGCTGTTGTCAGCCCTGGCAACTACCTTTTCGTCCGCAATGTCGTAGTCATCCGGGCTGCCGCCGAGATCCATCGCGGCGATTTCCTTCAACTTGTTCAACGCATCGGTTGCCGCCACGTAGTTTGTGCGCGTCATCGTGTAAGAGGTGTTGCTGCCGAACTGGCCCAGATTCCACGGCAGGTTCTTGCGGCTGTCTCCGCGTTCAACAACACAGTTGTCCCAGTCATAGCCGAGGATCTCGGCCGCCACGCGCGAGGTGCCGCTGTGTGAATACGTGCCGAGGTTGCCGATGCCGGTATGGATGTGCAGCTTGCCGTCCGGCGTGATGCACACCAGGCCATCAAAGCCGTTGGAGCCGGCAGGATGGAATGCCTGGCCGACGCCGATACCTGTTACCTTGGAACCACGTCGCTGACCGCTGCGTTGAATGCGGTTATCCCAGTCGAACTCCCGCTTGCCGATGTCGAGCGCTTCTTTCAAGTATGCACTCGTCAAAGGTTCGCGGTTCTCACCTATGGCGCCGTCATTGTCGGGCGCATTCAGGCGGCGCAAGGCAACCCGGTCGATGCCCAACGACTTGGCGGCCTTGTCCATCAAGGGTTCCAGCGCCACCGCAATCTGGTTCTGCCCCGGGCCGCGCTGTGCGGACTTGGGCGGTGTATTGGCGAACACCGGAATGCCGCGCCAACGCATCGATTCCGGCTGGTAGACCAGCGATACCGCTTCGGCCGCCCCGGTCCAGTCCGGAAAGCCGGCGTAGGGACCATTTTCCTGCACGATATAAATGTCGGCGGCGAGGATGCGTCCGTTTTCGGCGAACCCGAGTTTGATGCGGCCCTGGAAACCATGGCGTGAATATCCCAGGAAGTACTCCTCAGCGCGGCTGACCCGCAGCATGACGGGACGGCTGACTTTCCTGGCCGCATAGGCGGGTATCATCATCAGAGGGTACGCCGATCCCTTGGAACCGAAGCCACCACCGCAGTTTTCCGAAATGAATACAAGATCCTTCAACTCGATGCCCAGCATGCGCGCCAACGGCGGCGCGGCGAAGCTCTGGCTTTGGATTGAGCCGTAAACGAAGCATTTGCCACCTTCCCAATACGCCATGCAACTGCGTGGCTCCATCGAGTTGTGCGGCATGCCGGCGGTGACGAAGGATTCATCCAGCACCAGCTTGGCTTCACCGAACTTCGCATCAAGATCACCGTACGACCATTCGCGCGCGGGTTGGCCTTGCGGCAGCTGGCCGTCGCTGGCTGCCGCAAAGTCACGCGCAGTCCATTTAATCGTGGTCGGCTGGAACGCCAGGTTGCCAACGTTACCGACGTCGATCGCGTTGGGACCACCGGGGTACAGGCTTTCCAGCGGATCGATCGTGAACGGCAGCGGCTCGTATTCTATGCGGATGCGCTCGATGGCGTCGGCAGCGATGGTTTCGGATTCGGCGATCACCGCCAGTATCGGATCACCGACGAACACCGGTTCGTTGGTCAGCGCTGGCTGGCCGGGTGCCTGGCCGGGCGGCAGATCGTCAGCGGTCAGGATGCCGACAACGCCGGGCAGTGCGGCGGCGGCGGAGATATCGAGGTTGCGCACGCGCGCATGCGGCATCGGGCTCAACAGCATCTTCGCGAATACCATGCCATCCGCGCGGAAATCCTCGGCGTACTTGGCGGCGCCGGTGACCTTGGCCCGCACGTCGTGCGGCATGAAATTCTTGCCAATCAGCTTGTAGGCCATGTTCTAGGCTCCCCGCGCGGCACGCATCACCGCATTCAGATAGTTGTCATAGGCACCGCAGCGGCACAGGTTCCCCGCCATTGCTTCGCGCGCCTGCTGGCGCGAGGGCCGCGGATTCTCCTTCAACAACGCGACGGCAGACATCACCTGGCCAGGGGTGCAGAACCCGCATTGCGGGCCGAGTTCATCGATGAACGCCTGCTGCACCGGATGCAGCGAGCCATCGGCGGCGGCCAACCCTTCAATCGTCATGACGTTGCGGCCGCGCAGCGTGTGTGTCAGCACCGAGCAGGCGTTATAGGCGACATCGTCAATCAACACCGTACAGGCACCGCATTCACCGCGATCACACCCGAGCTTGGTCCCGGTGAGGCTCAACTTGTAGCGCAGCGTCATCGCCAGGGTTTCCTGTGGCAACACATCCACCGTCCGTCTTTCGCCATTGACGTTAAGAACGAGCATGCGCTCGACCGTTCCGGGTGCCGGCGCCGACGCGCTGCCGCCATCGCCGCTGTCACTCGAACACCCCGCCATCGTCATCAGGTAGCCACCGGCGGAGACGGTCGCGCCGGAGGCGATCACGCCCTTGATGAAGTTACGGCGGGAAGTCCGCGACCGGGTACTGACGGCGGTCGGCGACGCGGAATAAGGTCCGGAATTGTTCATGTCATCGGACATGGCAATCTGCTCCTGGGCGTTGAGGTGGGGTGAGAGGTCTGCCGAATGCTAGAACCTATGCGGCGCTAATTCAATGCGGACGGCACCGCGTGAAGCGCTGTGCCGTCCGCCCGTACTCAATGCATGTTGGCGGCCAGGGCCCGGATATCCTCGATCACTTCCGCTGAATGATCAGATGGTGTGACTTCGCGATAAATCTTGGCGATGTTGCCATGCGGATCGACGATGAAGGTATGGCGCGCCGCAATCGTCATGCCGCGGAATTCGGCCTTGCTGCCGTACGCCTGTGCCACCGCGCCATCGGCGTCGGACAGCAACGTGAACGGCAGCTTGTGGTGTTCGGCAAATGCTGCGTGGCTTTCCACCGAATCCAGGCTGATGCCCAGCACCACGCCGCCCAGGCTGCGCACGACGGCGATGTCATCGCGGAACCGACAGGCCTCCTCGGTGCAACCCGGGGTTTCATCCTTGGGATAGAAATAGACCACCACCCATTTGCCCTGGTAGTCCGCCAGTGCGTGCATCTGGTTGTTCTGGTCCGCCAGATTGAATGCCGGCGCGGCATCACCGACCGCGAGCTCCGCTGCGGCCATTGAAGAACCGCCGATTAACAGCGCGATACTCAGCGCGCGCAATATACGAGTCACGATCTGCATGCCAGGTCTCCTTGAAAAACCGATGAGGTGGGTTCGAAAAACCGTGGCACTTCCCCTTCAGGCGCGCACGGCGTCGCCATGAATGACGCCAAGCGCGATGCCAAGTTCCTCGGCCTCAGTATAAATGTCCACCACCGGCCTGCTACCCCCTGCCGCGACATGGGCGGCGGTCGCCGCCAGCCAGGTATGCAGCTCCATGAAGCCCACCCCGGCCGAGGCCACGACCTGCGCCGGCTGCCAAAGGTCGAATTCCTCCAGCGCCCCATTGACCAGAGTTTCCAGAAACCGCTGATCGACCTCAGGATTCAGCCGCATGTCCACCCGGGTCCGCTCGCCGCGCAGAATCATCCGGGCCCCATCGCGGTGCATCACGTCCAGCCGCTTCAGCCATTGTTGTTCGGTCATGGATTTGGGATCGGTGCCGCCCGTCAGCTGCCATGCAGTGACATCTTCCGGCCCAGTGCCATAAACCGGGTAATAATGCTCGGGATGGTGCGACATCCCGCCGGACGCCAGTAGCAGCACCCGCTTGCCCAGCGCTGCCACCCAATGACCTATCGCCTCGCCCAGCATGCGGCTGCGGCGGAACGGGACAAATGGCGGAGTGATGCAATTGATGAACAGCGGGATCAGCGGCACGGCGTCCAGACCGCCCAGCATGCGCGTGATGGTCTGGGTGAAGGCGTGGTCGATACGCATGCGGTAAGACGCGCCGGGGTCGAGGTCGTGTGCGCGCAGGTAGTCGATACATTCCGCCGCCAGCGCATCAGGCACCCGCAACGTGCCGCTGAATCCGCCGATATCATCGACGCCTTCGGCGGCCAGCCCCACCGAGAACGCCGGCATGTTCTGCAGGAAGAAGCCGTTGAAGTGGTCCGACCCGAACATGATGACAAGTTCGGGATCAAAAGCCGCCACTGCCGCCCGCCGCTCGGCAAATACCCGTTCGATATCGTCCCAGCGCGCCGGCGCCCTGGCGTAGCAGTACATCAGCGGGCTGTGTGAAGTGCACACCATGTGGCTCATTGCGAGGTTCCTCCGTTGGCAATCATCCCGCAGCGGGCCGGCGCGCACTGGACCTTGCGCCGCTCAGCACCTGGCGCCATTGCCGCGATACAGGAAAAATTGGCGGCCGCTGCTACTCGTGCACCGGGAGTATCCAGTATTCTATGAAGGCCATGACGATCACCGTCAAATCCAAGCTCCCTCATGTCGGCACGACCATCTTCACGGTCATGTCGCGCAAAGCCGAACAGCTCGGCGCCATCAACCTGTCGCAGGGCTTTCCCGATTTCGACGCGCCGCTACCGCTGCGCGAGTTGCTCGCGGAACACGTGGCGGCCGGCCGCAACCAGTATCCGCCGATGGCGGGGGTGCCGGCCTTGCGGGAACAGATTGCGGCAAAAGTCGCGCGGATCTACGGCGCCGACGTATCGCCTGAACTCGCAGTGACTGTGGTTCCCGGCGCGACCACAGCCATCTTCAGCGCGATCCTGGCGCTGGTCGGACCCGGTGATGAAGTCATCACACTCGATCCTTCGTATGACAGTTACGAGCCTTCGATCACGTTGGCCGGCGCGCGTGCCATTCGAGTGCCATTGGTGCCGCCGGCGTTCGGCGTCGATTGGCAGCGGGTTGCCGACAGCGTCTCACCGCGGACGCGGATGATTGTCATCAACACGCCACATAACCCGACCGGGGCCATTCTCTCCGCAGAAGACATGAGTGCGCTGACCGCGTTGGCGGAGCGCCATAACCTCATCGTGTTGTCGGACGAAGTTTACGAACACCTCGTATACGACGGGCAGCGGCACGAAAGCGTGTTGAGGTATCCCGCGCTGGCCGCGCGGTCGCTGGCGGTGTTTTCATTCGGCAAGACCTACCACGCCACCGGCTGGAAAACCGGCTACTGTATCGGCCCGCCAGAACTTACCGCGGAATTCCGCAAGGTGCATCAATTCAACACGTTTGTCGCGGTGGCGCCGATTCAATATGCGCTGGCGGATTTCATGGCGCGCCATCCCGAGCACTACCTGACGCTGGATAATTTCTACCAGGCCAAGCGCGACTTCTTCAATCGCAGCGTGGCGGAATCACGTTTCACGCTCACGCCGGCGCCAGGGACATTCTTCCAGCTGCTGGATTACAGCGCGATTGCGGATGTGGACGATGTCACAATGTGCGAGCGACTGGTGACCGAACACGGTGTCGCTTCCATTCCATTGTCCGTGTTCTGCGAACATCCTCCGGCGACGCGTGTATTGCGGTTCTGCTTCGCCAAGCAGGAATCAACACTGGCCAGTGCCGCGGAACGACTGTGCGCGATTTGATGCGTTTTCCACGCTTTACTCAGGCGGCAAGCGCTGCCCTGACCCGCTCGACCCACCGCTGGGGCTGGCCATAGAACGGTTGATGATCGACCTGCTGCTCAGCGCCATCCGTTTCCAGTACAAAGGTCGGGAACCCTGAACTGTGATGGCGCGCCAGCAGTCGGCGGGCGGTATTCATATGGGTCATCAGCTGTTCGTCGCTGATCGCGGCCCAAGCCGCGTCGAACGCGGCGAGGTCCAGCCCGATTTCGCCGGCAATTTCCCGCAGTACCCCGATCTCGGCCACCCGGCGCCCCTGCATCCAATGCGCCGACTGAATCGCCTTGAACATTTGCAAGCCCGCACCGGCCACGGCATCGGCTGCCATCACGGCGCGGATGGGCGGCACGGAATCGAGCACGACATCGCCCGTCATCAATAATCCGTTCAGGTATTCGTCGCCGAGTGGTTGCCCGGTCAACGCTGCCATGCGGGCATCGTGTTGCATGATGAAATCCCGCATTTCACGCCCGATGACGCGTCGATTCGGACCTGCAAACAAGCCACCGCCATACACCTTGAGTTCAAGACCGGGGATTTCCGCTGCCGCACTGATAAGCTGGGTTGCACCGTAACACCAACCGCACAAGGGATCCGCAATATAGTGCAGCGTGGTTGTCATGGCCATCGTCTCCCGTGTCTGTGGTCAGTGCCGTTATTCAGGCGGTGAGTTTGAAATATACATAAACCAGCGCCACCACGCTGAGCACCACAATCGTGCCCATGCTCCATAGCCGGAGCAAGCGCCCGGGTTGATCGGCGGCAGGAACATCGCGCGAATACACCGCAAGGTGATTGAACAAGGCGACGAACGGCGCCACCACGAAGCCGAGGGAATTCACCATGTCGACAGATGCGGCAAACGACCCGGACAACGCCATCAACATACTGAATACGACCAGTAGTTGAACAACGGTCAGCCCTTGAAACAACCTGCGTTCGTTGCTGAGCAAGCGCCCATTGGGCCACAGACGCTCGATCACTCGTGTGGTTACCCGCGGGAAGGCATCGGTCAATGCCAGCAGCGAGGAATACATGACGACAAACGCGCACAGCGCCACGAGCAAGTAAGCCCAGCCACCTAAAGTATCGGTGAACAATGACATCAACTGGGCGGCGAAACCGGCGCCGTCGTTGACGATTTCGATGCCGCGTCCCAACAAAACGTAACTGCCGAGAACGACGAAGCACAACGCGGTGAAAATGGTTGCCACGTAACCGAGGTTGAAATCGAAGTCGGTCTCGGCAACGGTCAATGGCCGATTCAGCGTCTTGCGCTTGGCATCCACCCACAGCGAGAGCGTCACCGCGCCGACCATGCCGATCGGCATCCACCCGGCAATCGCGACCAGGAACAAGGTGGTGGAGCGATCAAACCTGAGCGGTGCCGCCGCAGACAAGGCCGGTGCTTCCCAGCCGGCAATCGCGGCGATGGTCGCGGCGACTGTCGTGATGCAGAACACGCTGACCAATACCTTGGTGAAATTCTCCAGCAAGGCGTATTTGCCTAGTGCCAACATGCCGATACTCAACACGACCAGGGCCAGTGCGACATGGGCGTCGGCGATCGACGCAAGACCGAGGACATGTTTGACGATGCCGGCGGTCACCAGCGAAACACCCGTCAACGCCACCAGTAATTCAAACCCCTGCAGGAACAGGAAGACATACAGGATCCAGCGCCCGAGATTGTGATAACCCTCGACGATGGTCTTGCCGGTCGCCGCTGTATATCGCGCGGCAAACAGAAATGGCGGGTATTTTACCGCGCAGACGAACAATACCAGCAGCAACATGCTCAAGCCGTAAGTTGCGCCGGCGCGTGTGGACTGTACCAGGTGAGAGACGCCCACCGCCGTCGCGGCGAAGATGAGTCCTGGCCCCAGTTTTTCCTGCACTGCTTTCAGCATCTCCACTCCATCATTCTGCTGCGGTCGTCACGGCCTGTGAGTATCAAATTGAAGGGGCCGATTCTCCCACAATGGCTTCTCCAAGTGCGAGCATCCCATCGGTCATCTGTCGATGCTGGACGCTCACGTATTTCGCATTATGATTGCGTGCCAATCACGTTCGCCTATTTCGCCGGAGATCCGTCAACATGAGCCGCCGCAGCATCAACGTCGCCAATGCCAGCCACAAGAATCCGATACCGTCCGCGTGCAGAATCGGCAATATCGTTTATTCCAGCGCCATCGTTCCGCGGGATCCGGTCACCCGTGAGATTCCGCCGGAACTGTCAGTGCAGGTGGAATTGATGTTCGCGCAGATGCGCGAGGTTCTCGCAGCCGCCGGTGCAACGCCTGACCACGTCATCAAGGTCGAAATTCGCATGCTCGATTCCAGCCAGCGCGATGTCATCAATGCGCAATGGCTGCAGATGTTTCCTGATCCCCAATCGCGGCCGGCACGTCATATCGCGCGGGCCCAACTCGACTTCGGTCAGGCCGTGCAATGTGATTTCATCGCGGTCATCGAATGACCACATTCACTTCCCGTGTTGCGCGCGTGAGGTGAGCCACCATGCCACACCGCCGGTCGCCAGGGTGAGCAGGGCGGCAAACATCTCCAGTGGATTACGCTGCGCGGCCAAACCGGCGAAAACGAGCGTGGCAACCACGAACACCAGTGGCGCCCAGGGGTAATACCTCAGCTCTTCACGCTGCGCAGGTTGCGAACGCGCAATCAGAAACAGGCTGGCGACGGTCGCCGCCGCGGACAGCGCCAGCGTAAAGCCGAGGTACGACAGCAGTTGCCGCAATTGCGCGAGCCATACCACGGCCATCGCGAAACCGGCCTGGAAGAGTATCGCCGTCACCGGCGCCCGGTGACCAAAGCGGAATACCGCCGGCAACATTCCGTCCTCGGCCATACGCGCATAAACCCGCGGCCCGGCAATCAACATGGCCGAGACGGACGTGAAAAGCGCGATGGCAATTACCAGCCGCACAGCATTTGCCAACCAGGCACCACCGATGAATCCAGCGGCCGCGGTGGCGACGTCGGGCACGCCATGCACGACAGCTGCCGGCGGCACCAGCACGAATACCGCGTTCAGTAACAGGTAAATTGCAGTCGTCAGGAGGGTCGCCACGACCATTGCCACCGGTACACTTTGCCGCGCCGAAGGCACTTCCTCTGCGATATAGACGGCGGCATTGAAACCGGAATAACTGAACGATATCCACATCAACGTCAGCGCGAACACAGACCAGGAAAACGGCTGTACGGTCGCGCTGCTCAGCCCCTGCCACCCGCCACTGACACCGCTGGCGAGTCCATAGACGCAGAACACGGTAATCAGCACGAGCTTCAGTCCCACCACCATGTTCTGCACGCGTGCTCCACTGGCAACATGCGCGGCATGTAACGCCGCGGTCACGGCGATCACGCCGCTGGCCACCAGGTTGGCGCGGACACTGCTGGAATTGCCGGGTAATGCATAAACAGCGAAAGCGCCGGCGGCGTAGGCGATAGCGCCGGTAAACCCCGCGAGCATCGAAACCCAGCCGGCGATGAAGCCGGCGGCCGGATGAACGAACCGGGCGAGATAAACATACTCTCCACCGGATGCTGGCAGCACGCGCGCAAGATTGCCGTAGCTGAGCGCTCCGGCAATTGCCACCAGGCCGCCGATCACCCAGGCGCCGAGTACCCACCACGGCGTTCCAAGATCAGCGAGTGCGAAGCCGGAGGTGGTGAATACGCCCGCCCCCAGCATGTTCGCGATCACCAGCGCGATCAGTGTCGCGCGGCCGAATGCCGGGTTGGCCCGTCCGTTGTCGGCCGCAACGTCCGCCATGGGCTTGCCGGAGCGACCGTTCGTGGCGCTCAAGGCCGCAGGAATGAATACATGAAGTTGTCCGGCATCCCTTCGGGCGTGATGTCCTTGTCAAAGGTAAAGCCGTTGGCTTCGATTTCCCTGGTGAACTGCGCCTTACTGGCGCGGATGTGTTCGAGGATGAAGGTGTCGGACTTGCCTTCCACCCGGTCGAAGTCGAAAACCACCAGGCGGCCGCCCGGCCGCAATGCCTGGCGGATCGATTGCAGCATCGCGTCGTAATCCTCAAAATGGTGATAGGCGTCGCAGACGAAAACCATATCGACACTGGCCGGCGCCAACTCGGCGGAAACCTCGGTGCCAAGCACCGCGGTGACCTGTGACAAGCCGCGCTCGCCCGCCTGCTGCCGGATGTAATCGATGAACTTCGGCACGATATCCACCGCGTAGACATGGCCCTGTGTCCCGACCCGTGCCGCCAGCAGTGGCTCGAACAGACCGGTACCCGCGCCGACATCGGCCACGCTCTGGCCGGGTTGCACATCCAGTGCTGCAACGATCTGATGGCGGAAATCAAATGCACCGCGACCTTCGCCTTCGAGACGCTCGACCCAGGTTTCCACCACCAGGCCAGGATCCTTGTACGGCGCGTTGATATCCGCACCTGGCGCCTGTGCCAGGACCGCAACGCTGAATGCCGCCAACACGACGGCGCTAAGCTGGCGACTCAAGTCCATAATCCCGCGCATCGAATCTCCCCCGTGGTTGATGCTGTACACCCCCTGCATTCTACAAGCGGATGTCATAGATACGCACCGGGACGGCGCAAACCCGGTAAACTTCCGGGGGAATCGAGCCACCGGGAGTCGCCTCGTAATCATGGAAAGCGAAATCAGCGCCGCGGAAAAGCTGGCCATCGAACGCGCCTGCGAGCGGGTGGTGCTGGACGCCGTGCACGGCAACGACAGCCGTGACTACAAACTGCTTGCCGCGATGTTTACAACCGATGGCACTCTGCATCGCCCCTCCGGCCCACCGCTCATCGGACGCGAGGCGATTGAGGCTTCGTATCTGCAACGGCCGGCTGACCGCATCACCCGCCATCTGGTCACCAACATCCGCGTGGAGATCACCAGCCCATCGACCACCCATGTTCTGAGCTACGCACTGGTTTACGCCGCCAGTACCGCGCGCCCGGCCGAAGGGAATTTCGGTCTGCCTGCAGAGACGCGTCATCTGGTGGGCGAATTCGAGGACGAGATGGTGTTCACCGACGAAGGCTGGCGCATCCGCGAACGCCACGCGCGGTTCGTCATGCATTTCGCCGGCTGAGGTATAGCTCCGGCCCTTTCAGATGCTAAGCTGGCCCCTTGTGATTGCGCTCGAGGGGGAGCTGGCAATGTCCAATCAAGATTCCGTGCCGGAACAGGTCGCCGGCAATGGCCTGCTGCACCGACGAACTTTTCTGACCCATAGCGCTGCGCTGGTCAGCGCAGGTGCGGTCGGCCTGGCCACGACTGACGTCCACGCCGCCACGCGCCAGCCCTGGTCAACCGCGCCCGGTGCGCCCATGTCGGCTTATGGCGATCGTTCCCGTTTCGAAGCCGGGGTGGTGCGCGACCCGGTCAGGTCGGCGCCGGGCACGACCGGAACCGGCGCTTCGCTGGCGCCACTGGAAAAGCTCGAAGGTACGATCACGCCCAACGCTTTGTTTTTCGAACGCCACCACTCCGGCATACCCGATATCGATCCGGACCAGCACACCTTGCTGATACACGGCCTGGTCAAACGGCCGCTGAAATTCGATATGAACGCCTTGTCGCGCTACCCGATGGTCACACGTACGCATTTTCTGGAATGCTCGGGCAATTCGCGCATGCTGTACGCGCCCGAACCGGTGGGGGGTAGCGCCGGCAGCCTGCATGGCCTGGTGTCCTGCGCCGAATGGACCGGCGTCCCGCTGTCGATGCTGCTGGATGACGCCGGCATCGAACCGGGCGCGGGTTGGATTCTGGCGGAAGGCGCTGACGCGGCCGGTATGTCACGCAGCGTTCCGCTGAAGAAGGCGATGGACGATGCGTTCATTGCGCTATACCAGAACGGTGAGCGACTGCGCCCCGGCAACGGCTATCCGGCGCGGCTGTTTCTGCCCGGATTCGAGGGTAACGCGAACGTCAAATGGCTGCAGCGGATCAAAGTGACGGCCGGCCCGACCATGACCAAGGATGAGACCTCCCGCTATTCGGATTTGCAGGCCGATGGCAAATCGTTGCTGTTCACGCTCACCATGGGGGTCAAATCTGTCATTACGCGGCCGTCGGCGGGCCTCAACCTCACCGCACCAGGACTGTATGAAATCTCCGGTCTGGCCTGGTCCGGCGCCGGCCGCATCGCGCGGGTGGAAGTATCGGCCGATGGCGGGCGCAGTTGGTCAGATGCCGTGTTGAACGAACCGGTGCTGACGAAATCCCTCACCCGGTTCCGTATCCCCTGGCACTGGGATGGCGGGCCGGCGGTGCTGCTCAGCCGCGCCATTGACGACGCCGGACATGTTCAGCCCACCCGCGAAGAACTGTTCAGCGCGCACGGCAAGAACCAGATGTATCACTGCACCGCCATCCAATGCTGGGGCGTTGACGCGGGGGAGCGGTCACCAATGTCTATGTATAAACGACGTGAGCTGCCTCTGACGCTGGCAATCGTCTTGCTGGGCACTGCGGCCAGTGCGGCCGGGGAAAGTCCGAATCTTGGCCGACCGGCGACGGCAGAGGAAGTCGCGGCACTGGATCTGAGTATCGGCCCCGACGGCGCCGGCCTGCCGCCCGGACGCGGCACCGTGCGCGAGGGCGAAGCCATTTACCTGCAGAAGTGTCTCGCCTGTCACGGGCCGGACGGGCGCAATGGTCCCAACGACGCGCTGTCCGGTGGCATCGGCAGCCTCACTTCGGCGACGCCGAACAAAACCATTGGCAGTCTGTGGCCATACGCCACGACATTGTTCGACTACGTGCGACGTGCAATGCCGTACCAGCAGCCCGGCTCATTGACCGACGATGAAGTCTACGCGGTGACGGCTTACCTGCTGAATCGCAACGGCATCGTCCGCGACAATGCCAGGATGGACGCGGCGACGCTGGCTGAAGTGAAAATGCCGAACGTGGACAACTTCATCTGGAGTGACGACGCGGGGCCACGCCCTTAGCCAATATTGGCTATGACGGGATTATTGGCGGAGCCTGGCCAGCTCCGCTGCGGCCAGTTCCTGCTCCACTTTCTCGGCCTCAAGCTGATTTGAGGTCTCGGTGCAGGCCAGCGCCTTTTCCTCACGCTCTTCGTCGAACGCGGCCACGGCCTCCGCGTTGGTCAGACCCGACAGTTCGCCCTGGGCGATGACGATATCGCGCACGCGGTCCAGCTTCGCCAATTCCAGAGCGCAGTAGCGAACATCACGGTTAAGAAAATCGATCTGCTCGGTACTGACATCACGCCTGGACTCCCAGTATCCCTTGGGATTGATCATTCGCCGCGTATGATCCATGCCATCCAACAGCACGAATGCCAGCACGCCCAACGCGATGATGATGGCAAGTATCCGATTCATGGTCGCATGATACAGGACTCGTCGGCGGCGGTACGGGATTCGACGCTTGGTTGGGCCGGTAGCCCGGTACGCCCGCCCACCGGGGAAAAGTTCGTATCAAATGGTCCCGCGCTGGCGTGCTGCCCACGCCACGTGCCGCATCACCGGCTCATCAGCAAGCAATGCTTCGAGCGTATTGAAGCGCAGGCCAAGCGTCGTCTCGTCGTACAAGTCGTGTATGCCATCGTGACACAGGCGGCAGATGGCGATCCCTGCCGCCAGAACCTTGCGATCGAAATCCCGCCGGAATCGGGTACGGCGGTGCAGCTTCCGTGGAATCAGGTGATGAAAGGTCAGTGGGACGTGGCGCTGGCAGAGCACGCAACGGCCGCTCGCTGCATCTTTGGTTGACCGCACGCGCATTTCTCTACGATTGGATTTCGGCATGCCCGGGATCCATGCGTGAGCCAACGTGCGGCCGGGCGGGGAGATCAGTGCAAGGGTCTGGCCGCAGGGGGCGCCAGTTCGAAACTGAGTCTGGTGGTGCAACAAAAAACCGCCAGGCACCGGATGGCAGCCTGGCGGTGGTTACTTCATCGGGACCGTCCTCGAACGTCGGCTTTCGGGGAATTCGGCCTTGCCGGCTCTCCGCCGCCTGGCGACGGAAAAGCGGGCGATTATCCGATTTTAAATTACAAGCACTGCGGATCGTTCGGGTTGGTCAGGCACGGATCACCGCCGCCGCTGCTGCCGCCCTGGCCGCCGGAGACTGCTTGTGCCAGTACGCCCCGGGATTGGGCCGACAGAAGAACGCCTACCGCAGGCGCGACGACCGCAGCCTGACCGGCTTTTTTGATGAAGTCGCGACGATCGCTGGCGATCTCGATGTTGTTTTCGTTGTTGTCAGTCATTTCAAACTCTGCCTTTCTGAACTTGTGCACACATGGGAACGAAAGTTAAATACCAACTGCGAGCAAAGCAATTATCAAGCCACCAAAAGCAACTGATTGATTTATTTGGTTTTAATCGATCTTTTGGCGAATTCCGGTCGCCCCCCTGTAAAAACGGTTGACAGACCCCTCACGGATTCAGCGGAAACGCCGCGCGTAGCGTGTCTATGGCGACATTAAGGTCGTCGACGTCGAGGGTACGACATTGCACCCGCTGCAGCCAGATAACTATCGATGCTATGTCGGCGTGTGACAAATGCCCGCCAGTCGCCTTGCACTCGGTCAGGAGTCTGGCCAGCGCCTCGGCCTTGCTGATGGGCTGCAGGCCACCGCTGCTGCCCGGACGATACTTGGGGAATACGATGTGCTCAACGGGCGTCAGCACATCATCAGCCACCTGCATGGCCCCACCAGGGGCAAGGTAGCGACAGACCTTGTCGTCCGCCCGTAGATAGACAGGGCCATCGAGCAAGGCGGGAAACTTCCTTCCGAGCAACCTCCATGAAGGCTGCTTGATGCACAACGGGACGGGGGTCGGCCGCAGCAGGCAACCCTCACGCTGCAACAACGCCACCTCATCGGTGAAATACCGGTAGCCTGCGTGACACAGGGCGGCCGTCAGCGTCGTCTTGCCGCTGCCGGAGGACGCCGGCAGCATCAAGGCACCGCGGCCGTTCCCCACCACGCCGCAATGGATAATCATAAGATAATCGCAGGCACTGACCAGCGCATTGGTGACCGTGGCAAATACCATTGGCGCTATCGTTTCATCGGCGCCACACCACCCCGCGGGCTTTCCGTCGAGCATCAGGTAATAGTTGCGCTCACGGTGGACAACGCGCAGCACGATGTCGTCGACGGCGTCGCCGCCGTACTGCAGGTGATTGATCAGTGGCAGCGTACGTCGCAGCGTCGCGAAATCGGAAAACTCGATGGCCGCGACCCGATCCAGCAAGCGGACACGCAATATCGCGCTCACGGCGTCCGTGGCGAGATCGTCTGGAAATTCCCGTGTCAGCGTGGGCGTGTCCACCGATTCGACCCGTACGGCCCGCGGCAACGGCACGCCATTGCGCGAACCGAGCAACCCGGCCGCCTGCCAGTGGTCGAGTGTCTCGTCGACGTGCGCACCGGCCGTTGTCGCGTCAGTCGCCAGTAGTCCGCCAAGCTCGTGTACCAGACCCGCACGGTCCAGGCCGGCATCCGCATGTATCCACAGGAAGGTTGCCGCGGTGTTCAACCTGTGCAGCTGCTGGGTGGCTTCGCTGAACACCACCGACTCGTCATCCAGCAGGAACAGTCGTGCATCAGGGGCCACTGTCATCGCGGCAACGTTCATGCGTCACCTGTCGTGGCGGTGAGGGTCAATAAGTTCATGGATCTGCCGGCAGGCGTCAATTTGTGACGGTACACCGATCCCCATTGTTTATTCATCCGTCGCATGGCAGGTACGTTATCGACCGCAATGGAACGGACTTTGCGCCGCCGGTTCGACGAACCTTCATCGCGATGTCGGGGGCAGGCTGTAATCCGCAGGCAGATCCGCGAACATCGCCTCCCTGACGCCGGGGGTGATTTTCGTGCCGTCGATATACGTCCACCGGGCACCGCCTGCCGGGCGGATGCCGAACTGAAAGCCGTAGTGCTCGCCACGCTTGTTCGAGCGGCGATACACCACGTGTACCGGCACGACGACAAAGTCGCGACCATTCCCCTGCAGGAATTGCGGTTCCGCAGGAAAGTCCAACGCCAGCAGCGCCATGTACTGGCCCTTGCCGGCAACGGCTTCGAGCATGGCCCGCGCAGCGTCTTCACCGCCCATCGCTGCGATCACGGGCGGATAGGAATACCGCATGATGGTATCGACGTCGCCTTGATACAGCGCCGACACCGCGGACCTGACGTCGTTCTGCACGGCTTCGCTATCATTCGCTGATGCGGTGCCTGTCGCTGACGTCCATATCAGCACCGCACACAGTCGCTGTAGGTATCGAATCAAAATCCGCATTTCCTGCATCTCATGGCAAGCCCGGTCGACGCTCTCCGCTGACATCAACGGGCCAGGTAATGACGTCGTAAACGATCCGGAAAGCGCTCAATGGAATAGCGCAACATCGTGCGCGGCATCTGGTTGGCGAATCGATCGAGGAACGCCGTCACCGCGGCTCGGTTGCGCAAGCCGACTTCACGCAGCATCCACCCGGCCGCCTTGTGGATCAAGTCTTCCTCGTCATCAAGAACTTGTTGAGCAAGCGCCAGGGTGGTCGAAAAATCACCTAGCCGGATGAATGTGAACGTCGCCAACAGGGCGATCCGCCGCTGCCACAGATTCATTGAGCGGATGAGTTTATACAACGGCCGGTGACTGCGATGACAAAGGTACCCACCGACAATGGCCGGGGCCGAAGTGTCCACCAGATCCCAACCGTTGACGAAATCGATGTTCGCGAGATAAGTGCGATACAGCGCGCGCTGCTTGTTGGCGTCGCCACGCTCGAACTGCGCGACCATAACCAGCAACGCACATAGCCGGACTTCATGCCAGGGACTTCTGAGCGCATGAAGCAACTGTGCCTGTTCCAATCCGGCATATGCCTTGGCGGCCTTGCGCAGTTGCGGCACGCGCAGACCCAAGAAGCGATCACCCGCGCCATACTGGCCAGGCGCCGTCTTGAAAAAACGTTGACTGCTTGCGGCAACTTCGGGGTCTGCCTGCTGGCGAAGCTCGCGCAGTAAGGCCGCCGCTGTCTGCGCAGCCCGTACCGCCTCAGCGCACATCCCAGCTTCGCTGCATCTCGTAATACAGGAAGGATGCAGTCCAGGTGATCAGTACCAGCCCGGTCAGCGATTCGATACCCGTCAGGTAGCGCAGATTGCCGACGGGTTCGATATCGCCAAAGCCAACTGTCGTATAAACGGTAAAGGAAAAATAGCTGCAATCCAGCAGCGATCCGGAAAAGTTGCCCTGCAGTCGGCCCCAGTCGCCTTGTTCATGCATGACGTAGTAGGCAAAGGCGAACAGCCAGATTTCCACGGCGTGCGCCACGAGGGCACCGAACACGCCTAATACGATCCGGTAACGCGGCCGCACTCTCATTTTCGGTAGCACAGACGACACATGAAACAGAAATTCGTAGTGAATGATGACGGCCAGGGCCACCAGCACCACGTTAAGCGCGATTATTCCCGCCATGGCCGGGTTATCCGATTTTCTTCCGCATCAACCAACACCGCCGATGACTGTGCAGGGTTTGCAGACGTCCGGGGGATCCGATGGGTAAGGACCGCGCGAGGCAGGAAGCCGAGCCCGAGCGTACAGGGATGTATTCACAGCGGGTCCTTACCCATCGGATCCCCGGACGGCCTCACCTCCCACCGCATTTTTTAAAATCACGCGCTGCCATTCAACGACGGAAGCCGTAATCCAGCTGATAGAACTGCGGATGCAGTTGCGCCAGCGGCTCGCGCAGCTTGTCCAGTTCATCTTCCGGGCCGTGGATTTCCAATCTCGCCAGGTCGGCGATCTTCAATGCCTCACGCAGCAGGTCTCCAACGTTATCGAGGTGATGCAACAACGCATCCGCGTCACGATAGCCTTCACGACAATGCACGTTCATCCCCTCGAACGAAAACCCGTAGTAAAGGCAACCCGGCTCGCTGCTGGTTCGTTCCATGAACTTCTCACAGCCCGCGCGAAACTCGTCGAGCTTGCCGGCATGGACCTTGAAGTAAGGGTAAATGGAACAGCACTTGTCATCGGTCGCCATCTTGTCACTCCTTCAATTGTCATCGCCCGCCGGTCTGTGCAACGTGCCTTCACCGGCCGTGATGAACAGCATACGGCAATTCGTATCGGTCAGCGCCGTGTGCCAGGTGCCACGGGGGATCCTCGCATAGTCACCACTCGCCGCCAGTTGCATATCCTTGTATTTACCGTCGAGTTCCAACCGCAGTGTGACTCTGCCGGACAACAGGCAGACGATTTCATCGCCGTTGGGATGGTTCTCCCATATCGGCCAGTCGCTGCTGAATTCGTTGACGACGACAAGGTACTCATTATGAAAGTTACCGAGATCACCGGCCATCAACTGGCGCCAGAACTGCTCGTCGATTCGTACCGGGTCGATCGCTGCGTCCGTCCGCAGAATCAGTCCGGTCTCGGCAAGATTGAACGGTCCGGCACTGTTGCTGTTCATTCGTGATGGTCCCAGCGTTCGAAAATCAATAGCTCACGGTCTGGTCTGTCACGCCTGTGAAGTGCGTTACTGGCCCCAATCCTCATTGGCCCTGGCAATCAGGTAGGCATGTACGGCCTCGGCATCGGCCGCCGTGATCAACGATGCGAAACTTGCCATGCCCTTTTCCTGTAATTTGCCTTCCAGGACTATCGCGTTGAACGCGGCATGGGTCTGCGCGTCCATATGGCGCAGATCCTTGACACCCCCGACCGCGAGTTGGCCATGGCATTGCGCGCAGGTCTGGGCATAGACACGTGCACCGAGTTCAACCTGTTCCTCGCTCGCGCGCAACGGTGGCGGATTGGGAATCGGGGCGGCGGGTTTCAGCGGTGGCAATTTAGCGTCGCCGCCTAGTTTGAACACCAGCAGTCGTGCCGAAGCACGATGACGTGCGATTCCTGAACCGCGTTCAACCTGCGCCGCGCCCCCGCCGAAACCGGCATTCACTGCAATGTACTGTTCGCCATCGACTGTATAAGTGATCGGCCCGGCAACGGGCGATGTCTGCACCGGCATCTCCCACAGCAGCTCGCCATCATCGGCGCTGAACACCGCGAAGGTCTGCCGTGTCGTGCCCTCGATCACCAGGTTGCCGGCGGTGGTCAGCACGCCGCCATTGCCGTGGCGCGGCAGCTGGACCTTCCAGCTGGGTTGCTGGCGTACAGGGTCCCAGGCGGTCAACCACGTTTTCTCCCGCTCCGGTATCACCTTCTGCAGTTCAAGGCGCTTCTTCAAGGCTTCGCCACTGTAGCCGCCCCAACCGCCATTCGAACGGAACGGTTTGGGTTTGAAATCAGGATCGCGCGCGTAAACAAGCCAATGCTCGTACGCCGGAAAATAGGCCAAACCGGTTTCGGGGTTGAACGCCATCGGAAACCAGTTGTGGCCGCCGCCGGGCCCAGGCGCGACCAGTACCGGCTCCAGTCCATACCTGGCTTCTTCGTTGATCACCGGGCGGCCGGTCGCGAGGTCGATCCTGCTGGCCCAGGTCACCGGCACGTAGTTGTTGGCCGAAATGACTTTGCCGTTGGTGCGGTCCAGTACGTAGAAGAAGCCGTTCTTGGGCGCGTGCAGCAGTACCTTGCGCGGCTGACCATCGATGGTCAGGTCCGCCTGGATCATTGACGAGGTGCAGGTGTAATCCCACTCCTCGCCGGGCACTTCCTGATAGTGCCAGCGATATTCGCCGGTGTCGGCATCCAGCGCGACAACAGAACACAGAAACAGGTTGTCGCCGCCTTCAGGGCTGCGGAAATGCCGTACCAGCGGCGAGCCATTGCCGGTACCGACAAAAACGAGATTGAGTTCCGGATCGTATGCTATGGCATCCCATGCCGTGCCGCCGCCGCCCAGTGTCCACCACTGCCCCGTCCAGGTTCCGGCCGCCATTTCCATCGCAGCGTTTTCGAATCCTTCGGCGGGATTGCCCGGCACAAGGTAGAACTTCCAGAGAAATCTGCCGTCATCTGCATTCCATGCACTGACGAAGCCGCGCACGCCGAGATCGGCGCCGCTGTTGCCGACAACGACCATGCCGTTGAATACCCGGGGCGCGCCGGTGATGGAGTATGGCCACTGGTTGGAATCGAACGTACGTACCGACCATTGCTGAATACCGGTCTTCGCTTCCAGCGATATCAACCTTCCATCCAACGTGGCGATGATGACGCTGTCCTTCCACAACGCCAGGCCGCGACTGACGGGTTCGCAACAGGCGTAGCGGCCGTATTCGCGCGGCACCTGCGGATCGTACTGCCAGAGTTTCCTGCCGGTTCTGGCGTCATATGCCGTCGTGATATTCCAGGCACTGGTGTTGTACAGCACGCCATCGTTCACCAACGGTGTTGCTTCCACTCCGCGCAAGGTATCGAGTTCCTGGTACCAGGCGAGGCCAAGCTTCTCGACGTTGTCTTCATTGATCAGTTTCAACGGGCTGTAACGCTGCGCGTTGTAGGTACGGCCATCCATCAACCAGTTTGCACCATCGTTGCCGGCATCGCGCAGACGCTGGGCGGTGACCTGGGCATTTGCTCCGCTGATACATTGCACGATGGCTATCGTGGCCAGAACCCATGAAATACACACGCGTTTCGCAGACATGTTCACGCCAATCCTTTTTCAATATTCACTCACCGCACGTCGCGGTATTGATGTCGAACTTCATTGCGCCAACGGCGGTCTGCCGGTGACAGGGTTATCGTAATGAAATGGTTGCACGTAATAATGCGGGAATGATTCGTAGACCACTGTGGGCGCCGCATCAGGCGGAATCTCTGTGCTCGGGCCTGGCGACGGTAGCGGCCCCTCCGACCAGCCCTTGTGGTAGTCGGCCAGGAAAGTCGTATACATATGGTGGGTCTTTATTTTCCAGACGCCATCGTCCTTGACGTACTCGTTCTCATAAACGCCGCCACCAATTACCCCGTCACCACCATATCGGCCTTCCATGGTGAATTCGCGGAAACGTGCATTCGCCGATTGCCCATCCGCCGCAACGTGGATTACCGGCTGGTACAGCAGGTGATTGAATATTTCACCCTGGTGCAGACCCTGCGCACCAAACATATTGAGACTTTCACGCACACGCTGTTTCCCCTGGTAGACACCCCGCTGCGCCAGCTCGATGCTGCCATCATCGGCGAACAGCGCCGCGACCTGATCCCACTGCCAGCGGTCGAAGTAGTGGCCGTAGATGTTCTGCAGTCGTTCGATCGCTTGCACATCGCCAAGCCGTGCAGCGCGCGTGGCCAATGCGTCGACCATGCCCTTCATACCTTGGACATCTGCGGGAACGTCTGTCTCTACACCAACACTTTCAGCCGCTGGCGCGGTGACAGGGTTGTCGTAATGGTAGGGCGCCGTACGTTCGCCTGGGTAGGTGTCATACACCAGGGTCGGCGGCAGATCAGGCGGCAGATACTGTTCCGGGCGGGTATTGCGCGTCGCCACCTTGTCCCAGCCCTGCGCAAGATCCGAGTACATGATGAAGTAGGCATGCAGCCTGGATATCTTCCAGACGCCGTTTTCCTTGCGGTATTCATTTTCGTAGATGCAGTTGCCGAACACGCTGGCCTGCTGGTAGCCACCGGTGAATATCAACGCGCGCCAGCGGCCCCTGGCGGTCATGCCATCGGCGCTGACATCCACCACCGGCTGCATCTGCGTGTGATCGTAGAGCCTGCCATCGACCGGTTGGCCCAGCCAATTCAGGTATTCGAGCACCCGGGCCTTGCCGACGAATACACCGCGGCCACCGATTTCCAGCGTGCCATCATCGGTGAACAGATCGGCAATCTGCGGCCACAGGTTCTTGTCGACATAGTAGCCATAGGTCCGCTGCAGGATCTCGATATCCCTTATGTCTTCCTGCCGCTGCAATTGACTGCGCGCAAGCGCAAGGCGCTGCTGCAATTCGGCCATACGTGCCGCGTCGGCTGCCTGGGCGTTGCCGACGAACGTATTCAATGACAATGCCAGCAGGCTGCCGGTGAGCATCAGTTTCATCATGTTCATTGCCCCCTTATTCCTGCCCGGTTACCGGGTTGGTGAAGTGATAGGGCAATAAACTCACTGCCGGCCATGGCTCGTAGGTGAATGTTGAGGGGCCGTCCTGACCAGGAAATTTCCGGTCCGCGACGTTGCTCAGTTCCATCTTTGTCGTCCAGCCGCCCTCGACCGGTACTGTCAGCGTTTCTATCCAGTGCAGGCGCGAAATCTTCCAGACGCCATTCTCTTTCCGGTATTCATTTTCATAAGGGCCGGTCTGCCAGCGGGCGTACTCACCGAACTGGCCGAGCAATGCCAATACGCGCCAGCGGCCCTTGGCCGTCATGCCATCCTCGGCGACGGTAATGACCGGCTGAACCTGAATGTGTTCGCGCAACTGCTGCGGGCGCAGACCGCGCTCGCCGTAGCCGATGCCGTAAAGGAAGTCACGGATGCTCTGCTTGCCGCGGTAGACGCCGCTGGTGGCGTATTCGGCAGTTGCATCGTCAGTCAGAAGATCGACGATGTTGTCCCAATCGGAGTTGTCGAGGTAGTAACCATAGGTATTCTGCAGGCGCTGGATTTCGTTGACGTCGCTTACTCTCAAGACTTCGCGCTCGAGTGCGGTGACCGCCGATTCCAGCTGCAATGCTGCAGAATCTTCGGCTTCGGCCATGCCGCTTGTCGACGGCGAGTCGCCGTCAGTGTCGCAGCCTGCAATCAACCACACGCACACCAGGCAGGCGGCGCGAAATCCAGTCCTCATCATCGAAATCTCCCCCTGATCCGCAATGGCGGCTGGGCCATGCCGCTGCCATTAGGCCGCGATACGAGGGGAAGATCAACCGCAGGAAATGCGGTTGAATCTGCAGGGGCTGCAGTGGATAACCCGGCGATGCGTCGCACCGCCGGGTGCAATACATTCCGCTTACGGCTTGCGCGCGCGGATGACGAATCGATCAGAGTTGCGATTCAGCGAAGGATCACGAATGCCCTTGGTATGGTCGTCTGCCGGGTTCTGCAAAATGTCGCCCACGGCTTCGATACGGAAACCGGCTTCCTCCAGCGCCGCGACCGCTTCGGACAAGCGCATGCGATGCATCTCGGCATTGTTCTGCCCCGCACTGCCGGCATGATCGATCACGCCGAACACGCCGCCCGGCTTCAGCGCATCGAATACACCTTTGGCGAATGCCGTGCCCGCTTCAAGCCCGCCACGGTTGTAAACGTCATGCAGGTTCAGCGCGGTGATCGCGGCATCGACCTGGCCATTGATGCCCATGCCCGGAATTTCACCATGCTTTGGTTCGACATTGCCCAGACGCGCCGCGCGAGCATTTTCGTTCTTGATGAAGTCGTCACCACCACGCTGCAGGAAAAATTCGGGGTTTTGCGACAACACCTTGCCGGAAGGTCCGACCGCGGCGGACAGTACTTCGGTATACCAGCCGCCGGCGGCGATGACATCGAGCACGGTCATACCATCCTTGATGCCGAGAAACTGTATGACTTCGACCGGGTGGCGGGTGGCGTCACGTGCTTTATCCGCATCCGGGCGCGCAGCCGCGGCGAGGGCCGTGCGCATGCGCTGCTGCTGATCCTGCGCCTGGGCCAGGCCACAGGCCAGCACGGCGCCGGCGAGGACGAGGCCGCGCCCGAAGTTCAAGAATGTTCTGTTCATTTCCAGCTCCCTGGTGGAATTTGAGTAAGAGGCCTGACAGCGGCCCGCAGCCGCTACCGGCGGTTTAGATGGCCCGGTTTCGATTCGTTCCCCGGTGGCGCCCGCTGTCCGGCAATGGCAGACGCCACCCTACCTGTTGTTGCAATGCGTTCTCAACTGGCAAGCCAGGGCGAAACCAACGTGATACGGTCATGGAAATTACCGACCTCGGGTACCGGCCGAGGGACAACTTGAGGTAGTTTGCGGTTAACGGCTGACGACGGAGCACACCAGATGGATTTCAGCAGAATCAACGAACTTGCCCGGCAATGGCTGGAGACGCTCGAACAATGGCTGCGCAGCCCCCAGTTCTACGCCCAACTGGGTTTGATAGCGGCGACCGTGTTGCTGGCCTACCTGGCAGCGGGCCTTATCCGACGCGCTGTTCCGCTATTGCGCGAACCGCCAAAGCCCGGAGTGTTCAAGGCGATCCGAAACGTGCTTTACCAGTTTGGCGGCTTGTTGTTTCCGTTACTGCTGATTGCCGCGCTGGGTATCTCCGCCCGAATCAGTACCGACCTCGTCGCGCAGGACTGGCTGATCAAGATTGCACAAAGCCTGGCGACGGTATTCTTGATTTATTCCATAATCCGGCGTTATGTCACCAACCCGGTGGCCGCCAGCATTACCAAGTGGATTGCCATTCCGGTCGCCACGCTGCATGTCTTCGGCTGGCTGGACGACGTCACGACGTATCTGGATTCGCTGTCAATCGAACTCGGCAACATACATCTGTCGGTTTACGGCGTGGCGCGTGCATTGATTTTCGGCAGCCTGTTGTTCTGGCTGGGACGTGTGTCCAACAACACCGGTCAGCAGATTATCCGCAAGCAGGAAGCGCTGGATGTCGGCACGCGCGAGGTAATGGCCAAGCTGTTCCAGGTCTTGGTCGCGGTCGCGATCATGCTGGTATTGCTGCAAGTGATGGGCATCAATCTGACGACGCTGGCGGTGTTCGGTGGCGCAGTCGGCGTCGGTCTGGGATTCGGCCTGCAATCGATCGCGTCCAACTTCATCTCGGGCATCATCATTCTGCTCGATCGATCAGTGACCGTGGGTGACTACGTCGAACTGGAGGACGGGCGCGCCGGCATCATCCGCGAGATGAACATGCGCTCGACGACGCTGGAAACCTTTGATGGCAAGGACATCGTCGTCCCGAATGAAAAATTCATCACCGGCGAATTCATCAACTGGACGCACAAGGACCCGCAGCAGCGGTACTCGATCAATCTATCGGTTGCCTACAGCACCGATCTGCATGCCTTGTTCACCCTGTTGCGCGAGACAGTCGCCAGCCACCCACAGGTATTGAGCGGCCCGCAATTTCCGCTGGAAATGCAGCCGGATGCCGAAATTTCCGGCTTCGGCGACAGCGGCATCGATATCCTGATCGAATACTGGATGAACGGGATCGACGATGGTCCCAATCGCGTCGGCGCCGATCTCTTGTTGATGATCTGGGATGCGTTCAGGCAGCACGGTATCGAAATTCCGTTCCCCCAGCGCGAAGTACGTATGCTCAATCCGTCCTGAAGTGTCTGGCGGTTGATTGTCTGCTCTGGCGGCGCTATCGCAACGCTCACGTCAGCGCTGGCTGGTGGCGCGCAAGCGTAACGCCAGTGTCCGACCAGTCGCGCATTGCGCCAACATCGTGCAAGCACTTCTGCAGGATTTCGCTATATTTTCGGTCCGAACGCGCGTGGAATGCGCGACAGCACCGAATAGGTGCGGCCATCCATGCGCTTCAGCATCACGAAAAGCCGTTTTCAGCGACGGATCCTCGGCCTGTGAGATTAGATGTACCGTACATGATGTGTTAGGGTTCGATGCGAATTTTCTGAACTCTTGGCGTGCGCCGCTTCGATTCAGTACCTCCCCCTAGATCCAATAGAGTAGTGCTGTAGCTGGTGCACGCCACAGAAGTGGATGTGCTGATATGTGTGGAATCTGCGGTGAAATCCGCTTCGATGGACGGGCACCCGACGCCGCTGCGTTGCGTGCCATGAATGACCGGATGCGAGCACGCGGCCCGGATGACGAGGGCATCGTGATCCACCAGCAACGCGGATTCGGCCACCGGCGTTTGGCGATCATGGATCTGGCGCTGGCCTCCCAGCAACCAATGTTCGACGCCCAGTTGGGTATTGGTGTCGTGTTCAACGGCGCCATCTACAACTACCCGCAATTGCGTGACGAATTGCGCGCGCTCGGCTACCGATTCTTCTCTGAAGGCGACACCGAAGTCGTACTGAAGGCTTACCACGCCTTCGGGAGAGATTTTGTGCAGCACCTGGAAGGCATGTTCGCCATCGCTGTGTGGGAACGTGACACCGGCCGTACGCTATTGGCGCGCGACCGATTGGGTATCAAACCGCTCTATTACACCAGCGATGCGACCCGATTTCGGTTCGCGTCGTCATTACCGGCATTGGTCGCCGCTGGCGGAATCGGGTCGGCGCTGGACCCGATGGCGTTGAATTATTACCTGAACTTCCATGCGGTGGTTCCCTCGCCTCATACAATACTTCGCGACGTGCGCAAGCTGCCGCCCGCATCAACCATGCTGATCGAGGCCGACGGCAAAACCGGTATTGAACGATACTGGACCGTCGACTATGACCACGACGAGGACGACGAGAAACGTCCATTCGAGGAATGGAGAGAACTCCTGCTGGAAGAATTACGCGCCGCTGTCCGCAAACGTATGCTGGCAGCGGTAGACGTCGGCGTCCTGTTATCCGGCGGCGTCGATTCCAGTTTGCTCGTCGGTTTGATGGCTGAACACAAGGACGCGCGCATCAGCACGTATTCGGTCGGCTTCGAAACCATCGGCGATACCATAGGCGATGAATTCCGCTACTCGGATGTCATCGCCCGCCATTTCGCCACCGACCATCACCAAATCCGCGTGCCATCCACCGATCTGCTGGCCCACCTGCCCGATGCCATCGCGGCGATGTCCGAACCCATGGTCAGCCACGATTGCATAGGCTTTTATCTGTTGTCGCGCGAAGTGGCCCGCACCTGCAAGGCGGTGCAAAGCGGCCAGGGCGCGGACGAAGTCTTCGCCGGCTACCACTGGTATCCGCCGATGGTCGGCAGCCCGCGGCCGCTCGAAAGTTATCGCGACGCCTTCTTCGATCGCGACTATGCTGAGTATCAGCAGACAGTCGCCAAGCAATTCGACTGCTCAGATGTCGCCACTGCATTCGTGAAAGACCAGTTCGCCGCCGCTGGCGCCAGCGATCCGGTCAATAAAGCACTCCGCCTGGATACAACCGTGATGTTGGTCGATGACCCGGTGAAACGCGTAGACAACATGACGATGGCCTTCGGCCTCGAAGCCAGGGTGCCGTTTCTGGACCATCGGCTGGTTGAGTTCGCCGCGCGTATCCCGGCCAGACACAAACTGGCAGGTGACGGCAAATACGTCTTGAAGGAAGCCGCGCGCACGGTGATTCCGGCCGAAGTCATTGACCGTCCGAAAGGCTATTTTCCGGTGCCGGCATTGAAGTATCTGCGCGGACAGGTACTGGATTTCGTTCGCGATGCACTCCACAACGATGCTGCCCGTGACCGCGGGATATTCAATCAACGCTACGTGGACAACCTGCTGGAAGCACCGGAGGAACACATCACCCGCCTCGGAGGCTCCAAGCTCTGGCAGCTCGGTCTGCTCGAGTTGTGGCTGCAACAACAAGGAATACGTTGATGGCTGACGCCAAGCCGCCGAAGCGGCGCTTCAAACATCCACCGCCGACTTACGACGATATGCGGCAAACCGATGGCTCGGCCTCATCGGACGTGAGACAGAATGCCTGGGTGGATTGTGGTTGGGGACGGATCATCATGGGCCATACCTATGCGGATCCGTCGGCGATTGCCGGTGAGCTTCTGCGCGAGGCGCCGAATCGCCGCGACATCGCCATGTTCGTCGCCGATCCCCACGTGGTGCTGGCTTCCGCGCCCCAGCAATTATTTCTGGATCCGTCTGACACCTATCGATTGGAACTGGGCCACCGACACGGGCCGCCGGCTGGCTGTGACGACATCGTCGTGCGTGAGGTGGCTTCCCTGGCAGATGCAATCGCGGTCAACGCCATCTACGCCAAGCGCGACATGGTGCAGACACCGGAGGCGTTCGCATTCACCCAGGGAAATTCCCCTGTGCTTACCTACCTGGTGGCGGAAGACCCGATAAGTGGCGAAATTCTCGGCACCGTCATGGGCATTGATCATGTCGCATTATTCAATGACCCGAACGCCGGTTGCAGTTTGTGGTGCCTCGCCGTCGATCCGCAGGCCGCACGACCGCGAATCGGAGAGTTACTGGTCCGCGCCCTGGCCGACCATTTCCATCAGCGTGGACGCCGTCATATGGACCTCTCGGTTCTGCACGACAATCTCGAGGCGAAAGCACTGTACGGCAAACTGGGCTTCCATCAGATTCACACGTTTGCCGTCAAGAACAAGAACGCCTTCAATGAGACGCTGTTCATCGGCCCTGAGCCTGACGAAAGCCTGAATCCATACGCGCGAATCATCGTCGATGAAGCGCGCGCACGAGGTATCGGGGTTGAAGTTCTGGATGCGGAGGAAGGCTATTTTCGCCTGACGCACGGCGCTCGGAGTATCACCTGCCGCGAGTCACTGAGCGAACTGACCAGTGCGGTGGCCATGAGCCGCTGCCAGGACAAATACGTGACACATCGATGGCTGCGCAAGATTGGCATCAAGACGCCGTCGTTCCGTATCGCCGGCGCCGCCGATGCCGACCAGGCATTCCTGGCTACCCACGGGCAACTGGTCGTCAAGCCGGCCATCGGTGAGCAAGGCCAGGGAATTTCAATCGGCGTTGCCACGCCTGCTGAACTTGAACAGGCCATCGTCATGGCCCGGCAGTTTTCCAATCGTGTTCTGCTGGAGTCTTATCATGCCGGCGTTGATCTGCGGATCGTCGTGATCAATTACGAGGTGGTGGCGGCAGCGATTCGCAAACCGCCGCAAGTCATTGGCGATGGCGTCAACGATGTCGCCACGTTGATTGAGAAGCAGAGTCGACGACGAATGGTGGCAACGGATGGCGAAAGCAGAATTCCGATCGATGACGAGACAACTCGTTGCCTGGCGGCCCAGAACCTAACGCTGGCGTCCGTACTCCCGCCCCGACAGGTTGTCACGGTACGCAAGACCGCCAACCTGCATACCGGCGGCACCATCCATGACGTAACCGACGCGCTCCACCCTGTGCTACGCGACGCCGCGTTTCAGGCAGCACGTCAATTGGAAATACCTGTTGTCGGCCTCGACCTCATGGTCACTGCCCCGGATCGGAGCGACTATGTCATGATTGAGGCCAACGAACGCGCTGGACTTGCCAATCACGAACCGCAGCCCACCGCGCAGAGGTTCATTGACTTGTTGTTCCCGCTGTCGCAGAGCTTCCGTGATCGACAGCCGGAAACCATACGCCACACGGATGCCTGAAAATAATGATCGACCGCGAAAACATGCAGGCGACTTTGCTCGACCTGCTGGCGATTCCGAGTCCTTGCGGACTGACTGACGAAATTATCCGCTATATCGCCGGCGCACTGCGCGAGCTTGAAGTGGAGTTCCAGATCACCCGCCGCGGCACCATCCGCGCCCGGCTCGCCGGCAGCGGCGATGAAGACGATCATATTGCGCGCGCGGTGGTCAATCACGTGGATTCGATTGGCGCCATGGTGCGGATGATCAAGCCTGACGGGCGCTTGTCCTTAGTCCCCATCGGTTACTGGAGCAGCCGCTTTGCCGAAGGCGCGCGGGTCACGATATTTTCCGATCAGGGGACTTTTCGCGGCACCTTGTTGCCGATTTTGAACTGGAATGTATCGCGTGATCGCGGCGTTGAAGATGTCGCAATCAGTTGGGACACCATTGAACTACGGGTGGATGAACCGGTATTCAGCGCTGACGATGTCCGCCGTTGCGGTATCTCGGTGGGCGACTATATCGCGCTCGACCCCGTCGCCGAGGCGCTTCCCAACGGCTATATCGTCGGTCGGAACATAGACAACAAGGCAGGCGCTGCGGCGGTGCTGGCGGCCATTCGGCAGATCAAGCAGCAGAACCTGACTTTGCCGCGCGATATCTACGTCCTGTTCACGGTCACCGAGACCATCGGCTCGGGCTCCGGTTCGGCCATTCTTCCGGACATCAGCGAACTGGTCACAGTCGATTTTGCATCGATTCCACCGTCTGAAAAGTCGCCGTTCAAGAGAGTCACGATTGCATCCGGTGATGCCGCCGGCCCCTATGATTTCCATCTGACCGGACATCTGCAAAAGCTGGCGCAGGAAAAGGGCATTCCGTATCAGCGAAAGGTGCTGGAAGCGTCGCATAACGATGCCGCTTCAGCGCTGGCCGCGGGACACGACGTCCGCACCGCGGTGATCACCTATGCCGGCGATGCATCGCACAGCCTTGAGCGCACCCACATCGAAAGCCTTGAAAATGTCGCGCGGCTGCTCATTGCATACATGACTTCGCAACCGGCCTTCGAGCATGATCCTTCGGTCACCACGGTCGACAAGTTCACCCAGCAAATCGACACCTCCGTAATGCCCCGACCGGCCACGCTTACACCGGATCCGGCTGCTTTGATTCGACGGAATCGCGACTGACACATAGCGCATTGACTTGATTGATGACTGACGCCCGCGAATACCTGTTGGCCAGACTGGCGGAGATGCTGGCGATTCCCTGTCCGACGGGATTCACCGATGAAATCGTCCATTACATCTGCAATGAGCTGACGGCACTGCATGTACCGTTTACGCTGACCCGGCGCGGTACGATTGTCGCAACGGTCGCTGGCCGGGACAGCTCGCGTGCGCGTGCAGTAGCGAACCACCTGGACACCATTGGCGCGACCGTCACTGCCATCAAATCCAACGGCAGGCTCGCCATCAGTCCGGTAGGCACGTGGTCGAGCCGCTTCGCCGAAGGTGGCAGAGTCAGTGTCTTCAGTGGCCAACATGTCATTCGCGGTCAGGTGCTGCCGGTGCTCGCATCCGGCCACGCGTTCAACCAACAGATCGACACCTTGCCTGTGGACTGGCAACAGGTGGAATTGCGTCTGAACTGTCCGGCACAGGATCGCGATGGCCTGCTCGCAATGGGCATTCGCCAGGGCGATTTCGTGGCGTTTGATTCGGACCCTGAGTTTGATGAGTCCGGCTATATCACGGCGCGTCACCTTGATAACAAGGCCGGTGCGGCGGCCCTGCTCAGCGCGCTGCGCACGCTGAAGGAGGCCGCGCAGCCGCCTGCGGTCGACTTCTATGCGATTTTCACCGTCACGGAAGAAGTCGGTACCGGTGCCGGCGCGTCACTTGATCGGAAGGTGTCGGAGTTCGTCGGCATCGATATCGGGCCGGTGGCCGCGGGTCAGAACGCGCGCGAAACCGGCGTTACGTTGTGTGCGCAGGACACCAGTGGCCCGTTTGATCGGCTGCTGTTGAAACATCTGCGAAATCTTTGCCGTTACCACGACATCGCCCATCAGGTGGACGTATTCCGTTACTACTACTCCGATGCGAACTCCGCCATTGTCGCCGGGCACGACCTGCACCACGGGTTGATCACCTTCGGTACGGATGCCACCCATGGCTATGAAAGGACTCACGTTACCAGCCTGTTGGATATCGCCAGGCTGTTGACTGTTTACGCGGCTTCGCCGTTGCTGGCGGATATGTCAGCGTGAGTGTTCAGCAAGGAGCAGCCGTGGCCAGGGAACTGACGCCACGCGCACTGGTGACCGGCGTGGTCCTTGGCATTGTGTTGACGCCGTGTAACGTGTACTCGGGCCTGAAGATTGGCTGGACCTTCAATATGTCCATTGCCGCATTGCTGTTGGGTGGTGCGTTCTGGCGACTGACCGCCCGCGCCGGTAACCGGCCAGCATGGTCTCTACTGGAGAGCAACATCAGTCAGACGACAGCATCGTCGTCAGCTTCGATCATCTCCGGTGGATTGGTCGCGCCGATTCCGGCGCTCGCCTTGTTGACCGGTCAGCAGTTGCAGGGCTGGGCACTCATCGGCTGGGTGTTCGCGGTGAGCTTCCTCGGCATCTGGGTTGCCTGGTACATGCGCGACGCGCTGCTGCATCGCGCCGACCTGAAATTTCCGGTAGGCGTCGCGACCGCCACTACCATGAAGCAGCTGTTCGCCACCGGCAGCGATGCGCTCACGCGGGCCCGCATGCTGGTCATGGCGGCAGGCGCATCGGCATTCATCAAGATCGTGGACAGCCTGTGGTGGCATATACCCCGTGTGGCGCCGACGGCCACATTGGAGCGCCTGACCTTCACGCTCGATCCTTCACCGCTGCTACTGGGCTTTGGCGCCATCATCGGCCCGCGCACCGGCCTTTCGCTGGCGCTGGGCGCGGTCCTTGCCTGGGGTCTGCTGGGGCCGTGGGTGATTCAACAAGGTTGGGTCGATCCTGCAGTCGCCGCCGATGCGCCCGACCTTTTCGGGCCGTTGGTCAATTGGCTGTTGTGGCCAGGCATCGCGCTCATGCTCAGCAGTACGCTGGTCCATCTGGGTCTGGCGTTCTGGCATTCGCGGCGCGCGACAGCTCAAACATCGGGCGTTTTGCCGCCGTTTCCCACCGCCGGCGGGCGCTGGCGCGCAGCCGGGTTGATCATTGCGTCGGCCCTGGTGATCGTACTCGAACGCCTGTTGTTCGATATCAGCTTCACCAATGCGCTGCTGTCGATACCGTTGGCATTCGTGCTGGCGGCGGTGGTCGGACGCGTCGTCGGCGAAACCAGCATCCCGCCCATTGGCGCGATCGGCAAAGTATCGCAGCTTGCGTTCGGCATCATCGCGCCAGGACAGGCGGCCACCAACCTGATGACCGCCAATGTTGCGGGTGGTGCTGCAGGACAATGCGCCGACCTGATGAACGATTTCCGCACCGGCCACATGGTCGGCGCCTCGCCCCAGCGACAAATCATCGCCCAGTGCGCCGGTGTCGCGATCGGCAGTATCGTCGGCAGCCTCGTCTACCTGACGCTGATACCTGACCCTGCGTCCATGCTGCTGAGTTCGCAGTGGCCTGCCCCGGCTGTCGCCACGTGGAAAGCCGTCGCCGAAACCTTCGGTGCGGGACTAACGGATCTCGACCAGGCCACCTGGATCGCCATTGCCTTGGGCAGCGTGGCGGGAAGCGCCCTGGCGGTAGCAGATATGCTGGCGCCACCGGCACTTGTACGCTGGCTGCCTCGCGCCAGCGCGCTTGGCCTTGCGTTCGTGATTCCGGCGTCGACATCACTCACCATGGCTGCGGGCGCCATACTGGCGACCGTGCTGAGCATTGCGTACGCCGCCTGGGCAGACCGTCACCTGTTGGCGGCAGCCGCCGGCCTGGTCGCGGGTGAAAGTCTTGCCGGCGTCGCCCTTGCCGCACTCAGCATCGCAGGTTGATACCGCGCTCCGGCGACAATCGGAATTCCCGGCACGTTTTAGATGAAAGCAAACGCCACGTTCTGGCGGAATTTGCGCAGTGTGGCTTTGGCCAGCGTTCGCGCTCGCAAAACGCCTGCCAAATCACAAGAACCGTTGGGGGACCGGCGGTGGAACAACGACCGATGCCATCAGGACAAACCGTTGCTTAAAGAATCGGTTGGCGCGCATGTAGCGCCGGGCGTCGTTGATGCCATCACGCCGGCCATGCCGACAAAATGCCCGTCAGCAATCAACTCGCGAATGATTCCGCTTTGCCTGCCGGCGAGATGCTGGCCCGAACGTCCACTATGCCAACTTTGCGGCCACCGCCATTGCAGTGGTCTTGTTGTCACCGCTCAGCATCAATGTGCGCAACCCTTGCAAATGCAATGTTGCAACGGAATCTGCGGCGTTATTTTCACCGCATCTGCGATGGCGATGAGTCCGGCAAAGCGGCCATCGATGGCCACGTGAACGACAGTGCTGCCATCGGTCCGCAAACTTTCGACCACCGGCCTCGGTACATCAGTGACACCCAGCGCGCATCAGCGCGGCATTTCCACACGCGACCTTCGCGCCCATCGACCGTACCTGCTACTCCGCTGCCCGGTTGCGCGGAAAACTCACCTCGGCCCGCCAGGTTCAGCCCGTTCGCTGCGGCGGTAATCGCTTTGCCCAGCGGATGTTCACTGCCCTGCTCCAGGCTGGCGGCGATCGACAGGAGTTCATCGCGTGAGAAGCCTGCCGACGGCACGATATCCACGACGCGCGGCCTGCCTTCGGTCAAGGTCCCGGTCTTGTCAAAGATCAGCGTATCGATGCGTGCGAGGGCTTCCAGCGCATCGGCATTGCGGAACAGTATACCGGCCAGCGCACCGCGCCCAGTGCCCACCATGATCGACATCGGCGTCGCCAGGCCCAGCGCGCACGGACAGGCGATGATCAATACGGCAATGGCGTTGATGACCCCATGAGCGAAAGCTGGTGGCGGGCCCGCCGTCAACCAGGCGATGAAGGTCAAAGCGGCGACCAGCAAGACCGCGGGGACAAACCAGGTCGCGGCTTTATCAGCCATGGACTGGATCGGGGCACGACTGCGCTGGGCGTCGCTGACCAGTTTGACGATGCGGGCAAGCATGGCCTCGCCACCAACCTGTTCGGCTGCGATGATCAACATGCCTTCGCCATTCAGTGTCGCACCGGTGACCCGGTCGCCGGGACGCTTGGCCACAGGCACCGGTTCACCCGTCAACATGGATTCGTCGACGTAACTGCCCCCTTCCACCACCAAGCCATCAGCCGGCAACTTTTCACCCGGCCGCACCCGCAGACGCATACCAGGGTGCACGTCGGCCAGACTGACTTCACGTTCACCGCCGTCATCTGCGAGCACGTGCGCAACCGCGGGCTGCAAATCCAACAACGCCTGGATAGCCGAGCGGTACTGCGCCGCGCGCGTAATTCCAGCACCTGGCCCAAGCAGCGCCAGGGTGGTGATGACCGCCGCGGACTCGAAATACACCGGGACATGACCATCGGCCATCCGCAACGACGCGGAAACCACCGTGGCGGCAACATGAACACGCTGTAAGCGAAGGCCACGCCGACGCCAATGCCGATCAAGGTGAAATATGTTCGGCCGGATGTTTATACCGAATGCGCGCGGCGCACGAAGAATGGCCAGCCACCCCACATCACCACCGGCGTCGCACCCAGCATCGCGATCCAGCGTTGCGAGGTTGGCCTGAGCCAGGGCGTCAGCATGTGTCCGAACATGGCGCAGATGAACACCGGCAGGGTCAGAACAGCGGCAGATGGCAAACCGCCGCTGCATATCCCGAAGCTCAGAGTCGTCGGCCGAATCGCCGCCGGGCGCCGGTGACTCAGGTTCGAGTGCCATCTCGCAGATTGGGAATCGCCTGACCGTCTGACGCACCCGGGGTAGCATTGGGCAGGTGTAGACAGCCGCCGGTGCAACACCGTCGTCGCCCTGGTGGACTTCGGCGCGCCCGCCAGACAGATAGCGCGCGGGGTCAAGTTCAAACTTTTGCGCGCAGCCGGCTGAACAGAAGAAGTACTGCGTCCCGCCGTGGGTGTGGGTCGGGGTGGCGTCGTCGACCGCCACGGACATACCGCAGACCAGGTCCGTGGCTGAACCGTTTATCGCGCCGGATTCACAACAGTGACTGCTCATGGTGGACTACCATGCCAACGAACAGCGGAACAACGCAACTCGCCAATCGCGTAACAGGCCGTGGAACCACACGGCATTGCCACGGCCTCTTAAGCCTGGCCACCGCCCACTGCGGAGTTCGGAACTGGGTCAAGTGGGTGATTCAACAAAAGATCACGCAGCGCTTCGACATGGAGCGTAACAGGGGTTTCCCCTCCTGCAGGGCGCGATCGCAGATGCGATGCAATAGTTCCACGGATTTGCCTGTTACTTCCCAACCGCGGAGTTATTCAGCGTCCGGCACCCGCTTCAAAACGAAATCCTCCCACAGGGTGGCCGGACATCCATACATATTGAGTACGGTATCGTCCGGCGCGCGCTTCCAAAGCGCACGGCCACGGCGCGGTTCGGTGTAAACGCGGGGATCGTTGATTTCGATCTCAATCTCAAGCGATTCGCCGTAGGTCGGATGATTCAACAGGCGCCAATGTTCGACCGTTGTGATTTCATCGCTGCGCTGCATGTCGGTGGCGATCGTACTTTGCGCATAACCGCCGGTCTCGACGACCAGTTCATCGCCGTCCCAATGCGCCGTCGAATACCCCATCTTGGAGCCGAAAAATCCGTCGGGCACGCCGGTCTGGTCCAGATGAATCGAACGGAACTCATCCATATATTCGAAGATGACGAACACCCGATCGGGAGTCTGATAGATCTCGCGGGCATAATCCCGGGCGCGCGCCAGCATCGACCAGGGCATACCTATCGAATTGCAGTAGGTCACGGCTGATTCATTGACTGTATCGAAATTGTCGTGAAATACCTGCAACCGTCGCAGAGCTTCCTCCGTATACGGCGGGTCGTTTTCGTTGGGTCGGATCACCTCATCGTGCTCGGCGACATACCAGATGCCGCTGAAGTCAGGATGGGACGCCTGTTCCTCGGCTGAGGGCGGCGCCGGCGCACAACCACTGGCCAAAGCAATCACCAACAGGACGGCACTACGCACGGAGTCAGTCATAGGCGGGCATCTCTGCTAAACAGAACGGCATTCTACTGTAGTGTCGGGGGTATTGGCTGTCAACGCAAGGCCAAGGTGGTGATGCACTACGGCACCCTCGAGCAACACGCCATGTACGCATATCGGATCACGTCCAGGTCGCCCATAACAGCCGTATCGCGACCAGACTGATGATGCCTTTGAAGATCGGGCGGAAGTAACGCTCGGAGGTGCGCGCGGCGATATGTCCACCGACAACGGTACCTATCAAGCCTGCCAGCGTCGCCAGCGTCACAAGCGCGAGGTAAGGACGATAGGAGAAGCCAGCCAAGGCGTAGGACGGCACTTTGAACAGTTCCATGATGCAGGTGCATGAGGCAAGCGTCGCAGTGACCGCGCTTCTGTTCAGGGGGGATCGAATCAGAATGGACTGCAACAGCCCGCCGGCGCCGACAATTGCACTTATGAAGGTATGTCCTATGCCGACGAAGAACATCGGGCGTGGCAGACGCACGCGCCAGCCGGTCGACGGAAACCAGATCAATACCAGCAGGCTGATGGCCAGCAACGTACCGACCATACGCTCCGGCAGCACGAAAAACACGTTTGCTCCGGCAACGGCACCCAGTACGGCGCCGCCGGCAAAGGTCAGCGTCCGTTGCCAGTCGATATCGCGCCAGAAATACCAGCAGCGCCCGATCAAGGAGCCGGCAGCGAGCAATGGCATCAACGGAATCGCTTCGGACAACGGCAGTAGCGCCGTGACCACGGCGATCAGAAGATAAATTCCGCCGGTTGCGAACGCCGCATTGATGACTGCCGCTACCAGCGTGGCGAGTAGAATGACGGCGGCATCCAGGCCCAATTTCGCTATCCGAAGTTGTGATTCACGCTACGGATACGACGATCAATCGCACTCACTCCCCGGGCATCTTCGCCAGGTAAGCGGCGATACGTCGCAGCTGTTCGTCGCTGACCTCGGCCCTACTCAACGGGAAC
>JACKNH010000017.1 GCA_024234975.1 Gammaproteobacteria bacterium
CAATGCTCGTAAAACACGCTGAAAACACCGTAGCGTTCCAGCGTTCGCCACGGAAATGCCGATTCTGTTTCCGCCACTGCAGGCGACGACATCGTGAGCGGGACCGTGGGTGCTGTAACAATTTAACCCATTAGTCGAAATACCTCATTCGGATATCACGGATACCGTGATTGCAGGGCCGTGGGTTCAAATCGGCGCTTTGGCAAGTTCGCCGCCGGCAATGGTTCCGCGACGCACAAAGTTATTCATTAGATGTGCGAACTTTTGAGATTCACAGGTAATCTTACGATAATGAATCGGATACACCTGAATATGGGGATGAAGTTATGGTAAGGCGCAATCTGCGCACCGTCGCGATGACCGCGGTCGGCGCTTTTACGGCCGTTTCTCCGCTGTTTGCCGCGGCCGATACACAGACCGAACAGAACTGGTCTTTCATTGAATCGTACTGCACTGAATGCCATAACTTCGAGGAATGGGCCGGCGGTGTCGCATTCGACACGATGAGCCCGGACAACATCGCGCATGATGCGGAAGTCTGGGAAGCCACCATCCGCAAGCTGCGTGGCGGCCAGATGCCGCCGCCCGGCACGGACCGGCCGGAAGAATCCAACATCCAGAATATCGCCCAGTGGCTTGAATCCACGCTCGATAACGCTGCGCAACAAGGTCATGTCGGCAGAGTGCCGTTGAAACGCCTTAACCGCCGCGAGTACGAAAACGCGATTCGCGATCTGCTCGGGATGAATGTGGACGCCACTGCGCTGTTGCCTGCCGATGACATCAAGGCAGGCTATGACAACATTGCCGCCGCCTTGCAAGTGACACCGACATTCATTGATCAATACCTCAACGCCGCCCGTACCATTGCCCATGATGCCATCGGCGATGCGCGGCCGATTCCAATCATGCAGACCTACGGCAATGTGGCGGACATGATCATTTCTTTGCCGCCGCGCGGCATCGACGGTACTGGTTCGCAGCAGCGCCACAATCAGGGCATGCCGTTCGGCACCCGTGGCGGCATGACGGTCGAACATAATTTCATGGCCGATGGCGAGTACGAATTGAACATCGGCGATCTCGCGCTCGCGCGCGAAGTTCCAAATATGGAATTCGAAAACACTGTTGTCGCGCTGCTGGACGGCACTGAGTTTTTCCGCACGACCATCGGTGGCGAACAGGATCACAAGACGATCGACCAGCTGCTCGATGACGCCGTCGCGCGCATCAACGAACGATTGCGCAACATCAAGTTCCACGCCACGGCCGGCCAGCACACCATCACGGTGACGTTCCTGCAGCGGACCATGGCGGAGAGCGATGAGCGCGTCCGCATTCCAGCGCTCGAAGGCGGCCAGGATCGCATCCATGGTGTTCATGCGCTGCAGATTCGCGGGCCACTGTCAGTCAGTGGCTTGTCCGATACCGTCAGCCGCGAACGCATCTTCGTCTGCTATCCAAGGGAACCCGCCGAAGAAGCCGCCTGCGCAACGGAAATCGTCACCAGTCTGGCCAACCGCGCATTCCGGCGTCCGGCCACCGAGGCCGAGATTGGCGATCTGGTGGCGTTCTACCAGGCCAGCCGCAAAACCCAGGATTTCGAAGCAAGCATCCGGGACACCTTGAGCGCTGTGCTGGTCAGTCCACATTTCATCTACCGCGCTGAAGCCGGGGTCATGGATGCCGACTCGCAATCGATCTCCGATTACGAACTGGCCTCGCGACTTTCGTTCTTCCTCTGGAGCAGTATTCCGGATGAAGAGCTGCTTGGTCTTGCACGTCAGGGCAAGCTGAAGGATTCAAAAACCTTGCGCGCGCAGATCCAGCGCATGCTGGCAGATGACAAGGCCCGCGCGCTGGTCGACGATTTTGCCGGCCAATGGCTGCATCTCGCCCGCCTGGATGAAATCCAGCCCAATGGCCGACTGTTCCGCTATGCGAGTCGTTCACTGGATCCCCGCACGATGTTCAAGGAGGAGATCGGCCTGTTCGTTGAGAGCGTGCTGCTCAGTGATCAGTCGGTACTGCGGCTGCTGGATGCGGACTACACCTACCTGAACGAACGGCTGGCGATGCATTACGGCATCGAAGATGTCAAAGGCAGCAAGTTCCGCCGCGTCCAACTGACCGACACCAACCGCTTCGGCCTGCTGGGTAAAGGCGGCATCCTGATGATGACGGCCAATCCCAACCGTACCTCACCGGTATTGCGCGGCAGCTGGATTCTGGAACGCATTCTCGGCACACCGCCGGCTACACCACCACCGAACGTGGAAGCCTTGCCGGAAAATACCGGCAGCGGTCCGGCGCGTACTGTTCGTGAGCGTCTGGAACAACACCGTGAACAACCGCATTGCTTCGCCTGCCATGCACCGATGGATTCGCTGGGCATGGCGTTGGAGAATTTCAATACCGTCGGCCAGTTCCGTGCGTTCGACCCTGACACGCTGACCGAGATCGACACCACCGGCGTGCTGCCGGATGGCACCGTCATCAAGGGGCCGACCGGCCTGCGTGAAGCACTCATCGCTCGTTCCGACATGTTCGTCGGCAACCTGACCAGGAACCTGCTGACTTACGCACTGGGGCGTGAACTCGACTATCGCGACATGCCCAACGTCCGTGCCATCGTCCGCGAGGCCGCCAGGGATGATTACCGCTTTGAATCGATCATTTACCAGATCGTGAACAGCGATGCCTTCATGAAGCGTGAGCGTTACCTGTCATCGTCCGAGGAAGCCGCGGACAAGCAGGCGTCCCTGGACTGAACCCGAACCCTTGTTAAATGCATAGCCTTTCGAGGTAGTTGAAAATGTTCATATCGAAAAAGCATTTGTCCCGTCGCCATGTTCTCAAGGGCCTGGGCACCGCGATTTCCCTGCCATTGCTCGACGCAATGATTCCCGCCAGCACCGCGCTGGCGGCCACCGCCGCGGCGCCGAAAAGCCGTCTGGCGTATATCTACTTCCCGCATGGCGCGGTGATGAAGTACTGGGTGCCGGAGCAGACTGGCACCAAGTTTGAATACTCGCCGATTCTGAAGCCGCTGGAACCGCTGCACGACTATGTCACCGTGGTCAGCGGCTTGCGCAACAAAGGCGGCGAAAGCAGCAACCCGCACGGCATCATTGAAGAGACCTGGCTATCGTGCGTGGCGCCGGAAACCCGTGACCGCGCAGCCGACGGTTTGCGCGGCGTCACTGCAGACCAGCTTGCGGCACGCCATCTCGGTCAGGACACGCCGCTGGCGTCGCTGGAGCTGTGCGGCGAACCCGGCGGCGCGATCAACTATCGCACCCCGCTGCAACCCCTGCCGCTGGAAGGCAATCCGCGCAAGGTGTTCTACTCGATGTTCGGTCAGGGCGATACCTACGAGGACCGCATTGCGATTCTCGGCCAGTCAGGCAGCCTGCTCGATTACGTCAAGTCGTCGACCGAAAGCCTGAAGCGCCAGCTGGATCCGGCGGACCAGGTGCTGGTCAGCGACTACCTCGATTCTGTGCGCGAAATTGAGGTCCGTATCCAGAAACTCGAAGCCGGTGCACGCGAGCTGACCGCGCTGCCGGATGCGCCCATAGGGCCGCCGGATAATTTCACTGAACTGCTGGATATCCAGTTCGAAATGCTGGCGCTGGCGTTCCAGACCGGACAGACCCGCGTGGCCTCAATGCGCATGATCAAGGAAGCCAGCATGCGCGTGTTCTCCAATGTCGGCGTGGACGAAGCATTCCACCCGCTGTCCCACCACAAGAACCAGGAGAAGAGCTTCGAGAAGCTGGTGCGCATCCAGGCCTACCAGACCGAACGCGCTGCCAAATTCGCGGAACGTCTGAAGGGCATCCCCGATGGCGAAGGCTCCATCCTCGACAACACGCTGATGCTGTTCGGCAGCAACATGAGCAACAGCGATCGACACGACAACGATCCATTGCCGTCGGTGCTGATTGGCAAGGCAGGTGGCGTCAAGGGCGGCCAGCATCTGCATTACCCGCAGGACACCCCGCATGCGCAATTGCTGCATACCATGCTCGACCGCGTCGGCGTCCATGTGGATACCTTCGCCGACAGCCCCGGCCCGTTCGCGGAAGTGTAAACGTGATGATGCTGCGGAAATCTCTTTTACAAGCCATTGCCGGCGTGCTCAGTCTGGCCGGCGCCGCCACCGTCATCGCCAGCGACTTGCAGGAGGATGCAAAGTATCGCTATCCGGATGGCAGTACGCCGCTGCAGTGGGCGGTTTATGACGGTGATACTGATCGCGTCAAAACATTGCTGAAGGCCGGTGCTGACGTCAACGCGACCAACAACTACGGCGCCAACGCGATGCAACTCGCGGCCGAAGTCGCTGACACGCGCATGCTGAAGCTGTTGCTCGACGCCGGCGCCAACGCCGATTCACCCAACCCCGAAGGCCAGACCGCGTTGATGCTGGTTGCGCGCACCGGCAACGTCGATGCGGCCAAACTGCTGGTGAAACACGGTGCCACCGTGGATGCCCGGGAAGGCTGGGGCCAGCAGACCGCGTTGATGTGGGCCTCCGCCCGCCGCCACCCCGAGATGATGGCTTACCTCATTGCGCAAGGCGCGGATATCAATGCCCGCTCGGTCTGGCGTGATTACCAGCGGCATCTCACCGCTGAAAGCCGCGCCAAGAACATGGATTCCGGTGGTCTCACGCCGTTGCTGTACGCAGCGCGCGAGAACTGCCTTGAATGCGTGAAGGTGTTACTGAAGAACGGCGTCGACAAGGATCTGCCGGATCCGGATCGCGTATCGCCGTTGCTGCTTTCCATCATCAACACCAATTGGGATATCGCCAAGCTGTTGATTGAAGCAGGCGCAGACGTCAACCAGTGGGACATTTATGGCCAGGCGCCGTTGTTCGCGGCGGCCATGCGGCAACCGCAGGCGGATGTCACTTCAATCGATACATTGAACGAGACCAACGGCGCCACCGTCGTCCGCATGCTGCTGGATGCCGGCGCCAATCCGAACATGCAGTTGTTCATGCGCCCGGCAGATCTGTTCGGCTCCGGCGTTTCGCGTGGTACGACCCCGCTGCACGCAGCCGTGGCCAATTCCGATCCTGAAATCGTTTCGCTGCTGATTGAGCGTGGTGCGGAAGTGAACCGCAACGACGCCGACAACGAATCGGCGCTGATGCTGGTGATGCAGCGTCGTGACCGCGCCGGTGTCGTTCCGATCATCGAAACGCTGGTAACGGCGGGCGCTGACGTCGACGCCAATGCGCTGTACCACCATTTGCAACGCACCCGCGGCGGTACGCCATTGCACTACGCGGTTCGTGCGGGTAACAACGCCGCCATCGAAGCACTGGTCAAAGCAGGCGCTGAGGTCAATCAGAAGGATCCGGATGGACTGACCGCGCTCGATTACGCCATGGCGCGAGGCTACATTCCATTCCTGCAGAAACGCGAAGCGCCACGCATGGATCTGGCCAAGACCTTGCGCGCGTCCGGCGCCACGGTCGAATTGCCGGAGGAGCCGTACTGGCCGCCGGTGGGTCCGCCGATTGGCTATGAAGCCACGATCTGGCCGCTTTGATATGTAGTCGTAGTCGCGGGCAGCAATGTCCGCCTGACGCATCCGCCATCAGGCCGCGTTACCGCGCCGGTGGCCGACGATAAATTGGGGAAATTCGTGATTAACCTATCCATGCATCATGTACTACGCCAGGCCAGCGGTGTCGCAATGGCCTTGCTGATTTGCGGTTCGGCTGCCAATACACATGCCGCCGATCCGATCAGCGCCAGTGAGCTGAAACCGGGCATCTTTCTTTTCCAGGGCGCCGGCGGCAATGTCGTGGCATTGGCCGATGGCAGCGACGCGCTTGTCATCGATGGTGGACGCAAGCAGAACAGTGACGCCTTGTTCAAAGCCATCCGCGAGGCCACCGGCGCGAGCCGGATCAAGTGTCTGTTCAACACCCATTGGCATCCGGAACAGACCGGCTTGAACGAACGTGCCGGCAAGGACCACGCCACCATCATCGCGCATGAGCAGACGGCGATGTATCTTGGTCACCGTGCCGAGTCGACGCTGTTTTCCGGCTACATCGCACCGTTACCGAAGGGCAGCCAGCCGACCGAGCGCCCGCGCGGTGACGGCAGCCTGGACTTCGGCGGCCAGCACATCGAATACGGTTACCTGCCCGCAGCCCATACCAACGGCGATCTCTATGTTTACTTCCCGGGTGTGAACCTGCTGGTGGCAGGCGGCGCGGCAGGCTCCGACGAGTGGCCGCTGATTGACTATCGCAATGGTGCGTTCATCGGCGGACTGGTGCGTGGCTACGAAAAGCTGGCTGGCATCGGCAACGCACAGACCGTCGTCGTCCCCGCCCACGGTCGCACCATGACCGGTGCTGAAGTCGCTACCCAGCGCGATATGTACCAGAAGCTGTTCGTGGACTTGAACGCCTGGATGAACAAGGGCATGGGTTATGACGACATCGTCGACATCAACCCGCTGCACGGCTACGAGGCCCAGTTCGGCGATCCATCAGTGTTCCTCGATGGCGCCTACCGCAGCATGGAAATGGCCTACGTCCCGAACTGATTTTTTTCTGGCTGACCTCCGGGGCCATCAGCACCCCGGAGGCCGAACGATTCCCGTTACTGCGCGAGGCGATCGAGATCCCGAATCGGATTCACATCCCCCGCCAGCCGATCCGACATCATTTCGTTCTTGATCTTGCGCATGGTGAAATACCACTTGCCATCGATCTTCCGGTATTCATCTTCAGATGACCCGTAGGCCTGGGCGATGGGGGGCTGCCCCTCGGGGACATCGTTGTAGAACTCGAACCAGTAGGCACGGCCATAGGCGATGTCGCCGCGGACCTCGATCACGTTATTGGTGATGAAGTGACGAAGGACCGGCTTCTCCTTATGCGTACCGGTGCCGAAGCGATCACGCATTTCCTGCGTCTCTTTCAAAATCTGATCACGACCGAGAATGACACCGCCGGCCCAATCCAATCGGCCGTCGGGCGCAAACACGTCGGCATAGGCTTCGCCATCATTGAAGTCCAGCGCGAACAGGTAACGCGCCTGCAGATTTTCGATCTCTGCCCTGTCGTTGGCGTAATTTGAAACCGGCGCGGCAGCAGGCGGCGGCGCCGAAACCTGTTGGGAACAACCCACAGCCAGAACGGCAGCGCTCATCACTGCCGCCAGAAGAATGGTTTGACGCATTGACTCCCCCTCCTAAGACTCGCTTGTTCAAAGTAGAGCCACTATAGTCTTTGTGACCGGATCCGGGCCAGCCCGGCGGCCGCGAGCAGCGAACGCCGACGGCGTCACAACTTCCAGCGTCATCATTGGTTAAGTATATGAGCCAGTTGCCGCTGCCGGATTTCACCTTACCTGCGGATGTATATCACCATGAATCCAGACTCTACCGCTGACGCCCGTCCAAAGCTGTACCGCGCATTCATCGCCTGCCTGCTCACGATTTCCATGACATTGCCTGTGGTTCCGGCGCACGCTGCTTCGTCGAAAGGCGAACATGGCGGCGGTAAACCGGCGCAAGGCCAGCACCCTGAAGCAGGCGGCAAGGGCGGAAACGATAGTACTGCCTCTGCAGTGGCCACCGGCATCGCCGTCACGTTGACCGCGTTGCAGGCGCGCGACTATGCGGTCAATTCGCAGGCCACCGGTTACAAACCGCTGCCGCCGGGTATCGCAAAGAATCTGCAACGCGGCAAACCATTGCCGCCGGGCATCGCCAAGCGCGGCATTCCCGCTGACATGCAAAGACAACTACCGCAATACGAAGGTCATGAGTGGCGCGCGGTGGGTCGGGATCTGGTCCTGGTCGCCATCGGCACCTTGATTGTCGTCGAGATATTGAACAACGTGTTCGACTGACAGCACGTCAATCCAACCAGTCAACTGCATCAACCGTTGCGGCACTCCCGCGCCGCTATGCTCTCAAGGATTCTCGCAGACCACGTAGGACAAGTCTTCACCCTCGCCTTCATGTTGAATGCAGATCGGGCGCAGGTAGTCATCCTCGAACACCATGCCCGAGAAGTTGTCCTCGCGGGGATTCTCTTCGCAGTCGAACTCCAACGGTTGCTGCCCGTTGACCCACGCCCATTCCCGTTTGATCGTGACCGGCGCAGTGAACGTCTCGGGGTCTTCCAGCGTAATTTCCAGGAACAATGTGGTGCCGTCAGCGCTCTTGCTGATGCTTTCCGTCAGGTGGAGCTGGTCGGAATGGCGGGCGGTATCGAGCATGCCGCGGCCGTTGAAACCGATGGTATCGATCATCAATGTATCGCCTTGCCAATGGGCGATTGAATCGCCACCGTAGCTGGGCGTGATGTCGGTGGGATGCGCATCGGCGAAATACACTTCGCGCAGATCACGGATTTCATCCATGACGACAAACGCAATCTTTGCGCTGTTCTGCAGAACATAGACCGGCGCAATGGGACCGAAAGCCTGGTTGGCGCCGGTCGGGCGGCACATGACATGCGGCGTTGCCAATTGGGTGCCTTGTGTCGACATCTTGCTCGCGTAGTCAACCCGCGCCTGCGCAGTCGTAGTCAACGGTAACGGCACACCCAGCCAGAACGGCAGCATCACACCCTTCACCGGCTTGCTGCGCCACAGACCACTGAAATCACGCGGGTCGGTCGATGGCTCGTAGCCGGGGATGGATGGCGCCTGCTCCATTGCGAACGCGTTGTCCGCAGCACTTGCAATGAACGAATGGCCCGACAAAGTCAGCGCAGCCAAAGATGGCAGCAGGATGCGAGTGCATAGGTTTGGTCTCATCGTCATCCTCCTTCAGATCGCCGGCAGGCCTTGTTTGATGTTGTCCAGGCATACGTCCTCGCGCAGCCGGGCATTGTGCTGGCGCTTGTAAACCAGCACCGTCTCCCACGGGCGGGTGAAGGTTTCCGGATCTTCGAAGTGAATATGGTTTTCCAGCGTATCGGCGTCACGCAGGCGCAAGCGCTCGGTCATTACCAGGTTGTCACTGTGTGGCAGGCCGGAGGCATCCATGAAGGTCTCGTGCATCAAGCCCATCGACCTCACCACCAGCGTGTCGCCTTCCCACTTGCCGCTCGGAATTCCCATCGACAACGGGTAATACAGTTCCAGTTCCGCGCCACTCATGTCCACCAGCCGCACCCAGCGATTCCATTGGAAGAAGAATCCCACCTGGCGTCGGTCAACCATGATTTCGAACGGTTGCGCTTCGGTCAGCAGGCGCGGCAACCCCGCTGCTGCGCACCAGCTGGTCCGATCGAGCATACGATCGCCACCTTCCAACCCGCGCCGCCGTTCGTCGTAGATACGTTGTGCCTCGGGCAGTAATGGCGGCGCCGATCCGTCCGCGGCACGCAGCGCATGCACGGGTTCGGCGATACGCCAGACCCCGTTGAATTCATCGTGATTGAATTCCGCGGCCAGAACGGCCTGCGATAGCGGCCACAGCAAGGCCAGCGCGACGACGTACACTGAACGAAACTTCTTCATCTTGGAAAATCTCCGGGACGCACTGCGGGGATTGGCACGTATCGATTAGTCGGCGCCTGCAAGAATCGGTGATGGAGGAACTTCAGACGGTGCATCGAATGCCTTGCCTGAATAGATGCGTGGCGCGATGCCGGAAAGCCGTTCGCCGGACGGCAGGTAGATATACATCAGTGTGCCGCGGGGTGCGCCGTTCTTAGCTGGACAGAAGACGACGGTGACTTCGTCGCCCGGCTTGACGCTGTCCTTGCGCCACCCCATGCGGATATTGAATACCGGTGCGCCGAGTTCGAAACCAAACTCGATGGATTCACCGGCAGAATTTTCAACCAGCATCTGCACCCAGGAATGTGGATTGGTCCACTGCAGTTCCTTGATCGTACCGGTCACCGCGTACGCATGGGTGTAATCGAACTCGACGATGGAATGATGGCTGGAGGCCGGTGCACTGAAGCCCAGCCAGAGCGCCAACAGAAATAACCGCGGAATCATTCGTGTCACCGTGCCGTACTCCTTAGCCTGTCATGGATTCCATTTGCCCGACAGCGCGGGCGTGGCGGCAATAGTGACGCGCGATGGAGCGGACTGCAAATGCCGCGATGAAAAACTTCTTCCGACAGGTCGAGGAAACGAACGCCGTTAAGCGTGATCGTTGACGGGCGACAATAATGGCTCGCCCGCAAAGTGACGGCGCAGGTTTTCCCGCAGCTGACCGAACATATCGACACCCGCCTCGCGGGTGAACCCGGCGAGATGCGGGCTTAACACCACGTTCTTCATTTCCGCCCAGGTTTTGGCGGCAGGTGGCTCGTCGGCAAAGACATCCAGCGCGGCGCCACCGAGTTTGCCGTCACGCAGCATCGTACGCATGGTCGTTTCATCCACCAGGAAGCCGCGCGAGATATTGACCAGTACGCCGCTCGGGCCAAGCGCGTGCAAAATATCACGATTGATCTGGCCCGCGTTCTCCGGCACGGCGCGACTGGCGACGACAAGGATGTCGCTCCACTGCGCCAGTGCCAGCAACGATTCGGCGCGGGTGAAACCGCTGGCCGGCTTGGCCCGCGGTCCCCACCATTGAACATCGATGTCGTGTGCTGCCAGCCGCCTTGCAATGGCACTGCCGATACGACCCAGGCCCACGACGCCTGCTCGGCGCCCGCGCAACGATGGCCTTGGCACCAGTGCATCTCGCCATTCCCCGGAGCGGACCATGCGATCCCCGGTCGGAATTCCGTGCCACCAGGCCAGTAGCAACGCGATGGCGTGATCGGCTACGTCATGGGCATTGATGCCGGCGGCGCTTGTCAGGCGGATGTCGCGTTCGCGTAGATGGGCGAGATCGATGCCGCCGTAGCCGGTGGCAAAGCTGGCCACCAGCCGCAGATTGGGCAGCGCGTCGATGATTGCATTGGGCAAATCGCCCGCGCATGCCACGGCTTCGATCTCCGCGGCCATCACCGGGGTGATTCCGCCCAGTTGGTCTTCCGGCAGGTACAGTTTGCAGCCCGGATCCCAGGCGGATCGCTTGGCGGCGAGAAAGCCGCCGTGGACCAGAATGGCCCGCTCACCCATGAGGTCAAGTCCTATATACGGAACCGTGCTCGAGCTTCTTCGACCGTCGCCGGTTTCATCCCATAGATGGCGGCAATCCTGGCGGCGGCTTTCACCATTTCAGAGTTGTCGCGCGCAACGGTGCCGTCGGGCAGGTGAACACCGTCCTCGAAACCTACGCGCACCAGGTCGCAGCCCATGGCCAGACCCAGTGTCACCATGCGGAACATATCGTGACCGGTAGCAGTCACGCCCACGATCGCTTGCGGGAACATCCGCAGACCTTCGTCGATGCTGAAGATGATGTTGCGGGCAATCGGTGGCGTGGCGCCGAAGCCACCGCCGTACAGCAACCAGAGGTTGTCGCGGTCCTTGTCGAACAGTCCTTCGTTGGCGTAACGCATCATGCGATGCAGAGAGCTGGCTTCGACGATTTCATATTCGAGCGCCGAGCCCTTGCCGTAGACCGCCTTGATGGTCTGCTTCAACAGCTCGGGAGAATTCACATACGGGGTTTCGCCGGGATAGCCGCCTTCCGGATTGTAGAAATCGGCCGAGCCGGCAGCGATGCCAAACAAATCCTGCTGCGGTTCGATTTCCAGCAGGCCCAGGCGCTCTTCGTCGGACGGCCAGTGCAACTGACCGGTCGTCGGATCACGACGGACACCGATACCGTTGGTGGTCTGGATCAGGATTGGCGAGCGGGCGCGGATCTCGCGGATGATTTCGGCATAGATCGCTTTATCACCGCTGTTCTTGCCGTCCGGCCCGCGCGCGTGAACGTGCACCACGGCTGCGCCGGCTTCATGGCAACGTGCTGCGGCTTCGCCGATTTCCCTGGGTTGCTTCGGAATGACGGCGCCGTCGCGGTCCTGCTGCATGCCGCCGTTCAGGGCGACGGTAATGATGACCTTGTTGCCAGTAAGCATGGAAAATCTCGTGTCCTGTGAAGCGGCGGATTATCACCGCCGTGGAATGACGCGTCTGTCCTTTTTGTGCATGACAACGTGCCACGAATGCGGCGCAGTATGACGTAAGGCGGGCGGCCGGCCTGTCATTGGCTGAGAGGATAGATGGCCCCTATACCCCATGCGAGGATGCCCGGCCTGGGGGACAGGATTACATGGTTGCAGACACAACATCTACGCCAGCGGCACACACGGGCGCCGCGCCGAGCGCGCTGAATATACCCCTCATCCTGGTCTGCAGTCTTGCCTATTTCTTCGATGGGTTGATCCACACCATCATGGGACCGCTGGCCCCGGAAATCGCCACCGAGCTGCAATTGAGTCATGCGCAGATGGGCCCGATATTCTCCGCCAACCTCATCGGCCAATGCATCGGACTGATGACCGTGCCAATGCTGGTCGGCCGATTGGGGCATCGCTGGATCACTGTGGTCACGCTGATCGGTTTCGGCCTGTTTGAAGTGCTCGTCGGTTTTGCTGAGTCCGCCCAGCAACTGTTCATGTTGCGCATGGTGACCGGCTATTTCCTCGGTGGCTGTCTGCCAAGCTGTCTCGCGATTGTGACGGCGCTGGCGCCGGCCAGACGGCGCGGGTTCGCTGTCACGCTGTTGTTCACCGGTTATGGCCTGGGCTCGACCGTTGCCGGCGTGGTCGCCGGGGTGTTTGCCGCCTGGGGTGGCTGGCGCGCGGCGTCGATCGTCGTCGGGATCGTCTGCATGCTTTCCGCAGTCGTGGCATGGCGTTGGCTGGTCGAACCACCGACGCGGCAGGGCAGCGCGGCGAACCCGGTATCGACCCCGTTGCGCGATGCGTTGGCATTGATGTCGCGCCCTTACGCCGTCGGCACATTGATGTTGTGGCTGCTGTTCATCGCCATGCTGACCGTCAACTACTGCCTGTTCTCCTGGTTGCCGACGATGCTGGTTGAGGTAGGCCGTGAGGCTTCCATCGCGGCAATGTCGGTTTCCATATTCTCGCTGGGCGGCATCATTGCCGCGCTGGGTGTTGGCCTGCTGATCGACAAGTTTGGCGCAATGCGGATTCTCGTCAGTTTCCTGCTGATCGCCGCAGCGCTGTTGTTTGTCTGCGGACAGGTCATGGCGACAGCATCCACCGCGGTATTACTGGGCTTGCTGGGCGCCGGCGGATTCTTCTTCCTGGGCGCATACGGCGGCGTCAATGTGGTGCTTACCAGCTATTACCCCGACTGGCTGCGCGCCATCGGCATCGGCTGGGCGAAAAGCGTCGGGCGGATTGGCACCATCATCGCGCCGATCCTGATCGGGTTCGGACTCAGTGCCGGAATGGCCGAGACAACGTTAATGTCTTTGTCAGCTTTGCCCACTTTGCTTGCTGTGCTTGCTCTGCTCGTAATCGCCGTTGTAACTTGCAAAACCGCCGCGGACGACGCCACCGTAGACGGCGCCACTGCGAGCAATTAGGAGGTCCGCATGTCGGAAATCAGCCAAATCAAACATTGGCACGCGCCTACCAGCATGGGCGGCGTTTACGAACAACTGCTGGGCGCCATCGGCACTGACGAGTTCGGCGACACAGTCAAGGATTCAATGCAGAAGGTGACGCGCGGCGTGCGTCGCCTCTACCTGTTCGAGGCCAATGGGCAGCAGGAGAACGTCCTGCAGTATTACTCCTGCGAGCCCGAAGTGGTGGATCTGTTTCCCACCTACTGCCGCTGGTACCAGCACCTTGATCCGCTCAGTGATGCTTACCTCGCGGCGCCGGAATGCAGCGACGTCGCATTGCAGCGCATCTACCCGGACGACATCGAGTCCATCGGCTTCCGCCGGCGCTTTTTCGATGACGCCGGTATCGTCGAGCGGGTGGGTATCGTGCAGCGTGGCAATGACGCGTGGCGCGGCATGACGGTCGCGAGGCATGCCAGAGAAGGCCGGTTCTCAGACGAAGAATTGGATGCACTGGTCGGGCTGGCCTGCCTCACCCTGCCGATGCTGCCGCTGAACCGAAAGCGCGGTCCATCAGCGCCACCGCTGACAGTGGACCAGTTGGAAGACCGCTTCGGGCGCCGCTACCAGCAACTCACCAGGCGTGAACGCCAGGTCTGCGCCCGCGCGGCGCTGGGCATGACAGTGGAAGCCACTGCGCGCGACCTGGGTATCGCCCGCACGTCGGTTCTGACCTATCGCCAGCGGGCGTACCAGCGCTTGCAGGTGAACAGTCCATGCGAGCTTTGTACGCTGGTGACCCACTAATCCACGCGGCCCTGCGCACTTAACTCTTGCCGCAACCAGACACCCGGCGTCAGCGATGGCGCCGGGTGTTTGTTTTGTAGTCCTCTGTGATGACAGGTCGACAACCGTAAACCCGAGCGCACGGCTTGTTGCGTCACTCACGCGTCCTCTGCACAGCGGACATACCCTGCGTCAACCCCATCGCTATACTCGAACGCCATTCAAGCGCACCGCGCGTGGGCGACGGGCTTGCACAACACAGGGGAATTCAATGGAAGGTTTTGATGATGGCCGCGAGAAAGCCGGCCTTGAGATATTGGAACAACTCGGCTGGGGCCACAATGAAGGCACCAGGGCGATAGACGAAGACCTTTGGCGCATTATCTCGGAGGCCAATTTCGGCACCATCTGGGCGCGTCCGGGTCTCTCACTACGTGATCGGGAAATGATCTGTATCTCCATCCTGATCGCCATCGGCGCCCACGGTGTCGCGATGCATTTCAAACACGCCCATCACGTTGGCATCACCGACGACGAGTTGAAGGAAATCATTCTGCAGACGATTCCGTACGCCGGCCTGCCCAAAGCACTCGGTGCCATGGCATTGCTGCGCAAGGTTCAGAGCGGGGCGGAATTCAATCTCTGACATCATGGCCTGAAGGCCAGTCGCAGTGACCGCGGACACAGCAGGGGGAAGCGTTATGCAAGTCGGCAACATCATGGAGTCCACGGTCAAGGCCGCTGAGATTTCGGCGGCCGAATGGGACGAGCGGGTTGAACTGGCCATTGCCTACCGGTTGTTCGACTGGCTGGGCATCACCGATCTGATCCATACCCATATCTCCGTCAGAGTTCCCGGTGAAAACGGCCATTTCCTGCAACTGCCCTATGGCCACCTGTTCCACGAGGCGCGGGCGTCGGCGATGGTCAAATGTGACGTCAACGGCAACATCATTTCCGACCCGACCGGGCTTGGCATCAGTATCGGCGGATTCTGCATCCACAGCGCCATTCACATGGCAAATCCGCGCGCGGCCTGCATCATGCACGCACACACCGAAGCCACGATTGCTGTTGCGAATTACCGCGATGGACTATTGCCACTCAGTCAGCATGCACTGAGGTTCTACGGTCGTATGGGATACCTGGATTACTGCGGCGCGTTCAACACCGAGGAGAAGCGCCAACGTCTGGCCGCCGCACTGGGCGATGGCGATGTTTTGATGTTGCGCAATCACGGGCCGCTGGTCATCGGCAGCAACGTGCGCGAGGCCTTCTCACGCATGTACTACCTCGAACGTGCCTGCCGCATGCAGGTCGCGACCTTGTCCGCCTGCCGCGATCCGAAAACCGAATTGGCCTGGCCACTGCAGGAGGACTGCGAATTCATGGCCAAAGGCTTTGCCGGTGGCGCCGCGGTGATCGACCGGGAATGGCGTGCATTGGTCCGCATGCTTGATGTGCGTGGCGACGATTACGACAGCTGAGCGCAGATCGCAAATTGACCGGCCGCGATGGCGGCCTAGCGCTCTATGCGTTCCCCCTGCAGGTACACGTCATGGATACGGCGCGTATTCGTGATGTCCTGCAGCGGGTCGGCGTCGAGCACGATGAAGTCCGCGCGTTTGCCGACCGCAAGGGTGCCGGTGTCGTCCAGCTTGAGAAACGTGGCCGCATTCGACGTCGCGGCGATGATGACATCCGCCGGTTGCATGCCCGAGATGACCATATCCTCCATCTCCGTGTGCGGCGCCCAAGCCGTGTTGCCATCGGTGCCCAGCGCAATCGTCACGCCGGCTTCGTATAAACGTTTGAGATTCCTCGCCTGGATGCCGAATGCCGCCTGCGCTTTCGGGTTGTCACCGGCCGTCGCCAGCCGTTCCACCTGGTCATCCGGTATCCGGCCGCGCAGCCACTCGAAGTCCGCGGGCACGCCACGACCCGGTAGGTTCGGAATGAGCACGACCTCCGGGTGCGCATTGAACATCGCCACCATCTCATCGTCGATGTCGATATCGCGGACACCATGGGCGAAGGCATCGATCCCGGCGTCCAACAGACCCTTGGCGTCGGACTGATTGAAGATATGCGCGGCGACGCGCAGCCCGTTGGCATGGGCTTCATCGATGACCGCGCGATACAGATCGGGCGACAGCTTCTGGTAGGCGCCATCGCGGTCATCCACCCAGATCTTGATGATGTCGACCTGGCGCGCCGCTTCATCGCGCACGGCGGCGCGCGCCTCTTCTTCGTTGGTGATCCAGTGCGGAACCTCACTGCGGCCCGGCTCCGGGCTGGTGATGCCGCGGCCGGCAGTGCGGTAACGTGCGGCGCCGGGGATTTCTTCCGCGCGCACCGCGAAGACTTCGCCGCTGGCATCCAGTCCCAGGCTCAACGCGGCACTGATACCAAAGCGCGCACGGGCACGCAGGTCCTCTTCCAACGCGGCGCGCTCACCGTTGAGATGCGTATGGGTATCGACTATCGCCGGCATGATCGTCATGCCACGCACATCGATGACAGTAGCGCCTGCCGGGATGGCGACCGTGCTGTCACCCACGGCGATGATTCGACCCTGATCGATGACCAGCACGCCGTCGTCAATGGGTGCGCTGCGGTCACCTGGAATCAGGCGTGCTCCCTGAAACACCGTGGCCGTGGATGCGGCCACTGAAGGTACCGGCGCCGCGGTTTCGCTCTGCGTTTTCGCGGGTGGCTCGCTCTGCGAACACGCCGTGAGAAAAACGACACCGCAGGTCAGAAGTGAACTGAGGACCTGCTTCGCTACGGATCGGGTGAACGTGGATGCCATACTTCTCTCCCTCGATGTTTTGATACCACCGCGAGAGATTATGCTACAGCGCCCCGAGGACCGCAGCCCTCGGGGTCTCGAAAATCACGGGGCAGCCTGTTCGACCACGCCGCCCTGACGATTGCCTTGGGCATCCGGGGCATCGCGGTTGTTCTCCATACAGCTGTACTCGCGGATGCGCCAGTCCGGCCGCTTTGAATACACCAGCGTCCGCGTGATCGGCTGTTTGAACGCCTGGGGGTCGGTAATCGTCACTTCGCTATGCACCGTGTCTTCGTCGACATAGGCCATGCGTTCGACGATGCGCATGTCTTCGCTGTGTGGCAGATCGCCCCAGACCGTCGCGTGCGTATTGAATCCGATGGTGTCGATGACCAGCGTATTGCCTTCCCAATGGCCGATGGAATCACCGTTATAGGAAGGATCCAGTTCATCGAACGGCAGATGCTCGTCGCGGTCGAGGTAGATACGCCGGACCTGGCTTTCCGCCTCATAAATCATCGTGATTCTGCCCGGCGTGTGCAGAATTTCGAACGGGTAGGGATAACTCAGAATCGCCGGCATGCCCGGCCAGTGACAGGTCTGCACACCTTCGGCATAGCGCGCGCGTTCATCGGCGAGCGCATCATATTTTTCCCGGTACGCCGGTGTCAGCACGTCGGTGCTGCGCGCCGCCGGTGGCGCCGGCGTGGCGGACTTCGGATCCAGCCGCTTCAACCCGCTGCGTTTCAACGTTTCATCCAGGGTGTTGTCGTTCATCCAGACGCCGGAGAGATCGTGCGGGTCAGCCGGCAGCGACGCCGCATCACCCGCGGACACTGCGCTGCTGTAAATCATTGCACTCGCAAGCGGTAGCAAGCCGAGTCGGCACAGTTTTCGTATTTCAACCATGGTAGTAATACACCGTGCCATCCTGCTTGTGCACCTCGATGAACGATCCGCCCGGCTCACCACTCTTCAACGGATAGATGAGGATGCGGACGGCGTCACCCGGCTGCAGTACCGTGCGCTTCCAGCCGTTGCGCGAAAGAATGTTCGGGCTGCCGCCTTCCAGGCTCCACTCCACCATCTTCCCGTCCTGCTCGACATTGACCTGGATGAACGAATGCGGGTTGGTCCATTGGAATTCCTTGATCGTCCCCTCCAGCCACGTTTCATTCTGCTGGTCGTACATCTGGAAACTGTGATGGGCGGCCGCCGGACCTGCGATCATCGCGGTGACCATCACAACGACACACCTGCGCAACAAACGATACATCTGGTTCTCCTCATGCATTGGCCAGGTCGCATCAACCTGTCCGAAAAAATGCTTCACTTTTAGCTCACTACGGCGCTGCACATTCATAGCTGTCCGCATTGGCCGGGTTGCCGCCGCGAAACACTGCCTGTTGCGGATACGGACACAACACGTGCTGCCTGACGATTTCATCGTTCTCCCGCCGCGAGCCGATGATGGCATCCGGCGCCTTGCCTTGCTCCACCCAGCGCACGACGGCAGCCAGGGCATCATGGTCCGCATCGCCAATCGGCAATCCGGCATACGCGCCGCCGAGTTCATCCACACCCGCGCCACCGCGACAGTGCAGCATGCCCGGCACCATGAACAGACGAATCACCTCGTCACTGCGGGCCTTGCCCATTTCGGCCACGACCGATTCGTAGTAATCGATACTCAGATGCGCAACGATCGACGGGTCCCACCAGCCCTGGTAAAGAATCGCGCGGCCGCCGCGTGCGGCGAAGGCACTGATGTCGGGATCATCTGCGCGCATCTCGGGCATTTCGGCATTCACCAGCGCCAGGTCGTCCGCGCGGTGAAAATCATCTGCCGACCAGTCCGGGTCGTGATGTGCGCCTTCGGCGAACAACGGCAGAAGCAATGGCGATGGTGGGCCAGGACGGGTACGAACGCCAGGCACCAGTCCGCTGTCCATGCGGTTGCCGTGTTCGTCGCGCATCGGGGCGTAGAAGGTCTTCACGGTTCTGACCTGCGCTGGCGAGAGGCATTGCCCCGTTGCACCTGCCGCGCATTGCACGGAAGACGGATCAAAATCGCACCGTGCGGGATTCTCGATCACACCATCAACGACGCCATCGTCGGCATCACATTGCTCGACCGCAGCCCGGGCAACGATATCCCAATCGCGATCGGCCATGGCGCCATCGGGATTCTGCTGTTGATACAACGCCTGCCACAGATGCCGCACCGACATGACCGGCATGGTCGGTCCGCCTGCGCCGGCGACGATACCATCGTAGTCGCCGGGGAAACGCTGCATTTCCTTCAGCCCCTGGCGCCCGCCGCCCGAACAACCGAGGAAGTAGGCGTGATGTGGTCCGGTTTCGTAGAACGCATCAATCAACGCCCGACCGGCGACGTTCATCAGGTGTTGCGAGCGATGGGTGTAATCCAGTACCGCTTCTCCTCGCATCATCCAATTCGCCTCGGTCACCTTGTGACCGCTGTCGTTGGTGATGGTGGCAAAGCCGCCATCAACGCCGCGTGCGAGATCGTGATAGTTATAGACACCGGCATCACCGCCGACGCCAGCGCCAAGCAGCCGTCCGTTCCAGATCGCCATGGCCGGCAACCAGGCTTCGAAGCCTATCCGCTGTTCGATCATGCCCTCCACGCGACAGAACGGTTGGTGCACCGCCCGCTTTCGTGGCGCGTTGCCGGGCGGTTCCCAGGTCGGGGCCGGGTAAGCCATCGTCGCCGAAGTGACTTCAACACCGGCGGCGGCAAAGGATTTCAGTTGTACGCAAGCGGATTGATCATCGCGTTCGTCAGCGTGAGCGATACCCGCGGCCAGGCAGGACAGAAGCAAGCCTGCAGCCCTCATCGAATCAGGAAGGGAACGTAATACCGACATTGCTGAAATCTGACCTCGCTGGCTGGCCCGCATTGGTTTACAGGGCAATGGTTTAAATATTCAATTATTATGGCACGACAGAACCGCAGACGGCACAGTCTGCCGCTCACCACGGACATCGGAATCAACACAAGTGAGAATCGCAATGCACAACCGTTTCCTCTGGGTCATCCGGCGCTTCGGCAACCGCGCCGGTCGGGCAGTCATGTTAACCGCTGTGGCGCTTGGCTGCGCTTGTGCCGCCACCGCTTCTGCAGACGCCATGGCCGCGGACAACGGCAGCAGGATCGGCGAACTCGTCGTCGAGCCACCCACGGTCACTGCCCTTGGCTTCGAATGGCATATCAATGGCGACGAGAATCGCAATGCGGTCGTGGCCATCGAATACAAGCCCACTGGCGACCGCCGCTGGCGTCAAGGCCTGCCGTTACTGCGCGTGCAGCGCGAAGAACTCAACAATGTGCTGGGCGCATTCAGCTACACCGCGCCGGATATGTTTGCCGGCAGTCTGTTCGATCTGGAACCGGATACGGAATACGACGTCGCCCTGGTGATGACCGACCCCGATGGGGTTTCCGGCGAGGCCAGGCAGACGTTGACGGTCCGCACCCGTCCCGTCCCGGTACCTGCCGGCGACGGTAATGTTTATCACGTCTACCCGGTGGGCTATGAAGGAGAAAAACAGGAACCGGCGTTTGCCGGCCTGCTCGGCGCCTATTACCTGCGTGCGAACGGCGCCGACTGGTTCAATGCATTTCCGCCGCGGGTAGAACCCGGAGATGTGATCCTGGTCCATGCCGGGCTCTACCAGGGCAATCGCTTCCGCTATGCCGATCCCTCCGGCCTGTTATTTGACGGCACCTACCACCTTCGCCGCAGCGGCACTGCACAGCGCCCGATCGTGATCAAGGGGGCGGGCGACGGTGAAGTGATATTTGATGGCGGTGGCAACCATATCCTGTTCGACGTGATGGCGGCGGATTACATCCACTTCGAAGGCATCACCTTCCGCAATACCGAGGTGGCGATCCAGGCCGGCTACAAGGGTCTGGCCGGCGCCGTCGGATTGACGGTGAAGAACTGCCGCTTCGAAGACATCGGGCGGGGCGTGTATACCGACTGGTCGGGCTCAAAGGATTTCTACATCGCCGACAACGTGTTTCTCGGCCGCAGCCATCCGGATCGTCTGGAAGGCTGGATTGGCCGGGTCTGGCAGGGTACGCCCGGTTATCCAACACCGGTGTTGTCGGAGATGGCGGTGAAGGTCTACGGCTCGGGCCATGTTATCGCCTACAACCATGTCAGCGGCTTTCACGATGGCATCGACCACGCCACCTATGGTGCACCTGATGGCAACCCCGATATTCCACGTGACCGCATGCCGGTTTCAATCGATATCTACAACAACGACATCACCAACGTCGATGACAACTGTATTGAAGCGGACGGAGCGATGCATAACGTGCGCGTGCTGCGCAACCGCTGTTTCAATCAAGGACATCGCGCACTGAGCACCCAACCCATCTTCGGTGGTCCGGCCTACTTCATCCGCAACGTGGTCTACCACGCACCCGAAGGCGGCGCATTGAAGCTGACCGCGAGCAGCGCCGGAGTACTGGTCTATCACAATACATTTGCCGCGGAGGTGCAGGCGATGGGGCCGGTCAGCAACACGCATTACCGCAATAACCTGATACTGGGCCAGGGTGCGGCGGAGGAAATTTTCGCTGGCGCGAACATGACGCGTTATTCGAGTTCGGACTACAACGGCTTCCGTCCCAATCCGGGGAGTGCGACCGCCTTTGCCTGGAGTCTGCCGGCGTCCGGTGAGTCGCGCGATTTCAGCGGTGAACTACGCGAGGAAAAATATGCCGATCTGGCAGACTTCAGCGCTGCCACGGGGAATGATGCACACAGCGTGCTCGTTGACTTCGACACCTTCGTCAACGTACCGCCACTCACGACCGCTGAGCCCTGGCGGCTTTATGATCCCGCTTCTGTGGATTTCAGATTGACCGATGGCAGCCCGGCGATTGATGCCGGCGTCGTGCTACCCGGCGTCAATGATGATTTCAATGGGAGGGCGCCCGATCTCGGCGCTTATGAAGCTGGCAGTGCGCTTCCGCATTACGGGCCACGCGCCGACCCGCCGTAACTGCTGCACGAACCAGGCGAAGGGCTACTCTTCCAGCAGGTGACCGTAGCCCTCGTCCTGCGGCCGCTGATTCTCGGTACAGATGTACTCGATCATCGGCGTGTCGGGTGAACGCTGCCAGTAACGTTTGACGTTGAACGGGCGGGTATACACCGTCGGGTCATCAATAGTCAGCTCGACCTCGAGTACATCGCCATCCTCCAACAGGCGCATGCGCTCGGTCACGTGCAGGGTTGCGGTGTATGGCATGCGCGGATCGGCATCGGTATCGCGTTTTATCACGGCCGCACCGCTGCCATTCAACGGGCCGGCCCTGACACCAATCGTGTCGACCACCAGCGTATCGCCGTCCCAATGGCCGACGGAGTGACCCATCCAGCTTTGCTCCAGATCATCGGGAACGGGGTGCTCACGGCCATCGGTGAACACGCGCCGCACCTGTTGCATCAGTTCAAACAGGATCGTCACCTGTTCGGGCCGCTGGATGATTTCGATCGGAAAGAAGTTGCTACCGTTCATCATGCCGGCCGGTCCGCCTCCCGGCAGACAGCGCGCGCCCAGATTGTTCTTTGGATCGGCCCAGTATTGCGCGAGTTCGCGGCCGCGTTCGGTGAATGGCGCCGGGCGCGGATACGGGCTGTTGCGATACGCAAGTTCAGTGCCGTCACCTATACCCAACCAGATTCCGCTGAAGTCGACGGTGGGGGCAGTCTGTGCGGCGGCGCTGACGCAAAGCGGCAGAATCGCAAGTGCGGCACCGGCCGCCAGCCGTTCTGCCATACGGCGCACGCGGTTGATTGCGTTTGCGCGGGAGTCTGGTGCCATCATGGTAGCTGCCGAAGAGCGAAGGGATGATTTCATTTGGGCGGTGGCGCATTGCCGGTCTTGGGCGCCGGCGCGCCGCCGGGTCCCAGCACCCTGCCGTCCGCCAGCGTGACGCTGACCAGGCTGCCGGAAGGTGAGCCGTCGAGCATCGGATGCATCATCAATGCGACCTTGTCGCCCGGCTTCAAGGTGCGGCTCTTCCACCCCTGACGCGCCATCATGTTCGGCGAACCGCATTCGATACTCCACTCGTGCATGGCGCCCGTGTCGTCGGTGACCACCACCTGAATCCAGGCGTGGGGATTGGTCCACTGGAATTCGCGCACGGTACCGGACAGCATCTGCGTGCGTTCGCGGTCGAACATGGCAAATGAATGGTGGGCGAGCACCAATGCCGGCACCAAGGTTGCCGCCAGCACTGCTGCAATGAACCTCCGCCCCGACAAACCCGCCCCACGATTTCGCATTCCCGCCCCCAGATTGATGACCGCTACCCGGCACCGGTTTAATTTAATTCACAAACTATTTGTGATGCAACGTTCCTGATCCTGAACGCGGCAAGGCTTGTGACAACCAATGTCGACGGCATGCGCAGGGAGCCGGTTTCGATGACCGGGGCGCGCGTGGGGGAAAAACGGAGACTTTGCAGGCGGAGACGCCGGTCATCCCCGGCATCACCCCATGCGGTTGCGATTGACGTTACGGTGCGACGAATCCGTCGATCAGCACCATTGTGCCTTCGCTGTTGTCCGTGCGCAGCGGCATCGCCTGCTGATATTCCGGTGAGTTGTACCAGGCGCGTGCGGCGTCCTTGGACTGAAACTTCAGGACCACCGTGACCGGCGCAGGCTGGCCTTCGACCGCTTCGCTGTTGAGGTCGACCGCGAGAATTTCAGCGCCGTGGGCGATCAATGTCGGCGTCGCCGCGGGGGGATAGGCCTGAAAGGCTTCGGGGTTGGTGACGCGGTAACTGGCAATGATGTAAGCAGCCATCAGGATCTCCATTGGGGCGAGTCGGTAATGGGTGGTCCGCACCAGCCCGGCGGCCGACGCCATGGCGGCTAGGACCGGATTCGACGTAGTGAAAAAAGAATCGCCGGCTGCGCAATATACGCAGCCGGCGTCCATACGAAAAATGTCGCATCGCGGTCGACGGTCAAGCCGCCGCGGGCGGCAGAGGCTTAGCTGTCGCCTTCGACAACCGCCAGCGCTTCGGTGCCAATGGTCTGGTGACCATCAACGGAGTCGCAATGCATACCGGCTTCAGGCGGCGTCTTTTCGGGGCATTTGAAAATGCCACCGACGCGCGCCCCGCCATTGTCCCCGCTGCGCAGCGGATGCAGACCGATACTGAAAATTGTGCCGCGCGGGAATGAGTTGACCGAGACACCGTCACGCGCCATCTGCGCGGAACCGGCCATTTCCACTGACCAGACCAGCGGATCGCCCTTGTCGTCGCGCAGGACGTTGGTGCGATCCTCATTCATCGGCGCGAAGAAAATCTGCAGATGATTCGGCGCCGGATCGATACGGGTCACGACACCGGTGAAGACCTTGGTGACCTTCAGGTTATACATGGCGAAAGAGTGATGCGCCTGCACCGCCGCGAATGGCGCCGCACCCAGAATCAATGCCCCGGCGGCAACCCGCCAAAAACCTTTCGCTAGCTTCATAATTTTCTACCCATCACTGTTTAATTGAATGACTGCACTGTACGCATGATAGCGCGCAAAACTTACTCGAAGCTGAATATATCCTCGTCCGCCTTGGGACGCTCCATATCCTGCTCGAAGTATTTTTCCCAGATATGGGCCCACGGCCGCCCATACATATCAGGTATTTCGTATTCAATGACCTGTCCTGGCGACACCTGGGTGGGCCGGCCGTCGATCGGGAATATGCCCTGGATGCACTCGACGAATGCGTAGGGTTCGCCCTCATCAAAATCGCTGAGCTTGACGTAATTGCGAACGATTCTCACCGGTTCCACCAAGGCTTCCGGATCATAGAAGATCGACTCGTGGTTGAGACCGACAAAATTGCCTTTCTCGTCACGATTGGGCGAGTAGATCTCCACCGTTTGCATCTGGTTCGACCACTCGAACGCGGCATGCGCCTTCCAGCCCTGGATGTTCGATGTCCAGGTAATCAGTGTGTCGCCATCCCAGAAACCGATGGTTTCGCCGTACCAGCGCGGCACATCAGCGCCCAGACGCGGCACATTGCCCTCCATGTTGAACTCACGTCCCACATGTATATTGGTGATGAAATTGCGTGCGACGCCGCCGAGGATCTGCACCATCTTCGGCGTCACCATGATGTAGTTCTCCCACAGCGCCGCTTCGTGCCAGCGCCGCATGAACCCTTCCGGCCAGCAGTACTGCGACTGCCACTGCGGCGCGTTGGTGTTGGCGTGGTGATAGGCCTCCTGCACCATCCGCGTCTGGTATTCGTCGGTCAGCAGCGACAGGATGGTCGGCATCTGGTTGTGTCGCATGCGATACCAGTACCAGTTGCCCGGCGTTCGGCCTGGATGCATATAACGCCCCGTCCACTCACCCGGCACGCTCGCATAGGTATGTCTGGTCGGGCCACCACGTTTGGTGGTTTCCGCCAGCAGTGCCTCGTAATGTTCCTGCGCGGTCTTGAACTTGTAGGGGCTGACAATCGCCTCGCGCGGATAATCATTTTCGCAATGCCCCCACGCCGCCGTGCGCGGTGGGTCACTGCCGATCAGATCGGAGCGGGTTCCGCCCCAGAGATCTTCCAGCGCCGCCGGTGCATTGCAACGGAAGTAGCGCGGGTCCTTCCACAGTGCGCGATCCTTGTAGAAATCCTTCGACGTGAAGATGTCGACCGGCAATGGCGTGATGCCCGGTGGCACCTCACCGGCATTGGCGCCGCCGTCAAACTTGGGTTCGGGCCGCGTTCGACCCGGGCCGACGAAAGCGTTCATGCCACGCACCGTCGCGCCGACCAGCTTGTAATCGTTCACGTCGGCGGCGACCGGTGCGCCACGACCGACACTGACGAAATCGATTTGTGGCGATTGTTGCGCATCCGCCGAGGGCGCCAACAGGCAGCATGCCATCGCAATGGCGGAAACCTGTTTCACTACTTTGGATTCACCGCCTGACAGCCGTCGCTTCTGCATACACCTCACCTGTTCCCGATAATCGATGGCGGTCGTGTCCGACCACCCGTGCGCGCCAGTATATAGCCCAACTAATCGATGCCAAATCCGCTGTCCGCACCGCAACTATGATGCAGCGCCGCATACCGCTGTGATCCGGCCGGTGCGTCAGGCAGGATGTTGACGTCGACGCGGCCTGGTGGTTCCCGCCCTGGACGTTAAAGTCCTGCTGCGATGAGCGGACCGTCGTACAACGCATTACCAGTTGTAATATCAACAGCCCGTGTAGGCCGCTGGAACTCGGTTTCCCTTGAATTGTGCTGTTGCGACTTGTTCCGCCCACGGCCGGTATTCACCGCGATGACAGCGCCCGGACCTGTTCACGAAAATTTCATGTCGCCTGACATCTAATCGAGCAAGGCGCGGGCTGTGCTGCGTAGCGGCTGCCTGAAATTGCTGCGCAGGCGGCAGCCTGGACAATGGTCCGGACATGCTCGACAGCCTCGGGGTTATCGTTTAAATTCAAAACCGTTTGGATCCCAACTTATTTTGCAGGTGACCGCGATACTCATGTTTCCATCTGACCCAGCATCAACCAAGCCACCCGCCCCTCCACGTTCCGCGCTGCGCCATACATTGTGGACGCTCGCGGTATGCGGTGTGTCCATGCACGCCATGGCGGCAGACCGTACACCTGACCTGACAGGCAGCTGGTTACCGATTGCCACCGAGGCCACCGGCTGGTCACCGCAACCGATGCCCCTGACCTCAGCGGGCGCCTCGGTACTGGCGGCATATGATCCCAACCGCAACGATTCCGCACTGTTCTGCATGCCATTGGGAACGCCGCGCAACACGCTGGTGACAACCCCGGTGCCGTTGGAGATTCTGCAGACATCCAAACAGATCACTTTCATATTCGAAGGTCGCGGTGATGTACGGCGCATCTTCCTCGACGGACGTTCACATCCGGAGGACCCCATCGCCAACTGGGCGGGACATTCAGTCGGCAAGTGGCGCGGCAATACGCTGGAAGTCGATACCGTCGCCATGACCGAGGAGAGCCTTGTCGATGGCAGCGGATTGCGTCACTCGGAACAGATGCAGGTCAGCGAAACGTTCGAGTTAGCCAGGCAGAACGACGGTGATCGACTGCGGTTGACGCTGACCATCACCGATCCATCCACCTTGACCAAACCCATCGAGACCACCCGCGTGTTCCGCCGCATTCCGCACGCAGAGCCCGCTGAAACCGCGGCGTACTGCCTGATGGACCAGTGGCGCCAATACCTCGAACAACATAATCGCGACCTCGGGCGCCAGTTACGCGCGACAGGACCGGATCACCTGGAGGGCGAGCCATGAAGCGCTCACTGATTGCATTCACCTCGGCGTTGCTGTGCGCCAACGCGGCCTTCGCACTGGATATATCCGGCGTCTGGATGCCGACCGCTATCGGTCCTACAGGCGAGCGGAACCGCGCCTGGCCTGCAACACCGCCGTTCCGCCCCGAAGCGCTGGCCCAACTGGAGGAATACCGTGCGAACTACAACGCGGTTGAAGACGACGCCGGCCGCAGTTGCCTGCCGTATGGTATGCCGGTGCAAATGCTGGGCACCGCGCAGTATCCACTGGAAGTCATCGAAACCGATGGTCGCATCACCGTCCTGTTCGAACTGCACAACGATGCGCGCCGGATCCACCTCGATACCAAAGCGCATCCGGCCGGACTGCTGCCAACGTTCATGGGCCATTCCATCGGTTATTGGCAGGATGACCAGTTGCATGTCGAGACAGTGGCGGTACGCAGCGGCGGCATGCCAAGGCCGCACGGACCGCGGATGAAGCTGACGGAGGTCTACCGCGGGATCGACGGTGGCGAAAGTGGCCCGATGCTGGAACTGATGATGACGCTGGATGACCCGGACTTCTATACCGAGCCATTCACCATGCGGCAGTACTTCCGCCGCTACGACGGCCTGCAGATGGGCGAGTATTTCTGCAGTGAAGACTTGTGGCGACTCAACTACGACAACATCGACGGCGAAATCCCATGGCGTTGATCAACAGCAGCCAGATACGCGGTCATCTACAAAAGGAACCAGAACACCATGCGTAAAACCATCCGAATCCTTTTCGCGACGCTGCTGGCGGCAGTCAGTGCTGGCACGTTGGCGCATCACTCAACAGCAAACTTCAACAAGAATGAGGTGACGACGATCACCGGCAAGGTCACCTACTTCAGCTTCGCCAATCCGCATTCATTCATCGATGTCGACGTCGCGGAAGGTAACGACACCGCACCTTACAAGGTGTTTGCGACCAGCAAGGTTGTGCTGATCCGTTATGGCTGGCGGCCGACCAGCGTCAAGCCCGGCGACACCATCACCGTCTCGGGTTATCCCGATTACGACAACCCCTCGTTTCTTTATCTGACGGAAATCACGTTCGCCGACGGCCATAAATGGCTGCGCGGAGATGTCGCCGAATAGAGGTTAGCGCACTTTCATTACGCAAAGACCGCGACCTGCTGCAGGCGCGGTCTTTTTTCCGCCACCCCGGACACCGCGCAGCCTCTCTCTTTCCACCATCCCGGACACCGCGCAGCCCCACTTGTTTCCGTCATCCCGGACACCGCGCAGCGGTGAACCGGGATCCATAGGGCCTCTGTCCAAGCCACATGGATTCCAGCTCGCGCGCCCTTCGGGGGCCGGACCGGAATGACGGAGCAGTTAAACAAAGCCCGTGCGGATCTCCACGGTGTTGGGTGAGAAACCCTTTATTGCTGGCATTTTTTAAATCCCGCGGACCCGGTCGGCGACTGCACCACGCGTTCGGCGGAACGCCTCACGCTCCGGTACTCCGTAAAAAAAGACGGACGGCCTGGGCCGTCCGTCATGAATTACAAATTCAACGTTCTGTGATTATCCGGTCTGCGCCGGCAACCTCTCCCGGCCCCTGCCCTGGCGGGTGGCAAAGACCGGGTAAAAGTGCCGCAAGACCGTGGCCGTTCGAGGGGTTTCGACCACGGCCCCGCGGCGAGGCAACGCGGTTTTAGAACTCGAAGCTCAACCGCCCCCAGAAACGCCGTCCTGCGTAGTCATACAGGCTCGACAACGTACCGTTGCCATCGGCCACCCACGGCGGGCTGTTGTCGAACACGTTCTGTACGCCGGCTGAAATCTTCATACCACTCAGGTATGCCAGGTTCAGATCCTCAAACGTGTAGGTGTACGACAGGTCCCAGGTTGTGTGTGAACCCACTTCGGTAATCAGCGTAAAGCCCGGGTTGGCGCGCGGATTGTCGTTGTGGAAGCCATCCGAGTAGCGAACCAGGGACTGCACCGAGTGCGGCCCCAACGCCCAGTTGGTACGTAACGTGGCGCGCAGGTCGATGGCGATTGAACCCCCCGACAATTGCGTGTTGCGGTTATTGGTGGCATCCACCGAGGCGGAGGTCGGCGTCGACTTGACATTGTAGTCAAGCTGGTAGGTACCCAACAGATTGTTCTGCAGAATACCGTAGCGACCCAGATCCCAGACGTGGTTGACCTCGAGATCCAGCCCCGCGGTTTCCACCGAGGAGTTGTTGATGTACGACGTATTGATCGTAACAATCTGACCCACGGTCTGACCGTCCAGCGGATGCCCCGGCAGGTTGACGACCACGGTACCGGCGTTGGTATCGCGCGTGACCCAGGCCGGGTCGAACATGCGGTTGACGTCGGTGGTGATGTCATTGGCCGTCTCGGTCGCAATCTGACCCTTGAACTTGAAGTGCCAGTAGTCGAGCGAAATGGTCAGGTTGTCGATCGGTTCCACCGTCGCGCCGATGTTGAACGCTTCGGAGGTCTGCGGGTTGAGGTTGGGGTTACCGCCGATGATCGTCGCCACACGGCCCAGGTTGTCGAAATTCGCAGTGGCGCCGTCATCCACCGAGTTGGTGAAGACTGCATTCTCACGGAAACGCTCGTACAACGAAGGGGCCAGGAACGAGGTGCTCCAGGTTCCGCGCAACGAAATCCTGTCGTTCGGCGTGCGATACAGAATGCCGACCTTGGGATCGGTGGTGCTCAGGCCCGGGCCCTTGGTGTCCTCATAGCGCAAGGCGCCGTTGAACTCGGCATAACCGAACGAAGCGTTGTCCACCAGCGGAATATTGATTTCGCCGAAGATCGCCCGCACCGTCTGGCTGACGTCCTTATCGACAAAGGCCTGCTGCAGATCGGACTGACCGGCGTTCAGGATACCGGCGTAATCCGCCTTCCACGATTCGGTGCGGCTCTGGAAACCGATTGCCACCCCGACTTCGCCGGCCGCCATCTCCCACAGGCTGCCGGAAACCACCGCATTGTAGTTCTTCACAGTTGCGCGGTAACGGTTCCAGTCCTGCGCCACGATGTACTGCACCAGATCCAGATTGTTTGCCAGCAACGAACCGGGCTGGGTGGTCACCGATGAACCGAACACGTTGAAGAACTCGCAGCTGCCGGTGCCCGGCATTACGCCGCCCGCCTGTGCCGGATCGAGACTGGAAGGCAGACAGCCGCCGCCACCGTAACCGGCCAGCGCGGCGCGCAGGTTGGGGGTCGAGAACGCGCTGCCGAAGGTCGTATCGTCCTCATCGTTCTGCGCGTACATGTAGTTCACATCGTAATGCCAGTTGTCGGTGATATCACCGTCGAAACCCAGCACGTAACGCAAGGTGTCCACTTCATACAAGGTCTGGTTGCCCTTGTCGTTACGGCAGTTGTAGTCGTCCTGCGGGTTGCCCGGCAGGTTGCACTGCAGACCGAGTTGTCGGCTGCCGGCAACGATGGTCACGTCTTCCCAGAACGGCACCACCGGCATGCCGCCGGCCATGGCCGCCGGATCGGTGCCGACAACGATGACGCGGCCGGTGGCCGGGTCACGTGCGGGCAGGAAATCGTTGAAACCATCACCGTCCTTGTCGAATGGCAGTTGCAGACCACTGCTCTGGGCGTACAGCGCCGCGCCAGCAGCGTTGACTGCGCGGAAGGCATTGCTGGGCGCATAACCGGGAATAGTGACGTCGGTGGCACGCACGCCGGCGCCAGGAGTATCGGACAACGCATTGCGGACGCGCGTGAAGCCCACTTCGCTGTAGAAATTCAGCTTGTCGGAAAAATTGTACGTCACTTCACCATAGGCCATGTGACGGTTTTCTTCCGCGTTGGCGCGGGTACCCCAGGGTACATTCTGGACGCAATTGGTCGGGTAGGTGATGCCGTTGCGCGTGGTCGAGCCGGACGCGGTGGACTGGGCGAAATCGCCACACTGCGGATCGGCCACCCGCTGGTTCGAACCGGTCAGCACACCGGCGGCATCACGCCGCGGAATGTCGAAACGCGCGGGCCAACCGCTCAGATTGAATGCGAAATCCTCTTTTTCCCAGAACTCGTACGTCTCAACGGTGAACGGTGTGCGATGGAAGTACTCGCCGGCCACCATGAAATGCAGATTATCGTTACCGCCGCCGAAAATGCCGGATGCCCGGTAGTCCGCGGTGCTGCCGCGCTCGCGTAAGTCACCCTGCACCTGGACTTCGGCGCCTTCGAAATTGGACTTGGTGATGAAGTTGGCCACGCCGCCGACGGCATCGGAACCGTAGATGGACGATGCGCCATCTTTCAGGATTTCGATGCGCTCGATTGCGATCTGCGGCACCAGAGAGTTGACGTCAACGTTGTTGACCGTCACCGGGTCACGTGCCGTGCGCCGATTGTTCAGCAACACCAGGGTCGCCGACGAGCCAAGGTTACGCAGGTTGATGGAACCTGAACCGTTGGATGACCCCAACGCGCGGCCGACGGTGAACGAGGTGTTATAGCTGTACGGCAGCTGGGTCAGGAAGTCGGCAACAGTACGTGGCGCCTGTGCGGTCAGTGCCGTGCTGTCGAACGTATCGACCGGCGACGCCGGCGTGAATCCCGCGCTGCGCTGGATATAGGAGCCCGTGACGGTGATTTCGTCGACGTCCTGTGCGACGACAGGCAATGCAACGCCAAGCGCACAGGCAACGCTCCACGTAAGTGGTTTGAGTATTGGTCTGGACATGTTTCCCCCCGAAACGAAATGGAAGCTGAAGTTGAATTTACGAATCCGGACATACATCGCCAATCCGTTTTCGTGATGTATTATTTACCTCAAAATGATTTATATTTTCAACCATTATTTTTGGGAGTGGGGGAACATCCGATGTTGAGCTCGCTATGCAGGTGGGTGGCGGTACTTATCAAATCAAAGCTGACAGTGCGCAGCGCCAGCCATCCGCAGCCGCACGCACTGCTGCTCGCCACGGTGACTTTAGTGCTTTCTCAAGCGGTTTTTGCCGAAGGCATGTGGCGGACCAGCTGGGGCATCAGCCTGCAACAGGGAACTGATCAGGCGGTTGAAGTCTCCGACCAGACCCTGCGGATTCCGCTGAAGCTCAGCGCCGGCGGCGACGCCTTGCGTGTGCGGATTTCCAACGAATTCGGTGACGAAGAGATGCGGATCGGCGCGGCCAGCGTTCGCTTGCCCGATGGCAGCATCGTGCCGCTGCAATTCAATGGCGCCGGCGCGACGCGCGTCGCACCCCGATCGATCATTGTCACCGATCCGGTAGCGCACAAAATCGGCGCGGCGGCCGACGTGGAAGTTCGTCTGTACTTTCCCGAGCGGACGCGGCTGACCACTTTCAAACGGCTGTCCGCCGCGCAAGGCACGGACATATCCGCCGCCGGCAACCACACCAGCACCGCGGACTTCCCGATCAGTCAGAGCACTTACCCGGTGTTTCTGCGCGCGGTGGAAGTGGCTGCCGATGCAGCCACCCCGGGCCTGGTGATTCTCTCCGATACCAAATCCGCGGCGCCTGACACCTGGGTGCCGATGTATGCGGATACGGTTGCCGGAAACATCGCGGTGACCAACCGCTCGGTGTTCGCCGGCCGTATGTTCTTCGGTAACGACGGCACCAGCGCGCTGGCACGTTTCGATACCGATGTGGCCGCCACCACCGGCGCAACCCATTTGTTGTTGTTCGTCGGTAACAACGATCTGATTCAACCTGGGATGCGGGGCTCCAACGGCCGCGTGATGCTGCCGCCGGAAATTGCGCTTTCGGCCGACGAAATCATCGCCCAGTTGCATCAATTGGCTGTGCGCGCCAAAGCACTCGGATTGAAAGTGATCGCCGCCACCTGGCTGCCGTACGCAGCGGCGACGCCGGACGGCTATGCGGCACCGCATAAGCTGGAAGCACGCGACCGCATCAACGCCTGGTTGCGCACCGCGGATATATTCGACGCCGTGGTTGATTTTGATGCGGCGCTGAAGGACCCGACCGATCCATCCTTCCTCGATAAGCGCTACGATTCGGGCAACGGCTTCACCCCATCGCCCGCTGGCTATGCGCGCATGGCAGAAGTCATGGCCGCACTCAAGCTGCCGTGAATCCCCGGCTGAATCATCGTCGCCGCCATACGCCAATCACCTGAACGGAGTACGCCATGCCGTTACCACCAGGAGTCGCCGAGGCGCAGTTCGCCCAGGCGTTGAAGGAATTTGAAGGTGTCGTGGGAGCCGAGTGGGTTCGCGCCTCTGATATCGACGCAGTGAGTTATACCGATGCGTTCCAACTGGTGCCGGCCGAAGAACTGCTGCCGGCGGGCGCTATCGTGCCGGCTTCGGCAGAGCAACTACCGGAAATTCTGCGCATCGCCAACCACTACAAAATCCCGCTGTGGCCGGTCTCGCGCGGCAAGAACCTGGCCTATGGGGGTTCGGCACCGCGCATGCCCGGGACCATGGTGCTCGATCTGATTCGCTTGAACCGCATCATCGAGGTCAACGAGGATCTCGGCTACGCCGTGGTCGAACCCGGCGTCAGCTTTTTCGATCTCTACGACCATCTCGAACAACATGGCATCGACTTGTGGATGTCACTACCGGCGCCCGGCTGGGGCAGCGTGATGGGCAATGCATTGGAGCGTGGTGTCGGCTACACGCCGTACGGTGACCACGCCAGCCAGTTGTGCGGCATGCAGGTGATGCTGGCCGATGGCACGCAATTGCGTACGGGTATGGGCGCAATGAGCACCAGTCTGTCGACGTACCTTTTCCGCCACGGCTTCGGTCCGTCGTGGGATGGCATGTTCATGCAATCCAATCTCGGCATCGTCACGCAGGTGGGCATCTGGCTGATGCCGGCGCCGGAGGCCTCCGCGCGCATCTCGATCAAGGTGCCGGAGGAATCGCAGCTGGCAGAGGTCGTTGACACCATGCGTCCACTGCGTTTGCGCAATACGATTGATTCGCTTGCGACCGTCGCGAGCCCGGTACGCCAGGCCGCGACCACCAGCCAGCGTAGCGAATATTTCACCGGCAAGGGCGCCATGCCTCGCGATGCCGTGCTGGATATGATCAAAACCCGAAAGTCGGGCTGGTGGTCGGTATCGCTGTCGGTGGTCGAAGCCGAACCCGTGGTGGAGGCCCGGGTCGCGGCAATAGAGAAGGCCTTCAATGAAGGCGTCAAAGGCGCGGAGATCAATATTCGGCGCTGGCGCCGCGGCGATCCCATCGAACAGTCCGGCCGCCCACGCCCCGGACTGGGCGCGTTCCAGATGCTGAACTGGCGCGGCGGCCCCGGCGGCCATGTCGATTTCTCACCGGTGTTGCCACCTGTCGGCCGCGACGCGCGAACGCTGTACGAGCTGGCCAGCTCGACCTTCTTCCGCCATGGCTTTGACTATTTCGGCGGTTTCATCTTCGGCCAGAGATATCTCATCAACACCTCGGTGCTGATCTACAACAAGGACGACAACGAGATGACGACGGCGGCGCGCGCCTGCTTCAACGAGTTGGTTGTTGAAGGCGGTAAAAGAGGCTTCGGTGGTTACCGCACGCATCTGGCGTTCATGGACCAGATGGCCAATCAGAATGACTACAACGATCATGCGCTGTTGCGCGTCACCGAAGCGGTGAAGGATCTGCTCGATCCCAACGGCATCATCGCGCCCGGTAAACAAGGCGTCTGGCCTGCGGCCTATCGTGATCGGAGGGGAACGTGATGCATCGTCGGTTCAGCATTGCAGCGCGCCTGAAATGCGCCGCCGGCATCATCGCCGCTTGCGCGATGGCGCTTGCCAGCACCCATGCCGCCGCGCTGGATGGCCAGCAGGTATTTGAGACTACCTGCGTGTATTGTCACGGCCCGAACGGCAACGGGACAAAGATGCTGGCCAAGCGCCTGGGCGAGGACAAATCACTGCTCGTACAGCGTACCGACCTGCAGCCGGCCTACATCAAGGCCGTGGTGCGCAACGGCATCGGCAGCATGCCCTGGTATCGATACAGCGAATTGCCGGATGCCCAGTTGGAGGCGGTCATCGACTACCTGACCCATCGGTGAGGTGACACGCGCGCCGTACGCGCGTGCCACTGGGCTATCAGCGTGCTGCCCTGATCAGGGCAGCACTTCGATGGTGGCCCGCCGCAGTTCGAAGTCGCGCACACCACCTTGGTCCTCGGCAGCTTCGTTCCATGCGACTTCCATGCGGTCCGCGGGGAATTCGAAGAAGGCGAAGATGTCGGCAATCTTCTGCGCGCGTGCCCGGGCCAGGCCGGTTTGTTCTTCGACCACACCACCGGTGGATAACACGGTGCGCCCCCGGTAGCCGGTGATCTTCACTTTGCTGGCGTCGATCTCGGCGGCATAGCGCGCCGCCTCATCCACCGTCCGCTGCTCGAGCGGGAACGGCAGATAATTCGAATCAAAGAAGTAGTTCACCTGGAAGGTCCGCGCGGCGCGCTTCTCAACAGCGGCGGCATACGCGGCAGCCAGTTCGTCGCGGCTCGGCCCCCGTGAGACACGGATTGCCGTGGTTTCGCGCGGCCCCGGCGGATCGCCATCCGGCCCGATGGGACGCGGCCCCTTGGTGCGATAGCCTTCGCCCGGCACAACCTTGCCGCAACCCGGCGTGACATCGGTCATCGGCGACAACTTTGCTTCGCGCAGCACGATACCACCACAGATACGTGGTTCGTCGGTGACCGTACCTTCGACCAGCATCTCGTGATTGACCATGCCGGCAAACGGAAACACCGTGGCGCCGCCGCCACGGCCGGTCTGTACCGTCAGGTAATAGCGCTCACCTTCATACTCCGCAACCCAGCACGGCACGTCCTCGGTATCCATGATGATGGGACAGGTGACGAAATTGCGTTGCGACGCCGGCGCCTTGAGATTCGCGGTGTCTTCAGCGATTGCATAATGCATTGCGGTCAGCAACATGCATGGCAACAGTTTCCGGACCAGTAAATCGCGTGCCTTCATAGAACCACCTTTTAAGTTAACCACCCGGTTGCCACCGTCTCATGCGGTGTATTGGCAACTATGCTTGCTGTAACCCGCCAGAGCCCTGGCAGTGGCTACAACGCGCCCCTCCCTGCGTTGTCGCAGCCTGCCACTTACAGCACGGACAGGAAGTTGATCAGATCCTCGCGTTCCTGGTCAGTCAATTCCATGGTGAAGCGGGCGTTGTAGTAATCCACCACGGCGGCAATATCCTTGGCCGATCCGTTGGAAAAATACGGCGCACGCGCACTCATGCCGCGCATGGGTTGCATGACCAGCGAACCGATGTCGTGACACAGCCCTGTCAGCAAGGCCCGGCCCGGATCGTGGGTATAGACTTCACGCCCGGCGAACGGATGCGGTCGCGCTTCGGGTTTGCAGGTCAGCTTGAACAACGGCAAATGGCTGTTTTCCAGCACCTCGCCCGCGTTCGCCCAGGGCTCATTGTTGACGCCGAGATCCATGACGCCGGGTGCGAAATCATTACCGGTCATGTGGACACTGTGGCAGATGACACAGGTCCGCTTGTACGGGTTGCCCATACCTATCGAATTGAACCCGGTGACTTCGCTGATCCAGATGGGGCGTTCAAGAAAGATTTGATTACCGCGCGCCACCGAAGCCCGGAACGCTTCGCGATCATTGGCGGGTTTGTCTTTTTCCCATGCCTCGAACGTCATGAATGTCGGCGAGCGCCAGTTGTTACCGTTGATGATGGAGCGTCCGCTGGCCAGCGCATATGGCCCCAATGCCGGGGGCGCGCCGGTCTCCACCAGCGAGCCACCGACATTGTGCGAAATCTGCGCCGAGTACACCTGGCTTTCGTAATCCTTGATCTGTGCGATGACCTCGTCGGTGAGCTCGCCATTCATCCCCTGCATGTGATTGCGTATTGCATCCTGCATCTGGACTTCCAGCGTATCGGCGCGACCGTCGGACATGATCGGCAGGCCGGTATGCTTGCCGGTTGCAGGGTCAACCGGCAACGGAACGCCGGTCTTGTTGTTGAAGCGGCCGGACAAGTCGTAGGACGGATCGACCACGTAGCGCAGGTTGGTTGTCGGCCGCACGCGGCGGTAGACGGAAATAGTCGGGTTGGCGGACTTCAAACCGTATTCCGCATCCAGGTTGCAGCCTGCCGGATCCTTGACCACTTCAATCGTGAACTCGGGTTCGCGCGCGGCAAACGCGTCGAACTGTTTCTTGTACGGCCACGGCATCGCGACCCGGATCAGTCCGTGCTCCAACAGCATTGAATGCGAAGCAGGATCAGCGGGCGGCAGGTTGGGACAATTCGCGCCATCGACCATCGCGAACAACGGATCCTTGCCGCCGGATTCGGCCCAACGCTCGGTGACTGTTTTCAGCGAGAGACTGAAGCCATCGGACGGCTGATGACAGGTCACACAGGCACGGCCATTCGCGCCGATGGGTTCAAAGAACGGGTGCCCCCTGGTATTCACAGCACCATCGGCGTTGACGATGCCAAGCGCACCGTTGGCATTTCGGATGGCCATTTGCGCGGGCATGGTCTCGCCGCTACCCGGGCGCCACCAGAACGCATCCTGTGCCGCCGGTGGCTGCACCGCAGGTTGCGCCGCCGTCGCTACCGCTGAAATCCCCGCCAGCGCCGCCGCCAGCAGGGAACCTGCACCGGTTCGAAGTTTCGTATTTTTCTGCTTGTTCATGCCTGCCACTCCGGAAGTCGATCAGATAACGTTTTGTTGGCGTTACTGGATCTTGATTGCCACGTACGGCCGGTTCGCTGCGAGCGTTATGCTTTCAGCGTTTTTCCGGCGTGATTGTCAGTTTGATGTAGCGATTGTTCTCGTCGGTCCGCCCGTCCGCGGGCAGCGGTTCGCCCATGGGCTTGATCGAAACCCGGGTCGCCGTCGGCAGCTCCGCCACGGCCAGCCAGCGGCGGATCAACCGTTCGCGTCGCATCACGGCCGACGGGTCTTCGTTGATCACTTCGCCACTGGACAGCTTTGCACTGCCACGCGAGATCACGATGTCGATGGCGCTGGCCTTGCTGACCTTTGCATACTCGATTGCCCTGGCAAGCACACCGAACTCGCGGGCAATCAGTCCGTCATCATCGAAAGTGAACGAGAGAGAAAACTCCTTCACCGCAAACGGCGGCTCCGGCGGTGGCGGTGGCGCCCTGCGGGGCGCCGATCCGGGAACTTCGCCATTGGGCCCCGCGCCGCGCTCGGCATGCGGCGCGACAATACCGGGTTCGGCCGGCAGAATCGTATTGCACGCCGGATCCACCGTCGGTAACACCGAAGTCGCGATGGGCTTGATCTCCAGGCCGCCGCAGACCGTATCACCGCTCAGATAACCTTCCACCAGTACCTTGTGATTGAGTTGCGGCGGAAACCAATCCGCACCGATGTCCTGCTGGATGCCGAGGTAATAAGTGGTGCCGGCATTGTCAGCGAGGAAACACGGCACAGTGGCGGTATCGCGGACCACCGGGCAGGCGACAAAACTGATGCGCTCGCCTTCGGCCACCGCAAAGTGACCCACCAGCATGGCAGTGACCAACAGCGACGTGCGCGCCATGGTCATTGGCATTTCAACCCTCTTCCGCCTCACAGCACGCTCAGGAAATTGATCAAGTCCTGCCTCTCCTGTTCGCTGTAGCCGATATTGAAACGCCGGTCGTAGTAGTCAACGATTTCGGCGATGGATTTCGCTGATCCGTTGGCGAAGTACGGCGCCCGTGCGGCCAACCCGCGCATCTGCTGCATGGTGATGGCGCCGATATCCACACAACGGCCTGATATCAGGGCGCGTCCCGGATCATGGGTATAGACGACCGTGCCGAGGTACGGATGGGTCTTGTAGCCCGGCTTGCAGGTCAGCTTGAACACCGGCAGCGGTGAGTCTTCGGTGAATGTCCGTGGCCCATTCCAGGTCGGATAATTGGTGGTGCCGAGATCAACCCAGCCGGGCGCGAGATCCATGCCCGTCATGCGTGCGTTGTGGCACGTCGCACAAGTGCGTTTGAGCGGATTGCCCAGACCGATGGAATTGATATGCGTGGTGTCCTTGAGCCAGAACTGGCGCAGGAAAAAGACATCGCTGCCGCGGGCTACAGACGCCTTGAATTCGTCGGCGCCATCTGCGCTGCCATCGAAATCCTCACGTTTCCAGCTTTCGTAGAAACCGAACACCGGGTTGTGCAGATTGTCCCCCAGCCCCGGCACACCGTTGGCAACGGCAACCGGGCCGAGTGAATCCGGGGCGGAAGGCGTTTCAAATGAACCGGCAAATTCGTTGTATGCCTGGGCGACATACACCTGCGCTTCGAAGTCCGTGATCTGCTTGAGTTGGGCTTCGCTCAATCTTCCCTGGGTCTGCAGATGACCCAGCCCGGCATTGATGGCCTGTTGCTTCAATGTCGGTTCGCGCGCATCGGCCATGATGTTCATCGTTGACGGGTAGCCGGTTTCCGGATCCCGGTCCAGCGGCGTGCCATCCTTGATGTTGAAACCCAGGCCCGGCCCGCGTGGATACGCGAAATATTTGAAATTGGCCACCGGCCGCGGCCGCCGATAGACCGATACCGTGGGTGTGGCGCTGGTGATGCCGTATTCGGAATCGCTGTTGCAATGAACCGGATCGCTGACGAGCTCAAGATCGTATTCCGGTTCGATCACCGCACCGTTGGCGTCCCGCGGCGGCCACGGCAGTCCGATGCGGAACAGACCTCGCTCCAGCAGCAGGGAATGCGAGGAAGCCTCGCCGCGCGGCTGGTTGGGGCAGTTGGCGCCATCCACTTCAGCGAAAATCGGATCGCGGCCGGCGGTGGCCTGCCATCGGCGCTGTACCGTGGCAACCGAGATACTCATTCCATCAGACGGCTGGTGACATGAAACGCAGGCGCGGCCGTTGCTGCCAAGTGGTTCGAAGAAGGCATGGCCTTTGGTTTCGAGCACGCCTGCCTGATTGAAGACACCGAGCATGCCGCCGGCGTTGCTGTAATTGGCGCGTTCCGGCAGCGGCGTGCCCTGGCCCGGCGACCACCAGTCATCAATTCGTTCGGATTGCTGTGCGGATAGTGCAGCCGGCAGCGTCAATGCCGCGGCCATCACCGCACGTGCCATGGTTCGACCTGAAATCACATCCCCTCCCCCGCCCGGCCGGTGCAACGTCGCAAAGCCGCGTTTGAATAGTTATATCGGAAACAGTTTATTTTGCAAACGATTTCTATATACAATGGATTCACCCGCGTGCCGGTCGATGTGCAACGCATTCAGGGACTGCCGGTCAGCGGGGAGGAAAACGCTTCCGGACGCTACGACAAGTTGACTCCGACACCATCGGGGCCGGGCAACGGGCGACGTTTTCAATCAGGCTTTTTCGTGAAATTCTTGGGGGGATTTGCAATGGGTAGAAATTCGATCACACCACGGCTGCCGACGAAGTTCCGCACTTCCCGGCTGGCGCTTGCCGTGCTGGCGGGCTGTGTCGGCGGCGTGGCTGCTGCACAGCAACCGGTGTCCGATGTCGTGACGGTATCGGCCAGCCGCATCAAGCAGGATGGTTTCAGCGCGCCGACACCGGTGTCGGTGCTGTCAGAGGATTACCTCGATCGGACGGCACCGGTCGATATTTCCGAAGCGCTGTCGCAGGTACCGCAGTTCAGCACCACCAGCCAGCCGTCGACCGCCGTGCAATATGCCAGCCTGCGTGACATCGGCGCCAACCGTACGCTGTTTCTGCTTGACGGACGCCGCCATGTGCCGACCTACACCGATGGTGTCGTCGACCTGACCACGATTCCCACCGCGCTGGTGTCGCGGACCGAAATCGTCACCGGCGGTGCGTCTGCATCCTGGGGCTCCGATGCAGTGGCCGGCGTGGTCAACCTGATCCTGAAGGAGGATCTGGTCGGTATCGAAGGGACGGTACAAGGCGGTATTTCCGACTACAGCGATGACGAGACCACCAGTGCGTCAGTCGCCGGCGGTTTCAATTTCGCCAATGGCAACGGCCATGTGCTGGCGGGTGTGGAATATGCGAAGGCCTGGGGAATTCCCGGCTTTCTCTACCCGGACGAGTCCCGCCCCTACGGCGGCCGCGGCCGCGTCTCCAACAGCAATTTCGCCAATGCCCCGCAATTCATCTACGCCGAAGATGTCCGTCGCGCCGACGTTTACGACGGCGGCATCATCACCAGCGGACCGTTACAGGGCACGATATTCCTGCCCGATGGCGTGACCGGCCAGTTCCAGTATGGCGAACGCTATGGCAACAACATGATCGGCGGCGGTTCCAATCCGTTCGAGCCACCGGATCCCGGCGGCAACGCCAAAGCCCCGTATGAACGCTTCGCCGCATTGACCCGCATCAACTACCAGTTCACCGATGCACTGGCCGGGTATGCCGAGTTCAATTACAGCCGCTCGATTTCCAACGGTTTGTCGATTCTCGGCCGTAACCAGGGGACGTACACCAACAACAATCCGTCGTGTACGACCACCCGCTATACCGGGCCACGCTTCGGCAACATCGCGGTGCCCATCGATAACGCGTTCCTGCCAGCGTCACTGGTCAATGCAATGACCACCGCCGGCATCAACTGTTTCAATTTCGGTCGCAGCTTCCGCGAAGAAGGCATGGGCTACTTCCATACCAGTGAAGGCTCACCCAACATTTACCGCGGCGTGCTCGGGCTGGAAGGCGATATCAACGATAACTGGTCGTGGGACGCCTACGTGCAATACGGCGACGCGTCGTTCCAGCAGCGGCGCGAAGGCAATATCCACAGCGTACGTTTCCAGGCTGCGGCCGATGCCGTGCGCGACGTAAACGGTAACATCGTCTGCCGTATCAATATTGACGCCAATACCGCCAACGATGATTCGGCCTGCGTACCGTTCAACATGTTCGGTGCCGGTGCCCCGTCACCGGCGGCCATTGCCTACGTGACCGGCACCTCGATGCTGGACCAGGATATCGAGCAGCTGGTCGGCGCCTTCAACGTGCAGGGAGCGATCTACGAGGGCTGGGCCGGCGACTGGACACTGGCAGCCGGCGCCGAATACCGCAAGGAAGAGGTATACGCCACGGTCGACCCTGATTCGGAAGCGACGCGCTGGCAGACTTCCAACCGTCAGGGCATCGAGGGCGATTACGACGTCAAGGAACTCTACGGTGAGTTGGCCGTACCACTGGTGCGCGACAAGGAAATGGCCCAGGCACTGGACCTGAACCTGGCGCTGCGCTACACGGATTACAGCAGCTCCGGCGGCGTCACCACCTGGAAAGCCGGCGCGACCTGGGAATTGAACGACCAGGTGCGCTTGCGTGGTACGTATTCGCGTGACATCCGTGCCGGAAACCTCAACGAGTTGTTCGCCCCGCGGCTCATCAACATCCGCAACATCACCAACCCGTTGACCAGCGTCACGATACCGGTGCAGATCATCACCAGTGGTAACCCGGAAGTCGCGCCGGAAAAAGCGGATACGATCACCGCCGGCATCGTGTTGTCACCGGATTTTGCGCCGGGCCTGCAGATGTCACTCGATTACTACAACATTGATATCTCCGGTCAGATCGGCACGGTCGGCTTCCAGGATATCGTCGACCAGTGTTTCATCCAGAACGTGCAGGTGTTCTGCGACCAGATCACGCTGACCGGCAATACGATCTCCAGCATCGACATCAAGTTCCTGAACCTGGATCGCTTTCAGACCAGCGGCCTGGACATCGAAGCGTCGTATAACTTCGATATGGATCAGCTGTTCGATGCCGGCCGCGGCAACGTATCCATGCGGGTGCTGGCCACCTATGTTGATGAACGCAAGATCACCTTCCTGACCAACGGCTCTGTGCAGGAAACCGCCGGTGAATTCCAGACGCCACACTGGAAAGTGTTCTGGCAGCTGAACTATTCAGTGGGTGACTTCCGGGTTGGGCTGGATTGGCGCTGGTACGGCGGTGGCAACATCGACAACGACTTGATCGAAGGCTTCAACGGCCCGCAGGGTACGAACATCAACGACTTGCCGTCGGTACATTACACCGCGCTGAACGCTGCTTACGACCTGCCGCTGAAAGGCGATAGCAAGCTGGAGTTCTTCCTGCGGGTGGATAACCTGTTCGACAAGGCGCCACCATTCCCGCTGCGCAACGCGTTCAATGACAACTACGGTCGTGGTTATCGCGCCGGCATCCGATTTGCCTATTAAGGGAAGGTTCTGACTCCCTGAGGCATCGAGTTCAGCGCTGCGTTCCGGCCTCCGGCTTCTGGTCCGAGGGGCCGGACCGGGACGCAGTGTTGAAACCGAAACCCTGCGGCACAGGTGCCGCAGCGGTCTACTCCAGAATCCGCCGCAGAAAGTCCTGGAACTGGCTCAGTTCAGCCGGTGTGAAACGATCGGAGAATTTCTTTTCGTGTTGACGGACACGGCGTTTGAGCTGGCTCAAAACGTCTTTTCCATCGTCGGTGAGATATAGCGTCTGGCACCGGCGGTCGTAGGTCGCCCGCTTTCGCACCACCCAGCCCAGCTCTTCGAGATTGTCGATCAAGGACACCATGATGGCCTTGTCGATGAACAGTGTCTTGGCGATTTCGGTCTGCGCGATGCCGGCGTTGGCGCCGATCAAGACCATCACGCTGAACGTGCCATGCTTGACGACGAATTCGCCGATGGCTTCGGAATATTCGCGCCAAAGCACGTTTTCCGCGCGTTTGACGTTGAACCCGAGTATCTCCGGCAGTATATCCAGGTCGACGTCGCGTAAACGCTCCGCAAGCTCGACGTCTTTCTTCGCCATGCCCCCAGGTCTCCTCGGCCGGTTGACTATTGTAAAACCGCAATCCTAACGCTTCTGCGGCGTCGCGGCACCTTTTAGTGCAAGGGTCCGCCCGGCGACGCCCGATGCAGCGGGTTCGAAAACCAGGCCAGCGCCCTCGCCATTCTCACTCTCCGGCTCGGATCGTTGGGCCAGGCCGAGTCGTGTGCGAAGCAACGAGAGCGAACCGAAGTGGTCGCAGTTGTCGTTGCAAAGCCAACCTAACTTCAATCTGGTGTGGTAGTGACAGCACCAATTAACAGGAATACACTGCGACCAGTCACCCGCTCGTCATGTTGATCAGTTAGTCCGGGGGGAGATAACTGATGCCAATCTTCGCGACGTCCAATGCACGTTGCAACAAAAGCCGCCGCTCCGGCGCGTTCATACCTGTTCCTTTTACCAACCATCCGCACGCCAGTGGCGTCGGACGGGGGTATTTCCGCAGCAGTCAAACCAGATGGGGGAAACCTATGAGTAAGCCGAAGGAATTTCATTTCAAGCAAAGCGTATTGCTCACAACCGCGGTCGGATTGGCCATTGCCGGCGTCAGCTGGCCCGTGCTCGCACAGGACTCTGACGAAATCCTGGTCACCGGTTCACGAATCGTGCGACGCGATTTCACGTCCCAAAGTCCAATCGTGACAATCCAGGCCGAGATTTTCGAGAACCGTTCAAACGTCGGTCTGGAAAGTGCGTTGAACCAGATGCCCCAGTTTCAACCTACTGGTACACAGGCCGCAACCAGCGCCGCCAACACGCCGTTCCCTCAGGCTTCCGCGGCGCCGGGTGCAGCAACTGTTAATTTGCGTGGCCTCGGCCTGAACCGGACGCTGGTCCTGGTGGATGGCCGGCGCGTGCAACCGGTCAACGGTCAGCTGGTGGTTGACCTCAACACCATACCGTCAGCCGCAGTCGGCAGTGTGGAGGTCATTACCGGTGGCGCCGCCGCCGTCTACGGCGCTGATGCAATCGCCGGCGTCGTCAATCTGAAACTGCGACGCGACTTTGAAGGGCTGGAGGTCGATGGCCAGTTTGGCATCACCCAGGAAGGTGATGGCGAGGAATACCAGGTCAGCAGCCTGTTCGGCGCGAATCTCGCCGATGGCCGCGGCAATGTGATGATCGGCGCGAATTACGCGAAACGTGAAATCATTTACGGCAAGGAGCGTGGATGGGTGCGTGATGGCTGGGCTGACCCCGCCACCATGGGCGGCAGCATCAACAATTCCAACCTGGCCCAGTTCGCCGTCACCGGCAGCAATGCCCCGACCGCGGCGTTTCCGCTGAACAGCGGCACGGTGTACGGCATAGACCAGAATGGCAATGTATTCGATCCGACCGATCCGCTGGACCCGGCGCACCCCTACACCGGCCCGCTGGGCGGAACGTCCGGCTTCAAGGTGAATCCGGACGGCACCCTCGGTTGGGACGATCAGGAAAACCGCTTCCTGCAGATCCCTATGGAACGATATTCGATGTTCGGTTCGGCCCATTTCGATCTGACCGACAACGTCGAACTTTTCGCCGATATGCGCTATGCCGAAACCCACAGCGAAGCACAGGGTTTTACCTCGGCAGTCTGGAACGTGTGGGCGCCGACGGTGCCGTATAACCCTGCCTACGACGATCCCAATTCGGCGACATTCGGCCAGGCCCCGATCGGCACGCCGATCCACCCGGTGCCGGCAGATCTCGCCGCGATCCTTAACTCGCGACCGACGCCCAACGCGCCGTGGACGTTCAACGGCGGCCTGGACTACTTTCCGAACTACGTGACGGTTTCGACAAGTAACGTGTTCCAGGTGATTGGCGGTATCCGCGGCTCCATTCCGGGGACCGACGACTGGACCTACGAGCTGTATGCCTCGCATGGCAAGTCCACCGTCAATGCGCAGCAGCCGGAGGGCTTCCCGTACCTGCCGCGATTGCAGAACCTGTTCAATGGCAACATGTACGGCCAGGGTTTTGCCGTGTCATTCCCGATCGCGGTCACCGGCGCCTGTACCTCCGGCCTGCCCATCTTCAACGCCGACGGCAGCCCCAACAACACGCCTTCCACCTCGCAGGATTGCGCGGATTACGCGGTTTTGCGCATGAATTCGATCACGACGCTCACCCAGGAGGTCATCGAAGCCAACGTGCAGGGCAGCCTGTTCGAATTACCGGCCGGCACAATGCAATTCGCAGTTGGCGCGACCTACCGCGAGGAGAACTTCAAATTCGAGCCGGATTCCGGCTTCAATGCCAACCAGGATTATCCGAATGTCATCCAGAACATCATTCTGCCGGTGACTGTGAATGGGACGACCAACGTCAAGGAGTTGTACGCCGAATTGGCCATCCCGGTATTGTCGGATCTGCCGTTCATCCAGCGCCTGGAATTTGATCCCGGTGTCCGTATCTCGGATTACAACACTGCTGGCACGATCGAAACCTACAAGCTGCTCGGTGATCTTGCGGTCAACGAGTTCGTCCGCTTCCGCGGCGGCTACCAGCGAGCCAACCGCGCCGCGAATGTCACCGAGTTGTTCACGCCCAAAGGTGGCAGTTCACTGGAAACCGGTGTTGACTCCTGCGGCAACTGGGCGCAGACGCCCGAGTGGGGCAACGTACCCGGCAATCCGAACCGCCTCAATGTGCAGACGCTGTGCCAACACCTGATGGTGCGTGACGGTGCGCCGTCCACGCTGTATGAACCGGGCACCGCCAGTGCGGACAACTGGGCGTTCAACGTGTTCGGGGCGACGAACTTCTTTCCGTTCGTCATCGGCGTCACTGAGGGTAACCCCGGCCTGGCGTCGGAAAAGGCTGATACGTACACCGCCGGCGTGGTGTTCAACTCACCTTTCAACAGCGCTGCGCTGGAGCGGATGACGTTGTCGGTGGACTACTACCAGATCAAAATCACCGATGCGATCGGCACGCCGAACCACAACACGATCTACCAGCAGTGTCTGGATGCGCAATACAACAGCTTCATCGGCGATGCACCGGGCTCGCATACCGGCGCCGAACTGGCCGCGAACAACCCGTTCTGCGCGCTGATTCAGCGCGAGTATGTCGGCGATGGCATCAACGATTACGGCGCGGATCGCAAGTTCAGTGCGCAGTACATCAACCAGGGTGGTATCAAGTCGCGTGGTATCGATGTGCAGTTCGACTGGTCATTCGATTTCGCCGATGCCGGTATGAGTTCGGTGCCGGGCACATTCCACGCCAACGTACTGGTCAGCATCCTGGACCTGTACGCGCGGGCCGCGTTCCCGGGTGCCGAGTTCCAGGATTTCACCGGCACCACGGACAACTCGTCCTTCGACTATCAGATCTTTTCGAACTTCAACTACTCGGTGGGTCCGTTCTCGATTGGACTGCGCTGGCAGCACCTGCCCGGCGTCGATGTGCCGGATGGCAGCGCGGCCGGCTCGCTGGGCGTGAAATCGCACGACCAGTTCGACCTGTTTGGCCGTTATGCCTTTGGCGAGCGGTATGAACTGCGGGCGGGTATCGACAACCTGCTGAACGCGGATCCGGAAATCGTCGGCGCCGTCACCAACGATGCCAACCTCGGCACCACCAACACCAATTACGACCAGTTCGGTCGGCGCTTCTTCATGGCGTTCAAGGCAACGTTCTAGTCAGCAACCAGCTGGCGGGCCGGGCAACCATGCCCCGCCCGCCAGTATTCCATCCGTTATCCAACGACTCGCCGGGCTGACGGCCCGGCAATTTTTCTGGTGCTACCTGACCGGTTCGACCTGGATGAAACCGCCAAGCTCGGCAACCGACAAGCGATAGCCGACACCCCAGCCACTCGGCTTGATCCGGACCTCCTGGCCTTCCCGCAGGCGGAAAGCCTTGGGGTCGGTCTGCCGCCATTGCTGTCCATTGTCCAAGGTCACCAACCATTGGCTGGGCATGAACTGCTCGAGCCCGCTGATGTGCGCGAGCACCTCAACCTCGTCAGCGGCATCGCGCTGGACAGCAGTCCGCGCCGGGACGACAGGCTGCTGACGCGAAATGATTACCGGCAGCGCCGGCGCCATTTCAGCGGTGTCACCCGGGAAACCCTGCAGCGTTGGTGAACCTCTGCCCAGCTCGTCATAACACCTGAGGCGGGCGCCGCGGTCCGCAATCGCCTGGCAGGTTGCCAGGTCATCCGGCAGGTCCGCCGCCAATATCATATTTCCGTTGCCGGCGATGCATAGCGCGAGCAAGGTCGGCACCAATGGTTGCAACTGGATCGACGTCATTCTGAGTCTGCTCACCTTGGATTTCCGCTCCGGTTCCTGTTCGAGTTCGGGGTCGCTCCTAGTTTAATCGAGCGCGCGGACGCGGCAACAGTGGGTTCCGGCCTGTTCACGCTCACCACGATGAACGGTGCCACATCAGGCGCTTTCAGCCCCGTATACCTGCATCGCAGCACGGCGCTGTGATTGCTGCCGCAGGTATCAACGGGAAAATGATCGAGGCCAACTGGCATCCCTGACTGTCAGCCCGAACCGCTATACTCATCCGCTCGTCTGAATCGACCGGGAGTCTCTGAACCATGGTTTTCTCCAACTGCAATATGCTTGCCCGATCACTCTTCAGTTCACTCCTGATAACCGGCTCAGCCGTCAGCGTCGCCGAGACCTTCGTGGTCGCGGTGGATCCGCCCGACCACGGCAGGTTGACGTTACAACCGCCGCTGCCCGCCGATGGGCGGTATACCGCCGGTACCGAGGTCACGGTCACCGCCACCCCTGATCCCGGTTACGTGCTCGATTCAGGCTACTACTCCGTACCGTTTCGCTGGGGCCCGATGTATTTCGAAGCGATGACCGGAGAGTTCACCGTCACCATCGATCGCGACAAGCATATCGGCGCCTCTTTCATTCCCACCGAAGACGTGGCCCACGTCGACGTCATTCAGGATGTCGTCTACGCCAAACCTGGCGTAAAGACGCTGAAGTACGACGTATTCTCGCCCAAGGGCGCCGCTGGCCTGCCCATCATCATCATCGTGCATGGCGGTGGCTGGGCGGCCAATGACGAGAACATCATGCGCGGACTCGCCCGCGAGCTGACCCGCGATGGCCGTTTCGTCGCCGTCAGCATCGACTACCGCTGGGCCGGCAAGCTGGATGGCGACGCGCAGCCCAACACGATGGCCGACATCATCGGCGATGTGTTCGGCGCCATTGCGCACGTGATGGAACACGCTGCCGAGTATGGTGGCGATCCCACCCGCATCGGTGTGACCGGAGACAGTGCCGGCGGCCATCTTTCGGCAGCGGCGTCGTTGATGATTGAGCAGATAGGCGAGCGCGGTTTCGGCCGGCTACCCGGTGTATTCGAATTCCGGCCGACCTACGTGCCGGCCGGCAAGACCGTGGCGCAGGTCCGTGCCGAAATGCTCGACGCGATCAAGGCGGCGGCACCCAGCTACGGTGTATTCGGCCCGGCGTTGCTGAATCACTATTCGGAGGACCCCGCCGCGACAGACACCTGGAAGCAGGCGATTGCACCGCTCAGCCACATTCCGCCAGCGACCGTGCGCGAAGTGCCCCAGTACCTTACCCGTGGCACGGAAGACCCGTTGATCAGCGATTCGGCGGTGGCCGAGTTCGTGGCCGCGCTGGTGAAGGCGGGGCAACCGGTGGAATACGTGCAGGTGGGTGGCGCCAGCCATGCCTTTTTCGACTGGAAGCCGGACGCAACGACCAAGGCGACTTTCGCCCGCTACGGCGTCTATTACGCCAACGAAATGCGGGCATTCTTCGCTTCGATTCTTTACTGAACGTAAGTACGAGGGGGAATTTTTGAACATGACATCAATGCATCAATCGACAACGTCGGCCACCGGTCGCCGTCTCTGGACGTTTACGCTCATCGCGGCGGCGCTGGGTTGCGCCGCGATCTCCGCGCAAGCGGTTGAATCGGCGAGTGAGGCCTGTGCAAACCTGGCGGGCAAGGACATTCCCGCGCCGCTGATTGGCCTGCCGACAACCGGTGCCAGCATCACCTCGGCGACACTGGTCGCCGCCAGTGCCGAGGGCAACGCCAACGGGGAGTACTGCAAGGTCCTGGGCGCCATTCATCCGGTTGACTACACGGCGCCGGACATCAACATCGAGGTCAATCTGCCCAGCAACTGGAATGGTAAATCGTTGCAGTTCGGCGGCGGCGGACTCAATGGCGTGTTGATCACGGGCCTCGGCCGTTATGCCAAGCAGCCGGAAAATGAGGCCACTCCGCTGGCGCGCGGCTACGTGACGCTTGGCAGCGACTCCGGACACCAGTCGACCACCGGCTTCGATGGCAGCTTTTATCTCAATCGCGAAGCGCTGGAGAACTACGGTCACCAGCAGTTGAAGAAGACCCATGACGTTGCGATGCGTCTGGTCGAACTGCGCTACGGCAAAAAACCGCAATACAACTATTTCATCGGCGGTTCGCAGGGCGGCCACGAGGGATTCGATGTCGCGCAGCGCTATCCGGATGATTACCACGGCGTCGTGGCCGGCTATCCCGCGCACAACGTCGTCATGTTGCATCTGTCGGCGTTGCAATACGCCCGGGCGTTGCACGCCAACGATGGCCGCAGCTGGCTCAACCCCGCCGAGGTGAAATACCTGGTCGACAACGTCTATCAACGATGCGACGACCTTGACGGCGCGAAGGACGGCATCATCAGCAACGTCGCGGCCTGCATCACCGCGACGGCGGAATTCAAAGCACTTGCGCCGACCAACCCGTTACGCTGCGCCAACGGCGCCGATGCCGGCGACAGCTGTCTGTCGGATGCGCAACTGCAGGCATTGAATGTGATGGATACGCCTTACGACGTCGGCTTCAAGGTGTTCAATGATGACGCCCCTAACGGCGTCTTTCCGAAATGGACACCGTTCGAAGGTTCCACGTTCACCGACGGCGGTTCACCGAAACTCGGCGAAACCGGGCCGGGACAAGCACTGCAGGTTGCCCCCGGTGTCGCCACCAGCGGGCTGGCCATCGCGCAGGATCTGACCATGGACGCGATGAAGGATTTCGATGCGCGCAGGTACCCGGCACGCATCGTCGAACTCGCGCAGAAGATGAGCGCCAACAGCACCCGCCTGGATCGATTCCGCGCCCACGGTGGCAAGCTAATCTTTTTCCACGGCACCATCGACGACTACATTCCGGTCTACAGCTCGATTCAGTATTTCCAACGTCTGCAACAGCGCTATCCGCAGGACGCACTGGATGAATTCGTCCGCTTCTATACGGTGCCCGGCATGGGCCATGTGACCGGCGTGTTCAACGCGCGCATGTCAACGCTGGATGCGCTGGAGGCGTGGGTCGAACACGCTACGGCGCCGACGGAATTGGTCGCCAGCGATGCCAATGAAGCCACCCGCGGACGTACGCGGCCGGTCTGCCGCTATCCGCAGTGGCCGCAATACACAGGTCGGGGCGACATCAACAAAGCTGCCAGCTTCAACTGCGTCGCGAAGTAACTGAAAACGCCACGGCATCGCGCATGTCGATGTCGTGGCTTTCGCGCTTGACCGTGCGCAGTCAGAACGTGGAAATGTTTGTGCCGCCATCCATGACAATGCTCTGCCCCGTCATGTAGCCCGCGTACTCACTGCAGAACATGCAGACCACCGCGCCCACGTCCACCGAATCGCCAAACCGGCCTGCCGGAATCCTGAACGCTTCGACGAACTTGCGGACTTCCTCTTCGTAGGTCGTGCCGTTGTTTTTCGCCCGCTCGTTGAGCTGGGTTTCGGTGAACGCCGTATGAAACATGCCGGGCATCACGTTGTTCAACGTGACATTGTATTGCGCGACCGAACGCGCCAGCGCGCCGGTGTAATTGATCAATGCCGCGCGCGGTGCACCCGATAAAACCCGCAATTCCAGCGGATACTTGGCCGCCACCGTCGCAATGTTGACGATGCGCCCCCAGCGGCGCTCGGTCATGCCATCGATGACCGCGCGGATGAAGCGGATGGGGCTGAGCATCGAGATTTCCAGCGTGCTGTACCAGGCGGCATCATCGATTTCGCGGAAATCGGGCGACATCGGCGGCGGTGAACACGTCGCGACCAGGATATCGGGCGCCGGGCACGCCGCGAGAATCTTCGCCCGCCCTTCGTCGGTGCTGTGGTCAGCGGCCACCGGGATCACTTCGACGCCGGTTTCACTGGCGATATCACGTGCGACCTGTTCCACGCGGGCCTGGCCGCGGGCCGAGATCACAAGATTGACACCTTCCCGCGCAAGGGCCAGCGCCGCCTGTTTGCCCATACCCGCGCTGGCGCCGTTGATGATCGCCTTGCGGCCGGCAATACCCATATCCATTGTCAGTTCCTCGGTTTCAATCCGGCGCCAATGCTAGCGCAATGCGAGCCGCCGGCGCATCCACAGGCGGCGCCGTGAAAGGTGTTAACCTTGCCAGGTCAACTGTCGCCGCGCCGCGGCCGACTTCAACCGGGGAGGGCATTCGATGCAGAAATTCGTCTTGGCCGTGTTCGGCAGTATTGCCATCGGCAGTGCCGTCATGGCGGCGACCGCCGTCAACTATGCGCGCACCTATGCAGAGGATCGATCCGAGATCGAAGACCTGCAGGCGCGCTACATGTTTGCGCTGGACTGGCAGAATCCGGACGTTTATGCGTCCACGTTCACCGACGACGGCGTGTTGGTGTGGGCCGGTGGTGAGGTGGCCGGCCATGATGCGATCGTCGAGGAAGTGAAAACGATGAAAGCGATGGACCGGGTGATCATCGATGCCAGCACGCCGCAGCGCCCGTGGCGCCGTCGCCATTTCATCACCAACATCGCGGTGCGTATCGATGGCGATCGCGCCACCGGCCGTGCCTACTGGTTCGAGTTCAATGACGACATGCGCGACCGCCGTCCCTACCTCGGCGCCTACGGGCATTACGAAGATGAACTGCGCAAGGTCAACGGTCGCTGGCTGTTCAGCCGCCGCCAGATCTTCAACGAACAGCGCGACAACATGGCCGCCACCGACGAATACCCCGCCTGGTAGTCTCAGCTCAGAGATGACGCGGCGTGCTCGATGCCGTTGTGCTCAGGCCGCCGCGGTCACTTCGATTTCAATCATCGCGCCTGGCGATGCCAGCGCCACCACACCCAGCAGCGTGCCGGTATGGCGGCAACCCCGGCGGTGCAATTCCGCCACCATGATGTCGTGGCTTTCCATCATCGCCGACATGTCGGTGACATAGACGTTCAAGCGGACGACGTGGCTGAAATTCATGCCGGATTGGTGGAGGATGGTTTCGATGTTCTCCAACGCTACCGGGATCTGGCTGGCGAGATCATCGGGATACAGGGTGTGTCCCTCGGCATCACTGGCGGTCTGCCCGGCCAGGAACAGTAGCGCCTGGGGTTGCTCGACGAGATTGCCGTGGACGAATCCCAGCGGTTCCTGCCACGTCCACGGATTGACGATGGTGCGTTTCATGTTCGATCCCCCCTGCGTGTGTCTGGTGGACGATTGTAGCGCTCCTGCCGCCGATTGCCGCGTCGCCGCTCAACAGTGCCGGATCCCCGGCAGTGCCTTGGGCGCTGATTCGCGCACGAGGTGGCGAAAATGGGTAACCCATGCCGGCGCATCTTCCAGCGTCGCCGCGTACAGGCGGCACCACAAGCCGTTTTTGCCCAGCGGCATCGCCTTGATGTAACCGCGCTCGACGTATTGCTGGATGGTCCAGCTCGGCAACATCGCCAGTCCCCTGCCGCTGGCCACGAGTTGCACGATGGCTACCGTCAATTCAGCCGTTCGCCGCGCGGCGGGCGTGACCGCTGCCGGCAACAGAAACTTCTGCACGCCATCGAGCTGGATATCGTCCACCGGGTAATGCACAAACGTCTCAGCGGCGAAATCCTCGGGCGTCAGGAATCGCCGACCCGCCAAACCATGGCGCGGCGAAAGGCAGCCCGTCAGCTCGAAATCGAACAACGCGTGATAGGCGATGCCCGCACGATGATCCGGCTCGGTATGCACCGCGACATCGGCATCGCCCGACAACAGCAACGCGACCGGGTCCGGCGTGAAGCCGGAAAGCAGATCCTGTTCGACTTCCGGCCACTCCGCGCGTAACGCATCCATCGCAGGCATCAGCCAATCAAAGCAACTGTGACATTCCAGCGCGATGCGCAACTGGCCGGTGGCGCCGGAAGCGATCCGCGTCAGGTCGCGATCCGCGCCGTCCAACCGCGGCAACATGTCGCGCGCCAGGTTCAACATCCGCTCACCCGCGGCGGTGAAGCGCAGCGGCTGGGTCTTGCGTTCGAACAGCACCACGCCGTAGTGCTCCTCGATCTGGCGGAACTGTTGTGACAGCGCGGACTGGGTCAAGGCGAGTTGGTCTGCGGCGCGGGTCAGGCTGCCGGTTTCACTCAACGCGGTCAGCGCGCGGAGGTGACGTATCTCAATCGGACAACGCATAAGCATTAGAAATAGTAATGGTGACCGGCATTTTAATTAAATTGCGCTAATGCAGCAAAGGCGGCAGATTACGCCCTTCGTTTGAATCCGACCCCGAGGAACAAGACATGATGTCGCTGCAATCCACCCGGCAATCCCGAACCAACGCTGACACCGTCGACCAGGCCAGCCCTCTGCCGCCGCCCCGCGCGGAGCATGTCGGCAGCTTCCTGCGACCCGACTTCCTGCTCGATGCCAGAGCCCGCCACGCAGACGGCGAGCTGTCAGACAGCCAACTCCGCGAGGTCGAAGACCGCGCAATCCGCGACGTTGTCAGGCTCCAGGGTGAAGCCGGCCTGAAGGCGATCACCGATGGCGAATTTCGCCGTACCTATTTCCACCTCGACTTTCTGCAACACCTGGCGGGCGTGGAAACTGAATTACCGCGCATCGTCCGCCACGCCGACGGCCGTTCCGAGCTGACGCCCCCAACCATCCGCGTCACCGGCAAGGTCAGTGAGACCGCTCCGGTGCAGGTGGCTGACTACCGGTTTCTGCAAGGCGCCGTCGACACACTGGGCGTTCCCGGACTGCGCGCGAAGGTGACGATTCCCTCGCCGACGATGCTGCATTTCCGTGGCGGCCGCGCCGGCATCAGTCGCGACGCATATCCGGCGCTGGAGCCGGCATTCTTCGCCGATCTGGCGCAGACCTATGTCGACGAATTGTGGGCGCTGCGCACGGCCGGCTGCACCTACGTACAATTCGACGATACCAACCTCGCCTACCTGTGCGATGACCGTATGCGCGAAGGTGTCCGCGAGCGCGGTGACGATCCGGACACCCTGCCAGCAGTCTATTCGGAGCTGATCAATGACATCGTCGCGCGCAAACCAGCTGACATGTTGCTTGGCGTCCATCTGTGCCGGGGCAACTTCCGCAGCACCTTCGCCGCCGCCGGCGGCTACGCGCCGGTGGCCGAGGCATTGTTCGGACAGATGAATCTGGATGTGTATTTTCTCGAGTATGACGACGAGCGTTCCGGTGATTTCGAACCGCTGCGCTACCTCACGGGTGACAAGTACGCGGTGCTTGGCCTCATCACCACCAAGTCCGGCGCGCTGGAAAGCAAGGACGATATCAAACGACGTATCAATGAAGCCGCGCGCATCGTACCCATGGAACGGCTGTGTCTGTCACCGCAATGCGGTTTTGCCAGCACCGTGCATGGCAACGACATCAGTGTCGATGCCCAACGCGCCAAGCTGGCCCTGGTGACGGAGATTGCCCGCGAGGTCTGGGGCGATGCGTAACCGCGACGAAGGTCTTCGGTGACAAGAAATCCTGTCGGCCGCGGCTCCCTGGCGCCGCGGCCGAAAGGTCCAACTCATGCGGGATACTGGTCTTCGCGCACCCACCAGCCGTGAACCTGGGGCGACGCCTGCACGGGTAATTTCACCGTTGCAATCGGCCCGGCCGCAAGATGTTGCGCATCGAGAATGACGAGATCGGACCGCAGGTTCTGATCGAGATGGTAGGCAACGCCCATCAGATAGCCGTCGCCTTCCGCTGAATCCGTGCGCCGTGGCGCGAATACGGGTTCCGCCAGCGCGACGGTGGGGCCAGCGTTCCACAGATCGAATGTACGCGTTTGATTATCCACCCGTGCGTAGCATGCGCCGGCACGCGCACGATTCGGCTCGTTGGGATCGGGACACCCCATGTAGCCATAGCGATAAGGCATGGTGTTGTAGCGATCATCCTGTCGCGGCAGTGGTGCAATCAACGGGTACATCTTTTCGATTTCATAAGTCTTGTTGCGGCCGTTGAGATTGGCCGAGATGCGATGGATGTAACTGGTAGCGTTGACGAAGTCCGGTGGTGAGCCATCCTTGTTCGGCATGAACGGGAACGGGCTGGCGACCGTGACCTCGGTATCGAAATAGATCCGGCCCTTGTCCTCGAACGCGCCCATGGTGTGGGTGCCGCTGCGGGTGGCGCCTTCAATCCACTGCACATCCTTCCCATCGCCGTGGCGGCGCAGAATGCCAAGATAGGTCTTGCGGGTGCCGTCCCACGACCAGTGGATACCGCCGCGTTTCATCTGCTCGTGATCGATGGTGAGCGGAATGACGAACAGCAGGATGTGGTTTTCGGTCACCGCGAAATCGTGCATCAGGCAGACATACGGCACCTTGACCTCGGCTTCCCACACCTTGTTGCCATGCCGATCGATTTCAAACATCGCGACGACATCGCTGCCGAAACCACGGGCTTCGTAGCCAAAGGCGACGATGTTGCCGGTGGTCGAGCAGATCTTGGGGTGGGCGGTGAACGGGCGATCGTGAGGCAAGGCGCCGTCGAAGGTGTAAACCGGGTCGACCGTTTCCAGGGTGTTTAGGTCCATCGCGCACGGCGGGCTGTCCTCCTTCAATGCCAGGATCAGTCCCTTGTGATTGAGCACATGCGTGTTGGCCGTGCTGCGGCTCAAGCCGTGCACGCTGGGGTCATCCATCGCCGGATTGCGGTACATGGGCATCAACGCGCGTCGTGCCCGGTCCTGCGCCATGAACCGTTCAGTACGCGCGAAGCGGCTGCGGTAATCCACGCGACCGTTCTTGATGCGGAACATGCGCACATGGCCCTCACCATCGAACACGATGTTGCCCTTGGCCATGGGGTATTGCGGGTCGGGGCCGGTGGCGTAGAAACCGCCGTTCAAATCCGCCGGTATGGTGCCTTCGATGACGCAGTCATTGACGTCCATTTCCGCGCGTATCGGGCTGAAGCTGCCACCAGCCGCCAATGGCGGTGCGCAGTCACTGCCGGCCGCCGTGGTCTGCGCCAGCACTGTGTGCGACAACAGGCCCGCGCCACCAAGCCCCGCCGCAATGCCAATCGCGCCATTGAGAAAGGAACGGCGGTCCAGTGGGGTTGTTTCATCGGTCATCTGGTTCTCTCCTGTCGTGATGTGGGTCGGACAGCGGCTGAAATTGAGCGCGCATGGTAACGACGCCGGTCGCGGTCAGGCATGACCACGATCATCGTCATCAGCAACGGTATCGGGAGAGAACTGTTTGATGCGATGCAGCGGTGAAACCACCCACTGCGTTCGACAAGGATCAGGCGGTAGCGTCGGCTATGACCACAGCGCGCGGAATCACTGCGGTTTCCGCGCTTGAGCGATGGCTAGTGCATCCACCAGTAGACGATATAGGGCGCGGCCAACCAGAGCAGGCCTTTGGCCAGAAAGAAGCAGAATCCGGCGACGCCCGCGCGACGCATGAACTGGCGCCAGGCCGGGGAGGCTTTCAGGGAGGTCTCGCTCTGTTGAACCATCGTTTTCATATGCATCATTACCTCGCTGCGTCCATGCCCCGGTGTCGACCGGTTATCCGTCCGCCACCGCACCTTCCTCCCGCTTTCAGGTAGCGGCCGCAATCGCGTCGACTGCAGCCGGAATCCCGCCCAATCGCCCCTCATCAATGCCATTGATGCACCTGTTCACGTTCGCATATGCCGGTTGCGCGCATTCCGCTATAGTCGAAGCCCTTGGCCGGGGGGTTAATTCGGCTTCGCAGACGCGTTGATGGTGGTTTCGGTGCGAAAGCGCACTATGGGGGGACACAATGGTGAAGTCGTTAAAAGCAAAGCGGGTGCGTGCGTGGACCGCAGCGCGCTGGCTGGTAGCCACGTTGGTATGCGTTTTCGCCGCGGGCGCATGGGCCGGACCAAAGTTGTACATCATGGACTGCGGCACCATCGTGCCAATGCAGGCCGAGCTGTTCAGCCTGACCGAACAGGAGCGGTCCGGTGACGGTGCGATGGTATCGCCGTGCTACCTCGTCGTGCACCCGCGCGGAACATTGCTCTGGGACGTCGGCCAGGTACCCGATGACACCATTGCCGACGACGGCAGCATCGCCACCGCCAGCGACATCCTGCAAGCCACGCGGCGTCTGCGCACGCAACTGGCCACCATTGGCTACAGCGCAGCCGATATCGACTATCTGGCAATGTCGCACTACCACTCCGATCACACCGCCAATGCAAATGAATATGCCGGCGCCACCTGGATTGTGCAGGAAGCCGAGTACGACGCCATGTTCGCTGACCAGGTCGCCGGTATCCAGACGCGCGAAACCTACGAAAAACTGCGTCACGCCAAACGCCTGATACTGCCTGGCGCGGATCACGATGTATTCGGCGATGGCAGCGTCGTCATCAAGTTCGGTCCCGGCCACACACCCGGCCACCAGATGCTGTTCCTGCAGCTGGATAACTTCGGCCCATTGTTGTTATGCGGCGATCTCTATCATTACCCGGAAGAGCGTACGCTGGATCGCGTTCCCACCTTCGACGCCGATGCGGCGCAGACCCGTCGTACGCGTCAGCACGTCGAGCTGTTCCTCAAGCAGACCGGGGCAGAAATGTGGATTCAGCATGACCCGGCGACCAACGCTGGCTTGAAGCAGGCGCCGGCTTTCTACGACTGATGAAATGGCCGACGATGGATACAGGAAGTAACACGCGGGTGCGACACGGCCTTGCGTTCGGTCTGACGGTCACCGCCCTGCTCACTGCCCCGCGCGTGTTGGCAGACGTCGCGGATGATTTGCGTGGCGGCTGGATGGCTGACGCAGGAGGTGAGCGTCATATCCTGATGCTGGTTGTTCGCGACGGTGTAGTGAGCGGCACCTATTGCACGGCGTGCACCGACCCGAACAATCTCGCCTTCGTCGATGACGGCAGGCTCACCGCAACCGGTGCACGGTTCACGCTTCATCACGAAAACGGCAATGGCGTCGTCACGCGTGCCACGGTCGATGGCAGTATTGCCGACGGCCAGTTACTGCTCGACTATGTCGATGGCGCAAACGCTGAACATCCCGCGCAACTTGTGTTCCACCAGTCCCCGGCTGTGACCATACCCGCCGCACCGCCAGGTGGCTTCGTTCCCGCGCGTCCCTACGATCCACCCGCGCCGCCGAAAGTGTTGCAGCCTGAAGACGTCGTCGGGCTGTGGTTGTTCGGCAGTGGGCCGGGCAAACAGTATTTCATCTTCCGTCAGCTGAACGGTCAGCTTCGCGGCATGGTGTGTGGCCCGTGTGACGATGGCGCCAACATGGCGCCGCTGGAAAATATCCACATCGACGGTCAGTACCTGTATTTCGACATCGTGCACGAAGACTCCGGCCCCGGCATTCTCGAGTTCGGCCCGCACAGCAACGTCACCAAGGCCACCATTGCCGCCAACGAGTTACACATGTGGGTGATACCGAGTTTTCAGCCGCCGACATTCACGCCCATCGAAATGACCTTGCTGGGACCGGTGCGCCACATGGAATGAGCCGCATGGATGGATTCCGCCTGACACCGACGCCCCACCGAAAACTTACGGAGCCTGCCGATGCCGCATTCAATCTCTAATCGTCACTCGATCATCATCCGGGCAATTGCCTGCCCCATCGCACTGACCGTCGGCGGCGCGCCGTTGTCCGCTTCGGCGCAGGTGCAGACAACCGCACCGGTCCGTGCTTGTGAATCGTTTGCCGGCCAGACCTATTACAACGTGGCAGTCACCTCGGCGACCGCTGTGCCGGCGGCGGATGGCCTGCCGGCCTATTGCAAGGTCAGCGGCACCGAGCGTGGCACCGAGCACGATATCGAAGTTCGAATGCCCGACAACTGGCAGCGACGTTACGTGCAACGCGGCGGTGGCGGCTTCGATGGCATCCTGCAACCGGTGCGCAAGGGCGACGCGGCCTTGCTATCCGGCGCGGTGCAGGGCGCCAACAATGGTGGTCATCGTGATCCCACCGGCGAGGTATTGTTCGACAATCCACGCGTCACCGAACGCTATGCCCACGGCGCCATCCTCACCGCCACCCGGTTTGGCAAGGCGATAACTGAAGCCTACTACGGCGCCGCGCCAGACTATTCCTACTACGAAGGCTGCTCGAACGGCGGTCGCGGAGCATTGAATGCGGCGGCGAAATACGGCAGCGAATTCGACGGCGTTGTTGCTGCCGCGCCCACGTTCAACCTCGTCGGCCAGGTCTCGATGTGGACCGCGATGTCTGAACTGCAGATGCCCAATCGCGATCAGTTCAATGCCATCAATGCCGCGGCAGTCGCCAAGTGCGATCTGCTGGACGGTGCGCGTGATGGCATCGTCGCCAATCTCAATGCCTGCGAATTCGATCCCGCGCGCGACATTCCCGCCGAGGTCGGCCTGACACCGGCCCAGCTCACAGCCATGAAGGTGATCATGGAAGGCGTTCAAACCACCGATGGCACCCGCCTGTATTCCGGCTTCGGCGCCGGCAATCTGAATTTCGGCGCGCCCATCGTGCCGATGTTCGGCGTCGGCCATATGCGCAACGTTGTGCTGAATGATCACAACTGGTCTGCCGCAGATTTCAAGCCCGATGACTATCTGAATGAAATTGCCCAGGTGCTGGAAGGGAATTACCAGTTCAGCGCGGCGATACCCGACCTTGTCCAGTTCATGAACAAGCACGGCAAGATCATCATCTGGCATGGCGCTGATGATGCAATGCTGTCGCATAACGACACCATCCGTACCTGGCAACAGCTCGGCGCAGCCGGCGGCGCCGGCTTGCTGCGCGATAACGCCCGCTTGTATATCGCGCCAGGCGTGAATCATTGCGCGGGCGGCCCGGGTGCGGATCACATCGAGGCCTTGAACGCGATGATGGACTGGGTGGAAAACGGCAAGGCGCCGTCCACATTGGTGGCGAGCAAGGTTGACCAGGCCACGGACGCCACGAAATTCACCCGCCCCTTGTGCGAATTCCCCGGCTACCCGCAATACAACGGCAGCGGTGATAGCAACTCGGCCGACAGCTTTACCTGCGTCACACCATAAAAAGGTTGCGCCCATGTTGATCTACGGTGTCGCACTGCTTTCGGTGTGTATGGTCGTCGGACTTACGGTGGGCGAATATCTGGGCCGCTGGTTGGGTGTCGACGCCAATGTCGGCGGTGTGGGCATCGCGATGTTGCTACTGGTCGCCAGCTGCAGTTCGTCGCGCATGAGCAGCCTCGTCAACGGCCCGGCCGGTGAAGGCATCCGCTTCTGGAGCGCGATGTATATTCCCATCGTGGTTGCGATGGCCGCGCGACAGAATATCTTTGCCGCGATTCAATCCGGCGCGCTCGCGATAGCCGCCGGCACTGCTGCGGTCGTCGTCTGCTTCGCGCTGGTGCCCGTGATTTGCCGGTTGGGCGGTGCCCCTCGTGACGCCAGCGGCAAGCGCTGAAGCATTGGCGATGGAGCCTGTCTACACGGTATTGAAAGATAACGCGCTGATCACGGCCTTCCTTGCGATCGGTCTGACGATGTGGCTGTCCTATTTCCTCTCACGCAAATTGACCGCGGGCCGCATCCACGGCAGCGCCATCGCTATCGCTCTGGGGCTTGCCGCCGCATGGTGGGGTGGCAAGGTGACGGGTGGCAGCAAAGGTATTGCCGATCTGGAAATTCTCTCCGGTATCGGTTTGATGGGCGGCGGCATGTTGCGGGATTTTGCGATTGTCGCCACCGCCTTCGGCGTCAATGCCACGGAAATGCGCAAAGCCGGCATGGCCGGCGCCATCGCGCTGGTCTGCGGTGTACTGGTGTCATTTGTAATGGGTGCCGTGGTTGCTGTCGCTTTCGGGGTCCGGGACGCCGTCAGCATCACGACCATAGGCGCCGGCGCGGTCACCTATATCGTCGGGCCAATCACCGGCGCGGCGATCGGCGCGAGTTCGGAAATGATTGCGTTGAGTGTCGCCGCGGGCCTGGTGAAATCGATCCTGGTGATGGTGGGAACGCCGCTGGTCGCACGGCGAATCGGCCTGGACAACCCGCGCTCGGCGATGGTTTATGGCGGTCTTATGGGTACCACCAGTGGCGTTGCCGCCGGCCTTGCGGCCACCGACCCGAAGCTGGTGCCTTACGGCGCGATGACCGCGACGTTTTATACCGGGCTGGGTTGCTTGTTGGCGCCGTCCGTATTGTTTTTCGCCGTACGCGCGCTGGCGGGTACGAACTGAGGCCGCGCCGAAGTCACGCGGCCTCGCAGCGATTGCGGCCGGCGTTCTTGGCCTGGTAAAGCGCGGCGTCGGCACGCTGGTAAACCACGTCCACCGTATCGCCGTCGCGGAACTCGGTGATACCGCATGACAAGGTGATCGTCCGTGGATTCTTGTTGTAGTGGAAATCCGTATCGGCAATGACCAGGCGCAGCTTGTTGGCGATGACGGCGGCGTCTTCGGCCTTGGTGCCGGGCAACAACATTACGAATTCTTCGCCACCCAGTCGCGCCAGGAAATCGCTTTTGCGGGTATTGCGCGCCAATAGCCTGGCCACCAGCTTCAGCAGCTTGTCGCCCACCTTGTGGCCATAGGTGTCATTGATCGATTTGAAGCGATCGATATCCCAGATCACGTAGCTCAACGGCTGCTTGTAGCGCTGCCAGCGACTGAACTCCTCCACCACGCGCTTTTCGTACGCGTAGCGGCTATGCACCTTGGTCAGCGCATCCAGCATCAACTGTTCACGCTGTTCCTCATTCTGTTCGCGCAGTCGCCTGGCTTCGAAGCGCAGCTCGTCCATCTGCCGGATCAGCTGATGATTGCGTTCCTCGGCGGCGCTGATGCGGGATTCCTCGTTGTCTCGGAACGAAGTGATCTGGTCAGCAATGTTATTGAGGCTGGCGACGACTGAACGCTTCAAGTCAACCAGATTGGTAGCATCATCCATTCGTGCGCGGATGGACTGCATTTCATCCCCGAGGCGGTTGCTCAGCAACTGCCGGCCGCTACGGGCGGAATCGAGATCCTGCTGATTGGTAACGACGAACTTCTCAAACTCACCCAACTGCTGGCTGACCTGGGTGATGAACGATTCCAACTCAGCTTTCTGCGCGCGAATCGTCGCCACCACGTTCGACATCGCATCGGCCAGCGATTCGATGATGACGGGCCACTCGGCCTCTCCAATGGGCTGCTGCAGACGCTGCTGCAGTTCTTCGCCTACGCGCTCCATGCCGGCAATGGCACTCATCCTGCGTGCCAGGGTTGCCAACAGTGGTAACAGTCTGTCCGCCGCGGCAGCCGGTGCCGAAGTATCAACTCGCAGTGCGAACGTCGGTGCGATCGTCGGTGCGGATTCAGGCACCGATGTCGGCACTGGAGAATCGTGTTGGGCAACGCCAGGCGCAGCAGCCGCGACCTCGGTCAGCAACGGTTTGAGTTGGGTCGCCAACTCTTCCAGCAGCGAATCAATGCGCGGTGGCGACCAGGCGTCGATGACCTTTGTGCGTGCAGGGGCCGAAAGGCCCAACCGCGACAACACCGAAGCAAGTGTCGAGCGATCAGCAGCGGTATCCGCCTTGTTGTCAGCGACCGGCTTGCCTGGCTTGGCGGCTTCAAGGGTCAGGCATTTGTTCAGGAAAGATCCGGCACGACGTGAGATGTCCTCGCCGCGCTCCGGGTTACGCGTGACGTAATCGATGAGATCGGTCAGTGCAGCGCGATCATCGCCGTCCACCTGCAAGCGCCGCAGCGTTTCCAGCAGCAATGCGGTGGTCGCACCTGTGTCGCCTTCACGGGTCGCGGCAGCGCCTGGCTTCGCGCTGGCTTCGGCTTCCAACCGTTTGACGACCTCCGCCAGATCAGCCAGGCCGCGCTCGAGTTGCACACGGTTGAGCTTGCCCTTCACGGCGCCACGGATGCCATCCAACGGGCCTTCCATGCGTTCGTCCTGGCCGGCTGCGGCAATCGAGACCCGGGTCACAGCCCGTTGCAGCAACGCCTCGACTTCGCCCCACTGCCGTTCCTGCTCCAACAGTTCCCGCCGCAGTTCGTCGTATTTGCTTTTCCAGTCGTCGTTGCCGCTTTTGCCGAACATGATGTGGATTCGCCGTACCTGAGATTCCCCTACTGGCGTTTTCGGCTTTGTCGGGCGAAATCTGAACGTATCAGCCCGCCTCTTTTCGCCTGGAAGCAGGTCAGCCTCGACTCCGGGGCAATCCATGGAACTACTTGATTGGCAAGCTGAAACGATGGACGTCGCGCATCGCGGCGGCTATCCTCTCGGCTCGTTGCGAGCTGGGTGGATGTCATGGCAGAGCACTACGCGGCAATTAAATTGCTGCACATCACATGCGTACTGCTGTCGGGCGTGTTTTTCGTCGGTCGCGGCGGCTTGATGCTCGCAGGCAATCCGCTGTACGGGCACCCGGCCGTCAAAGGCGTGACCTACCTGAATGATTCCATGCTGCTGCTGGCCGGGCTCACCCTGATGAACATCACCGCCCAGTTCCCGCTGACGCATCCCTGGTTGGCGATGAAGCTGCTGTTGCTCGTTTTCTACATCCTGTTCGGTTTGATTGCGTTACGACTCGCCGAGCAACTGCGGACAAAGCTGATCTTTCTCGGCTTGGCCCTGGCCACCTACCTGTTCATGATTTCCATTGCCCGCGGCCATCACCCGCTGGGGATCTTTGTCACGCACCGACTGTATTGAAGGGCAGCGTATGCATAAGGAGCCCATCAAGCGCCGAGGCAGGCAGCGGAATGTATCTGGTCAGGACCGTGCGAGGCATGGATGCCGAGCCCGAGCCTCCAGGGATGGATTCACGGCGAGTCATGACCAGATACATGCCACTGCCTACCCCCACCGACCTGACAATTATTGAAGAGTCCCCGTTGGTACTTACGCAGCGCGCGATAATCTGCCGCGTCGGCCGCCCCGTCGCGTGCCGCCGCCTCGTTTCGGTCGTCGCGGATCGGAATCCTGCAGCTTCGTCTCAAGGTAGTTCAAGATCCCCGGCGTGATGTCACCGACGAGTTCATTCAAACCCTGATTGCCGAACAGCCGGTTGAATTCCAGCAGATAGGGATGACCATCCACTAATGCGACGTCGAACCCGGCGTGGTCGATGCCGAGCGTTCCGGCCACGCCTTCTACCAGCGCTGTCGCCGCTGGCGGTATTGGCCCAGGGACCGCGACGCCGCCGCGCGCGATGTTGTTGTGAAAGCCGTTGGCGGACTGCAGGCGCCAGTATCCGCCGACCACCTTCTCGCCGATCACGATCAGACGCAGGTCGCGATCAATTGGAAGGTATTCCTGCGCGTATAGAACGTCCGTACGTTCGCAGTAACGGCGCCAATCGGACCGGGTTTCAATCAGAAAGACGCCTTCGCCCATGCTCGCCTTCGGAATCTTGGCGACGAACGGAGTTGGCAACTTCGCCCAGATCTCGTCCGCGTAAATCTGCGTATTGCCGTGGATGAGTGTCAGCGGAACATGCGCGGGGGCGACGGTTTCGAACACCCGTGTCATCGCCACCTTGTCGTGACCGATGAGGTACGTCGCCAGACTGGGAAATATCCTGGCGTGCAGACCAAACACAAGCGCGTTGAGCTGCCAGTATTCCGGATACAGGATCCAGTCGGCAGCGCGTAGTTCTACCGGATGCCGGAGATAGTATTCCGGTTTCAGGACGACGTGTCGGGGAAAATTCAGAGTGCGCAGCGCATCGAAACTGATGAGTTCCATACACAACGATAGCCAGGGCGACGCGCGATTATAAGGCAGCGGTAAAAGCTGTAAAGCGGTGTCGCGCTACTCGGCGGCGCCTTCCGCCAGACGCTTCTCGGCCAGCCAACGCAACATTCCGCCGGCCAGGTTGGCCAGATTTTGATAACCATGTTTCGCCAGCACGCTGGTGGCCTGCGCCGACCTGCCGCCCGCGCGGCAGACAGTGACCAGCGGCCGGTCGCCCGGTAATTCAGCGGCTCTGGCATTCAGTTCTCCCAAAGGAATCAGGATGGCGCCGGGAATGTGCCCCAGCGGCCCACTGAATTCGTCGGGCTCCCTGACATCGACCACGGTGACGTCGGCCAGGTGTTCCTCGACCCAGTAAGGTTCGACCTCCCATATCCCGGCGAAATTCTGTATCGCCGGTCCCCACGCCTGGGTCAACCCGCCCTCTCCCTGCGAAGGGCGACCGCAGCGAAGGTTGGCTGGCAGCGCAATTGCAATCTGCTTGGGATGCGGCAACCCGAGGTTATCCATGTAGCCGACGAAATCCTGTTCCGATAGCTGGCCACCGATACGAGGATTGAACTGCTTTTCTTCGGTGACGCTGGTGACCGTCAGGCCGCGATAGTCGTGTGCGGGATATAGCAGGCAATCATCGGGCAATGAAAAGATCTGGTCGTGTATCGAGCGGAACATGGTCTGCGCGCTGCCTTGCTGGAAATCCGTCCGGCCGCAGCCGCGAATCAACAGGCAGTCGCCGGTGAACGCCATACTTTCGTCATCCAGCACAAAGGTCATGCAACCGTTGGTATGGCCTGGCGTCGCACGCGCCGTCACGTATCGTCCGCCGAACCTGATGATGTCACCGTCCGTCAAACCCACGTCAGCGCCTTCGGCGCCACCCGCTTTGGCGACGGCGATCTGCGCACCTGCCTGATGACGATGCAGCCAAGCCGCGGTGACGTGGTCAGCGTGTACGTGGGTATCCAGGCAATAACGCAAAGTGAGCCCCAGCTCACGGACCAAGGCAGCGTCGCGCGCAGCCTGCTCGAAAACCGGATCTATCAGGATGGCGTCCTTGCTGTCGGCATCCGCCAGCAGATACGTGTAAGTGGACGACTGAGGATCAAACAGTTGGCGGAACGCGAACATTACCGGTCTCCAGCGCCTGGCAGCAGGCCTTCAGGTACACGAGACACAGCATACCAGCCGCTGCATTGGGTGATTTGGCTTATATCAATCAATGTCTTGCGAGCCGGCATCGCCCGCAATACTTGAGCGTGAAAAATATTTCGCAGGCTTAAGGTCGGCTTAATATTGCGGTCCTATCTTGGCACTCAAGCGAGCGGCCGGCGGTAGGTGGTACCGACATCCTCCCCCTCCCCCCCCCGATAAATCGGGCCCCTGCCGAACCGGCCGCGCCGCCTGCTTCAATCAAATCCCCCGTCATAACGCGCATGCCCGGACACTGACGGCATGGCACAACCAGGACAGCGCAGGGCGCTTCATTACGCGAAGAACGTTCCCCGGACACGGCGACCGTGAGAGATGGGCAGACTGACAGACAAAAGGGCCGACTGAGCGGGAAAACCGCTCAGCCGACACCACCTCCCTGTCATCCGGTCTTGCGGCGAGCCTTGCTGAATACCCCAAGCGCCGCCACAGCAAACAGCGGCATTGCCGCCGGCAGCGGAACCGGCGTGATCACTTGATTGAAAGTCCCGGATTCAGATACCGCCACGGTCACGTTCTCCGGCAGGATCAAGCGCAACGTCGCAGTATTGTTCAATTGGCCGGTCATGACGGCGCCCGCATCGATCTGGTAGATACGAAAATTCAGAGCTGCGCCCAGGCTGGCCATCACCGTACCGGTAAATGTCCGGGTGACTGAAAGGGTATCGTTGATAACGCCGCTGGTCAGATAGTTGGAAAAATCCGAGCTATCCAAACCGGGCTCCGGACCGAAATGCAGTGATGCCGACCCACGGGCACCGCCGCCGGCGATATCAAGCAGCCCGTCAACATGCAGTTCCAGGGTGACTTCATAGGGATCCGGCGACAACGACTCCAAGGTGATGACATCCTCCAGGGTCGCCCTCGCATCCAGAATGCCCAACTCGATGCTGGCAAGCGCGTTCGCGCTTGAATTGTTCAGTGTGCCAAACACCTTCAGCTCCAGCGCGCCGATATCACAGGATGCAAAATATTCGAACACGTTGGCCTGCGTTTCATGCACGGACACGATGGAGCGCAAGAATGGATCACCGCTTACAGCGGGTTCCTGCTCCAGGGAATTGTATTCGCGGATGAAATCACCATCCAGATCGACATAGCCTGATGCACGGATACTCGCAGCGGCGCCGGCTTGCAGACTGGTGACTGTCAGAAAAACTCCGATGGCGGTACTGGTGAATCGTGACGGGACGGACATATGCATTACCCTCCTGTAATTGCATGGACTCGCGTGCGTTCACCGGCAGTTCCGCAACCCATGCTGCGACTGCCCGGCCATCATCCCCCAAAGCGCGAGACGGCTGGCCGTCACTGCATCTTGAGTCAGGCAGCGACGTTACCGCTGAAGCTCGACCGATTCAGTCAAACTCGTCGCAGATATTTGCAGGTAATTTTACCGACTGAGAGGAGAAAGCAGAGTTTCCGGACGGCATACCAAGCCTTGCGATTTCCACGCGCCGAATTCGTCAATCGCTTCAATAGAACTGCCAGCGGTATCCCAGATAGGCGAACATCAAGGTGGTACGCTGTTTGCCGATGACCGGCACATCCTGCCACATCATGTCAGCTCCCGCTTCCAGTTCGAACTGTACGTCCCGTTTCCAGCGGTAGCTCGTGCGCATGGATGGTCGGAAACGAAGTTGGCCAACATTCTGCACCGACTCCCGATAACCAACCAGAACACGTGGATTGAAACGCCAGTTGGCGGCCAATGGAATCACCATGTAGGCATTGCCCAGAATCGTGTTCGCGTTTTCATAGTCGAAATAGCGCAGGCCTACCGACGCCGTGTCGTTATCGAACAGTACATTGCTGGCGATCAGCTGGCTGGAGAACATGTATTGGTAGCCGGTGCCCTCGGTTGCATCAACGCCGCCCGACCCCGGCGTACCACTGTATTTGAACACCGTGACATCCCCGGTCAACTGCAGTCGCGGATTGAACCGGTGGGAGAAACCCACGGTGGCGGTGCGCAATGACGCGGTCCGATCCAGCGCCAATTGCCGGATCTCCTCGGGATTGAAAACGGTCAAAGCTTCCTCCAGCGAGGTGAAACCCTGACCGGTCAACGCATTGGTGGCAGAAAGAATCGGCGCCTTGCGGTAGTCGAAATTCAAGTTGACGCTGGTACCGGATTCAAACGAATAGTTCCCACGCAACAACACGGTATTGATGGTGTTGTAGAAGATATCGTAGTCGACCTGGGCATGCAGTGAACGGCGCTGACGCTGATAGCGCACCTCGCTGCCGACAGCTCGCCGATCGACAACACCTTGATCGTGTTGTTCCAGGAAATAGACATTGAAGTCCCATGCCTCACCGAACGGTCGCCAATCAAGACTGGTGCCGAAGAAGTACTTGGCGAATGCCGATGAGAAGCCGTCGTAGCTGGAATAGACAGGTGCGCCGGCAACGGCGTTGACGCCAAACTTTTCGTTGATGTCGAGGCTGCCACGGATACCGTCGAAACGTCCGAATACGCCTTCTCCATATCGCGACTGGCGTCCCAGCCGCAGCTCTTTGGAATGGTCCGCGCTGGCCAGATCGACGTAGACATAGCTGAGACGATCATCGGAACTGCTACCGGCTTTCATGTTCCAGATGTAGCCACCGGAAATCCGGCTCTGGAAATCAATCTTGTCATTGCGCAGCCGGCCTGCGAGATCCAGATTGGTGACCAGGGCGGTACGGATTGCTTCAGTCGGACGACCCTGGATATCAATGGCGTCATACCAGAAGAACTGAGAGAGCGAACCGTTCAATGACTTTTCCAGTCCGCCTTGCGCCACTTCCCTTGCCTGAACGTCAGTTGCCTGGCGCCGCCTTGCAGTCGATGTTGCCATCGACGCCGTAATCAATCCGCGCAAGCGCTGTCTGACGCGTTCAGTGCCGTCGCCTTCCGGATAGGTCGCAAGATACTGCTCGTAGACACGTTTAGCCTGCGCCACCTGACCGTTTCGCTCGCGCGCCAGGCCCAGCAATTCCAACGCATCGGCCGATGATGCATGCGCAGGGTACTCGGTGACTCTCGTATACAGGGCAATCGCGCGGCCGAAATCCTCGTTGACCATCGCCACTCGCGCTTCTTCCATCTGCTCTTCGATGAGTCCGACAGGCGGCAAGCCCAGGCTTGGCTCGATCGCGGCGGGCGAGGTTGCCACCGGAATCAAGCGCCCCACGAACACCTGTTCGGTCGCCGTAACGATCACGTCACCCGGGGAATCGACACTTGCTATCAGATGGGCTTGCGCCGGGGCTTCCACAGTTGCGCCCCTGGCGGTCCCGACCGGCATACCAACTGCAGTGGCCTCGGCAATCGCGCGCATGTCGGCCTCGTCCGCTGGCGCCAACCAGGCGCCTGGATATGTGTCCTGAACGATTGCTATCGCCCGTTGCGCGCTGACCTTGTCGGTGAAAATGCCCAGCCGGTAGCGACGCCACGCTTTGCCGTCAAGGCTGAATTCGGTTTGATATAACACGGCATCTTCTGCCACCGGGTTGGCCAGCGTCTGCTCGACTTTCTGACTGGCTGCCACCGACATCAGGTTGACGACCCACGCCTGAGCAGCTGCCGGCGACTGCATGCCGGCCAACAACAATGAAGTTCCGCAGGTAACGCCACAGGCCAGGCGTATCGCCGCGCGAAGATGCTGCACGCGACTCGGCTGAGTCGTGGCCTCAACCATCAGAAGCCACTCGCATTCACCCGGTGCTGATTGCTGCGGAAATCCGTGATCGTCGAGTTCGTCGGGCTCGCGTACACGTGGCACGAACCTGTGCAATCCGGGATCTCCTGGATCGTGTACCGCGTGCCATTCGATTCGTAATGCAGGTGCGGCCCGGACCTGAAATCGCTTTCGTGACAACCCGCGCAGAACGGTGCCAGTCCGGGAGATGGCCAGGGAATCGTTTCAGCGTTGGTCTGATGGCAATCCTGACAACCCAGATTCCGTCGGTGGTCACCCGGATAATTACCCGACGAATGGGTGAAATTTATCGGCACCCACGAGATTACCGTATGACAGGTATCGCAATCCTGCGTTGTGATGAAGTGTCCGTTGCCCTTGCCCGGGGCAGTATCGCCGTTGTGGCAGCTCATACAGGTTCCCTGAACTTCATCGTGATCAACCAGAATCGCTGGCGCCCAAATCAGTGTGGAGTGGCAGGCTTCACAGTTGTCCGACGTTGTAATGTGGTCGGGCGTTTTTGGCGTCGCCCCGTGACCGATCGAGTGACAGGTCACACAACCATTCACGATACCCGTGTGGTCGAATGTCGCTGGCGTCCACGCGTTCGTCGTATGGCAGTCGTCACAGGTATCAGAACTCTGAATGTGGTCGATCTGCTTGCCCGGCGCAGTCGAATTGTCATGGCACGAGAAGCACGTCCCGACGACTTCGAGGTGGTCGACCCGCAGCACCGGTGACCACGGCGCGGTCGAGTTGTCGTGTCTTCGGCGTCGCACCGCCCGTTGGCGAGTGACACTGCACGCAGTTGTCGCTGATCGCGCCATGATCAAATGTCGCCGGTGACCATGCATTGGTCGTATGGCAATCGTCACAGGTATCCGGGCTTTGGAAGTGATTGGTGGGTTTGCCCGGCGCTGTCGCGTTGTCGTGACAGGAGAAGCACGTACCCTGACCTCCAGGTGATCCACCTGCGGCACGATATCCCACGCGCCCGCGGGCATATCACACAGGCTTCGCAGTTGTCGCTGGAGTTGATGTGGCGTCGGCGACTTCGGTGTCGCACCACCGGTCGGTGAGTGACAGGTCACGCAGTTGACTGAATGCCCCATGATCGAACGTCGCCGGCGTCCATTGGTCGTGACAGTTCGGTCGTATGGCATCCAGCGTCGTCACAGGTATCCACTTCCAGGCTCCACGCTGGAAGTGATTGGTCGTATGGCAGCTTGCGGATGCTTCGGCGTCGCCCCGCCGTCGAATTGTCATGAACGTCGCAGGTACGATTGAAGCACGTCCCGTCGAGTTGTCATGGCACGAGAAGCACGTCCCGACGACTTCGAGGTGGTCGACCCGCAGCACCGGTGACCACGTCGTATTGATATGACAGGCCTCGCAGACATCACTGGTGTTGATGTGGGTAGGTGTCTTCGGTGTCGCACCGCCGGTCGGCGAGTGACACTGCACGCAGTTGTCGCTGATCGCGCCATGATCGAATGTCGCCGGTGACCATGCATTGGTCGTATGGCAATCGTCACAGGTGTCCGCACTCTGGAAGTGATTGGTCGGTTTGCCCGGCGCTGTCGAGTTGTCGTGACGATACCCACGACCTCCAGGTGATCCACCTGCGGCACGATATCCCACGCGCCCGCGGGCGTATGACAGGCTTCGCAGTTGTCGCTGGAGTTGATATGCGTCGGGGACTTCGGTGTCGCACCACCGGTCGGTGAGTGACAGGTCGCGCAGCCATCGACAATGCCCGTGTGGTCGAATGTCGCCGGCGTCCAGGCATTGGTCGTATGGCAGTCATCACAGGTGTCGGATGTCTGGTAATGATCCAGCGGCTTGCCCGGGGCCGTCGAGTTGTCATGACACGAGAAGCAGGTCCCGACCACTTCCAGGTGATCCACGCGCAACACCGGCGCCCAGACCGTGGTCGTATGGCACGCTTCGCAGACATCGCTCGTATTGATATGTGTCGGATGCTTCGGCGTCGCCCCGCCCGTCGGTGAATGGCAGGTCACGCAGCCGTCGACGATGCCGGCGTGATCGAACGTCGCAGGTATCCAGGCATTGGTGGTATGACAATCCTCGCAGTTGTTACCGCTCTGGATATGGTCCAGCGTCTTGCCCGGCGCCGTCGAGTTGTCATGGCACGAGAAGCACGTCCCGACGACTTCGAGGTGGTCGACCCGCAGCACCGGTGACCACGTCGTATTGATATGACAGGCCTCGCAGACATCACTGGTGTTGATGTGGGTAGGTGTCTTCGGTGTCGCACCACCGGTCGGCGAGTGACACTGCACGCAGTTGTCGCTGATCGCGCCATGATCGAATGTCGCCGGCGACCACGCATTGGTCGTATGGCAATCGTCACAGGTATCCGCACTCTGGAAGTGATTGGTCGGTTTGCCCGGCGCTGTCGAGTTGTCGTGACAGGAGAAGCACGTACCCACGACCTCCAGGTGATCCACCTGCGGCACGATATCCCACGCGCCCGCGGGCGTATGACAGGCTTCGCAGTTGTCGCTGGAGTTGATATGCGTCGGGGACTTCGGTGTCGCACCACCGGTCGGTGAGTGACAGGTCGCGCAGCCATCGACAATGCCCGTGTGGTCGAATGTCGCCGGCGTCCAGGCATTGGTCGTATGGCAGTCATCGCAGGTGTCGGATGTCTGGTAATGATCCAGCGGCTTGCCCGGCGCCGTCGAGTTGTCATGACACGAGAAGCAGGTCCCGACCACTTCCAGGTGATCCACGCGCAGCACCGGCGCCCAGACCGTGGTCGTATGACACGATTCGCAGACATCGCTCGTATTGATATGTGTCGGATGCTTCGGCGTTGCCCCGCCCGTCGGTGAATGGCAGGTCACGCAACCGTCGACGATGCCGGCGTGATCGAACGTCGCTGGCGTCCAGGCATTGGTGGAGTGGCAATCCTCGCAGTTGTCGCCGCTCTGAATGTGGTCGATTGGCTTGCCCGGCACGGTAGAGTTGTCATGGCACGAGAAGCACGTTCCGACCACCTCCAGGTGATCCACTCGAGTCGTGGGCGACCAAGTCGTATTGATATGACAGGCCTCGCAGACATCACTGGTGTTGATGTGGGTAGGTGTCTTCGGTGTCGCTCCACCGGTTGGCGAGTGACACTGCACGCAGTTGTCGCTGATCGCGCCATGATCGAATGTCGCCGGCGACCACGCATTGGTCGTATGGCAATCGTCACAGGTGTCCGCACTCTGAAAGTGATTGGTCGGTTTGCCCGGCGCTGTCGAGTTGTCGTGACACGAGAAGCAGGTCCCAACGACCTCAATATGGTCGACGCTGAACGCCGGCGACCATACCGTGGTCGTGTGACACGCCTCGCAGTTGTCACTGGTATTGATGTGATCAGGTGTCTTCGGCGTCGCGCCGCGATTGGGCGCATGACAGCTGACGCAACCGTTGACAATACCGTCATGCGAGAACGTCGCCGGCGTCCACGCGTTGGTCGTGTGGCAGTCATCGCAGGTATCCGCGCTCTGGATATGATTCGTGGCCTTGCCCGGCGCTGTTGAGTTGTCATGGCACGACACACAAGTACCGATGACTTCCAGGTGGTCGACACGAATCACCGGATCCCAGGCACCGGTACTGTGGCACGCTTCGCAGGACTCGCTGGTATTGATATGGGTCGGTGAGCGCGCGGTGGCGCCTCCGCCTGATGAATGGCAGGTAGCGCAGCCATCGACGATTCCGCTGTGGTCGAACAGCGCCGGCGTCCAGGCTGAAGTGCCGTGGCAGTCATCGCAGGTGTCCGCGCTCTGGATATGATCCAGCGTTTTGCCCGGCGCCGTCGAGTTATCGTGACATGAGAAACAGGTGCCGACCACTTCCAGGTGATCAACCCGCGTGATGGGCGACCATACCGTTGTGGTATGGCATGACTCGCAGTTATCACTGGTGTTTATGTGATCCGGACTCTTGGGCGTAGCGCCACCGCCAATCGAGTGGCAGCTGCTACAACCGCTGACGATGCCGTCGTGCGAGAACGTGGCGGGAGACCAGGCAGTGGTGGTATGGCAGCTATCACAGGTGTCGGCGCTTTGAATATGGTCACCGGTCTTGCCTTGCGCCGTATTGTTGTCGTGACACGACACGCAGGTTCCAACCACTTCCAGATGGTCAACGCCGGTGACCGGTGACCAGACCGTCGTGGTATGACACGCTTCGCAGTTGTCGCTGGTATTGATATGGTCGGGTGTCTTCGGTGTCGCGCCCCGATTGGGCGCATGGCAGCTGGCACAACCGTCTGTTATGCCATCGTGCGAGAACGTCGCCGGGGACCAGGCGCTGGTCGTATGGCAATCATCGCAGGTGTCAGCGCTCAGGATGTGACTGCTGTCTTGCCCTGTGCCGTCGCGTTGTCATGGCACGATGAAACACGCACCCACCACTTCAAGGTGGTCAACCCGGATGACCGGGGCCCACACAGTCGTGGTGTGGCATGCTTCGCAGGATTCACTGGTATTGATATGGGCCGATGAGCGCGCGGTGGCGCCGCCGCCCGGGGAGTGGCAGGTCGCGCAACCGTCAGTAATCCCGGTATGGTCGAACAGCGCTGGCGTCCAGGCCGACGTGCTATGGCAATCGTCGCAGGTGTCGGCGCTGGGAATGTGATTCGTGGTCTTACCCTGTGCCGTCGCTGTTGTCATGGCAGGTAATACAAGTGCCGACCACTTCCACGTGGTCGACCTGCGTCACCGGCGACCATACCGTCGTGGCGTGACACGCCTGACAATTATCACTGCTGTTGATGTGCTCGGAACTCTTCGGGGTGGCGCCCCCGCCGGGCGAATGACAACCGCTGCAGCCGCTGACGATGCCGTCGTGTGAGAACGATGTGGGTGACCAGGCGTTGGTTGAATGGCAGGTATCGCAGGTATCGACGCTTTGAATGTGGTCGAGCGTCTTGCCTTGTGCCGTGTTGTTATCGTGGCACGACGCACATGCCCCGACCACGTCGAGATGGTCGACCCGCGTGATGGGTGACCAGACCGTCGTGGTATGACACGCTTCGCAGTTGTCGCTGGTATTGATATGGTCAGGTGTCTTTGGCGTCGCGCCGCGATTGGGCGCGTGGCAGCTGACGCAACCGTCGGTGATGCCGTCGTGCGAGAACGTCGTGGGGGACCAGGCGTTGGTGCTATGGCAGCTATCGCAGGTGTCGACGCTCTGAATATGATCGGCTGTCTTGCCTTGCGCTGTGTTGTTGTCGTGGCAGGAGGCACACGCACCCACGACTTCGAGGTGATCCACACCCGTCGCTGGTGACCAGACCGTGGTCGTATGACACGCCTGACAGTTGTCACTGCTGTTGATATGGTCGGGTGTCTTCGGTGTCGCGCCGCGATTGGGCGCATGACAGCTGACACAACCATCGGTAATGCCGTCGTGCGAGAACGTCGCCGGCGACCAGGCGTTGGTCGTATGGCAGTTATCGCAGGTGTCCGCGCTCAGAATGTGGTCGTCAGTCTTGCCCTGTGCCGTGTTGTTGTCGTGGCAGGAGGCACACGCACCCACGACTTCGAGGTGGTCCACACGTGTGACTGGTGACCAGACCGTTGTGGTATGACACGCCTGGCAGTTGTCGCTGGTGTTGATATGGTCAGGTGTCTTTGGCGTCGCGCCGCGATTGGGTGCATGGCATCCCGCGCAACCATCGGTAATGCCGTCGTGTGAGAACGTCGCCGGCGTCCAGGCGTTGGTCGTATGGCAGTCATCGCAGGTATCGGCACTCAATATATGGTTGGTAGCCCTGCCGCGTGCCGTCGCATTGTCATGGCAGGAAATACACGTGCCGACGACTTCGAGATGGTCGACCGTGATGACCGGTTCCCAGCCACTGGTCGAATGGCAGGATTGGCAACTGTCGCTGGTATTGATGTGCGAGGTCGACTTCGCGGTGGCGCCACCCTGCGGCGAGTGACATGTCACGCAGCCGTCAGTGATTCCGCTATGGTCAAACTCCGCAGGGGTCCAGGCAGTGGTGGCGTGGCAATCGCCGCAGGTGTCAGGGCTGGGGAAGTGATTGGCGGGTTTGCCTGTTGCCATTCCGCTTGCATGACACGATTCACAGCTACCGATGACGCTGTTGTGATCAACGCGCGTCACCACGTTCCAGGTTTCGGGCGTATGGCAGTCGTCGCAATTGTCCACAACCGGGATGTGATCCGCCGGCATAAGCGACGCGCTCTGACCCGGGCTGCTGACGTGGCAGGACGCACAGCGGGTCGGCGTGCCCTTGAACAGCCCGTTCTGATGGCAGGATTCACACTCCACATTGCTGTGCGACGAACGCAACGGGAACACGGTGGTATCGTGGTCGAAGCCCTGGGCATGCGCATGCGTGCCCGCGAGCATCAGCGCAATCAACAGGCCAAGTGCAAACACCGCCGACCAGCTCTTGCCGATCAGCGCTGCGGAATTCCGGATCGGGAGTACCGTCATTGCGGAACCGCCCCGGTGAATGTATCCGTTGTATGGCATCGATCGCACGACGCACCGAATGCACCTTCGTGTACGTCGTCGGCTCGATGGCAATCCGCACAGGTATGCAGTCCACGCGTGGCACGCACCAACGGGCCCTGATGGCAGGCTTCACACTGAATGTCGGCGTGGCGTCCACTCAGGGGATAGTCTGTCTGAGTGTCATGGTCGAAGTCCCAGAATGACCAGTCATTCGGTGTATGGCATTGCCCGCAACCGCCGGCAAAACTGTCGCCATGCGGATTTTCATCGGCGTGGCAGTTCTCGCAGCCGGCGTCGACTCGGGCGAGTGTTCCTGCGAGATGGCATTGTTCGCATGGAACCAGTGCATGCAATCCGATCAACGGAAAGGCGCTCAGGTCATGGTCAAAGGTGACGTCGACCAACCAGCCCTCGCTGTTGTGGCAGCGTTGGCATTGGTCGCCAGTGAGTCCGTCGTGAACGTCATCGGCTTCATGACAGCTGTTGCATTGAGTTGGTGTCTGCGCCGGATCAGTGTCGTTGGCATGGCACTGCTGGCAACTCGCCATGGCGTGGCGGCCGGTCAGCGGGAAATCGGTTGCGGTATCGTGGTCGAAGGTCGCATTCGACCAACCGGATTCCTGGTGGCAGTCTGCGCAGGCTTCGCCCATGCTGCCGGCATGTACATCGTCGCCTCGGTGGCAACTCACACAGGCGGCATCCAGTTCCGCTTCGTAGACGTTATCCACATGGCAGGCGTTGCAGGAAAGGCTGGCGTGACCTTCGCGCAATGGAAAATCAGTATCGGTCGCGTGGTCGAACAGGCTTTTGCGCCAGGTATCGGCGGTGTGGCACTGCTGACATTGGTTGCCATTCAGGCCGGCGTGAATATCGTCGCCACGATGACAGCTTGCGCATTCCGGTTCCAATGGCGATCCGGGCAGCCCATCCCGATGGCAGGCCGTGCACTCAATGTTCTGGTGCCTTCCGGTAAGCGGGAAATCAGTTGCCTTGCCATGGTCAAAGACAACTTCGGCCCAGCCTTCGGGCGCATGGCAGTCTGCGCATTCCCGGCCCAGACGCCCTGCGTGAATATCGCTGACCAGGTGGCAGGAAACACACTCACTGCTGACGCCGGTATATTGCTCACCGACGTGACATGCCCGACATGCCGCTTCAGTGTGTTTGCCCGTCAGTGGAAAGTCAGTGGCAGCATGATCGAACCTCACCTCGCTCCAGCCGGCCGGAGAGTGGCAATCTCCGCACGTGTTGTCGAACTGCCCATTATGCGGTTCCTCATCCGCATGACATGCGACGCAGCCGGTTTCCTCCAGCTTGAAGCCACTGTCGCTGTGGCACCCGGTACATGACAGTCCGACATGTCTGCCTTCCAGCGGGAAGTCGGTGACGGCGTGGTCGAAGGTCAGTGTATCCAGCACGGCGATGTTCGCATCGCGGCCCTTGTGGTCGGTATGGCATGAGCGGCATTCCTCCTGCGAGGCGGACTTTTGTCTGCCGTGGAATCCCAGGCCACCTTCGATATCAGCTGCGATATCCTCATGGCATTGAAGGCATAACGTTGCCTGCGAAGTCTTTTGGAATGGCAAATGACATTTTTCACAGGTCGCTTCGAGATCCGCATGCGACGCAGTCAGATCGCCGGGCATCACCAGGCGCTCCAGAATCTGCTGACCGGCCGCGGGTGCCGCATGCAAGACCATCAATCCCATAACTATGCCAAAGACCTTTCGCAACATTTATCCGTCGTTCCCCGTCAGAACATATGCACGGCGACGATGTGAATAATGGCGGTGACGATAAGCATGATGAACAAGGGCAGATGCCAGAAATGCCAGGCCCTGAACAAGCGTTCAAAAAGCTGCAGCCCGCTGGCGCGGGTGATGGCCACGAAATATGCACGGGCCAGGCGGCGCATCATGCCGATATCCACGGCGGGCTGGGTACGGGCGAAGCGGTCGATCGCGACATCCACCTGGCGCGATAGATGCTTGACCGCGGCGCGGACCCGCAACATCGATGCAATGGCGCCGGCAACCGAATGCGGCGCGCGTGCAGGAGTGTCCTCGAGTGCCCGTAGCGCCTCGCACAATCCGTCATCAGCTTCGATGGCCGGCAGCATGTATTCGCGCGCGTAGGCAGAGTCCAGCTCAAGCTCCCGCAACGTCGCGCGCGCGCCGAACAAACCGTAGTGGATTCGCGTGTAAAGGTAGCGTCCCACAAGGCCGCTGGCTGCCACGATCAGCATCGCCGCCAGGGCCATGGCGGCGTTGGTCGAACCAAAGGTGAATTGGGAATGGAACAGGATCAACGTCGGCCCGAGAATGCCGAGCACCATATGTATCCGGAACCAGGTGGCCGTCGCTCCCATCCATGCCAGCCGTCGGAACCGTTTGCGTAGTGGGTACAGCAATAACGCGAGCATCATCGATCCACCAAGGATTCCGAGGGCGTACCCCATGCCCTGGGCGGGTGTCATATAGTTCTGCAGGTTGACCTGCATCCCCCACAGGCAGACGACAATGGCGATCGTCAATGCGATCACCGGTAGCAATTTCACGATGACCGGCAGGGTAAATTGCGACAGATGGCCTTCGCGGACGTTTTTATCCTGCTGTTGCGTCATTTGCGAAACAGTTTCGGTCACCGCAGCCATGATCACTGAATCTCGCGATTGATGACGATGTTGAGATCGTGGGCGGCAGCAACTTCGACGGGTTCTGATACACCCTCGAGATCGCCCGGCTGTGCAATCGCGTTGCCGCTGGTCGAGATTCGCGCACCGATAACGACCGTGTCCGCCGATGAAAGATTGCGGCCTGCCGCCATGGCCATCGAGTCATCCAGCGAGAACGTGAGGGGCAGATCGGCGACGCGGTATTTGCGTACCGCCAGCGGCAGCGGCATGCCATCCGCGGATCTTGCGAACACAAATACGGTCGCATCGGCGCCAGCGCGATGCATGAGTTCCGCCGACAGTGTGACACTGCCATCAACCCGGGAGCCGGTGGCCGTTGCGGTGGTTGGCGCAGTTTGCGACGTCGGTATCGCGGTAGGTGCCGCCGCGCCAATCTCCCGCAGATTGCCCGCAACGATCCGGGCTTCTTCGCTTTGCGGTGGCACTACTTTCAGGAAACGTTGCCAATGCGTCGCAGCCGTATCCAGGTCGCCGGCGCGATAAGCGGCGGTGCCCGCCAGCCAGAGTGCTTTGGGATGGTTTGGATTCAAAGCCAGTGCGTCGCTCAACAACTGGTTCGCTTCACTACTGAAGCTGAAGCCATTCGTAGCCACAGTGGCATCGGCCAGTTCAACCAGAAGATTCGCATCGCGCGGCGTCGCCGCCAACGCGCTGCGCAGAATCCCGGTCGCTCGTGAAAAGTCCTTGTCGGCCATGGCCGCGCGTGCAGAGGCGATGGGATTTTCTGACGGGCCCTCACCGGCGAAACGGCCGGGATCGACAGCGGCGGCTTTCTGACGCGCCTGCTCCGCGGCGCCGGTCCAGCCCAGGCTTTCGTAGGTCTTTATCAGTAATG